>NZ_JSWF01000021.1 GCF_000797445.1 Lacinutrix jangbogonensis | reverse complement strand
AGCGTTGCTTTTTTTTATACATAAATAATAAATTCACTTCTTAATAAATTCACTTTTTATAATTTCAAGTTCTATAGCATTAAGTTTTGATGTTGTTTTTAGTTTTCCTATAAAATCATTAACTTCTTCAAGAGTTGCTGGACAACCTAAGTTTTGATCCTTATTATTTTTAGAGTTGATTAATTGTTTTCCATCAGCATCTAGAATAATCCAATAAGGTAAACCTTGGTTTTCTCCACCATTTGCTTTTAAAAACTCTGCGCCATTAGGGTTTTCTAATTTCTTATTATTTTTACTCTCTAGCACCGTAATGTGCTCAATAACATAGTTATTATTAAAAAGCTTTAAAGTACGTTCTAATTTCATATTCTTATCCATTTTTTTACACCAGCCACACCAAGAGGCATGAAACATAATAAAGATATTTTTATTTTCTTTTTTAGCAGTTATTTGAGCTCTTTCTACAATTGTTTTTGTGCTTTCTTGAGCTATAGCAAATTGTGCACTTGCTATAAATATTAAAGCTAATAGAATATGTTTAAATTTCATAAGGTAAATTTTAGATTTCCATAAAAATAAAAATTTAATTGTAAGTAATTAGGATTTGTAAACATAATTTTATAATCTTTGTGAAGAACAAAAACAGACATGAACTTTATTCAACTACATCATCATTTTCATACTTGCACTCAAGCGAGGTGAAGATGTATTGAATAAAATCAAAATATTTTTAAATCCGTTTGAGCAAATCAAACGGATTTTTTCTATTTATACCGTTTGATTTTGCCTAAAACAATAATAAAGCAAGATGACTAAACTAAAAATTGCAGTTCAAAAATCAGGAAGACTTAATGAAGATTCAATGAAGCTTCTAAAAGACATTGGTATTTCTATAGAGAATGGAAAAGATCAATTAAAAGCTGCTGCACGTAACTTTCCTTTGGAAGTTTTTTACTTAAGAAATGGGGATATCCCTCAATATTTAAGAGATGGAGTTGTAGATGTAGCCATTATTGGCGAAAATGTTTTAATAGAAAAAGGAAACGATTTACCAATTGTAGAGCGTTTAGGTTTCTCTAAATGTAAAGTCTCTATTGCTGTGCCAAAAGATTCTAAGGCTTCAAGTCTACAGGATTTACGTGGTAAGCGTATTGCAACATCGTATCCAAATACTGTAGAGCACTTTTTAGATAAAAACGGAATAGAAGCCAAACTCCATATTATTAGTGGTTCTGTAGAAATCGCTCCTAATATTGGATTAGCAGATGGTATTTGTGATATTGTGTCGAGTGGAAGCACGCTGTTTAAAAATGGATTAAAAGAAGTAGAAGTGCTTTTGAAATCTGAAGCCGTTTTGGCAAAATCACCAAAACTGTCTAATGAAAATGAAGCGTTATTACAGAAAATTCAATTTAGAATTCAATCAGTTTTAAGAGGTCAGAATTCTAAATATGTGTTGTTAAATGCTCCAAATGATAAATTAGAGGACATTATTTCTGTTTTACCAGGAATGAAAAGCCCAACAGTATTGCCATTAGCCGAAAAAGGTTGGAGTAGTGTCCACTCTGTTATCGATAAGAACCAGTTTTGGGAGGTTATCGATGAGTTAAAAGCTAAAGGAGCTCAAGGTATACTGGTTTGTCCAATTGAAAAAATGGTGATGTAATGAAAACAATTATAAACCCAAATAAATCAACGTGGTCAGAATTATTAAAAAGACCAACGCAAACAGTTGATGCTATTGAGAAAACAGTAAATGAGGTTTTCGAAGATGTCGCTAAACATGGTGATATAGCCATTGCTAAATACACCAAAAAATTTGATGGTTGCGAATTAGATTCAAATGTTGTTACTGCTGATGAAATAGAAAAGGCATCTGCTTTGGTTTCCATTGAATTAAAAAAAGCTATAGCGCAAGCGAAATCAAATATTGAGGCATTTCATAGCGCTCAAAAAACAGATAAAGTTTTTGTTGAAACCGTAAAAGGTGTACACTGTTGGCAAGAAAAAAGACCTATCGAAAAGGTTGGTTTATATATTCCTGGAGGAACTGCACCATTATTTTCAACAGTTTTAATGTTAGCAACACCTGCAAATATTGCTGGTTGTAAAGAATTGGTATTATGTACGCCTCCAAATAAAGAAGGTCAAATAGCTAACGAAATTTTATACACGGCAAACTTATGTGGTGTTACTAAAATTATAAAAGTTGGCGGTATTCAGGCTATTGCAGGTTTAACGTTTGGAACAGAAACGATACCTCAGGTTTATAAAATTTTTGGACCAGGAAATCAGTTTGTTACGGTTGCAAAGCAAATTGCGACTAAGTTTGGTGTAGCCATAGATATGCCTGCAGGACCAAGTGAGTTATTAATAGTGGCAGATGATTCTGCAAATGTAGCTTATGTAGCTTCAGATTTGTTAAGTCAGGCAGAACATGGAGAAGATAGCCAAGTTATTTTAGTTTCAGATTCAATTAAATTAATAGAATCTGTACAAAACGAGATACAAAAGCAACTTTTGGGATTACCAAGAAAACAAATTGCAGAAAAGGCTTTAATTAATTCTATAGCCATTGTTATTGAAGCTGCAGATTTAGCTTTAGATTTAATAAATGATTATGCTCCAGAACACTTAATTATTGCAACACGAAATAATGACTTTTTTATAGATAGCATAAGAAATGCAGGCTCCGTATTTATTGGTAATTATACACCAGAAAGTGCTGGCGATTATGCTTCTGGAACCAACCATACTTTGCCAACAAACGGGTTTAGTAAGGCCTATTCTGGAGTGAATTTAGACAGTTTTACAAAGGCTATTACATTCCAGAAAATAACTAAAGAAGGAATATTAAATATTGGTAAAACAATTGAATTAATGGCCGAAGCTGAAGGTTTACATGCGCATAAAAATGCAGTAACTTTAAGGCTAAAAGATTTAGAATAAACGGTCACTTCGAGTAATTTCTGATGTAGGAGAAAATGGTATCGAGAAGTTTTAGTAAAACCAAAGTTAACGATACAAAATTGTAGAAAAAGCAATTGCAATCGAACTGACAAACAATAAAAAATGAACACAAATTTCAACATAAACAACCTCGTAAGAGCAAATATAAAAGCTTTAAAGCCCTATTCGTCGGCAAGAGATGAGTATAAAAATAGTGCATCAGGCGCTATGGTTTTTTTGGATGCTAACGAAAATCCGTTCGAAAATGGTGTAAATCGTTATCCCGATCCACAGCAAAAAGAAATCAAACAAAAGCTATCTGCAATTAAAAAAGTAGAAACAAATCAGATTTTTGTTGGTAATGGTAGTGATGAAGTTATCGATTTAGCTTACCGTATTTTTTGTGAACCAGGAAAAGACAAAGTGTTGACTTTTTCGCCAACGTATGGAATGTACGACGTGTCTGCTAATATTAATAATATAGAAGTTATAAAGCAACCGTTAATTAATGATTTTCAAATCAATCTAAATCAGTTACAACCGTATTTAGATTTCGAAGATGTAAAAATCATTTTTATATGTTCACCTAATAATCCAACAGGAAACAGTATTAATTCGGAGGATATTGAATATGTTTTAGAGAATTTCAATGGAATCGTAATTGTCGATGAAGCGTACATCGATTTTAGTGCACAAGCATCATTTCTTAAAAACATTAACAAATACAATAACTTGATTGTAAGTCAGACGTTTAGTAAGGCTTGGGGATTAGCAGGTGTTAGAGTAGGAGTTGCTTATGCAAGCGAAGAAATTGTTGCTTTATATAATCGTGTAAAACCACCTTATAACGTCAGCACTTTAAATCAAGAAGCAGTTTTAAATCGCTTAGACGATTTAGAAGAAGTAAGCCATATTATAGGAATTATCCTTTTAGAAAGAGAGGTGTTAATTTCAGCTTTAAAAACGATTAGTTATATAGAAACCATTTATCCTACAGATGCTAATTTTGTGCTTGTAAAAGTAGATGATGCCACAAAACGTTACCATCAATTAATCGAAAAAGGAATTGTTATTCGTAACAGAACCACGCAACCTTTATGTGAGAATACGTTGCGTTTAACTGTTGGGACAGCAACAGAAAATAAAAAGCTTATTGAAGCATTAAAATCATTAGAGAAAAATTAAAACCATGAAAAGAGTCTTATTTATAGATCGTGATGGAACCATTATAAAAGAACCAGCAGACGAGCAAATCGATGCGTTTGAAAAACTGGATTTTTACCCAAAAGTATTTACTTACCTAAGTAAAATCGCTAAAGAATTAGATTTCGAAATTGTAATGATCACTAATCAAGACGGTTTAGGCACAGAAGTATATCCTGAAAACACCTTTTGGCCAGTTCACAACTTTGTTTTAAAAACTTTTGAAGCTGAAGGCATTACTTTTAAAGAACAATTTATAGATGTTACTTTTGCTAAAGATAATGCGCCAACACGCAAGCCGAACACGGGTTTATTAACGCAATATTTTACTGACGAATACGATTTAGCAAATTCGTTTGTTATTGGAGACCGATTAACAGATATAGAATTAGCAAAAAACTTAAATGCGAAAGGTATTTACATTAATGATGAAACGCATTTAGGAACCGATGAAATTACCGTAAAACGTGAGCATTTAGATCAATATATAGCTTTAGAAAGTAACGATTGGGAAACCATTTATCGTTTCTTAAAAATGGATGCTCGTAAAGGGTCAATTGAAAGAAACACCAACGAAACTAAGATTAAAATAGAGTTAAATTTAGATGGTACTGGAAAATCGAATATCGATACAGGTATTGCCTTTTTCGATCATATGTTAGATCAAATTGCACGTCATGGTCAATTAGATTTAGACTTAAAAGTAGTTGGTGATTTGGAAGTCGACGAACACCATACTATAGAAGATACCGCAATTGCTTTAGGCGAATTATTTGCAGATACTCTAGGTAATAAATTAGGTATAGAACGTTATGGTTTTTGTTTACCAATGGACGATTGCTTAGCGCAAGCTGCAATTGACTTTGGAGGAAGAAATTGGTTGGTTTGGGAAGCCGATTTTAAACGTGAAATGATTGGTAAAATGCCAACAGAAATGTTTTTTCACTTTTTTAAATCGTTTACAGATGGAGCACGTTGTAACCTAAATATAAAAGCTGAAGGTACTAACGAACACCACAAAATTGAAGCGATTTTTAAGGCCTTTGCAAAAGCGATTAAAGTAGCAGTAAAGCGTGATGCGGATAAAATGATTTTACCCAGTACTAAAGGAATGTTGTAAAGTGTTTGTCATTCCTGCGAAGGTAGGGATACACAAGCTATATAATTATAAATAGATTCCTGCTTTCGCAGGAATGACAGAAGAATGAAATTAGTTATAATAAATTACGGAGCAGGAAATATTAAAAGCATTCAATTTGCTTTTAAAAGACTTGGTGTAGAGGCTATTTTGTCTAACAATCCAGACGACATTAGAACTGCAGATAAAGTCATTTTCCCAGGCGTTGGAGAAGCGAATTCGGCAATGAAAATGCTTAAAGTATCTGGTTTAGATACGTTGATTCCTAATTTAAAACAACCGGTTTTAGGCATTTGTCTAGGAATGCAACTCATGTGTAAATCTTCAGAAGAAGGAAATACTAATGGTTTAGGGATTTTTAATGTAGATGTAAAACGCTTTTCGAATGTTGTAAAAGTACCGCAAATGGGATGGAATACCATTTCAGATTTAAAATCACCATTATTTAAAGGTATTAAGGAAGACGCTTTTATGTATTTGGTTCATAGTTTTTATGCTGAAGCATGCAAAGAACAAATAGCAACCACTAATTACGAGTTTAATTACGCATCAGCATTACAGAAAAATAATTTTTATGGTGTACAGTTTCATCCAGAAAAGAGTAGTGTAGTAGGAGAGCAAATTTTGAAGAATTTTTTAGAACTTTAGTTTGGATAAAAGAAGTTTGTCATTCCTGCGAAGGCAGGAATCCATATAATTGAATATATATATATTAATTAAAAAGAGACCCTTTTTTTTTAAGGGAATGTTATGAGAATAATACCAGCAATAGACATTATAGACGGGAAATGTGTGCGTTTAAGTAAAGGCGACTACAATACCAAGAAAATATATAACGAAAGTCCGTTAGAAGTCGCTAAAGCATTTGAAGCTTCAGGAATTGAGTATTTGCACGTCGTAGATTTAGATGGAGCAAAAGCAAAGCATATTGTAAATCATAAGGTGTTAGAGCAAATAGCGACGCGTACTAATTTAAAAATCGATTTTGGTGGTGGATTAAAAACTAACAAAGATTTAGGTATTGCCTTTAATTCTGGTGCTTCCCAAATAACTGGAGGTAGTATTGCTGTTAAAAATCCTGAGATATTTCAAGAATGGTTAACGAAGTTTGGAAATAATAAAATTATACTTGGAGCCGATTGCAATAACGAGAATATTGCTATTAGCGGTTGGTTGGAAGAAAGCGATTTAAAAGTGATTCCTTTTATTAATGAGTATCAGAAAAAAGGAGTGCGCTATGTTATTTGTACAGACATCTCTAAAGATGGAATGCTTGAAGGTCCAAGTTTTGAATTGTATAGTAGAATATTAAGAGAATGTCATTCTGAGCAAAGCGAAGAATCAATTAAGCTGATTGCCTCAGGAGGCGTTTCAACATTTGATGAATTACCTAAACTAGCTAAACTCGGTTGCGAAGGCGTTATTATTGGTAAAGCGATCTATGAAAATAGAATCAGCTTAAAGCAATTAGAGAATTTTATAATTAACAAATAAAGTCATTTCGAGTGATTTAGAGGTAGGAGAAATTGTATCGGGAAGTTATTCAGATGTTCTCGATACAAAATTGCAGAAAAAATAATTTCACTAGAACTGACGAAGCCAAAAGCTTAACAAAAATGCTTACAAAACGAATTATACCATGCTTAGATATTAAAAACGGGCGCACCGTAAAAGGTGTGAATTTTGTCGATTTACGTGATGCTGGAGACCCTGTAGAATTAGCTAAGCAATACGCTTTTAAAGGAGCCGACGAGTTGGTTTTTCTTGATATTTCTGCAACATTAGAAGGTAGAAAAACCATGCATGATATGGTTTTAAAAGTCGCAGAACACGTAAATATTCCATTTACAGTTGGTGGTGGAATTTCGAGCGTGGAAGATGTAGACGACTTGTTGCAATGTGGTGCAGATAAAGTGTCTATAAATTCTTCGGCTATAAAAAGACCAGAATTGGTTAACGAATTGGCGAACAAATTTGGGAGTCAATGTGTTGTGGTTGCTATAGACGCCAAAAACATAAATGGAAATTGGATAGTGTATTTAGCAGGTGGAACTATACCAACGGAACTAAATTTATTCGATTGGGCAAAAGAAGTAGAACAAAGAGGCGCAGGTGAAATTTTGTTTACCTCTATGGATAACGACGGCACAAAAGATGGTTTTGCTAACGTAGCATTAGCAAAGCTCTCCGAAACGCTTAATATTCCAATTATCGCTTCAGGTGGAGCAGGAACAATTCAGCATTTTATAGACACTTTTGAGAAGGGAAATGCTGATGCTGCTTTGGCCGCGAGTGTATTTCATTTTGGTGAAATTCCAATTTCAGAATTAAAAGAAGCATTGAAAAATAAAAATATTCCTGTAAGACAATAAGTTTAACAAACAAACTTTCTATCATCTTGAGTGCAGTCGAAAAAATAAAATGGTAACTAATTATACACTTAGACCGCGCTCAGTGCGACAAAACTAATAAAACGATGAACATAGATTTTAATAAAAACAACGACGGATTAGTTCCGGTAATTATACAAGACGCATCAACTAAAAACGTGCTCATGTTAGGTTATATGAATGAAGAAGCCTTAAAAGTAACGCAAGACACTAAAAAAGTTACTTTTTTTAGCAGAACTAAAAGTCGGTTATGGACAAAAGGTGAAGAAAGTGGTCACTTTTTAAACTTGGTAGATTTAAAATTAGATTGTGATAACGATACATTACTAATTACTGTTAATCCAGTTGGACCAACATGCCATAAAGGAACAGATACGTGTTGGGCAGAGTCTAATACAGAAAACTTTGGGTTTATTTCGAAATTAGAAGATACTATTGAAAGTAGAGTAAAGGCTGGAGATTCTTCGACATCTTATGTGGCTTCATTATTTGCTTCAGGAATTAATAAAGTAGCTCAAAAAGTAGGTGAAGAAGCTGTAGAAGTAGTTATTGAAGCTATGGATAACAACGACGATTTATTTCTAAGTGAAAGTGCCGATTTATTATTTCATTACTTAATGTTATTGCAAGCAAAAGGTTTTAAGTTGAACGATGTTGTAGCTGTTTTAAAAGGTAGAGAGAAGTAGTTTGTGATATTCTACAACAATAGATGTATAAATTTATTTTATGTTATAAATAAAACATATTAATATATGTTTATATATAAAGATTCGTCTTTTAAACAGGTATGAGGTATTTTTGTAGAAGAAATTATATATTATGAAAAACCTACTTACTTTATTTTTATTATCAGTTAGCATTTTTACATTTTCCCAAGATATAAAACGCGAAAATGTTAAAGGAAAAATTATTGTTGAAGGCAATGATATTGATGGCATAACTATTTTTAACTCCTCCTCAAATTTAGGAACAGTATCTAATGAATTTGGTGAATTTACAATTGCTGTAACTTCAAACGACCTCTTAGAGATTAGAGCAATAGAGTATCAAAATTTTAATATTAAAGTTAATAAATCGATTTTAGAATCGAAAAAATTAAGTATTTTTTTAATTGAAGAAATCAATAGATTGGACGAAGTTATCGTTTCGTCTAAAAGCCTCACAGGTGATATTGAGGCAGACCTTAACAGTATTCATACATTTAGGCCAAAACTAGATGTTATTTATTTTGGAGCCAAAAACAATAACAATGAAGATTTTAGTACTGATGAAATAAGCCAGGTGCAAAGTGCAGCTATGCACTCTCAAGCTCAAACTATGGTCAATGGTTTAAACGTTATAAATGTTGTAGATCAATTATTGATACCACTTTTTAGATCTGAAGTTAAAGACAAAAAAGCAGCTGGAATTCCTGAAGTACCAGCAAAATCAATTAAATACTATCTTGGCTCTAATTTTTTGATTGAAAATTTTAAAATCCCAGAGCATCGTGTTGAAGAATTTATTAGATATGTTGAAGATGAGGCGTTTGATTTTGACTTGTTAAATTATGGTCATGAATTAGAATTCCTTGAGTTACTTAGTAGAAAGAGTAAAATCTTTTTAAATACTAAAAGTGTCATAGATTAAAAAGTGTTTATTTTTCTTTAAGATTTTAAATATAAACTGTCGCTAAAACCAAATAGCGACAGTTATTCTAATGTGTATTTAGAAAGTTTAACCGTGCATTAGAACCACGTAAACTTGTTGTGTTTTTTTAATTATTGTCAGTTTCAATCATTTTTAAAGTTTGTTCAATCCAATCGGTGTTAAAATCTAATGGATATTCTGGTGAAACTCCCTTTCCTTCGAATGCTAAGTATTTACTAAAATTCATATCTGTAGGAGTCATGTTAAAATAACCAGAAGGCGTATTATAATTATAACCATAATTCATTCCGTAGGCAATAATACCACGAGTGGTTTGTCCTAAATGCTTAGCGTTTTTTAGTGCTTTGAGTTTTAAGGTGAATTGCTCGCCATTACTACCCGCAAAACAATTGGTTAAAATATAAACATTTTTGTTTTTTAAGAGTTTTAGAAAAGGATCTGATAATTTACTGTTTCCGCCAGCATTACTTCTTAAGTCTACAATCACATTTTTAGCGGTAAGTTTAGTTTCCATGTCTGCATAAAATCTTTTAAAGGCTTTTTTATTCTTTGTACTGAAAGAAGAAAAATCACCAAAATACATATACTGAGTTTCAGGTGTTAGTTGTTTAAATTCCCAATTGGTTTGGTTTTCTATTGGTAACTCAGCATTTGCCGTATTTCCTATCTTTTTATAAGACCATAGTCTTCCGTTTTCAAAAGAAATACTTTTAACAAAACCTGGAGTTCTTGTTGCTGGATGATAATAAAAGAGGTTGTATTTTATGCCATTAGTATGTGTTGCTTCAAAAATCACTTCTCCAGCTGTCCATTGTTTTAAATTGCTTTCTAAAACAATGCCAATAAGGTCTTTTTTGTTTTCGGCGTAATAAATACCAATGGTTTGCTGGTCTCCATATTTATAAAGTCCATCTAAATCTGTTGGTTTTTTTAAAGCCAATTCAGATTTTAAAGCCTCTAGATTAAGATTTGTTTTTGGATGATTAATATGTTTTTCTGAAGCTTTAAAATCGATTAGTTTTGCATCATCTTTACTATCTTCTTTGGTGATATATTTACTAACGAATTTCAAACTGCTGTGCACATCATTAACTAAAAGCATTTGTTGAAGTAGCATTTTGTAACATGCTTCTAAAGGAATTGGTTGCTTCATTTTAGATGACAGTGATTTATAACTTGTTTCAAACGCTGCTTTTTTATCGCCTTTTATTTGTTTTTTATATGAAGGCATTTTCTTCATTTTAGTGACTATAAAATCTAAATCAGTTTTACAGTCGCAAGTTTCTGTTTGTGCAAAAGCGCATGCGATTCCGAAGAAAAAAAGGAGATTAAGTGTGATTACATTTTTCATAATTAATTGGTTTTATGTTATTAAACTTTCTGAAGCAAAGATATTTCAGAAACAACTACAAACTCAATTATAATAGTGCTTTGGGGTGTAATGGTGCTATGTTGTGGCGATATTTAAGGTTCTTTTAGTAGCTTCTAGATACGTTTTAGAAATTGGAGTTTCAATAGCATTAGAAAGAAGTAAAAAATGTTTGCCTTTTTCGGTTTTCCACTGTTCAAAATGATATGGATTAATAATATAGGAGCGATGCGTTCTTAATAATTCTGGAAAGGATTCGGCGATTACAGATAATTTATTTCTTATTAAACTTTTCTTAAGTGTATTGTTAGAGAGGTAAAATACTTCAACATAATTGTCGCTTGATTTTACGCAAATTAAATCGTTTATAAGTAATCTTATGCTTTCGTAATTCCCTTCGCCTTTAATTTCAATTTTTTGATCTTCAAGTTTCTTGTTTCGGTATTTTCCAAATGCAAAACGACCAAAAATAATAATAGGAAGTATCGTTAGTAAAGCTGGTAGTAATATTCCTGTTAAGTGATAACTTAGTGGATAGGGATTAGGTTCGTTTGGTACTACAACAAAAAGATACAATAGTCTTGCGAAAATAACACCCAAAAAAGCAAAACTAATTAAAAAAATAAGTTCGTGTTTTATCAACCACTGTCCATTACTTTTTTTGTGTATGAATGATTGTAACGGTAAAAACACTAAATAAGAAATGCCGCCAATGCTACCATAAAGTGGTAAATATAATAATTTTTCATGTTCATAAAATTCGCTAACATCTAAAGGTTCTGTGAAATACAGAAATACAAAAATCCAAATAGCTAGGCCTAAAGCAATTAGTAAATGGTGTTTTATAGAGGAGTCAAAAGGATATTTAATATTCAATAGCGCTTAGTTTATAACGAAATTAATAAAAAAAGCATCAACCCTAAAATTTAAGGATTGATGCTTTTAAATTATTTTGGGATTCTATTATTTTATCCAACCTTTTGTTTTAAATAACCGTGCTATAAGAACAGAAATAACAGCAAAAACTAGTATCATAATTGTCATTCCAATACTACTAGCATGTCCACTAATTAAGATATGACTCATTTGGATTATTACTCCTAAAAGTGATATTAGCAGTAGAGCATATCCTAGTTTTTTTCTTAGTAATATAAATACAAAGCCAAAGAAACCTGTAAATACAGCAATTGCAAAAGTAGCAGTTACCCAAGAAGGTGCGCTTGCGACTATGTCTAATTGTTCTTGGCTGTACATATTTCTAAAACGCTCTGTATTGTAGGCTTGTTGAAGGTAGTGGTTAACTCCCATGACGTTCCATAGAAGGCCAATAACGGCAACTATCCAGAACCAAACAGGAGGTTTTTGTTTAAAATTTACAGACATAATATTTGTTTTTAGATACTTAATTCGCATACAAGTTATAATTTTTTTGCTTAACGCTATTTTATAGATTATTTTCGAGCAAATTATTTGACACTCTTTTGAAAAAATTCTTCTACGTTATTACTATTCAATATTTAGGCTATCGGTTTCACGGTTGGCAAAAACAACCAAATGTAAAAACATTGCATTTAATGGTTGATCGTACATTGAATTTTATAATGGAAGGCAAGCGTTTTAAAAGTTTAGCCTCTGGTAGAACAGATGCTATGGTTTCGGCTGAAGAAACGGCCATAGAATTATTTTTGTACGAGCCAATAGAGGATTTTGAAGCCTTTTTAAAACTTTTTAATAGAAATTTACCTCAAGATATTCGCGCACTAACGATTAAAGAAGTTGATGGTAAATTTAATATTATTCAAAACTCAAAAATTAAAGAGTACTTGTATTTATTTGCTTTTGGCGATAAGTTTCATCCTTTTTGTGCACCAATTTTAACTACTGTTCTTGATGATTTAGATCTTGAGCTTATGAAACGAGCAGCAAAGTTATTTGAAGGTGAACATTATTTAAAAAAGTATTGTTACAAACCAACGGATAATGGTATTTATATTCGTGAAATTTTAACCTGTGAGATTGTTGAGAACACTATATATTCTGCTAATTTTTTCCCTAAGAAAAGTTACTTATTACGTGTTAGAGGAAAAGGGTTTATGCGAAATCAAATACGATTAATGATGGGCACCTTAATAGATTTGGGAAAAGGGAAGCTAACATTTCAAGATATTGAAGCATCCTTAAAGCCCGATAATATAGTAAAGATAGATTATGTTGCGCCAGCTTCAGGCTTGATATTGAAGTCGGTTGAATTTGAATAACAATTTCCTAGAATTTAAAGTATAAACTCTATTTATACTTTTGTATTTTTATAGAGTAAATAAAACAATATGAGCATTAAACTGACCTTAGATTTCCTTGGAAAATTAGAAAAAAACAATAACCGAGATTGGTTTGCGGAAAACAAAAAGGAGTACGATACTGCTTTAGCTGAAGTTAAAGTTTTATTTAATGATGTTTACATAGAAATGGAAACTCATGACCAATTTGATAAAATGAAATTGTTTAGAATTTATAGAGATGTACGATTCTCAAAAAACAAGCAACCTTATAAAAATAATTTTGGAGGCAGTTTTCATCGTGCTAAGCCACAACTAAGAGGTGGTTGCTATTTACAAATTCAACCTGGGAACAATTTTATGGCGGCTGGTTTTTGGAGTCCTGAAAAAGAGGATTTACTTAGAATAAGAAAGGAATTTGAAATGGATGATAGCGAAATACGAGACATTTTAAATAATAAAACCTTTACATCTGCTTGGGGAGAGTTAGAAGGTGACGCTTTAAAAACGGCGCCAAAAGGTTTTGATAAAGAGCATCTTGCAATAGATTTATTGCGTAAAAAACAATATATTTTCTCACATAAATTTACAGATAAAGAAGTGCAATCACCAAATTTTGCCAAAAACGTAAGCGATAATTTTAAAGCTATGCGTCCTTTTTTCGATTACATGAGTGATGTATTAACTACTGATTTAAATGGAATGTCTTTAATTTAGTGTACTACATTTTATACTAAAAACAGGTTTAGCGGAATCCTCAAGGCAACGGCTAGCATCTTTTTTATTAAATAGCTGCAAGAATTTGAGCTTTTTCAAACAATTGAATATTGCTTTGTAAGCGTTGTATAATAATATTCATCATACGTTTATTTAATGCTGAGGAACTTTCGTTATAAAGAATATATTCATCTGAAGTAAACTGTCCAATTATCATTCCTTTTAGCACATTTCTAAACTTAATATCTTTATGGGTTGCATTGTCCATATACTGCAAACGTCTTTCGGTAGTGAGCTCGTAAAATACATTTTTGTGATTTGTAATGTAGTTTCTAAAGACTGCTATAAGTAAATCGTTTTGTAGTTTAATAATTGGACGTAACGTTAAGTTTTGAAAACGTTCTTCCTTGCTCATATTATCATTTATTTTAATGGAATGTATTAGAGGTCTAATCTCTAATAGTTGTAAATCTCTAGTTCTCATAATTAGATGTTTTTTTATAAAAATATTAATTTATGAGGCTATAATGATTTCATATTGAAATTTCTTGTTAACGCTCTTATCAACAATTACCTTTATAATAAATTATTTTACTATGAAATTTCACACAAGAAAATGGGTAAAACCCGAAGATTTAAACCCTAATGGCACTTTATTTGGAGGTCGTTTATTAGCTTGGATTGATGAGGAAGCAGCATTATATACTGTTGTACAGCTAAATAATTCAAAAATAGTCACTAAGTACATGAGTGAAATAAACTTTAACAGTAAGGCTGTAAAAGGGGATATTGTTGAAATAGGAATGGAAGTTAAGAACTTTGGAAAATCATCAATCACATTAAAATGTGCAGTAAGAAATATGATGACACGTGAAACTATTATTACAGTAGAAAATATTACTATGGTTAATTTAGGTGAAGATGGAAAGCCTAAGCCGCATGGGAAAACTAAAGTTGAGTATGTTAGCGATAGGTTAAAAGATTAACTTATTCTTTTAATACCTTGTTCTAAAGCACGACCAGAGATTTTCTGACTAGCACTATTTCCTTTTTTTTTAATAATTTAAAAGGAATAGATTCCACAACTTAACGAAAAGTGATGCTTTTATATTCTCTGTATAACGCAACCAAGTTTGTTTTTTTAGTACGACCATACTCACAGTAACTTGCCCAAAAACCTACTTTTTTTACAACAACAACTTCTAGTCGTTATCTACTAATATTTAAGTAATTTAAAAACAAGGTTCGGGCAGGCAAGGGTGATAATTGGACACCTGTTTAATATTTAATATTAGCCAATGGTTTTAAGTATTTTTTATCAACATAGAAAGCCCCAAATGGTATTAGTGAACCTAATACAATAATGATAAACGTTTTAGTGTTCCACTTATAAGTAATTCTTAAAAAAACAGCAAGCGCAATATAGGCTACAAATAATAATCCATGAGGCATGCCCAGGAGTTTTACATAAGCGTCGTTTCCTTCTGGCATGCGTTTGTATATTGAAGCTCCCATTAATAGTAGATAGGATGTTCCTTCTAGGAAGGCTATAATTCGAAAGGCTTTAAGCATACTATTTTTTTATTAATTTCTTTATTATTGTTTCGTTAGAATTTTGCTGAATAAACTTAGCAATATAGATGCCCGAAGATAAATTTGAAACATTTACACTCTCGCTATTATCCATGTTTTTTGATTGAATTAACATTCCATTCAAACTATATATTTCTACAACTAAATGATCTAAAAAATTAGTTTTCACATGCAATTGATCTAAAACGGGATTAGGATAAATGGTCACTGTGTTATTCAAAGTGTTTTCTGTAGTTGATAGAGTAGCGTCAAAATATTGTACAGCTAAAGCATAAGCATCTTTGCCAATTTTATCTCCAATTATGCGACCTCTAATATCGTCTATTGGAGGATGAATTCCTCCCCAAATACGTGATAAACTTGTTTGGTCTGATGCGTCTCTGTACGTTGCCCATTGTAAAGTAAAGCTTTCCGTAGGCCCTTCTTCAAAGACTAAAAAATCGTTTTGAGTAACACTAAAAGTTCCCATTCCGCCTGGAAAAAAGGCATCACCAGTTATTAATGTGAGCACTTCTGCGGCAGCTCTTGAAAAAGTAGAGTGTCCAGAAAGGTAACCTGCAAAAGGAGGAGTAACAAATGTAGGACGCTGGTAAGGCCACCATTTTTCTCCTAGAATCCAATCTACACCTGCGGCATCTGTATTTGGATCTGCAATATAATCAGGGCCTTTCCATGCTTTTATTTTAATTTTATCTATGTTTTCATCATTAGGTCCTGCTAAAGGATCACCAATAGTAACGAGTTCAATTAAATTAGTAATAAGTGGCATGCCATGCGGATCGTAACTTGGTAAACTAGCATCAGTACTTTGTCCTTTTCCTGCTAGGTATCTAATAGCTGAAACGGGACGAATATAATCGTAATAGCCTTTAATTCCCCATATGTTTACTGCAGAATCATGCATTGCGCCACCTAAGGTTAAATAGCTTTTAACATCCCATTCTAAATCACTTAAAACCAAACCTTGACCATTAAATTGCTTTACAGTATCTACATGATCGCTTACATAATTCAAAACTGTAAACCAATGTCCTGGTGGTGTTTCCGAATCAGGCCCATCAGCCCAAAACTCTGCTAAAACTCTAGCATAATCACTTCTTTTAATTAATTGAGGTGTGTATGCTAACCCTGTATTTGGATTTAAAGCATGTCCTGTTCCAGAATCTCCACCAGCAGTAAAGTTGTAAAACGCTTGATATTCTTGAAAGGTTTGTGGGTAGTTTGCAATATCAACATTGCCTATAGAAGCAGGGGAAATGTCAATTATTGTATTGTCATTAGGGTCTAAATGGGAAGACCAAGAAGCGACTAGTGCAAAATACCATTTATAAGGATCGTCAATTCCGTCTTCGTTAGAGTTTTGTATGTAATCTGGTGGTCCTGGATCGTTATAAACATAACAATCGAAACCATTGTTGATAATTTGTAAATCGATGTTCTTTAGAGCAAACGGACTCACTTCGCCCCATTCAGGGCTTAAAAATTCTGGTGTATCAATAGGGTAGGTGTTTCCGCTTTGGTCTACATATACGTCGAATGCTAGGGGTTGCCAAAGGTTTGGATTTATACTTGTATTGTCTTCATATAATTGAAGAACTAATGGTTGATTTGTAGCAGTATAGTTTTGGTTAGCGTAACTATTCAGTTCGTTGGCGCTATCTTGATTTCCAAAAGCAATAATTTCTTGTGCAAAATAATTTCCTAAAGCTGCGTAAGAATTTGTGCTATAGTCTGTCGATATAATCGTGTCATCATAACCTAGAGCATTAAAAAAAGTGCTAATTGAAGCTAAAGTAGTAGCCGAATTAGGAGCATTTGCAAAACGATGATTAAGCAAACGAAACATGGTGTAACTCATCATTTCTGCTCTTGCGGCATCAATATTCGAAGGTGTTGCAATGCCATTAAAAGTAAAGTGGTGGCCTTGATATATTTTTCCTAAAAAAACAGTTTCTGCTTGTGGATCAAAAAGGGCCCACGTATCATACATAGCGGTAGAAGTATGGAATAAGTTTCTAGCATGTACTGTAGGTCTTGCAAAATCTATACGAATAGCACTTAATAATTCTTCGTTCCACTGTCTTGCAATAGATTGCTGTGCAGTAATGGAACTCACCGTTACTATAAATAACGCAATTAATAGGATGATTTTCTTCATTATATATATAATTTAGGAAAGTTGTAAACTTACTAAAATTCGTATAATTAATACAATTAACATTAAATAATAATATACCTTTATTGCATAAATTTAAAAAGTTATTATCATGCGTGTATTAAAGCAAATCGTTTTATTTAGTATTATTTTATTTTCATTTAGTTGTTCGAATACAGAAAAACCAGCTTCTAAAGAAGAAGTATTTAAAATCGACTACGAGAAATTCACTCTAGATAATGGACTTGAAGTTATTTTGCACGAAGATCATAGTGATCCCATTGTAGCCGTTGCAACTATGATGCATGTAGGTTCTAATAGAGAAAAACCAGGACGTACAGGATTTGCTCACTTTTTCGAACACATGAGCTTTAATGATAGTGAGAATGTTCCTGTTGGCGCTAACCGAAAAATGATACCAGAATGGGGAGGTAGTAGAAATGGCGGTACTTCTAACGATTATACTGTGTATTACGAAGTGGTACCAAAAGATGCTTTTGAGAAAATTCTTTGGATAGATTCTGACCGCTTTGGTTATATGATTAATACAGTAACAAAAGAAGCCTTAGAACGGGAAAAACAAGTGGTTAAAAACGAGAAGCGTCAGCGTGTTGATAATGCTGCTTATGGTTATACAGATGAAATTAAACGTAAAAATCTATATCCTGAAACACATCCCTATAATTGGACAGTAATTGGTGCTTTGCCAGATTTACAAGCCGCAACTATAGATGATGTAAAAGAATTTTATAAGCAATATTATGGTGCAAGTAATGCGTCTTTAGTAATTGCAGGAGATATTGATATTAAAGAAACAAAAGCTCTGGTTAAAAAATGGTTTGGAGAAATACCAAGTGGGCCAGAAGTTGAAATTTTAAAGCCAATGCCAGTAAAACTAAAGGAAACAAAATCTTTATATTTTGAAGATGGTTTTGCAAAATTACCAGAATTACGCATGACATTTCCAACTGTAGAGCAATATAACCAAGATAAATATGCATTAGAGATTTTAGGTCAGTTGTTAAGTGGAAGTAAAAAAGCACCACTTTATAAAACTATTGTTGAAGAACAAAAATTAGCACCTGGAATTGGAACTTACCAAAGCAGTAGCGAATTGGCAGGTGAATTTGTTTTTAGAGTACGCGCTAATGCTGGAATAGATTTAGATAAAGTAAAATCGGCTATAGATGAAGGTTTGCTACGTTTTGAAAAAGAAGGTGTTAATACAAGTGATTTAAAACGTATTAAAGCAGAACTTGAAACTAATTTATACAGAGGTATTAGTACAGTCTTAAATAAAGCGTTTCAGTTAGTCGAAGATAATGAGTATAAAGGAGATCCAAGTTATATTACGCAGACAGCTAAACTAACAAACGCTGTTACTGCAGAAGATGTTATGCGCGTGTATAACAACTATTTAAAAGATGAAAACTATGTAATGACGAGCGTAGTGCCAAAAGGGAGTTTAGATTTGGCTGTAGCCGAAGCAGAAAAAGCTACCGTTTGGATTGAAGAAGTAAAAAAGGATGTTGCTAACGAAGAAGTTAGTCAAGGTGCTGAAGCTGTTTACAACAAAACACCTTCTAAACACGATAGAAGTGAACCCGCTTATGGTGAATTACCGTTGTTTAAATCTCCCACTGTTTGGCAAGATGCGCTTAGCAATGGCATGACAATTTATGGTATTGAAAATAACGAAGTGCCATTAGTACAATTCGATATTACCATTCCTGGAGGTCATTTATTAGACCCAATGCATAAATCTGGAGTCGCTAATTTGTTAGGAGATTTAATGTTAGAAGGTACTGCTAATAAAACACCAGCAGATTTGGAGGAAGCTATTGGTTTATTGGGAGCAAATATTAACACGTATTCTACAAATGAAGCATTCCATATCACTGGATCGTGTTTAGCTAAAAATTTCGATGAAACCATTGCATTGATTAGAGAAATAATTATAGAACCACGTTGGGATGAAGTAGAATTTACAAGACTTAAAAACGCCTTAGAAACGAGTTTAAAAGGTAGGGAAGCTAACCCTAATAGTATTGCTTCGATGGCTTATAATAAGTTAATATATGGTGAAAAGCATATTTTTTCTGTTCCAGGTTCTGGAACTCAAGAATCGGTTAAAGCTATTTCTATTGCTGATTTAAAAGCGTATTTTAGGAGTTTTTCACCAGAACAAGCAACATTTCATATCGCTGGCGCATTAGATAAAGTGGCTATTAAAAGCACATTAGAATCTTTAAACAATTGGGATACTAAAAGTGTAGTCCTTCCAGTATTTCAATTACCAGAAAGCACAGCAAAAAATCAACTGTATTTTATTGACTTTCCAGGAGCGAAGCAATCGGTATGTTTAATAGGGAAATTAGTATTATCACATGACAATGAAGATGCAAATAATTTGAGTTTTGCAAACGAAATTCTAGGAGGAGGTTCTAGCGGGAAATTATTTCAAACCTTAAGAATAGGTAAAGGATATACTTATGGAGCTTATTCAGGCATAGGCAGAAGTAAAGAAGTGTCTCCATTTACAATTAGAACTAGCGTAAGAGCAAATGCAACATTAAAGTCTTTAGAAATTATTAAGAATATGGTTGCAAATTATGAACAAGACTTTACGGAAACAGAAGTAGAACTTACTAAAAATAAAATTTTAAAAGGAAATACTAGAGCTTTCGAAAGTTTAGGAGCTCAATTAGGCATGCTAAGAAAAATCAGTAAATACAACCTGTCTAAAACATTTACAGAAGATGATCAAGAGGAATTGGTTAATATGTCTTTAAAAAATTACAAAACTATTATTTCTAAATATCTAAACGAAGAGGATATGATTTATGTTATTGTTGGTGATAAAGCAACTCAATTTGACGAAGTAAAAAAACTTGGAAAATCTATTGTTGAATTAGATATTTATGGCAATAAATTATAATTATTCATAGTAAGCATAATCAATGATAGCGATATGAATAATACACCTTTAGACTTCAATTCTGAATACATATTAGAAAATGATGTTGTTAAGCTCATACCTTTAAAAGCTGAAGACTTCAAAGTATTAACAACCTTCGCAATTAATGAACCTACTTTATGGGAATACGCTTTAATGCCAGCAAATGGATTAGATAATTTAAAAACCTATTTATATAAAGCATTACAAGATAAATTAGATAAAAAAGCCTATCCCTTTTTGGTATTCGATAAACGTACAAATGAATATGCAGGAAGTACACGTTTTTATGACTATCAATTGCAATACAACACGGTGCAATTAGGCTATACTTGGTATGGGAAAGCGTTTCAAGGTACAGGGCTAAACAAAAATTGTAAATTATTATTACTCTCTTTTGCTTTCGAAACGCTTGGAATAGAGCGTGTAGAATTTAGGGCAGATAATGATAATAAAAGAAGTATTGCTGCCATGAAGAGTTTAGGTTGCACTGTTGAAGGTGTATTAAGGCAAAATTGCGCTACACCAAATGGAGAGAGGCGGGACAGTATTGTATTAAGTATTCTAAAAGGCGAATGGTTTGGAGGACTTAAAGCTAATTTAGAATCACGGTTATAAATTTTTATTGTTTTCAATACAAAGCGCATAAGTCTTGGTTTCTTATTCTAACAGTTTCAAAATTTCCGAACGTTCTTGTTTCTTGAATTTGACCTTATTGTTTATTAAACTGTAGTTATCTTTGCCAAAAAAATAACAATGTCCAATCAAAAAAAATCGCAACAAGCAATTTTAGATAAATTGAATATCGAAGCGCTAAACCCTATGCAAGAGGAAGCGTTTTTGTCTATTTCATCTATTGCTAATACTGTTTTGTTATCACCAACAGGAACAGGTAAAACACTTGCGTTTTTATTGCCTACAATAAATGAATTGTCTCCAAAATGCGAGACTGTACAATTGCTGATTCTAGTACCTTCAAGAGAATTAGCCATACAAATAGAGCAGGTGATAAGAGAGATGGGTTCTGGCTTTAAAGCCAATGCTGTTTATGGAGGTAGACCATTTTCTAAAGATAAAATTGAGTTGGCTCATGCTCCGGCAATTTTAATTGGAACACCTGGTCGCGTTGCAGATCATCTAAGAAAAGAAACCTTTTTAGTAGCAGATATTAAAACCTTGGTTTTAGACGAATTCGATAAATCTCTAGAGATAGGTTTCGAAAAAGAAATGAGTGAAATTTTAGCAAGCTTACCAAATATTAAAAAGCGCATTTTAACCTCTGCAACTCAGGATATCGAAATTCCGAGATTTGTTGGTCTTGAAAACGAAATAACAATTGATTATCTAGATACTAAAATCTCAAATTTAGTAGTTAAAAAAGTAATCTCTCCAGATAAAAACAAACTACAAACCTTAGTCGATTTAATACATCATATAGGTAATAAGCCCGGTATTATATTCTGTAATTTCAAAGATACTATTCAATATGTAAGCGACTTTTTAGATAAAAACGAGATTCCTCATGGTTGTTTTTATGGAGGTTTAGAGCAAATAGAGAGAGAGCGTGCGCTTATTAAATTTAGAAACGGAACACATCAAATTATTATTGCAACAGATTTGGCCGCTCGTGGGTTAGATATTCCAGAATTGAATTTCATTATTCATTATCAATTGCCTTTAAAAGCGGAAGAATTCACACACAGAAATGGTAGAACAGCAAGAATGAATGCTCAAGGAACAGCTTATGTTTTACAATGGGAAAATGAATATCTGCCAGAATTTATTGCATTATCTGAAATTGCAAAACTAAGCAGTAAACCAACAACTATCGGCAGTCAATGGTCTACTTTGTATATTTCGGGAGGACGAAAAGATAAGATCTCTAAAGGTGATATTGCAGGTTTATTTTTTAAACAAGGAGGTTTAGAGCGCAATGAATTAGGTGTTATAGAATTAAAACAAGACTGCGCTTTTGTAGCTGTGCCTAAAGAAAAAGCCTTGGCAATTGTGGAGAAAGTAAATAATATGCGCGTAAAGAAGAGAAAAGTGCGTGTTACAATCGTTTAAATTCTTTTTCTTTGATTTCAATTGTCAAAAAAGTGTAAAAGAAGTGTCAATTACTATTAGAAGTCACTAAATAATAAGTTATTTACCTAGATTAAAAAATAGAATCACATTGAAAATAAATAGGCTACTTCTCATATTAATAATTTCTATGGCGTTTTCTTCGTGTCAAAACGAAGACTACGACAATATCTCAGCTACAACTAAGGTTGCTATTAGAGAAGCTGGTAATCAATTATTACTTAAAAATCAAGATTCTACCTCGTTAATTTTGCCTGTTTTAGAACTTGACTCTTCGGTTTATAAATTAGAATTTAATCAGCCTTTAACTTTTGAACCAAATCAATTAGTAACTGCAATAGATAGTAGTTTTAATGTTGCGTTTTTGCCAAAAAATTATCGTGTAGAAGTATTACAATGTTCAGATAATGAAGTTGCTTACAGTTATGAAATTCATACAGAAAAAGAACGTACTTTAATTCCATGTGCAGGAAGGGTTTTGCCAAATGGCTGTTATACCATTAAAGTCTCTTTTTTAAATCTAACGCAGGAGAATGATAGTTACACTTGGCTTTTTTGTTTTTTAGGATTTGGGATGCTTCTTTTTATACTAAAGTATTTCTTAAAGAAATCTAAACTTAAAACCAATGTAAAGGCTATAGATGATGATTTCGAAAAATTAGGCGTTTTTCAGTTTTATCCAGAGCAGAATAAATTAGTAAAAGCAGCAACAGAGATTAGTCTATCTAAAAAGGAATGTGAGCTTTTAGCTATTTTTGTAGCCAATCCAAATCAAATTATTAAAAGAGACGAACTTACCAAAAGAGTATGGGAAGATAATGGTGTTTTTGTAGGTAGAAGTTTAGACACTTACATTTCTAAATTACGTAAAAAACTACAAGACGATACATCTATTAAACTTACTAATGTTCATGGTGTTGGTTATAAGTTAGAGGTTTAAAGCTAGCGAATCCATATAATTTTCATATTTCGTATTTCTGTAATATAAAATTGAACGTTTATTTCTTTCTTAAAACGGTCCTTATTATATAGAGCACTTTTAATTTTGTTTGTTATCATTCATTTAAATTAGGATTTAATAAAATATGTATTACTCATTTTTTTGTGTAATTATCGCGTATTCTGACAATAAAAAACCTTGATTTTTGTTGGATTAACAAATAACTTGATTTTTTTTTAATCAATTCATATTTAGACGTATAGCCTTAGAAATAAACATATTTTATATTACCTGATTTCCATAAATGTTGTTTCTTTGTAGGCTATTTATCAGTATAACAAGAAATATCATATTATGAAACATTATTACAAAATTTTTGCAATAGCACTTATCTTAACCATAAGTACGCAGCTATCATTTTCACAAAACACAAACAACGGCTGGTCTTTTGAGGCAGGTTTAAGTGTCGTAAATCTTTACCCTGTTGGCGAAGACGCGCCACAAGGCGAGTTTTTTGACGAATTTATAAACCTTAATGACCATGGGAATTTAGGCGTTTACTTGGGAGTAACAAGAAATCTTACTAATAATTTGTCTATTACAGCAAAAGGAACGGTAAATGAAATAAGTAAATGGGGAGAGTTTGGTGAAGCAGATGAAAGTGTATTGGTAGACAATCTTAAGTATTATGGACTTGATGCTATGGTTAACTACAGCTTTGGTAAAGGAAAACTTCAACCGTTTATTGCAGTTGGTGGAGGTTATACTTGGATTGAAGAAGGACCATTTAATACATTCTCAACTACTTCTGGTACAAAAAACTTAATTGGAGCAGGAACAGCAAATGGATCTATTGGTCTAAAGTACTGGATTAGTGATAAGCTAGGAGTAAATTTACAAACAACTTATAAGCATGCATTTAAAGATTACTTACCTAAGCATTGGGATCACAATGTAGGTATTGTTTACAAACTTGAAAATAGTCAAGAGGTAACAATAGAAACAGAAAAGGTGACCACTACAGAAAGTCTTTGGTCTTTTGAGGTAGGTGTAAGTGTGGTAGATCTTTTTCCAGTGGGTGAAGATGCACCACAAGGTGAATTTTTTGATGAGTTTATAAACTATAATGACCACGGAAATCTAGGATACTACATTGGAGTAACAAGAAACCTGACAGACAATTTTTCTTTAACTGCAAAAGGAACAGTAAATGAAATAAGTAAATGGGGTGAATTTGGTGAATTAGACGAAAGTGTATTAGTTGATAATCTTAAATATTATGGACTTGATGCTATGGCTAACTATAGCTTTGGTACAGGGAAACTTCAGCCTTTTGTAGGCGTTGGTGCAGGTTATACTTGGATTGAAGAAGGACCATTTAATACATTCTCTACTAGCAATGGTACTGATAATCTAGTTGGAGCAGGAACAGCAAATGGATCTGTTGGAGTTAAATATTGGATTAGTGATAAGTTAGGAGTAAATGTACAAACAACTTATAAGCATTCGTTTGAAGATTACTTACCTAAGCATTGGAATCACAACGTAGGATTAGTTTATAAAATTAACGGAAAAGAAAAAATAGAAGATGATACTGTTAACGATACAGATGGTGATGGTGTTCCAAATGAATACGATTTATGTCCTGATGTAGCTGGTTTAGCTAATCTTGGTGGTTGTCCTGATACAGATGGTGATGGCATTACTGATAAAGATGATTTATGCCCAGAAATTAAAGGGACTATTGCTTTTGGTGGATGTGTTGATTCTGATGGTGATGGGATTCCTGATAATAGAGACGCTTGTCCTGAATTAAAAGGAGCAGATAATGGTTGTCCAATCAAAGTTGTTGAAACTCCAACTATTGAACCTGTAACTCCAGTTATTGTGGAAAGAAAAGTGTATTTTGGTTATAATAGTACTAAGCTTGATTTAAATGCAAAAGTGTTATTAAATGATCTTGCAGCTAGTGTAACAGGGGATTCTAATTATAGTATTGCTATTGAAGGTCATGCAGATAGTAACGGTTCTAAAACTTATAATTATAACCTTTCTCTAAAGAGAGCTGAGGCAATTAAAAGTTACCTTGCTACTAAAAACTTATCTAGTAGTTTTATTTCTATTTCTGGTAAAGGAGATACTGAGCCAGCATCTTCAAACAAAACAGATGAAGGAAGGGCGTTAAATAGAAGAGCAGAATTAACTATAAATATTTCCGCTAAGTAAAATTTAATTTATTGTTAATTAAAAATTGTGCTAACCTATTTAATAGGTTAGCACTTTTTTTTTAACACTACATTTTCTGTTACCAAAACTGACTCTTAAGATGCTAAAACAACATTAGTGTTTTTTTTAAAGAAACTCAACAACACAAACCATGTTTGTAAAACGCTAGGACAGCTGTACTTTAATAATCTGTGTGGCCTTTATTTGGTAACAAGTTATTAATTCAAATGCTATTTAATTTTATATTTTCAATAGTAATTCTCCAAAAAATGTACTACCGAAGAATAAACTATTCACCAGTGACGGTAGAAATGAAGGTGTAAATGACTTAAAAACAGAAATAAATAATTATTTAATAGAATAACACTTGTTTTCTAACTTAATCACATTATATTTGCAAAACATTAATAAATTAAATTACATTACAATGAGTAAAGGAACAGTAAAATTTTTCAACGACGCTAAAGGATTTGGATTCATCACAGAAGAAGGTGTAGATAAAGATCATTTTGTACACATTTCAGGATTAATCGATGAGATTAGAGAAGGTGACCAAGTTGAATTCGACTTACAAGAAGGAAACAAAGGATTAAACGCGGTTAACGTAAAAGTTATCTAAGATATATTCATATATTTTCAAAAGAGCCCATCTTATAGATGGGCTTTTTTTATGCGCAATAGTCTGTGCTCCAAAAAGTGTGGTTATCTTTGCCAAAAAATATTTTATGTCAAAACAGTTTTCAGATATTGGAATTAATAAGCAACTACAAGAGAGTTTAGCAGCTTTACAAATATCTATACCTACAGATATTCAAGAGCAAACCATTCCTATTATTCTAAACCAAAAAGAAGATGTTGTTGCTTTAGCAAAAACAGGAACTGGTAAAACAGCTGCTTTTGGCTTACCACTATTACAATTAATAGACGTAGAGAAAACTAATATTCAAGCTATTATTCTTGCGCCTACAAGAGAACTAGGGCAACAGATTTTTAATAATCTTGAGTCTTATGCTTTACATAGCCCTAATATATCTATCGCTTCCATTTGCGGTGGTGTGCCAATAAAACCTCAAATAGAGCGCCTAAAAAAAGACACTCATATTATTGTTGCCACTCCAGGTCGTTTGGCAGATTTAGTAAAACGTGAAGCCGTAAACATTAAAAACATCTCTTATTTTATTTTAGATGAGGCAGATGAAATGGTTAGCGCATTAAAAGAAGGGCTAGATAGTATTATTAAAGAAATCCCTAAATCTAGAAGAACATTACTATTTACAGCTACAATGCCAGGAACCATTAAGCAAATGGTTCAAAACTACATGTCTAAACATGTCGTGCATATTGAAGCAAATATGGAAACTGTTGGTCATCAAGATATCGACCATCAATATATAGTTGTAGAACCTATAGAGAAACTAAACGTTTTACTTCATTTTTTAAATGCAAATGAAGGACAGCGCGGTATTATTTTCTGTAAAACTAAAGCAGCAGTAAATAAGCTAGCAAAAAACTTAGCGATAAATAAATTCTCATCTGGAGCCATTCACGGAAGCTTAACACAAGGTATTCGCGATCGTATTATGGGACAATTTAGAGAAGGTCATATTGATATTTTGGTTGCTACAGATTTAGCAGCTCGTGGTATTGATGTAAAGGACCTGTCTTGGGTTGTTAACTACCATTTACCAGATACTTACGAAGCCTATGTGCATAGAAGTGGTCGTACCGCCAGAGCAGGAGCAAACGGGCTATCACTAACTATAATCCAGAAAGAAGAAGTAGAAGATATTGGTGATTTTGAAAAAGAACTAGACATTACTTTTACAGCCTTTAAAAAGCCAGACATTAAAAGTATTGAAGATAATAACACTCTATTATGGGCTAGAAAAATATTTAAAGCAAAACCAAATAGAGATGTTAATGAAGCTTTAAAATCTCAAATTAAAACAATATTTCATCATCTTACAAAAGAGGAGTTAGTTGATAAAATATTAGCAAGTTACTTAGCGCAAACAAAGGCGTCAAATGCAAAACCTGAAGACTCTAAAAAGAAGAAAAGTAAGTAGTTTTTATGAGTAATAATGAAAACAATCAAGATATTGAAAACTGTATTGCTACACTTCAGAAGTTATTAGAGGATACCAATAAACTTTTCGAATTGCCTGAGGATCAGCGCGTCGCACTTTTTAAAGTTGCTGGTGCATTAACGCGACCAAGTCGTGACGAGTTTCAACGCAGACGTAAAGACGCTAAAAAAGCGGCAAAACGTAAAATGATTGAAAGTGATAAGCATGCTAGAAAAACGACGGGTATTCGTTCTGCAAGAGAAGCGACTTTATTTGTAGCACCTAAATTATTGGCTGCGGCTGTAATTTCTGAAGATACTCCAGAATTAGAATCACCAAGAAACTGCTACGTTTGTAAAGCAGTCTACACCAAATTACATCATTTTTATGATACGATGTGTACCGATTGTGGTGATTTAAACTACGCTAAACGCTTTCAGACTACAGATTTAAAAGATCAAGTTGCTGTAATTACAGGTTCTCGATTAAAAATAGGATATCATATTACTTTAATGTTATTACGTTCTGGTGCAACGGTTGTTGCAACTACGCGTTTTCCTGCAGACTCTGCAATCCGTTTTTCTAAAGAAGACGATTATAAGCAATGGAGTGATCGTTTACATATTCATGGACTCGATTTACGACACATTCCAAGTGTAGAGATCTTTTGCAATTATATAGAGCAAAAATACGATAGACTAGATATTTTAATTAATAATGCAGCGCAAACGGTAAGACGACCATCTGGTTTTTATTTTCATTTAATGGAAAATGAAAAACGTCCTATCGATCAATTACCAAAATTAGCACAAACCTTATTAAAAGACCACGAAAGTTGTTTAGAAGAATTATCGAGTTTAAGTGTTGGCCCATCAAAAACAGATAAAAACAATGTGTTGCCAGTCACTTGGCATGGTCCAGAGCCTGGTATTGGTTTACGGAATTCAGCAGAGTTATCACAAATCCCATACAGTTTCGACAATTCATTACAAACAGCAGAAGTATTCCCTGAAGGTGAATTGGATGCCGATTTGCAACAAGTAGATTTGCGTAAAACAAACAGTTGGCGTTTAAAATTAGGTGAAATAGAAACTACCGAGATGGTAGAAGTACAGCTTGTAAATGCTGTAGCACCTTTCGTGCTGTGTAATCGTTTATCTAATATCATGATGAAAGAAAACACAGGTAAAAAGCATATTATTAATGTGTCTGCAATGGAAGGGAAGTTTCATAGGTTTAAAAAAGAAGACCGACATCCACATACAAATATGGCAAAAGCGGCCTTAAATATGTTAACACATACGTCTGCTGGAACCTTTGCCAAATCTGGTATTTATATGAATGCAGTAGATACAGGTTGGGTTACAGACGAAGATCCTGCAGCATTATCTAAACAAAAAGTAGAAGTACACGATTTTCAGCCTCCTTTAGATATTGTAGATGGCGCAGCACGTGTAATGGATCCATTAATAGATGGTATCAATACTGGTAAACATTGGTGTGGTAAATTCTTGAAAGATTACTTTCCTATTGATTGGTAGTTAATGAGTACAAAAATTATGAACACAGCTTTATTTTATAAAACACTTTAAAATGCTTAAACTTAATAGAAATGTACTCATTATACTTGCGTTTATCTCCATTTACATAATTTGGGGTTCTACCTATTTACTTAATAAAATTGCAGTGACTGAACTGCCTCCATTTTTCTTGGCTGCCATTCGTTTTATTTGTGCAACTGTCTTAATATTTGGGATTGCCAAGGCATTAAAAATGAAATTGTCTATCACAAAAAAACAGTTTAGAAATTCAATCCTAGTAGGGTTCCTATTTTTAGTTTATGGAAACGGCGTGTTTGTTTGGGCTTTAAAGTATGTAGATAGTGGTTTTGCTGCTTTGTTAGCTTCTACACAACCATTATTTGTGTTAGTATTAATGCGATTAATGGATAATAAAAAAATGAAACTTAAGTCCTTAATTGGTGTTGCTTTAGGTTTTGTAGGAATGTATCTATTGGTAAGTCAGCAAGAACTGGTAACCAATGAAGATGCGCTTTTAGGAATTTTTATGATTCTTACTTGTGTTTTTGGTTGGAGTTACGCTAGCGTCTTTGTCTCTAAAGCCGATTTACCAAAAAATTATTTTGTAGCTGCAGGTTACCAAATGGCTATAGCAAGTGTTATGTTGGTCGCGCTAAGTGTGTTAAAGCAAGAGGTATGGGTTTCACCGTTACAATGGAGTACAGATGTGCAAATAGTGATGTTGATATTAACCACTTTAGGAAGCATAATACCTTTTACGGCTTATAATTACTTATTAAAGCAAGTCTCCACAGAAAAAGTAGCAACCTCGGCGTATGTAAACCCAATTGTAGCGATGTTTTTAGGTTGGTATGTTTTAGATGAAAAACTAAGCTTGCAATCTTTAGTCGCAGCAATAGTGATATTAATTGGTGTTTATTTTATTACTTCAAAGAAAAAAAATAACCTTTTTATAATTCTGTCACCATTTTTGATTTCCAGATAGTAATTATTGTAATTAAATATAGTATTATTATGAGTAAAGGAACAGTAAAATTTTCAACGATGCCAAAGGATTTAGATTCATTACAGAAGAAGGTGTTGAAAAATATCATTTTGTACACATTTCAGGTTTAGTCGATGAGATTCGCGAAGGCTACCCAAGTTGAATTCGGCCTAGAAGAAGGTAACAAGGGATTAAATGCAGTAAACGTAAAGGTTATCTAAAATACATAGTCTTCAAATTTTTTCAAAAGCCTATCAATTTATGGATAGGCCTTTTTATTTTTCATGTCTACTATGTAATACTAATTTGTTTAATGTTTTGTTAAATATTTTAAACAAAAGTGGTTTTCTACTATATTTGTAGTGTTAACAAACAAACAAACAAAAAAATAAAAGATTATGAAAGTATTGAAAACATTAGGTGCATTTGCGGTAGCAGGATTATTATTGACTTCATGTGCACAAGAGAAAAAAGAAACCGTTGAAGTAAGCGAAGAAATTGCTTTAGTTTCTAAAGAATTAGTAGTAAAGGAGCAATCACCAAATATTGTTGAAGTTGCTGCAGGTAACGAAGCATTTTCAACTTTAGTTGCTGCTGTAAAAGCTGCTGGTTTAGTAGAGACTTTAAGTAGTAAAGGACCATTTACTGTATTCGCTCCAACTAATGATGCTTTTGCGGCATTACCAAAAGGAACAGTAGCAAGTTTACTGTTACCAGAAAGTAAAGCAACATTAACGTCTATATTAACGTACCACGTAGTTTCTGGAAAGTTTGAAGCTGCTGCAGTAATTGCAGCTATTAAAAAGAATAACGGTGCGTTTACTGTTACAACTGTACAAGGAGAAAACATTACGTTATCACTAAAGGGTGGTAAGGTTATGCTTAAAGATGCAAAAGGAGGAACAGCAACAGTAGTTATTGCAGATGTTGCAGCATCAAATGGAGTTATACATGCTATTGACTCTGTAGTAATGCCTAAATAAAGTATATTAAAATTGTTATGAAAAAGCATAAAGCCACTACGTATGTAGTGGTTTTTTGCTTTTTGTAAACGATGTTATTAAAAATTCACAAGTCTATTACCAACTCACGAAAATAAAATCTTACGGTTATTACTTATTAAAGATAAGGAGTCAATATTAAAACAAAGATAGTAGCGTGGTTATAGTTTGATAAATCTTATAAAACTTTAAAACGTCTACTTTAACTATTTTTAGTTGGATTTAATTGTTATAAATTCGTAGAAGTGTAACACATCATAAAAATTAAAATAAATGAATGTAATCGATTATATAATTATTGTATTAAAAGTCATTGTGTCTGTCAGTATTTTAAATGTTTGGCTAATTCAGTATAAGAAACCTACAAAGTGGAGAGGTGGTAAAGCAAACACTATTTTTGAAGAATTCGAAGTATATGGTTTGTCAAAAACATTTTGTTATGTAATTGGCTTTTTTAAGGTAAGTTTAGCCTTAGTATTACTGGCTTCAATACAATTTGGTTATTTAACTTTGATTGGAAGCTTAGGATTAGCTTTACTATTAATAGGTTCAATACTTATGCATATTAAAGTAAAAGACGAATTATACAAATCGTTTCCTGCCTTTTTATTTATTATTATGAATTTTATTATTGCCTATTTTTCTTTTTAAAAATAGTTTAAACAAGTTTTATACACAATATATAGGTTTAGCGCAGCAAAAATAAAAGATGGCGAAGATTGAATTAAATTATCTTTAATTTTAATTCGTACTGCAAAGCCAGCCAACATTAAAAATCCTAATCCTGCAGATGATAATAGTAACAAAGTAGGATTTTTATATAAACCTATTAGTAATCCAATAGCACCTATTAATTGAAGAAATCCAGTTAGTTTTCTGTATTTGGCTAGCTTATAGCGATGAAATTCTGCAATAATAAATTTTGAATAAAAACAATTCATCCCAAAATAAATAAAGGCCAAGCTTGAAAACCAAATTAATACTGTTAGTAAATCCAAAGATTATAAATAAAGTTAAAAGTTCTAATAGTTGACAAGATTACAATAAAACTAGGATTATTTAATCTAATACACATATATTTATTTTTGGCATCATCTTTGATATCTATATAGTAATTATTAAAATTAAATATATTATTATTATGAGTAAAGGAACAGTAAAATTTTTCAACGATGCCAAAGGATTTGGATTTATTACAGAAGAAGGTGTTGAAAAAGATCACTTTGTACACATTTCAGGATTAATTGACGAGATTCGTGAAGACGATCAAGTTGAATTCGATCTACAAGAAGGTAACAAAGGATTAAATGCAGTAAATGTAAAAGTTATCTAATACATACTTCAATTTTTTACAGAAGCCCATCATTCGTGATGGGCTTTTTTTATTTTTGAAATGTCCATTTTTAAGTATAGTTTAGTACGTATCAATAGCAGAAATATTAAATAGTATTATATAACAATCTATATTTAATCTATCTTTACAATATTAGTTGTTGATTGCATTATTTTAATAAATCATCCCTTTTATTTTAATTTTTGTTTTTGTCAATTTTTAAACAGATGGTATTCAGTATAAAAGAAACTGATGATTAGAACTGTTTTAATTTAAAAATTAATAGCATCAATACTCCTAAATTTTCTAGAGACATCAATCCTGACTTCGCAAAAACGTTACGATCGAGAGTAAATACCTACTTTAAAACACAAAAAATAAGCCGAAACGCTAATGCAACAATGGTTATTAAAACAATCATTATGCTATCGTTGTTTATTGTGCCATTAACATTACTATCTTCTGGTGTGGTCACAGAAACTTGGCAACTATTCACTTTGTACATTCTTAGTGGCTTAGGAATGGCAGGAATTGGTATGGGTGTTATGCACGATGCTATCCATGGATCGTATTCAAAAAACAAGTTCATAAATAAACTTTTAAGCTATTCGTTTAATCTTATTGGTGCTAATGCAACGGTTTGGAGAATTCAACATAATATTTTACACCATACATACACCAATATTGATCATGCAGACGACGATTTAAATGCACCTTTTTTTCTTAGGTTTTCGCCAAATGCAAAACATTATAAAGCGCATAAATATCAACATATTTATATTTGGTTTTTTTATGGTATCTCAACCATATCGTGGATTACGACTAAAGATTTTGTGCGTTTAAAACGCTACAGGGACATGGGTTTTTTAAACGGAAAGCACGAATATAAAAAAGCATTAATTAGCATGACTGCATGGAAGCTTTTTTATTATTCTTATGCTATCGTGTTACCAATGATTTTATTGCCCTTTGCTTGGGGCACTATATTGTTAGCCTTTATATGCATGCATTTTGTAACGGGCCTTTTGGTAAGTACTGTTTTTCAAGTCGCACATATTATGGAAGATAACACCTTTCCGTTACCAGATGCAGATGGTGCAATGAACGATAATTGGTATAGTCATCAATTTGCTACTACGTGTAACTTTTCTCCTAATAGTAAATTTCTATTTTGGCTAATTGGTGGTTTAAATTATCAAGTAGAACATCATGTATTGCCAGACGTATGCCATGTACACTATAAAAATTTAAGTAAAATTGTTTCAGATACTGCTTTAGAGTTTGGGATGCCATACCATGTTAAAAAATCGTTTTTTCAAGCGATTGTAGATCATACAAAAACGCTTAAACATTTAGGGAAAAAGGATTTAGAAAATGTTGTAAATAAAGAAAAAACAAGACTTAAGACCGCTTAAATTTTATAAATAAAACCGACACCTAACAATAACTAACGGCTAAGTGGTAGCATTATAAATGCAACCTTTAAATGAGCATTAGGTTTCCTTGGGGTTAGCGTATTAACTAGAATACAAAATCAAAAAAACACCAAGCATAATACCAGCGAGCGGCACTAATTTTTTACGCTTGTTTTTCTCTTTAAACACCAAACCACCAACCACTACAGCAATGAGTATCTGGCTTCTTTTTATAGCAGATAGCAACATAATTAATGCCTCAGGATCTTGCAAGGCTTTAAAATAGAAATAATCTGCAGCTACTAATAGCACACCAACAGCAATAATGGACCAGCGAAACTTAAACGCTTTACGTTTTGCTGCATACGGAAACCAGGTAATACTTAAGATAACCAGTAAAATAAGGATGGTATATAAGCAAAACCAAAACTGTAAGGTTTGAGGATTTAAAGTTAAACTTTGGATTAAAAACTTATCATACAAACCGCTAGAAGCGCCTAGAAAGGTTGCACCAATAATAGCAAAGACCCATTTGTTACGTTTAAAATTTATGCCTTCTTTTTTGCCGATTCTAGAGTATAATAGCACCGAAAATATAATTAAGAAAAACCCAAACCATTGGTACACATTTGGACTCTCTTTATAGATTACAATAGCACCAATAAAAGTAAAAAAGGGTCCTGCCGAACGTATTGGTGTTACAATAGTAAGTGGCAAATGTTTTAAGGCTTGATAGGCTAATATCCAAGACGCAGCCATAATAGCCGACTTTATAAAAATAAAACCATGTGTTTGCAGAGTAATGACTTGAAAATGATATCCATTGGCTTGTGCGTATTCTGGATAACAAATTGAGAGCACATAAAATACTACTACTAATAAAAACCCACTAGAAACAGTGCCTAAAAGCACTGGAAACACCTCATTACCTTGTACCGCATGCTTCTTGCATAAGTTGTGTAAACCCAAAAAAAGTGCAGCCAATAAGCCTAAATAAATCCACATCGCGCGAATATAGTTTTTTGTGGGAATTTCAGCTTAAAATATAGGATGTTATTTGTGAGCTTTTCAAAAACAAATGATTCGCTAACATGGTTAATTTTAATATTGGGTACGTAGAGCAAAAGTAGACTGGTCTATACTTTATAATCAGGTGTTTATACGCTGTAAAAAAACCAGTCTATTGTTTATGTTTGTACATTAACCTACTAAAACTTGATATCTCATGAGCTATTTTCCATTTCAACCTAACAAAAAATCATCCAAAAAAGAAATAAAAAGAGCAGGTTCTGTTCGTAATGCCTTCTCAGAATGGCTAATAGAGAACCACGGTTCAGAATACGAAGACACCATTAATAAACAACGCGCTCGAAAAAAAGCAACTCATTTTAAGGCTTCCATAACTTCCGATGACGACAAGCAACCCATTGTAGGTATTGTTGGTGGTGGTTTCGCAGGTTTATATGCTGGTCTTATTTTACAGTCTTTAAATATAGAATGTGAAGTCTTCGAAAGTTCTAAACGCGTAGGAGGTAGAATAGATACTTGGTATTCCACAAATTACGATGCAAAAGATAAAGACAAAGCCGGTTTATATGGTGAAGTAGGAGGCATGCGAATTCCGCAGTTTTCAGAAGACATGTTACCAGTACAACAATTAGCATTGTCTCTAAATACCGTTTTAGAGCGCAACGGACTTGAGGATAAAGTACTAAAGTGGCGAAAGTTTTATTATAATTCTCCTGTACAACGTTTACGTTACAATAACATGAAGGAGCCTATTACTGCTGGAGAGGCGGATTTAAACACTTTAAATTTTGATGTGGATAACGGTGGAGATATTCCTATGGTTTGGCTTACAGAAGTACAGCCCTCTAAAAGCGAAACCTATCTTCCTATAAATAAAGTATTAGATAAAGTCAATGAACCGTTTCTAGAAGCAATTAATAAATCGTTTTCTAAAGGTTTTAAAAAATTAATGAAGTACGATAATTATTCCATGTGGGCGTATTTAACTAATGTGTTTACTTTGGGAGACTTAGGGGAATATTACGATCCGGAAATGGGAGAGAAATCTGACTTTTTACCATACAATATTGCAAGTTATTTAGAAACCTTAAATGTAGGAACAGGCATGTACTCTGTGTCTTTTGTAGAAATTGTTTTGGCGACTTACGATTGGCTCGGAAGTAAAAATCCGTACGATACACAAGACGAAAACATATACATGGTAACTATAGATAAAGGGATGCAACACTTTCCAGAGGCCTGCAAAGCAGTATTAAATTTAGATACAGGTGTTTTGCCGTCAGACGGAAATATAGCCCAAGTATTAACAGGAATGATTAAAGGCGAAAAAGGATATTATGGCTATTCTCCAACAAATTTAACACCAGCAGCACACGCTCCAGATTCAGTACCAACAGCAGATGCAGCAACACCGGTTCCTGGTAAAAAATCAAATAAAAAAGAACGTGTGTTTATGAATCATAGAGTCTCTAATGTAACCTATGATAAAAAATTATACAATGGCCATGGTGGCATGAAAATGACTATTAAAAATGACGATAAAACCATCGAAAAGCAATATCCTTATGTTATAAGTACCTTACCAAATGGAGCGTATTTAAGTGGCGATTTAAAAACTAATTTTTTCGATAAACTCTCCTTCTCAAAGGCACGTGCCATTCGCGAATGTAATTATATGCCATCATTCAAAGCGTTTATTACTTTTAAAACACAATTTTGGGCCACTTTAGGCGAAAGGCAAGATGCTGGTTTAGGCGTTGGGGTTTCAGATAAATCAAACCGACAAATTGTATACCCTTCTTATGGTTACGACGCTAAAGGTGGTGTTTTACAAGTCTATTGTTGGGCACAAGATGCAGAACGTATTGGCGCATTGTCAGACCAAGAACGTGTAAACGAATGTTTAAAAGGCATTCAATACCTCTATCCAGAAGTAGAAGTTTACGATGAGTTTTCAGGCTATAAACCAGAAGACACCACAAAAACGTGGTTTTGGGATAACCATGCCAATGGTGGTGCTTTTGCTTTGTTTAAGCCTGGACAATTTAAAAACTTGTATCCAACCTTATTAACACCAGAATTTAATGGCTCTTTAATGTTGGCAGGCGAATGTTGCTCTGTTCATCATGGTTGGATTGTTGGTGCTTTAGATTCTGCATACAACGCGGTTTTAAATATTTTAAAACAAGCCAATGCAACAGATAAAATAAAACACATGGAAGACACTTGGGGAAGCCTTTCTAGTCCAGATTTAGCACTTAAAACACGTAAACTGAATAGAGAAATGAGAAATGAGAAAAAAAAGAATAAAAAAGCTTAGGGTTTTATTAATCGCGCACTAAATGTGTCGCGTAGCACTAATAAAGTACAGCAGTAATACACTATAAAAAACAAACACTAAAAGAGTACTAACTTTACATCGAAACCCATGAAATTAAAAAACCAGAACCTATTAACGCTATTAATGCTCGCTTTTCTTTTAGCATCTTGTGGGAAGAGAACCGAAACTAAGGCCGTTTTAATAGAAAGCGGCGTCCAAGCTTTTTACACCTATTCTGTAGCCTTAGAAGCTGTCGACACTAATTATCTCGCGCCAGCTTTGCAATCTTATGCACATGCAAAAATTGGTAACGATTGGTTGCTTTTTGCAGGAAGAACGAACGAAAACGAGAATCTAGGAGGATTACACAATCTTAACACAAACGATTATTCGTTAAAGTCATTTCCAGCGAAATCTTTTAACTCATTTATTTATGCGTTTAATCCAGAAACAGGAACCAAAGCATTTTTAGATTTTTGGACCCTGCTAGGAACTATTCAAACGATGGCAAAAGGTGAAAATGGGGAGTCTGAAGTTGTTAAAGCGACTTGTCTAAAAGTGGCAAACCTATTAGAAGAATACGGTACTGTTTTTATCTGTACCAATCCTCAAGCAGTACAATCTGGAGAGTACCTCTATGTTGTTGGTGGTTATGGACCTCCAGCAGGACAGAAAGCAACAGCAAAAAATTATACAACATCAGATGCTATTGCGAAAATAAATGTCCCACTTTTAATGCGACTAGTCAATAACGATTGGAATCTATCAGCTTTAGAATGGACGGATCTTTTTAAATTTGGAAACAACAGCACTTTAAAGGCTACTGGTGGTGAATTAAAAGTGATAGACAAACAATTTTACTTGGCTGCTGGACACGATTTTGGTCCAGGTCAGGTGTATTTAAACGCGGTTTATGAATTTGGTTTCTCAGCAAATGTGAGCACTTTAGAACTTACCGCAACCGTAACAGATACTATTAGCGATATGTCATCTAGTGTTTTAAGAGATAATCCGAAGCTGGCAGACAGCACTTCTATTTTTAGAAGACGCGATTTACCAATTGTTCCTGCTGTTTATCTCGATAAAAACAATGCGATCGCCTCTAATTTTGCATTAATGGCTGGCGTATTTAAATACGGTGAGAAGGTATATGCGGCTTGGAACGATGCCATTTACATTACACCAAACGGAACAACAAAATTTACTGTAGATGCTAAGCACAACCAGAATAATTCTAATGTGTATTCTTGCCCAGATTTTGTAATCTACGATACGCAAAGTCAAGATCTTCATACCTTTTTACCTGGAGGTATTGGTAATGGTAAACTTGATAAATTCTTGTCTGGGTTTTCAAATACTTTAGGCTATTCTAAGTACAATGTAAGCACTAAAGTTAGTGCGTTTGATACTATTTCAAACATTTTTCCTTCCACTAAATTTTACGGAGCAGAAGCCGCATTTATGCCAAATAGCAATGCTAAGTATTTAACGATAAATAATATGGAAACCGATGTTATCGATGGTGATAGCACTTTTTCTGGTACAGAGCCAGTACATATTGGATATATTTATGGTGGTATAGAATCTTACGAAGAGTCGCCTTCAACTTATGGTAGTGGTAAATCTGGAGCGTCTAATAAATTGTGGAAAGTGATGGTGTCGCGGTTTCAAATTGCGGATGAAAAATTGGAGTAGAAGAGCAATGCGTTTCTCAAATAGTACTTGCCTGAAATAACTTAATGTCATGATTTAAAAGCGTAATTATAATATGTAATTGCGCTTTTTTTTTGACATGAATAGTATCATAAAAAGTGCTATTTCATTGTGCTACTATTTATGTTCAAAAGTTAAAAGGTAGACTTAAAGAACGCAGATGTAGCAGTAGTAAAAGCTATATAAAAACAGCATCATTTTAATTCTTAATGGTTTCCTTTCTTTTAGAGGATTTGGCTTTGTTAAAGTTCATAAAAAGATTTATCCATATATTTCTTGACACCCTTAAAATTACTGGTAGCGCGAGAAGCATAACGATAACTAGTAAAAGGTAGCAAACTGCTAAAGTGAGATTAAATACAAAATAGGTTAAAAAGAAGGACGTTCCGCCAATAGCAATACCTACAGGATAACTAACATACATGGCTCCAAAAAAGAAAGAAGGTTCAATTTTATACCGTGTGTTACAATGGCTGCAACGCTCTTCCATAGTTAAGGTACTTCTTACATGGTATGGATTAGGCACGGTATACATGCTTTCATTGTGGCACACAGGACAGTTTCCAGTGAAAATACTATAAATTTTAGTTCCTTTTAAAAATTTCATAATCAAACGCTTTATTATAATCATTCACTACGTATTATTTGTTTGTAAATAAGACGTATTGCATTCTAAAGCCATTTTGGTATAAAACACAATAATATACTGCTTTAATAGCGCAAATGTATGGTATTGTTTTAGAGTTTTGTTTGTACAAAGGGCTCCAGTTTTTGTATATTTAGGACCTATTTTAGTATTATGAAAAGTTTGCCAATTTTAAATATTGAACAGTTTGAAGAAGAAGACGCGTTATCAAATTTTTATAGCAACGCTTTAAGTCTACATTTAAAAAAGAATGAGCGCATTGTACACAAACCACACAGTCACGATTTCTTTTTATGTGTGTTTTTTTCTGAAGGTACAGGAACACATGAAATAGATTTTAATACTTATAGCGTTTCTCGTGGAAGTGTTTTCTTTTTAAGACCAGGGCAAACACACCGTTGGACATTTTCGAGTGTTCCAAAAGGCTATATTTTTTTTCATACTCAAGCGTTTTACGAACTTCATTTTTTGAATAAAAAAATAAGCCAATTCCCGTTTTACTATTCTTATAAGAACCCTCCAAATCTTATGCTAAACACAAAACAATTGGGTGCTATAGCAACACGTTTTCAAGAAATAAATACCGAATACCACGAAAAGAACACTTATAAAAAGCAAAAGTTAGCAAGCCTTATTAATCTCACCTATATCGATTTGTCTCGTATTTATAGTACTATGGCCTCTAGAAAAGAAGTTTTGTCGTCCTCTTATTTACAAGCGTTAGCTGTTTTAGAAAACACAATCGAAACGTATTATAAAACTGAAAAATCTGCAAAATTCTATGCCAATAAATTAAACATCACTTCTAAACACTTAAATAGAATTACTAAATCTACTCTAAATAAAACCACAACAGCACTTATTACAGAGCGTGTACTATTAGAGGCCAAACGATTACTAGTACATTCTAAAAACCCGTTATCTACTACAGCCGAAACTTTAGGGTATACAGACTATGCACATTTTTCTAAACTATTTAAATTAAAAGTAGGCACAACGCCTTTAGATTTTAAGAAAAAATATGATGCTACTAGTTGATGCGTACTTTTTTTAATAAACAGGTATTTATACGCTATAAAAACACGATCCAATGGTATACGTTTGTGTATTCACGGAGCATAAGCTATAATTAGTTTCTCTTATTTTTAATGAGTTACGGGTTACCGTAAAATGATGCTGTTTGTTTTTTGTAGTTTTAATTTTTATAATTAAAAGGAATGATTTGTTAAGGATGATAAGAAAGAAGAGCTATTTACATTATCGCATTAGTACTACAAATTATATTATATTTGAATACCTTATTAATAATACTTTAAATTCTTTTTATGAAGCCTGACATTAAAAATAAAATCAATCCAAAGAATCCAAATAAAATAAAAGATTTAAGGTTAGAAAATGGTCGACTAAAAAGTGTTCCAAGTGAAATTAAGAACTTTAAAAGATTAAAATTTTTAAATTTATTTAATAATAGTTTAACTGAATTACCTGACTTTTTTGAAAATTTCGAATTGTTGGAGAATTTAAATTTGAGTAATAATAAGTTTATTCTTTTTCCAGAAGTAATTACTTTATGTAAAAGTCTTAAAGTTTTAAATTTTAGAGGTAATAGAGTAACTGATTTAATTGGTTTACAGAAACTTTTTATTTCATTAGAAAAAATTGACTTGTCATCTAATAAATTAGAAACATTAAGAGTTGATTTTTCATCTTTTGATAAATTAAAAGAAGCGGATTTAAGTAATAATGGAATTTGTAAATTCCCAAAATCATTACTTCTTGTAAACCTTAAGCATCTAAATTTATCATCAAATTCCATTGAGAACTTGCCTGATGATATTAATAATCTAAAATCGATAAGGCACTTAGATTTAAGTTATAACAATATAACTGATTTACCTGAAGAAATATGTGAACTGACAGAGCTTCGTTATTTAAATTTAACAGGTAATAATATTATTACTTTACCAAAGTCATTTGCAAAGCTTAAAAAGCTTCAAGATTTGAACTTAAGTGGTAATCCAATAGGTGATGTTCCAGTTGAAATTTCAAAACAAGGATTAAAGGGTGTTTTAAACTACTACATGCATTTAGGTGCTTCAGTACGCTTAAACGAAGCTAAACTTTTAGTTGTAGGTCAAGGAGCTGTGGGAAAAACCTATTTAATTAACAAGATGATTAATGGTAGTAATCCTGAAACCCTTACTACTGAAGGTATTGATATCTTTAAATGGCATCTTAGTTGTGAAACAGAGAATGATGGAAATCAAAGAATTAGATTAAATGCTTGGGATTTTGGAGGACAGGAAATATATCATTCTACTCATCAATTTTTTCTAACGAAAAGATCTATTTACCTATTTTTATGGGAAGCCAGAAAAGATGAATCACTAATAAATTTTGATTATTGGCTGAATATAATACAAATGCTTAGTAATGGATCTCCTGTAATTATTGTTCTCAATAAAATTGATGAAAGAGTAAAAGAAATAGATGAGAAATCTTTGAAAGAGAAATTCCCAAATATTAAAGCTTTTAAATCAGTAAGTGCAAAAGAAGGAACAAACATTGAAGATCTAGTTGATTGTATAAAATCAAATATTGCTACTCTACCACATATTGGAGATAAATTACCTGAAGTTTGGAGTAATATTAGAGAAGACTTAGAAGAACTTACGGATAACTATATATCCTATGAAACTTATATAGATATTTGCCATAGTTATGGACTTAATAAAGTAGAATCTAAACATTTAAGTAATTATTTTCATGATTTAGGAGTGTTTTTGCATTTTATAGACAATCCAATTCTAAAACCAATAGTATTTTTAAAACCTGAATGGGCAACGAATTGTGTATATAGAATACTTGATTTGAATGATGTAATCAAAAAATTTGGTGAGTTTGATAACGAATTATTAGAAAAACAGATACCTGATTATGATTCTCAGCAGATGAGTTACATAATTGAGTTAATGAAAAAATTTGAACTTTGTTTTGAAATAAATAAAGGAACTTTTATTATACCAGAATTATTAAGACCAAGTTCACCTGATTTAGAAATTAAAATTATAGACCCAATAAGTTTAATTTATAAATATGACTTTATGCCAGCAGGAATTTTATCACGTTTAACTGTAAGGTTAAAAGATTCTATTTTTGACAATTTTTATTGGAAAAATGGTCTTTATGTTAAGCATAATGATTCTATAGGAATAATTGAAAGTAATCAGTTTTCAAGAACAATCAAGATTAAAGTTTCAGGTAATAATAAAGCTACATTATTGAGTATTATTAAAAGAGAATTAGATATAATTAATGAAACATTAAATTTTCCACATCACGAAACTAATATACAATGTAATTGTGAGAATTGTTTAAAGGAAGATTCTCCATTCATGTTTGATTATGAATACCTTGAAAGAGCAAGAAATGCTAAAGTTCAAACGGTTCAATGTCAAATGTATTTGAAAAATGTAGATTTATCAAAGTTGATTGGCCCATATGATATGTCATCAGGCGAGTATAAAACTGATTTCGGATTTACTACAGAAGACTTAACGTATGATATATGGGAAATATCTTCTAGGATTTTAGAACGTAAAAATATTGTTAAAATTGAAGATTTAATTACGGATAATTTTACTGATAACCTTAGATCAAAAGGATATTTTGTTACTGACCAAACTAGAAGTGGTAAAGCCAAAAAATTTAGTGGAGAATTAGATATAATGGTTCGAAATAGTAGAAATATGCCTGTTGCCATAGTTGAAGCTATGAGATTAAGTTCTTTTAATTCTGGAAACAAAACTATTATTAATCATTTAAATAAGCTATTAATCGATTATGATACAAATGGATTATCTAGGAATTTTATGCTTATTTATTCGGAAACAGAAAAATTTTCTGAGTTTCAAGATAAGTACATTCAGTATATTAAGGAATTACCATTAAAAGAAGAATACGATGAAAGAGCAAAACTTATTTCATATAGTATGAATATTGAATTAAGTAAGAATAGTAGTTTAAAAGTAATTAAATCGATGCATCAAAGAGATAGTGCAATTTGTGAAGTTTATCATTTCTTAATTAAAATGAATTAGTTTTCGATAAAAACGTAATAGGTTCCTAGAAGAATTCAAATTATCGCTCGTCTCTTAAGAATAGTATAATTCAATAAATATCAATATTAAATTTTCACTGAACTTAATAGTGTTATTGTAAAACAGTTGTTAGTGAGTGGAATGTTATACTGTAAGAGCTAGTTATTCATTTCACACAACACTCTCCAACCTATTCTTCACATTATCTCAACACCCAAAAACAAAACAAAAAAACACCCAATTTCCAAAAATAACCAAACCTTAATCACAACATCATTTTCAAGAAAACCACTACCCAACACCATACAACTCCAATTGTTTTTTCATAATCGGTCTAAACAAAAAGGGAAAATAAGAGAGTACGAGCATCGCTGGATAACCATAAGGTAAATTAGGGCTGTTTTCTTTAGAGTCTAGTAAATGGTATGGTTTTGCGCCCATATGGTGATGGTCTGAATGCCGTGTGAGTTCAAATAATAATACACGTCCTATAATATGATCTGAATTCCAAGAATGTTTTGGTTTTACACGTTCATATCTTCCGTTGTCTTGCATTTTTCTACGCAAGCCATAATGTGCAAAATAGTTTTGTGCTTCCAAGATAGAAATACCAATAACACTGGTAATAAAGTAGATAAACATAACCTGTAGACCAAAGAAATAAAAGATGCTAAAAAGCAAAAGTACTGGTAAAAGCGTATAGATAATCATAGGATTAAGAATCGCGTTTTTGCCTTGCGCTTTTAGGCGTTGTGCTTCTAGTTTCCATGTTTTAAAATAGCCACCAATTTGAGAGCGTATTGCAAAAAAGTAAAAAATACTGCCTTCTTTAGCAGAAGTATAATCGTCTGGTGTGGCAACATCTCTATGGTGTCCACCATTATGATACGGTATAAAATGATTTTGAAGCGATGTTAATAGCATAATATGTGCTAAAATCTGCTTTACTGGATGCTCTGTTTTGTGCCCCAATTCATGACCAATATTAATGCCGTTAACGCCAAGAATAGTACCCATCATTAAAATACAAGCAATCAAATGGGAGAGCGGTATTGCTGTACTAGAAACAGTGATTAAAAACTGGTAACCAACAAAAAGATGAAGCGGTACAGAAAGATAAAGGACCAAATCGAAAAACACATCTTTCTTTGCGAGACCTTTTTCAATGTCATTTAAATTATAGGTATTGTTTGGAAGGATTTGCTCTAAAACAGGAATTAAAACGTATAAAATAAATAATCCTATATACGCATAAATACCTGTGGTATTAAAGGTTAGTAAACCTAGAAGTGGTATAATATAAGCGGCGAAGTATTTAAATTTTATCATATAAATAGAGGTGCAGTCAAACGGTTACAGTAAATATAGTTCGATTTATTATAAATTACAAGCCAAAAACCACATCAGAATTCCCACCTAAGAAACCAATTTCTCTAAAGCTTTTAATTCAATTCCAAGTTCGTTCATCATATTCATAATACAACTTATTTTAAGTTCTTCTTTGCTATATTCTTGGGTATTTATACTACAGGTAAATTCCCATAATTCTAAAATATCGTCCATAGGCACGCTATAATCATTATAGAATTTATTATCAGACATTAACAATAGCGAATTATTAAAAGCAATATTATTAAAAACTCTTTTGTAAACCATGCCATCGTTTTTAGTGAGTAACACATAGGTATTGCCTGTTTTTATTTGGCTTCTATCTTCAATAAAACGGCCAATAACAAAAGCGCCATCTTTCATGGGTAACATAGAATCGCCTTTTATAGGGAACGCTCTATGCTTGCCTGTGGGAAGAAACGGCAGCTTAATTTTTTGCAGTTGCTCAATATATTCTGGATCGTCGTAACCAGAAAGATAGCCTGCAGAAGCTTTTATAGGGACTATTTCTATAAGATCTTCATTATCAATATCTACGGTTATAGGAAACAAGATGCGCTGGTTTCCTAATTCTATAAACGAGTTGCCGTTAAGCTTGCTTAAATCGGTTTTTAAAATCGCATCTATAGGGATTTTAAAGAAATTAGAAATCGCCAGTAACATCTCTACATTAGGTTTTGTTCTGTTAGATTCATGCGCAGCAATTCGAGATCTGTTAACACATAACTCTTCGGCTAAAGTTTCTTGAGACAGGTTTTTTAAATGCCTGAGGTATTTAATATTTTTTGAGAAATAATCCATAATGTTTCAAAACTAAACAATCATTGTTTGATTTGCAAACTATATTTGCATTATGCTAAATACTATTTTACATCTAGACTTAGATACGTTCTTTGTCTCCTGCGAAAGATTGATTGATTCGCGTCTACAAAACAGACCGTTATTAGTTGGTGGCACAGGAGATAGAGGCGTGGTAGCGGCATGCAGTTACGAGACTAGGTTGTTTGGTGTACATTCGGGAATGGCCATGAAAATTGCTAGACGTTTGTGTCCTGAAGCAGTTGTAATTAAAGGGAATTCTGGTATTTATACTAAATATTCTCATTTGGTTACAGAAATTATAAAGGAGAAAGTACCTGTGTTTGAAAAGGCAAGTGTAGATGAGTTTTATGCCGATTTAACAGGTATGGATAAGTTTCATGGCACTTATAAATACGCTTCAGAATTAAGACAAAAAATTATAAAAGACTCTGGACTTCCAATTTCTTTTGGACTGTCTGGAAATAAAATAGTGTCTAAAGTGGCCACTGGAGAAGCCAAACCAAATAACCAATTAAAAATTGATTCAGGTTTCGAAAAACTGTTTTTGGCGCCTTTATCCATTCGTAAAATCCCTTCTGTTGGTGAGAAAACATATCAGATTCTTAGAAATTTAGGTGTTGATACCGTTGGTGTTGTACAACAAATGCCCGTTGAAATGATGGCGAGTGCTTTAGGTGTTAACGGTGTTACGATTTGGAAACGCGCACATGGGATTGATAATGCGCCTTTAATTCCTTTTCACGAACGGAAATCGATCTCTACAGAACGTACGTTTAATAGAGATACTATTGATGTTGCCAAATTGAGAACCACCATTTTTGCGATGGCTGAAAATTTGGCCTTTCAATTACGACGTGCAGATAAATTAGCAGGAACATTGAGTGTTAAAATTAGATATTCAGATTTTAATACCTATAGTAAACAAATAAAAATTCCTTATTCGAGTGCAGACCATACCATTATTCCAACGGCTTTAGAACTCTTTGAAAAACTCTATAACCGACGTTTATTAGTACGTTTGGTTGGTGTGAAATTCACGGATATTGTGAGTGGTAACTATCAAATAAATTTATTTGATGATACCGAAGCCTTACTAAATTTATACAAAGCTATGGATGGTGTGCGCGAGAAATATGGCGAATTAAGTATTATGCGCGCCTCTTCTATTGGTGCGAAAACCATTGGGAGATTTCAGAATCCTTTTAATGGCGAACCACCAGTTTTATTAGCACATAGAAAGCAATAATGTATCTAAATTGTCACTCTTATTATTCGCTGCGTTATGGTACTTTTTCTGAAATTGATGTATTAGAATTAGCCAAAAAAAACGAGATGTCTTGCGTAGCATTAACAGATATTAATAACACGTCTGCCTGCCTGAATTTTATAAAACAGGCAAAAAATTACGCTATTAAACCTATTGTTGGCATTGATTTTAGAAATGGTGCCAAGCAGCAATTTGTTGGAATCGCGAAAAACAATAAGGGTTTCCATGAATTAAACAGTTTGCTTTCTCATTATTTAGAAAACAAGCTTGAGATTCCAGATAAAGCCCCAAAATTGGAGCATGCGTTTATAATTTATCCTTTTGAAAACGTCTTAGAATTAGAGATCTCTGTATTCGAAGCTTACGAGTTTATAGGTATTTCCGTAGCAGAAGTTAGAAAGCTTAGGTTTTCTAAACTCAAAACCTTTACAGATACTTTGGTAGTGCTTCAAACGGTAACCATTAGAAATAAAAGAGATTTTAATGCGCACAGATTATTGAGAGCGATTGATAACAATTGCTTATTAAGTAAACTGGATAAACAGGAAGAATGTAAACAGGACGAGATTATGTTGCCTAAAGAAGATACAGCATTAGCCTTTTTAGACTTCCCAAATGTGCTAAAAAATACAGCAAATCTTATGGCATTGTGTACTATTGATTTTGGGTTTGGAAGCGAAAGAACCTCTCAAAATCTTAAACGGTATACCAAAAGCAACGCAACCGATTATAAACTACTGGAAAACCTGTGTTATCAAGGTTTGCCAAAGCGCTATAGTAAGCCAACAGAAAAGGTTTATAAGCGCATAACAAAAGAACTAGACACTATAAAAGCTTTAGATTTTGTAAGTTTCTTTTTAATCAATTACGATATTATTTCTTATGCTAAACGCAAAGGTTATTTTCATGTGGGTCGAGGCAGTGGCGCCAATAGTATTGTCGCTTATATTATTGGGATTACAGATGTAGATCCTATAGAATTAGATTTGTATTTTGAACGGTTTATCAATCCGTTTCGAGCGTCGCCACCAGATTTTGATATCGATTTCTCGTGGAAAGACCGAGAAGATGTTACACAATATATTTTTAATAGATTCGAAAACACTGCGCTTTTAGCAACGTATAATACGTTTAAATATAGAGCTGTAGTTAGAGAATTAGGTAAGGTTTTTGGATTGCCAAAAGAAGAGATAGACAAATTAAGTAAAGGCCGTTTACCTAGTAATCAATTGGATGACGTTGGACAGCTGGTTTTAAAATACGGAAAATTAATTGAAGGCTTTCCTAATTATATTAGTGTGCATTCGGCAGGTATTTTAATTCTTGACGAACCTATTCATAAATATTCAGCAACATTTTTACCACCAAAAGGCTTTCCTACAGTTCAGTTTGATATGAATATTGCAGAAGAGGTTGGCGTTTTTAAGTTTGATATTTTAAGTCAGAGAGGTTTAGCTAAAATTAAAGATGCTTTGCAAATTATTGCTAAAAACAGACCCGAGTTACCACCAATAGATATTCATGATTTGGAGCGTTTTAAAACCGATGTAAACATTAATAACTTACTTAAAAGTGGTGGTGCTATTGGCGCTTATTATGTAGAATCTCCTGCTATGCGTGGATTAATGACAAAATTACAAACGCAAGATTATTTGGGTTTGGTTGCCGCAAGTTCTATTATTAGACCAGGTGTTTCGGGTTCTGGAATGAAGGAAGAATATATAAAAAGACACCGGTTTCCAGAACATAGGAAAAATGCACATCCAATACTTTTAAAAATTATGCCAGATACTTATGGCGTGATGGTCTATCAAGAAGATGTTTTAAAAGTAGCCAATCAGTTTGCAGATTTAACTTTAGGCGAAGCAGATGTTTTAAGACGTGGCATGAGCGGTAAATTTCGTTCCAAAAAAGAGTTTGAAGGTGTGGAGCAAAAATTTATTGCCAATTGCAAAAAAAAGGACATTCTGAAGCTTTAATATTCGAAGTTTGGAATCAAATTAAAAGTTTTGCAGGTTATGCTTTTGCAAAAGGCCATTCTGCATCTTATGCTGTAGAAAGTTATCAAAGTTTGTTTTTAAAATGCTATTTCCCTATAGAATTTATGGTGGCTGTTCTTAATAATGGTGGTGGGTTTTATAGTGCAGAACATTATTTACACGAAGCTAAAATGCAAGGCGCCATTATAGAATTACCGTGTATTAATACTAGCGACCACCCAAATAGAGTGCTAGGGAAAGCTATTTATCTGGGTTTTGGATACCTTCGGAATTTAGAAAAACTAGTGATTCAAAGGTTTTTAAACGAACGCCAATTGAATGGTAATTACTTGTCTTTAGAAGATTTTATAGACCGTATTAACGTGAGTATCGAGCAGTTATCGATATTAATAAGAATTGGGTGTTTTAGGTTTACTAAAAAGCCTAAAACCGAATTATTATGGCATGCTATTTTTAAACTGAATGCTAGTACATCTAAAAGCAAGCACCCTAAATTATTTAAACCTGTTCACAAGCATTTTGAGTTGCCTAAATTAGTGACAGATCCCATTGAAAATGCTTACGATGAGATGGAATTATTAGGGTTTCCGTTGTGTGGTTATTTTAATTTAATAGGTGAAACCGTCGCACATGATATTACAGCTCTTGAAATGCCTGAGCATGTAAATAAACAAGTTATTATCTATGGAAACTTGGTTAATTCTAGACATAACAGAACGTCACAAGGAAAACTAATGCGATTAAGCACGTTTGTAGATAAAACTGGTAAGTATTTTGATGCGGTACATTTTACAGATGTGGTTTATAAATACCCAATACATGGTTTGGGCGTTTATAAATGTTTAGGTTTTATTACAGAGAAATTTGGTTTTTGTAGTATGATTATTTCAAAAAGTAGAAAGGTCGGTATTAAGTCAAATCCTAGAGTTGCAGGTTAATATGCTTGGTTATAAAATGGTTGTACTACAACGCTAAGGAATGAGCTTAAGCGTTTCCGCTATGAAACCAAAAGATTCTTAATCGCAACTGTTTTCTAAAACGCTAATGTCCATTAAATCGCGCCATACTTTATGATTAAACTTTTTAGGCGATACTCTAAAGAGTAGTATAGATTCACCATTTTTGTCGCAAAGGGTTTGTTTTATATTAAAGTGTAAAACTAGTGGTTTTCTAGTAACAAAAGTATCGTAAATAGTTGTTTCACCTACAAAAGCACCTTCTTTATTTTGTGTGATTTCTACAGTTGTTTTAGGCAATACAAGGTCTTTTTCTTTATTAACACCGCTTAATAAACCATTGTAATATTGTATTAAATAGTCTTCTACTTGTGTTTGCGTTAGCGGTTTATCAATATTAACTTTCCAAGCAAAAGCGTAGGTCCAAAAATTAGGACTTTTGGTATCGTTCCAGCCTTTTGGAAAACGTGCAGCTTCGAAACCTTTAAGTTCAATATCTGGAGCAAAGTGTAACGGGATTGCAAACAGTTCTTTTCCCCAATTATTTGTTTTTAAAAGATCTGTACTATATGTTACGCCTAATTTAGCGAGCATTTTAATAGCGTTATTATTCTTTGGGTTTAAGGTCAAAGACTTTTTATAATTACTAATCGCTTCATCGTTTTTTCCTAATGCCATTAATGCTTCAGCATAACTATCGAAAGGATTGTCATGGTCTGGAAACACTTCTGTAGCTAGCTTGAAAATTTTGGCCGCAGCTTTTGGGTTTTCAGCATGTAAAAAACGATAACCAGCAACGACAAGTTCTTGTTCACTTACATGATATTCTGGTGCATCTTTATGGTTTTTATAAAACTGAATGCCTTTATCGATGCCTTCATTTTCAATGGTTTTAAGCATGAATTGTGCTAAAGGAATAGAAGGTAAATCGTAAGGTTGGTTATATAGTATTCCTGTAATAGCCGTTGTTATAGACGTACGAAAGGAGCGACTGGAATTATTTAATATGATAACCGAAGCATTACGAGACGGGATTTTAGTGTATAACGAACGAAAACCACCAATAGAACCACTGTGTCCAACAGTTTCTACTTCTTCAGCCGTATTGCCAATAGGTTTTGTTATCAGTTCCCAACCATAGCCATAATGGATATCAGAATCGATAATGTGTTTTACAAAAATGAGATCCATATACTTTTTAGGTAACAATAGTTCTGTATTCAATGCTTGATCCCAAATAAAGAGATCTTCTACAGTAGAGTAGATGGCGCCTGCTGCATAGGCTGTAGTTTCGTCTGTACTATCATTATCATAATATTCGCCAAAGTTTTTATTATAACCATAAGCCATGTTTTTAATCAACTTTCTATGTTTGTGAAATCCAGAGTTTTTCATTTCTAAAGGTTTAAAAATGCGTTCTTGCAACACGTCTTCATAAGATTGTGCTGTAATGGTTTCTATAATGTATCCTAATAGTGTGTAGCCAGAATTACTATATTTAAAGCGTTCTCCTGGCGTAAACCGTAAGGGAATACTTGCAAATTGATTGACCATAGCTTCTGGTTGATTGTGTTTTTCTTTATTAGATCTATCGCGTCCAATGCCCGCAGAATGGGTGAGTAGGTGATGAATAGTAATCTGGTCTCCATTTGTTTTAGGATAGTCTTTAAGATAGGTAGAAATTGGTTCGTGTACATCCAATTTATGTTCAACAACCAATTGCATTATTAGCATGGCAGTAAACGATTTGGTCATGGAAGCAATTTGAAACTTAGTATCTACTTTGTTAGGAATATCCCATTCCATATTTGCAAATCCGAAGCCTTTTTTATAGATGATCTCACCTTGATCTGCAACGAGAATTGTACCATGAAACATATCGTATTCTGAATACAAACTAACGAGTTCGTTTATTTTATCAACTTTACTAGTTGTTTCATTTTTGTCTGTTGATGGTTTACAGTTAAGAACTGATAGCGTTAATACCAATACGAGTAAGCGGCTTAAGATTTTAGTCATGAGTTTATTTTTATAATTTCAAAACTAGTTGTAATGCCTGTGTTAAGTGTCAAATAAATGTAAAATAAGTGTGAATAATTGTAAAAAGAATACTGTTTATGACGAGAAGAAGCTAATAAGCACAATACATTTGGGTAAATAGTGTACATTAAAAACACTAGACTATAGTTTTTGGTGAACGGATTCAAATTAAACATTTAAGCTCTTTTTTCTATCTAGTTTATATATCTTTAGTGCGATTATTAAACACGCTACAATGTATAGATTATTACTTTTCTTTTTTTTAATTATTGCGACTAACTTATATGCGCAAACGAATAGTACTATTCCTTCCGGTCAATTGTATACCACTGCGCCAGAATGGGCAAAATCTATGTATGGTACTAATCCAAGTGTTAACCAAGTAGATGTTTTATACAAGCGCTATTATAAAGATAATTTATTTGTAAAATCATATCACACACAATATTACAAACGCTGGAGAAAAGCGATTAATAATTTTGTAAATGATGACGGTTTTTATGATCATAATAAAAAAACTGAGCTTAAAACGCTCTTAGATAAAAGACTATTACAAACGGCTTCAAAAAATCGAGGATTTACAGGTAATTGGTCAATGCTTGGTCCTTTTCAAAATTTTAGAGCAGGTGGCACAATAGAAAGCGGCGCACAAGCAAACGTGTATTCTGTAGGACAATGTGCAGCGGCTACTTCTATTTTGTATTGTGGAACCGAAAACGGAGAAGTTTATAAAACGTTAGATGGCGGAGATAACTGGTTTAATGTGTCTTTATCTTTAATAACAGCATTGGCTCCACAAGCAGTAATAGCAAATGCAGGGATTTCTGCGCTAGCGGTTCATCCTACAAATCCAGAAATTGTATACATAGGTTCTGGAAGTGAGGTTTTTAAAACGATAGATAGTGGTATAAATTGGACTGCTGTTTTTGATAGTAACATTACTTTAGGTGGTTATATTGAAAATCCAGCAGAGATTTTTATCAATCCTGTAAATCCTCAAATAGTATTGGTAGCAGGCAAAGCAGGAATGCATCGTACTGCAGATGGAGGCGCAACTTGGACACAAACTTTAAATTTTGAATGTTTTGATGTTAAAGCAAATACTAATGATCCTAATATTTTATATACGGTAAGACGTAATAATGCAACCAATACCCATCAGTTTTTAACCTCTACAAATGGAGGCGTAAATTGGACTCCACAAACTACAGGTTGGTATAATTCTACAGATGATAATAGAACTGTTGTAGGAGCCAGAATTGCTGTTTCTAACGCCGATCCAGATAGGATTTATGCGTTTTTAATAGGAGATTCTAAATCTGGTGATAGTGGGTTTATAGGCATCTATAGAAGTAATGATGGTGGAACCTCTTGGGCAAATACTATGGGATTTGACGGTGCACCTTACGACGGAACAACACATCCTAATCTTATCTCATCTAACCCAGATGGTAGTGGTTTTAACCAAGGCTTTTATAATTGTGCTGTGATGGCTTCTAATACCAATGCAAATGAAATACTAGTAGGAGGCATTGGGATGTGGCGTTCTACAGATGGCGGGCAAACCTTTACTTGTATTTATAATTATGGCTGTGGTAATTACAATCCAATGCATGTTGATATGCAAGATTTTAGAGCTTTTGGTAATGAATATTGGGCAAGTACAGATGGTGGTGTTTATAAATCTAATGATTTGTTTGCAACGCAACCAGAATTTAAAATGAATGGTGTAAATAGTGTAGATTTTTGGGGATTTGATTCTGGATGGAATAACGATTTACTTGTTGGCGGAACGTTTCATAATGGAGTAGATGTCTATTATGAAGGATTTCCTAGTGGCGCATTTTTAGATTTAGGAGGTGGAGAACCTGCTTCAGGATATGTAAATCCTAGTAATACGTTACGTGTATATTCTAGTGTTATTGGAAGTAAAATTATACCTCAAACTATTACTGGTTCTGTATTAAACGCAGCAATAGCCATGCTACCAAATGAAAGTCCGTGGTTTGCAGAGTCTTCAGAAATGGAATTTCATCCCAGCTGCCACAACATTTTGTATTTAGGAAAAGACAACCAGTTATATAAAAGTTTAGATGGTGGAACTAGTTTTACATCAGTCTATACAGCAGCAGCGAATACAGAAGTTTTGGATATAGAAATTTCTAGAGCAAATACAGAAACCATGTACATTGTTGTGCGTCCAAATTCTGGTAATGCTTCGATAATAAAAACAACAGACGATTGGCAAAACACATCCACAATAACATTGCCAAGTACAGGAGGTAACCGATCATTAATTAGCTTAGACCCAGAAAACGATCAAGTACTATGGTTGGCTTATGCCCGCGGAAATAATGGCAATAAAGTATTCAAAACTACTTCTGGTGGAACGTCTTGGACTAATGAAACGTCAAGTGCATTAAATGCTCAGAACATTCAATCTATTGTTACTATTGGAGGCACAAATGGAGGCGTTTATGTAGGTACAAGTGCTTCTGTGTATTACAAAAACAACAGCATGTCTTCATGGACTTTAGATGCTATAAATTTACCAGCGACGGTAGGAACAAGTGCTTTAAAACCATTTTATCGTGATGGTAAAATACGTTTGGCAACCTACGGAAAAGGAATTTGGGAAAGCCCATTGTATGAAGCAACAGCTAGACCTGTTGCTAAAATTATGGTCGATAAATTGACGGCAACTTGTGCAGGTGATGTGTTTTATTTTGATGATTACTCGATGTTAAATCATAGCGGAGCCACTTGGGCTTGGACCTTTGAAAATGCGAATACAGCAACCTCTAATATTAGAAATCCAGAAGTTGTTTTTACTACTTTAGGCTCGCATTTGGTTACTTTGACGGTTACTAATGCTGCAGGAGTTGCGTCTAGTGATACTTTAACAGTAGACGTTCAAGCTTTAAGCGCAACAAGTTTAGCTGAAGATTTTGAAGTCCAATTTATGCCAGAAGGATGGACACAAGAAGCCAGTAGCAATTTTAATTGGACGTATAATAACACGGTAGGTGGTTTTGGACAAAGTACAAGTTGTATGATGGTTAATAATTATATTTTTAGCGCTGTTGGAGCATATTGTGACATTATTGCGCCTTTAAATATGACAGCAACCAATGCTAGTGATGCTGTACTTACTTTTGATGTTGCTTATGCACTATATTCAGGTCTTTATGCCGATGGTTTAGAAGTTTTAATCTCTTCAGATTGTGGCACGACCTACACATCTGTCTATAATAAAGTGGGAGCAGATCTTGCTACAGCACCAAATACAACTAGTGAATTTGTACCAACAGATACGCAATGGAGAACAGAAACCATAGATTTAGCTGCATATATTGGCTCTAACAATGTGTATGTGAAATTTAGAAATGTAAATGCTTATGGTCAAACCTTGTTTATTGATAATATTAATCTAGGAAATAATATACTTAGTGTCGATAATTTTGAGACTAACACATTTTTAGTCTACCCAAATCCCGTGTCAAGTAATGGTATTATAACAATAAAAAGTCCTGAAGATAATACCATTAAATTTACACTGTATAGTATTCAAGGAAAGCAGATAGCACAATTTAAGACCGCATCGAATACTACAATTCCAATAGGGCATTTACAATTAAGTTCTGGGCTTTATATGTATGTTCTTCATAGCGAAAATCGAATTCAAAAAGGAAAACTTTTGGTTTCAGATAGTGTTAGAAAGTAGTGTTTAATATCACTTTTAGTTCTATAGATTAAACTTATAACAGAGAAAATTTAAATTTTTTATAGCAGCTTCTTTTTTAGGAGTTGCAACTTTTTTATGATCTCACAAACTCAATCTGCCATTCATAAAGTCTATTAGGTTAAATAATAGTACTATGCTTATATTTGTTTTTATGGATAAAATTAATGCTATACTAATAGATGACGAACAAAGCGCAAGAAATGTGCTCACTAATTTATTAGAAAGAACATCTTCCAATATTAATATCCTAACCACTTGTAGTAATTTAGAAGATGGTGTAAAACAAATTAAAGCACTACAACCCAGCGTAGTTTTTTTAGATGTACAAATGCCTAACTATGCAGGTTATGAAATTGTAAACTTTTTTGATGAAATAAATTTTGAAATTATTTTTGTAACCGCTTACGACCATTACGCTATAAAAGCTTTTGAATTAAATGCAATTGACTATCTCGTAAAACCTATTGATAGAAAAAAATTAGCATTGACTCTAGTAAAATTAGAGGATAAATTAATAAAACAAGCTGCATTAGTAGACTACCAAACCTTATTAAAAACAATTAAAGATAAGGATTATAAAAAAATTATAATCCCAGAACTAGGTAATAGACGCATAGTAAGCATAGAAGATATTATTGCTCTTGAAGCTGATGGAGCTTATAGTAAAATCTATTTAAAGAATAGTAAAACCATTACAACGAGTAAGAATTTAAAATATTTTGAAAACGTTTTCCCTAAAGATGTCTCATTTTTTCGTTCTCATCGGGCATGGATTATTAATATTATACATGTAGAATGTTTAAATAAAGCAGAACAAACTATTACTTTAGCTAATGGAACGGTTAAAGCTAAAATTTCTAGATCTAGAATAGATCAATTTAAAAACATTGTTCAATTATAATAACTATTATCTCTATTGATAAAAAAAATAACATTATTAATTATTTTTTGTACTTCATTTTTTATGCAGGGACAGGAACCTGTGTATGTACATTTCTCAGAGAAAAATGGTTTACCAGACAAAGAGTTTTATGATCTTTTTGAAGATTCTAAAGGCTTTATTTGGGTGTGCGCAGACAAAGGTTTGTTTAGATATAATGGTAAAAACTATAAAAGTTATAGTAATAACTTACAACGAGCCTTATCTGTTTTTAATGCCCAAGAAGATCATTTAGGGCGTATTTGGTGTAATAATGTTTCTGGTCAGTTTTTCTATACAGAAAACAATGAATTACAATTATTTGCAGATTTAAGCAAAGAACTTAGAGGGCAGTTAGCAGAGTTTATTATTAAAAAAGAGTATTTATGGGTATTTGCTTATTATAAAACCTATAAAATAAATTTAAAAACAAAAAAGATAGAATATACTCATTCCCTTCCTAGAAAAATAAAGGGAGCTCCTTTTGTATTTAAAGATGCCATTTATTTTGGAAGTATAGACTCTATATATAGTATTACTCCCAAAAATAATATTAATAGAATTGTACCAGTAGGTTTACCTTTTAAAGATAAAAGTGGTAAAAAAATAGGTGTAGATCAAGCCATTATTTTTAAAATAGATTCAACACTGTTTTTTAGGCAAAAAAGAAATGGTATAAATCGTTTCTTTCATATTAACAAAAAGAAGAAAGAGGTAAATGTTATTAATGGTTTTGAAGCTATTGCTAGAGAACGTATCTATCATCAATTTGAAAATAATAATGAAATTTGGTTTGCTACAGGTACAGGTGTTTGGGTCTACGAATATAAAAAACAGTCTTTTAAATTAAAGAAACGCTTTTTAAAAAAGAATGATGTAACAAAAATTGTAAAAGATAACGACGCAAATTATTGGTTTACAACTTTAAACGACGGTATATATGTAATCCCAAATATTAATATTGAAAAAGCTACAATTTCTAATGAAAATAAAAACATTAGCAGTTTAGATGTTATTAATGATAGTACACTAGTTTTTGGAAATACGAAAGGGAATATTGGGTTTTATAATACTAAAACAGATAGTATTAGTATTATAGATTTACCAACAAAAGATCGTGTTTCTGTTTTAAAGTATTTTCCATCAAAAAACACCGTATTTATTAGTAAAGATTTTGGTGGATTTACGTTTAATATGAAATCCTTTGAGCTTAATAAAATTAGTGGCCTTTCAACGGCTAAAAGTTTAACGATATTAAATAATAAAAAACTACTTTATACCAGCAATAGTGGTGTGAATATAAGTGATGAAACAGGTTTAAATAATGTTGTAATTGACAAAGATCAGGGAGGGAAAAGAACGTATACATCTTATTACAACACCACTAATAAATCTGTTTATATTGCCTATGTCGATAATTTATTGCGCTACGATAGCTTATGGAATTCTAAACCCATTCGTTATAATAACAAATCAATAGATGTCAAATCTATAACTAAAACTACAAACGGTGTAATCTGGGTATCTACATTTAAAGATGGTGTTATAGGTATTAAAAACGATAGTATTATCCATCATTATTCTATTGAAAATGGATTAACATCTAATAAAATTGGTATGGTTAAAGCAGACCATAACCAATTATGGATAACCCTAGATAATAGCATACAATTATTAGATATCAAAACCAAGAAAATACAAACTCTAACAAAGAGAGAAGGTGTTGTATCCTATGATATTTCGGGAATTGAAATACTTAAAAATAAAGTCTACTTTTCGTCTAACGAAGGTTTGTTTTCTATAAATAAAGAACAACCATTTAAAAACGAAAATCCAGAGGTTTATTTTAATACAGTTGAAATTAATGAAAGTGACACTTTAATCGCCTCTAATTATAGCTTAAAATATGACCAGAATGCTATAAAAATAGGGTTTAATGTCAATGGGTTTTTATATAATCAGAAACGAAAATATAACTATCGCCTAAAAGGGTTTAATAACCAATGGTTAACTACAGATCAAGGAGCGAATTCTGTAAAATATAATAGTCTACCTGCTGGTAAATATACTTTTGAAGTGCAGCCTATTATCGACGAAAAATTTGATGTTAATAAAATAAAAGCAATCGATTTTACAATAAATAAACCTTTTTGGAAAACTTGGTGGTTTATTTTAGGAATTTTTGTGTTCTTTATTGGTAGCACTATTTTGTACTTCAGAAAAAAAATAAAAAAGGATAAGAAGGAACGCCTTACGGAATTAGAAAAAATATCTTTAGAAAAAGAACTGATATCCATAAATTTAACAGCACTAAGGTCACAAATGAATCCGCATTTTATTTTTAATGCTTTAAATTCTATACAAGATTTAATATTAAAACAAGATACAGATGCCTCTTACGATTATATTGTGCTATTCGCACAATTGGTTCGAAACACCCTTGTGTATTCAAGTCAAGATTTTATTTCAATAGATAAGGAGTTAGATTTTTTAAATGTGTATTTACAATTAGAAAAACTACGTTTTGGTGATGATTTTAATTATACCATTCATTTTGATGAAAAAGAATCTTTAGAAGTTCCATCGTTGTTAATACAACCATTTATAGAAAATGCTTTAGTACATGGTTTAATGCATAAAGCGGGTAAAAAAGAACTCCATATTGTATTTAGTTTTGCGAAAAACGTACTACAATGTACAATTACAGATAATGGTATTGGTAGAGTGAAGTCTACAGAAATATCAAATAGACAGGGAAACCATCACAAATCATTTGCTTTAAATGCAATAGAAAAACGCTTAGAAATCTTTAAAAAACAGTATGCCGAAAATATAGGTTATGTTATTGAGGATTTATATGAAAATGAAATAGCCAAAGGCACAAAAGTAATTTTAACGATGCCCTATAAAAATAGGTTTTAATTTTTTTATAACACGTTAACTATTTTCTAGTAGTTATTTTATTCTTTTCTTCAACTCCAATTCTTACCATTCGCAAAGCCAATCTGCAATTCATAAAACGTTTTGTTATAATAATACATAGTTCTGTTTTATTTGGTCTTTTAAAATAAAAATCAAATATATTATGAAAACACGTTTACTTTATTTATTGCTACTTGTATGTAGTTTTTCTTTTTCACAAATATTACCATCTGGTCACTATGGTAAATTTGAATTTACCAATGGAAGTTTGGTAAACATAGCAGCAAATGGAGGTCCAGATTTGGCAGGAACAGTAACATTTGGAATAGATAGAAATGGGAATGTTAACGATGCAATAGCAAGTACTAGTGTTTTAGCAGGCCATACTTTAGGAACTTCAGACTACAAAGAGGTAACGTTAAGTTTTTGGGTGAAAAACAATCTATCAACCAACAGTAACGGTCAACGTATAATTCAAGTTTATGGAGCTGGAGGTTATGGTTTTAGATTTGAAATGGATGGTCAAAAACTGTATCTAAGGTCAAAAATTGAATCAGTTGTATCAGGTACACTTAATGATTGGAACTCGGACGATTATGTTACTATAGCAGATAATCAATGGCATAATATTACTTTAAGAACAACTCTAACGTATTCAGGAGCAAGACTAGAATTAGATGTTTTTGTTGATGGCACTATACAAAATAACATTTCTGGTTTTATTGATCCATTTAATACTGGAATTGCAACATTTTTAGAATCTGCACAAATGGTGATAAACCCAACCGGTGGATATACAGGAAGTATAGACGATGTATATTTCTATAAATCGGCACTTTCAGATACACAAATCGCTGATTTATCTGCTTATTACCCAACTACAAGTGCACTAACTAAATTTTATATTGATGCATCAGTATCAGCAACAGGAAATAATGATGGTTCATCTTGGTCGAATGCATATAAAAATTTGCAAAGTGCATTAACAAACGCTACAGATGGAGATGAAATTTGGATAGCTTCTGGAACATATAAGCCAGAAATAAGCAATCGTTCTGCAAGGTTTGATATTATAGCTCCAAATTTAAGTATCTATGGTGGTTTTACAGGTACAGAAACACAACTGTCTGAGCGTGTTTTAGGTAGTAACGAAACTATTTTATCTGGAGATTTACTAGGAAATGATGTTTTTGTAGACGATCATTATATAAATAGTAATAATCATTCAAGTAAGACAGATAATAGTCATCACATTTTAAATATTACAGATTTAGGTGAAAATTTAGTATTAGACGGTTTAACGGTTTCTAACGCTCATAATAGTACTTCAACAAGAGGTGCTGCTATTATTAAAGAAAAGTCAATAGTAAAATTAACATTAAATAATTGTACTATTTTAAATAATATAGCTAAAAATGGTGCATCAGGTTTATTTGCAGAATTTGAATTAAATAATGGCTTTCCTTCTTTAAATTCTAATACAGGTGCTAGAGGAGAGCTTATAGTAGAGAATTGTAAAATTATAAATAATATGTCGCTTTATGGTTCTGGTATTTACAGTTATGCAAAAGCAGATACAAATGTCGACATAAGGATTGAAAATAGCTTATTCGACAATAATGTGGCCGGAGATTTATCTAATAGCACTAAAGGGTTAAGTGGAAGTGCAGCATGGTTTAGATCGATTGGTACAAGTACAGATGTAAATATAAAATTAATAAATAACACTTTTGTTAATAACATTGATGATTCTACAGGAAATAGTCTTAACGATAACAGTAGAGCAACAGTTGCTATTAACAAAACAGCGGGAACTATAATAGCAGAAGTTGTTAATTGTATTTTTTGGGATAACTACAGACCAACACAGACTACAAACACTCCAGTAAGATCTATTACGAATACTTATAATGCTGCAGCGCAATCTATAAGTGTTTTAAATTCTATAGATCCATTAAACTTTAACGATGCAAGTATTACAAGTGCTACAGCTACAAATACTGCAAATCCATTGTTTACAAGTCTAACAGACTATACATTGCAAGCTAATTCTCCAGCAAAAGATGCAGGTAATAATAGCTATGTAAATACCACATTAGATTTACTTGGAAACCAACGTGTTTTTAATACAACTGTAGATATGGGAGCTTACGAGTTTAGTACTACTTTAAGTGTAAACGAAGTAAGCGTTTTATTGGAGAATTTTGCAGTGTATCCAAATCCTGTAACTACTATTTTAAATATAAAACTAGAAGGTACAATAGAAAAAGTAGAGGTGTATTCTATTTTAGGTGCTAAAGTTTTGGAACGTACTAAAAACAATATTAATGTTGCAAATTTATCATCTGGAGTATACGTTTTAAAAGTATATACAGAAGATGGTAGCATTAGAGTAAAGCGTTTTATAAAAGAATAAATTCATTTTTAGTAGGCTATGTTTTTTTAAAGGCTCAGTTGTTATAACTGAGCCTTTTTTTGTCATTTTTATAGGCTATATACGTGGCTGATGACTTTCAATTTTAACTCAAAATAAATCATTTATTGAAATGTTTTCACCCCTTACAAAGCCAATCGGTAATTCATAAAACCCTTTGTTATACTTTACTACGATTCATTTTTATTTGTATGAATCTTAAAATTAAATACAAATGAAAACAATAATTACAGTCGCTGCCTTATTTTTTGTGGTAAGCATATCACAAGCTCAAAAAAACTTTTACGAAGCAATAGAAGCTAATGGAGAAACGACCACTTACGAAGGTTTTGCGGGAAAATCTGCAAATGGCGATGGAACTTACAATTTTGAAAGAGGTGTGCCAGCTGTTAAATTAACAGTAAAGAGATTAGCTACTGGTCAGCCGGTAGGTTTCAAAGCAGTACCAGTTTTAGAAAATTATGGTGGTTTTAGTGAAACCGAATTAAGCGACTACGGTAGAGTAGATAGCTACCCAAATGTAATGTCTATAAAACATGACTATACAGACGACGGTTATATGATGATTGACGATCTATTATTTGTAGTAGATAATATCCCAGATAACGGTGTTCCAAAATTAGGAAACGTGACTTCTATATTTGTAATGGTCAAAGACCGAGCAGAAACAAAAGCGGAGACCGGAAAGAAAAAGAAGAAGAAAGGTGGTTTATTAGGAAGAATGAAAGCAAAACTAAAAAATGCAGGACGTAAAACGTCTCCAGCATTTAAGTATATAAAGACAGTAAACATAGAGAAAAAATTTAACGATTATGTAACTGCAATGAAAACCAAACAAGCAATACCATTAACGTCTAAAGATAAAGCTGATATTGCTAAAATTAAACGCGCAAGAGAAGCTGGAGATGAAGAAATAAAGAGATATAACGACTCTATTAGAGCGACACCTGCTCATAAAAAATTAGTGGCTCACCAAGCACGTATGAAGCAGATGGATAATAACAATGCTAAAAAAACAGTAACTATTATTAACAAAACTGGTAAAGATATTTACGTTTATAAAGAAGGTTCTAGAAATGGAACACGTATAAATAGTAATAGCTATACAAAAGTAGATTGCTCATTCAATTACACATATAAATTCGATTCAAATTCTGGAGGTGCAGGTTCTAGTTGTTACACAGCAAATTCTGGTTGTGATAGAAGCGTTACAATTAAATAATTATTAAATTATATATAGGAGGCTATCTTTTTTGGTAGCCTTCTTTTTTGTGATTTAATACTATAAATACTGTTTTCTAATAGTATTTCTCCTATGTGATTTTAAAAAGTTGGCCATGCGTTTTTTAAACCTCACAAGTAAAAAACACCATTCACAAAGCCAATCTGCAACTCACAAAATGATTTGTTATAACATAACACGATTCCATTTTCTTTACACAAATATTTTAAAACAATACTAAAATGAAAACAAAATTACTTTTACTATTCACACTATTATCTTCATTAAGTTACTCCCAAACGTTTGATTGGGAATCAGTGTCATTTAATGGCACTAACTATGTAAGACAAACTGTTGCGGGTATACAAGCGGAATGCACCAATTCTTCAAATGATGTTACTGTGCTTAATGGCGGTGGTTTTGCAGGAACTACTGGAAATATAATAGTTTCTGGTCAACCTGTAAACTCTATCACTGTTACATTTAGTGCTCCTATAAATATTCAATCCATATATGCTTTTGACGGAAATGCTGCTGCTGGTAGTAGAACATTCTCACCAACAGGAGGTGCAAATTCTAATGTTGTTGCAATACTAGCTTTAGGAGCAGGAAGTACAGTAAATGTTAATTGGACAGGTGTTACTAGTTTTACAATTACAGAGAGTAGTGGTGGTTTAGCCAGGTTTGCTATAGATGATATTGTGTTTACACCCTACACTGTACCAGGTTGTACAGGAACTGTAAACATACCGGATACCAATTTTGAATTGTATTTAGCTAATAATTCAGCAATTGATACCAATAATGATAATGAAATACAATGTAGTGAAGCAAGTGCCTTTACAGGAACTATTGATTGTTCTAGCCTAAATATAACAGATTTAACAGGTATAGAAGCTTTTACGGCTTTAACATCGTTAAACTGTAGTGATAACTTACTAACTTATTTAAACGTTTCTAACAATACGAATTTAACAGATCTTAATTTCAATTATACTTCTATAAGTAGTATTGATCTTTCTAATAATACGGCTTTAACAGAATTGCGATGTGTTGGTAACTCACTAACCAATTTAAATGTTTCTACCAACACCGGTTTAACATATCTTGATTGTAATAATAATTCTATAAGTACTATAAACGTTGTCAACAATACAGGTTTAACGTATCTTGATCTTACTTCTAATTCTCTAAACAGTTTAAATGTTTCTACCAACACCGGTTTAACATATCTTCATTGTAATAATAATAATAATATAAACAGTTTAGATATTTCTAATAATTTGAGTTTAACAGACCTTAATTGTGCTAATAATTCTATAAATAGTTTAAGTGTCATAACAAATACTAATTTAACGAAACTTAATTGTGCATCAAACTCTTTAATGAGTTTAAATGTTTCTAACAATACGAGTTTAACAGAATTATTTTGTCACTCAAACTCTTTAATGAGTTTAAATGTTTCTAACAATACGAGTTTAACAAAACTTAGTTGTAGTTACAATTCTATAAGTAGTTTAGATGTTTCTAATCATACGAATTTAGTAGAATTGTATTGTAGATCAAACGGTTTAACAAGTTTAAATGTAGCGAATGGAAACAATACAAATATTACAACCAACAGGTTCGATGCAGGTAGTAACCCAGATCTAACTTGTATACAGGTAGATAATGTCGCTTACAGTACAGCAAACTGGACATACATAGATCCTGCATCAAGTTTTAGTCTTAATTGCCAAACAACTATACAAAGAACCTTAGCAATTACTGCTACAAACGGATCCGTTGCAACCAATCCAAATCCAACCAATGGAACATATACTGATGGAACAGTAGTTAGTGTAATACCAACTCCAGATGCAGGTTACCAATTTGATGGCTGGTCAGTAGATGCAAGTGGAACTACAAATCCATTAAGTATTACAATGGATTCTGATAAAACTATTACAGCAATATTTAGTTTAATTCCTATACAACATACATTAACTATCATTGAAACAAATTCAACAGTAACAGTGAGTCCAAGTCCAATAAACGGAACTTATGCAGACGGAACGGTAGTTACATTAACAGTAACTCCAGATGCGGGTTATATATATAATAGTTGGAATATATCTAATTATGGTGTGTTTTCTCAGAATCCAACAACTATTACTGTAACCGCTGATACAACTATTGAAGGCGTTTCTGTTATAGAAAGACCAGTTTTAACTATAAATGCAATCAACGGAACAGTAACAACAAATCCTAACCCAGTAAACGGAACCTATGCTAGTGGAGAGGAGATTGTTTTAACAGCAATACCGGACACAGGATATCAATTTGACGGATGGTCTGGTGATGCCAGTGGCAATTCAAATCTAACAGGTATTACAATGGATTCTAATAGAACGGTTACAGCAACATTTAGTTCAATTCAACGAACATTAATTGTTAATATTATTGGTACAGGTACTGTAGATGTTGCTTCTGGAACAGTTTACAATCATGGAGACGTAGTAACATTAACGGCTACACCAGGTTCAAGTTTTGCTATAAAAGAATGGACTGGAGATGTAGTAGCAGGTACTGTAAATTCAATACAAATTACAATGAATGCCGATAAAGCAGTGACTGTAGAGTTTGAACCAGCTTTAGGAATAAATGAAGTAGATTATCTTCAAGGGTTGAAAATATATCCAAATCCAACTAATGCTATTTTAAACATTCAATTATACGAAACTCTGGAAAAAGTAGAAGTATTCTCTCTTTTAGGAACAAAAGTTTTAGAAAGCTCCAGCTCTAGAATTAATGTTTCAAACTTATCGAAAGGAATGTATTTGTTAAAAATTGAAACTCAAAAAGGTGAGGTAGGCGTAAAGCGCTTTATTAAAGAATAAACCCTATCACGAATAGATTATTTTTAAAGGCTTAGTTATTATAACTGAGCCTTTTTATTGTCATTTTTTTTATGTTGAAAAATTAATCTTTTTTTTTAAAGAAGCTAGTTAATAACAATAATACCATTCACAAAGCCAATCTGCAATTCATAAAACGCTTTGTTATAATATAACACGATTCCATTTTCTTTACACAAACAATAAAACCCTACACAAACATTAAAATATTACAAAAATGAAAACACGAATACTTTTAACACTACTTTTAGTAAGTAGTTTTGCTTTTGCTCAACTGCCTACAGACGAAATTGCTAAATATTCCTTTACAAATGGAAACCTTGAAAATCAAGTTACGCCAGGAGTAGAAGATTTGGTGCAAACAGGAACAGCAACAGTAAATATTAATGATCGCTTTGCGACAACAACAAATGCTAAACAACTTAATGGAGATTACCTTACTAGAGGGAATTTTAATTCAACTAATAGTTCTATAAGTTTTTGGATTAAAACGTCGACAAACGACGCGAATTATAGAACAATTTTTGATAAAAGTTTTCGTTCTGGAGCTGGTTTCGGAACATTTGAAACAGGGTTTCATATCTATCAAAAAGATGGACAAATAGGAATTCAAGGTTCTTACGTACAAAGTAATGCTCCAGGAGGTGCGAATACACAAAATTCTTTTGATTACTTCAATACAGAATTAATTGATGATGATGAGTGGCATCACATTGTTGTGAATTCTCGTCGTACTTATCCAGAGGTTGGTAATTTTGCTAATTCACAATATCTTCTTACCTATTATTTTGATATTTTTATAGATGGCGTTTCACAATCATTTACAAAAACAAATCAAAACTCTTTGTCTATAGACAATCCATTAAACGCAAATCAAAACGTAACGATAGCAAATAAAGCTACTGCTTCACCACTAACAAATGCCAATGTGTATTTAGATGAAATTGATGATATTTATTTATATGAAAGAGTATTAACAACTCCAGAAGTAAATGCATTAGGAAACAACTTAGGGTTTTGTTTTCCACCAACGACAGCAGAGTTTTCAATAACAAATACTTTGTCAACAGAAACAAATATTATTTTTCCAGAAGTTGCTACGTATGACATTGCTGTTGTTGAAGATGGAATGCCATTTGCGAGTGCATCAATAATTACTAGCCAAGGTACTATTAATACGACTATTCCCAATCTAACTCCAAACACAACATATAATGTTTACTTAAGGAGGCATTGTAATTACGGATCACCATCTGCATGGTCTGGTTTTAATCAGTTTACTACAAGTTCGGGAATTGTATATGTAAATCAAACTGCAGCTGGATTAAACGATGGAACGTCTTGGACAAATGCATATACTAATTTACAAACGGCATTTACAAACTATATAACAGGAACAGATATTTGGGTTGCTACAGGAACATATATTCCAGATTTTATAGATACTTCAATTAGTTTCAATATTACTGAAGATAATACTAAAGTGTTTGGTGGTTTTGCAGGTACAGAAACAAGTTTGTCACAAAGAGATTTGATTGCAAATCCAACTGTATTATCTGGTGATCTTTTTGCAAACGATGATGCTATACTTAGTTTTGGAAACACAACACGAGCAGATAACAGTTCACGGGTATTACATATCTATTTAGCAGATGATGTTACTATAGATGGGTTTACAGTAAGTGGAGGAGAAGCTGTTGGAAGCGGAGCAGGAATTCACAAAAATGTAGAATCTGGGAATCTGGTAATGCGTAATGTAATTGTTGAAAATAATGTTGCAGTTAATTCTGGTGCAGGAATGTTATGCCAATTAAATAGAACAGATGATGTACGCATAGAAAATTCTATATTTAGAAATAATTTAAGTACATATTATGCAGGTATATATGCATATTTTTTTAAATCAAGTAGTACAACTGGAGTAGTAGAACTTCAAAACGTTTTATTTGATGGTAATAAAATTGAAGATGCACCAGGACGACCAGGGTTAACAGGTCCAGCAGGTGGTTTTAAAGCTAGTAATTCAGGAAGTTTAAGCTTATATATGCGTAATTGTACAGTCGTAAACAATACAGATCAAGGAACATTAAGTTATTCGTTTAGAGGTGCAATATATACAGATGGAACGCAAGGACAAATGGCTTTCTATGCATACAATTCTATTTTTTGGAATAATAGAAGAAGTGGGTTTTTGTTACATTCTCAAGGATTTGGTGCTAATGTAGAAAGAGCAAATAATGTTATTGCCGAAGATGGATTATTAAGCTTTCCAGCAGTTTGGAGAGTTAATGTTTCTACAAGTGATCCTTTATTTACAGATTTAGCAGGTGGTGATTATACTTTACAAAATGGATCGCCAGCAATTGACGCAGGAGATAATACTTTTGTGTTAAATGATGTAGTTACAGATTTAGTAGGAGAAGACCGTATTATTGCTAATACTGTCGATTTAGGCGTTTATGAATTAAGAGCAGAATGTAATGAAATATCTATTGCAGGAATAACAGCGGTACAAGGTACTAATCAAGCAAATATATCTTGGAGTCATTCATTCAATCCATCTGGACCATTCGATTTAATTTATGTAGAAAGTGGACAACCAATGAATACTGGTACAACAGTTTCTGGCTTAACAACAACAAGTCATCAAGTAACAGGATTAGCATCTGGTTTTTATGATGTATATGTGAGAGCTTATTGTTCAGGAACTCCAGGAGTATACACAATGAAAACAATAGGCTTCGATACTCCAATTTTTGTTAACGAAAATGCAGCAGGAACTAATACAGGTGCAAACTGGCAAAACGCTTTTGTTTTATTAGAAGATGCATTAGCAGTTGCACAAGATGGAGATAAAATATGGATAGCAGCTGGAACTTATACGCCACCAGCAGGAAATCGTAATAATTCTTTTACAATTACTCAAAATGATTTAAAAGTTTATGGTGGATTTGTAGGAACGGAAACACTTTTAAGTGAAAGAGATTTTATCAATATAGAAAGTACATTAAGTGGTGATATTAATAATAATGATACAGGAGTCGGATTTAGTGGATATTCTCGCGGTGAAAATGTATACCATGTTTTAACAATCAACGGAAATAATGTGTTAATAGATGGTATTGTAGTTGAAGGAGGACAATCGAATGGTGGTGCAGTAAACGAAAAATTTGGTGGAGGTATTATTAAAGGCTTTACAGTTCTAGATTTAAGTATTAAAAACTCAACGTTTAGAAAGAATGTCGCAATTGGAGGTGCTTCTATCTATTCTAGATTCGATTCAGGAGGAGATTTAGACATTCAAAACAGTACTTTTTATAACAACCTATGTACTTATGGAGGTATTTACATATTAAATGGAGTCAATCAAGTAAGTAGTGCAACAGTAGTAAACAGTTTGTTTTATAATAATACATCACAAAATAATGGTGGAGATTTAGGCTTTACAGGAAGTGCAATGTGGTTGAGATCTAATGGAAGCGGAGGTACATTAACATCTAATATTGTGAATTGTACATTTGCAGAAAACAGAGATATTGGAACGCGACCACTTACACAACGTGGTGCTGTAAGTTTATCAAGAGGAACTGGAGCGACACACAATACTACCATTTCTAATAGTATTTTTTATGGGAATGAAGGTGGTGGAAATGCAGTAACTCCTGCTTTAACTAGAGGTCATACAACATTTGTAAATGCAATTTCTGTAAATAATTCTATAGCAGAAGATAATTTTTCTACCGTTCCACCATCTGTAAAGAATAATACTAGTAATGCAAACCCTTTATTTATAAATGTTGTAGCAAGTGATTTTACTTTAACTTCTATATCACCAGCAATTGACAATGGAGATAATAGTTTTGTACTAGGAACAGAAGATCTTTTAGGAAACCAAAGAATATTCAACTCAACAGTAGATATGGGTGCTTACGAGTATAATTCTACATTGAGTGCAGAGAGTTTCGAGTTAAATATAAATGAATTGAAACTATACCCAAATCCTGTAAATAACATTTTAAATATTCTGTTAGATGGTACTTTAGAACGAGTAGAAATCTATACTGTACAAGGACAAAAAATACAGGAAGGAACTACTTCTAAAATTTATGTTTCAAACCTATCTACTGGATTGTATTTATTAAAAGTATATACACAAGATGGAAAAATAGGAGTAAAACGTTTTATTAAAAATTAAGCTATTAACCACTAATTTTTAACCGTAAAAACTCAGCTGTAATGGCTGAGTTTTTTTTGTTTAACTATTTTAAATTTTAATTCTGAAGTTTGATAAAAAGGCATTTTTGAATGTCTTGAAAACAAAATAACTTTGTAAAGTTTTTTTTCTTAATAAACGAATAAGAATCAATATTATGTGAGGAATAGAAGTACTCTAAAAACTATGTTTTCAAATAAAAAGAGACATAAATCTAGTCATAAACACTGTTCTCGTTTAATTTATTAGAACAATTAATATATACGCATTACTGCGTATTGTATGAGTCTTAAAAATAAATAATATTTGTATATTATATTAAATATCAATTTATTATGAACAAAAACAGACTTGTAATCCCCGTTTTATTAGTGCTAACTGCTCTTGTTTCTTGTAAAAAAACAGAAGCCATAGATAAAGGTGTTTCTTTAAGTTTACCAGCAACTACTGCTGCACCTGTAATAGTCATAATAAGAAAACCAAAAGGTTGGCAAGAAATTTTATGGGGAGGAAACACCTGTAAAATATGTGGTTGTAAAATGGATAAGCATGGTAATAAAAGGATTTCAAAAAAATAATATTAATATAATTAAAAATATTATAGTAGTACTAATTGTATTTGTTTTAATGCCATTCCACTCGTTTTCGCAGGATGTTACTCCTTCTAAAAAGGAAAAAAAGCGTCAAAACAATCAAGTGAAAAAGCAAAAAAAGCAAGCTAATAGTCATAATAATAAAACATTGAATTGGTTAGCGGTTATTGATAAACCAATGGATAGTGATGAGGTAAAACAGCTTTTTAATACACTAGGAACGCCAAGTGAATTAAAGGACAATGATAAACTTACATAAGCTTTAAAAAATATACTTCTTAAACTTTATCGCAATGAAGGTATTAGACTAGGTTTTAATAGTAACAGTGAAAGAGCTTTAAAATCAGTTGATTTTTTCCCTAATAATAAGGACTATCTGGAATGTAAAACATATTTACCAATGGGTTTTAATTTTACAGATACACCCGAAGAATTAAAAACAAAATATAAGAATAGTATTGAAAAAGGAGATACGTATTCAATTTTTATTGGCCCAACAAAATATCCAAATCTTATATTTAAAGTGTTTTATAGTAACAATGAAATTTCTCAAATATCTTTTATGTCTCTAAATGCCAAAGAATAAAGGGAGCTGCTTAAAAAAAGGACATCCAAAAAAATCACTAAAAATACTAGAACTGAAGACAATTCCCTCCGCGGTTGTTATAAAAGAATATATAACAATTACCGTAACGATTATTTAGATCTTACTGATAAAAAGAGGCACAATAATAGTTTAGTAGAGGAATGGGATGCAAATTTCGCTATTCCGCCTGTTTTTAGTCATTACACTATCGAAACAAAATATGGTTCATTTCAATTAGAAACTTACAAAGGCCTTGATTTAATAAATGCAAATACAGCATTAGAAAAGTTATATAATAATTGGTATGCTTGCAGAACTGGCAGTGGTAAAGCGTTTCAATTTATAAAAGAAGTAGAAGATTTAAAGAATGAAGATTATTTAAATAAAGAAATAATTTTCTTTTTAACCACTACAAACGACAATTTATTAATAAAATTTCATTTCAAAAAATTCACGATACAATTAATAATTCTTATAACGAAAACAGAATAATTACATATCAAAAAAGCAATGGTAATCTAGTAAAGAAGATAACAGACCTTAAAGGTAATCTTATAAATACTATTAAGCTTGATTATGATAATGAAAGTAATTTGTTATTTGAAACGACTCTTGATGAAAAGGAACATGAAGTTCAAAAAATCACCTACAATTACGATAAATGTAAATCAGCATATATTACAGATTTGTTAGACGATTCTAATTCTCAAAACCCAAATAAAATTTTTAGTTGTAAAACTAAAACAACAGTTAAAAAAATTAGCAATTTTACTTTTTCAACTGTATATATTAATAAAATTGGAGTGGGAGAAGTAAAAAAAATCGATTTAAAACAACATAAAGATAAACCAATTTTAAGGTATTACACCTTTAGTTATAAAGAAGACGAAAATAGTATTCAAACTAACTTACATAAAAAAGATAAAATTAAAGTGTATTAAACGCGTATATATGATGATCAAGGCAACATAATATATATTAAAAGTGGCTATGCAGAATTGTTTTACACTTATAAATATGATGAAAATAATAATTAGAAAGAGAAAATAGAAACTTCTAAAATAAAAAGTAAAAGAAGAATTTTTAAACAAACGATTACATACTAAATCACATGAAAAAATATGTCCTCATTGTATTCTTAGGTTTCACATTAGTGCTAAACGCAAATATGGCATCTCCAATGCAATCGGGAACCTTAGGCGCAAATCCATTTTTAAATAATCATGTAAATGTATTACACGAAAATATTTTAATAACTATAGATGAGGATTTTCAATACGCGAATTTTGATATAGAATATAGTATTCAATCTGAAAAAGATGGAATAGAAATACCATTTTTATTTTATGCGTCAGAGTATTATAACGATTTTAAAGTTACAATAGATGGCAAACCTGTTGTATTAAAAAAATACAATGATTTTTGGGATGACTTTAATATGAAAAACAAAAGGCTAACCAATTTCGATTATTTATATAATCTTAACAGGGAGGACATTTCAGAAATAAATACAGTGTTTAAAAAAGGAAAGTCTGAAACTATTAATATCGATGATTTTATTTATTTTGAAACCAATATAGCAAAAGGACAGCATAGCATTAAAGTAAGTTATAAAGCCACTAAATGGCAATATAAACATAGTAGAATAAACGAAACTAGTTTTAGATATGCGTGAGCTCCAGCAAAATATTGGAAATCATTTGGAACACTAGATATCAAAATTGACGCTAGCAAAGTAAAAGAGAACATTTCAACCAATTTAGGAATACCAGTAAAGGGAGAAATAAACACAATTTCAATTTTTCATTTTAATCAATTACCTGTAGATATCCTACAAATAAATTTAGAACCAAATTTAAATGGTTTTACAAAGCTGCTATTAAAAATAGAGACGTTTGGCTTAACTTTAATTTTTATGCTATTAATCACAGCAGTCCATATCAAGCTACTCTTTAAATACCGTAAAAATAACCCTAAAAGTAAATTCTCTGTAATTACATTACTTGGAGGTTTAATTATTCCTTTACTATTTGTTTTAGGCTTAATGTTTTCTAGCTTTTTAATCGATTACTTTATTGGTGTTTACGCAAGTGGTAGATCTAGTTATGGTGTTTTTTATTCCTTTTTACTATTACCAAAATACTGGTTGTATTATTTAGTATTTGTTTTTATACTCGATTTTATTTTTAAGAAACAAAGTCAAAAAAAGTTTTTAATTTTTTAGTAACCATTGGTAAGTTTTATTCTTTATTACGTAAATCTAAATCAAGTTCATTAAAATTATTGGCTGCGCGAACTAAAAGCGTAGACCCAATAGATTCGAATAAATTATTTGTTTTTAGAACAAATTCAGCTTGTTTTTCAGTGTTGTAATCTGGAATACCAATAATAGTAAGATTAGTAGCTTTTGATTCTTCTTCTATAATATTATAAAACGGTTTTTGTTCCAAAGTATTATTTACAATTTTAATCTCCACTTTAACCCTTATATCTTCAACAAGTTTTGAGATTTTAGATTCAATAATGGAAACATCTACATTATTGTTATTTACAAAAAGGACTCTAATAGTGGTGTCATGCCATCGTGGAGAAGCAATAATAAAACGTGCAATATTAAGCATCATTTCTGCATTTTTACTATCTGTTTCTCGCCACCAAAAATCAACTGAACTATAGTTCCCGAATTTTGATACACGATCAAAATCTAAATACAATAAATTATAATCTAGATGCAATAAAGTTTGTGTCATGTTAGAATATTCTTTAGAATCTTCTAAACCTTTTGGCCAGCCCATCATAATGGTATTGGGCTCTACACCAGAAAACCCAAAGGTTGATGCAATATTAGTAATACCATTATAAATATTATCTACTTTTATTTGTCTAGCAAAAATACCAAGGCCTTGAAACATATCATCTCTAACAACCTGATCGGTTTTTTTTAATGGAGGCTTACTGTTTTCTTTATCTAAAATCAGGTTAAAATTGGTTACAATTCCTGTACGTCCAGAAACAGTTTTACATAATTCTAATAAATAGGATTGATGCTCACTTTTACCACTAAACAGTATAATATTTGGATTCCAATTCGAATTTTTATCTACTTGAGCATCAATTTTCTTGAGTCCTTTACTAACTACGTTTTCCCAAACACTTTTCCAAACATCGTTAGACTGTAATTTCACTTCTTTACGTTGTAGCCCAAAATACATTGCGCTAATAACAGCTAAAGCTGCTACCATTGCTATCATGTCCAATTTAAACATCACGGTAAAACAGGCTATAAACCCAATTAAACCAATCCATCGCTTGACCTTAAATTTAGGCTGAAAATCAGGATTTGCCCAACTTTCAAGAAAAAACGAGATATTTATAAACCCATAAGCGGTTAAATAAAACATAGAAACCACACGCGCAATAATGTCTAATTCTCCAATAATAATTCCTAGTTCTGCAATAATAAAAGCAAGAAATAAAGCATTAACAGGTTCGTTATTTGTTCCTTTTCCTTGGCTAAAAAAGGATGGTGTAACTTTATCAATGGACATGGCTTGCAAAATTCTAGGACCTCCAAGGATGCCTCCCAAAGCTGAAGATAGCGTAGCTCCCCAAATTCCAGCTACAACAACAGGAGCAAAGAGCGCCATTTTCATTAATATATTATAATCTGTTTTTAACACTTCAGAATCGATTGTAAAAGCCATAAAAACAGCCAGTAGAATATAAACAACAAGACCAACTCCAATAGCATATAAAGTACCACGAGGAATAGATCTTTTTGGGTCTTTTAAATCACCACTCATGGCAATTCCAGCTGTAAAACCAGTAACTGCAGGAAAAAACACGGCGAATACTACTTCTAAAGGGACTGCATTTTCAGCTGAAAATAAATTTATTGTTGTTGGAGCAAATGCTGTAGAACCAAGAAATATTGAAATCAGTGAAAGAACAATTGCGGCTAGAATAATAAACTGAACTTTTAGGGCAAAGGATGTACTTATAAGCGCTAACAGTGTAAGTGCAAACAGCGCAATAGTGCCTGTAAGTCTTAAATCATTAATTGATGTTCCAAATCCAAAATAGGCATTAAAACTTTCGGCAAAACCAATTAAATAGAGCGCGATTGAAAATGCTGTTCCAACAAATAATGCAATACCAATGGAGCCTCCAATAGGAATCCCCATACTTCTGGATAGCACATAATAAATACCACCAGCACCGATTTTTTTATCTGTAGCAACAGAAGAGACACTTAAACCTGTAGTAACAGCAATAACATGGGCAATAACGATAATTACAATAGTACCAATTAGGCCTGCATTACCAACAACCCAACCTAAACGCATATACATAATAACGCCAAGAATGGTTAAAACAGAAGGCGTAAAAACACCTGCAAAGGTTCCAAATTTCTTTTTTTGTGGCATTAATAAAATTTTATTTTTTGAAGAAAATATTCGGATGCCAATATAACTATTCTTTTTATTATATAATACTTGTATGTATATTGAAATAGTTAGGCTCGAGGTTTTTAAGTTTACTGGAAGTTTTAATCACTTAAATACCTTGATTTTAAAAAATTATTTTATGAAATGCTAATAAGATATCTCTTCGTTAAGTAACGTCTTGATGGTTATCTTGAGAGAATAGAGGAATTTATTTAATATGTAATACTAACGTAAATACTAAAATAGTATATCACTAAAAAAAAGGTTGCCTCTAGAGACAACCTTTTAATAACCATTCCTATTATTTTAAACTTTCTAATAGTTTTTCAGCAACGAGTTCAGACGAAGCAGGATTTTGACCAGTAATTAGATTGCCATCTTGTATTGCATAAGCTGCCCAATCTTCTTTTTTAGAGTAAATTCCACCATTTTCAGTTAGCATGTCTTCAACTAAAAAAGGAACAACATCTGTAAGACCAACGGCAGCTTCTTCAGTATTAGTAAAACCAGTTACTTTTTTTCCATGTACTAGAGGTGTTCCATCTGTGTTTTTGACACCTTTTAAAGCAGCAGGAGCATGACATACAAATGAAATTGGCTTATCTTGACTATTAAACTTTTCTATTAATGCAATAGAAGTAGTGTCGTTTGCTAAATCCCATAACGGACCATGTCCTCCAGGATAAAATACAGCATCAAAATGATCTGGATTCATATCTGCTAATATCTTAGTATTAGCGATTTTTGATTTTGCATCTTCGTCTTTATTAAAACGATCTGTATCTGCTGTTGCGGCATCTGGTGAATCACTGCTTGGATCTATTGGTGCAGCGCCTCCTTTGGGTGTTGCAATAGTAATAGTTGCTCCTTTATCTAATAATGTGTAATATGGGTTTGCAAATTCTTCAACCCAAAATCCTGTTTTTTTTCCTGTATCTCCCAAGGTATCGTGAGATGTTAATACAAATAATATGTTCATGTCTTTTTCTTTTTTAATTATTATTGTGTTCTTCTTTACTAATTAATTATGCTATAACAGTTACTAAGTCTTCCATTGGTTTTCTAACCTTTACAAGGTTTACTAACCAATCTTCATCTTCTTTTCTATACCCTAATGGTAATAAAACAGCACTACGCAATCCCTTTTCACGAAGGCCTAAAATTTTGTCTACAGCGTCTGGCTCAAAACCTTCTAATGGAGTAGCATCGACACCTTCGTAAGCTGCAGCGATTATAGCCGCACTAAAAGCAATGTATGCTTGTTTAGCCGCGTGATTAAAGTTTTCTTCTGCGTCTTTTTGTGGATATAATTTTAAAAGCATTTGACGATAGTTTTCCCAACCTTCGTTTTTAAATCCACGAATCTCGTTTGTTAAATCGAACATATAGTTTATTCTATCTACAGTGTAGGTATCCCAAGCAGCAAAAACGAGTAGGTGAGAACAGTCCGTAATTACGGATTGGTTCCAAGCTACGGGTCTAATTTTTTCTTTAATATCTTGATTTTTAATTACAAAAATCTCGAAAGGTTGTAATCCACTTGAAGTAGGAGCTAAGCGTGCCGCTTCTAAAATGTGTTCAATTTTATCTTCGGCTACTTTTTCGCCATTCATAGCTTTTGCAGCGTATCTCCAGTTTAACTTATCTAATAATTCCATATCATTAATTTTATTTTTTAGTTATTTTCTGTTATTCTTTTTATGTCATTTGAAGTAATTATTACTTCGGCATGACTTGAACTATTTGCCAAGTTCAGCATTGCTTGCGCAATACTTTCAGGGTTTATTATCTTGTAGTCTTTTAATTTTCCAATAAATAAAGGTTGTATTATTTTAAATACATTCAACGCTATTTTTTCTAATGCTCTACGTTCTTTGCGTTCACCGCCAATTAATGAAGGTCTTAAAACAAAGGTGTTTTTTATATTTTGTTCTAGTACATCGTGTTCCATTTCACCTTTTGTTTTATTATAAAACACATTACTTTTTTTATTGGCTCCCATTGCAGAGATTACTAAAAACGTAGAGATGTTATTTTCTTTTGAAAGGATTGCAGCAGTTACCGGAATACCATAATCGATCTGTTTATAACGCTTTTTATTTGGTGTTTTATTAGTCGTCGTGCCAACGCAACAATACACTTCGTCTGCTATAAAATGGGCTTTAAATTCTTCTAACTTTAAAATATCGCCTATAAATTGTGTTACCTTATTAGGTAACCCTTCAATTTTGGAACGTGAAAACAACTTGATGCTTTCGTATCTATCATCTTCAATTAATTTTTGAAGTAAAATAGTACCCGTTAAACCTGTTGCGCCTAATATAATTGCAGTTTTCTTCATATTACTTAAATACTTTTATACTAGTCCAAGCAGATTGGTAGGCGTCTTCTAAATGTGTTTTGTCTAGTGTAAATGCACCACGTTTTTGAGACATCATTAAAAATGATAACGGGTTTATGGAATAGGCATATAACAGATAATTTGACATGGGTTTAATTACACCTTCTGTTTTACCACGATCCCAAAGGTCGAGTAGCGGTTGTAAATGTTTGATCCCTTCTTGTCTGCTAGTTTCATCAATCATTGGAGTATTGTCACATTGTGCTAAAAACATAGCATTTTCACATTCTTTAAGTTTATAATCTGCAATACGTTTCCATATTAACTCAAAGCCTTCTTCAACAGATAGTGTTGTATTGTAAGTGGCAAATGCATACTTTGTGTATTTTGCTTTAACTTCTATATAAGTCTTATTTACTAAATCTTGTTTGTTTTCAAAATAGATATAGATTGTTGCTGGAGAGACGTTTGCCATTTTAGCGATTTTACTCATTGGTGTAGCATGAAAACCACTATTGTTAACTAGTTCTATTGTTGCGGTAACAAGTGCATTACGTTTATCTATACTTTTTTGAAGTTTAGCCATCATCTTTTCTATCTACTACAAAGGTATGATAAAAATGAACGTTCATTCTTTTTTTAACAAAAATTTAGATTTATTGTGTAATACAATACAAGAGGAAATGTGTCATTAAGTAAGTTAGAAGAGAAACTTATAGAACTAGTACTAAAATTAGTATCATTTTAGTACTAGTTAAAAAGCGTACACCATTGTTTCGATTAAAAATCATTAATTACTCAAAAGTATGGCGTTGCTCTTGTGTTGAAGATGCGTTTAATAATTGGTTAAATATTTTGATGCTATCAAAATCTTGGGTGATTACTTCAGATACAGCAATTCCCGAAATACCAATTTCTAATAGGTATGAAACGTCTTCTGTAGTTATGCCTCCAAAACCAATAATAGGGATAGGTGTTTTTAAAACATCTGTAATCGCTCTATAACCGTTTAAACCTAGAACGGGATCCAAATTATCCTTAATACTTGTATCTCTAAATGGACCTAAATTAATATAGTTAATTTCTTTATCTAATAATTTTTCGCAATCGGTTAAAGTATTTGCTGTCCCGCCAATACTTTGCCAAGTGTATAAATGTTTTCGCACTAGAATAGGACAGGCGTCTGTTTTCTCTAAATGCACACCATCTGCCTTAATGTCTTTTGCTATTTTATAATGACTACTAATTATTAATCTAGTTTGAAAATAAGTAGTGATTTTTAAAACGTCTTTTGCTAACTTTAAATATTTCTTTTCTGAAATATTTTCACAATGTAATTGTACTAATTCAGCACCTGAAGTACAAGCTTTTTGTATGTTTTCTAGATGTTCTTTTGGAGAGTTTCCTTGAGATATATAATGTAATTTAGGTATAATCATGTTTTAGTATTTTTGTGACTGTTCAAATGTGTTTTATTTAAATGACTTCAAATGTAGTTTCATTTTTTTGAAAATTGCTAGAGGTGTAGTACTATTCCAAATACCACCTAAAACCCCAACACCATTATAACCTAAGGTATCAAATACAGATAAATTATCTGCCGTAACGCCACCCATTCCAATAATTATTTTGTCGATAGCATTAACATCAAAACCACGACCATTATAACCTTCTTTTGATAATGATGACAATACAGGACTTAATAAATGATAATCAAATTCAAAATAACAATTTTCTAAGTCCTTAGGTTCATGAAAAGACGAACTTATAGTTTTGCCAAATAGGCTAAGATTTTTAAAGTAACGACCAGGATTATCTATATGCTCTATTCTTTCTTGTTCTTGAAAATGAATGCCTTTTAAATTAAACGTGTTAATGAGCTCATGATGATAGTGCACTACTATTCTGTTGTGGTACTTTTTATCTATTTTATTTAAATAGTCACAATGCGCAGCGTAGTCTTTATGTGGTTTTCTAAAATGATAATTTTCTAAGCCTTCTTGAAATAACTGATTAAGAATTTCTATTTCGTTTGGGACATCATTTTCTGGAGCTATTACAACTATCATTGTTTAATTCTTTTCGTCAGCCTTAACGTATTTAAGGATTTTATTATTTTTTTTGATGTGATATTAAAACAACCTCAGCAATACAATTCTAAATAAAGCATAAAAATATCTTAATCTTTGTTTTACAAAGATACTTTAGATTCATAATACTTTATGGGTTTATACTTTTATTTCATTCTTAATTATAGTTAGATTGTTTCTTGATACATGTGTTTTAAACACGAGTCAATCCAAATTCACCAAGTATATTATCTAATGTATTAAATAATCCAGGATTTTTTTTAAATTTTAGTACATAGGTTATAAAAGAACAATTGCCAGAAAATTTGAAAAGGACTTGACGACACTTGAATTCACACTTTATTTTTTAGAAAATAGAACGACTACCAAACGTATTGTAAAGTAATAATTAGAAAAATAATCTCCAAGAGCAAAAATGCCCGTTTCAACAATATTGAAGGGGATATTTTTGTTTTATTTAGACTCATGAAAACTCTTTTTTAGTCGCTAAAAATAGTAAAGCTTTAGTAGTTTAGTGTATTTTTTTTATTTTAGCTAAGAAATGTTAATCGCGTTGTGATTACTTGATTCCCCGAATGTCACCATTTTGAAAAACAATTATTAACGTTTAATTAAATATTATGACCTACTTAGTCTCCCAGATTAGCACAAAAATGTCCTTTATATCGCTTGTTCTCTTTTTTAGCATTCAACTTAATAGCCAAAACTTATCGTGTGGTACTCCATCGATGACTGAAAACCAAATAAGATATACACTTGATGTTGTGGATAAGGCAGGAGCAGAGGGTAAAAATGCAGGGACTACATGTTTGCCAATTAGAATTCATATTGTTACGGATGATGTTGGAAATGGAGGAGTTCCGATGGCAGATGTGAATGAAGGCGTAGCAAACTTGAATAATTTCTACCTAGTTGCAGGCATTGAATTTTATATACATTCTGTAAATAGTATCAATAGTAATGCTTTGTATACATTCGATACTACAGAAGAGACTGCAATGACTGCTGCAAATTCTATTTATGATGCCGTGAATGTCTATTTTGTGAATAGCATCACTGTCCCTGGTATTGGAGGAGCTTGTGGTTATGCTCGTTTTCCAAACAATAATACTTCGACTCTTAATATGCTAATGGATAATGCATGTCTATTAAATGGTCCTAATGGAACTTTTGTGCATGAGTTTGGACACTTTTTTAACTTAGGACATACACATCAGAGTACAGGAAATGGAAATACAGACCCATTCGCTGAAAATGTTCCTAGAACTGGACCAAATGCGAATTGCGATACTACTGGTGATTTATTATGTGATACAGAAGCAGATCCAAATGGTAGTAATGATGCCAATTGTAACTTTATAAATGATGGCGTTAGTACGCAAGATGAAAATGGTCTTACCTATACACCAGATATCAATAATGTAATGTCATACTACTCAGATGCATGTGGTGGAATTTTTACACCAGAACAGTATACACGAATAGCAAATGGTTTAGCAACACGACTTAGTCATACTGCTTATAATTTATTGGGAGCTGCGCCTGCATCTGTAACAAACCCTTCAAATTTAACAGCTTCTTTAAATAATTTATACGGAGCAGATTTATCTTGGACTGACAACGCAACAAATGAATTAGGATATTTAATTGAAAGATCTAATGACGGAGGTGCGACTTGGATTGTTCCTGTTGGAGCTGGTGTGGACGCTAATGTTACTTCTTATACGGATACTACAATAGTTTCAAATACAACCTATGATTATAGAGTAAAAGCTTCAAATGATAGTTGTAATGATTATTCAGCTACGGCATCAATTGTAGTAGGACTATTTTATTGCGGACCTTTATATTTCCCATCTAATGTTGAACCTATTACTTTGGTTGATGTTGCCGGCATTAGTAATGTAACAGATGCAACGATAGGCGGTCCTGAGCATGAAGACTTTACACTCGTTGTGGGAGCAATGGAAGAAGGAATGTCCTATCCAATTGCTTTGGAAGGAAATACAGATGGTGGTTTTACAAATAGATTTGCTGTTTTTATCGACTGGAACCAGAATGGTGTTTTAGATGATGGCGGAGAAGTTTATGAAATTATAGAAACGATTTTTAACTCAACCGGAACCGATGGCATGCAAGCTACAGGTATGATTGTTGTACCCGCGGGCGTTACTGCTGGTAATACTATAATGCGAGTTAAGAAAATATATAACACTACCAATTATTTAAATCCTTGTTTAGGAGCCGGATATGGTCAAGCTGAAGACTATACAATTACTGTAACTGCTAGCGACGGCGTAGGATTAAGTCCAAAAGTATATATTCAAGGCGCAGCCTTAAACCCCAATGTGGGAGAAGAAGCCTTAATGCGTGACGATTTACGTGTAGCAAATCTATTACCAACCACAAGTCCGTATACAGATGGATTATCTTGTGATATTTCCGTATTTAATACCACAGGAACGAATGCGGTTGTAGATTGGGTTTATATAGAATTAAGATCTGCTGCATCAAATACAACAATTGTAGACAGTCAGTCAGCTTTATTGTTAAGAAATGGGGCTGTAGTAGGTGTAGATGGTTTTTCTGATCTAGAATTTGAACAACCACATGGAGATTATTATGTAGCTGTTAAACATCGTAATCATTTAGGCATTATGAGTGACTCAACAGTAAGTTTGTCAAGTACTGTAACATCAGTTGATTTTACAGATGCCAATAATCAAATCACTTATGGTATGAATGCGCAAACCACTTTTGGTATGCCAGCCAATATAGTCGCGCTATGGTCTGGAGATGTTAATGCAGATAAAAAGGTTCAATATTCTGGTACCAGTCCAGATTCATCAAGCATATTATCTCATGTATTAAATGATATTGGAAACGTTTTTAATTTTCCAACATTTTCGGTTTCAGGTTATAATAACAATGATGTTGATATGAATGGAGAAACACAATATGCAGGAACAGGTCCAGACACACCATTTATACTTCAGAACGTAGTATCACATTCAGGAAACTTTTTAAATTTTAGCACATATACTATAGAGGAGCAATTGCCTGAAAATTAAATTGTTATATAATTTTCAAAATATAGGAGAGTACAATTAGTTGTATGATGTTAAAACACAAAAACAAACAAAACTTCATATAAAGACTATCCATAAAGGACTGTTCAACATTGGTTTATTGTTTTTTGTCGATAGTGTTAAATTAAGTTCTAAAAAATAGAATTAATTAGAGTATATTTAAAGAGTATTTCTTGCCTTAGTCTTAGTAATTATAAATTCATATTGCTTAATTTTAGGTTTTGAGAACAATCAATTTTACCATATATTTTAATACCAACAGCTATTATCCTATTCATTATGCAAAAAACAAATCACTTATTTAGCAGGCAAGTTCTCTTCATATCAAACCTTCAAATAAATGTAAAAAAGGTTAACAAAATTAGTTTCTTAGCATCCCTTTAATTTTTTTTAGCCCTTTTTTCCTACGGTGATTACTTTTAATAATCTTAGTAGATTAGATGAAGAAAGCCAATAAATTTCAGTGTTATGCGCAAATAGAAATTCATTTATATCTAAAAAAAAACAGTAGCTTTCATCTATGATGATACGTAAAAATATAATTCAATCATTTTTTATTAAAAGGTGTTTTAAAGATTACTAATTATTTATCTTTTAATAGTCCTAAAAAAGTAAACAAATGAATAACATTACAATTGATATACTTTTGAAACCAAAAATTTCGTACAGTACTTCTATTTTTAATATCATTTCCTGCATATTTATGTTATGGCTATGTCTGATAAATACAACAGAAGTGTGTGCTCAGGAAAAAACTGTATACGATGTACAAAACCTGAAGCTAGATGAAACTACAGCTGACGGAATTATATCTTTTCAAACTATTGCACCACACCTCACAGGTGTTGCAAAACTTCGACAGCATGTCTACGAAAACCAAGAGCTTTATCCTATGGAGCAAAAAGCGATTGAAACCAGTAGAGATAAAAAACATGAAGCCCATAAGCGCTGGGAACGTTACATGCGAAAGTTGCCAGTATATGTTTACATAACAAAAGATGTGCAAAATTACATTGAAGTAACAACGGAAATTAGTAATAGTTTTACAGTCTGTCAAAAATTCAATGACAATTTGATGGTGAAAATTGAGAACAAAAATGATTATCCTATCAGTGCAGAAATAGAGTTCGAAGCTGGTAATCTTGTTAATTTCCCAAAATCAGACGAAGAAATAAAAATTGTATTCAATAAAAATCAAAAAATAATCTTCAATTACATTGGTAACGGAAGGGCTACATTTAGTTTGCCTGCAAAATCAAAAGTATCAGCAACTATACCCGTAGTATATACTTGCGATGGAAGAAAAGGGAAAACAAATAGAACTGAAAATAATCAAATCTCGATAAATCACAAGATTAATCTTGTCGGATATATTTATAATAGTGAAAAAAAGGAGTTAAACAGAATAACTTCATTTCCTATAACGACCTCTAAGATTAAACTTGTATATCTATAAAATAAAGCTTCTTAATTATGAAAAACATAACAGTAAAAACGGTAGTAACACTTGTAGCATCATTACTTATTTTATTTACCGCTAGTGCACAAAATATTTCTGGAGTAGTAAATTCATACACCGCAGTTTCTGCTGTAAGCGGAACAAGTATCATTGTAGGAAATAGTGCTGGATTGGCAATTAATGATCCCATAATGATAATACAAATGACAGGTATTAGTGGTGGTGGAAATGCTGGAGGAGTTGATAACGGCGCAGGTAACTACCACTTAGCAAAAATAACAAACATTGTTGGTAACACATTAACGGTTGATACAGCTGTAATAAAAACATTTACACCTGGAACAGAAAGAGTGCAACTGGTAAGAATCGCAAAATATTCAAGCGATGTAACAGTTGTTGGTACAGTTTCAGCGCAACCATGGAATGGAACCACTGGAGGCGTTGTTTTTATAGATGCGTGTGATAGTAATATAACGATGAATGCAGATATTAATGCTTCAGGAGATGGTTTTTTTGGAAGAAATACAACAGGAGATTTTGCAGTAGATAACTGTGCTGAGTCTGCAATTTTTTTAGCTACACCAGATGATAATTGGGGAACTGACCCTTTATATTTTGGTGGAGACGCTGGAAATTCAGCGCCATTATCGGGAGGTACAGGTAGAGGTGGACATGGTGGTTGTGATGGCGCACAAGGATCACCAGATGGAGGAGCGGGAGTAGGTGGTGATGGAGCAAATTCTACAGATGTAGCACTTGGTTCTGGTGGTGGTGGTGGTGGTTATGGTGGTGGTGGAACTAGTGGAGGATTTGGTACAACAATTTCCGGTACTGCAGCACCAGGAACAGGAAGTGTTTTTGATACAGCAAATAACTTACGACTATTTATGGGAGCTTCAGGAGGTTCTGAAGTTGAATGGGCTCCAGCTACTGGTAACGGTGGAGGAATAGTAATTGTACTGGCTAATAACATAACAACAAATGGGTCCAATAGAGATATAGTAAGTGATGGAGATGATGGACCAAATTCAGGAGTATATTCCTTTTTCGGAGATGCTTCAAATGTAACAGGTGGAGCTGGAGGAGCAGGATATATAGTTGTGCAAGCAACTTCAATAAATGCACAAGTAAGCGCATTTGCTAGAGGTGGAGATGCTACAATACAAAACGGAGCGGCGCCAGCGTTTGTTGAATATGGAGGTCCAGGAGGTGGAGGCTTTATTATTAGTGCTTCTGCAATTACGACTACAGATGTAAATAGTGGTACTATTTTGGCCGGAAACGGAGCTTTAGCAGGAGCTTCTGGTAAGGTAGTTACTGACGCAGGAATTAGTACTGCTTTTACAATTGCATGTTTAAACTGTTCGTTTGCAAATGCAGGTAAAACTGCAGAAACATGCAACAACAACTTAACGCGTCTTCGCACAGATGACTTTGCCAGTTTCGATTTAAACCCAACAGGAACAGATCTAGGATCAACCTACACAGTTTCTGTTGATAATGGCGGCGTTATTACACCAACAACAGGAACATATGGTTCTGCAACAAGTTTTAGATTGCAAGATGGTTCTGCCAATAATACTTTATATATAATTAAAATAACCGACAGCACAACAGGTGCATGTACCATAACAACAACAGTACAGCAAAGTAACTGTGATATAGATTTCTGTGATTTAGCTATTGTTGGAAACGTAGATAGTGACTTAGATGGTGTAGCTGATTATTGCGATGACGATGATGATAATGATGGAATCTTAGATGCACAAGAATTGTGCGGTACAGATCCTTTAACGTTAAATGCTGATGTAGATATTGAAATTCAAATAGATCTTGATCAATTTTCAACAGAAGTTGGATGGCAATTATCACAAGGAGCTACGGTACTTTTTAATGTGCCTCAAGGAACTTATACGACAGGAAATATAACAGTAACTCAAACAGTAACTATAACAGAAAATGCAAATTATACCTTTATAATTACAGATACTTTTGGTGATGGGATCCAAGGGAATTCATACCGCATTTTAGTGGATGGAGTACCCGTGGTTAACCAAACTTTTGGATCGCCAACGGATACGACTACATTACAACAAACTAATAATTTCTTAATAAACACAATTGCAAGTAATCCTTTTAGTTGTTTATTGGATGATCCTTCTGGAGATTCCGATGGCGATGGAATCATAAATTATAGCGATGCAGACTTTTGTGTATTAAATGGAAATGGTGTTTGTTCTAGTTTAGATTCAGATGGCGATGGACTTATAAACTCATTAGACACTGATAGTGATGGCGATTTATGTTTTGATGCACTTGAAGCTGGACACGCAGATGGAGATACTGATGGAAATCCTGATGGAATACTTGGAAACGCTCCAGTTACAGTAAACGCTGTAAATGGCAGAGTAATTGCACAAGGTGGATATACAGGAACCGATTTAGCAGTTACAAACGCAGCAATTTCAACAGCCTGTGTGGTGCCAACAATGAGTGTTGGCGATGTAACGATCGCAGAAGATGGCGGAAGTGCATCAGTTCCAGTAAGTATCGATAATCCAAGTTCAGTAGATACTGTAGTTTCAATTACTACTGTAGACAACTCAGCAACCAATCCAAACGATTATACTACTACAACAGTAACGGCAACGATTCCAAACGGACAAACGACTGTTAATGTATCGATTCCAATTACAGATGATACCACAGGAGAACCAACCGAAGACTTTACCGTAAACGGAACAGTTACAAGTGGCAATACAAGTAATCCAAGTGATAGTGGAACAGTAACCATTACAGATAACGACACACCAGCCATGAGCGCAGGCGATGTAACCATCGCAGAAGATGGCGGAAGTGCATCAGTTCCTGTAAGTATCGATAATCCAAGTTCAGTAGATACTGTAGTTTCAATTACTACTGTAGACAACTCAGCAACCAATCCAAACGATTATTCAAGTACTATAGTAACGGCAACGATTCCAAACGGACAAACGACTGTTAATGTATCGATTCCAATTACAGATGATACCACAGGAGAACCAACTGAAGACTTTATCGTAAACGGAACAGTTACAAGCGGAAACACAACTAATCCAAGTGATAGTGGAACAGTAACCATTACAGATAACGACACACCTGGAATGAGCGTAGGCGATGTAACCATCGCAGAAGATGGCGGAAGTGCATCAGTTCCTGTAAGTATCGATAATCCAAGTTCAGTAGATACTGTAGTTTCAATTACTACTGTAGACAACTCAGCAACTGATCCAATCGATTATTCAAGTACTACAGTAACGGCAACGATTCCAAACGGACAAACGACTGTTAATGTATCGATTCCAATTACAGATGATACCACAGGCGAACCAACTGAAGACTTTACCGTAAACGGAACAGTTACAAGTGGAAACACAACTAATCCAAGTGATAGTGGAACAGTAACCATTACAGATAACGACACACCTGGAATGAGCGTAGGCGATGTAACCATCGCAGAAGATGGCGGAAGTGCATCAGTTCCAGTAAGTATCGATAATCCAAGTTCAGTAGATACTGTAGTTTCAATTACTACTGTAGACAACTCAGCTCGTATAACTATACGTGGCGT
>NZ_JSWF01000020.1 GCF_000797445.1 Lacinutrix jangbogonensis | reverse complement strand
ACGCCACGTATCATCAGTTCCAGTAAGTATCGATAACCCAAGTTCAGTAGATACTGTAGTTTCAATTACTACTGTAGACAACTCAGCAACTGATCCAATCGATTATTCAAGTACTACAGTAACGGCAACGATTCCAAACGGACAAACGACTGTTAATGTATCGATTCCAATTACAGATGATACCACAGGCGAACCAACTGAAGACTTTACCGTAAACGGAACAGTTACAAGTGGAAACACAACTAATCCAAGTGATAGTGGAACAGTAACCATTACAGATAACGACACACCTGGAATGAGCTTAGGCGATGTAACCATAGCAGAAGATGGCGGAAGTGCATCAGTTCCTGTAAGTATCGATAATCCAAGTTCAGTAGATACTGTAGTTTCAATTACTACTGTAGACAACTCAGCAACCAATCCAAACGATTATTCAAGTACAACAGTAACGGCAACGATTCCAAACGGACAAACGACTGTTAATGTATCGATTCCAATTACAGATGATACCACAGGCGAACCAACTGAAGACTTTACCGTAAACGGAGCAGTAACAAGTGGAAACACAACTAATCCAAGTGATAGTGGAACAGTAACCATTACAGATAACGAGACACCTACAATGAGCGTAGGCGATGTAACCATCGCAGAAGATGGCGGAAGTGCATCAGTTCCTGTAAGTATCGATAATCCAAGTTCAGTAGATACTGTAGTTTCAATTACTACTGTAGACAACTCAGCAACCAATCCAAACGATTATTCAAGTACTACAGTAACGGCAACGATTCCAAACGGACAAACGACTGTTAATGTATCGATTCCAATTACAGATGATACCACAGGAGAACCAACCGAAGACTTTACCGTAAACGGAACAGTTACAATTGGCAACACAACTAATCCAAGTGATAGTGGAACAGTAACCATTACGGATAACGACACACCTGGAATGGGCGTAGGCGATGTAACCATAGCAGAAGATGGCGGAAGTGCATCAGTTCCTGTAAGTATCGATAATCCAAGTTCAGTAGATACTGTAGTTTCAATTACTACTGTAGACAACTCAGCAACCAATCCAAACGATTATTCAAGTACTACAGTAACGGCAACCATACCAGCAGGACATACAGTTGTAAATGTATTCATCCCAATTACCGATGACACCACAGTTGAACCTACTGAAAACTTTACAGTAACAGGAACGGTAGCTATTGGTAATACTTCAAATCCAAGTGATAGTGGAATTATAACTATTTTGGATAATGATGTACTACCTATAATTGTAAGTGCCAAAATTTATTTACAAGGCGCTTTCTTAAACCCAAATACTGGAGAAGAAAACTTAATGCGTGACGATTTACGGGTAGCAAATTTTTTACCTACAACAAGTCCTTACACAGATGTTTTAACTTGTGATAGTTCAGTATTTAATACTACAGGCACTAATGCTGTTGTAGATTGGGTATTTATAGAATTAAGAGCTGGGACTACAAATACAACTATTGTAGCTAGTCAGTCTGCTTTATTACTAAGAAATGGCGATATAGTTGCTGCAGATGGTTTTTCTAATCTAGAATTTGAACAACCAGTTGGAGATTATTTTATTTCAATAAACCACAGAAATCACTTAGGAATTATGAGTGCTTCAATAGTAAGTTTGTCTAGCGATATAACATCAGTAGATTTTACAGATGCTAATAATCAAATCTCTTATGGTACAAATGCTCAAACCACCGTTGGAATGCCCGTAAATAGAGTAGGACTGTGGGCAGGAGATGTAAATACAGATAAAACTGTTCAATATATTGGTGCCACTCCAGATTTACCAAGTATATTATCTCATGTATTAAATGATCCAGGAAACGTTTTAAATTTTCCAACATTTATGGTTTCAGGATATAATAATAATGATGTTAATATGAATGGAGAAACACAATATAGTGGTGCAACTCCAGAAACACCATTTATATTACAGAACGTATTATCGCATTCAGGAAACCTTTTGAATTTAAGTACATATCCAATAGAGGAGCAATTGCCGGAAAATTAAAAATTGAAAACAGTTTTATGACTTTTTTCGGTGTTTACTTTGATATTTTACAAAGTAAACACTAAAACGGTTATGAAGTTAGTTAATTTGAGCTATGCTTAAAAGCAAAAGTCTTTCTAAAGTTTATTCTATTCCATTAAATACTACTAAATAGAATATTTTTACTGAAGGTGTAATAATTATTAAAACTAGCCACTAACTAATAAAAACATAACTATTGAGCAGCGATTTTTATAACATATCTATTTTACCTTATGCAGGCATAATTATAAAGCTTTGCAGAGCTTACACCAATTCTCAAGAAGATTTTGAGGATTATTACCAGGAAGTCTGTTTACAAATTTGGCGTAGTAAAGATAATTTTCGCGAAGAATCTCAATGGAGCACGTGGATATATCGCATTTCATTAAACGTGTGTTTAACCTTACTCAAGAAAAAGAAAAAGAAAGGGCATTATTTTGTGTCTGATGCTTTACCTGCAGAAGAAACTGAAAATAATTATGTCTTTTCAGACGAATCTCTAAATCTATTATATGATGCTATTAGACAACTATCAGAAATTGACAGAGCCATTATTATGCTTTATTTAGAAGAAAAACCATACAAGGAAATCGCTGAAATTATAGGAACAAATACTAATAATATTGGTGTACGTGTTAAAAGAATTAAAATTAGATTAAAAAAAATATTAGATGGAAAAATCAATTGAAACTATCTGGAAGGAAGGCTTTCTTAAAAATGATGCATTAGTCGCACCTAAAATCAATGATCTGTACAACCAAAAATCAATTCATATCATTGATAAATTTAAGAGAATGTTTAAAATAAATTTGATTGCAATTGTAGCATTCTCGTTTATCTTTTTAATTATATCATTCTTTGTAGGCATCCCAATTACTGGTGCTATATTTTTTGTAATGCTTTCTGCACTTGTTATTATCAACAAGAGCTTATTAAAAGGTTTAGATAAAATAGATAAGGGTGTAAGCAGCTATCAATATCTAAAGGCCTTTAATCAATGGATAGAAAAGCAAGTAGCTATCAATAAAAGAGTATCAACATTTTTGTATCCAATTATATTTTTGTCAATGGTTATAGGCTTTTGGTTTAAAGATGCAGAAGGTATGTTTTTAGGAAAAAGGCTTGTAAATGAAGTCTTAATAGGTTTCCCAGATATTTACTTAATACAAGGAATTCCTTTAATTGCCATTATTGCAATAATGGTAATTATAGGTTTGTTAGCTTTTTTTGGAGGTAGAATTTACCAATGGGATTTAAATATTGTTTATGGAAGAGTCTTTAAAAAATTAGAAGAATTAATGGAAGATATAGAACGTTTAAGGAGTTAAATCACTTCCTGTAAAGCACATATATAAGGGCTTTCTATCTTTTATTAAAAAAAAAGTAAGTTTTACATGTAATAAATTTTGTTTTCTGCCACTAACCAAGAAAACATTAAAAATTATGACACTACTAGGCGCTTGCAACTTTTTTGAAAGATTAAAAAAAGAAACAACCAATACATCTGAAATTAAGCTTTACGTAAAATTCCTTGCTATTCTGAACAAACTAAAAGAGAGAACGTTTTCAAAAGAAGAAAATGAATTGATTGAAACGGAACTTAATCGTTTGCAATTAAATTCAAATCCTGAGAACAATAAAAAGCATATTAAGAAAGCTCTTAATGCATTCGAAAAGTATTTGAAAGACACCTTTTCGCTTACTACAGCGGGATATTACACCAAATTATATGGTGGTTTAGGATTATCATTCGGTTTACTATTTGGCGTTGCTATTTTTTCGAACCTAGAAGGTTCCTTAGGTATTTCTCTAGGTTTAATAGGTGGATGGGTAGTGGGCTCTATTATGGGCCGTAATAAAGAAGCTGAGGCTAAAGCTGCTGGAAACATTCTCTAATATAGCAGATTAGCAAACGCATAGTATTACCAAACTTTTAACCATATTTCAATAGCACTCAGCTAAAAAACTTAGCATTTAAACACTTACAATTAAAAATAAACAATCATGAGATTATATATTACAACAGCCATTTTTATTACATTTTTTATAATAAATGCCTTTTCACAAGACCTTTCTGGTGTTTGGCATGGTATCGCTAAAACGCCAGACAATAAAGAGATTACCTTTGTCTTTCTTTTTGAAAAAAACGAGAATATTTACACTACAACAATGGCTGTACCAACTTATAATGTTGAAGGGATTAAACCAAAGTCAACATCATTGATAGAAGGGAAGCTAATTATTGATGCATCTGACTTAGGTATGAAATATGAAGGTGTTTGGAATGAAACTAAAAATCTATTCGAAGGTAATTATACTGAAGGTAATATTAAACTCGTTTTAAATTTAAAAATAGGGAATCCAACAATAGCAAAGATTGTTAGAAGTCAAGAACCTGTAAAACCATATCCTTATTACGAAGAAGATGTCACTTTTAATAATGCAAAAGCGGATGTTTCACTTTCAGGAACGTTTACAAGACCGACGAAAAAAGGTAAATACCCAGTAGTTATTTTAATAAGCGGAAGCGGGAGACATGACAGAAATGGAAGTGCAGCAACACACAGACCGTTTTTAGTGCTTTCAGATTATCTTACGCGAAATAACATAGCTGTATTGCGTTATGACGATAGAGGTTTTGGCGAATCTACAGGTGATTTTAATAAAGCTACAACAGCAGATTTCGCACAAGATGTATTAAGTGCAATTGACTATTTAAAAACGCGAAGTGATATAGACACTAAGAAGATTGGGTTAATAGGACATAGCGAAGGAGGCATTATTGCGCCACTAACTGCGAATCAAACTGATGATGTTGCATTTGCAGTTATTTTGGCTGGAACAGGTATTCAAGGTAATGAAGTGGCACTTATGCAAACAAAAACCATGCGCCCATTTCCTGTAGCTGATGAAGTCGCTTTTGAGCAGAATGTTAGAAAATCTCATGACATTATTTTATCTAATAAAAATAGTGATGAAATAAGGAGTGAATTATTAGCACACAACACGACCTTTTTAACACCAATTTTAAAAGCATTAGGAGCGTCGGATGCCAATATTTCAAAATTTATTATAAATGAAACCGAGTCGAGTTTAAAACCATGGACCAGATATTTTTTGGGTTATAATCCTTCCCATGAAATTGAAAAATTGCAAATCCCTGTATTGTCATTAAATGGGAGTAAGGATCAGCAAGTAGATGCAACAATCAATCAAGATGCCATTCGTGCGGCTCTAATAAAAGGCAAAAACGAAAACTACAAAGTATTGGAATTGGAGAACATAAATCACATGTTTCAAGAATGCAAAACAGGAAGCATTAAGGAGTATAAAGATATTGAACAGACCATGTCTCCCGTAGTGCTAGAAATAATTTCAAATTGGATTGTAGAGGTAACAAAATGATGTTTGATAGTATATTAATTATGAATTTATTTGAACAGATATCAAATTAAAAAAGGTACTTATCGCCCGCTTTAAATAATATATTTTTAGTGTTATAAATCAAGTTTAGATTGTAATAATAAATAGTTAGTTATCGTTTAGTTTTTAAATATAAATCACCAGCAACACAGTCATAAAAAAAAATAATATAAATCGCTTTATTAATTTTTGTCTCAACTTACGTAATAGCTCAGGAGTCTAAAGATTCAGTGCGCCAAAATGCAGTACAGAGTATCAAAGAAAAGTTCCCGGAAACTCGACTTTTAAACTTTATATATAACCAAAGTCTGGATAGGAAGTTTAGTTCAGAATTATTTGACCGATATTTTTAAGAAGGAGATATAAAAAATCAGCGCAACTTTGTGGCTTCAGCGAATATCCCAGCTTATAAAACGAAAAAATGGAGTTTTACTGCTTCACTGTTTTATCAATTTAGAGCATTTGAGTTCGAAAACATTGTAAACCCTTCATCAATGCCATTTTTTGAGCGCAATGACACGGTCAATTTTCATAATTTTTCCGGAGCTTTGAGTTCAACATACTTTTCAGTTCTATTTAATAAACCGGTGATTTTTAATGCATCAATTATTGCAGATGCTAATGAAGAGAACTTTGGACGTTTTAAAGGACTCCTTGGTTTTGCTTTTATTTTAAAAAAGACAGAACGAACCACAATGACTTTGGGGGCTATTGCGTTTATTGACCCAACAAGCCAAATACCATTTTCTCCAACATTTAGCTATAATCATCGCTTTAAAAATTCGAAATGGGAGTTAGATTTTATCTTGCCACAACGGGTATTAGTCCGACGACGAGTAGGAGAAAACAGTAGATTATCATTTGGGAGTTCAATTGGAATAACCGAGTTTTATATAGATGTAAATGATCAATCTTATGGAAACGCATTTGCATATAGCCAGATAGAACTAAAAACGGGTATCATCTTTGAGCACCGCTTTAATGATTATTTCATAGGAACGTTTCGAGGAGGTATACAAAACTTTGTAAGCAACCAATCAACAGAAAAAGGAGAGTCAACAAAAGATTTTATTTACGATAACGAACAAGATGCAGCGGGATATTTTCAAATGGGAATTTCGATGGATCCATTTGCCAAAAAGAAAAAATAAATATTACTTAAACGATTATTTCATAATAGAAATTAGGAGTTAAAAAGTGTGTTTATATTTCCTTTATAAGTTTGTCCAATAGGTATTTTATGCTCATTAATTAGGATTCTATTAGCTGCAATCTGTTTGATTTTATTTTTGGCTACAATAAAGGATTTATGGGTTCTTATAAAATCTGCTTTTGGAAGTAAATTCTCGAAATCTGAAATTTTTTGATGACTAACAATCGTGTCATTCTTTAAATACACTTTGCTATAGTGTCCATAAGCTTCTATAAATAATAGATCATCAAAATGGATTTGATGGTGCTTTTTGTCTCCTTTTAAAAAAAAGCTATTCGCTTTTTTTTCAGTTTTAACAGTTGAGACTGTTGCTATGCTTTTCTTGCTTTCTGTAGTATCAATTGTTTTATTAATAGCTTTTATAAAGCGTTCAAAGCTAAACGGTTTTAGTAAATAATCAGAAATGTTAAGCTCGTAACCTTCTAATGCAAATTCCTTGTATGCTGTAGTAACAATAATTTTTGGAGGATTGGATACTGTTTTTATAAACTCGATACCAGATAATTTTGGCATATTAATATCAAGAAAAAGTAAGTCGACAGTATTTTTGCTTAAAAATTGCATGGCTTCAAAAGCATTGTAACAATTGCCTTTTTTTTCTAAATGCGGTAAATTTTTGCAATATTTTTCAATAATACGATGCGCAATGGGTTCATCATCTACAATTAAATAATGGATCATTTCGTTTCAATTTTAAGTGATAATTTATAAATATCCGCTTTAACTTCAATATTAATGTTATGATTTTTAGGATATAACAATTTTAAACGTTGTTTTAAATTTTCAAGCCCAATACCAATAGTATTATTAGTATCTAATGTTCCGAAATTGTTTTCAATATCAAAGTAAATCATGCCATCTTCCGCTTTTAAATTCATATGAATATAGGCATCTTCTGTTAAACGTTCTACACCATGTTTAAAAGCATTTTCTAAAGGAATGATAAATAACAATGGTGCGATTTCACAATCTGATTCGTAGGAATGGTTAAATGTAATATCAACTGTTTTATGATATCTTATTTTATGTAATTCAATGTAGTTTTTTAAATATTCAATTTCATCTTTTAATGGTACAAAATCTTCTTTTCCCATATAAATGGTATAACGCATCATGTCCGACAGTTTTAAAACAACATTAGGTGCATCATCAGATTTCTCTACAGTTAAACCATATAAATTATTTAGCGTATTGAAAAAAAAGTGTGGGTTTATTTGGCTTTTTAGTAATGCTAATTCTGCTTTAGATTTTTTGAACTCAACTGTTTTCAACCATTTCCATTGCTGATAAAGCCAGCTGAATAACAGTACAAAAAAGGGTGCTGTCAATATTATTTTGATCTCTTTTTCATGTTGTAAATAGCTGTTTATGTCATTAATATAAACTCTTATATAAAGGAAATAACTTAAAGCTAAAATATAAAATCCAATAATAAACAAAGCGTATTTCTTGAAGTATGAAGGCGCTATTATTGAGAAAAAACTCAATCCTATGCTTATTAATCCAACAAACGTTAATGGATTATCAACCATTTTGGAATCAATATCATTTATAATGACAATTATAAAAAGAGCAATCAATGCAACCAGTTTTATGCTTGTGCTTTTGTGTTGCTTTAGAAAAGGGAAATAGTGAATTGGCAACGAAATCATTAACCAACCAAAAATAAAACTCAAGACGTTTGCTAATACTTCTGAATTGTCGATAAGAATTAAATCAGAGTATGATAAAACAAAGACTACTATTCGGAAGATTAAAAGTCCGTATATAAATGCTTTATATTTTTTTAGAAATGCCATCATGAGTCAAAACTAATGATAATTACCATTTGTAAGTAACAAAATACACCAATTCGCTTAAAAGCAACACAAACACTATTTTTTTATACTTCAAATGCATTCGAGTGCAGGTATCAATTGTTTGAGGTAAATACTTCTGGTTAGGTGAAAAATACTTTATAGGTTTTCAGTTTCCTCATACGTTTGTTGAAAATAATAACTATAAACTTATATATTATGAAAACCTATTTTAAAATCATGCTCTTAGCAGTATCATTACTAACAATACACAATGGTGCTGCTCAAGAGAAAAGCGCTAAAAACATATTAACAGCGAAAGAGAAAAATACTATTGTATCCTCAATACAAACACATTTAAATACGTCTTACGTTAATTTGGAGCTATCGTATAAAATGATAGCTGATTTAAAAACCAATTTAGAATCTAATAAGTATGATGCTATAATCGATCCTTTAGAATTTTCTAAAGCCTTAACCAAAGATTTACAAAGTATTAGTAAAGACTTGCATCTTAAAGTAAGATTTGAACCTAAGCGTATTGCTCAAAAAAAACGAGTAATTTCTGATGAGATGCAACTAAAAATGGAAAAGAGAATGGCTATGCAAATGGCAGAAATAAATTTCGGTTTTACGGAAACAAAAATTCTAAAAGGTAATATTGGTTATTTAAACCTACGTCTTTTTGCAGATACTAAATATGCCGAGGAAGCAGCAACTGCGGCCATGACTTTTTTAAGCAATACTAATGCAATCATTATCGATTTACGCACCAATGGAGGAGGAGTTCCAAGTATGATGCAATTATTGTCTAGTTATTTCTTAGATAAAACTCCTGTTTTATTAAGTGATTTCTATGAACGTCAAACCGGTGAAAAAACGCAGTTGTATTCGTTTGCAACTGTTGATGGAAAGAGAAGTACAAACAAAAAGGTTTACATTTTAACAAGTAGGAATACATTTTCGGCTGCAGAAGCATTTACGTATACGCTTAAGCATTTAGACAAAGCTATTGTAGTTGGTGAAGTCACTAAAGGAGGAGCAAATAGAACAAAGCGATTGAATATAAATGATGAATTCACAATTTCTGTTCCTTATATTGAAACAATACATCCTATTACTAAAACCAATTGGGAGGGAAAAGGAGTGCAACCAAACATTATAACAACAGAAAAAGATGCTTTTGTAACTGCTTATATAAATGCTATTAATTCAACTGTAAAGAGAAATAAACAAGGTGTATTAAACAAAATAGGCTATACGTTCCTCCAAGAAAAATTAGTTGATAATGCTATATTAGTATTTCAAGAAAACGTGAAATTATTTCCAAACGAAGCTAATTCTTGGGACAGTTTAGGTGAAGCATATTTTATAAAGCGTGATAAAAAAAAGGCATTAGGAGCCTATAAAAAAGCAATAGAATTAGATCCAAGTTCAACGTCTGCTAAAAAAATGATTCAGAAATTAGAAAACATCCAATAGCATGAAGAAAAAAGTAGTATTGATCATAATAATACTGATCATCGGTTTGTTGTTTTTAATGGGGACGCAAGTGTTTGTTCAAACCAATTTGGTAAAAGGAAATCAAATACAGCTTAAAAGCACATTTACAAAACATTCAAGCGATGTATGGGAAGTAAAATTCAGCCCTAATGATTCATTGATGGTAAGCGGAGGTATTGAAAAAAATACAATGATTTGGTCAAGAATAACTGGAGAGGTTTTACATAATTTACCGCATGAAATTGGAACGCCAGCGGTTGATTTTAGTCCAAATGGAAAGCAAGTTGCAACTGGATCTTATGATGGTAACGTAAGAGTTTGGGATGTAACATCTGGAAAATTGCTAAACGTTTTTGAGGAGAATGAAGGTACTATTTGGTCTGTAGATTTTAGCCCAAATGGCAAATTAATTGCTGCAGGTGGAGATGATGATAATGTGTCGGTTTGGAATATTGAAACGGGTAAAATAATGTATAACTTTAAAGATGCTGAACATAATATTTGGGAAGTGGTTTTCAATCCTACTGGTGAGTTATTACTATCTTCTGGCAGTGATAATGCTATTAGAGTTTACGATGTGGAAACAGGAAAGTTATTGAAGACCATTTTAGGACATTCTATGGTTCCTTTAGCAATGGATTTTAGCCCAGACGGAAAATTATTAGCGAGTGCTGGTGATGATAAAACAGTAAAAATTTGGGATACTTCAAACTGGAATTTATTACACAGTTTAAAAGGAGAGAATCAAGCCATTCATTCCGTTATATTTATAGACAATAATAGAGTGTTGGCGGGAGGAACTGATAAAACAATGGTAGGAGAATTATTCGAGTATCATTTTAAGTTTAAAGGCGCAGTAGAACCTATTGTAGCCACGTTATGGGATGTGCAAAATGAAACAATTCTACAAACACTTTCGGGTCACACAGATGATATTGGTTTAGGAATGGATGTTAGTTCAGATGGGAAATTACTAGCAACACCAAGCAAGGATAAAACAGTTAAAATTTGGAAAATCAATTAATAAATAGCGCTGCCTTCGGTCAGCGTTATTTATTTTATCCAAAGACTGTATACGTTAAATAAATGATAAATTAAATAAGATAAGATTAAAGTGAGTAACAAATTTCTATTTTCGAATGCAATCAAAACATCAAAAATAAAAAAAGCACTTTTAATAGTTTGTTCTTTAGTGATATCCTTTGTATCTGCACAAACTAAAGGAGCTCTAGTTCCTATTGGAATCAACTATACAATCAACTCTAAAATTTTAAAACAAGATAGAGAGATACAAATTTATGTACCAGAAGATTATCATCAATCAAACGAAAAATGTCCAGTTATTTATGTTTTCGACAGTCAGAAGTTTTTCCTAAATGCCATTGCGTATCAACAAAATTTGCGATTCAATGATGAATCTCCAGGTTTTATTGTAGTAGGAATAAAAACGATAAATACTGAAAGATCAAAATTATACAATACCAAATCTTTAAAGTTTAGTAACTTCTTAGAAAACGAACTTATTCCTTTTATAGATGGCAACTACAGAACATTAAAATCAGAACGCGTGTTTTTTGGTTGGGAAAGAGCTGCTGCTTTTGGTGTTGAAGTATTGGCGTCGAAACCGAATTTGTTTAAAGCCTATTTTATAGCAAGCCCTACTTTTTTAACTGCAAAACGCATGGCCGATATAGGAATCCTTTTAGACAAATCGACTGTTCTAAATAATTATCTATACTTCACTTTAGCCGAAGTAGAAGCTTGGTCGCTTTCTAGTACGAATAATTTGGCTGAATTATTAAATAAGAAGGCCAGGAATAAGCTTAAATGGAAGTATGATTTATTCAAGGATGAAAATCATTATACTACAACTATTGCAACCATGAATAATGGTTTAAAATCTATTTTTAGAGATTATGCGCCCATTCGCTATTATAGCATAAAAGAATTTAGAAATGTGGGCGGAGTAAAAGGGTTAAATAAATTATTCCAAAATAGAGGAGAACGCTACCAAATGTCTAAAGCCGTTCATAGTGATACCAAAAGGGACTTGTTTTTATTGGCAGTTAGAGAAAATGATTTTTTAGTGTTTACAGAATTAGAAAAAGAATTCCCATCCTTCTTAACTTCTTTTTCTAGAGATGTAATGTTCGAAAGGTTTGGACAATTTTATGTTGAAAATAAAGCGTACGAGAGTGCTATTAGTTATTATAAATTTGGATTACAAACGAATCCAAATTCTACTAGACTGCATAATAGACTAGGAGAAGCCTATAAACCTGCTGGAAAAATAAAAGAGTCTAATAAGGCTTTTAAGAAAGCATTACAAGAGACGCATTAAAACGTATACATAATTTTTAACTTTGTTTAAAACCGGTAAAATGAAAAAAATATTTTTTACATGTTGTTTACTAATAACATTTGCAATTTCTTCTCAAACTCAAGGAGATCCAATTACTATTGGAACCAATTATACAATCAATTCTACAATTTTAGATCAAGATAGAGAGGTACAAATATATCTTCCAGATAGTTATGGAACATCTAAAGAAAAATATCCTGTATTATATATATTAGATGGACAACGCTTTTTTACGAATGGAGTTTCGATTCAAAAATCTTCACAAGCGCCACTCGACATTCCAGAAATGATAGTTGTTGGTATTAATAGCAGTCGGGAATTACGACGTGCTTTATTTGGAAATGGCGATAAGTTTACTTCTTTTATTAAAAATGAAGTCATATCATTTGTAGATTTCAAATATAGAACCAATAAAGAGCGTGTAATTTTTGGATGGGAAGCGGCAGCTTATTATATAAGTGAAATGATATTAGAAGAAAAAGACTTGTTTTCTGGAGCGATTATAACAGATGGAGGTTTTGCTTCTGAAGAAACTGTAAAAGGATTTAATTCTGATAAGGATATTTATTTGTATATGGCTAACTCAAAAAAAGACATTTATTACGTTTCTTCTTCGGATGATTTTAGTGCTATATTAAAAAAGAACAATCCAAAAAACTTACGATGGAAATATGAGCTTTTTAATGATGAATTTCATCAAACGCTACCAAATATAGCTATGTACAAAGGGATCAAATATTATTACCATAATTTCCCATCCTTGATTTTTGAGAATATTACAGCCTATATTAATGCAGGTGAAATACCCTATTTAGAATCTTATTTTAAAGAAAGAGCAAAACGTTTTGGAGGAGAAAGTAAGATTGATAATGCAACTAAAGACAGGTTGATATGGTTAGCAGAGAATCATGATAATTTCAAGTACTTTAGCTTTTTTATGGAAGAGTTTAAAGACGTGCTATCAACTAAAAGATATGCATCTGCATATTGGCAAAACAGATTTGGGCAGTTTTATCTAAAATATAAAGATTACAAAAATGCGATTAAGTTTTTTGAAATAGGGATAAAAAAATATCCAAATACTCAATTTGACGAACTTATGAAAAAAGGATTGAAAGACGCTCAAAAGCATAATTAATTTTTTACGACAACCGTTTATAATTTAAACAGTGAAAAAGCACCATATAGTAACAGCACATATTACAATGGGATTACACCAGCACCAAGTAAAAATTAACAAAGTGTTTGCTTAACAGCATCCAAAATATCCACAAATTGATGGTGGGACAAAAAAGATATTGCAAAAAACCGTTGGGAAGCCCTAATTGAATGTGGACAATTTACGATGTGTTACTAGCTAATGGATTATATCTTAAAGTTAAAAAGCAGATCCAGACTATATAACTACAGACTTTACCGGAATAGATAAACTTTACTCAGCTTTGCAAACTGACTGGAAACCTTTTAATAAAAAACCATTGTGGTTGGTAGAGAAGTTAAAGGAATAGATTAAATTAGTCTAGTATTAGTTGTATTATAATGTTCCGCCTTAAATAACCTCACTTTTCTAAAAGCGAAAATTAAGTTTATATATTTTCTTTTTTCTGAAAATTTTTCTTTAAAATATATGATATTACTTTTTACTCCAAGCTATTATGTGCGTTGAGAGTTGTTTGTCAAAATTCACAATAATACTTTTTCAATAAAAATAAGAGATGAGTTATATTGTATTCTTGAATTCATAATTTTTGTATATTGAAACTACACTGTATATTTGTTTTCCTAATGTGAAAATTGAAGAAACCAGAAAAGGGTTCATTTTTTTATACACATTATTTGGAGACCATTTAAAACCAAATAAAAAACTAACCAATCAATGAAAAAAAATATCACAATATTATTGCTAATGGTCACACTATTGGCTTTTTCTCAAACGAAGAAAAACTATAATATTGGTGTTCTTCTTGATTATCAAACACCAAGATCAGAGTTGCTACTTTTTGCATTGCAAAACGAGATAAAGGCTGTTGTTGGAGAAGATGCTATCATTAGTTTCTCTGAAGATAATTTATTAGTTAACTCTTTTAATTTAGAAAAAGCAAAGGCAAATTATAATGCACTGTTAAATAGTAATACAGATATTATTCTTGCTTTTGGTTTAATAAACAATGCCGTTATTTCAAATTTAAAGACTCACCAAAAGCCTACCATATTATTTGGAGCAATTAACGAAGATTTTAATTATTTTGAAGCAGAGAAAAGTACTTCTAGAATCTCTAATTTCACATACTTAATTACGCATCAGTCTTTTAAGAGAGATTTAAAGGCCTTAAAGGAACTCACGAATTTCACTAAAGTAGGCATTGCTATAGAGGAAGGTTTAATTGCTTTTTTACCTTTTAAGACTATTTTCGATGCTGAAACAGAAGCATTAGGTGTTAGTTATAAAATAATCCCTTATAATAACTGCGAGGATATTACTAACAATATTACCAGTGATATTGATGCCTTTTATTTAGCGAGTGGTTTTTTTCTTAATGAAAATGAAATCGCTAAAATCTCTGCTAAGTTAATCAAAGAAAAAACGCCATCTTTTACAAACACTTCTGTAGATCATGTAAAAAAGGGTTTAATGGCGACAAACAATTCTGAAGATAATATAGAGCTGTTTTTTAGACGTATTGCACTTAATATAGAATCTTATGTTAATGGACAAAATCTTTCTGAATCACCAGTATTTATAAATTATGACGATAAACTTACTGTAAATTATAATACAGCAAAAAGTGTTGGTATGCCTATAAAATATAGTTTAATAGGGAACACCAATTTTGTAGGTGATTTTGTGAATATTCTTTCTGAAAAAAAATACAACCTGCTAGATGTAATGAAAACTGTAATAGGTGAAAATTTAAGTTTACAGTCAAGTAAAAAAGAAATTGCATTAAGTGAACAGGATGTAAAAACATCTAAGAGTAATTATTATCCTAGCGTAATTGCAAGTGCAAGTGGTACTTATGTAGATCCAAATTTGGCAGAAGTATCATTTGGTAACGCTCCAGAGTTTTCAACTAAAGGAGTTATTAGTTTAGAGCAAACTTTATTTTCAGAATCGACAAATGCTAATATTACCATTCAAAAAGAATTATTAAAAGCGCAACAGGAAGTATATAACACAGATAAATTGGATGCCGTTTTTGAGGTATCAAACGTCTACTTTAATGCATTGATTTTAAAAGCAAATTTGAAAATTCAAAGCAAGAACTTGAATCTTACTAAGAAGAATTTACAGATTGCAAAACAAAATTACGAAGCTGGACAATCTGGAAAATCTGATGTTTTAAGATTTACAAGTGAAGCAGCTCAAAACAAGCAAACCTTAGTAGAGGCAATAAACCAACTTGAACAAACTTTTTTTATTTTAAATCAATTACTTAATAACCCAATTGATTATGAAATTGATGTAAACGAAGCAGAATTAGGAGAAGGCATATTAAAAAAATATAACTACCAACAAATACGAGACCTTATAGATGACCCAAAATTACGTAAAACCTTTGTTGAATATTTGCAGAAGATTGCTAAAGAAAATGCACCAGAGATAAAATCATTAAATTATAATTTGATTGCTAACAAGCGAAGTATAAAACTCAACGGTTCTGGTCGTTTTTTGCCAACCCTAGCTTTACAAGCACAGTATAATAATGAATTTAATAGAAGTGGAAAAGGGACCGCTTTTAATTCCCCAAACTTTCCTTCAAATGATTATTATGCTGGAATAAGCTTGTCATTGCCGATCTTTAATAGAACACAAACTACTATTAATAAACAAATAGCGACCATACAACAAGATCAACTTTCAATTAATAAGGACAGCGCAGAACGGGCTATAGAAGTTAATGTTAATACTGCGGTATTGGATCTGATCAATCAAATTGCCAATATTGAAATATCTGAAATATCTGAGAAAGCAGCTAAAGAAAGTTTGGAGCTTACACAGGTGTCTTACTCTAATGGAGCCGTTAATATTGTACAGTTATTAGATGCTCAAAATAATTATTTGTCTTCACAACAGGCTCAAATAACTGCGGTATATAGCTATTTATTGAGTTCTATTCAATTAGAAAGGTATATTAGTTATTACTTCTTGTTACATTCAACAGAAGAAAATGCAGCTTTTATAGAAGGGTTTAACCAATATTTAGAAAATAGAAACTAACACATAACCATTTTTAAAATGAAAAATACAACAGTAACATTTGGACTTCTTTTAATTACCGTTTTCTTTATGTCTTGTGCCGAAGAAAAGAAGCAGCAGAAGGCACCTTTACGTCCAGTATCTTATCAAGAAGTTGGTTTTTTGGGTGGGAATTCTTCTCGTACCTTTAGTGGGACAGCTAATACAGATAAGGTTATAAATTTAAGTTTCAGAAATAATGGAATTATTACTGAGTTTAATTTAAAAATTGGCCAAATCGTAAAAAAAGGACAATTACTCGCAAAGTTAGATAACGTACAATCTCGTCTTAATTATGAAAATTCATTGTCTTCACTAAACAGTGCGAAGTCACAAATGAATACAGCAAAATTAAGTCTAAATCGTGTGCGTTCACTTTATGAAAAAGGGAGCACATCTTTAAGTGATTATGAAGATGCGAAGAACCAGTATAGAACTGCTGTTGATACTTTCGAATCGGCAAAGCGTAGTGTTTCTATTCAACAAGAACAAATTAATTATGGTTATATATATGCATCGGAAAATGGAGTTATTGCCGCTGTTAATGCCGAGATTGATGAAAATGTAAGATCAGGTCAGAATATAGCAGTTTTACATGCTGGTAAAGATATGGAGATCGCTTTGGGAATTCCAGAAAACACAATTAATCAAGTAAATAAAAACATGCCTGTAGTGATACATATGTCATCGCTTAAAGATAAAGCATTTGATGGTGTAATAACTGAAGTTTCCCCATCCATAGACCAAAATACATCTACATATCCAGTGCGTGTAAAAATAACAAATCCATCACAAAATATAAAATCTGGAATGGCTGCTAATGTCACTTTTGAGTTTGGTAAAAAACAGACTGACAATAAAACATTGGTGGTTCCTGCAAAATCTGTAGGTGAAGATGCTAATGGGAATTTTGTTTTTTTAATTGAAATATCAGGAGATAAAACAATTGCTAAAAAGCAACCAATAAAAGTTGGTAAATTAACCTCTGAAGGTTTTGCTGTGATAGAAGGGGTCTCTGCAGGTCAAAAAATAGCGATAGCAGGTTTACAAACCTTACTTGACGGACAAGAAGTGAAGTTACAGTAGTTCTAAATAATTAAAATTGCTTGCCTAATTTTTAGGCTATAATAACATCAACTATCAAACTATGAATCTTACTAAGTTCTCTATAGAAAAAAACAGAATCACTTATATGGCTCTGACTACTATAATGCTATTAGGTGTTTTTCTTTACCAATCGTTACCTAGAGATAGTATGCCACCAATAACTATTCGGGTTGCAACTATTGTATCTCAATTCCCAGGAGCTGGACCAGAGCGTGTTGAGGAATTGGTTACTGATAAAATTGAAAAAGTAGTTCAAGAAATCCCAGAACTAAAAGAAGTGACCAGTACCTCTAGAACAGGTTTGTCTGTCATTAACGTTACACTTAAAGATGAAGTTACACCAGAAAAATTGCAAAGTGTTTGGGATAGGTTACGTCGTAAATTAGATGTGATTGAAGGCTTGCCAGCAAACGTAAAACCAAATTTAGACGATGAAGGTATTGGTGATGTGTATGGTATTGTTTTAGGTATTACAAGTGATGGTTTTTCGTATGCAGAAATGAAAGAATACGTAGATGACATTAAAGACGATTTAATAAAACTAGATGCTGCCGCTAAAGTTGAAATAGGAGGTGAACAAGATGAACGTGTTTTTGTAGAGTTTGATGATTCTAGGTTAAAGGAATATGGGCTTTCAGCTCAAAAATTAAGTGGTATTATTTCGGCACAAAATATATTAAGTTCTGGAGGGCAAATTAATGTTGAAGATGAGCGTATCATTTTAGAACCGACGGGAAATTTTGATACCCTTTCAGATATTGGAGACATGCTTATTCCTGTTGGAGATAGCGGTCAATTGGTCTATTTAAAAGATATTACTACCATAGAAAAAGGATACATTTCTCCTGCAACACAAAAGGTACTTGTTAATGGTATGGATGCTATAAGTTTGCATATATCGCTAAAAGATAATGCTAATATTATTGCTTTGGGAGAAGAAGTAAATAGTGTAAAACAAAAATGGGAAGCATTATTACCGGTTGGTTTGGAACTTCGTTCCTTATCATCTATGGATATTTATATAGAAGATAAGGTTAGCGCATTCATGGTGAATCTTATGCAGTCTGTAATCATCGTATTGGTCGTTATGCTGTTGTTTCTGGGTTTTAGAACTGGATTAATTATTACTAGTTTAATTCCAATCGTTATTGTAACAACATTTATGGTTATGGGGATTATGAATATTGGAATTAATCAAGTGTCTTTGGCAGCACTTATCATGGCATTAGGAATGATGGTAGATAATGGGATTGTGGTTGCCGAAACTATCGTTGTAAAACTAGAAGAGGGCATCGGTAGAAAAGAAGCAGCCATTCAAGCGTGTTCTGAGTTATTTACTCCACTTCTAATTTCAACATTAACTACTGCCGTTGCATTCATGGCATTTTATTTAGCAGAATCGGCAATGGGAGACATTGTGGGTCCTATTTTTCTTGTCATAACTATAGCGCTAGTGTCTTCTTGGCTTATATCACTTACTATAATTACGTTACTGTCGTATTTATTTATGAAAGCTAAACCTAAAGACGCTAAAATAAGTCTCATTGATAAAGCTATTGAATGGTTAAAAGGCTATTATAAAGATTTTATTTTAATAGCATTACGTCATAAAGTAAAGACAATGCTGTTTATAATGGTCATGTTTATAGTGGCCCTATTTGGTTTTACAAAAATTGAATTTTTATTCTTTCCAGATAGTGATAGGAATATGATTACGGTAGATATTAATTTACCATTAGGAACAAAAATTGAACGGACAACTCAAGTTGTAGCAGATATTGAGGTTTTTATAGCGAAAACATTACAAACATCTAATACAAAAAAGGAAGGGATTGATAATTGGTCTTCCTATATTGGTAAGGGCCCAGAGTCATACGATCAAGGGTATTCTCAAGATGAAGCCAATTCAAGTTACGCCCATATTTTGGTAAACACTTCTCATTTTAAGGCTAATCAGGATATGATTAATCAATTAGATGCATTTTGCTTTGATAGTTTTCCAAATGCCGAGATAAAGATTGGTGCATTAGCTGGTGGAGGTGGTGGAACACCTATAGAAATTAAAGTAACTGGTCATAGCCCAGATGAGCTTTCTGTAATTGCTGAACAAGTAAAATTAAAGCTAACTAGCATTTCAGGTACTAAGAACGTTAAAGATGATTGGGGACCGAAAACAAAAAAATTTATAATAGATATTAACCAGATTAGAGCTCAAACAGCAGGTGTTTCAAGTCAAGATATTGCAACTTCATTGCAAACCGTGTTAGATGGTTTTATTACAGGTGAATTTAGAGAAGACGATAAATCGATTCCTATTGTGATGCGAAGTGATAAAAGTCAGGAACAAACACTTGAATCTATTGAAACGCTAACCATTTTTTCACAAACTACGGGTAAAAATGTACCACTACTGCAGGTGGCATCTATAAAGCCTGTTTGGCAATATGCAAAGATAAAACGTTTGGATATTAACCGAACCGTCACCATTTCAAGTGAGTTGCGTGAAAATGGAAATGCCTCTATAATAACCGCTGAAATTGTACCATGGCTAAACGAACAGGCTACAAACTGGAACTCTGGTTACAGTTATAAACTTGGTGGTGATGCAGAGAATACAGCTGATAACATGGGAGCTGTGCTTAAATACTTGCCTCTTTGTGGTTTTATAATTATGTTGTTATTAATTATACAATTTAACTCGTTCAGGAAAATGATAATGGTGTATTGTACCATTCCTTTAGCAATTATTGGTGTTGTTATTGGTTTACTTGTTTTTAAGGAACCTTTCGGTTTTATGCCTTTTTTAGGAGTAATAGCATTGGCAGGAATTATTATTAACAATGCAATTGTATTAATTGATAGAATGGAGATTGAACAAAACGTGTTGAAGAGAAAAGAAGAAGACTCTGTAATTACAGCTTGTTTACAGCGGTTTAGACCCATTTTGTTAGCTACATTTACAACCGTTTTAGGGTTAATTCCTTTGTATTTAACTGGAGGAGAAATGTGGCAAGGTATGGCAGTTTCCATTATGGTAGGTTTGCTTTTTGGTACCGTGATTACGCTGTTTTTTATTCCTACATTTTATAGTTTACTTTTTAAGCTAAACTATAAAGGTTATGAGTTTAATAACGATTTATTAGACTAAAGGATGCTAGAAAAACTAAATAAATATAGATTAGGCATTTTCTTTGTTAGTCAAATGATAATTCTATTTGGTTCGCTTTTAATCCCTTCAGAGTTTCTAGAGAGTGTAATTATATCGTTGTTTTTCCTAATAAATATATTGGCTGGTATTGTTTTAGTTTCAAAAAACAAAAGATTAATCTATTTGTTTTTTGGGCTTTTTATTTTATTGATTATAGACTCTATTTTTAGGTTAGATCACAAGTATTCTTATTTTAATTACTTTAAAATGGGTGGGTATTTTATATTTTATAGTATTGTAACCATTCAAATTATTAAACAAGTTTGGGAAGCGAAAATCGTTGATAGATCTGTTATTTTCGGTTTAATTAGTGGTTATATCTCTTTAGGTTTAATTGGTTTTTTTATTTGTTTAGCTGTAGAACTTACCAACCCAGGTTCTTTTCAAGGCGTAAGAAGCGTTGTCGCTAATGCAGATGTTTTAACAGAACGCTTACTGTATTTTAGTTACATTACCCTAATGACTATTGGTTATGGAGACATCACACCTAAAACTCCAATAGCACAGAAAGCAACTATTCTAATCGGATTAGTTGGTCAAATTTATTTAGTAGTTTTAACTGCTATTGTGGTAGGGAAATATATAAATCAATCTTTACAGACCAATGAAAAAAAATGAGAAAGGGATGTGATTATCCTTTTATTGTTTTCATTACAACTTGAAGTAGTGTAATCAAGTCTTGTGTTCTTAGTATTATTAGAAAGCATTCAAAATTCTTTTTCTGCTGAACAAAATACAATACATCTATACAAGTTGTTTGGTAGTTTCTTGTACTTATCGGCATAGAGTTATGTTCTTTATAAAGAGGGCTTTAAAAGAGTATGTAGTGCAGTTTAAAGGTAAGGTTTGTCGTAAAATATAAATGTATTTGTTGTAGTAGCAATATCTAACGGTATTGAAAATTATGAACCTCTATAGTAATAAAAGGTAGGGTAAAGACTAAAGGTCTTAAAACACTCAAAATTAATACAGTCTACTTTTAAAATGAGCAAATATTATTCTTATGGCTACTACCGGTGATGGTATCGCTTTACGTTTATTGTAATGTATAATCAAATTTTTTATAAACCCTCAAGGGCTTGAAAATAAAAAATTCTTTTTTTTGAAATAGAGATAAATACAGAAAGTTATAACGAATCAAAGCTGTTTTTAAAACAAAAAAGACCTAAGCGTTTAGTTTAGATCTTTTTTTACAATTTATAATTTAAATATTACATTTTAATAGTCAGTACAGGCAATACTGAGTGATTAACAATATCTTCAGAAATGCTACCGCCAAAGAAATGGCTTAAACCTTTTCTACCGTGAGTAGTCATAGCTATGATGTTAGCACCTGTTTTATTTGAATGATTTAAAATGCCATCTTCAACAGAATAATCTGAAACATAGACAATTTTATCTGCCCATTCTGTTGCATCAGCTTTATCTAAAAAGTCAGTAACTTGATTTTCAGTTTCTTGTGTGCTTTTAAATTGAGCTGCATTTGGTGTGTTTACGTGTAATAAAGAGATGTTGCTTCCTATTACATTTAATAATTTAGATGCTTTTTTAAATGCAGGAACACTTTCTTCTGTGAAATCTGTAGCTAATACCACATTATCAAAATCAATATTAGTATTCTGTCCCTTAATAACAAGTACTGGTGTATCACTATAGCGAACTACTTTTTCGGTATTAGATCCAGTAAAAATACCACTATGAGTACTATGGCCGCGCGAACCCATTACTATTAAATCTGCATTTTCAGCTTTAGCAACTTCATCAACTTCTTTTAATACTTTATGGTGCTTAATAATAACAGTGACATCTACACCTTCCAAATAATCTCTATCTAAAAAAGTCTCAAATTCTTTATTGACTGATGCAAGCATAAACAACATTTCGTTTTGCCTATCAGCTCCAGATTCAGAAAATATAGATTCAGATAACTCTAGCATATTCATTACTATAAGTTGAGAATTATGTTTTTTTGCTAAGGCTGCGGCAGTTTCCAAAGCATATTCTGAATGCTTAGAGAAATCAACAGGTAATATTATTTTTTTCATAAGAAATAGTGTTTTGTTTTTCAACCCTAAACTTACGAATAAAATAAATGAAATTAGTTTTTTAAAAGGTATTTGATGAAAGGTTCAAGAAATTTGAAAGTTTACAAGACTTTGTTAAAGAGTACAATATATTACTGAATGACAATCTAAACCAAAGGTAAAAAATCGGTGTCGTCTTTATCTTGATTAAGTTCTGTGCCTTTCTAAATACAATAGATTGCTTTAAAGCAAAGGGTGTTATTTCTTTTTGTATTTTATAAATATAAGCGCGTTAAAACATGCGGATTTAATATTTTATAGAAAACCTGTCTAAGTTTTTAGCAATGTATAAAGCATACGTAATGGTGCTTTTTGTTGTCTTTCGTTTTATTGAATAGCAATGCTATTCAATTTAAAATACATATTACGTATCGAATACGCGATTTTTTATAAAGTAAAAGACGCGCTTGTATTTGGGGTTTACAAAAGTGAAATAAGAGGTCTGCTTAGATTATGGATATCTAAAATTATAAGGTTATAGAAATTAACAAGTGATAATTTTAAAGCAATAATAAGAGAGTTCAGTTAGTCTTTTATATGTTTCACTATAAAAAAGTATTAGGCAGTATTGCGACTATTTTTGTAAAACAATCAAACACTAATTCGTGTTAAAAAAAACGATAGTAACTCGTTTATTGCTTGAGTTCAGCCAGCATAAAAAATAAAACAAAAAAAACAGAGTTCTATCCATAGTGCCCTTTTTTAGTGTTATCACAGGTGTTCAAAATGTTAGAGCGCCTTTACATATTACTAACAATAATCATTAACGCAATAAAAATTGGTAACGTGACACAAAATAACGCTAGGCACTTACAACTAAGTGACCTCTTTTTAATGGTCCTTTTCATGCTAAGGATTCTGGTAAAGTAAATGAATTAAAAGCGAGTATCGTAAATACCATGATAAGATAAGTTACACAAATTAGAGCGAAAGTAAAAGGCAAGACAGGAAATTGCACAAAGCTCTTTAGGGATTTGTTCTGTGTAATCATTTAGAAAATAATAAAGCGTCTAACTATGGAGGTACTAATAGTGTTGATAATCAAAAGACAAGGTACGTAACCAAGTTAATACACGACATTACGAATGCTATAGATATGATAACATTAGAGCCTTTAGGTAACAAAAAGCTAGAGCAGAGCAGCAAGCATCATTTTTTTTATTTAATACTATTGGATACAGAATGGGGAAACAGGAAGCTTATTTTAGATTTTTTAAATACTATGAAACAAGATTTTGAAGCTACTAAGGCGGTAAACAGCTTGATTAATTTTTAATAGTATTAGCTGATTTTAAACTATTTGACCTAATCATTAATTCGTTTCGTCTTAATTTGCTATAAAATTGTATCTTTAGATGCTAGTCTTTACATATAATTTAAAAACAAAACAACAAGCATGAAAACTATCAAATCAATTTTAAGCATAATTTTTATTTTAATATTTATCAATATAAACGCTCAATCTCAAAAACAATTAGAAAGAGAGAAAAATAAAGTTGAACTATTTTCAATGAAAGAATATGCTAACTTGCACATTTGGTTTGAAAGTAAAGTAGATGATATGAAGATGACAAAAGAAGTAGATGATCAATATTATAGTATTCTTAGTATGTACACAGGAAGAATGAGTCGATTAAATGATAAAGATAAAAATTTTTCCAAAAATGAAATTACAGAAAAATTTAATGCTTTGGTGGTTAACTTAAATGATGGAGTAAAACCAATACTTAATGTTGAACAAAATGATAAGCATTCAGAAATAATGAAAACCGTAAGTCGCGCTATTTTAAATAAACTGAATATAAAAGAATAGCCTAAGCGTAATAATTAACGGTTTTACATAATGATACATAAATGCTGAGAAGCAATCCTTTTATTACAAAATATCCCAGATTTATTATTCTCCATAAGAGTAATGTTTTTGGGATATTTTGTGTAATGCTAACAAACTTACTCTTGTTGTAAGAGAATCTTTTTATGTAAAATAGAACCAATTAATAGTGGCTATGGATTAACTCTAAAAGCAAGACACTAAAAATAAAATCCAATGTGCAATAAAGGGTGTACTTTGCAATGGCTATATTGATTCCTTTTTTTTTACTTTAATTTGCTGTGGTTAGAGGCTGGAATTGCAGATAAGATCCCTAATTTGATCGTATAATAATAGAGATAAAACATTTTTTATACAATAACATAGGGCCGAAGCTTAATGTGTAAAATTAATATATCATAAATAACACTTAAACCTCATATTTTACGTTCCTGTGTGCACCTCTAATAAATAGAAACGATACTCCTCCTATTAATTGACATCTTCAATAAAGAGAAATTGTAATATTACTATTTGTTTTTCTATTGTCATTCATTCTTCGACAAAGCAACAAAATAGTTCTAAATAGGGAAAGCAAAAGTACAGTATATACAAGAGACAGTCATGACTATTTTTATACTCTATTAAATTATCTATGAGACATTTCTATTGGAATATTTTTACATATTCATAACGAGAATTTGCTGTATAATTGAATTGTAGTCGTTTGCCTATTAAACAATTACTAATCCATATAGTCCTAACGGTACTTTTTTTAGCCATTTTATAGATGTTGTTTAATAATTTAAAATGGTCTATCTACTGGACTACGATTTTTGTAATAACAGAAAGTTTTTTAAACGCAATGTTGCAGTGAAATCTAATGCTAATTTCAGTATTAAGGCTCATGTCAATTTGGTTATTAGCCTATCATTTACAACATTATTATCAAAAATAAAATAGTCACTGCAAAAGAGAATTTACGACTCTCATTAGTAGTTAAATAAGTTAAATTAGATGATTTGATATCACAATTAAATCCACATTTCATATTCAATTCTTTAAATTCAACAAAGTCTTTTAGTATAGACCTGTTCCTCCTCTTACTCACGTTCCTAATTCATATCTATCAATATTAAAACCAAACCCATAGGGCTCTACAATCTATGGTTTGGTTTAATAGGCTTTAGTCTACCAATTTTAGCTTTCTAAGATCGCAGCAACTTTATATCTGGTGGTTCTTAATCCAAACAGATCTGAGTTCTTTATAGGGGTTTTATTTGCATTGGATTGAGCATTTTCGAAGGAACATCGATATTAGATAAACAGTCTGTAAACGCTCATGAATTTAAGTTTTATAGCTTTTATCTATGAATTTTTTTAAGCCGTTATTTTTCGCATCAGCCATTCTAAAGGGCCATAGTTTTTATATTTTCTCCAAACAATTGCAAATAGAATACATAATAAACTAAATACAATCGCATAACCAACCGAAAATTGAATGGAGTAATTCCCTATTTTATTAGGGTTTATGACTTCAATAATTCCCATTCCAATAACAACGTGGGCTGCGTAAAACGTCAATGCTAATTGACCTGTTTTATTTAAAGCATCAATGATAAAACTGTTTTTAAATTTTTTGGCTATTAGTATACAAGCTGAGATTACCGCAAAAGCAATAGCAATACCATTAAACATATAAATGGGTAGTGGAGGCATTGGATTGGTTCCTAAAACCGCCGTTAGTTCTAAAGTGGCTTCTTGGTTTCCTTCTGATAAAATGGAGATAGTTAGATAAGAGACAACTTGAATAGAAATAAAGATGAGGGTACTCATCCAAAATATTTTTTTTACAAATTTGAGGTTGTTTAAATCCTGTTTTCCTAACCAATAACCAAAAAGCATAAAAGCAGTCCAAGGCATTACAGGATGAAAACCATTAAAAAAGAGATTTCTAATAAAGCCTTTAAACGACCAAAAAGCGTGATAATCTAAGGTGGTAAAATCCCAACCTGTTTCGTAATTTAAAACTGTTATTAAAATGGGATACGCTACAATTATGGCAATACCCGAAATTAGGATTGTATGTTCTTTGCAGGTTAAGATTAGTATTATGATTGCCATATAAATCCCATAAAAATGTAGAATATCTGCTGGCCAAATTGTGATATAAGAAAGACCTAGAATAAAGAGAAACAACGCTCTTTTTGCGATTCTAATTCGAGCGACTTTTATTTTCGCTTTATCTCTATGGTTAATTGCCGAATTGGTCATTAAAGCCATTCCAACTCCCGCTAAAACCACAAAAATGGCTGCCGCTTTACCGTCAAAAATACTGGTGAAAGATTGCACCCAAGGTAATCCAGCAGATCCAAATACAGTCTTAAAATTAACAATTATCATTCCAATAACCGCCAATGCTCTTGCCATATCTATGCCTATTATTCTTTGTTTCATTACTTTTTTTTAGTTTTAAAAAATGTTCTTTTATTGGCTTACATTGTTTGTTTCTTCCTTGAAATAATCTGGTCTCCATGATAAATTACCAAAGATGATCTTAATTCGATCCTTCCACGATTTGCACTTTTTTAGATCTTTTATAATGCTTTTAAATTCTATAACGTTAATTAACAGTGGATTGTTGGTGTTTATATCTTTTGTTAACCCATAGATAACTTTTTCTTCTTCCTTTTGATAGGTTCCAAATATCCGATCCCAAATAATTAAAAAGCCACCATAATTTTTATCTAAGTATTTTTTATTTGAACCGTGATGCACACGATGTACCGACGGTGTATTAAAAATCTGGTCTAACCAACCGAGCTTTCCAATACGTTCCGTATGTATCCATGTTTGAAATTGCGCAACTAGAATAAGACCAACTATAGCTTGAAAAGGACTAAAACCTATAAGTATCATTGGAATTAGAAAGATCCATTCAATCAAACCTTCGATAATACTCAACCGAAATGAAATACTTAAATTGTAATCTTTAGAAGAATGATGTACACTATGTAAAGCCCATAAAATTCTATGTTCGTGCTCTATTCTATGCATCCAATAATAAGTTAGGTCTGCAACTAAAAACGCAAGGAGCCAGGTGAGTAGATTCATAGGAATAGAAACTGGAGTAAGCCAATGAAAAGGCATTAAACATATAACGCCAATAGAACCAACTATTGTTTTTTCTAGAAGCTGATTGATAATAAAAATTATAAAATTGGCTCCTGTATCTTTCCATCTTCTTTTTTTTGAAGTCATTAAATCTAGTACTGTTTCAATAAAAATTAGGCTAATATTGAAAATAAAAAAATAGGCAATGAAGGTCATTATTTGAGATCCTTCAAATAGGGATATTAATCGAGTAAAACTCATGTTGTTAATGTTTTAATTTTTGTTGTTAGATTCTTATTTATGTGTTCTGAGAAAAAAAAATATTTAAAAATTAAGTCCTAATTCTAACTGAAACCCAAAATTTCTATTGATGATTTCAGAGTTTTGCCACCGCTGGAAAATACCAGCTCCAATAACGATTCCAAAAGCTTTCCAAGGAATTATTTTCACACCCTGATTAGCACTGAGACCTATTAAAAAGTGAGTTGATTTTTTGTCTTCCAGATCTCTTAATACCTCCAATCCTATAGGTGCATTTAAACCAATATCGACATAAAAACCAGGTGTTATTTTGATAAAGCCATTGAATCCGAAACCTAAGGCATACGAATCAACAGAACTATAGCCACGTTCTTGAACTATATCTGATTTAGAACGAGATTGACTATACCCAATTATAAAAGGTATAATAAGGTCTTTTTCATGGTCTGAAAATCCAGTATATGAAATGTTCCAACCCTCATTATATTTATCATACACTCTTTTGAATGTTAGCATATTAAACCATTTACCTAAAGGTTTATAGGTTTCAAAAACGGATACTTCCTCAGTGGAAGTCGCATTATTAAGCAGTCTATCTTTTAATAGATTAGGGGTTGTGTTTTTTCTTTGTGAATCAATGAAACGCCATAAGCAATATTCTAATGCTGCTCTTATTCTTTTTTCATGGGTTTCGTAGATTTCCGTTAAACTCGAAACTGGAAAAACTTCGGTTTCATAATGATCGACTTTATAAAGTACTTCTCCGTTTTCTGAATAGAAAGAGCATTCAACATAAACTCTTGCTGTTCTCTTATCGATACTTGTTTGTGCTTCTTCAATTTTCAAATGATTAACGCTTAAAGTTATCGGAGCACTTTCACCTGTTTTTGGCAAAGCAGCATCCATAAAGTGTTTGATTGTTTTTGCAGTGCCATGCTTTAAACTTAATTTCACTTTCTTATTAAAATTATCTTCTATAACTCCAAGGTGCAATTCTTGTCGATTATCTATTACGTTGTTTATATAAAAATTCTGATTCGTAATCTCGAATGGTACTATTTTTAAATCTATAGTTGTTTGCGAAAAAGATGAACTACAACTAAAAAACAGAAATAAAATACTAATAAATTCTTTCATAGTTTATGAGTTTGATTAGGCCTATTATAATGTACTTCGATATCTCTAATTTCATTTATATCATATTTTAGTACCAAGGAATTATTGGATATTGAAATAATGTAGGCTTTTATCTGTTCACCATTTTTAGCGCTCATTACAACGTAAGCACCGTTTATATTTAGGATAAATGTTCCTCTTTCTTCTTTTCCTTCTGATTTTGAAGTAAAAGTCATGTCTTCCTTAAAAAAAAGATAATCGTCTATTTCCTTTTTATTGGTTGGATACTTATAACCTGCAATCTTATAAGTATCCAGATGCCACCTATTGAAAAGCACATTTGCTGTATTTTGCTCATGCGGTACGTTACTTCCCATAGCGATTAATAACAGACTTGTAATACTTAAAAGACTAATGATTACAATTGCTCTGATTCCTATTTTTAATTTTTTATTTTTTTTTTCATTGCATTTATTTTTGTTCGTTTATAATTGATGGTGCAAATATATTTAGATACCATCATTTTAATGGTTCTCCCTATAATACCAAACAAAATAAAGTGTCTCCATTTACCGGGAAGACACTTTTTTTACACTTTGGAAACGATTATTGGTCAACGTATTTTACAATAGTATAATTATGAGTAAGACGACATTATATAATTAAGGTGTCTTCTAACTTTAGAGATCGTAATATTTATAATTTATACCTTAATAAAATTTGAAATACACTATTTTTAAAATCGGAATTTTTTACTAAGTGTTGTAATGCCATAATTATAACGAACTTGGGCAAATAGATTAGAATTGATATGGTATCCAAAACCTTAATTATGCCCACAATTAGAACTTGGAGCGTCTGTATCAATATCTGGGATTGAACTATCATTAAAATCAAATTTATCATTAACTAAAAATGATATTTGTGGCCTAACTTCTAAACTAATTTTTTTAGAGAAATAATACTTTGCCATCAAAGGTATTGCTAGATAACCTAATTTCATTTTCACTGAATTCCCAACTTCCGAACCTTGTTTAGAATACAGTAAATCTGGTTGAAGTGATAATTTTTTATTGACCTTAAATTCAGCAAATCTACCAATGTGAAAATCAAATACATTATTTCTATCTGTTTTAACTCCTGTTACGTTTGAAAATGTTAAGACCTGTTTTAAATCCGAAAATCAACATTTTGAGCATGGGTTAAATGTGATTTAACAAAAACAGCAATAGTTTGCTAATAGTAATGATTTTTTTATAATTGTTATCATTTTAATTTGTTTTTAAGAGCTAAACAAAAAGCCGTGCAAGAAGATATAACAGCTATTTGATTGGGCCAACTAAGTATTTTTAGTCTCTTTTATTTTGATTTAAGTCCCTTATTATTGTTTTTATAAGTGTTATAGCAGTGAAGAAATAAGACTAATATAATCTTTCGAACCGTTACCTTTAGGTAGTCTATTGATTATATATATAAGCTATATGCGTTGTCTTGTAGTTTTTTTATTTAGGCTAAAATTTATATCCTAATCTCAAATGTAAATTGAAAGCTGATTCACTTTTATTTTTCGAAAATCCTGACTGTTTCGTAAAAATATACCTAAATCCAATTCCCATTCCTGTTTCATAAGTAAAATACTTTCCTAGGTTTCTTCTAATTCACCAAGTCGGTATAATCGAAATATTACTAATTATACTAACATTTTCCGAATTAGAAATAACAAACTAATCTGGATGGTAGCTGGTTTTTAAAGCAATAAAATTTCCGCTATTCCCATCAATTCTGCGCGATTTCTTTATTCTTTTATTCAAATTATAATAGAGTCTTGGTTCAACTGTAATAGCAGGTGTCATTAAAAATCCAGTTCCATCATAGAAACTTCCTCACCAAATTCAGCTATCAAACCCGATTTCAATTCTTATTGCTATTGAGTTTGTGAGTTTAGATTCATTGTGAACTCAAATTCCTGAAAATCCTGTTTGAATTCCGTAAGTAGATTTTTCTACACTAGCGGTTTGACATTTAGCGATTAAAGTCATTCCGCACAAAGCCATTGTTAATAAAATTCTTTTCATTCCGTTTAGTTTGTTGTCAAATGTTGTCAAAAATATAATCGTTAAATAATTTAGATAGTTTGCAATACACCGCCATAAGAGGCTGTGATATCGTTATCATTCTCGGCTACGAGATGTGCCTTTATAACCCGATTATTATCCGTACCAGTAATGGTTGCAGTACCGCTAGTTGCAATAAAATAGTTGCCATCGCCAGTTTCAGCATTTAAGCTTGTACTTGCTTGTGCACTTACCAATTTAAATCCTAAGCTTTCATTTGCAAATGTATAGGTTCCTGTCACAAGACCTGTTGCACTAGTTGTCCTAAGCTCTAAAAACAGACTAGATCCAATTCCAATTGCGTTCTCTGGTTTTGTGATATTGATAATAAAACCTTCTGATAATAAGCTAACGTCCCAATCAAAACTACCATTATCATTTTCTCCATATCCCACTAAAAGCCCTATTTCTATAATAATTTGCTCTCCTTAAATAGTCATTACATTCTCTGAAGGTGTAACGTTATTATCGTCATCACTACTACAAGAAACAAAGATAAGATTAAGTGCTAAAGCAATGAGTACTACAACTTTTAAATTTCAACAACTTATAGCTATAATTTAATTGACATAATTATTTGCAAGTGCTATAATCAACAACTAGACAACAGAAGAAAACCAACCAGAGGAAATTTAGCAGTATTTTTCGAGTGTACACAGACCAAGGAATTTACTATAAACGTATTTGGTCTTTATCCATTTCTAGCAGATAACTTTTAATCTCAAAACTTCATTTCCGCTTTCTTCGTGCATATATTTTTTTATTCTTTCAAAGCCATACTTATCATAAAATGCTCTTCCTACACTGTTTTTTTTAAACACTTCTACTTCTAATTCTGAATAATATTTTTTAATAAAATCAACTAATTTTGTACCTATTCCTTTTGAATGGCTATTTGGTAATACAAAAAGACCTCCAATCTCATTATCCATCATACTAATAAATCCAACTATTGAATTATTTATCTCATATACCCAAGTTTCTGAGTTTGGTATATACAAATTTGTCATATCGGTTTTTACTTTTTCCACAAAAGTAGTATTCAGAAAGGGATGAGCTAATGTTGATGATAGATACCAAACATTAATAATTTATTCAAGATCTGTTACTTTGTGTTTCCTTATCATTAGTTCAATTAATTAAAGTCTGTGTTTAGTGTCTGTCTATGTTGAATAGTGTTGTTAACTTGTTTCATTTGTATAAAAAATGCTCTGAGACCATATTAATTTTCGGATAATGAGGGAAGTAACTTATTCAATAGATTTCTTCTACTCAATACGTTCTTCCATTGTGTGGTAAACATTCTGAACGTCATCATTATCATCCAATTTCTCTAGAAGCCTTTCAACATCGGCTTCTTGCTCAGGCGTTAATTTTTTGAGAATTTGAGGAATACGTTCGAAACCAGAAGATAGAATTTCTATAGCTCTAGATTCTAATTCTGCTTGAATGGTTCCAAAACTTTCAAATGGTGCGTAAATTAATATACCATCGTCGTCTGCAAAGACTTCTTCGGCTCCAAAATCTATAAATTCTAGTTCTACTTCTTCAGGATCTAAACCGTCAGCAGGAATTCTAAAATTGCAAGTATGATCGAACATAAATATTACTGAACCAGAGGTGCCTAAGCTACCATCGCACTTATTGAAATAACTACGAACATCTGCAACTGTACGTGTATTATTATCTGTTGCAGTTTCTACAAGAACAGCAATACCATGTGGTGCATAACCTTCAAAAATAACTTCTTTAAAATCACCTTGACCTTTTTCGCTAGCTTTTTTAATGGCACGCTCAACATTGTCTTTAGGCATGTTTAACGCCTTTGCATTTTGTATTACTGCACGTAAACGCGAATTACTGTCGGGATCTGGACCGCCTTCTTTTACTGCAATTACAATGTCTTTTCCAATACGAGTAAAAGCTTTACTCATAGCAGACCAACGTTTCATTTTTCTTGCTTTACGAAATTCAAAAGCTCTACCCATAATAATTTATCTTTTTTGTCAATTCCATTATTTATGCTGAACTCATGTCAGTAAAACGGAAATCTTATTTTTATTTTCAATCCTGAAGTGTTGTTCAGGATAAACAATGAAAACTTGTTTGTTGTTTAATAAAATAGTTTACACAAATTTAAAAAAAATGTTTAGCTACAAAAATGTTTCAAGCGAAACTATTGTTAAATGCTTTTAATCTTTTGGCACATGCCTAGATAAAAGTTTCGATTTTGTTGTTTCCATTTTAAGAAACACCTTTTGTCTGTTCTTATTTAAAGATGCATTTACCTTGTTATAGTTAGCAGCAGCTTTATTAATCTCTTTTGTTTTTTTATTATAAGCATCTATTTGTGCTTTAGTTCGTTTTTTTTCTGGTGTTTTATCCAAAGTGCTTTTTATGGTTTCAAAATCTTCATTTAATATCAAATAATCTGCTATTACAGGAATTTGGTTATCAGATTCATCACTAAAAAAATTAAAAACAGCTTTATAAGCTAAAATTAAGCTTTTATCTGTTTTATATGGTTTTACCGTTTTAAGGATTTCTAAACCGTCTTTTGCAGCTTGGTTTAGTGCATTTGTGTTTTGCTGAATGCCACTAACGTCATTTTTTTCTATAGCTTCCCATAAATACACTTCGTTAATATATACTTTAAAAAAAATGAGGTAGAGTGTATTTGTGTGATCAAATACCTTATTAGATATTGCCATTTTTTTACCCAGGTCGTTTTCATTTTCAATAATGTTTATTTTGTGTTTTTCAGCGAAAGCGTAGAAGTTTTTCTCGTATTCTATTTGAGATTCTGTCATTTTCTCGTCTGCCAATTCTTGAGCCAAAATATACGCTTCCATTAAATCGTAAGATTGCTCTGCAACGGCCTTCATATCTACTATATCTGCATACTCTTTTTTAAGTAAACTTTCGTTTAAGCGCATGTGGTTAAGTACATTTTTTTTATAATCTTCGCCATCGAAACCATTAGCTTTTTCAATTTTAGCAATGGCACGCTCTACGGTTTTAATTAAAACTTTTCGCTTTTTAGAAATGCTTTTATCTCTTTTGCTATGCGCAACTGCTTTAGTGTATTTCCATGTATTTTTAGTAACTGTTTCTTGTTCTTTGCCAATAAACTCCAGGTAATCTAATGCAGAATCAAAACTTTGAGCGCTTGAAAAAATTGAGAATAGAAAAAGTGAGGCAAAGATTAATTTTGTTAAGGCTTTCATTAATTATTAGTTTTGAGTTATTAAATCTTTTAAAATGTGTTGCGCTTCATTAATATAAATATCTTGAGCGAGTGACTTTAAAACAGCGGTATTTTGTTCTTTATCTTCTGTATTATATTCTAAAATTTCGTTTGTAGATTTTGTGTTAGTCATTTTTAATAATAAAGGAAAATTATCATCAGTATCAAATATAAAACCTAAAGTTTCTTGTCTTCGTTTTTGTTCTGCGGAAATGCTTTCTAATGTAAGCTTGTATTTTGTTCCTTTTTTATAAACTAGAGCGTAAAATGCAGTATTAATATCTAAAACTCTTTTAAAATTTTCATCTTTTAAAACGCGAGCAACACTTTTAGCATTGATATTAGCTATGCCTAATTTTTTAAGTGAAAGATGCTTTAGAGTTACTTGAGTCGAATCATTTTGTAATGCATGCGCTTTATCGCTTTCAGCTGTTTTAAAATTGTCGTACATTGAAGGTAATTTAATATCAGGAATAATACCAATTGCTTGGTGGCTTTTACCAGTAACCCTATAGAAAGCTTCTATGGTCAATTTTGTAAAACCTAGTGTTTTATCTTCGTCTAAGGGTAAAATGGTTTGCGCACTAGATTTCCCATAAGTTGTAGAGCCTACAATTAATGCACGATTGTAATCTTGCATGGCTGCAGCAAAAAACTCTGATGCTGATGCACTATAATCGTTTAACAAAATAACAATAGGTTTACTATAAAAACTACCGCGTTTACGATCTTTAACAGTGAAATTTTCTCCAGCTTTAGATTTAATAATGGCAACGGGTCCACGATCTATAAACATTCCAGAAAGTTCGATAGCTTCTTGCATAGATCCCCCACCATTAAAGCGCAGATCAAGAATTAAACCTTCAATATTTTGTTTTTGAAGTTTGTATAGTTCTTTAGCAAGATCAGCAGTTAGTCCACGACCGTTTGGAGATTCGTAATTGGTATAAAAACTTGGTATTTTAATGTAACCATAATTAGATGCATCTCGAATAAGATAACCTCTAATGGCGTTGTTTTCCACTTTAATATTACTTTTTGTGAGCTTTATATCTTGAAGTGTCCCGTTTTTCTTTTTAATCGAAAAAGAGAGTGTTTTATGTTCTTCTTTATTAAGATACAACTGAATATCTGCATTAGAAATACAGTGTATAGTAAACACAGATTTTCCATTAGAAATGGATTGTAATACATCATCTTCTTCAAATTTACCGTTTTCGAAAGCTGCACTACCAGGAACTATATGTGAAATAGCAATTTCGCCATTATTATTTTTAGTCGTAATAATACCAAAAGACATTTGATTTTTTGAGAGTCTGTTTTGATATGTCAATTTCTCTGTAGAATTGAAAAAGGTAGAATTAGGATCGTTAACTTTTACATAAGCGTTCAAAAAAGATTCTTTTACAAACCGATCAATGCCGCCATCTTTATTAAGAAACTCATTTAAAAGACAAATTTCGTTTTCTATAACTAATTGTTTTGCTTCTTTTTCTAAAGTCTTAAAGTTCTTTTTTATGCTCGTAATATCAGCATTGTCATCTATTAGTTTTACAATTGTGAGATAGCCTATGCGTTTTCGTAGGCCTTTATCTAAGGCTGTTTCGTTTTCAAAATAGCTGTAAAATTTTTTTGGAGTACGTTGTAGTGTTATTGTCCCGGAATAATTTAGTGGTTTTTGTTTTAGGGCTTCAAGTTTAGATATATTGAGTTTGATTTTCTGTTCTAAAACCGAAATGTATTTATCAATAAAGAGGCATTGTTTCTTTTTTATGTAGTCATCAAATTTAAACTCATCTCTATTAAAACTAGTGATGTCACTCTTTAGAAAATAGTCTTTTTCAGCATCCATTTCTTTAAGAAACAGTTTGTAAATTGATATAGAAGTGCTGTCATTTAGAGGTTTAGGTGCAAAGTGATTTGTTTCAATAGTAGAGTTAAGCGCAGAAACCTGTTTACAAAACAGAGTATCTTGCTGGCTGTAACCAAAACATGAAACGCAAAATATTAGGGCAACTAAGAGTAATCTAATCATCAAGTACATTAATATAGCGTTGTAAAATACGAAAAAACGGAAGTACAATCCTAGTTATAGCCACAATTACTCATCATCTTCTTCCTCAACAATACCTTCAATAGCAAGGGCTAGTTTTATATCTTTTAACGTAACGCCTCCTGCATCGTGAGTCGATAATTTAATATTTAAAACATTGTAAGTATTAGACCAATCTGGATGGTGGTCTAAAGCTTCGCATTCAAAAGCAATTCTGCTCATTGCGCTAAAGCAGTCTTTAAAATTATTGAATTCGTATTCTGTATGGATGGCGTTATCTGCATAATCCCATTCTGGTAATTTTTCTAAATACGTTTCTATTTGTTTTTCTGATAGTTTTAACATCATAATTCTGTTTTAAATTAATTATTCTCACGTAATAACTAAGTAAGATTTGGTGTTTTGATTCTTTTTTATAAAAATAAGGGTTGTAAGATTGAAACAAGAAATTATTACTCATTTTTTTATAAAAAAGGTATGAGAGGTTAAGCGTTTTAAACTTCTAACTCTTTAAAAACAGATTCACTTTCCAGTTGTAAATGCTTCGGTAATTTATTCTCTTTTGATAAAACGGCTAAGTAACGTTCTTCGTTTGTAGTATACACGTTTTTAAACAAAGGTTTAAAATCCCCTAAGACTTCAATAATTTCTTTTATAAAATCGTCATGATGCACTACATCATTACTTCCTAAATGAAAAACTCCAAATTTATTTTGATTTATTATATAGTGAATTTGCTGAGTTACTTTAGTGTCTGTAGTGACATTCATTACCAAATGTGGAAACACTTCAATCGCTAATCCTTCTTTTAAAAAAGCTTTAATTTCTTTAATTCTTGGCGATTGTGCACCAAAAACCATTGGTAATCTTATAATAGCGATTTGCTTTTTAGGCATGCGCAATAACATGTTTTCAATTTTAATTTTAAAATGACCATACATACTATGGCTTAAGGTTTTATCTAGTTCGTAGCTAGGAAACTTACTGTAAGCATCGAAAACATTAGCAGAAGATAAAAATAGTAGTTTGGCATTGTTTGCAATTATATACTCGCAAAGATGAGCATGAGCAATCACTTGAGCAGAAAAATTACCACGAAGTGCAGATACAATAACTGTGGGTTTTACAATCTCAAGAATTTCAAAAATATCATCTTCTTCAACATTATATTGAAAATAATGCTGATTCTTATCAAAATTATAATTGTCTGTTCTATAAGTTCCGTAAGTTCTAAAATAGGAGCAGAGCTCTTTGTAGATCGCTTCACCAATAAAGCCACTAGCCCCTAAAATTAAGATTCTATTTTTTTTGTCTATTTCCTGCTTCATCCAATAATTTAAATACTAAAAAATAGAACGGTTTGTTTTAGTAGTAAATTGCTCTAATGCTTGCATGCCAATGAGAGAGTTTCCTTTTGGGTTTAAACCTGGAGCCCAAGTGACAATAACAAAGTTATTTGGTAGTAATGCAACAATACCACCGCCAACACCACTTTTCCCTGGTAAACCAACCTCGAAAGCAAATTCTCCAGCTTCGTCATAAAAACCGCAGGTTAACATAATGGCATTAATTCTTTTTACTTGACTTAATGTTAAGTGCTGTTTGTTATTTACACATTTTCCTTTGTTAGAAAAAAGGTAAAAAGCATTCGCAAGTTGCTCGCAATTCATTTCTAAAGCACACTGATGAAAATAAAAGTCTAAAACAATATCTACAGCGTTATTAAGATTATTATAGGACTTTAAAAGGTTTGCAGCAGCATAATTTTTAAAACCTGTTTGTTGTTCGGATGTTGCGACTTCTAAATTATAGTTAATAGTTTGATCATTAGTGATGTTTCTAACATACTCTAAAAAATCTTGTTTTGGGTTTTTTAAATGAGTGACCAAAATATCTGCAACAACAAGTGCTCCTGCATTTATTAGCGGGTTTCTAGGGATTCCGTTTTCTAATTCTAATAAGGTTAAATGATTAAAAGGGTTTCCAGATGGTTCAACATCTAAACGCTGCCAAATTTTGTTATCCTCAAAAGCAATGGCTTTAGATAAAGCTAAAACCTTAGAGATACTTTGTATCGAGAATGGTGTATCCCAATCTCCAACATGACAATTGTTTCCATCTATAGGCTTTAAATATATACCAAAACTAGCATTGCTTTGCTTTGCTAATTCTGGTATATATGAAGCTACAACACCTTTATTTGTTGTGTGTTTTAAATCGCTATAGATGTCTTCAATAACATTTTGGAAATCAATCATAAATGTATTTATCCTTTATAAAAAGGTAATTTTACAACCGTTGCAGGCACTGCATTTTTACGAATTTGAATATTAATTTTACTGTTAACATCTGTAAAGACCATTGGTACGTAGCCTAAACCAATTCCTTTTCCTAACATTGGGCTCATAGTACCGGAAGTAACTTCGCCTATTTTTTCACCTTGACCATCTACAATATCGTAACCTTGTCTAGGAATACCACGATCATCAAGCTCGAAAGCAATTAACTTGCGTTCTACACCACGACGTTTTTGGTTTTCTAAAGCTTCACAGTTAGTAAAATCTTTAGTAAATTTAGTAATCCAACCTAAGCCAGCTTCTAGAGGCGAAGTAGAGTCGTTTATATCATTTCCATAAAGACAATACCCCATTTCAAGGCGTAACGTATCACGTGCAGCAAGACCAATTGGTTTTGCTCCAGCTTCGGTTACTTTATCCCAAATTTGTTTTGCTTCGTTGTTTTTACAATAGATTTCAAATCCGCCACTTCCAGTGTATCCAGTTGCAGATATTATTACATTTTCTACTCCTGCAAAATCTCCAACTACAAAGTTATAGAATTTTATTTCGGCTAAATCATGACTTGTTAAAGCTTGCATTTTCTCAACAGCATTTGGTCCTTGAATTGCCAAAAGAGAATAGTCTTCACTTAAATCGCGCATTATAGCATTAACATCATTTTTAGAAGCAATCCAGTTCCAATCCTTTTCTATATTACTGGCATTAACAACCAGTAAATACGTTTCTTCCTTTAGTTTGTAGATAATTAAATCGTCAACAATACCACCATCATCATTTGGTAAACAAGAATACTGTGCTTTACCAATGGTTAATTTTGAAGCATCATTACTAGATACTTTTTGTATTAATGCTAAAGCATTTGGACCTTCGATTAAAAATTCTCCCATATGCGACACATCAAAAACGCCACAATCTTTTCTCACTGCTTCGTGTTCAATGTTTACACCATCGTATTGTACAGGCATATTATAGCCTGCAAATGGTACTATTTTGGCATTTAGTGCTTCGTGTGTTGCTGTTAATGCTGTGTTTTTCATAGAAAATATATTTATTTACCGTCAAGCGGAATTTTTTAAAACTTGTAAAACAAAAGTATAGAAAAATATTGAGTTGATTTCAATGGCGTTCAGTTTAAAAATGGGTTAATTTTTTAGACTCAAATTTTATGATTAATTTTCGACTTTATTAGAAATAATCTAAGATTAAATGAAGCACTATTTACTCCATATTATGTTTGTTATTTGTTCTGCTTCTTTATTTGCTCAACATAGCAAGGCATATATTGAATTCACCAATAATCTTGTATTAATAGACACTATTCTTATTAATACCAAATTTAATAACGGTTTTAAAAAAGATTCTGGAGCGACATTAGTTTATGAGTATGAAGACTATTTCTATGAATTTTGGTCTGGACCATATATTCAGTATGATAAAAAAGGAAATATCATTACTGATTCTGAATTTGATAATTTCGGAAATTATTTATCATATACATTTTTTGATAGTAATGGAAATATAATTGAAGATTATAAAATAAAGAGCGTTGATACACATGCAGGTAATCTAGATGAGTTTATGGCAAACATTCATAGAAATACTGTGTCCATTGGTTATAAAAAAAAGTATAGTTACTCCTACAAACTGTGTAAGTATTATTTGAAGAAAGAAGGTAATGTCAAGAATTTTAATAAGATTGGAAATTGGAAATTTTATTATGAAACAGGCGAACTAAAAAAGGAGAAAACATATTAGTAACGATGAAATACTTTTTAATAACACTCTTCATCATTTTGTTTGTATTTACAAGCTGTAAAGATGACACTAGTTCAGATGTTAGAGGCTCGGTAAATAAGGAGCATCAGTTTGTTCCCATTGAAGGAATGATACGTTTTAAGTTTAAAACAGAAGACAGTTTAAACCTTGTTATTTCAAGACTTAATCACCAAAACAACTATTGTTCTTTAAGTTTATATCTTGAACATAATAAAAAAATAATAGATAAAATATTTTTACGCAAACTCTTCGAGCAATGCAATCCTCAGGTTATATTAAAACAAGATTTTCAATCTATAAAACCTGTTGTTTTTCAAGAAGCTAAAACCGAAGTAGGTTTAATAACCTTTAAACTAGAAGATGGTTCTACTTACGATTTACTTATTGGACATAGCAATAAAAAATTTATAAAACTTGACGATCCTATTGTATTTCAATCCGATCAAGTTGTAAAAAACACCTTAATAGTAAAAGATACGGCATTGGTTTATAATAGCGTAATTATAAATAAAAAGACGAACACAGAATTGTCCAATACAACTAAAACATTAGAGGTTTTAGGAACTGGCGTATTAAGAGAACAAAAAATATTCCCTATTAAAGCCTTAGTATTTAAACACACTTTCGAAAATCCAGATTATACTTATAGCATAGAAGAAACAAAATACAATTGGAGAAAAAGTATTTATAAATCTAACTTACGAAAAAAGGGAACTATTGTCGATTCTAATACACTTAAAGCACCCGAAAAGTATATCGAAACGCTTTATAATACAAATGAAATAAAAGCTACATACACAGATGTTTCTTTTACTAATGTTGCAGCTTTGGTTGAAATAACCAATAATGGTTTGGGTGAAACTTGGGATGGTTACCGTTACAGTAATATGCTTTTTGGTTATACAAAAAACAACAATTTAGTGAACGAACTTTATACACAAAGTGAAGGCGGAAATACAGAAAGTGACTATTCACATAGTTATATGGCAGATGAAATTTTTAAGATTCCAAGTTCTGAAGGTGGTTTTTACGATAGGATAATTATTAATAAAATTGGCAATGAAACATTTTACGATGCAGATACAGACGACCAAGAAGGTAAAACTACTCAGTTTTACGACATTGAAGAAGTTTACGATTATAAAAATAACCAATTTGTAAAAGATATAACTGGTTATGTTGCCTATGTTACGGCTAAAAACGGATTGTCTGTTAGAAGAAAACCTGGTTTTACCGAGCGACTAGAAACACTAGATTATAAAGCAAAAGTGAGAATAATAGCAAGATCTAAAATAGACTTTCATTTAAAAGAATCTAATAACAGAACTGTAATTGGTCGTTGGTGTAAAATACTTTATAACGACGATAAAATTGGTTATGTGTTTGACAGCTATTTAAGTAAGATTGAGCCTAAGTAATAATTTTTCACACTTTTCTGCTGCTTGTTTCAATGAAATCCTAGACTTTATCTTCACCTAAAAATACGCAGAACGTCGTATTTGTTCATGTCATAGTATTCAATTAATTTGTAATACACTAAAAATGAATAATTATGAAACGTTTTCTTCTAATATTCCATTGCTTTTTTGTTATGCCCGTTTTTGCCCAAGAAGTAAAGACTCAAAAAGATATTCTTCAGTTACCAAATACAAATTTGGTAAAAGATTTCAATTTAAAAATTGGAAGTGGTAATATAAACCCTGTCACAGTTTCTAATTCAACTTATACAGATTATGGATACAGTATTGTAGGACATAAATTTTCTTATTTACAAGATGACTATAGCACAGAGACTTTAACTTTTAAAGATACCTTATTAACAAAAAGAGGAACTTTATATAACTATGGCAATAAATATATTAAGCAAAATGGGTTTAATTTTTATTACACTTATAATACTAAAGGCTTTCTTAAAACCCAAAAAAGTAACGCTACAAGAGCAGGAGAAATAGAAGGTGGACAAGAAACTACTTATGAATTTGATAGTAGAGGTTCGCTTAAAGAGACCAAGGAAACGCGTGAAGGAAAAACTAAGCTTATCAAATACATTACAGACAGTAATTCTATTAAAAACGATTTTGATAATGGTAAACACACTTACATTTTAAAAAAGGGTTTAGTTACTCAAAAAATAACATTTAATAAAAGTGCCAATAAAACGTATACAGAATCTTATCAATATAATAACAGTGGTTTTTTAAAGTATCAAGATAAAGGAACTTATACATACACTTATCAACTCAATAAAAACAATGTAATAGAAAAAGAAGTCGATAAAGACCGTATGACAAGACATTACAAATACATTTACGATGCGTATGGAAACTGGGTTATTGCATATCAACTAGCAACGTCGGACAAAGATTATAGTGGAAATAAAACAAAAACACATTTATTTGGAGGTGAATTTTCATTTCAGGTTAGAGAAATAAAATATAGTAATGGCGATATTACGGGTTCAATTAATCTAGAAGATGGCAAAACCAAAGCTTTGGTTATAAAATTGAGAAATGGATTGTATTCTGAATTGATTGACAATAAAGTTCCACCAAAAGTGGTTAAAAGAGACATTCAAAAAGAGATTTATAAAATTCCAAACACAGATCTTGTTGAAGATTTTAATTATAAAATTGGAGCTGGAAACATAATTCCAAAACAAATTAATGAAAAGCAATATGATCAAAGACCAAAAAGAGGAAGTCAAGACATTAGCTCTGAATTAGAAAGAAATCGAACGACAGTTTTTGATACAAAAAACAAAAAAATTAAATCTTCATCTTTAATTTATAACAACAAGACTACAGTAGAAAGTTACACCTATAATAAGGCTGGGAAACTAATGATTTACGATTATAACAGTGCTTCATTTAGTCATAAAAAAAGTTTCGAGTACAAAATAAACGGTAATTTCAACTTTACAACTCTTTATGATGGTGATGCTAAAGGCTCTAAGCAAGCATTTGAAAAGACTGACTATGGTTATATCTCTAGTGGTTCAACGTTTCAGAAGTTTTATTCAGAAAACAATCTAGTTCAGAAAATAGTTACCAATTATAACAATGATGTACCTTCAGAAAGATTTTACACTTATAACAGCAATAATAAACTTACTAAAGAAGAGTCTTTTCTTTACGTCAGTTCATACCAATATAACTTAAATGGAGAAATAGAAGTTTCAGAAGAAAGTAGTAAAAGAAATACTACAACAACGACAAGAACATATGTTTATGCTTATGATACCTACGGAAACTGGATTATCTCTTTATCACTTTTAGATATGAGCATAGCAAAAGGAGTTCCTAGTTTTCCAAATCCAACATTACGAGAAATTATTTATAGCAATGGAGAAGTAACCGGTACTACAGATATTAATACAGTAAAAAACGAACTTGTTTCTTTGAGGAAAAAAGTTAGAGCTCTAGAAACATCTTCGTTTTCTGAAAATGCAACATGGAAAAAAACAGAAGCTTCAAGTTATTTATTCTCTATTAATAATCAACAAGAAGCTTTGAATACTTCTTCTGTTTTTATGGGTAAAAGTTTATTGGTTTTTCATAAAATATCTAGTCAATTATTTGTTTTTGAGGATTTTGAAGATAAGCCAGAAGGGAAAAATTTTCCTGCAAAAAAAACAACAATTAATATTAAAAACGGGTATTGGTATAAAACTGAAAAAGGAAGCGTTCATGTGTTTCGAAGTGATGGAACTTATATTAAAAAAATTGATATTTATAAATTTGCACCAAATAAAAAAGATGTCATTTTTAAAGGCGAAAACGAGCTAAAACAAGTTGCTTTAGAAAATTATACTACAGTAAAAATAGATACGCCATATCCTGTAACATTATACAGTGATTATAATCCAACAGGAAGTGATACCATGACAGATAGCGCAAAAAAATTAGCTAAAAGTCTAGATGAGTATTCAGAGTATTATACTGGAAAATGTGTAAATGGTGATTGCCAAGATGGTTATGGAGAAAAAGAATTTAAAGATGGCATGAAAGCACATGGTTTTTTTAAAGACGGAAAAGTTAATGGTCCAATTCATACGTCAAGTAAGAAGGATAAGAAAAGTACGTTAACGGTTTTCAAAGGTTCGTTTCAAGATCAAGAAGGGTTCTCTTATGAATACAATGGTTCCAATTTAATGATATTTACAGATAAATCTAAAAACATTGGTTTTTATAACGATTATATTACAAAGAAAACCTATAAATTGAATTACAGTAATGGAAAAGTGATTTCTAAAAAAGAACTTTTAAATAATGCTAATAGTAAATGTGTTGTTGGGAATTGTAGTAATGGTATTGGAATTTATGAATATGATAATTCTACCTATATGGGGACATTTATAAACGGTCAAAGAGATGGTTTTGGCTTTTTGTTTTTTACAAGTGGCGGTGACTATTTAGGTGAATTTTCTAATGGAGATTATCACGGATTAGGTACTTATACAACATCGGAGTTTGATTACTATATGGGCTTTTACCAAAATGGAAAAAGGCACGGACAAGGTGTTCGGTATTATGCAAAAGACAAGTATGAAGCTGGGAATTTTATTGATGGACAACTAGAAGGCAAGACTACAAAATCTAATACTTTAACAATTTCTAATACCAAAAATTCGACAACTGTTACTAACTTTTCCGAGTCACAAATGAAAACGGTTCTAGCATGTAAGGAGGACGCAAAATGTATTTCAAGGTACATTACAACGTTGTATGTGGAAGAGCGTAAAAATACATCTGGAGATGCGCTAATTAAAAAAACTACAGACTATTTTCATAGTTTGTACCTCTTGAATCCAAAGTTAGCATACAATACACTGTTTAAAATGGACATTACTTTAATTGACCTGAGATTATTACCACAAAGTGTTCAAGACGACTTAAGAAATAGAGCACAAAAACTATCTGATGGTTATCAAGAGCATTTAAAATCTAAAGGGTATTGAAAGCTTGTGTAAAAGAATAGAATAGCAAAACAAATACTAATCTCAAGCGTAAAACAGAGTAGAGGAATTAGTTTATGAAAGCACAGATAATCTGCAATTTAGAAGTGTATTTCGTTAATTTCTATTTGTTATATACGCAGGCTGTATTACCTTTTTTATTTAAGATTGTTTTTAATTCGGTTAGAATCTATCTTACTTTTTGTTTAGTGATAGTTTCAAGCTCATTTTCTAAAATAGGAACAACCGTATTTTGTTTTTTGGAAGTTTTCAACTTTTCTATAAGTAGTTTGTATTAGTTGAATTTCTTTTGTTTGGTAATAGTTTCTAGATTTTCTATAATTGTGTTGCTTTTATCGTCCTAGTTTCCAGTAATAGTTTCAATTTCTTTTTCTATAATCACATTGTTTTGTTCATTAGAGTTTTTAAGTTTTTCGATAAGTCATTTATACTTAGAAAACTTGTCTTTTTTAGTAATAGTTGCAATATTCACTTCTAAAATCACTTTACTTATTATCAATAACTTCAAGTTCGTCTATTGATCTATTGTTTTCTGAACAACCATAGAATATACTTCTAATTATCACTAAACCAATTACTGTTGTTTTCAAAATGTTATAATATTAACTAATGGTTAGTTTCCATTAAGTATATCAAAACTATTCCGTGTTGTATTCAACCTTATTCAACGAGTTGCCTAAGGTTAGTGTTGGATTTCAAAGCACTTAATTTCCGTTTGATTAATTTGTCTATTTAAAATTATAATATTGATATTCAATATTATAGGTCCATTATAGATAAAGTTTGATGGCTTTTTTTTCTATTTATTAAATTCAGTCAGTGGAATAACAGCAGGATTAAATTTAATTCCTAAATCTTGTATAGCAGCATCGTTTTTATAAATAATGTGAGCACTTCCATTAGGTTTTTCATTATTTAGCATTTTGGTAATATCGGAAACTTTCCAACTTTCGCTACTTAATAAATAATTTTTGCCGTGTAAGCCTTTTTTAGTACAAGCACTATAAATTCCATTAGCTACGTCTTTAACATCGACCAACGCAAATTCAATATCATTGTCATAAAACATTTGTATAAAGGGATTGGGAGCTATTTTATTCTTAAATAAAAACTGTAAACCTGAAGAAGTTGAATCTTCTCTATTGGATAAAGATTTCCCCATTACTCCCGTAGGCGAAACAGTTGTTATTTCAAAATCAATACTCGGATGCTCGTTTATAAACTTTTCTACTGTCTGGTTAGCAATAAATTTTGCTTGTGCATAAGGATGACTTTCTTCACTCATAAATGGAGTGTCATTTTCATCCACAGAATCGTGAGGACTCTTATTGCCCGGAGGCAATGGGAAATTTGTGTTGAATGCCGCGACAGATGCTATAAATACTACTTTTTCAATCGTAGGTGTTTCATTAATTACTTCAATAAAATTTTCCGTTCCTTTAATTGTTGGGTCAAACAATTCAGTTTTTGGGTCTTTAACATCTAATTGAAAAGGTGTTCCGCCGTGAACAACTATGTCACATCCTTTAATGAATTCTTTTAGTTGATTTTTGTTTTCTACTTTTAGAGGAAGAATTTCAAGATTTACAGCATTCGGTAATTTCTTTAAATGGCTGTATTTTTCTGTCTTAGAAATATCAGTGGCTGATACTTTAACATTAAACCCTTCTTGTAAAAATTTTTTTGTAGTATGACTTCCTATGAAGCCTGAACCGCCAATAATTCCAACTGTTTTCATCTTTTTAATTTTTTGATTAGTTATGGTTTTCTAAATATATGCTATCGACTTTATGTATCTTAAGTTAGCTTGTTTAAATATAAGTTATAAATTAATAATTACTTGTTTTTTAACACAGTACTTTGTGGTGAGTAAAATCTAGCACTTAATTTTCTCTTATAAATTTCATTGTCCAATTTGTTTCCCACTCTTTTACTTTTTCATCAAAATAGGCTTGTCCCCAAAGCGCAGTATTTTCAGATTGCTTTTTCCAAGTAAACCTTAATTTGTATTCTTTTCCTAGATATAGTTCTTTACCATAAAATTCTCCAATCCCATTTTTAAATTCTCCAATCACTTGCTCTTTTAAATAGTTTTCTGGACATGATGTGTCAGCCCAATAAATTCTCCAAATATTTGTTTTAGTGTTAACCATTCTGAAACTAAATCCTATAAAATTGTTTCCAAAATGAGATGATTTCATTTCGTCCATTAGACCCATTCCATTAAGAAATGGTTTGGTCTCCATTTTGGCGGGAAATTCAATCCATTCATTACAGTTTTTCAGTCGTTCTTTAAGTTTTTTGTTTTGTACATTCCATTTTCCTATTAAAAATCAAAGTTTTGAATTGCGATAAGAATACTATTTGCTTTTGTATTTATGTCCATATTTAATTATTAAACATATTTTTCTCTAACTACATTCATGTGATGTATCTCATGTCCTGCAATGACAAAAGCCATCGCTAAGGGCGAAGTTGGAGCTTTACTTGCCGTACCAATCCTAGACAAGACTGCATGATCTAAATTTTCGATTAAAGTAATTGTTGCCATTCGAACGGCTCGATATTCACTCATAATGGATTCAGGAGAACGATTAGGTGCATTCATAAAAGGAGCAAATTCATCTTGATCAAATCCAGGTAATGCCGTCGTATCGTTTCGCGCAATACGAAGCGCCCGATAGGCCAAATTCGTTTCGCATCCATCATATGAATTAAGACTTCTTTTATGGTCCATTGTCCTTCGGCGTAGGCATGATCCCATCTATTTCTAGGCCATTCTCTAAAAAACTGCTCGATATCTGTGAGTTGATTTTTTAAAGCAGCAACAATATTTTAGGTTTCCACCAAATTAATATAGCGTTTAAAATATTCACTTGATTCGTTTGCTTGAAGTTTTCGTGGTGTCATCTTGATTTGATGTTGTGTTTTTTATAAAAAAGATTAGAACTTAATTATTTTCGTGTGTGCCTTTTGATGCTGAATCATTAGTTCTCATGCATCAAATAAATTTGGTTTGCCATTTAAGTTGTTTTTTTGCTTCGAATAATAAAAACATCCCTAAATTTTTCCAATCCTATTTTAAAATTCTCCAAGGACTTGCTGCTTTACATAGTTTTCGGTACTAGATGTGTTAGCTCAATACCTTGTCGAAATATTTGTTTTAGGGCTAACCTTTCTGATACTCTATCCGACAAAATCATCTACAAAATGAGATGATTTCATTTCGTCCATTTACTTCAACAAAAAATCTTTCAATTCCTCATAACTACTAATACGAGTTGCTACTTTTTTATTACCCATTACAGATTGTATTTGCTCTGGTAAGTCTTGTTTCACTTTTATTACTGCTTCAACTACATCTAAAAACTTTGTTGGATGTGCAGTTTCTAAAAACACACAATGTGCATTAGGATTATGCTCTAGGTAAGCTTTACAACCTAAATAACCAACAGCGCCATGAGGATCTGCAACGTAGTTATAGTTGTCGTAAATTTCTTTTAAGGCTACTTTAGTTTCAGCATCACCAAAACTATAAGAAGACAAGTTGTTTTTTAATGCGTTAAAGTTATTTCTATAGATTTCGCGAATGCGTATAAAATTACTTGGATTCCCAACATCCATTGCATTACTTATAGTTTGTACAGATGGTTTTGGGTTATAATCCTCAGTTTTTAAATAGTGCGTTACAACGTTATTCTCGTTATTAGAGGCTATAAAGTGCTTAATTGGTAGACCTAATTGTTGTGCCATCATTCCAGCACAAACGTTTCCAAAGTTCCCACTTGGTACAGAAAACACAAGCTCATTATGTGTTTTATGTAATTGCTTGTAGGCAAACATGAAGTAGAAGAGTTGCGGCAACCAACGCGCAACATTTATAGAATTAGCAGAAGTTAATTGCATTTTACTAGTGAGTTCTTCGTCTAAAAAAGCACGTTTTACCATGTCTTGGCAATCATCGAAAACACCATCAACTTCAAGCGCTTTTATGTTTTGTCCTAATGTTGTTAATTGCATTTCTTGAATGTTACTGACTTTTCCACTAGGATAGAGAATAACCACATTTACGCCTTTAACACCTAAAAAACCATTTGCAACAGCGCCTCCTGTATCTCCAGAAGTGGCTACTAAAACAGTAACTTCGTTTGCATTGTTCTTATTAAAATAACCTAAACAACGTGCCATAAATCGCGCGCCAACATCTTTAAAAGCCATTGTTGGTCCATGAAATAACTCAAGAGTCGAAATGTTATCGTTAAGCTTTACAATTGGAAATTCAAACGATAAGGTTTCTTCTACTATCGTTTTTAGAATGGTTTCGGGAATATCTGGACTTACGAATTGTTTTATAGCTTCGAAAGCAATTTCAGAATAGCTAAGATTATCGATGTTTTCAAAAAACGATTGTGGTAAAGGTGTTATAGTTTCAGGGAAATATAAACCTCTGTCTGGAGCCAATCCTTTTATAACTGCATCTTTAAATGATGTGTTTGGTGCTTTATGATTTAGTGAGTAGTAGTTCATTGTTTATAATATTTTTATACCTTCCGCATTAATTTTAGAAGTGAATGTGTAAAATTCAATTCCTGTTTTTGCATATACTTCTTGAATTGCTTTTTCTACTTTTTTTGCCGTTTCTATTCCTTCTGATAAAGAAAAAACAGAGGGCCCAGAACCTGAAATCCCACTACCTAAAGCAGATTTGGCGAGAGCAGCTTTTTGGACTTCACTAAAGTAAGGAATCAATTTACTTCTGTAAGGTTCTACAATAACGTCTTGCAGAGATTCGCCTAATAGACTATAGTCATTGGTATGTAAAGCATGAACAAAACTACCGACATTAGACCATTGTGTGATGGCATCTTGCATAGGAACATTTTTTGGTAAAATACTCCTAGCTTCTGCTGTTTTAACTTCTATTTGTGGATGAATTATTGTTGCATATAAATTGGATGGAGTAGGTAACTCTAGTATTTTTAATGGTTGATTACTCTTTACTAAAGTGAAACCTCCAAAAATGCCAGGAGCAATATTATCTGCATGTTCACTGCCACTTGCAACAGCTTCACCTTTCATAGCAAAGTTAGAAAGTTGGGTTTTATTATAAGGCTTACCTAACAATTCGTTTAAAGCAAAAACAGCTCCAGAAGCACTTGCAGAACTACTACCAATTCCACTTCCTGGTTTGATTTTTTTGTAGATTTCAATGTCAAACCCGCAATCTGGATTAGCATGATTATATAAAGCCAATGCAGCAACTCCAGCAACGTTTTTTTTTGTTTCTAATGGTAAATCATAACCTTCAATTTTAGTTATTTTAACACCTTTCTCTACCGTCTTTTTTATAACCATTTCATCTCCGACAGTATCTAAACAAAAGCCTAGTACATCAAATCCACAAGATACGTTTGCTACTGTTGCTGGTGAAAATATTTTTATTTCTTTCATTTTGAAAGGTTCTAATTATAATGTCTTTAATTTATATTATTTTCGTACAAAAATACATTAATACTTATATTTGCACAATAACATTCTGTCAAACTTTAGTTAAACCAAAAAATATTCGAAAATATTATGAAAGACGAACTAGATTCGAAAGATATTCAGATTTTGAGCCTATTATTGAATAATGCACGGCTCTCTAATAAAGAGATAGCAGCAAAGATTGAAATTGCACAGTCTAGCACACACGATAGAATTAAGAAATTAACCAAAAAAGGATATCTAAAAGGGGCATTTGCTCTAATTGATCAAAAAAAATTAGGTCTCAATATTGAGGTAATGTTATCCATTAAGCTAAACAAGCAACACCGTTCAATAATTGCAGATTTCATAGAAAAGGCCTCTCAATTCCATGGTGTTATTCAATTATTTCATATGGCAGGCAACAATGATTTTATTTTGCATATTGGCGTAAGAAACTCTGATGAGTTAAGGAGCTTTATTCTCGATAGACTATCTACTTTAGATTATATACAAAGCACCGAAACTACCATGGTTTTGCACAATGAAAGGGTAAATAATATTCTATAATATTCCATAAGGCAAATCACAACCTTCAATTTTAGTTGTTTTTATACCTTTTTCAATCGTTTTTTAAAATCATTTCGTCTCCAAACAGTAAGTATCTTAACAAAATCCTAGAACATCAAATCCGCAGGAAACGTTTGCGACACAGTTGCTGGTAAAAATATTTTTATTTACTTCCAATTTTAATAATGTCTGCAAATAAACCAGATGCAGTGACATCTGCTCCAGCTCCAGCGCCTTTTATTATTAATGGCTGCTCTGGATAGCGTTCAGTATAGAACATAACAATATTATCTTTTCCTTCAAGGTTATAAAATGAATGCCCTTCAGGAATTTCGCGTAAACCAACTTTAGCCTTTCCTTTTTTAAATTCTGCAACGTATTTTAATTGGCAGTTTTTTTCTTTTGCCGAAGCATATAGTTTTTGATAATGTGCTTCGTCTGTTTTAAGCGTTTTATAAAAATCGTCTACAGATTCGCTTTCTAAATTGGCTTTGGTTAAAAATGATTCATTTTCAATAGATTCAATTTCCATTTTACCACCATTCTCACGCGCTAAAATTAATATTTTTCGAGCCACATCAATACCACTTAAATCAATTCTTGGATCTGGTTCTGTGTAGCCTTCAAATTGTGCGCGTTTTACCGTATCATGAAAATTAGTACGATCACTAAAGTTGTTGAATACAAAATTTAAACTCCCAGAAAGTACCGCTTGAATACTTGTTACTTTATCTCCAGAAGACACTAAATTATTTAGTGTATTAATGATTGGTAATCCTGCACCAACGTTTGTTTCGAACAAAAACGGTGTATTAAATTTAAGCGCTAGATCTTGCAAGAGTTTATAGTTCTTATAAGCACTAGAGCACGCAATTTTACTACAAGCGACAACAGCAATACTATTCCTTAAGTAATGCTCATACATTTTTGAAACTGCTTCATTAGCTGTGACATCTACAAAAATGCTGTTACGTAAATTAAGTTCTTTAGCTTTATCTAGAAAACCATTTAAACTTGATTTTTCTGCATGATGAAATCTTGATGCCCAATTATCCAATTTGATTCCTTCAGCATTGAAAACCATTTTTTTAGAATTAGACAGACCAACAATACGTACATCAAGTTTTAAATTCTTTTTTAAATAATCACGCTGTTGGTGAATTTGATCAATGAGTTTTTCTCCAACATTGCCAATACCGGTAATAAATACATTTAATTGTTTTATGTTGTCTTCAAAAAAGCGCTCATGAATTGTATTTAAAGCCTTTTTTACATCTTTTTCTGCTATTACTGCTGAAATATTTCTTTCTGAAGCACCTTGAGCAATAGCTCTAATATTAATATTATTTTTTCCTAAAGCGCTAAACATTTTTCCACTAATACCTTGATGACTTTTCATGTTATCTCCAACTAAAGCAATAATTGAAAGATTTTGTTCCACAAGAATAGGATCTATTTTGTGCATTGAAATCTCATATTCGAAGGCGAGATTAATAGCGTTTTCAGCTAAAATTGCATCATTTTTAGAAATTCCAAAACAAATTGAATGCTCTGAAGATGCTTGAGTAATTAATATAATATTAATTTTTTCTTGAGATAAAGTTTCAAATAAACGCTTTGAGAAACCTGGAACACCAACCATACCATTGCCTTGCAATGTTAATAGAGCAATATCATTTATATTGGTAATACCTGTTGCTGTTGAAGAATTTTTGTTGCCTTCATTAGATATTATAGTACCTTTTTCTTCAGGTTTAAGTGTGTTTTTTATATGGATTGGTATATTTAAATCTAAAACAGGTTGAACAGTAGGAGGATATAATACTTTAGCTCCAAAATGAGACAACTCCATTGCTTCTTTATAGCTAATACGTTCGATAGGGAAAGCTTGTTTAACAAGCTTAGGGTTTGTGGTATACATACCACTAACGTCTGTCCAAATTTCTAATTTATCGACATTTAATGCAGCTGATATAATAGCAGCAGAATAATCTGAACCGCCACGTCCAAGCGTTGTAATCTCATCTAATTCAGATTTTGAAATAAAACCAGGAAGTATCGTTATATCTTGTGTAGCGTCACTAAAATAGTTTTGAATTTTTGTATTTGTAGGTGTAAATTTAACTTCAGCTTTCGTGAAATTAGAATTTGTTACAATAAGTTGTTGCGTGTTTTTTCTAGAGGCGTTTAGTCCTCTAGATTTTAGAGTTTCAGCGATAATAAATGAAGATAAAATTTCTCCAAAACTCACTAAACGATCTGAGGTTTGAGGCGATAACTCATTTATTAGAAAAATACCATCTAAAAGGTTTTTAAGATTTTTTAATTTACCTTCTAATGCATTAACAATTGTAAGGTTCTTTTGCGGAATTAGCTCTTCTAAAATTTTTATATGTTTAGCTTTAATAAACTTGTATTCTGCTTTGTAATTTTTATTATTAGACTTAGCTAAGTCTCCAGATTTGAGTAGTTTATCTGTGATTCCACCAACAGCAGAAACGACACATATTACCTTATCTTTTTTAGAATAATTTTCTAAAATTGTGATAACTTTATTGATGTTTTTTGAAGAACCTACAGATGTTCCTCCAAATTTTAATACTTGCATTTGTATTGAATTATTATTTTATAAATGATAGTGAAATGTATTACTTTTACCTGAATAACAAAACTAATTAATGATTTTTATATAATTCTGAATTTTATTCACTTTAATTTTTAATTTGAGTGTATAAATCACTTAGGGCTGAATTATATTGAACGATTTTATAGACCTAATTAACACTACGGAAACCAAATATGAAAATATTCTCTAAAGAGCAAATTTACGAAGGCGACAAGCTAACCCAAGAAAAACAAAAAATTTCATCAACCGAACTAATGGAACGGGCTGGAATTCAAATTTTTAATTGGATTCATACAAGAATGCAAGGTGCTCAAGTACCAATTCATGTATTTTGCGGTATTGGTAATAACGGAGGAGATGGATTAGTAGTAGCAAGGCATTTAATTACACATGGTTATAATGTTAATACCTATGTTGTTAATTATAGTGCTAAGCGTTCTAAAGATTTTTTAATTAATTATGATCGCGTTAAGAATGTTTCAAAACAATGGCCAACATTATTAAGTTGTGAAGACGACTTTAGTTCAATTGTAATTGATGAAAAAGACATTATTGTTGATGCCGTTTTTGGCATAGGTTTAAATCGTCCTGTACATGCTTGGGTAAAAGGATTGTTTAATTATTTTAGAATCACTAAAGCCTTTACTTTATCTATAGATTTGCCTTCAGGATTGTACACAGATAAAGGTGTTGACGATTCAGAAGCAGTTGTAAATGCTGCTTATACGCTTAGTTTTCAAACTCCCAAATTAGTGTTCTTTTTACCTGAAACGGCAAAATACTCTGTGCAATGGGAAGTTTTGGATATTGGTATTGATCCAGAATATTTAATTAATACAGCAACTGAGGCTGATTTAATTGGTAAAAACGAAGTATTACCTATTTATAAACCTCGTGAGAAATACAGCCATAAAGGTACTTTTGGTCACAGTTTAATAGTAGGAGGTAGCTATGGTAAAATTGGAGCAGTAACATTAGCAAGTCGCTCTGTCTTGGCTGTTGGCGCTGGGAAAATAACAGCTTATATACCAAAATGTGGTTATATACCATTGCAAACTGCTTTTCCAGAAGCTATGGTAATTACAGATACAGATGAAGAGAAAATTACTAAAATAGATTTCGATATAGAACCAACAGTTATTGGTGTTGGAGTAGGGTTGGGTACAGATGCTAAAACTGTTTCTGCTTTAGAAAAGTTTTTAAAAACGAACAGAAAGCCTTTACTTATCGATGCCGATGGCTTAAACATACTCTCTAAAAAGAAAGCATTGTTAAATTTATTGCCAGAATTAACCATTTTAACGCCGCATCCTAAAGAATTAGAAAGACTAGTAGGCAAATGGAAGAATGATTTCGATAAATTAAAGAAAACTAAAGCATTTGCTAAAAAGTATAATGTTATTGTAGTTATAAAAGGAGCAAATACAATTACTGTTTTCGATGATAAGTTATATGTTAACGCTACAGGAAACCCAGGATTAGCAACTGCAGGAACGGGAGATGTTTTAACAGGAATGATAACAGGATTAGTTTCACAAGGATACGAACCATTACAAGCCACGCTTTTTGGCGTGTATTTACACGGTAAAAGTGCAGATATATTAATAGAACAGTTAGGTTACCAGAGTATAATAGCAAGTAATGTAATAGATGGTATAAGCTTGGCTTATTTAGATTTGTTTAAACCAGTCGAAGACATACAAGTAGAACAGGCTGATGACGGCGAAGAAGCAAAACAATAGCGCATAAAAAAACCGAGATTGAAAAACGGTTTTTTTTATGCTTAAAATTTTAAGACTAGATACTTAAAGAATCGAATAATTCAATTAATTTTGGATTAGAAGGTCTAGGAGCATCAGCAGAAACAATGTTTCCTGTTGGATCTATTAAAATAAATCTTGGAATACCATTAATACCGTAATCTTGTACAAACTTGGATTGCCAAGCTTTATCAGCTAATAATTGAATACCACCTAACTCTTTATCTTTAACCATGGTTTTCCATTTGTCATAAGCATCCGCTGTATCTACTGAAGTACTTACAAAAGCAATATTTTTACCATGATATTGTTTCTCAACTTTTTGTAACGAAGGAATTTCTGCTTTACAAGGTCCACACCAAGTAGCCCAAACATCTACATACACATATTTCCCCTTTAAATCTGCAAGAGAAGTTGTTCCACCTTTGTGGTTTTCATAATCAACAAAAGTAGGTGATACTTTTCCTTTCACTAATACTTTAGACTTATTGTAATTAACTTCTATGTCTTCTTTAATTTTGTCGTCTGTAGTATTTTTAGATAAAAAAGTATGCATCTTATCTAAACTGGTGTTACCAGGAGATAATGCCATTTTTGCTAAATACCCAACAACTTCATTTTTCAAAGCTGGAATTTTAACATCACTAACAGCCGTTAACATTGAAGGTTTTAATTCACTAATATCATCTAAATCATCAAAAATAGGACTTAGAATACTTCCAAATGCCAGTTGTTGGTATGCTGAAGAGTTTTTATAATCTACTTCATTATCGTAAGACATATTTTTTAATTCTGAAGGTAAAAAGTCTTCAGAAGCTTTAAAATCTTCTTTCTTAGCATAATGAGCATGCGCCTTTTCATAATCGTTTAATAACGAATAAGAATCGTACTTTAAGTTTTTTAACTCCGCAGTAACAAAATCAGCATCTGCGCCTTCAAGCTTATTTAATGTTTCTTTATTTACATCCATTAAAGCATTTACTTTAGCCTTAAAATCGGCTTCATTTAAAGAGTAAAAAGCAGTTGCATCACCTTTTAACGTCGTTGAATTTTCAGTTTTTGTTTTGAAATAGTTGTTTACTGCAGCAGTAGCGCCTTCAAAAGAAAAACCTTCTTTATTTTTATTTATAGTAACGTTATCTCCATGTTTAAGATAAAGTGAAGCTCTTTCTCTTCCAATTGAGATATTATAAAAACCATGGTCTGTAACTTTTAAAGTATCTAAAAAAGTTCCATCTTCAGATATTTCAATCTCATGCTTAAATTCGATTCCATTAATCATTGCCTTTTTAGCTGCAGGTGCATCCATTTTACCAGAAACCACAACGTAATCAATTTTCGGTTCTTGCTTACAAGCTACTATCGCTAGGACTGATAAGGCTAATACTATTTTTTTCATTTTCTAGAATTATTTATTATGAATCAAAAATAAGTTATAAATGTTAATTTTAATCATTTTAATAAATTATTAACAATACTTGCATAACTTGTTTGGAATTAAGACTTTTGATTTACTTAAAACTAGCCATGAGCACATACCATAATATATCTTCAGAAAAACTTGACATTGTAACGATTTACAATATTTTTAAAGACAAAAAGAAACTAAAACTATCTAAAGAGTCTATTCAAAAAATTAAAGTTTGTAAAACCTATTTAGATAAAAAACTTAGAGAAGCAGATAAGCCTTTTTATGGTATTAATACTGGTTTTGGTTCGTTGTATAATGTAGAAATTTCTAAAAAAGATTTAACAAAACTACAAGAGAACTTAGTTATGTCTCATGCCTGTGGAACTGGAGATCGTGTTCCAGAAAGTGTTGTTAAAGTGATGTTACTTTTAAAAATACAATCTTTAAGTTATGGACATAGTGGTGTACAGTTAGAAACTGTAAACCGTTTGATAGACTTTTTTAATAATGATGTTTTTCCGTTTGTATTTACCCAAGGATCACTTGGTGCTTCTGGTGATTTAGCGCCTTTAGCACATTTAGCTTTACCATTAATTGGTAAAGGGAAAGTGGTACATAATAAAAAAGAAGTTAAAGCGAGCACAATACTAAAAAAGTTTGGTTGGGAACCAATAGTGCTTGAAGCAAAAGAAGGTTTAGCGCTTTTAAATGGAACACAGTTTATGAGTGCTTATGGCGTTTACTTATTATTAATGTCTCACAAAACATCGTATTTAGCAGATGTTATTGCAAGTATTTCATTAGATGCTTTTGATGGTAGAATAGAACCTTTTCATGATTTAGTACATCAAGTACGCCCGCATCCTGGACAATTAAAAGTGGCTAGACGTTTTAACGAGTTTTTAAAAGGAAGTGAACTTATTACTAGAGAAAAAGAACATGTTCAAGATCCTTATTCATTTAGATGTATACCACAAGTTCATGGTGCAACAAAAGACACTTTAGATTTTGTTGAAAAGGTTGTTTTAACCGAGATTAATTCGGTTACAGATAATCCCAATATTTTTCCTGAAGAAGATCTCATTATTTCTGGTGGAAATTTCCATGGGCAACCATTAGCTTTAGCACTTGATTATTTAAAAATTGCTATGGCAGAAATTGGTAATATTTCTGAACGTCGTGTGTTTCAATTAGTTTCTGGATTACGAGGTTTGCCAGCATTTTTAGTAGATAATCCTGGATTAAATTCTGGATTTATGATTCCACAATACACAGCTGCCAGTATTGTTAGTGCTAATAAACAATTGGCAACGCCTGCAAGTGTAGATAGTATTGTGTCTAGTAACGGACAAGAAGATCATGTAAGTATGGGAGCAAATGCCGCAACACAAGCTTATAGATTAATTAGAAATGTAGAGCGCGTAATTGCCATAGAATTAATGAATGCAAGTCAAGCTCTTGCGTTTAGAAGTCCTCTAAAAACGTCTCCGTTTTTAGAATCTTTTTTAGAAGCGTATAGAAAAGAAGTGTCTTTTGTTAAAAAAGACCGCGTTTTACATGATGACATTGAAGCTTCTATTCAGTTTTTAAAAGATGTTGATGTGGAAATAGAGGAGTTGTTTTTGAATAATTATGGCGTTTAACTTGCGCAATTAACACAAAAACGACTGTGAGGTCTTATCATTATGCGTCCCAAAGGAATTTGTGATTTACATTTTGCGCAAATACCAAAATTTGGGTTGTTAATATTTGATAAAGTTATTTGAAGATTCTTGAATTTTAGATCCGCTGTTCTTAAAGCAGCTTCGTTAACAGATTTGTTATTTATAGCATCCATTCTAGACACCCGACCAATAGCATTTTCTGGAGCAATTGGTTTTGTTAATTCTTTTAAATTAACAATCGAAGTTTCAGTTTTCACAAGTTCTTCATTAATTACTTGTTTAATTTCTTCTAATTGTTTTGATGTCATAAAGCCTTAATTTTATCATCTATTGTTTTGTATGGCAAAATCTCCACAAAATAATATACGATAGAACCTATAGAGGAGGTGAAAATTAATATTAAAGTCCACATTAGTTTCTTGTTACTATCGTTGGCTATATTATTGTTAGCATGAATGATATAATATATTAAAAGACCAAGTGATAAAAAGCTTGATAGTATTATAAAGAGAAACATAATGGCAAAATTAGCCATGAATTCGGCTGGAAATTGACCTGGATTATTTTCCATTGCCTCTAAACGGTGAATGTTTCCAAAGGTTTTAAATATAAAAAGAAAAAAGAATATAAAATAAGTAATTAGAAACACTAAAGGTAAGAAGGTTAAAATACCTAGCCATATTTTTCTGGTTTTTGTCATTGTAGTTTAGTGCTATAATTGAAAATTAAAAAATACCTTTTCATTAAAAAGAGATACAGGACTATTCTAATATCTATTGCTAATTACGAGACTTGGTTTTGTATTCAATTAGAGGCTTCACAAAGTTTATTTGCCCAATGAATAGCCTCATCTATTTGTTTAAACGTTTCAAATGGCTTATCGAAAAACAGTTTTTCTAGTAAAGCATTATTTATGGCGATTTCTTTTTTTGATACTACCGAAAAGCCAATAAGTGTTTTTATTTTTTTTGTTTCGAAATAAATTGCAGGATCTACAGCGTAAGAATTTACACGATTTGTAATATAAACAAAGTCTTTATTTTTGTAAAAGGTTTCGGCTAAATCTATCAGTATTTTATTATGTTTTACTTCTATTGTTTCTCCTTGATTTACAACCATAATCAAATAATTTTCATGTATAGACACGTAGCCTATTCCGATGTCTATATGTGAGTTTTTTATCATGTCCTTGTATTCTAACTAGCATAAGGTACAAAAAAAGAAGTAGTTATTTAATTGTTATTAAATAACTACTTCTTCGAAATTAGCACAAATTATAAAAATTTAAGACTCCGTAGGCTTTTCAGCTTTTTCAATTTTAATTGTTATGTCGTCGGTTTTACTGTCCAAGTCCATAATAATTTTATCACCTTCAGAAACTTGAGAGTTAATTATTTCTTCGGCTAAAGCATCTTCAACATACTTTTGTATTGCTCTTTTAAGTGGTCTAGCACCATATTGCTTATCGAAACCTTTATCTGCTATATAATTTTTAGCAGCATCAGTTAATTCTAAGTGGTAACCTAGGCCTTCAATTCGTGATAACAGTTTTTCTAATTCAATATCTATAATTTTGTTGATATCCTCTTTTTCCAACGGATTAAAAACGACAACATCATCAATTCTATTTAAAAATTCTGGAGCAAAAGATTTCTTTAATGCATTCTGGATTACTGCTCGAGCATTAGCATCTTCTTGAGATTTTTGAGAAGCTGTACCAAATCCAATGCCAGTACCAAAGTCTTTTAATTTACGCGCTCCAATATTAGAAGTCATTATAATAATGGTGTTTCTAAAGTCTATTTTACGTCCTAAAGAATCTGTTAAATAGCCGTCGTCTAAAACCTGTAATAACATATTAAAGACATCTGGATGTGCTTTTTCGATTTCATCTAAAAGAATAACCGCATATGGTTTACGTCTCACTTTTTCTGTAAGCTGTCCTCCTTCTTCATAACCAACATATCCCGGAGGTGCACCTACTAATCTTGAGATAGCAAACTTCTCCATGTATTCACTCATATCTATTCTAATAAGTGACTCTTCATTATCAAATAACTCACGAGATAACACTTTGGCTAATTGTGTTTTACCTACTCCTGTTTGACCTAAAAATATAAATGAACCAATAGGCTTGTTAGGGTCTTTAAGTCCTGCTCGATTACGTTGAATTGCTTTTACAACTTTCGCAACGGCTTCGTCTTGACCAATAACCTTACCTTTTATAAGTTCTGGTAATTCTGCTAGTTTGTTAATCTCTTTCTGTGCAATACGATTTACAGGTACGCCAGTCATCATAGAAATAACATCTGCCACATTATCTTCGGTTACAGTAACCTTATGTAATTTAGTGTCTTCTTCCCATTTTTCTTGAGCAACAGCCAATTCCTTCTCTAAACGTTTTTCATCATCACGTAAACGTGCTGCTTCTTCATATTTCTGTTTTTTAACGACAGAATTTTTGGTTTCCTTTACTTGTTCAAGTTTATTTTCTAGTTCAATAATTTGTTTAGGCACATCAATATTTGTAATGTGAACACGGGAACCCGCTTCGTCTAAAGCATCAATAGCTTTGTCTGGAAGAAAACGTTCTGTCATGTACCTATTAGTCAATTTTACACAAGCTTCAATAGCCGCATCTGTATATTCAACATTATGGTGTTCTTCGTATTTATCTTTAATATTATTAAGAATCTCAATCGTTTCTTCAACAGTAGTTGGCTCGACTATTACCTTTTGAAAACGACGTTCTAAAGCACCATCTTTTTCAATATACTGTCTATATTCATCTAAAGTTGTAGCGCCAATACATTGTATTTCTCCTCTTGCTAGAGCAGGTTTAAACATGTTTGAAGCATCTAAACTTCCAGTAGCCCCACCAGCACCAACAATAGTGTGTATTTCATCTATAAATAAAATAACATCATCATTTTTTTCCAGCTCGTTCATTACGGCTTTCATACGCTCTTCAAACTGCCCTCTGTATTTTGTCCCTGCAACTAAGCTTGCTAAATCTAAAGTCACCACACGTTTATTAAATAAAATACGAGAGACTTTTTTGCTAACAATTCTATTGGCTAAGCCCTCAGCTATTGCACTTTTACCAACTCCAGGTTCTCCAATAAGTAGTGGGTTGTTCTTTTTTCTTCGACTTAAAATTTGAGACACACGCTCAATTTCTTTCTCACGCCCAACCACAGGATCTAGTTTTCCTTCTTGAGCCATAACAGTAAGATCTCTACCAAAGTTGTCTAGAACTGGTGTTTTAGACTTCTTATTACTCTTTCCTGCTGGTGTGTTAAATATGTCTTTAGAATCGTTACCTTCATCGTTCTTTGAATCATCATCCTGAAAAGATTCTGAGGTTGGTTCTACATAATTACTATCGTCGTTTGTAAGCATAGACTTAAATTGTTCTTTAACATTATCATAATCTACTTTAAGCTTATTTAGAAGCTTAGTTGTAGGATCGTTTTCATTTCTTAAAATACACAGCAGCAGATGCGCTGTATTAATAGACGTACTTTGAAATAGTTTTGCTTCTAAAAAAGTAGTTTTTAAAGCACGTTCTGCTTGCCTTGTTAAGTGCAGGTTCTTTTTGTCGTTAGAAGTAATGCTAGCATTGGGATTTGCAGGGCTTAAAATCTCCACTTTTCTTCTTAGGTGATTTAAATCGATATCTAATGCATTTAAAATATTAATGGCTTTTCCATTTCCATCTCGCAGTAAACCGAGCATTAAGTGTTCTGTTCCAATAAAATCATGGCCTAAGCGCAATGCTTCTTCCTTGCTGTAAGCTATTACATCTTTTACTCTTGGTGAAAAATTATCATCCATATAGTTATTCCTTTGGTCATTAAATTTAGTAAATCATATTATCACAGGCAAAAACTATTCCTTAAATAATATGTCATGCCATTTTTTAGTTGAAATTTTAATAGAATAAACGCTTTTTCTTTTTTTGCATTTCTATAAAAAAAGTAAAGCATAGCTTAAGTTACGGTTTCTTTTTTTATCGAAATAGAAAGGAAAAAAGCACGCTTTATTCAGTCATTTCAAGTAAGAGATGGTTTTCTACGCTAATAGACAAAAAAAAGTTTATAAAATCAAAACAATTAACAAGATAGTTATTAACGAAAAAAGACATTCGAATTGTTAATAAAAACTCTCAAAAATTAGGTATAAAGTCTTACCATGACTAATGAAATTATTATATTAGCGCGTTACGAAATAACTACAAAAATTTAATTAAAATTATATATGGCAGAAGGCGAAAAAGTGATTCCAATTAATATTGAAGATGAAATGAAATCGGCTTACATTGATTATTCTATGTCAGTCATTGTGTCACGTGCTTTACCAGACGTAAGAGATGGTTTAAAACCAGTACATAGACGTGTACTTTATGGTATGCATGAACTGGGTGTTAGATCAAATAGTGCGCACAAAAAATCTGCAAGAATAGTTGGGGAAGTTTTAGGTAAGTATCATCCACATGGAGATACTTCTGTTTACGATGCAATGGTACGTATGGCTCAAGAATGGAGTTTACGTTATATGCTTGTTGATGGACAAGGTAACTTTGGATCTGTAGATGGAGATAGTCCCGCAGCAATGCGTTATACAGAAGCAAGAATGCGTAAGATATCTGAGGATATGTTAGCAGATATTGATAAAGAAACTGTAGACCATCAATTAAACTTTGATGATACGCTAGAAGAGCCAACAGTTTTACCTACACGTATTCCAGGTTTATTAGTAAACGGTGCCTCTGGTATTGCCGTAGGTATGGCAACAAATATGCCGCCTCACAATCTAACAGAAGTTGTTGACGGTACAATTGCTTACATCGAAAATAATGATATTGAGATTGACGAGTTAATTACACATATTAAAGCCCCAGATTTTCCAACAGGCGGAACAATTTATGGCTACGATGGTGTAAAAGAAGCCTTCCATACAGGACGTGGACGTATTGTTATGCGTGCAAATGCTAATATCGAAGAAGTTCAAGGTAGAGAATGTGTTATTGTAACAGAGATTCCTTACCAAGTGAACAAGGCAGATATGATTAAAAAAACTGCCGATTTAGTAAACGATAAGAAACTAGAAGGGATCTCAACGATAAGAGATGAGTCTGATAGAAACGGAATGCGTATTGTTTACGTTTTAAAACGTGATGCAATACCAAACATCGTTTTAAATAAATTATACAAATACACGGCTTTACAATCGTCTTTTAGTGTCAATAATATTGCACTAGTAAAAGGACGTCCTCAATTATTGAATTTAAAACAATTGATTCAATATTTTGTAGAACACAGACATGAGGTTGTTGTAAGACGTACTAAATATGAATTGCGTAAAGCTGAAGAGCGTGCACATATATTAGAAGGTTTAATTATTGCTTCAGATAATATAGATGAAGTAATAAAAATTATTAGAGCATCTTCTAATGGAGATGAAGCTCGAAATAATTTAATCGAACGTTTTAAATTGTCTGAAATCCAAGCGAAAGCGATTGTTGAGATGCGTCTGCGTCAATTAACAGGATTAGAGCAAGATAAACTTCGTAATGAGTTCGAAGAGATCATGAAAACGATTGAAGACCTCAAAGATATTTTAGGTGATGAAGCTCGTAGAATGACTATTATAAAGGACGAGTTAGTTGTTATTCGTGATAAATATGGAGATGATCGTCGTTCTATAATAGAATATGCTGGTGGAGACTTAAGTATCGAAGATATGATTCCAGACGAAAAAGTAGTGATTACTATTTCGCATGCTGGTTATATTAAACGTACTTCTTTATCTGAATATAAGACACAAAATAGAGGAGGTGTTGGACAAAAAGCATCGACCACGCGTAACGAAGATTTCTTAGAACACTTATTTGTTGGTACAAACCATCAATACATGTTATTCTTTACCCAAAAGGGAAAATGTTTCTGGATGCGTGTTTACGAAATTCCAGAAGGCAGTAAAACCTCTAAAGGTAGAGCAATTCAAAACTTAATAAATATTGAGCAAGACGATAAAGTAATGGCGTTTATATGTACTCAAGATTTAAAAGATGAAGAGTATGTAAATAGTCATTATGTCATTATGGCGACTAAAAAAGGACAAGTTAAAAAGACCTCTTTAGAGCAGTATTCTAGACCAAGAACTAATGGTATTAATGCTATTACTATTAAAGAAGATGATGTTTTATTAGAAGCTAAATTAACAACTGGTGAAAGCCAAGTTATGTTAGCATTAAAATCTGGGAAAGCCATTAGATTCGAAGAAGCTAAAACAAGACCAATGGGACGTAATGCTTCTGGTGTTAGAGGTATTAGGCTTCAAGACGAGAAAACAGATGAAGTTATTGGTATGATTGCTGTAGACGATATGGAAAGTAATATCCTAGTCGTTTCAGAGAATGGTTATGGTAAGCGCTCTAGTTTAGAAGACTATAGAATTACCAATAGAGGTGGAAAGGGTGTGAAAACTATTTCTATTACTGAAAAGACAGGTAGCTTAGTATCTATAAAGAATGTAACAGACGAAGATGATTTAATGATTATCAATAAATCTGGTATTGCTATTAGAATGGCAGTTGCAGATTTACGTGTTATGGGTAGAGCAACACAAGGTGTAAAACTTATTAATTTAAAAGGAAAAGATTCTATTGCTGCAGTTGCTAAAGTAATGCATGAAGATGATGAAGTGGAATTAGACGAAGATGGAAATGTAATACTTCCTGAAGGTTCTGAAAACACTGATGATTCTGAAAACGGCACGACTGTTGCTTCTAACGAAGAAGAATAAGTAATATAAATTTAATTCCTATTATTAGGAATAATTAAAATGTAAACTAATGAAAAAACAACTAATTCTTACACTGGCTTTATGTGTAACTCTTTTTTCTTTTGCACAAAAGAAAGAATTGAAATCTTTAGAAAAAGCTGTTAAAAACAACAATTTTGCAGAAGCTAAAGCAACTGCAACAAAATTAGAGTCTATGCTTGGAAGCATGGATGATAAAATGAAGTCTAAATTTTATTTTGCCAGAGCAAAAGCATTGTATGCTAATGGAGCTGGTAATATAGCCGATTTTGATACTGCTTTTAACGATTTATCTAAAGTGGATAAAAAATACGTGAGCGATGTAGCACAAACTAAAAAGTTTGTTCAGAACGAACTATTGTTAAAAGCAAATGGTTTTTATACAGATGGGAAATATGCTCAAGCTTCTAGTTTATTTGCAATGTTATATAAATTAGTGCCTGAAGATCAATCATATTTATACTATGCAGCGGTAAGCTCAGTTCAAGGTGAAGATTTTGACTCTGCATTAAAGCACTACATAGCATTAAAAGATGTTGGATATACGGGTATTAAAAAACAGTATTTTGCTACAAGTAAAGAAACAGGTGAAGAAGAAGTGTTAGATGAAGCTACTCGCGATGTATATGTTAATACTGCAAAGTCACATGTTAGTCCTGGAGAAAGAATGACAGAATCTAAAGCTGCTGATATTACAAATAAGATAGCTTTAATTTATGTAAGTCAAGGTAAAAATGAAGAAGCTTTAACAGCAATCAAAGAAGCGAGAATGGTTGATCCTTCTAATACAAGTTTAATTCTTACAGAAGCTAACGTACAGTTGAAATTAGAAAATACGGAGGCCTACGGTAAACTTATCAAAGAAGCTGTTGCAAACGATCCTAATAATAAAGACTTACTTTATAATTTAGGTGTAATATCTGGTAAAGCTGGTAATAAAGCCGATGCTAGAATGTATTATGAAAAAGTACTTACAATTGATCCAGAATATTTAAATGCTTTAAAGAATATATCGGCTTTAATTTTAGAAGAGGAAAATGTTATTGTAAAAGAAATGAATAGTCTTGGAAACTCGGCTGCCGATAATAAAAAATACGATGTATTAAAAGCAAAGCGCGTAAGTGTTTATAAAGAAGCCATTCCCTTTTTAGAGTCTGTTATTGAAAAGGATACTTCAGGAATTGATTTTGCTAGAACACTAGCTGGTATTTACGGTGCAATAGGAGAGAATGACAAAGCGAAAGCATTGAAAGCTAAATTTGGTTTATAGCATTTCATTCAAATCATAAAAAAAACA
>NZ_JSWF01000019.1 GCF_000797445.1 Lacinutrix jangbogonensis | reverse complement strand
GTTTTTTTATGCTATTTTTAGAACTATAAAAAATTAAATCTCATAAATTTATTCCATCTTTTACATCATAAAGACGAACAGGATTTGAAATATAGTTTGATAAAGATTACGAAACAGCCGCCTTATAAACTCTTAAACAACGTTCTCTAGCTGCTTTATGATCAACAATTGGAGTAGGATAGGTGAGCTCTTGATATTCTGGAACCCACTTTTTTATATAGTCGTGCTGCTTATCGAACTTTTCAATTTGGGTTGTTGGATTAAAGATTCTAAAATAAGGTGCAGCATCTACACCGCATCCTGCAACCCATTGCCAGTTTCCAATATTGCTAGACATGTCATAATCGTGAAGCTTTAAAGCAAAATAGGCTTCACCTAGACGCCAATCGATTAACAAATGTTTACATAGAAAACTACCCACAAGCATACGTACACGATTATGCATAAATCCAGTGGCGTTTAACTGTCTCATACCTGCATCTACTAAAGGGTAACCTGTGTTACCTTCACACCAAGCATTAAATTCAGTTTCATTGTTGCTCCATTCTATACGATCGTATTTGGGTTTAAAGCTATCTTTTGCTGTATGCGGAAAATGCCAGAGTATTTGCATAAAGAATTCTCGCCATATTAATTCTTTTAAAAAAGTAATATTTTGCTGCTTTGACGCTTCATTAACCATTTTACGAACACTAACAGTTCCAAAACGTAAATGTGGTCCTAATTTCGATGTATTATCTTGACTAGGGAAGTTTCTGGTAGCTTCATAATCTGCTATTAATGTTGGCGTTACAGTATAATGTTTTACTTTTACTTTAGCTTCTTTAAAACCAATAGCTTCTAGGCTTAAATTTGGCAATTCTGAAGATTTTATTGTGTTGGGTAGAAGTTCTTCCGAAGGAAAAAAAGTGACTGCCGTTCTTTTATATTCATCTATCCAAAGACGAGAAAAAGGCGTATACACTTTATAAGCTGTCCCATCTTTTTTAACAATTTCGTTGCGCTCAAAAATAACCTGATCCTTAAACGTTTTAAAATTTATCTTATGAGAAGTTAAGAGTACTTTAATATGGTTATCTCTAGCAAGCGCGTAAGGTTCATAATCACGGTTTGTATAAACTGAGTCTATAGTATAACTTTCAATTAACTGTTTGTATATAGTTTCTGGCTTACCATGAAATATCGCAATATTAGAATTATATTCTCTTTTTAGAATCGCTTGCATTGCTTTTAAATTCTCATGTATAAAAGTAACACGAGCATCCATTTTTGGAAGTTTATTAAGAATGTCTTCATCAAAAATAAAAATAGGCAATACCGGCTTGTCACTGTTTAAAGCTTCATAAAAGCCGTGATTGTCTTCTAAACGTAAATCGCGCCTAAACCAGAATATATTTACAGATGCTTTCATTTAATAATTTGTTTTATTTCAGTATTTCGAAAGGCTAATATAAAAAGAGATGATTATAAATTATTTATAAACTCCAAATAACTTTTCTAATTGTTCCTTTCTATAATTGAAGATTTCTTCCAATTTTGGTTTCACTAAAATGGGATGAACTAATTGACCCAAAAGTCCTAATGGAACCTTGTAATCTATAATGTCTTCCATTTCTACACCACCATCTATTTCGTGAATAAAATGCTTGTGGTGCCAAAATGAGTAAGGACCATATAATTGGAGATCTACAAAATATTTATGAGCTTCAAATTGGGTGATTTCACTAACCCATTTTGTGCTAATACCAGCCAGTGGTGTTACGCTATATTGTAATACTTGTCCCGCATACATTGGTCTATCTGCTCCAGAAATGATTTTCATATTCATTTTTGAAGGCGTTAATTTTGATAGATTTGCAGGATTACACAAAAAAGTCCACGCCTGATCTAATGTTATCGGTAATTTTTGTTTTTTATGTAATGTGTATATTTTCATAGAAAATTATATTTTAATTTCCGGTTAGAAGGAAATACTCTCTTAATTATTAAATAATATATAAGCGTTTAATGATGTCGCTATCAATAGCCAAATCATATAAGGTAATAATAGATAGCTCTTGTTTTTTATAGTTTTGAAATTGCTGAAGAAAAACGTAAAAATGATAACCGTTAGCGCAGAAATAACAACTAAACCTAATGCCACTAAGTGTTGATTAAAAAACACATAGTTCCATATCACATTCAAGAAAACTTGTAACCCAAAAGCTAATCTTAGTCTCTGCGAATCTAATTTTATAAATAAATAACCTAAATAAATTGAAAAACAAATCATTATAGTGGTCCAAGCCACACCAAAAACCCAACCCGGAGGTGTCCATGGTGCCTGGTTTAACGACTGGTACCAATTGGTCATTGGTCCATTATTCATCAACCAACTGCCTAAGGCGAGACCACCAAAATTTATTATTAAAAAGAAAATTATAGGTTTCGCTAGCTTCATATTTACTTTAAATGTTTGGTTATTTTAGAACTTTTTGGTTTTGTTGTTGAAAAATAATAATCAACAAGTTTACCTTCGGAATCTACTAAATATTTTTGAAAATTCCATTTAACTGAAGAATTAGAGACACCATTCTTACTCATTAATGTTAACCACTTATAAAGAGGATGCGCATTATTTCCTTTAACATCAATTTTTTCAGTGATTAAAAAAGTAACACCATAATTTACTTCACAAAAAGTTTCTATGGCATGGGCGTCTCCCGGTTCCTGTTTACCAAATTGGTTACAAGGCACTCCTATAATTTGAAGCTTATCACTATAAGTATCATTTAATTCTTGAAGTTCTTTATATTGTGGAGTAAAGCCACATTTTGAAGCAACATTAACAAATAGTATATGTTTTCCCTTAAACTGAGAGAGATCAATTGGCTTACCATTTAATCCCTTAATTTTAATATCGTAAATGGAAGATACGCTATCTGTGTTCGATTTTTCTTTTGAAAACAAGGTCTGAGCGAATATTTTGATTGGATTCATAATTAAATTTTAAAGCTTACTATACCACAGTCCATTTCGAAAACTTGTCCTGAAATTGAAGCGGCTTTTTCAGATATTAAAAATATTGCCATATTAGCTACCTCTTCTGGGTTTAAGAATTTTTTAAGCGGATGACGCTCTTTTATATTCTCCACCATCTTCTCGTTACGCAGCAGTTTTGCAGCTAAGGTAGTATCTGTAACTGTAGGAGCAATAGCATTAACACGAATATTAGGGGCTAATTCGGCACCTAAAGATTTTGTTAAACCTTCTACAGCAGATTTCGCAGCGGCAACACTAGCATGAAAAGGCATCCCTAATTTTGCTGCAACTGTACTAAAGAGTAGGATAGAAGGTGCGTTTCCTTTTTTTAATTGTGGTAAATAATGCTGGATTGATTTTACAGCACCAATAACATTAATTTCGTAATCGTCTCTAAAATCATCAAGCTTTAATCTTGAAATAGGTTTTAAATTAATACTTCCAGGACAATAGATTATAGTATCTACAGCATCAATCTCTGGTAAATCATCAGTTAAAACGTTACAGGTATAATGTGTTAAATTTTGATGTGCATTTTCTGGTGAAGTTCGACTAATATTAAATACCCTATTGTCTGATACAAGACTATTAATAATGGCATTTCCAATACCTTTGCTTCCGCCTATAACTAAAATGTTTTTCATATAATTAATGTTTTTAAGAGAACAGACATCATGTTTGTTAACGACTATCAATTCTTGTTTAAAGTTCGACTCGTCGGTCGTTTTTTAAATTTTATTTTATGACTGCAAGACCCTCTGTGAATGACATCAATTAAGTTTCCTACTTATTTTTTATGTACTACTAATAAATTTTTTTCTGTAGCTTTCATGAAGCTCCTATAATTTTATCAGCGGGTATTCGAATCCTACTTTTTAACGCAATGACTTATTTAATACCTTTTTTTAGTCTTTTAGATAACTCTGAAATTCAGTTATTTTAGCTTGCGCCTTAAATGCACCTCCGTAATAGGAAGTTACAGTTGCAGATGCTTCATCTTTAATGCCTCGTGAAGAAACACATAAATGTTTAGCATCAATTATAACAGCAACATCTTCTGTATTAAGAATTCTTTTTAATTCGTTTGCTATCTGATTTGTTAAACGTTCTTGTACTTGAGGCCGTTTTGCGAAATGCTGTACAATTCTATTTAACTTGGATAGACCAATTACCTTACCCGATGAAATGTATGCCACATGTGCTTTTCCAAATATTGGAACAAAGTGATGTTCGCAATTGGAGTAAAATGTGATATTTTTTTCTACAAGCATCTGGTTATATTGATACTTATTATCGAATAAAGTAATGGCTGGCATATTCTCTGGATTTAAACCAGAAAACAATTCTTCTACGTACATTTTGGCCACTCTTTTAGGCGTTCCTTTTAATGAATCGTCTGTTAGATCGAGACCTAAAACATCCATTATTTGGGAGAATAAATCTGCTATTTTTTCTTTTTTATCTGTATCCGAAACAGCAAAAGCGTCTGCTCTCATAGGTGTATTTAAACCTGTAAACCAATGGTCATTACCAATATCTGTGTTAGAGATTCCGTTAATGTTGGTGTCATCTTGTTTTGTAAGCAATTCTAAATCAGTCTTTATCATCTGTAGTCTTTATTTTAAATAGTTGTCAGATGCACTTCGCTTAAGAAAGAAGTATAAAATAGAATACTAATCTTAGCTCGTGTCATAGCAATATTTACCTTTTACTTATTTTGTTGTGTGTTATTTGTTTTTGTCTTGAACATTTAAAGCGTCCGTCTTCAAAATTTCTATTTTTTGCATGTTTGGTGTTTCTACCTTGAACTCTAGTTCGCCACATTCTAAAGCTACTAGACTTCATTTCCTTTCGCATAAGTTCAATAACTTCCTGCTCTTTAATACCAAATTGAAAGGTTATGGCATCAAAAGGAGTTCTATCTTCCCAAGCCATTTCTATAATGCGATCTATATCTTCTATGGTGAAGTTTTCTGGGCTGTTAACTTTGGAAATTATATTGTTCATCAAATTTTATTTTTTCATTTAAAACCTTATCAAAAAACAGTTTGTTCTCTTTAAGCATTTTGTTATTTTGAAAGTGAATAAATCTACCTTGCGCATGAATGCTAGAACCATTAGTTTTATATATTACTAATTGATAGAATGGTATTGTCCAAGTAAAGTTTTGTAAACCTTTTGTAATATGTATAAGAATACCACTAGATCTCAATTCTAAATTAGCATAATTTATATCTGAAACCGTATTTAAATACTGTTTAAAATTAGGACTAGCATCCTCAATAACCATACGTTTCGAACCTATACCTTTTAACTTTATACTTTGCATAAAGCTGTATGGTTTTCCAACTAAATCGTTAATTAACTCTTTGTTTTCTTTACTAGTATGTGTTGTATTTAATATCATAATTTAAGTAGAATTATTGCAACAAGTACTCAAAATTACAAAATGTTTATCTTTTAAACTAAATAGTTAAACAAAATTAACAAAAGATTAAAGGTAATTATATTAAGTACCCTTAACCATCTGTAACCTATTGCTTAATGTATGACGTTTAAGAATACGGCTAGCCTCCTTTTTAACGATAAGATTATCTTTCATATTCCATAAAATAGAGCTCGCTCTTTTTCTAGATTCTTTCTCATTAACAATAGGGAAAGGATAGTCTTTGCCGAGTTCGAAACCTGTTAATTGCTGGTCAAAATAAGATAGCGTTTGTGGCTCATGTATGTAAGGTGCTTGCAAGCTAGCCAGTTCTGGAACCCACTTTTTTATAAATTCACCATTTGGATCATGTTCAATACTATTTTTTACAGGATTATAAATGCGTAACATATTAATGCCTGTTTCTCCTGCTTGCATTTGTATTTGTGGATAATGTATTCCAGGTTCAAAATCTAAGAACATTGATGCTAAATATTCGCTCATAGCTTGCCAAGGCTGCCATAGATTATGAGTAAAAAAAGAGACGACCATTGCGCGCATTCTAAAGTTTAGATATCCAGTTTCATTTAAACAACGCATACATGCATCGACTAACGGAAAACCTGTTTGTCCAGTTTTCCAAGCTTGTTGGTACACTTTGTTTTCAGGTTTATTAAGTTCATGATAGCCTTTATTAACGCTTTTAAATTCCATTAAATGTTCCATTTCAAATTTCTGAATAAAATGGGCTTGCCAACGTAATCGAGACATAAAAGCATTTAAATGGCGTTTATGTTTGCCTTGCTCTCTAACCTCTGCAGCTAAATTAATAACCTGTTTAACAGATAAGTTTCCCCAGGCAATGTAAGGCGATAAGCGGCTGCAACCGGTTCTAGCTTCAATTGGTTTACTAATATGAAACATATAATTAGGAACACGATCGGAAAAGAAAGAACGCATATATTTCAATCCTGTGGTTGTACCACCTTTCTGAAAATCTCTAGTATTTAATGTTTTTAGAGGTGTGATTTCGAAATCTTTTTCAAGGTTAATTATTTCTGAAATTGTGAGTAGTTGGTTTTTCTTCGGAAGAAATAAGTGATAGTCATTATTCATGAAATTATTCCAATCTTCAAACCAAGTATTTCTATTATTTATGCCGCGAATAATGGCATTATTGGCATTTTCTAGCCAAATTATATTTTCTTTTTTACAAAATGAATGAAATTGAAGATCACGCTTAAAAGTAGATAGGATTCCTGTTTCTTGATGCGAATATACTTGAGTTATAGTATAGTGTTGCTTTAGTTTTGTAATTATAGTTTGGATACTGTCGTTAACAACCAACACTTGAGAATCTAATGATTTTAGTGTTGCATTTAAATCTTCCAGCGATTGTTTTACAAAATCCCAATGGCGTTTACTGTAATGTTTATCTTCTAGTAAAAATTTTTCAAAAGCATATAACAAAAGTACACGTTTGTTAGCTGCTAAAGCGCGCTCAATAGCCTCATTATCTTGTAAACGAAGGTCTCTTTTAAACCATACTATTTGTAGTTCTTGTTTCATAATTACTTAAGAAATCAGGTGTCTCTTTTTACCCGTTACGTGTTTAAAGGTATTTCGTGTTTTTTGCCAAACGGTTGTCTTCTACTAAAACAGAATTCATCTTCCTTAAGCTTGAGTAAGTAGCTAACCAAACAATTTAAATCAAAAATTATCTGGATTTTCAATAATTTCTTGTGCTCTCAATTTTAGCTCAAATAAAACTTCGGATTTCATTTTATCTAATAAACTATACATCATTTTCATTCTAAAAATATGACTTAATTTTTCGCGTTTATCATCTAAGAAATTCCAATACAAACTATTAAAAGGGCAGGCTTTTGGTCCAATTTTTTCCTTTTTATTATAGTAACAATCATCGCAATAATTACTCATTTTACTAATATAACTTCCGCTAGACACATAAGGTTTGGTTGCTATTTTACCACCATCGGCAAATTGGCTCATGCCTCTAGTGTTAGGTAATTGAACCCATTCCACAGCATCTACATAAATGCCTAAATACCAAGCATCGACTTCGTCTGGATTAATTTGCGTTAATAACGCATAATTGCCAGTAATCATTAATCTTTGAATATGATGAGCATACCCATTATCTAAAGAATTGGTTATTGCGCTTTTTAGACAATTCATTTTAGTATTACCAGTCCAAAAGAAATCTGGTAATGTATTTGAATTTTCTAAATAATTTAAAGTCTTATATTCTGGCATTAATGCCCAATACATGCCTCGCATATACTCTCTCCATCCAATAATTTGCCTTATAAATCCTTCTACTTGAGAAATGTTAATGTCTTCTCCATGTTTCCGCCAATAATTTAATACAGTAGTTACTATTGCTTTTGGTGAAATTAATTTACAATTCATTGCAAAAGAAATACGCGAGTGGAAAAGGTAAACTTCTTCTGTATGCATGGCATCTTGGTAGTCTCCAAAATGAATTAATAAATGCTCGCAAAAATATTTTAATTGGGATAAAGCTTGTTTCCTATTAATGGGGTATTCGAAATAGTCTGAATTAAAATGACCTATAGTCTCTACATTTTTAGATTTTATAACAGCTAAAATATCTGAAACATCGTTTTTAAAAGCCTTAAAATCAGGAATACTTTCTTTCTCTTTCCACTTATTTCTATTACTTTTATCGTAGTTCCATTTGCCACCTTCTGGTTGATTTGCAACCATTAAGACATCATGTTTTTTTCTCATGTCTCGATAAAAACTCTCCATTAGCCATTGCTTTTTATCTTTAAAAAAGCTTGCTAAATCTTGTTTTTTGGTATAGAAATGTTCTGTAGAATAGACTTGGGTTTGTAAAGGCAATGATTTACAGAATATCGAAAGTTGTTCGTCTAGTCTATATTCATCGGGTTCTTGATATTCAAATTTATCAATATCATGTTTCTCAATTAATTGTTCAAGATTATCTACGAGATTTTGAGTGTTCTGTTTGTCATTTAAATTATAATATACTACTTGACAATTTTCAGATTGTAATGTCTTTGAAAATTCTCGCATCGCAGCAAAAAAGCCTAACACCTTTTGGATGTGGTGCTTTACATAATCGGTTTCTTGTCGCATTTCAAATAAACAATACATAAAGTCTTTTTGATCGCCTTGAAACCATGAGTGTTTACTGTTAAGTTGATCACCTAATATTAATCTTAATGTTTTCAAATTTTAATATGTTGTATTTTTTATTTTATAAAGTATTCTACTGCGCTAAGACTGATATTAATTGTTTTAAAACATTGCGTCTTGTAACCACAAACGCTGATACTTGCCTGCGTTATCATAGCGTTCGGCTTGAAGTTTAACGTTGAATGTTCTATCTCGTGGATCGTTACCAACACCAGCAACGTACATCCAATTACCATAATTACTATGCACATCGTAATCAATTAACATAGATTCAAAATAGGCAGCCCCAATACGCCAATCTAGTTTAAGTGTTTTCGCAAAATAACTCGCTACGTTTTGTCTGCCGCGATTACTCATCCATCCTGTCTTTTTTAATTCTATCATATTGGCATTAACAAAAGGTTCGTTGGTTTCTCCATTAATCCATTTATTTATATCTTTTTGGTACGTATTCCATGTGTAGTCTTTATCGAGAATACCTCCAATTTTGAAAATTTTACCACCATGTTTCATAGAGATATATTTGAAATAATCTCTCCATATAAGTTCAAAAATAAGCCAATAAGTAGACTGGTTTTTAAAATGAAGGGTTTCAAATTCTTTCACTTTCCAGTAAATGGTTTTTGCACTCAAACTTCCATTTGCCAACCATGGTGAAAATTTTGAGCTAAAATCCTTTCCTATTAAACCATTTCTTGTTTTTTTGTAAACCCCTAATTTTTTAGTTTCAAAAAAATAATTATTTAAATGTTTTAAAGCTTCAGTTTCTCCACCTTTTAGCGGAAAAGCCGAATTTGGATGTTGCTTAAAATCCTCAAAACCTAAATCTTTTAAAGTAGGTACAACCGTGTTATTAATTACAGAAGTATTTTTGTTTTCTATTTTTAAAATGTCATTTTTAGGTCGAATATCACATCGCTTTTCTACATCTTTTCTGAAATTTGTGAAAACTGCTGGTAGTTTTTGAATATCGAAGTCCAAATCATCTGGATGATATAAAAACTGATTGTATTCATGGTAAATATTAAAGTCTTTATCCCAAGTATTTCTAACCAATTGAAAAACTTTATTTTCGTCTTTAGTCCATTCTTTTTGAAGGTATAGAGCATCAAAATTGTACTGCGATTCTAATTCAGCTATACACATTTCAGTATTTGCATTATAGACATATAATGGAATACCTAGATTTAATAATTGTTGTTTTAAATCTGTAACAGTTTCAATTAGGAATTTAGCTCTATATTTTTCGGTTATTTTAAAGCCAGATTTATTTTCTTTAAAGTATCTTGGTTCAAAACAATAAATTGCAATTACGGTTTCACTATTATTTATGGCATCTACTAAAGTACTGTTATCGTTTATTCTGAGGTCGTTTCTAAACCAAACTAAGCTGGTTTTATTTTGTTTCTTCGGCATTTTTCACTACAATATTTTACGTTATCCCATTCTTTGGCCCACTTTTTTCGCCATGAAAAAGGTAAGTTACAAGTGCTGCAAACTTTAGATGGTAGATTTTGTTTTTTTACTCCTTTAGGCACTTGCAAGTTTCTTTATCATGCCATTAAAGATAAAACCATGAAAAGGCAAAACACTATACCAATACAACCTACCTGCTAAACCTTTAGGCCTAAAAACGGCACGCTGATAAACTTTTCCTTTTGCCACTCTAAATTCCAGCCAAGCTTCTCCTGGTAATTTCATTTCTGCAAAAAGGAGTAAACGTTTATTTTCCTCATCAGCTAAAAGTACACGCCAAAAATCTAAAGCATCACCCGTTTTTATCGTGTTTTTATTTGTGCGTCCTCTTCGTAATCCAATACCACCAAATAACTTATCAATATAGCCACGAATTTGCCATAGAAACGTACCATAATACCATCCGTTTTCTCCTCCGATAGCACATATTTTTGCAAAAGTGCGATCTTCATCTAATACTTTTAATTCTTTAATATCTTTAAAACAACCATATTTTGGAACGTTTATGTATTTTGAAGAGATACGCTTTCTGCTACTACTACTACTACTTGCAAAAGAGTCTTTCCAGCTAGATACAATACTATTTTGCTTAATTTTTACAAATGCTAGCTCTAAAGCTTTATCATAAGACATTGGATGTACATCAAGTATTGTGTTTATTTTACTCGGTTTCCCAATGATTTCAACACCCATACTATTTACTAAAGTTCTCGCTAATTTGTACGATGTAGACGTCACAAAATACAACCAATAACTAGACAATTGAGGTGTCATGATTGGAAATGTAATAATTCTTCTTTTAAGATCTCTCGATTTTGCAAACCGCAGTAAAAGTTCTTTATACGTTAAAACTTCAGGCCCAAAAATATCGAAAGACGTATTATATATTTTTTTTTCCCCTAAACTGCGAGTTAAAAAGGATAAAACATCTCGAATTCCAATAGGTTGTGTTTTTGTATTTAACCATTTAGGAGCAACCATTACAGGTAGTTTTTCTACTAAATCTCTAATAATTTCGAATGAACTACTTCCAGAGCCTACAATAATACCTGCTTTAAAAACAGTAAGTGCGTATTTATTAGAGGCTAACATATTTTCTACATTCTTCCTAGAGAGTAGATGTTTTGAAAGCTTTGTATCGTTTGTAATTCCGCTTAAATATATAACCTGTTTACAATTCGTTTTTTCTATTGCAAGTTTAAAATTAATAGCACAATCGTTTTCCATTTGTTGAAAACTGGAAATAGAATTTGACATAGAATGGATAAGATAATACGCTGCATCTATATCTTTGGGTATATTTTTTAAAGTCTCTTTGTTTAAGAAATCGACTTCAACAACCTGAACATTGTCTTCTTCACTATATCTTTTTTCTGTTCTTAGTTTTCCTCTAACAGCACAAATTACAGTATGTCCTTGCTCTATAAGCAACGGAATAATACGTTTACCTATATAGCCAGTAGCACCTGTAACAAGTATTTTCATATTTATGTTTTTGGTCTTTGGTAAGCTAATCTTTCTTTTAATTTTGGAAATGCATAACCATCTAATCCATTAATGGTTGCTACATTTGCTTCAGATAAATTAATAAATCCATCTTGGGTTATTAATTTATCATTGATATAAAGGCCTTGAATTTCACCTAAAACTAAGATAGTATTATTTTCTTTAATAGTATATTCTCCAACAAATTTCATTTCTATTTGAATAGGAGAATACTCAACAAAAGGAGCGAAGCAGCCTTTTTTATATTCTGATGACAAGCTTGTTTTATCAAATTCTGAGGTCTCCGAATCGTATTTTGCAGAAGTATGATGTGCTTCTTGAAAATTTGATTCATGAATATGATTTATGGTGTATACTCCAGTTTTCTTAATATTTTCGTAAGTATCTCTAGTAACAGTTGTTGGTCTGCAAAAGAAGCCTAAAATTGGTGGATTAGATCCAATATGAGTAATTGAACTAAAAACGGCTACATTTTCAATGCCTTTTTTAGATTTTGTTCCAATTAAGTTTGCACTCTTAAAACCTGAACAACTGTTTATCAGGTTTATTTTGTATAAATGCTGTAAATTATTGATGTCCTCTAAACTAAAATATTGCATCTATAATGTTTTATAATTATTGATTTGAATATTCTTAGCTTTTAAATCAAACATTAAATTATACAAGCCAAAAAAGGTTCGATTTATATAGATAAAATGTTTAGATCCTCTATTACCATTCATCTTGCGTAATTCTGTGCTTTTGCTATATTTTTGCCCTAATTCCGTTATTTTTTCAAAGAATCCTGGATCAGAAAAATCGAAAACATCTTCGTGAAAAGGTTGGGTAAATAGACTAAGCATTTCATGAAATAAGTTTCTGAAGAAAGTCAATTCCTCTGCAGAATCATCTTCACGTAAAATCTCTAATTCATACATTTTAGCATCAAATATTACAGGATTGTCGATACTTTCTTTTCTAGCTAATTCAAAATATGGAACATAAAATTCATCTGGTATAATTTTCATACACCCAAAATCAATAGCTATTAAATCGCTTTCTTTTGAAACTAAAAAATTCCCAGGATGTGGATCTGCATGTACCTTTTTTAAGACGTGCATTTGGTACATGTAAAAGTCCCAAAGCGCTTGGCCTAATTTATTTGCTTTGTCTTGATCGGTATTATAAGCGGTAAATTCTGAAAGATGTTCGCCTTCCATCCAATCCATAGTGATAATACGTTCTGAAGATAATGCTTCATAGTAAGTAGGAAACTTAAGATTTGGGATATGTTTGCATGCTTTAACAATCTCTTTACTTTGCTTAATTTCGAGTAGATAATTAGTTTCTTCAACTAGTTTGTCTTCTACTTCCTTGAAGTATTTATCACTATCTTTTCCTTTAATATTAAACATTTTAATAGCAATAGGCTTTACCATTGCTAAATCACTAGAAATGCTTTCTGCGACACCTGGATATTGAATTTTCACAGCAAGTTTCTTCCCCTCTTTTTCTGCAACATGCACTTGACCAATACTGGCCGCATTTACAGAACTAGAATTAAAGGTATCGAATATTTCATTTGGTAGTTTACCAAAGTATTTTTTAAAAGTTTTAATAACTAAAGGAGGAGATAGTGGTGGAACCGAAAATTGTGCTAATGAGAATTTCTCTACGTACGCTTGAGGTAAAATACTTTTTTCCATACTAAGCATTTGTGCAACTTTAAGCGCGCTACCTTTTAACTGCTTCAATCCATCATAGATATCTTCAGCATTATTTTCGTTTAATCTTACCTTAGATTCTGCTTCAGATTTAGTTAAGCGATCTCCGTAATATTTTATGTAATTTACGCCAACTTTTGCTCCGGTTTTAACCATTTTCGAGGCACGCTGGATTTTAGAAGTTGGTATATTGTCTATCGTTTTCAATAGTAAATGTATTTTAGATTAAAATTGTATTAGGTTTGAGTTAACCGATTACATCTTTTTAATTGGATTGCGCCTTTTGTTTAAAAATAAATTTTCCAAAATCAATTAAACTTTTAACAGGAGAAACATCGAGTACATCAAAACTTGTATTTACAGACTTCTCTATAAAAATATCTGTCTTTTCAAAACTAGTCGATGTGTCATCTAACCAAAATTTAATAGTAAGTAGCAATTGAAGCCACGCCGTTTCTTTTAAGCCTCTATTTTGAATTTTTTCAAGTTGTTCTTGTTTAACATCCAACAAATCAATACCAAGATCCGCAATGTAATGCGTAAAGCTTGATTTTAACTCTTTAAGGACTTCCAATGATTTCATGCTGTTTTTATTCTTGTGTAAAGTATACACAACATAACTTCTGTTAGCAGTTAAGTTCTCGAAAAAGGTAAAGTAGTAGCTTAATAACTTGTTTCTAGGTTCAAAATCGGGATACTCTTTGCTCTTGTGTAAAGCTAACAATGTGTTGTCATGAAACGCTTTAAAAATATGTTTTTCTACAACTTCAAAAGAACTATAAAACTCATAAAATTTAGATTCATCAAAGTTATTATGTTTTGCAAAGCTGTAAACCGATTTTGGTTGCTGATTGTGTTCTAAAACGTAATCCATATAGAATGAAATGATATCATTCTGAGTAATATTTTTCTTTTTTGCCATCATATTAATTTTTAATACGATAAAGATACAAAATGTTTAACTATTTAATTAATTAGTTAAACAAATATTAACATGAGATTATGAGTTAGCAATTGCCATAGGCTCTGTCGTTTTAGTCTTTGACAAGTTTAGAACTATAAGCAGCAGTAATAGCGCCAAGAATTGGAGCAGAAATATATAACCATAAATACTGAAAGTTACCCGTAAAAAGGGCAGGAGCAATAGACCGAACAGGATTCATAGATGCTTTTGTCATAGGTCCAGCAAGCATAGCTTCTAATAAAATTACTCCACCAATAGCAATACCTGCCATTGTACCAATTTCTTTACTTCCTGTTGAGACGTTGATAATCACAAGCATTAAAAAGAAAGTTAAAATAAATTCTAAGATTGCCGCTTTGTATGGTGGAAAACGATCAGCTGGAACGGTTTCTCCTAAAAATTGACTTTCGGGGAATAAAAACCATAATAATCCACTTGCTAAAACAGCTCCAATTAGTTGCGCGAATGCATATTTTGGCACTTCTTTCCACGAAAATTTTTTTGTAATAGCGAAACCTATAGAAACAGCAGGATTGAAATGTGCTCCCGAAATATCTCCAAAGGCATAAATCATGGCCATTACAATAAGGCCCCAAACAATGGCAACACCAACGTGTGAAATACTTCCGTTAGTAATTTCGTTTATAGTCATGGCACCTGTGCCACAAAAAACCATAGCAAAAGTACCTATAGATTCGGCATAATATTTTTTCATTTATTTGACTTTAAGTTGTTGAAAAACATACTTCATTTCTGTAGCAATTTCATTAGATTTTTCAAGATATTTTTGGTCTTGAAAGTCTGTGTTATCAAAAGCTTTCGGATCGTTAAATGTAATAGGAATTCTTTTTTCTGCTCCGCTAATAAAAGGACATTCGCCATCTGCATGCGAACAGGTTAAGATTGCTGCGAAATTAGATTTAGGATTAAACGAATTGTCATACGTTTTAGAGAACCCGATAAGAGGATGCACGTTATCTGCATATTTTATACTGTAAATTGGATTATTACTTTGAGATATGATTTTGATATCGAATCCAATTTTCACAAGTGTTTTTTTTACTTTTGGAAATAAGGCAGTTGCTTCCGTTCCTCCAGAATAGCAGGTAACATTTTCTATAGAAAAGTAATTTGCCATTACTTGAGCCCAAACTTGAGATAAGTGACTGCGTCTAGAATTATGTGTGCAAATAAAATTTAAATCTATTGGTTTATTTTCCTCGCCTTTATGTTTTAAAAAAGCGATTAAGGGTTGTAAAACAACTTTACGATCATTGTTAATAATGTCAATATTTAATGCGTCTATATATTCTTTTATGTTATCAAACATATTCTAATTTTTGGTGTAAGTGCTTACTGTTGTAATGTTCTGAAATTCTATATTTATGCTAACAACATCCAGAACCTGGAGCGCAAGTGTCTTTAGTTTCTAGTTCAGAAAATTGTAGCTTTTGCTTAGGCTCAGGAACTCCGCATTTGTCTCTAGCTAAACAATCTGTAACTAAAGAAGTAAGTGCAAAAGTGTTATTTTTAAATTCTAATCCAAATTTTTCAATAGTAAATTCACCTTGATATTCTACTTCAATTTCTAGATCTTGAAGGTTTAGAGTCTTTTCAGATACATTAATAATTTGTAATAATTTTTCTGGATGTATTCTGTGATCGTAGTCATTTGCATTCCAAAGCTGAAAATTAACTTTCTTTTCTATTCGAAGTGTACCACCACAATCTATAAAGTTTTTCGAAACTTCGCCAATTTCAGTAACGTGAAAATGCTTTGGAACCAAATTTCCATTAGGAAGTTCGAAAGCAATAGTTTCTAAATTATTTAATTTATTTTTAATTTCAGATAGTGTCATGTGTTTTTATTTTAGCAACATTTATTTAAATTTTTATCATCTGCATTTAAGAAGGTATTTATTAAGTTTTTCATGTTTTTCCAGTTTTCTGGATGAATACAATAGCAAACACTTGTACCTTCTACGGTACCTTTAATTAAACCTAAAGCCTTTAATTCTTTTAAATGTTGAGAGATTGTTGGTTGTGCCAATCCTATTTCGTTTACTAAATCTCCGCACACACAAGTATTTATTTTAAATAGATGTTGAATGATAGCTACACGAGCGGGATGTCCAAAGGCTTTTGCAATTAATGCTATAGCATTTTGATTATCTGTGAACATTTCAGTTTTAATTAATCCCATTATAATTTGTTTATCGCAATGTTACGATTAATAAAATTATCAAACAAGTAATACATCCTTATTTTATGGTTTTGTTAACAATAAAAACATTCTCTAATGCGTAAATTTACGCACGTGAAAACTAACAATAACACATTTAAAATATTATGAAAAACTTATTAATGATTGCTTTAGTATTTGTAGCTTCTTTTAGTGCAAATGCTCAAATTGAAACACCGCAGCCAAGTCCATTTGCAAAAGTGGAGCAGAAAGTTGGTTTAACAGACATGACCTTAGAATATTCAAGACCAAACATGAGAGGTCGTGCTATTTTTGGAGAATTAGTACCTTTTGGTAAATTATGGAGAACAGGAGCTAATAAAAACACAATAATTTCTTTTAGTGATGATGTAATGATTGGTGGAACAGAAGTTAAAGCTGGCTCTTACGCTATATTTACTACACCAAATAAGAAATCTTGGGAGGTTGTTTTTTATGCTGACACTGAAAACTGGGGAGCACCAGGAAAATGGGACGACAGTAAAGTAGCTGCTAAAGTAACTGTAGATGTTGTAACAATGCCAATGCAAATGGAAACATTTACAATGCTTTTCGATGATTTATCTAACGATTCTGCAATATTAGGAATCTTATGGGAATCTAGTTATGTGGGAATAAAAATTGGTGTACCAACTTCAAAAAAGGTAGAAGCGGGAATTGCTAAAATTATGGCTGGACCTGGAGCTGCAGATTATTATGCTGCTGCACGTTATAATTTAGAATCTAATGGTAATATGAAGCAAGCTGTAGAATGGATTGATATGGCTATTAAGATGACTAAAGATGAGCCTAAGTTTTGGTATTTACGTCAGCAATCTTTAATCCATGCAAAAGCAGGAAACAAGAGAAAGGCAATAAAAGCTGCAAAGGCATCTTTAGCAGGAGCAAAGGAAGCAAAAAATGCTGATTATGTTAAAATGAATACAGATTCTCTTAAAGAATGGGGCGCTCTATAGATTTAATATTATAGATTTTTTATTTACGATTTCTGAATAAACTAAAAAACTCACAAGTGTAATGCTTGTGAGTTTTTTCATTTTTATAATCTGGAAAGAAACTGTTTTTAATACAATCCGTTACAGTTCATTTACACTTTTTCAAAGACCAATCTATAGTGGTCCATTATCTCTTTTTCAAAACAGACTCTGTTTGGGCTTACATTAAAAATTGCTACCAAGTGTCTAAACTCTTTATCAGTGAAATATCTAGGAATGAGTGATAGGTAGAGCCAATATTTTTTAAGGTGAAATTTTCTGAATCTCTTGCGCCATTGTGCTATGGTTTCAATATAATCCAATCTTCCACTACTTTTAGAAACTAGTTTGAATCCGGGTTTTGCACATTTCTCTACCATCTCAGGTCCATAGGGAAGCCAAGATCCGGGAAATTGTTTTACCATGAGTGCCATAACATAGGCTGCCGAGTCTTTTTTAGCATTGACATCCAACGCCTCAAATTCGATCATATTCTTACTGAAAGTCATCGTTTGCATATAAAACCGTCCTCCAACAGGCAACAAATCATAGAGCGTTTTAAAAAAGTCGCTATAGATTTCTTCTTGTTTACCTTCTTTCCATTCTTCCACCGAACAAAAATGCTCCAATCCGCCAATACAGGTAATGGCATCAAAAGTGCCAAAATCCTTTGGTTTTATATTACGACAATCTTTCACTATCACCTCAAAACCATTTTTTTGACAAGCATCGGCCTGTCCTTGCGATAGCGTTAAGCCAATACTTTTTGCACCTCTTTCTTGAACAATATAACGCGTAAAAGGCGCCCAACCACATGCCATATCAAGTACTTTGCTTTCTTTGGTAATGTTAAGGCTATCTGCTATAAATTTGTGTTTTTCTTTTTGAGCTGCTTCCAATGACATCGAAAAGTCACCATCATATTTTGCTCCACTATAATCTCCCGTTTCCCCCATACTTAAACGGAATATTTCGTCTATAGTGGTGTAGGTAAAATCTAAATCTTTTTGTTCTGCCATTTTTCTATTTCTTAATTGTAACTAACAGTTCTTTAAATATTGAAACCGTATAAATATTGAAACAACTTCAGCATAAGTGTTTTATATTAGTAGTTAGTTCAATCTCGAAGTTCGACTATTTTTTTGACAAAGTCAAGTTTAATAAATGGCACCAATAAAAGGTGGTTCTAACTTCTGTGAATTTTATTAAAGCTATTGGTCTTTTTACTTTATTCGTTGCCTTCTAATTGAAAGATGTCTTCTACAGCGGTTTTGAATAATTCGGCCAATTTTAATGCCAATACTGTAGAAGGCACATATTTGTTTTTCTCCATTGCATTAATGGTTTGCCTACTAACGCCAATTTTCTCTGCTAAACCAGCTTGTGTTAAGTCGTGAATAGCGCGTTGTACTTTTATACTATTCTTCATCACTATTGGATTTAAGTTTTAAGAAATTAAAACGGATGATAAAAAATATTAGGGGTGTAAACATATTAAATACCAGTACTGTGAAAAATGTCATATTATAAATAAAAATAGTAGCTAATAATAAGATAATATAATTAGTAATCATAGCCCAAACAAAAGAGTCTGTTCTAAGCTTATCGACAAATTCGTCTTCAATTTTTTCTTTTGATAGCGCTATTAATAAACCACCAACAATAATAGCGATAATCTCACTTAATACACCAGTTTCAATAATTGTAAAAAAGCGTATGGGATCGCTGTTTAATATTGGGTCGTCAAAAATAGATAACATTGGAAGTGTAATAGTGTCATCATCGACATTCTCTAAGAAAAATAGTAAACCTAAAACGATTCCTGGAAAAAAGAGTAGCCAACCTAAGATTTTGTATTTGTTAGGTAATAAATAATTTGATTTCATAATGATTGTTTTTTGAATGAATAATTAAATTGATTGAACAAATGCAAAGTAAACTTTACTTAATGACAAGTAAAAACGACTTTAAGTTAATTATACTTGTCTTTTTGTGAGGTTTTTTGCATAAAAAAACACAATCGGTTAGATTGTGTTTTTATAGTAGAATAGGTTGTTACTTTTGGTTACTTTTTATTTTATCAAGCTTATTTTTACGCATAAATAAATACATGGGAAATGTAAATGCAATAGCGACTAAAAAGGTTAATGGTATTAAAGCCCACCAATATTTCACTTTTAATTTTAGAGCATCTGGTATATACCAAGTAAAGAAAGCAAATAAAACAACAGTAATATCTGCAGTAATTGATTTTGCTGGAAAGGTTGTTTTTGCTTGTGCTATAAAAATAGCAATAGATGTGTCTTCGGCAGTTTGATAAAACTGAATATTAAAATACCAAGTATATGCTAGACCTAAAATGGCAATTATTAAATAAACGTATTTATATTTCATATTATACTTTTATTGTAAAAAAGAATGATTTATAAACGTAGTATTACTAACTTTTGTAATCAAGGTTAATCTTAGTTTTTATGGTGTCTAAGATTTCCATTAAATCAATACTTGATTGAAAATCCATGACATCACTTTCAGTTTTATTGGCTCTAATTAAATTATTAAAGTGATCAATTTCATAACTGTAGCCAATAGTAGAGTAGTTAAAGTCTAGTTTTATAGTTTCAATAGACACATCATTAAATACTATACTAAGCGTTGAAGCTGCGTGAAAACGACTATTTATAATTAGTTTACAGTTCTCGAAAGTGAAAATAGCTTCGGTTCGTGTATTTTCAATGATGCTACTTTTTAAATAGGCCTTAAAGGTGTTATAAGTAAATGTAATATCGCAAGACGCATCAATACCATTTTTTAACAAAACCGCTTTAGCATCTATTTTATTTGGTTTTCCTAAAATTGATAGTGAGCAGAATACGGGATAAATACCTACATCCATTAAGCTTCCGCCTCCTAGATTTTTGTTGTAAATTCTACCTTCTGGATCTATCTTTGCTTGAAATCCAAAATCTGCTTCTAACTTAATTAGTTTTCCAAACGGAATAGAATTAATTTTTTTGTTAGTAACGATTGCTTTCGCTTCTTTAAAATGTGGTAAAAAAGAAGTCCAAAGTGCTTCCATAAAAAGCGTGTTATTTTGCTTGGCAGCAGCAATCATTTTAGAAACATCTTTGCCATTTAAGGCTAAAGGTTTTTCGCATAAAACTGCTTTTTTAGAGTTTAACGCATCTATAGTATTTTCTTTGTGCAGACTATGTGGTGTTGCTATATAAACCGCATCTATGTCATCATTTTTTAGTAATTCTTCATAACTATCATAGGCATTAGCAACATTATGCTTATCGGCAAATTGATTTGCTTTAGTTAAGGTTCTTGAAGCCACAGCATAGAGTTCGCAATTTGGAACTTGCTTTATATCTGTAGCAAATTTTTCTGCTATTTTGCCTAATCCAATTACAGCCCATTTTATTTTTTGCATAGTACTATTAACTACTAGTTGTTACTTTAGAATTGTTTGACATAAAAGACTGCAACAAACATGCAATACCAATAACGATAACACATCCAATAAAATTAAGCCATAAAAAAGGTAAGTTTATTATGTCATAGTTATCCAATAAGAAAAGAGTAATCACCAAGAATTGCGTAATAAACGCAGCTACAAAAACGGCATTTGCTTTTACAAATTTAAAGAAGAATGCTAACAAAAATATACCTAATACATTTCCATAAAAAATAGAACCAATAATATTTACTAGTTGAATTAGATTCTCCGCTAGATTAGCAACACAGGCGACGCCAATGGCCAAAATTCCCCAAATTAGCGTAAACCATCTTGAAGCACTTACCATTTGCGCTTCGGTTTTTTCGCCGACGCGATGTTTGTATAAATCTATAGTTGTAGTACTCGCTAAAGCATTTAATTCGCTTGCAGTACTAGACATAGCTGCAGATAGGATTACTGCTAGTAATAAACCAATTAGTCCTCTTGGTAAATTGTGTAGTATAAAATGGATAAAAACGTAATCTTTATCATTGCTTTCCACTTTTACATTATTGGCCTCACCAGCTTTTTCAATTAAGGCTTTTCCTTTGTTTCTTAAGACATCGCTTGCTGCATTATAAGATGCAATGTCTGAAGCTTTTATATCTCCATCAGCTGAAAAATAACTGTTTATAGCGTTCTTTTTAGATTCAAAAAGGATTTTTTGTTCTTCTTGAATGGCTTTATATTTTTCGGCATATTCAGAATTTAAAACCACTTCTGTAGCTGTAGGATTAAAGTTTACAGGTGCTTGATTAAATTGATAAAACACAAAAACCATAACACCAACAAACAGAATAAAAAACTGCATTGGTATTTTTAAAAGTCCATTAAACATTAAACCTAATTGCATTTCTTTTACAGATTTTCCAGACAGGTAACGTTGCACTTGGCTTTGGTCGGTACCAAAATAGGAGAGCATTAAAAAAGTTCCACCAATCATACCTGTCCAAAAAGTATAACGGTTATTTAAATCGAAAGAAAAATCTAGGACTTCCATTTTCCCACTGGCTCCAGCAATTTCAATAGCTTTTGAAAATGATATGTCTGCTGGTAATTGATTTAATATTAATACGAAAGCGATTATCATTCCTGTGAATATCACAATCATTTGATGCTTCTGTGTTACGTTAACAGCTTTGGTTCCGCCTGAAACTGTATAAATAATAACCAAAACACCAATAATTACATTCAGTAATAATAAATTCCAACCTAAAACGGCAGATAATATAATAGCAGGAGCGAAGATTGTTATTCCAGCGGCTAATCCACGTTGAATTAGAAATAGAATTGCTGTAAGCGTTCTTGTTTTTCTATCAAATCTATCTTCTAAAAACTCGTAAGCAGTATAGACTTTTAATCTATGATATAATGGAATAAAAACCATGCAAATAACTATCATTGCAATTGGCAACCCAAAATAGAATTGCACAAAACCCATACCATCATTAAACGCTTGTCCTGGAGTAGATAAAAATGTAATTGCACTAGCTTGTGTTGCCATTACAGACAAGCCAATGGTCCACCATTTAGATTGATTTCCACCTTTTAAATAATCTTCTACGTTTTTACTTCCTCTGGTTTGAATAGTACCATAAATGACTATGGTTAATAAAGTTCCTATTAAAACAACCCAATCTAATGCTTGCATATCTTAAAATGCTTTAGTGATGAAATAAAAGGCGACAATGTACGCAGCGTTTGCGACAAGTATTAACGTGTAGAGTTTACTCCACTTGTATTTTGGTTGATTTTCTTTCATATGTTCGTTAGTTTGATATTTGTTATGCTGAGCGCAGTCGAAGCGTTTGTATTTCTAATTTTGATATACAGCGATTACATTTAGTTTAATACTGTTTTATTTCTTAATCTTAGAGTTATTAGTAATATCCTTTTTACCAATGCTTAATAGGTTTGCAAACAACCTATAAGCACCAGATACTCCAGCAGGAAACTCTCTAAAGAAACTTAAACCTGTATAGATATAATGCCCTTTACCATGTTTTGCAACTAGTAAACTTCCTGTTTTTGGTGTTTCACCTTTATCGTGCATCGATAGAATAGGAGTGAACTCTTTTGACCATTCGTTAGGAAAATATAAACCACGCTCTTGTGTCCACCCTTTAAAATCTTCTTGCGTTATCTTATTCGGGCTATTTAATACTTCGTGATTTGGGCTTAAAAAAGTAACTTCGGCAAATTCGTCTGTTACTCGGTCTCTAGAAAGTGTTAAAGGATAAGGAGCTATTTTATCGACTTTAAGTCTGTGTCTTGTGTTGTATTGTACAACCATATTACCACCATTTTTTACAAAATCGAATAAAATCTCTTGTTTAAAATTTAGGGCTTCAACTGTATTATAAGCACGAATACCAACAACGACAGCATCGAATTTCCTCAAGTGTTCTGGAGTAATTTCTTCAGGAGAAATAGTTACTACATTATAACCGATTTGTTTTAAGCTTTCTGGAACAACATCTCCAGCACCTTCTATATAAGCAATGTTTTCACCTCGCTTTTTAATATCTAAACGTACAATTCTACTTTCACTTGGTAATAAAACAGTTTGAAATGGAATGTGATCGTAATCAATTTCTATTAGTTCTTTTGTATACACTTTGTCACCAATGGTAACCTTTGTTGAAAGCAAACCTTCACTTTGGTTTTTAGGAGGAATAATAGTAAAAATGAAAGTTTGTTCTTGACCTTTATGTTCAATGTTTATTTTTTGTTGCTTTGGAAAAACACTCCAATCTTTAGGGTAATTAAATGCGATAAACCCTTCTAAATTATCACGGCCAGCTTTTACAATAACAGGAATTTCTTTTTGTGAATCGTTTTCAAAAATGATTACTTTTTCTGAAATTTTAGCTGAAGCTTCGGGTATAATTTCAAAAGGTTTATAAACTTCACCTTTAACAGGATCATTGGTTTTGTAAATAATTGGCTTTGTGAATGTAATAGGTGAGCCTTCAATGTTTAGATTAAATTGAACAGTAGCAGCTCTTATAGTTTCAGGAAGGCCAATCCAATTTTTATCTTTTACTTTATACATTCCCAAAGTTCCTTTTTCTTCTAGCCAATAGGGAACAGAATAATGATCTTCAGTTGAGACATAAAATTCTAATGCTTCTTTTTGAGAACTATTATTTTTTAAGCTGATATTCTTAAGAATAGCCTTACCATCATCCGATTTAGTTAAAGAGACCAATTCAATATTTGAATTACTTCTGTTTATAACTTCGATATTTATTTTAATTCTATTATTTAATGAGCTGAAGCTTTCTGATGCAGCTGCTTCCAAATACAATCCACTGCAAGCTGCAATTATTTCTTTTATTTCTTTGGTTTTAATTTCTTTCCAATGTTTGTCTTCTAAATTCTGAATTAAATTATAAGCGCTTACTAATTCTTTTATAGAATTTGAAGGCCTATTAAAATCGAAATCCTTTTGTACTTTCTTTAAAATATTCCCAATGGATTCTCCGCCTTTAACACGATTCCAAGACGTGTCAATACCATCGAAAACATTAGATTTATCTTTTGGTAAATCACCTTTTATTAATTCTATATATTCTGTTTGTTCGCCACGTGTTCCCGTATTTCCAAAACCTTGAGATTTATGTTGACTGCGACTTAAAGCAGCAATTTCAGTATTACTTAACCCCGAACTTGGATAAAATACACCAACATCAAAATTTAATAAATTAGTTTTATCTGCAGATTCAAACTTCTCTTTACTACCATAAAACCACCAAGAAGTATTAAAAAATTCACGTTGCGGTTGCCATGTACCATGCTCTTTAACTTGGTTTGGATATGAAGATTTGTCTCCTGCTAAATCAAAAGCTTCAACACTTAACATTGCAGAACTTGTATGATGACCATGAGTAGAACCTGGACTTCTATGATCGAAGCGGTTAATAATAATATCTGGTTTAAATTGTCGAATAGCCAAAACAACATCGCTTAACACTTCATTTTTATTCCAAATAGCTAGTGTTTCGTCTGGGTGTTTAGAATAACCAAAATCGTTAGCTCTTGTAAAACGTTGTTCTCCACCATCTGTTCGTCTTGCTGCTAATAGCTCTTGTGTTCTAATAACGCCTAATAGTTCTCTGATTTCTGGGCCAATAAGGTTTTGTCCACCATCACCACGCGTTAAAGACAAATAGGCTGTTCGTGCTTTAACACGGTTCGCCATGTAAGAAATAAGTCTTGTGTTTTCGTCGTCTGGATGTGCTGCAACATACAATACAGAACCTAAGAAATTTAGTTTTTCTATAGATTCGTATATTTCAGAAGCATTTGGTTTATTTGGTTGTTGGCCGAAGCTATTTATTGAAACTAGACAAATAAATAGGAGTGAAGTAATAATTTTTCGCATTGCTTTTCTTTGATTTGATCTCGAAAAAAGACGAGAAATCAAATATAAACAATCACATTTTTAATTAGGGATTTTAGGTTTTCTTTAACTAAATGAAAATTTAGATGATCTTTTTTATCACGCGAAGTTTGTGAGTATGCATACGTGTATCTACATTATAAATACCAGAATGATCTAATCTGTCTATTCGAACTTTACCATGTGCATGAATGATATAGTTGTCTTTCATGATAATACCAACATGGACGATATTACCTTCAGCATTATCAAAAAAGGCCAAATCTCCAGGTTCACTTTCTTCAATAAAACTTAAAGCTTCTCCTTGTGATGCTTGTTGAGAAGCGTCACGAAGTAATTTGTAGCCATTCATTTTATAAACCATTTGTGTAAAACCCGAACAGTCTATACCAAAAGGTGTCTTTCCGCCCCAAAGGTATGGCGCATTTAAATAGTTAAAAGCAGAAGTAATAAGCTGATTTTTTGCTTTCTTGCCTTCAGCAATTTCACCATCAAAAACATGCTCTAAAAGTGATAAACCATTAAGTTGTGAGCCTAAAGGGATAGAATAAAGTTGTTGGTTCTTATCTTCTATAAACTCTATTAAATCTGAAGATAATTTTGGCATTTCATCACGTAACCTATCGTAATCATCTTTTGTGATTTCGAAATATTGCTTGGTATCGATCCAGCCTTCATATTTGTCGAACGATAATCGGATTTTACACCAAGATTTACGCATTTCAATAATTTTAAACAGGTCACCATACAAAACTTGCGACACCAATTCACTGGTGTCGCTAGCTTCTAGTCTTAAAGGGACAATGCTTAAATTACAAATGCCGTATTGCATTTATTGAAAATTGAATTTATATTATTTTAGTTTTTATGTGAACACATACCAGTAAAACATCTGAGTAAGCAACTGCCAACTGAATACTCTTTTAAGAGCGTTCTAAAACCAATGCCGAAGCACCACCACCACCATTGCAAATAGCAGCTGCGCCTATTTTTGCGTTATTTTGTTCTAGTACGTTTAATAATGTAATTAATATTCTAACACCAGAACATCCTAAAGGATGACCTAAAGAAACAGCACCACCATTTACGTTTACATTACTATCGTTAAGTCCTAATATTTTCATGTTTGCTAAACCAACAACAGAAAAAGCTTCGTTAAACTCAAAGAAATCTACAGCTGCAATATCTAAACCTGCTTTATTTAATGCTTTTGGTAAAGCTATAGATGGAGCAGTTGTAAACCATTTTGGTTCGTGTGCAGCATCTGCATAACCTTTTATAGTTGCCAAAGGTTTTAAGCCTAATTCGTTTGCTTTTTCTCTACTCATTAATACCATTGCTCCAGCACCATCATTAATTGTAGAAGCATTTGCAGCAGTAACCGTTCCGTCTTTTGTAAAAGCAGCACGTAACATTGGAATTTTATCCATTCTTACGTTTTTGTACTCTTCATCTTCACTCACAATCACATCGTCTCCACGTCTTTGTGGTACAGCAACAGGAACAATTTCATTATTAAATTTTCCTGCTTCCCAAGCAGCAGCAGATCTTTTGTAAGATTGCATAGCATAAGCATCTTGGTCTTCACGAGAGAATTCATATTTTGTAGCACAAGCATCTGCACTTACTCCCATTGCTTCTTGGTCGTAAACATCTACTAAACCATCTTTTTGCATGCCATCTATCATAGCGGCAGGACCAAATTTAGTAGCACTTCTTGCGTGAAAATAATGAGGTATTAAACTCATGTTTTCCATTCCACCAGCAACAACAATCTCAGCATCTCCTAAAGCAATAGCTTGAGCAGCTTGCATAACGGTTTTCATACCGGAGGCACAAACTTTGTTAATTGTAGTACAAGGCACTGTATCTGGAATACCAGCAAAAATAGCAGCTTGCCTAGCAGGAGCTTGACCTGTGCCTGCTTGTACAACATTCCCCATTAAAACTTCTTGTACAAGTTCTGGGTTTAAATTGATTTTATCTAATGCGCCTTTTATAGCAATAGCTCCTAATTTTGGAGCTGAAACTGTGGATAAAGCACCTAAAAAACTACCAATTGGTGTTCTCGCAGCCGATACAATTACTACTTCTTTGTTCATTTTATGAGTCTTAAGTTTTGTGTGTTGCGAAAATAATCATTTTTTAGGAAAAATAAGAGCGTTATTATGATAATAACCCATAATGAAATCATAATTTATTACATTTGAATTTAAAGAAAAAAACTAATTTTAAGAATGAAGGACTTCGTAAATTTATTTTATAAAAACCATGCTTTCGTTTATAAGGTGCTTCTGTTTATTGCTACTACTTTTTTAATTGTTTATTTATTTCCTAAAAGCGGAAAATTTAAATACGACTTCGAAAAAGGAAAACCTTGGCAATCTGAAACACTTTACGCACCTTTTGATTTTGCAATTCAGAAAACAAATGAAGAATTAGATCAAGAAAAAATTCAAATTGAAAAAACTGCGATAAAGTATTTTAACCTTGACGAAACGGTAAAAGCCAATGTGTTAAAACAATTCAATGAAAATTTTAATATTTCTTTTCCCGATTCTATCTATCCATCTAAAGATGAAATTAAACGATTTGGTGAAAACCTAATCAAAACGTTTTATGAATATGGAGTTACCAACGAAGATGAGTTGATTGCGAGTAAATCTGCAGTTACTATTTTAAAAGGTCGCGTTGAAATTAGTAAAACAGACTTCTCTAACATTTATAAACAAACTCAAGTAAGACCAAAAATTGATGAAGAGTTAAAGAAGAATAACTTAGAGGACTTTGCTAAGCCATTGTCTATTCTGTTTTTCAATACTATTAAACCAAATTTAGAGTTTAATAGTGATTTATCAGACAAGGCTTTAAAAGTACGGATAAATTCTATAGCATATAACAGAGGAAGCATAGAAAAAGAAACACTTATTATTTCTAAAGGAGAAGTAGTGGAAGGTAATAAATTTTTAATTCTTAAATCTTTAGAATCCGAGTACGAGTCGCAAGTATGGAATGAGTCTAATTATAATTTAATTGTTTTTGCATACACGTTATTAGTTGCACTTGCACTGTTAATGCTATTGCTGTTTTTAAGAAAATACAGGTTAGATGTTTACGATAATAACACGAAAGTTACCTTTATTTTCTTCAATGTAATCTTTATGGTTTTATTAACGACTTTGGTGGTTAATTACGATTCTAAATACATCTACATTGTTCCAATAGCTATTTTACCATTAGTGCTTAAAGCGTTTTTCGATGCGCGATTGGGCTTGTTTACACATGTAATTACAGTACTGCTTTTAGGTTTTATTGTGCCTAACAGTTCCGAATATATGTTTTTACAAATTCTAGCAGGAATAGTAACAATATTAACAGTTTCAGAGTTATATAAACGTGCCAATTTATTTATATCTGTTGGGCAAATCACTCTTATTTATATCATAGCTTATTTTGCATTCTTTCTAATTCACGAAGGAAGTATAGAGACCTTAAAATGGGATACTTTTGGTTTGTTCGTATTATGTGGTTTGGCGACCTTATTTGTGCAACCTCTGATTTATATATATGAAAAACTCTTCGGTTTAGTTTCAGATGTATCGCTATTAGAGTTGTCAGATACTAATACGAAACTTTTAAAACGATTGTCTAATGAAGCACCAGGTACTTTTCATCATTCTCTTAATGTCGCTAATTTAGCTGAAGCGGCAGCAAACGAAATTGGAGCAAATGCAATGCTTATTAGGGTAGGAGCATTGTATCACGATATTGGTAAAATGCAAAATCCTACTTACTATACAGAGAATCAGTCTTCAGGTATTAATCCTCATGACGAATTATCTCCAAAAGAAAGTGCCAAAGTAATTGTAGATCATGTAATTAATGGCATTGAAATAGCGAAGAAAAATAATCTACCTGATCGTGTAATCGATTTTATTAGAACACATCATGGAGATAGTACTGTTTATTATTTCTATATGAAAGAAAAAGCAATAAACGATGCTATTGATATAGCGGACTTTTCTTATCCTGGACCTAAGCCTTTTAGTAAAGAAACTGCAATTTTAATGATGTGTGATAGTGTAGAAGCTGCTTCTAAAAGTTTAAAGGAACCAACATCTACAAAAATTGATAATTTTGTTGAGACTATACTAAATAAGCAAATGGATGATGGTCAATTTTTAAATGCGAACATTACTTTTAAAGAAATTCAAGCCATAAAAAAAGTGCTAAAACGCAAGCTTGCAAATATTTACCATTTACGAATAGAATATCCTGAATAAATATAAAAAAAAACGAATAAAATTGTTGCGTTATAATAGATGTTATCTTACATTTGCACCCGCAATTTATTGCAACGTTCATACAAATAATTGGAGAGGTGCCTGAGTGGCCGAAAGGAACGGTTTGCTAAATCGTCGTAGGTGGCAACACTTACCCAGGGTTCGAATCCCTGTCTCTCCGCAATATTTTTCAAGATTAATTTTTTGATAACCTTTTTCGGGGTGTAGCGTAGCCCGGTTATCGCGCCACGTTTGGGACGTGGAGGCCGCAGGTTCGAATCCTGCCACCCCGACTTTTATTAAATGCTACGGGCTCGTAGCTCAGCTGGATAGAGCACCTCCCTTCTAAGGAGGCGGTCACAGGTTCGAATCCTGTCGGGCTCACAGAATCCTTTTCATTTATTTGAAAGGGATTTCTTGTTTTAAGTCCTTTCTTAATTAAATAACTATTATCTATGGGGAAATCTGGTAGTGCTAAAAACACAAAAAATAAAGCGAAGCATACTAAGCTTATGGATAAGAAGCGTAATAAGCTAAGACAAGAGAAAATGGCAAGGAAGGAACGTTTGCGTGCTATTGTAGCGCGTTCTAAAGATAGTAGTAGCGAAGAAGAATAAAAAATTAAGGATTAGGCCTTTTTACAAATAACAGCCATTTTGTTATTATCTAAGTCGGTTGTAAAAAATAAGTAATCATCGCCACCATCTTTTAAATTGAGTTTTTCACGAATTTGTTGAACAGTGGCAGGAAAGTTTCTAGTGCTTACATTGGCTTTTGTGCTCTTAAATCCGCGTTTAAACTTCTTTTTATTGTATTCTAAAACAGTTTCTATTTTAAAACAGCGACCTGGGAAATTTACTTGTTTTGTAGAGGTATATAAATGAGAATGTTTATGTAATTTCTTTAAATTAAGTTTTTTAGCTAAAATATCAAATGCTCCAGCTTTTAAAATAGCAGCATTTGGCTCGTATAAATAGGTGAGAGGTTCGCTTAAAGAGGCGTTAGCTGGGTATTCTTCATTTAAATTAAAATCAAATATTTGGTTATTTTCTTTTGTGATATTTACAGTTTTAATTGCTATGGTGCCGTTATAATCGCGTTCTAAAATCCATAACAACTCTTTTACTTCATTCTTTACTGCTATGGAATGAATGGTTTTTACGTTGCATAGTTCTGAAATCCCAGAAGTAATATCCAATAGCGGTGATGTCTTAATCATTACATTTTTAGAATATTTAAAAAGTAGTTGTAAATGTTCTGGAACATTAGGAAGGCAATCTTTTAGTAAAAAAACTTTTCCTTTAGTATCATCTCGTCTTGAAGGATCGATGTATACCCAATCGAAATGACGTTTTTCTTGTTCTAAGGCTGTAATACCACTTTCTGCTAAGCATGTAATATTTTCTATGCCAAGCTGCTGGTAATTGTGTTTTACAATTTGAGATAAACTGTTATCGATTTCGCAATGATATACATGATCTATTCGTTTAGAGAAGTAATAACAATCGACTCCAAAACCTCCTGTTAAATCAATTAATGATTCTCCCGAGATTAAATTAGCTTTGTATTGAGCAGTGATTTCAGAGGAGGTTTGCTCTATATTTAGTTTGTTTGGGTAGTATATGTTTTCAGAAGAGATCCACGTTTTTAACTTTTTTTCACAACGTTTTTTTGCTTCTATTTGGTGTATTAATTCTTTAGTTTCTGCAGTTGAAGTTGCAATGCCTTTCAATAATAAATCACTAATATTTGAGTATAAATTACTATTTATAATTAATTGATTTTCAGTATTTAGTAATGCCTTATTCAAAGTATAGATTATATATTTTTTGTGAGTTTTTTTACTATTTTATTATCGGATAAAAACTCTTTTAAAATTACTTTTATAGCAGTATAAGCAGGAATGGCAACTATTAAACCTACAATTCCAAATAACACTCCCGCAACAAGGATAACTAAAAATATTTCTAGTGGGTGCGATTTTACACTTTTAGAAAATATAATAGGTTGGCTTAAAAAGTTATCTATTAATTGACCAATGACAAAACCAATAATAACCCATAGTGTAGCAGGCATAATAACATCATTAAAACTTTCTCCTAAATTACTTGTCATGGATAAAATAATCATTAATACACCACTTATCATTGGTCCAACATATGGTATCAAGTTTAGTAGAGCACATAAAAACGCAATTATTATTGCATTTTCTGTTCCTGAAATTAATAAGAATATGGTGTAAATAATAAATAGAATGAGGATTTGAAATATTAAACCAACAAAATACCTCGATAGCAAATCCTTTATTTTAGTAGAAGAGTTCTCCCAGCGTGATTCTTTAGTATCAGGAATGAATGTTAGTATTCCATTTGCAAACAATTTACTGTCTTTTAAAAAGAAGAATGAAATAAACAATACAGAAAACAAACCTATACTAAAACTACCTAAACCTCCAATTATTGAGTTTAAAAAGTTTGGAATAATAGAATAGTCAATTTTGGTTAAAATATTAGTATCCTTGATAGACTTTTCTACGTCTATATGTTTAAGATCAAAATAGGCAACAGTTTCGTTATATAAATACTCTGTATTCTCTTGCAATTTATTAATATCTAATAAGGATAGATTTTGACCTTGCTCAATAATTAAGGGTATAAACAGCAGTACTAGACCAACAAGTAGCCCAATTAATAAGAGCATAGTAACAATTACTGCTAATGCATTTTTAAACTTTAAACGTTGTCTTAAAAATAACACAATAGGTCTTCCTATAAGAGATATTACTGCAGCTATAGCCACATAGACTATTATAGATTGTATTTTATAAAAGAATAATAGCGTTAAAAATATGCCAACCAATATAGCAATTGCTTTTAAGATTCCGTTAGAGATTGCTTTTGAATTCATGAAGTAAAGATACAGATAGAATTAGAATTATTAAATTACTAATAATTATTTTTTTTATCAAAAATGTAAATTTGTAGTTATCGCAATGTTTATAGTATTTGATAAACTAACAATATCAATTAAAAGCTCTTATTTAAAGACAATGGGTATTGTATAATTAAAAGAATAATAGTTATTGGTTTAAATGTAAAAACCATCTCAATATAGGATGGTTTTTTTTATTTATACAAGTCGTTTTTATTCTGGTAAGTTTTTAATTATGTATTTTAAAAGTATCTTGTGAAACAAATTGTTTTTATCTCCTTTAGAACCCCGAAAGCGTCTGTCCTTAATTTTTGAAATCGAAATTAAAATATGGACTATAAAAGCCATTAAAAAAACTAAAAACACTATTAAAACAATGAGATTTTGATTCATAAATTTTCTAATTACTTCGATTTATATTAACATTTTCTATTACTTCCCGAATGGTATCATCCAAAACAAAACCATTTGAGCTATCTATAGTACCAGAAAGTGTGTCTAAATAGCATTATATAGTACTGTTTTTAACGTTTTACTGTTGGTTAATCCTTATCAAGGATGAAATTAATTTAACTGTCAATTGAAATATTTTTATCCCTTTATTAAATCACAATATTCGATGAACTACGTAAATATACGATTAAAAGACGTATAAAAAAAATAAAAGTGATTAAAATAGGATGTAATCATTGAATTGCACTTTCAATAATAATTACTATTCATCTTTAATGATAGTACTATTGTATTTTTTGTAATTGTTTTGTTATTTCATAGAGTGCAATGTTGGTTGCTTGTGCAACGTTCATACTGCTATTTTGTCCAAACATATTAACATGAAGACTATGTTGGCATTGTTTTAATATGGCTTCCGATACTCCAAAATTCTCATCACCAATAATTATTGCTATTGGTTTATCTGTTGAAAATTCAAACGCATGTATTGGTAAACTATTTTCTGTTATTTCTAAAGCAATGCATTGATAATTTGATGTTATTAAATTTATAACAGCTTCAGAAATGTTCTCAATTACTTCATATTTCACAACTTTTTCAGTCGCACGAGACGTTTTAGTCATTTTTCTCCCTAATGGAATAGCATTACCACAAAAGATGATATTTTCTATTCCAAAAGCATCTGCAATACGAAACAAGCTGCCAATATTTGAGGCATTGGTTACGTTTTCGCAAACTAAAGTGATTGGGAATGTTTTTTTGTTGAAGTTAGTGGTGTAGTGGGTGAGTTGCAAGTATATGAATCTATTTATGGTTAATTTCTTTATCTCACTCTTGATCTATTAAATGTACTTGTTTTTTTATTTTCATTAATCCAAAAATAAAATGGGATGCCTGCGGTTAAAGTAATAATATAGCCTATTCCTCAAAGTGAATTTGTAAATATAACAGCAATAACAATACCTCCAAAGATTAAATAATTATTAGGCTCAGCATGTAATCTATTTATATCTTTTTTTGTGTGATTTCCACAATGTTGACACCTTTCATTTATTTTATTTTTCCCATATTCCTGCAAAAACCCATAGCGTTCATGAGCATTAGTTTTTATGTAATTCTCTTTTTTACACGAAGAGCAATAATAGGATAATTTCAATATCTAAGGTTTAAGGTTGTCTAATTTTCAAACGCATATTTCACAATATTAGCTCCCATTTGCAAAGCTTTTAATCTAATAGCTTCAGGATCATTATGTACTTCTTGATCTTCCCAACCGTCTCCTAAATCGCTTTCAAGAGTAAATACAAGTACTAATCTATTCTCATGAAACAAACCAAATGCTTGTGGTCTTTTACCATCGTGTTCATGGATTTTTGGTAAACCTTTAGGAAATGCAAAAGCAGTTTTAAAGATCTCGTGATTTTTTGGTAATTCTTTTAATTCTTGATTTGGAAAAACTTTTTTTAATTCTTTAGTGATGTATTGTTTCATTCCATAATTATCATCAATATGCAAAAAACCACCAGAAATTAAGTAATTACGAAGGTTTTCGGCTTCATCTTCACTAAAAAAAACATTTCCGTGACCTGTCATGTGCAATAAAGGAAATTGAAAAATATCTGTACTACCAACTTCCACCGTTTCTGGCTTTTCGTTCATTTTTGTATCGATAGTCTCGTTACAGAACTTGATTAGGTTTGGCAAAGCTGTTGGGTTAGAATACCAATCTCCACCACCTTTGTATTTTAGGATTGCCAAGTCTTGAGCAACAGTAAATTGAAAACATAATGCCATTATAAGCATTATAATTACTGAAAGTGTTTTAGATTTTTCTCTACTAAATATCATATTTCAAAAATAAAAAAGAAACCAATGCAAATTGCATTTATCTTAAAATTTATATTGTTGTATAGAAAGGTTCCCAATAGATGTTTTTTACCGGTAAATAGTGTACTTGTATATCTTCGCTTTCTATTTGTTATTTGCGCATTTAGGCGACTGGCTTTATTTCGTTTTACTTTTCAGGTTTCTTATTTCAATAATCATTTTTTGAATATCCTGCTTGGCATTTGCTATAAAAATAATATCATCTTTTGTTCCTCCGTTTAGTTCAATATCTTGACCTCTTTTAGGATTGTCATAGTCATCTTTATTCTTAACGTTTGTCATTATAAAGTCAGAACCCGAATCGTGTGTTATTCCCTCAATCATTGGAATCCAATTTCCTTTAGTCGAATTATTCAGCCTACTTTCTATTTTGTTTAATTGGGATTCAGTCATATTTTTTAAGCAATAATTTGTTCTTTATATTTTTCTACGAATTCTTTTGCATCTTTCATAGATTCTGGATATTTAGCGTAATTCTGATATCCTCTAATGTCTCCGTTTGAATTCTTGAAAATTTTTTCCCAAACGTGATAATAATTAAATCTATTATCTTCCAAAAATTTCACAACATCCCATTTTTTTTTTATCAGTCTGTTTTGGTGGTTGAAACAAGTGATTTAATTCGGTCATTGGTTTTTCGCATTGTGGACAAATTGAGATACGAACCTTTCCAAATTCAAATGGTCTATTAAATGCTTTTCGGCAATCTAAACATACTTTTTTATATCCCATTTCAATTTATCTACTGCTTGTTGCCAACTCGCTATATAGCAGGCAATATGACCAATATCCCATAAATAAGTTAAGGGATGAACACTTTTATGTTGTCGGTTATCCCGTAAGATAAAAAAAGGTTACTCATTTACAAAGGCAACAGAGTGACAAGAAACAATAGCAGCAGTCTCGGTTCGTAAGCGTGTCTCTCCTAAGGTTACAGGAATAAATGTATGCTCTACTAAAGCCAATGCTATTTCTTTAATAGAAAAATCGCCTTCAGGACCAATTAATATAGTTGTCTCTTGATTAGGTTTCAGTTCTTGTTTTAGCGATTTCCTGTTAGTTTCCTCGCAGTGCGCAATAAATAAATCTCCTGTAAAATCTTGTTTTATAAAGTCTTTGTAGGCTATGGCTTCGTTTAATTTAGGCAAATAACAACTTAAAGACTGTTTCATTGCAGATTGTACTATCTTCTCGAAACGTTCTTGTTTAATATATTTGCGCTCGCTATGGTCGCAAATAATTGGTGTAATCTCTTGAATGCCAATTTCTGTAGCTTTTTCAAGAAACCACTCGTAGCGGTCGTTCATTTTTGTTGGCGCAACTGCTAGATGTAAATGGTATTTTGATGGCGTTTGAAATTGTTTCGTTTTTACTTCGGCAACACATTTTTTTATAGTATCCAAAATTATTTCAGCCGAAAACAACCAGCCGCTACCATTTGTAATGTGCATTATATCTCCAACTTTTTTACGTAAAACTTTTACAATATGTTTACTCTCTTCTTTAGAGAAAGAAAATTGCGTGGTGTTTTCGTTAATTTCAGGATTATAAAATAATTGCATTAGTCTCTAGCTTCTTGCACTTTAAGTACGTAAACTTCTTTTATTGTTTTTAGCCTGTGTGTTTTTTTTATAATATAGAATCCATTATCATCTGTAATTCCTACATCAAAAATATCATCTAATTGGTGTTTTAAATTGTTAGCTTCATCTTCAATTTCAATGGGTAACTCTCCATCTTTTACCCAACCAGAATCTCCACCTTGTATAGCATTAGTTGCCATAGAATACTTTTTTGCTAAATCTCCAAAATCGACACCTTTACTGTATTTAATCATAATTTGTTTACGGAGTCTGTAAATTTCGTCTACTGGCATCTTATTGCCATCAAAAAAAATATAGCTTATTCTATAGTGCGGTTCTTTTTCTTTTTTAATGACTTTATAATATATTTTTTTAAATTGAGTTCTTTCGGTTTTCGTGAAACCTGAAGGCATTTCTAAAAGCTCTTTTGCGAGAGAACTTTGATGCTTTTCGGTATTAAAAACCAATAATCTTATCTTTTTAGACTTTGTAGAGTTATTAGCATAGTCTTCGGCTTGCTCAAATGTTTCAATGCTTTTAAGTTCTTTTTTAGCTTTATTTTGTGCAAAAGAGCACAGCGATACACTTAGTAAAAGTAGGATTACGATTTTATTCATTATAATTGAGTATTTCATTTTAATAACACAAAAAAACGAAAAAATAAGGCTTCTATTGTAATAATTGATAAGGTTATTAACAAGGATTTTAACAACGCCATTGCTAAGAATACAGTAATCTTATGTTAGTGAGTTAGAAATTAGTTTTTTATGAATATACCGAACGCCCAAAACTAATACAGAGAACATCAATATACGCAGTGAGATTCCAAATAATATAATTTGAAACCAACTCATATTAATATTATAGATATAATAACTATCTGGTGCGTAATCGCGATGAAAAGAAGTGATTAAAATAATATAGCGCTCAATGTTTGCTCCAGAAGCCAAAGTGAAAAAGAAAATAAAAAACACTAATATGAAATTATGAATACTCTTTTTTTGATATTTATTAAGCCATAATAACTGAATTAGTAAACAGAATACAAAGGGTTGTAGTAGCATTATCCAATACGCAAACCAATAAGGTCCTGCTGCTCTCTTTGAAAATAAGCTTTGATCTTTAGTGAAGTGATAATTAGCTAAATCGAATATGTAATACAATATATATACTATGGCTACAATTCGAATAGTTTTAATAGCATATTGAAAAAAACTACGGTTGATACGTTTTATGTTTTTAAATTTGAAAACCGATAGAATATAACTTATTAGAGAGGTAAAACAAAAGCCATAAACTAGGGCGTCTAAAATGAGGGTAATAGCATTATTCATTAGATCTTTAATCGTGAGGAAGCCATGACATCACTTTTAGCAAAGTCCTTTTCTAAATACTTTAAATACCCAACAATTCCAATCATTGCAGCATTATCTGTAGTGAATTCAAATTTAGGAATATAGGTTGTCCAACCAAATTTTTGTTCACCTTCTTTTAGGGCTTTTCTAATGCCAGAATTAGCCGAAACACCACCACCGATTGCAATATGTTTTATACCAGTTTCTTTAGTTGCCAATTTTAGTTTATCCATTAAAATGCCAATAATGGTATATTGAATAGAAGCACAGATATCGTTTAGATTTTCGGCAATAAAATTTGGATTCTTTTTAACTTCTCGCTGAATAAAGTAGAGCACAGCAGTTTTAAATCCAGAAAAGCTAAAGTTTAAACCAGCAACTTTTGGCTTAGTAAATTGAAATGCTTTTGGGTTTCCTAATTGTGCACGTTTGTCTATTTCTGGACCTGCAGGATAACCTAGGCCTAATGTTTTTCCGCTTTTGTCGTAAGCTTCACCAACAGCATCATCTATAGTTTCGCCAATAACTTCCATATTAAAATGGCTATTTACTTTTACAATTTGTGTGTGGCCTCCAGAAATGGTCATGCCAAGAAATGGAAATGTTGGTTTTGTAAAACCGTCTTCAGCAATAAAATGTGCTAAAATATGTGCTTGCATATGGTTTACATCTATTAGAGGGATATCTAAACCAAAAGCCAAAGACTTGGCGAAACTAGTACCAACTAATAGCGATCCCATTAAGCCTGGGCCTCTAGTAAATGCGATAGCATGAAGCTGCTCTTTATTAATATTTGCTTCTTTTATGGCTTGATGCACAACTGGAACAATGTTTTGTTGGTGTGCGCGAGATGCTAATTCTGGAACAACACCACCAAATTCTTCATGAATTTTTTGAGTTGCTACAACATTACTTAAAACAGTGTCGTTACAAAGTACAGAAGCCGATGTGTCATCGCAAGAAGACTCAATTCCTAGAATATAAATATTTTGTTTAGACATTATATCAAATGAATTTTAAAATGATCCATAAATACTTTAAATTATATTGTGCTTAGATGAAAAATAAGTATTGTAATCAGTTATGGTTTTGTTCTGCACTATAAGTGCAATAGAAACTAATTATATAGCTTATTTTAATGTTTATTTGGTATTAGTTAATATTCGGCATTATAATTGTTAATTTTGAGTTGAATTAAACCGAAAACAAAGGTAGCTTTTTAAACTTAAATTTTTTATCAAGAAATTTCTAAAAATACTAGGCAAACTGTTAGCAATATTATTGCTACTCTTCATCATTCTGGTGTTGTTCTTTTCTATTCCCGCTGTACAAACTAAGTTAGGAAAGTATGCTACAGAATGGATTAACGAAGATTTTAAAACAGATATTAATATTGGTAAGATAGGTCTTCAGTTTAATGGAGACGTAGAGTTAAAAGAAATATTAATATGCGATTTTAAACAGAATACGCTTATTAGTGCTAAAGAATTAAATACTTCAATTTTAAATTTTAAAAATCTATTTAATGGTACTTTAGATTTTGGAGATATAGATATGGAAGGTCTTATCTTTAATGTTGTTACCTATAAAGGTGAAACAGATACTAACCTTGACGTTTTTGTTGCCAGATTCGATGATGAAAATCCAAGACTAGAAAAAAGTGAATTCCTATTGTCTTCAAGCGATGTTTCTATTTACGACGGTTTATTTAGGTTAATAGATGAAAATAAAGAGACCCCCAAGATTCTTGAATTCGATAAATTAGATATTAATGCTACTAATTTCCTTATTAATGGTAGCGATGTAAGCACACGAATAAACAAACTCTCGTTTATAGATAGTCGTGGATTGGTAATTCAAAATATGTCTACTAATTTTCAATATACGCTTGAAAATATGATCTTTGAAAACCTTAATATAAGAACAAAAAACTCTAAACTTAAAGGAAATCTAACTTTTAATTATGATAGAGAAGATTTTAAAGATTTCGAAAACAAAGTAAAAGTAGAAGCTCATTTTAGCGATGCAAATATTGCTCTCGACGAATTGAATGTCTTTTACAACGAATTTGGTGTAAATCAACATGCGCGCTTTAACACTAAAGTTTCTGGTACTTTAAACGATTTAAAACTTAGTGATTTAAGGCTAAATACAAGTGCAAGAACCAAAATCTATGGAGATATAGTTTTTAAGAACCTTTTAAATAGTGAAGAAAATAATTTCGCTATGAATGGTAATTTCTCAAACCTAACGTCAAACTATAAAGACTTAAAACGTTTATTGCCTAATGTTTTAGGAGCTTCAATTCCTTCTATATTCGATAAGTTAGGAGATTTTAATATTAAAGGAACAACCAATATTACACCAACAAAAATTAATGCAGATTTTGATATAGAAACTAATCTTGGATTTATAAAATCTAAATTAAGCATTACAAATGTTGATAATATAGATCAAGCAACATATAAAGGAAACATTATTTTCGATCAGTTTAATATTGGTGAGTTTTTAGAAGACACAAATTTAGGTGAAATATCTTCGAACTTAGATATCGATGGTTTTGGTTTCAAAAAAGAAAACTTAAGAGCTGTAATTAAAGGAGATGTATATGCCATTAAATACAATGAATATAACTACCAGAATATTATTGTAAATGGAGAATACAAACAAAGTGTATTTAATGGTAGGCTTCTTGCCAACGATACTAATCTTAAACTCGATTTTAATGGATTAGCAGATTTATCAACAAATATAAATGCTTTCGATTTTTCTGCTAATGTTGAATATGCCGATTTAAAAAAATTAAATATCTATTCGAGAGACAGCCTATCGCTTTTTAAAGGAAATGTGCAAATGAAAATAAAAGGCACAACCGTAGATGATGCTGTTGGTAATATTACTTTCAAAAAAACGAATTATAAAAATGAAATTGACGATTATTATTTTGAAGATTTTGATGTGACATCAAGTTTTAATGGTAAAGAACATATTATTAAAGTAAACTCTCCAGATATTATAAAAGGTACTATGCGTGGTGAATTCTTGTTTAAAGATGTTGCGAATTTATTCGAAAATTCTATTATGAGTATTTACACTAGCCAATCGCCAAACACTATTGAAACCGACCAGTTTATAAACTTCAACTTTAAAATTTACAATAAAATAGTAGAAGTATTTTATCCAGATATTAAATTAGGAAAAAACACCTTTGTAAGAGGCCGTGTAGAAACCGATGAGAAAGAGTTTAAACTCACTTTTAAATCTCCCAAAATAGAATGGTTAGATTATTTCGCAAATAAAATAGAAGTAGAGGTAGATAATAAAAACCCACTTTTTAACACCTATGTAGAGATCGACAGTTTATATACTAACTTCTACAACATTTCTAAATTCAATTTAATTAATGTCACTTTAAACGATACGTTATATATGCGTAGTGAATTTAAAGGAGGGGATTCTAATACAGACGAATATAACCTTAGCTTTTATCACACAATTAACGAAAAAAATAATTCTATAGTTGGTTTTAAAACGAGTGAAGTTACTTTTAGAAATAACCTTTGGAAACTTAATGAAGCTTCCGATAAATACAACAAAATTGAGATAGCTAATGGTTTCAAAGATTTTAGTATAGACCAGTTAATCTTAAGTCATAATAACGAAGAAATAAGACTCGAAGGAGCTGTAAGAGATTCTACTTATAAAGATTTAAAACTTAATTTTAAAGATGTAGATTTGGCTAAAATCACTCCTCAATTAGACAGTTTGTCTTTAGCAGGAAATGTAAATGGTAAGTTAGATTTACTTCAGAAAAACGGAATATACCTTCCAAGTTCTTCAATAACAATAGATGGTTTAGAGATTAATAGTACTTATTTCGGTTCTTTCGATGCTTATATAAAAGGGAATCAATCGCTTACTAATTATAGTGTAAAGGCAAAAATTAAAGACGATACAAAAAATGCTTTCGAAGCTATTGGAAATATCGATGTGTCTTCAAATAATCCAGTTATAGATGTAGATCTGCGCTTTAACGATTTTAACATCAATATCCTTTCGCCTTTATTAGAACCAGTTCTAAGTAATATTAGAGGAGATGTTACAGGTAAAATTGCTGTTGTTGGAAATTTAAATCAACCTAATTTTAATGGCGCTTTAAATATTAACAAGGGCGGTTTAAAAATACCATATTTAAATGTTGATTTCGATTTTGCTAATAATTCATCGGTAACTTTAGATAGTCAAAATTTTAATTTTAATGATATTAAACTAACAGATGTTAAACATGGTACAAAAGGAGTTTTAGATGGCATTGTAAGTCATGTAAACTTTGCTAAATGGAGATTAAATTTAGGCATTGAAACCGATAGACTTTTAGTGTTAGATACTAAAGCAACCGATGAGGCTCTTTATTACGGAACGGGTTTTATAAGTGGCGTTGCAAATATTTTTGGTCCAACAGAAGCACTTAGGGTAACTGCGGAAGCTGAAACTAAAAAAGGAACAGAATTCTATATTCCATTAAGCGATGTTGAATCTTTTGGAGATAATTCTTTTATTTATTTTTTAACACCTGAAGAGAAATTAGCAAAATCCAAAGGTAAAGTCATTGAATCTAAAGACATTTCTGGTTTAGAACTCTTTTTCGATTTAGATGTTACTCAAGATGCTCTAATAGAAATTGTAATGGATAAGGAGTCTGGAAGTACAATTAGAGGACGTGGAAATGGTTTTTTAAACTTTAATATTAATACTAATGGTAAGTTTAATATGTATGGTGATTTTGTGGTTCATGAAGGTGTCTACAATTTTTTATATGGTGGCGTAGTGCAAAAAGAATTTAGTGTAAAACCTTATGAAAGTACAATACAATGGAATGGAAATCCCTTAGAAGCAGAATTAAATATTCAAGCGATATACAAAACAAGAACAAATCCATCACCTTTATTAGATAGTCCTATAAATAGAGCCATTCCTGTAGAATTAGAGATTAAGTTAACAGGACGACTAGAAAGACCCGAACCGGAATTTAAATTCGAGTTTCCTAACGCAAGCTCTACTATCAAATCTGAATTAAATTACAGATTAGATTCTGATACTGATAAAGAAAACCAAGCATTATATCTATTAACAACTGGAGGGTTTAATCGACAACTACAAGATGTTAACTTCACAGGAACTATAGCAGAACGTATTAATGGGCTAATAAACGGTATTTTCACAGACTCAGATAATAAATTAAAAATTGGTTTAAATTTTGAAGCAGGACAAAGAAACCCAGAATTTAACACAGACGATCGTGTTGGTTTTACACTGCAAACTAAAATTACAGACCGTGTACTTATTAACGGTAAAGTAGGAGTACCAGTTGGAGGAGCCTCAGATTCTGTAATTGCAGGAGATGTGCAAATAGATTTCTTGTTGAATGAAGAAGGAACATTAACCGCCACGGTATTCAATAGAGAAAATAGTATTAGAAACTTTGGAGAAGAAATTGGTTATACGCAAGGTCTTGGTATTGCTTATTCTGTAGATTTTGATACTTTTGGCGAATTACTTCGAAAAATTTTTAGCAAAAAAGATAAAGAAATTACAGAAGAAGAAACTGAAGAAAAACTAGATTCTCAAGAAAAAGACAATCCACTTCCTAGTGGAATTGGCTATAAAAAGAAAGATTAATTCTTTCTCAAATATAATTAAATCGCATTATTTTTTAGCTTAAAGTAATTTACTTGTTATGAGTTAGTTTGGTCTTTCTAAAGAATCCGAAATTACTTATAAAAATTGATTTTTGGTTTTTTTACACTCATGATTCACCATCTTTTTAACCTTTTTTAAACAATTCTATTAACTAAAACGTTATAGTAAAATTACACTTGTTAATTTTTAACAAATACGTGTTATTATATAGATTTTCTTTATTAGTTTAGCTATAAACAAGGTAATTATATGTCTAAAAAGATAAAAAGAATTGGAGTAATGACCTCTGGAGGAGATGCTCCAGGAATGAATGCAGCAATAAGATCTGTTGCTAGAACTTGTGCATTTCATAATATAGAATGTGTAGGTATTTATCGTGGTTATGAAGGTATGATAGAAGGTGATTTCACAGAATTAACCGCTAGGAATGTAAAAGGTATTATAAATAAAGGAGGAACAATTTTAAAATCGGCACGCTCTAAAGAATTTAGAACAGCAGATGGCAGAAAAAAGGCGTATGCTACTTTAACAGCAAATGGAATCGATGGTTTAGTTACTATAGGTGGAGACGGAACATTTAATGGAGCACTTATTTTTAATAAGGAATACGGTTTTCCTGTTATGGGAATTCCAGGTACTATAGATAACGATATTTTTGGAACTTCGCATACATTAGGATATGATACTGCGTTAAATACAGTAGTAGATTGTATCGATAAAATTCGGGATACAGCAAGTTCTCATAACAGATTATTTTTTGTAGAAGTTATGGGCAGAGATGCTGGACACATTGCATTAAATGTAGGTATTGGAGCAGGAGCTGAAGAAATATTAATACCTGAAGAAGATTTAGGCTTAGACCGTTTGTTAGAATCTTTAAGGCGCAGTAAAAAGTCTGGAAAATCTTCTAGTATTGTTGTGGTCGCTGAAGGAGATAAAATTGGGAAAACAGTTTTTGAATTAAAAGATTATGTTGAAGAAAACATGACAGAATATGAGGTGCGTGTTTCTGTTTTAGGCCATATGCAACGTGGTGGACCTCCATCGTGCTTCGATCGTGTTTTAGCCAGTAGAATGGGAGTAAAAGCTGTAGAAAGTTTAATGGAAGGACAGTCTAATTTTATGGTTGGTTTAGTAAGCGATAAAATAGAATTGACACCTTTAGAAAACGCAGTAAAAGGTAAATCAGAAATAAATAAAGAATTAATTCGTGTGTCAGATATCATGACCACATAACATAGAAAGTAGAATTATGTCAAAATTACAATTAGGAATTAACGGATTTGGTAGAATTGGTCGTATCGTATTGAGAGCGGCAGTAAAACGTGATAACGTAGAGGTTGTTGCAATAAACGATTTATTAGATGTAGAGCATTTAGCATATTTATTAAAGTACGATTCTGTTCACGGAAGATTTGATGGTACTATTGAAGTTAAAGACGGTAACCTTGTTGTTGATGGAAAAACAATTCGAGTAACGGCAGAAAGAGATCCTAAAAAATTAAAATGGGATGAAGCAGGAGCAGATGTTGTTGCAGAATGTACAGGTATTTTTACAACTTTAGAAACAGCAGATTACCATATTCAAGGTGGTGCTAAAAAAGTAGTAATCTCTGCGCCAAGTAAAGATGCGCCAATGTTTGTAATGGGCGTAAACGATGCAGATTTAACTGCAGCGCATACTATTGTTTCAAATGCATCTTGTACAACTAACTGTTTAGCACCGATAGCTAAAGTTATTGAAGATAATTTTGGAATTGAAGAAGCTTTAATGACTACTATTCACGCGGCAACTTCTACACAATTTACAGTAGATGCACCATCACGTAAAAACTACCGTTTAGGACGTAGTGCATTAAATAATATTATTCCTTCTTCTACAGGAGCTGCAAAGGCTGTTGGAAAAGTCATTCCAGAATTGGATGGAAAATTAACAGGAATGGCATTTAGAGTTCCAACTGTAGATGTTTCTGTCGTAGATTTAACAGTAAAAACTAAAAAAGACACGTCTTTAGCAGATATTAAAGCAGCTATGAAAAAAGCAGCTAATGGTTCTATGGAAGGTGTTTTAGGATATACAGAAGATGCAGTAGTCTCTCAAGATTTTGTTAGCGAAACTAAAACAAGTGTTTTTGATGCTGATGCTTCTATCGAATTAAATTCAAAATTCTTCAAGTTAATATCTTGGTATGATAATGAGTTTGGATATTCAAATAAATTAGTAGATTTGGCTGAAAAAGTAAATAACTTATAAGCTCTAAACTATTCGATAATATTAATTAGCGTAATAGAGGTCTTTTTAAAAACTTTTATTGCGCTTTTTTATTAATTAAAGAAACTTTTAAATCATGATATTAATAGTTGATAGTGGTTCTACAAAATGCGATTGGATTGCAGTAGATAATGATGGTAATCAATTACTTGAAAAAATAAGAACCAAAGGCCTAAATCCCGCTATTCTTTCTGAGAAAAAACTAAGAAAGACCATTAAAAAAAGTAAAGTATTAAAAGCTAATCGCGAAAAAGTTACTAACGTTTATTTTTATGGTGCAGGCTGCGGTACAGAAAATCCTAGACTAACTTTAAAAATTGTGTTACAGCAGTTTTTTATAAATGCTAACATAGAAGTTAATGAAGATACTATGGCTGCTGTTTATGCAACTATTAACACGCCAAATGAAGCTGCTGTTGTTTGTATTTTAGGGACAGGATCTAATTGTAGTTATTATAATGGTGAAAAGTTAGAACAACGTGTTACATCACTTGGTTATATATTAATGGATGATGCTTCTGGGAACTATTATGGTAAACAGTTAATTCGTGATTACTATTTTAATCTCATGCCTGAAGATATTAAAATTGCATTTGCAGGTAAATATAATTTGGAAGCAGATTTTATTAAATACAACATTTATAAGCAAGCCTATCCAAACGCCTACTTAGCAAATTTTGCTGAGTTTATGATTTTGAATAAGGATTCAAAGTACATAATAGAAATGATTAAAGAGGGTATTCGCTTATTTGCGAAAAATATGATATTACAGTTTAAAGAAGAAATACAAACGGTACCTGTCCATTTTGCAGGATCTATTGCTTTTTTCTGTCAAGATGAAATAAAAGAAGTTGCTCAAGAATTAGGTTTTAAAACTGGGAATTTTGAAAGACGACCTATTGAAGGTTTGGTTAACTTTCACACACATAAATTAAATTAAATCAAAGTGCAATACATTGTGAATAAAAATCCCGATAAACACCGTTTAGCGGGATTTTTAATTCAAGAATAGTTTCTCTTTGCTTTTCCTTGAGGTTTTAGCCGAAGTTGTCATTCCTATGAAAACAAAAATCCAAATTCATAATTTTTATTTTTCCATTAATGGTTAAAATGAAACTATAAAATAGAGCTGTATATCTAACTAGTAGTTGTTTTATTCAATAAATTCTTTACTACAATTATTTTCTTACTTAACTGCAATCATACTAATCTCTACGTTTACAAATTTCGGTAAGTTTGCAACTTCAACGGTTTCACGAGCAGGAGCAGTAGCTTCAATAAAATACTCAGCATAAACTGAATTTATTGCTCCAAAGTTATTCATATCACTAATAAATATTGAAGATTTAATTACGTTTTCAAACGTCATGTCCGCAGCTGCTAGAACAGCTTTCATGTTCTCCATAACTTGTTTGGTTTCAGTTGAAATATCATCTAATACTAATGCTCCAGTTTTTGGATCTAAAGCAATTTGTCCAGATGTGTATAATGTGTTCCCACTTAAAACAGCCTGATTATAAGGTCCAATAGGAGCAGGAGCTTGTGTTGTTGTAATTATTTTTTTCATAGTGAAAAACTATTTTTATACATTCATATTGATTTGAGTATGCACTGCCCACTAAATACTAAATACTTTTTTTAAAGCCTTTGATCTGGCTGAAGGCGTTTTTCGTATTTTAAATCCTTTAATACATTAGATTTTATACCAATAAAGAAATTCCAAGAACTTTGATCACTAAAAGGAACCCATGATAAATTCATTCTCCAGCTTAATAAATCTCTAGCGAAACGTAATTGCGTAAAAGAAAAACCTTGGTTTTTAAAATCGTAACCAGAAGAAGCGCCAACACTCCAACGAGGAGAAAGCTCTATATCTCCAGAAAACATTAATGAATGAGAGGAAATATCGTTCTGTCGTTGTGCATTAGAGTAGTTTACAGCATAAGCTAAATTTAAATTCCATGGCACAGAATAGTTGTAAAGTTCACCAGGTTCTTCATCTTCTTCATTTTCGTCATCATCGCTAAAGCGTTGATCAGCAAAATCTTGAGAGCGTCCAAATAAATCATCATCACGACCACCACTGTCCAGAGTTTCATTTCGACTACGATCGCTGGTTTTAGACTTTTTATTGTTGCCTTTACTGTTTAAGCTGTAGCCCAAAGTAAGGTTAGCACTCGTTAGTCTAAATAAACTTCCACCATTGTCTATATTAAACTCATCTACTTTGTTATTGTTATTGTCAAGAGCATAAGGATCTAGTGTAGCACCAAAATTTACATTCATTTTATTCTCAAATAATTGTGTGCCACCACTCATTCTTACAGGACTAAAACGTAAAGAATCCCCAGCAAGATTATAAGAAGTTGAAAAATTCAAGTTATTTAATAATATTATTTTTTTAGGTTCTGTTTTTGTGCTGTCTTTATCTCTAACTTTAGCTTCAATATTATTACTAAGTGATAAGCCTATAGAGCTAGAATAGGTTTTGTTTGGAGCGCCAAACAGACTGCCTTCAAAACGAGAAAACTCATCTTCACGCAGGGTTTCACCATTTATATCTGTAACCTCATATGAGTCGTAATATCTATCGAAAGCAGGATTAATGTTATAACTAATACTTGGCCGAATAACATGCCTGATTGCTTTAATTTTTTTATCTTCTCCTTCTGCTTCAAAATTAAATTGTCCATAAACCGTAGTACCAAGACTAGCACCAAAATTATAAATTCTATAAGCGTCAAAACCTTTTAAATCTTCAGTTACTGTTTCGTTAGTATCTGAATCGTAAAAGCGATCTATTGTATTTAACGTCCAAGTTTCATCAAAGCTAGCGTTTGCACTCACACTAAAATAATTAAACACTTTAAAATTGGTTGTTACAGGAATAGAGTGTTTCATTCCTATTTTTGCATCATCAAACATTTCGCTCTTAAAGAAAAGAGAATCTGTAGTCTGTATTCTATTTTCTCCTCTAACATTGTACTGAAAGTTTATATTCTGAAGAATCCCTTTCTTAGAACCAACTTTAGGGGCAAAAGGATACATACGTCCAACACTAGCTTGCAAGGTTGGTAGCGTTAAGTTTATTTCTTGGGTTTGCGTGTTTTGAGAATGCGTTGCAGTTAAACTCATATTAATTTGCGGTTCGCCTTCAAAAGTCTTTGAATAGGAGACAGAAGATGCTAATGTGTTATTTAAAGTACTAGCAGCATTTACTTGATTCTGAGATTCTTGGTAATAGTTACTACTTCCTAAGTTTACTGAAGCAGAGAATCGAGAACTCGGATTAGATTTAGAGTCTTGAGTATGAGACCAACGTAAATTGTAAATAGTGGTTTTAGAATAATCAGGGAAACCACGTTCGCTATTAATTTGATTCTCGTATCTAAAACCAAAACGGCCATTAAATTTATAACGTTTTTTATAATTATTCTCTAAACGGAAACCATAACTACCATTGGTATAATAATCTCCTAAAACAGCTAAATCTACATAATCACTAATAGCAAAGTAATAGCCTCCATTTTGAAGAAAATAACCGCGATCATTTTGCTCGCCAAAACTTGGAAAGATTACACCAGACGTTTGTTTTTTACTTAAAGGAAAGTAGGCAAAAGGTACTATAATTGGGGTAGGTACGTTATAAATAAACATTTGTGCAGCGCTTGCTATTATTTTTTTATTAGGAACAAGTTTCGCTTTATCTACCATAAAATAGTACTCAGGATCTTCTTCATTTTTTGAAGTAGTAATGCGCATTCTGTTTAAAAAATATACAGAATCGTTTTCTTTTTTAGACTTTTCGGAAAATATTTTCATTCCATCTTGTTCAGTCCTTGAATTAAAAATAAGCGCTTTTTTGTTTTTAAAATTAAAAATCATAGAATCCGGCTCTACAAGATTATCTGCCTGCTTAAAAACTGGACGTTGAGAATATTCTCCAGTAGAATCTTTTAATCTTCCTGCATATATTAAATTTTTACTGTAATCTATAACTATAGTTCCAGCAGTAATTTCCATATCGAGGTAATTTACTTTAGCTTCATTGTATAAATACATTTTCTGCTCTTTTCTATTAAAAGCATTATAGTCTTTTGCGCTGTAGGTAACAACATCTTGTAAAAAAGCAGGTTTAGGCTTTATAGAATCTGTTTCAGTAGAGTCCGATTCTTTTAAAGCAATAAGTTCTTCAGTTGTAATAACAGTAAAATCGCTAGCCTTTGGAGAAGGAACAACGGTTTCAGTTTCTTTATTAGGTGTAGGCGTAATTTCTATGCTTTCACCTTTAGGATCAACTTGTGCAAAGCTAAAGGTGTTGATAAACACTGTAAAACTTAGGGCAAAAAGTATATGAATTCTATGTGTATGCAATGCTTTTGTGTGTATTTTTGTTAAAGTATGGCTAGGTTATTGAATTCCCAAAATTACATATATTTTTTATGATTAATTTATCATATCTATATAATTTGTAAATCCATACTAAACGACTGTAAAACTGGTTATATCACTATGCAAACGAGACTAAAAACACTTTTCGTATTAATTATAATAACATTAACAGTACCACTTTCTGTTAATGCACAGGCTAACTCCTCTAAATTTATGGTGGTTTTAGATGCTGGACATGGCGGAAAGGATCCAGGGAACTTAGGAAACGGTTTTATTGAGAAAAAGATTGCACTAAACATCATTTTGAAAATTGGTGCTGCTTTAGAGAAACTTCCAGATTTTAAAGTAATCTACACTAGAAAAACCGATGTCTTTATTGAACTTAGAGAAAGAGCAGCAATTGCTAACAGAGCGGATGCAGATTTGTTTGTGTCTGTGCATTGCGATTCTTATACAAATCAAGCGCACGGTGCTGGTACTTTTGTAATGAGTTTAAGTAAAAGTTCACAAAATTTAAGTACTGCAAAAAAAGAAAATGAAGTAATTTACCTTGAAGATAATTATGAGGTAAAATATTCTGGCTTTAATCCAGATAAACCAGAATCATTAATTGGAATAAGTGCACTTGCCGAAGAAAACTTAGATAATAGTATTCTAGTAGCAAATATTATTCAAGAAAAACTGATTAAATTAAAACGTAAAAACAGAAAGGTAAAACAGGATGTCTTTTGGGTACTCCATAATACTTACATGCCAAGTGTTTTGGTGGAAACAGGATTTTTAACCTATAAAAAAGAGGGCGTCTATTTAAACTCTAAGAAAGGACAAACCGAAATGGCTAAAGCAATTAAGGATGGTATTGTTAGTTATAAAAAACAAATAGATGGCAATTTTGTGGACTCCGATTTTATAATTATTGAAAACAAAGAAGAAGAAAATGCTATTTCTTCACCAGAAAAAATAATACCTAACACTGTTTTTAAAATACAAATTGCTGCAGGCTCAAAAAAAATAGAACCAAAATCTTATAACTTTAAAGGGTTAAAGGATGTTTCACGAGATAAAAACGGATCGCTTTATAAATATTTTTATGGTTATACTTCGGACATAAATAAGATTAGGAGAATGCAAAAAGAAGCCAAACAAAAAGGATTTAAAGACGCATTTATTCTTGCATATAGAGATGGGAAGCGTATAAGTTTGCAAAAAGCTTTAAATAGTGGTTCCAAATAGAATCATTCAAGTATATTTATTTTATTTTTGTTACCAAATTAAACACTTTCAATTTGAAAATATCCAGAGAAATTAAAACAGCCATATTAGCTATTGCAGGAATCGTGCTATTTATTTTTGGTTTCAGTTATTTAAAAGGCAATAATCTTTTAGAAGACACTGTAATAATATATGCTAAATACGATAATGTAGAAGGATTAAAATCATCGGCACCTGTAACCGTAAACGGTTACGCCATTGGTAAGGTATTAGATATTTATTTTGAAGATGAAAACTCTGGTGTTTTAATAGTGAAAATGAGTGTTGATACTGGTTTCAAGTTCTCTAAAAATAGTAAGGCAGAATTATTCCAAAACGGATTTATTGGTGGAAAAGAAATTCAAATTCTTCCAGCCTATGATAGTGCTGAAAATGTAAAAACGGGTGACTATCTTCAAAGTACTACAAAAGAAGGAATGATGGAATTAGTAAACGAACGTCTTACGCCATTACAAGAAAAAATAGAAAAAGTAATGAGTGAAACCGATACACTTTTAATGGGTTTTAATAATATTTTTGATGCTAAAGCGCAAGCAGATTTAAAAATTAGTATCTCAACTTTAAATGCAACAGTGTCTAGCTTTAATACTACTGCAAAATCACTAAATAGTTTAATAGATACAAATAAATCTAAATTAGATAGCACACTTTCTAATTTCGAAAAGACTTCTGGAAATCTTTCTACAATAACCAATAAAATGGCACAAGTAGATATAGCTAAAACGGTTCAAGATCTTCAAGCTACTATTAAAAAGTTTGATAATGTAATGTCAAGTATTGAAAAAGGAGAAGGCTCTATTGGTAAATTACTTAAAGATGAAAAACTATATGATAATCTTGAAGGTGCTTCAAAACAAATTGAAGAATTACTTGAGGATATGAAACTTAACCCTAAACGTTATGTTCATTTTTCTTTATTTGGAAAAAAAGCAAAACGTTACGATGAAGATGGAAATGAGATTGAAGAAAAGAAATAAACTAATTAACAACCAACAATGAATTACTTACCAAACATACTATTTGCCATTATTCTTATTGCAGGCATTGGTTACTTTGCAAGGAATGTAAAAAAATTATTCCGTAACATTAAATTAGGAAAAGCTCAAGACATAAGCGATAACAAACCACAACGTTGGAAAAACATGGCTATGATTGCTTTAGGACAAAGCAAAATGGTAAAGCGTCCTGTCTCAGGATTTTTTCATATTATAGTTTATGTCGGTTTTGTAATTATCAATATCGAAGTATTAGAAATTATAATCGATGGTGTTTTTGGTACACATAGAATAGGATCGACAATTTTACCGGCATCAGTTTATGGTTTTTTAATTTCAAGTTTCGAGATTTTAGCAACATTGGTATTTATTGCAGTTGTAGTCTTCTGGATTAGAAGAAACATTATAAAACTGAAGCGTTTTATGAGTGCAGAGATGAAAGGATGGCCAAAAAATGATGGTAATTTTATTTTGTATTTTGAAATGGTTTTAATGACACTGTTTTTAGTTATGAATGCTACAGACAGTTCATTTCAAGCTTTAGAATCTGGAAATATTATTAGCCAATATATCGCTCCATTATTTGGCGATAATCCAGAAACACTGCACATTATAGAAAGAAGCGCATGGTGGCTTCATATTATAGGTATTTTAATATTCTTAAATTACCTCTATTTCTCTAAACATTTGCACATATTATTAGCATTCCCAAATACTTATTTTGGAAAGCTAACACCAAAAGGACAATTTCCAAATAACGATTTGGTAACCAGTGAAGTAAAACTCATGATGGACCCAGATGCGGATCCTTATGCCGCACCGCCAGAAGGTGCTACAGACGAGCCTCCAGCAAAATTTGGAGCAAGCGATGTTCAAGATTTAAGTTGGCTAAACTTACTTAACGCATATTCATGTACAGAATGTGGTCGATGTACAAGCGAATGCCCGGCAAATCTAACAGGTAAAAAACTATCGCCTCGTAAAATAATGATGGACACCAGAGACCGTCTAGAAGAAGTGGGTAAAAATATAGATGCTAATAATGGAACCTTTGTAGACGATGGTAAGCAACTACTAAACGACTATATAACACCAGAAGAATTGTGGGCTTGTACCAGCTGTAATGCCTGTGTAGAGGCTTGCCCAATAAGCATCGACCCATTAAACATTATTATGGAAATGCGAAGCTATCTCGTAATGGAGGAAAGTGCAGCACCTATGGAGCTTAATAATATGATGACCAATATAGAAAACAACGGAGCACCTTGGCCATACAACCAAATGGACAGGTTAAACTGGAAAGACGAATAGTATAATTTGGGCGTTACCTAAAGGTCGCGCTTTCCGCTATATCTTTTTTTTAAGCTGAACATGTTTCAGTATTTTAATAATAATATTTGTTTTTCGAAATAGAGATGAGACTTAAAAGAATCAAAAAAAAGGATGCCGCATCAATCGCTAACGCGCGAATACTAGTTAACTATAGTATTTAAAAACTAAGTTTTAACTATTAAAAAGATGACCAAATAAACAAAAAAAAGAACAACAAGTAAAAACAATGAAACAAACACTTAAATACTCACTATTATTCGTGCTATTTGTATGTTGTACAATGGTTTCAGCTCAAGATTATAGAAAAGATTCTTTACAAATAAAAGTCTATACAGAAATTGAATATAAAGCAGGAATACCAATAGCCATAAAATTAAAAAAAGTCTTTTGCGATTACTGTTCCAAAACGCAGTTAGATTTATTAGGCAAAGATGCTGTTAGACGCACAGAAAGTGAGAAAAACGATCCAAAAAACAAATTAAAAGACGGCAAAAAAAAGATAGCAATATATATAAGAATTGCTAAAAAAGATTTTGCAAGAATAAGAGAAGACGAGTAACAACTCATACAAACAAATTATCATGAGCGAACAACTAATAGTGCCAACAATGGCAGAAATGATGGCCGAAGGCAAGCAACCAGATATTCTTTTTTGGGTGGGTTCTGCTGGAAGTTACGATGATAGAGCAAAGAAAATAACAAAAGCATTTGTTAAAATATTAAACAAAGCGCAAGTAAATTTTGCGGTCTTAGGTACAGAAGAAAGTGCAACAGGAGATCTTGCTAAAAGATCAGGAAATGAGTTTTTGTTTCAAATGCAGGCTGTAATGAATATTGAAGTCTTAAATGCTTACGAAGTAAAGCGAATAGTAACTTGTGATCCGCATTCTTTTAACTGTTTAAAAAATGAATATCCTGGTTTAGGTGGAAAATACGAAGTATTACATCATACGCAATTTATAAAAGAATTAATTAGTTCTAAGAAACTTGAAATTAAAGATAGCGACTACAAAGGAAAACGTATCACTTTTCATGATCCTTGTTATTTAGGAAGAGCAAATTCAGAGTATGAGGCACCTAGAGATGTTTTAAAAACCTTAAACGCTACTTTATTAGAAATGAAACGTAGTAAATCTACAGCTTTATGTTGTGGAGCAGGAGGAGCACAAATGTTTAAAGAACCAGAAAAAGGTGATAAAGATATTAACGAACTTCGTACTGAAGATGCGCTCAAAACCAATCCAGATATTATTGCAACAGGTTGTCCTTATTGCATGACAATGATGTCTGACGGTGTAAAAGTTAAAGAAAGAGAGCACGATATTAAAGTCATGGATGTTGCAGAGTTAATTGCAAGTTCTCAAGGTTTATAAACATGCCTTTGTTAGAAAAAATTAAAAATTCACTAAAATTAGGAGTTATTTATGGGCTTATTTTTGCCGGTGGATTTTATATTTATGATGCTTTTAACGATAAACCTTTCGATTTAAATAAGTTTGTATTCAATTTTATAATATTTACCATATTAATGGTTGTAAAAGAGATTTATTTAATTAATAAAAGAGAAAAGAATAACAATGGCACTAAGTAAAAAAACAAAAACTAGAATTTTATTTGGTTTTACCACTGGACTGATTACTTCAATACTTGTTTTCTTTTTGGACTTATTTACAAACGAACCAACTCAATTATATAAATACATATTCTATTTTATAAGTACTACTATTATTAGTGCAACAATTGTAGGTTATTTTGCTATTAAGAAAGACACTAAAAAAGAATAGTTATGTTTACTAATTTAGAAATTGATATCGACGCGCTTCCAAAAACGGAGGATGTTAAACTTAGACCTATTTCTAAAAGTTATTTAAAAATACTTTTCATAAATATTTTTATCCAGTATGGAATTCTATTTGGAATTTTAACTCTAGGACGTATCTTTATTAAGGAGGAAAGGATTTTGAATGTATTTTGGTATGCTATTTCGCTTTTACTCATATTGTTTATATTCCAATCTATTATTAGTGTTCTAAGTTTTAAAAAGCGTGGTTATGCATTAAGAACACATGATATTATATATGGTAAAGGCTTACTAAACTATAAAAAAACAACAGTTCCTTTTATTAGAATACAACATCTAGAAACCAAACAAAGTTTTATAGCAAAGAAATTTAATTTAGCCTCGCTGCACGTATATACGGCAGGTGAGTCTGGTGGAGATTTAGCTATAAACGGACTTACTTTAGCAGAAGCAACACGCATAAACGAGCTATTAACCACCAAGATTAATTAAGTGTTCGACTTTCAAAATCCATCAAGACAATCTATTAGAGGTATAGCTGTGCTTTTTGGATTTAATAGCTATAAAATAATAAAAAGCCTATTTCTTGCAATTGCAGCATTTTCCTATAGCTTTATAAAAAACGGAAAGGTATTTGGCTTGTCACAAAACAAGATTGTTTTTGTTATTGCACTTGTTTTTTTATTCATTTTATTCCGATCAATACTTGAATATCTAAATTTTAAATTTCATATAGTTGGTGACGATTTTATGCTTTCAAAAGGCATTTTAAATAAAGAGAAAATAACAGTCTCAAAATCGAAAATTCAAAATATCTACATCAGGCAAAATATTCTTCAGCAAATAATAAATGTTGTACAACTCGATATTGAAACTGCAGGAGATGCTAAAGCCGAAGTTAAAATTACTGCATTGAGTAGAAATAAGGCTAAAGCACTTAAAGAAGAATTACTTTCACATGTCAATACTCTAAACAAAACGGAAACTGTTCTTGAAAATAGAATAGAACAACAGGTTTACTATAAAGCCTCAATTAAAAAACTAGTATTAGAAGGTTTTAGTGAAAACCACATTAAGAGTTTCTTAATTATAGCAGGATTTGTTGGTGGGTTATATTCTACTTACGAAGATTTTATAGCAGAAATTAAATTAAATGATAAATTTGATGCACTAATTATTCAAAATGAAAATTCAATTGGTGCTTTAATATTTACAAGTCTTGCAATCTTACTAATGACACTTCTCATATCAATACTCTTTTCAATAGTAAAAACTTTTTTACTCAATTTCGAATTGCAAGTTATTGAGCATAAAAACACAATAGAGATTAAAAAAGGATTATTTAATAAAGTAGCAATCGTTTTATCGCCAACAAGGATTCAAAATATAGAAGTAGTAAACAATAGACTAAAGCGTTACTTTGGATTAAACACCTTGCGTATAAAACAAGCAATGGTAGACAAAAAATTACAGAAACACTTCTCAATTATTGGTTTGGACCAATTACAAGTAAATTACTTAGTAGAAAAGCTTATGCAGCGGTTTTCTCCAATTTTAGAGAATGGAAAACCAGAGCGGTATTATATTCGTGTTTTATTTTTAATAGCACTTATACCTATTGTATTATTTAATGCTATTGGTTTTTTAATATTAGAAAATCAGTTTTGGATAATTAATCTTTTTATAATTCCATTACTAGCTTTAATGATCTATTGGAAATACCAAAAAGCATACTATAACTTAAACGATAACATGCTAATTGTAGGAAGCGGTTCTATTTCAACAATAACAGAATTACTTGAAACACATAAAATTCAAGCTGTATCGACAAATCAGACAGTGTTTCAAAAATTAAGAAACATTGCAACTGTAAAAGTGTACACGGCTTCAAAAGTTACCGAAATCCTGTATGTTAAAGAAAGTAGAGCAAATGCTATTGTTAATTTCTTATTATATCAAGTGGAGTCACAGCGTAAAGATTGGATGTAAAATGCTATTTTTGCACTAATAAATTTTTATATAAAATGCTAGTAGACTTCAATACACTTCCAGACCACTCTAAAATATGGATATATCAAGCCAATCGTTCTTTTTCTGAAACAGAATTAGAAGCCATAAAAGGTAAATTAAACATCTTTGTTACCAATTGGGCTGCTCATGGAAGCGATTTAAACGCAGGTTTCGATATTAGGTATAAACGTTTTATTATTCTAGCAATAGATCAAGACACTCAAGCCGCAACAGGTTGTAGTATAGATGCATCAGTACATTTTATTCAACAATTAGAAAAAGAATACACGGTCGATTTAATGGATAAAATGAATGTATCCTATAAACAAGGAGAGTTTGTGGCTTATAAAACATTAACAGATTTTAGAGCCATGGCGAAGCAAAAAGCAGTCTCTAAAAACACTATTGTTTTTAATAATTTGGTTACTAATATTGCAGAGTTAAACGAAAATTGGGAGGTACCAGCAAGCGATAGTTGGCATAATAGATTTCTAAACTAAACCTACTAATTTACAGTAATTTCTCAGCGTGCTTATGAAGAACGAAATCTTCTTATTAAATATTTCAGGTCAAGATAAACCAGGATTAACATCAAGTTTAACGGCTGTTTTAGCTGAGTCTGGTGCAAAAGTTCTTGATATTGGGCAAGCTAATATTCACGATACCTTGTCTTTAGGTATACTATTCGAAATAGAATCTGGAGTAAATTCTTCACCGGTTTTAAAAGATTTACTCTTTAAATCTTATGAGCTTGGTATTCAAGCTAAGTTTACACCAATTACATTAGAAAACTATGAAAAATGGGTAACGCTTCAAGGTAAAGACCGTTACATTATTACCATTTTAGGAGAGCGACTTTCAGCTGAACAAATTTCTATGGTAACTCAGGTTGTTTCAGAAATGAATCTAAACATAGATGCTATAAAACGCTTAACTGGTAGAACATCACTTGTTAATAAAGAAGAATATCCAAGAGCGTCTATTCAGTTATCCATACGAGGAAAAATTGAAGATAAAACTGATTTCACAAAAAAAATGATGGAAATATCGCGTTCATTAGACGTTGATATTGCTTTTCAAGAGGATAATATTTTTAGAAGAAACAGACGTTTAGTGTGTTTCGATATGGATTCTACATTAATACAAACCGAAGTTATTGATGAATTAGCAGAATTAGCAGGCGTTGGAGCAGAGGTAAGAGCGATTACCGAATCTGCAATGCAAGGTGAAATCGATTTTAATGAGAGTTTTAAAAAACGGATGAAACTTTTAAAAGGCTTAGACGAATCGGTATTACAAAACGTAGCTGAAAAATTACCAATTACAAAAGGAGCCAAACGCCTTATTGATACCTTGCATTATTATGGTTTTAAAACGGCTATATTATCTGGTGGTTTTACTTATTTCGGACATTATTTACAGAAAAAATTAGATATCGATTATGTTTATGCCAATCAATTAGAAATTAAAGATGGTCGTTTAACTGGTGGTTATCTTGGTGCTATTGTAGATGGTAACAAAAAGGCAGAATATTTACAGTTACTTGCAGACAAAGAAGGTTTAAATATTAGCCAAACCATCGCTGTTGGTGACGGTGCAAATGACTTAGCTATGCTAAATCTAGCAGGTTTAGGTATTGCATTTCATGCAAAACCAAAGGTAAAAGACAATGCGCAAAGCTCAATATCAAGTATTGGGTTAGATGGTGTATTGTATTTGTTGGGTTATCATGATCGCCATATTGATTTGGTTGAATAGGTTTCCTTCTTAAAAAAATCACTTTATTTGACTATATAAGGGATTATTTTGTCGTGTCGTTTCGACACAGAATCCAACCTTTATTATACAAAAAGATTATAAAAAAAACACTAACCATACTTTCTTTACTACTAGTTATATTTTCTTGTAAATAATGTCCGAACTTAGTTTTAACACCAACTACAACATCAGTAAATACAGTAACTACTTGCGGAGCTCTTGGAGGTATTTTTATTGGTGATGTAACCTTGACAACCCAAGAAGAAGTCGATGTTTTTGGGTCTTTAGGTTTTACAGAAATAACGGGTTTTCTTAAAATTGAAGGAGCAACCATAAATAGTATTGTAGTATTAAATAACATTGCGACTATTGGAGGAGATTTACAAATTCGTAATAACGATTTATTAACAAGTTTAACTGGGCTAAATAGCTTAACAACTATTTCAGGGTTTATGTCGATTACAAATAATCCTTCGCTAATAAATTTAGGAGGTTTAGAAAATATAACATCTATTGATCAGACTTTTAGTATTAGTAATAACGATTTATTAATCAATTTAACAGCTTTAGAAGCTTTAACTTCTGTTGAAGGCACTCTTAGTGTATCCGATAATGATTCTCTAATCAATTTGTTTGGTTTAGAAAACCTTACTTCTGTTGGTAGTAGTATTCTTATTCATAGTAATGTTTCATTAACTAATCTAGTTGGTTTAGAAAGTATAACTTCTGTTTTTGGAACATTATCTATTTATAATAATACATCATTAAATAGTTTAGAAGTTTTAGAAAGTATAACTTCTATTGGTGGATTATATCTTAGTACTAATCCGTCATTAAGCAGTTTGTTAGGTTTTCAAAATATAACGTCCAATACCGGAGAATTAAATATTTATGATAATGATGCATTAACTAATTTAACAGATTTAGAAAATATAACATCTATTGCTGGATATGTAAGTATTTCTTATAATGATTCATTAACTACTTTAGCAGGTTTAGAAAATATAATTACTATTGGTGAATATCTACAGATTATAGGTAATGATTTATTAACTAATTTAAACAGCCTAACTTCTGTCAATGGACTATCAATTAACGGCAATGATGTATTAACTAGCTTAGAAGGTTTAGGTAATTTAACATTTGTGAATGGAGGACTACGTATTACTAACAATAACTCATTAATTAGTTTAACTGGTTTAGAAAGTATGAGTTCTGTTGATGGAAAATTACAAATAACTAATAATAGTATATTAACAAATTTAATTGGTTTAGATAATATAAATTCTGTTGGTGGAGACTTATTAATTAACCTTAATGCTTCATTAAATAGTTTAACAGGTTTAGAGAACTTAATTACTGTTTCAGAGAATATAATTATTGGAATTGACTCTTCAAGCTCAACCTCAAGTCCAAATCCAAATCTTACAGATTTTTGTGCTTTAACAAATGTATTTACAAATGGTACTTATAGTACTGTTGATATTGCTAATAACCAATACAACCCAACAGTACAGGATATTATTGATGGTAATTGCAGTCAGTAATTAGTTAACAACTTTCTTCATAAAATATACATAAAAGACTTTATTTAAAAGGCTAGAAATACTAATTTGGCATAGATTTAGTTGTACACTATTATAGCAACTCAAATTTATAAATTTTTATGCGCAAATTAATTCAACTACTTACTTTAACCTTAATAACATCTACTATTTACGCTCAGGAGACAAGCAATCCTTTGTTGGCGAAAGATATAGAAGGACAAACAAAATGGGTAGATAGCGTTTATAATTCATTAACATTAAATGAAAAAATTTCGCAATTATATATGGTTCAGGTTTTTTCTAGTCAAACCGAAGCAGAAAAAGCAAAAGTCCTCAATTTAATTAAGAAAAATAAAATAGGAGGTATTATCTATACAAAAGGAGGTCCTTATCGTCAAGCTAAACTAAATAACGAATTACAAGCGGCTTCCCAAACACCTATGCTTATTGGTATGGATGCCGAATGGGGATTAAGCATGCGTTTAGATTCTACATACGCATTTCCTTGGAACATGACGCTTGGTGCTGTAAAAGACAGGGGTTTAATAGAACAAACAGGACGGCAACTAGGAGAACATTGTAAGCGATTAGGTGTTCATTTTAATTTTGCACCAGTTGTAGATATTAACACCAATCCTAACAACCCTATAATTGGAAACCGTTCGTTTGGAGAAGACAGAGACAACGTAACCGAAAAAGCAGCAGCTTTTATGAAAGGGATGCAAAGTGCAGGTGTTTTGGCTAATGCTAAACATTTCCCAGGTCATGGTGATACGGCAGTCGATTCGCATTTGACTTTACCAACCGTTACTTTCGATGAAAAACGAATAGATTCTGTAGAATTGTATCCATACAAAACATTGATAAAAGAAGGATTATCGAGTGTCATGGTAGCGCATTTAAATATTCCAAGTCTAGAGCCGCGAAAAGATTATCCATCTTCTATATCTAAAAATGTTGTCTCAACTATTTTAAAAGAAAAGCTAGGCTTTAAAGGTCTTATTTTTACTGATGCTTTAACAATGAAAGGAGCAGCAGATTATAAGTTCGAAGGTCTAGATGGTATTGCAGAGGGTTCTACAAATACAGTTGGAAATATCGATTTAGCAGCTTTTCTAGCTGGAAATGATGTGATGTTAATGTCTGTTGATCCTGAATCTGGTATAGCAAAACTTGAAAAAGCTTTTAATAAAGGTTTAATTACAGAAGACCGTTTAGCGCATTCAGTAAAAAAGGTATTACAAGCAAAATATAAAGTGGGATTAAATAATTACAAACCTATTTCCACTATCAATTTAAGTAACGATTTAAATCGTTTACGTGATGATGTTTTATATGAAAAGCTAATGGAGCAAGCCATTACCATAGCGCGTGATTCATCTAATTTGTTACCATTACGTCATTTAGAAACTAAAAAAATAGCTTACGTTAAGCTTGGAGATGATGATGGTAAACCTTTTTTAAATGCATTAAAAAAGTATGCTCAAGTTCATGAAATTAAAGCTAATAATTTAAGCAATTTAATAGCTAAACTTCAAAATTATAATACTGTAATTGTTGGCTTTCATAAGTCGAATGCTAATCCGTGGAAATCTTATCAATTTTCAGATACAGAACTTACTTGGTTATACGAGATGGCAAGAACGAATACTGTAATTCTTGATATTTTTGCAAAACCTTATGCTTTACTAGATTTACAAACAGTTACTAATATTGAAAGTGTAGTTGTAAGTTATCAAAATAGCAAAATAGCACAAGAAACGTCTGCCGAAATTATCTTTGGAGCATTGGCAGCCAAAGGAACATTGCCAGTTTCAGCGGGTCCCTTTTTTAAATTAGGTGCTGGAGTGAAAACTAATTCATTAGAGCGTTTAGGTTATAGTATTCCAGAACGCGTAGGATTAAGTTCTGAGCGCTTAAAAAAGATAGATTCTATTGCAAACCATGCTGTTAATGCTGGAATGACTCCGGGAATTCAGCTAATAGTAGCAAGAAAAGGAAAAGTGGTTTACAATAAAAACTTTGGAAAACATACTTATGATGAAGGAGCAGAAGCTGTAAAAGGTGATGATATTTATGATATTGCTTCATTAACCAAGATTGTAGCAACTTTACCATTACTTATGGAAATGGAAGAGCAAGGTATTATATCGCTAAACACTAAACTTTCTGAGATACTTCCATATTACAAAAAATCTAATAAAAAAGACATTACCATTAAGAAAATGCTCTCTCATTACGCACAACTCAAACCTTGGATTCCCTTTTATTACAAAACTTTAGATTCGGTTACAAAGCAACCATCAGCAAAATATTATCGTAAAACGGCATCAGGTAAATTTAACATAAAAGTAGCGAATGACCTTTATATGCGTGAGGATTACAAAGATTCCATTCCTGAAATAATTAAAGAAACGGATTTATTATTGCGTTTACGTTATCGCTATAGCGATTTGCCATATTATATTCTTAAACAATATATTGAAGGGCATTATAACAAACCATTAAACGAATTAGTTCAAGATCATTTTTACAAATCATTAGGCGCAAATAACACAATTTATAATCCATACAAAACGATTAGTAATAAACGTATTGTGCCATCCGAAGAGGATGATTATTATCGTTTTCAAAAAGTGCATGGCCATGTTCATGATATGGGAGCAGCAATGCAAGATGGTGTTGGAGGACATGCAGGTGTTTTTAGTAATGCGAACGACATTGCTAAAATCATGCAAATGTATTTGCAAAAAGGCTTTTATGGAGGTGTAAGGTATTTAAAACCAGAAACTATAGATAAGTTTAACACTTGTTATTATTGCGATAAAAAGGTAAGAAGAGGAATTGGTTTCGATAAACCTCAATTAGATGAATCTGGACCAACATGTGGTTGTTTATCTATGAAAAGTTTTGGTCATTCAGGGTTTACAGGGACTTACACTTGGGCAGATCCGGACGAAGAAATAGTCTATGTTTTTATGGCCAATAGAACCTATCCTTCCTCTAAAGGGAAAAACATGTTACTTCGTGCTGATATTAGAACCAATATTCAAGAAGCTATTTATGAGGCGATTATAGAATAAATGCTTAAAACCACAAGTATTTTGAGTTGTAAAGCCAAATTCAATTGTAAGTATTTATCATTTTAACTACTAATATATAATAGTTTAAAAGTGAGTAGTAACGTCTCTCCATTTTTTTTTTAAAGGGGAATGAATTTTGATTTTTCCAATTGAAAATCAAAAAAGAGGGAAATTTAAAAGTTTAATTTAAAAGATACCTGCATTCGCAGGCATAAAATATGAAAATAGGCATTGTTTGTTATCCAACATTTGGAGGAAGTGGAGTAGTAGCTACAGAATTAGGTTTAGAACTTTCTAAACGTGGTCATACCATTCATTTTATAACTTATAACCAACCTGTTCGCTTAGAGCTTTTAGGAAACAATATTCATTATCACGAAGTTAATGTTCCAGAATATCCATTATTTCATTACCAACCTTATGAATTGGCTTTATCGAGTAAATTAGTCGATATGGTAAAGCTTCATAAAATTGAAATACTCCATGTACATTATGCTATTCCGCATGCTTACGCTGCTTATATGGCTCAAAAAATGTTAAGAGAAGAAGATCTTTATGTGCCCATTGTTACAACGCTCCATGGTACAGATATTACCTTAGTTGGTAACCACCCATTTTACAAACCTGCAGTAACCTTTAGTATTAATAAATCTGATGCTGTTACCGCAGTTTCTCAAAGTTTAAAAGATGATACGCTTCGTTTATTTGATATTAAAAAAGAAATAAATGTAGTCACTAACTTTATTGACTTAAAGAAGTTTGATCACAATTTTACAGATTGCCAGCGCGCCATGATGGCAAGTGATGACGAAAAAATAATTACCCATATTAGTAATTTAAGAGAGGTTAAACGTATTCCAGATGTTATCAAAATTTTCTATAACGTTCAAAAGGAAATACCAGCAAAATTAATGATGGTTGGTGAAGGTCCAGAACGAGAACCAGCAGAACAATTGTGTAGAAAACTAGGCATTAGCGACAAAGTAGTTTTCTTTGGAAATAGTAATGAAATAGATAGAATCCTATGTTTTAGTGATTTGTTTTTGTTACCAAGTGAAACAGAAAGCTTTGGTTTATCTGCTTTAGAGGCCATGGCATCTGGTGTACCTGTAATTTCTAGTAACACAGGTGGAATTCCTGAAGTTAACGAAGAAGGCTTTTCTGGCTATTTAAGCAATGTTGGAGATGTTGAAGAAATGAGTAAAAATGCAATTATGGTTTTAAAAGATGAAACACTTTTGTCTAAACTTAAGCTAAATGCTAGAGCACAAGCAAGTAAATTTGACATACATAATATAGTACCACAATATGAAGCTATTTATGAAGAAACACTGAAAACATGTTTATTTACACAGAAACTATAGTTAATCAGAAAGAATTGCTCCAGGCTTAACCTTGAGGATAGTTGTTTATAAGAAATTATTTATTTACTGGCTTTTAAACGGTTTTGTTGGTCTTTTTGCATTCCGACTATCATCTTTTATATACGTTTTATATTCTTCGGCATATTCTGGATCACTTCCATAATATAACTCTACCAATTGATCTGTCGATAAAGAATATATTAGTAGGCCAAATCCACCAATTATTATGAACCTTAAATAGTTCTCTTTTAAAAACTGTTTGCGTTTAATAAAAAATAATAGGATTACTATTGATAATAGAAAACCTAGAAAAGATAAGGCAATACCTAAGTTTACTTGTCCATAAGGCCAAAACTGTAATTTAAACAGACTGTTTATTACAACAAATGACAATACAAAACCAGTTCCAACAGCTCCAAATAGTCTTAATTTAGAAATAGACTTATAAGATTCTTTTTTTAAAGCTGCTCTTAATCCCATAGAGTTAAGCAATGCGAATCCAAACCAAAAATAGAGCATAGATAAGAACAAAATACCAAAGGTTAATATTTCGCTAGCATACGGCCAATGCATTAATCTAAAAACGAATCCCATTCCAATAATAAAAACAAAAAGTAGCTCAACTTTCTTCATGTAAAAAGTGTTTGACGTAAATAAACAAAATCCATATTAATTATTTTTATACTTGATTTATTATTTTATTCTAATAACTAATCAATTCAAAAAATAAATGATAACTTTCTATTCTAATCAACCAATGTATTATGAACAGAAAATCCTTCCTTAATCTAACTGCTAGAGCAGGCTTATTTCTTGGTGTAACACCATCTTTAATTGCTTGTGCAAACGATGAGAAATCTGAAAAAGAAATACTAGCCCAACTTCTAAAATCTGAAAAAGTACTGGGTACAGCCGTAAATTTATCAACGGAAGCTATCAGTAAAGTACGTGTTGGAATTATAGGCATGGGAAATAGAGGTAGTGTTCTTATTCAAATGTTTGAATATTTAATTAAAAACAATCATGCCGAAATTGTTGCACTCTCAGATATGAGCGAGAAAAAACTTCAAAAAAATCAAGAATATTTAAAAACCATTCAAGATAAAGAAGCGACGTTATATTTTAAAGATAAAGACGATTGGAAGAACCTCGCAAAACGAGATGATATCGATTTAATTCTTATCGCAACACCTTGGGATTACCACACAGAGATGTCTGTTTTCGGCATGGAACAAGGTAAGCATGTGGCTTGTGAGCAACCTATGGCAATGACATTAAAAGAGTGTTGGGAACTTATAGAAGTTGCAGAACGCACAAAAAAGCATTGTATGTACATGGAAAACTGTTGCTTTAATGGCGAGGAACTTTGGGTGCTAAATATGATTGATCAAGGCGTTTTTGGTGATATTAATCATGCAGAAGGAGCCTACATTCACGATTTGCGTAAACACATGTTGGATGACACTTATTATGAAGAACAATGGCGAATAAAACATCACCAAACAACAAATGCTAACCTTTATACAGGACACGGTTTAGGACCCGTAAGTATGTATATGGATATTGGAAGAGGAGATAATTACGACCATTTGGTAAGTATGAGTTCTCGTGAGCAAAGTCTAAGTATTGCTGCAAAAAAGGAAAATTTTAAAGGACCAGAATTTGTTTGTGGAGACATGAACACTACGCTAATTAAAACAAAGAAGGGTAAAACCATTATGCTCCAGTTCGATACGCATACAGGTAGACCATACTCAAGATTAAATACAGTTACGGGCACAAAAGCAGTGCACGAAGGTTATCCATCGCGTTTATATGTTGGACATGACGATTTGCAATGGTCTCATGGCTGGTTAAGGGATGAAGATTATAAAACGTATCGTGAGAAATACGATCATCCACTTTGGAAAAAGCTAAAAGAACAAATAGATGCTAATGCAGTTGGGCATGGAGGAATGGATTTTGTAATGGTTTACAGGCTTATTCGCTGTTTAAATCAAGGAATACCTCTTGATATAAATTTATACGATAGTGTTATGTGGAGCGCTATTACACCTTTATCAGAATTATCTGTTGCTAACCAAAGTGCTAGCATAAAAATCCCAGACTTTACCGGTGGAACGTGGGATAAACAACGTAAACCTGAAGTTTTAAGAGATATCCTTTAAATCAAAAGCAGCATTAGTAATAGTGATTATCTTATTGTAGTTTTTAATGACACTTTTTACTAAAGCAAATTGATTTTTCGTACGTACGAGATTATGATTTTTGTACGCTGTTTTGTAGTATTTATCATTGTTTAGAAAGTCGGTTAAAAATCGTAATCCCATAATATAGATTATGGTTTTAATGCCTAATGGTAAATATTTAATTTCAGTTTTAGTTAATAGTTTTTGTGTGTAAATAGCGTAACCTTTACAATAGGCTTTGTAATAATCTAGTTGAATTGCTATAGTATCGAAATTATCATTATCTTCTTCGGCATTGGAACAAATAGAGCGAATAGAGTCTCCAAAATCAAAATGAACAATCCCAGGCATTACTGTGTCTAAATCAATGATAGCAAGACCTTTATTGTTTTTATCAAATAGTGCGTTAGATAACTTAGTATCGTTATGTGTAACTCTTATAGGAAATGCACTTTCGTTTTTTAATGTAGCTAGTTTGCACATTTCAGATTGATGTTCTACTACAAAATCTATTTCATTTTGTGCTTCTTTTTTTCTCTCTTCGGAAGCATTAAGTAGTGCTTCATTAAATTGATTCAATCTTAAAGGAACACTATGAAAATCTTTAAGCGTTTCTTTAATGTCTAAATTTGATGCATTTGCTGTTAAAACTAAAAAGCTTCCATATAGTTTACCCGCTTCAAAAACAACATCTTTGTTTGGCGCTTTATCGAAAGTAATAGCATCAGGAATATAGTTTTGAAGATTCCAATAGTTCTGTTCTTTATCTTTTACATAAAAATCACCACGTTCGCTTTTAACAAATTGAGCACTTGTAATATTTAAGTCAATTACTTTTAGTCTTTTATTTATTAATTCGCTAATCTTAATTTTGTTTTCAATTAATCCAACAACATCTTTAAAAACATAACTATTTAGTTTCTGTAAAACAAAGTTAGTATTTGTATTTGTTGTTACGAGATAAGTGCTATTTATGTGTCCAGAATTTAAAGTGCTAATATTTTCAATTATGCCTTCTATACAAAACTGATTCGTAATTAATTTTAGTTTTTCTACCATAATAACTCCGGATAAATGTTCTCATTAGTTAACTTCTTAACCCTTTTTTTTACTTCAATAGCATCCTCTTCATAAGTAACACCATACCATTGAGAATCTGTAGGCAACATAGTAAACTGCTGTGTTGACTTATTAATAGAGGCATCTACCACAGTAGCTATATAAAATTCTTTTGTGTTATTATTGCCATAATTATTTAAAAACAAATTGAACTCAGCTTCAGCAAAGTCAAAAATAGTAGCTGTAAATCCCCAAAAGTTCATGGAGACAATTGCTTCTTCATGTATTTCAATTTCAGATTTATCTGCATTTTTATAAAATAAATCCTGGTCTTTTTTATAGATTTGAGTTCTTTCAATAATGGTCCTTAAACTATTGTTTTTATTTAAAAAACATTCACCACGAGAAACGTAACCATTTTTAGATAATGTATTTCCAAGCTTATATCCAATAAAATAATGCTGATTGTTATTATTAGAAAATAAAGCGTTATACATAAGAGTAAATGCAGAACGTCCATAAAAATCGTCTGCGTTAATAAGCGCAAAATTATTTTTCACGGTAGTTTTTAGCATTAAAAGTGCCTGCCCAGTACCAAAAGGTTTTTGTCTCTCAGGATATTTTTTTTCTAATATTGATGATTCTTGTACAATAAATTCTATAGTAATATCAGTTGGTAACTTGCTAGTATAACGTTGCTTGAAAATCTCAAGTGTTTGCTTACTCACGATAATAACAATGGTGTTAAAGCCTACAGAAATAGCGTCAAAAATAGAATAATCTAAAATTGAATAGTTGTTACTACTTATAGAATATAATTGCTTTAAACTCCCAAAACGAGAACCTAAACCAGCTGCCATAATTGCAAGTGTTCTCTTTTCTATCATTTATATAAAATTACAAACATAAATAAACAAAAAAAACACCTCATTAGAGGTGTTTTTTATAATTATAATGGCAATTACATTTTAGCCTTAGCAATTACAAGATCACTAATATCTGTGCTTTCTTCAGCATATAATATAATACTATTTCCATCAATTTCGGAATTAATAATATGTGTAAAATTATTTTCTTTAGCAACTGTTCTAATTAATTCTCCAATTCTTTTATAAATAGGTCTTAGGAGTTCATTCTTTTTGTAATCTATAGCAGTTTGCATATCGACTTCGAAACCTTGAATACCTTGTTCTATTCTTAATAAATCAGTTTGCGTTTTCTTTTTTACTGCCTCAATAAGTGTTGTTTCAGTTTTTTTATAGTCTTCCATTTTTACATTGTAGTCTGTTACAATAGAGTCTCTAGTCTTCTGTAATTTATCTAATATTACATCTAAATCCGCTTGAGCCTTTGCTGTTTCAGGCATATTTCCTAAAATGTATTCAATATCGGCAAAACCAACTTTAATATTTGTTTGCCCGAAAGCAGTAAAAGCTATGAGATTAAATAAAATAATCGAAAGTATTGTTTTTTGTTTCATTGAAAATTTATTTCATTTCCGCATTAGCGCAAATATTATTAATGTTTATAGAATTGTTTTAATTGTAAAAGCAACAACCTTGCCGCAATAAAAAACCATTCCAAATTTATATCTGAAATTGTTTTGCAAAAATACTATATTTTTTAGTTATTAGAATTGATATCTTAGACCTAAAGCAATATCAAAATCTACAGTAATATCAAAACCATCTCTAAAATCTCCAAGACCTAATTCAGGTCTAAAATCTAAACAGAATAGCCACGGACTATCAAAATTATATTCAATACCAATATTTCCAGAAGTAAAAACAAAAGTTTCATTATCTACAGCATTGTTTTTTAAACTATAAAACCCAACGCCGCCACCAACACCAGTATACCAATTAAAGTTACCATCAAATGCCCAAACCCACTGGTATATCCCAGTGAGTTTAAAACCATCAAAGTTATTTCCAGAACGCCAACCAAAATCAGCTTCCAATCTATTATTGCCACCTAAAGCACGTTGATAAGAAATTTCGGTTCCAAAGCCATCTCTATCACCAATCCTTAATCCTATTGCATTTTCAGATACTTCCTGTGCAATTACGGTAATGCCAAATCCTAAACTAGCTATTACTAATAAAAATGCTTTTTTCATTTGTTCAGTTCTTTGTTACAAAAATACAATTTGCATAAAAATATGTCACAATTATAACGTCATTGTATAGTTATTAATTGTTGAGATGTCTTAAATTTGATAACCAATATGAGCGATAAAATCAATAATTCGGCATTAAATATTTTAGAAAAAAGTCTTGAAGGCGAATTGCATTTTAGTGATTTAATGAAACGACTTTATGCCACAGATGCTTCTGTTTATCGTATGTTGCCTTTAGCGGTTGCTTTCCCAAAATCTAATAATGATCTTAAAAAAATAATAGCATTTGCAACAAAACAAGGCACTTCAGTAATACCCAGAACAGCAGGTACCTCTTTGGCAGGACAGTGTGTAGGAAAAGGTATTGTAGTTGATGTTTCCAAATACTTTACTAAGATTTTAAATATAGACGAGACGGCACAAACGGTTACAGTAGAACCAGGAGTAGTTAGAGACGAACTTAATAATTACTTGAAGCCTTTTGGCTTGTTTTTTGGTCCAAATACATCAACTTCAAACCGTTGTATGATTGGAGGAATGGTTGGTAATAATTCTTCAGGAACGACTTCAATTCAATACGGAGTAACACGAGATAAAGTAATAGCTCTTAAAACCATTTTAAGTGACGGAAGTGAAGTTGCTTTTTCGAAATTATCTCAAGAAGCACTTCAAAATAAAACAGCATTACATAGTCTGGAAGGTCATATTTACAAGATGATTACAAATGAATTGTCCTCTGAAAGTGCAAAAAATGAAATACTAAACAACTTTCCAAAACCAGAAATACATAGAAGGAATACAGGTTACGCTATAGATAAACTTGTTAATACATCTGAAGCTTTTAATCTTTGTAAATTACTTACTGGTAGCGAAGGTACTTTAGCTTTTAGTACAGAAATTACTCTAAAACTAGACAAACTGCCGCCAAGTGAAAGTATTATGGTTGCAGCACATTTTAGATCTATTAATGATTGTTTAAAAGCTGTAGAGCCAGTAATGCAGCATAATTTGTTTACTTGTGAAATGATGGATAAAACCATATTAGATTGTACAAAAAACAATAAAACACAAACTGAAAACAGGCAATTTATATCTGGTGATCCTGAAGCCATCTTAATGTGTGAAGTAAAAGCCGAAAATTTTGAAGATGTACAGACTCAGGCCAATAAACTAATAAAGACATTAGAGGAATCTGGTTTAAGTTATGCGAATATTAGTTTGAAAAATGAAGACACAGATAAAGCAAACGAACTTAGAAAAGCGGGCTTAGGTTTACTAGGGAATATTATAGGCGATAAAAAAGCCGTGGCTTGTATAGAAGATACTGCTGTTGCGCTACCAGATTTAACTAATTACATTTCGGAATTTACTTTATTAATGAAAGGCTACAAACAAGAAGCTGTGTATTATGCGCATGCTGGAGCAGGAGAAATTCATTTACGACCAATATTGAATCTAAAAAAAGGAGAAGATGTAACGTTATTTAGAAAAATAACAACAGATGTCGCCGCTTTAGTTAAAAAATATAAAGGCTCCTTTAGTGGTGAACATGGTGATGGTATTGTACGTGCAGAGTTCTTGAATTACATGATTGGTGATGTAAATTACCAATTTTTAAAACGTATTAAATCTACTTTCGATCCACAAAACATATTTAATCCAGGAAAAATTGTAGACGCATTTCCAATGGATAAAAACCTGCGTTATCAAGTAGATAGAGTAGAACCTGAAATAGAGACTTTACTTGATTTCTCTGGGTCTCAAGGCATCTTGCGTGAAGCAGAAAAATGCAATGGCTCTGGTGATTGTAGAAAACTTCCCGAATTTGGCGGTACAATGTGTCCAAGTTATCGTGCTACAAGAGACGAAAAAGATACCACACGAGCGAGAGCAAATGCATTACGCGAATATTTAACACACTCAGAAAAGGCAAATAAATTTAATCATGAAGAATTAAAAGATGTTTTCGACTTATGTTTGAGCTGTAAAGCTTGCGGAAGTGAATGTCCAAGTAGTGTTGATGTTGCCACTTTAAAAGCAGAATTTGAATACCAATACCAGAAAGTTAATGGTGTGCCTTTAAGAACAAAATTATTTGCTTACAACAACGCATTAAATACTATTGGAAGTAAATTTTCTGGACTCACAAACTTTATGTTTTCTAATGGTTTTACGTCTTCAGTACTTAAAAAAGCTATAGGTGTTTCTAGTAAAAGAAGTCTTCCTTTAATTTCAAGTAAAAGTTTATATAGAGAGTATCAAGTTATTAAAAATAAAGAAGTTAATAGTAAATACATTAAGTCAGTGTATTTATTTAACGATGAGTTCACCAACTATTTAGATACTCCAATTGGAATAGATGCCATTACACTTTTACAAGCGTTAAATTACGAAGTGAAGTTGATAAAAAGCAGTGAATCTGGACGTGCTTTTTTATCAAAAGGATTATTAGAGCACGCTAAAAAAGCAGCAAATAAAAATGTTGAAATTTATAAAGATCTCATTTCAAACGAAACTCCACTTTTGGGTATTGAACCTTCAGCAATTTTAACATTTAAAGATGAGTATCTCAAATTAGCAGACGATAATACTTCAGCAAAAACAATAGCAACACATACTTATTTAATTGAAGAGTTCTTAAGTAATGAAATTGCTATAGGAAACATTAAAGCTTCTCAATTCACTTCCGAAGTAAAAACTATTAAATTTCATGGGCATTGCCACCAAAAAGCAATTAGCAATCAAATACATAGTTTCAATGTTTTAAATCTACCTATAAACTATAAAGTAACCATTATACCGAGTGGTTGTTGTGGTATGGCAGGAAGTTTTGGTTACGAAAAAGAACATTACGATATAAGTATGCAAATAGGAGAGCAAACATTGTTTCCCGCTATTAGAAATGCTGATTCAGAAACAACTATTTCTGCAAATGGAACAAGTTGCAGGCATCAAATAAAGGACGGCACGCAACGTCATGCGCTACACCCAATTAGTGTATTGAGAGCTGCTTTAAAACAACAAATCACCTAACTTTAAATTAGGTGATTTGTTATTAAGTAGACTGCTTTAATTAGTTTAAAAGGTAACCATCTATCTCTTGGTTGTTAGTAATAGTAACACTAGTTGGTAAACCAATATCAATACTTAATCCTTCTAAAAATAAAATAAAAGAAGCATTAATAGTATAACCTTGTGTTGCATCTGCTTTTATAAGACCAACATTTTTAGAGAAATAATAATCTATAGACATTACATCTTGAGCATCTAAAACACTTCTAGTTATTTGCTGCCCTAATACACTAAAAGTAGCAGTAACTTCCATGTTTAAACTCATATTAGATTTTATAACATCATTAAAAACTTCACCATCTACCGTCAAAGTATTGCTAGAATTTAATTTTGTTGTCGAAAGCGTATAATTTATAGTTAATGGAATCATAGTTCCATTTAAATCTAAAGTTTCAGTTTCAGATCCAGAATTAGTAAATAATTCTTCATTAACAGCAGCATTTAAGTTATATAATTCCGCATTATTAATAACAATAGCGGTGTCAAAAAAATCTGAAAGCTCTTCAGGCACTTCAATACTACCATTATATAATAAGCTATCATCGGTTCTCGTTAAATTACCATTAACTAAAAACGTGCTCATAGTACCATTGGAAGGAGTTGTTCCATTATTAGCTTCTAAAGTAAAGTTATTTCCTGTTGTAGAATTTACAGTAAGTAAATCTGTTTCAGTAAAATCCAAAGTGGCATCTTCAGAATTAGTACTTTCTACATTATAAATCCATAAATCGTTTAAATTAGAAGGAAAATAATTCCCAGTTAATAATGGGACAGCAACTGGCTCAGGTGTACTATCATCATTACTACTACATGAAACAAATAGTAGTGCTGTGAATAGGATAAAAAATGCGTTTAATCTTTTCATAATAAATATTTAAATATTTTCTGTAAATGTAAAATATTTAAAAGAATATTTAATAAAGTAATGCACAATTTTTGTTTCTGTAATATAACTTTTACATTAGCGTAAATTAAATTTTTATGGCAGGAAATTCCTTTGGAAAACTATTTAATCTCACCACATTTGGTGAGTCTCATGGCATTGCCATTGGTGGAGTAATAGATGGTTGTCCTTCAAATATAGTATTAGATTTTGAAGCGATTCAAAATGAAATGAATAGACGTAAACCTGGTCAATCTTCTATTGTTACCCAACGTAAAGAACCAGACGAAGTCAAGTTTTTATCTGGAATATTTGAAGGTAAAACTACAGGAACTCCTATAGGATTTGTTATTGAAAATGCTAATCAGAAATCTAATGATTATTCGCATATTAAAGATTCTTATCGCCCTAGTCATGCAGATTATGTGTACGATAAAAAATACGGTCATCGCGATTATCGTGGTGGTGGGCGAAGTTCTGCAAGAGAAACAGCAAGTAGAGTCGTTGCAGGAGCGATTGCTAAGCAAGTATTAAAGGATATTAAAATTAATGCGTTTACGTCTTCGGTTGGAGACATTTTTATTGATAAACCCTATCAAGATTTAGATTTCTCTAAAATAGAATCTAACGACATTAGGTGCCCAGATCAAGACATTGCAGAAAAAATGATTGCTCGCGTTAAAGAAATACGAAAAGAAGGCGATACTATTGGTGGTACAATTACTTGTGTTATACAAAATGTACCGGTAGGTTTAGGTGAGCCCGTTTTCGATAAATTACATGCAGATTTGGGAAAAGCTATGCTTTCTATAAATGCTGTAAAAGGGTTTGAATATGGAAGTGGTTTTTGTGGCGCTAAAATGAAAGGTAGTGAGCATAACGATTTGTATCACAACGATGGCACAACCAAAACCAATTTATCTGGTGGAATTCAAGGCGGAATAAGTAACGGAATGGATATTTATTTTAGAGTTGCTTTTAAGCCTGTGGCCACAATAATGCAAAAACAAGAGACAATAAATAAGGATGGCAATACAGTAGAAATGCAAGGCAAAGGACGACATGATCCTTGTGTTTTACCAAGAGCAGTGCCTATCGTTGAAGCAATGGCTGCTTTGGTTTTAGCCGATTTTTGGTTGCTGAATAAGATGTATTAAGTTGAATTTGGGAGAACGGAATAAAGAAAAACGAAAGGATGAGCCATTAACAAGTTCTGAATGGTTGACGTTTTTTCTGCTTCCTTTTAGAAAAAAAGGTGATTGGGATTTTGAGAATACAGATAGATTTAATGAGATTGAAGAAGAAAGGTTTGAAAAATTTGGGTTTCAAAGAAAACAGAAAGAATCTTCTTTAGCTCGAGCTTATGGTTTTATATCCTATTTAATGATTACCATTATTATCATATCTTTAATCTTCTTATAATTTTGCAATAATAGTTCGAATGAAACTTGATATTTACTATACAGCGCTAAAAACGTATGACTCAGATAATAAAAACGGATTCAGTTGGGAGGAGTATAAAAAGTTCTCTGAAATAAATCATTTAAAAGAACTAGTTTCACTGGATGGAATTTTAAATGGATTAGCATTTATACCCGATTTAGACGCTTCGGAAGAGTGGAAATATATGGTTACTGAAAACGGCATGGTCATGTTCTTTTTCAATAATTTAGAATATGTTTTAAGTAAAGTTAATCATTTAGAATTCTTTAATTTATTAGCTGTAATTAAAGAACCAACAAAAGAGAAAGCAGATTTAAGTACTACGTATGATTTTATAGGCTATGATTTAATCGGAATAGGAGGAGATGTTAGTGCTTTAACTAACTGTGGTGGTTTTGACGAGACCTTTTTGCCAAATGATTTAAACGCTTATGGGCTAATCTCTGAATATGATAAAGCTAAAAAAATATTGAAAGAATTGCCAATTAATAATCCAGAAGAACAACATGCAGATTGTAATCTTTATGAAGTTTGGAGGCATAAAATAATAGGAAGAAAAACTAACTAACTAACTAACTAACTAACTAATTAATAAGATTTCTGCCTTCGCGGAAATAAATAAAAAACGGTATGAAACTAGCACTACACTGGAAAATTATAATAGGAATGGTATTAGGTATCATCTTTGGATTCATTATGAATGCTTATGATGGAAAAGAATTTGTTTCAGATTGGATAGCACCTTTTGGAAAAATATTTATTAACCTATTAAAGCTAATTGCTGTACCGTTAATTCTAGCCTCTTTAATTAAAGGAATTTCAGATTTAAAAGACATTTCTAAAATTAAAACAATGGGATTAAGAACCATTGCTATTTATATAGGGACCACACTAATTGCCATTGTTATTGGTTTAACTATAGTAAACACGGTTAAACCGGGAGCTGGAATGTCTCAAGAAACTATTGAGAAAATTAAAATGAAATATGAGAATGATGCTGGTGTTACAGACAAATTAGCAAAAGCCACAGCTCAAAATGATGCAGGACCATTACAGGCTTTAGTAGATATTTTTCCAAGCAATATATTTGTTTCTTTAGGAGAAGCAAAAATGCTTCAGATTATATTCTTTGCATTATTTGTTGGTATTTGCTTACTATTAATTCCGAAGAAAAAGGCAAAACCATTAATAAAATTTTTCGACTCGTTAAATGAAGTCGTAATGAAGATGGTAGATTTAATCATGCTATTTGCTCCTTACGCAGTGTTTGCATTAATGGCAAACGTAATTATTGCCTTCGACGACACCGAAATCCTATTAAAACTATTAAACTATGCTTTTTGTGTTGTTGCAGGTTTAGCACTAATGATTGGTTTCTATTTAATTCTAATTAAAGTATATACCAAAAAATCACCACTTTGGTTTTTAAGACAAATATCACCAGCTCAATTATTAGCTTTTTCAACAAGTTCCAGTGCTGCAACGTTACCTGTAACTATGGAGCGTGTGGAAGAACATTTAGGTGTGGATAAAGAAGTCTCTGGTTTTGTATTACCTGTTGGAGCAACAGTAAATATGGATGGAACCAGTTTATACCAAGGTATTGCTGCAGTGTTTATTATGCAAGTTATTTGGCCAGAAGGTTTAACATTTACTAACCAATTAGTTATTGTTGCCACAGCGTTATTAGCCTCAATTGGTAGTGCTGCTGTACCAAGTGCAGGAATGGTTATGCTAGTAATTGTTTTAGAATCTATTGGTTTTCCTGCGGAATTATTACCAATAGGATTGGCATTAATTTTTGCAGTAGATAGACCTTTAGATATGTGTAGAACAGTTGTAAACGTTACTGGAGACGCTACAGTTTCTATGATAGTTGCTAAATCTTTAGGAAAGCTACACGACCCTAAACCAAAAGAATGGGATGATAATTATGATGCTGTAAAGTAAGCAGAAAACACATTTTTTATTTAAAAAAACGTAGTAAATCCCTTATCCATAGCGTAGTCGAAGGATCTCAATATATTTAAATATTGTTAAGAACAAATCAGAGGGTCTCTCATTATTTTAAGATATCCTGAATTTTCACTACGACTATTAACCTAATGCTTTAGCAGGAAGTAGAGCAAAAGTATTTTGAAATAATAAATTATATGTCAAAAATCACAACATTAGAAAATATAGTTTCTGTAGCATGGTTAAACAATCATTTACAGGATGAAAACCTACTTGTTTTCGATGCTACAATTTCTAAAGTTGTTGGTAATATTTCGGCTTTATCAAATACTCAAATTCCTGGTGCTCAATTTTTCGATATTAAGAAAAAATTTAGTGTTAGTAATGCGCCATTTCCTAATACAATTCCTTCAGAATTACAATTTGAAGAAAATACGCAAGCATTAGGTGTAAATAATGATTCTACGATTGTTATTTACGACGCTCTAGGTATTTATTCTAGTGCAAGAGCTTGGTGGTTGTTTAAAACCTTTGGCTTTAAAAACGTTGCTATTTTAGATGGTGGTTTACCAGAATGGAAAACTAAAGGTTTTCCATTAGAAGATAAAGCAATACACAAAACACATAATAAAGGAAACTTTAAAGCAGAATACAAATCGAGTAATGCTGTGACTTTCGAATCTTTAGAATCCATTTCTAAAGATGACACTTATAAAATTATTGATGCAAGATCTAGTGATCGTTTTAATTGTATTGTCGCAGAGCCTAGAAATGGCTTAAGACGTGGAACAATACCATCATCGTCAAACCTCCCTTTTAACCAAGTTTTAAATAGTAATAAGCTAAAATCTAAGGCAGAATTAAAATCTATTTTTGCTAGTCTAGCAAAAGAAAACCAGCATTTGGTGTTTTCTTGTGGCTCTGGAATTACAGCTTCTGTTTTAGCATTAGCGGCGACTGTTGCTGGTTATAAAAACAGTGTTTACGACGGTTCATGGACAGAGTACGGGAGTTTAACAATAGCATAGATTAATACAAAAAAGCCTCTATTTTAAACATAAACTTAACCTTTCTAATGATTTAAGAGGAACACACTAGTTGTATCGATAATCAACCTAAAAAAAGTCTCAAAACTAATACCTATCCTTTCAGTAACCATTAACTGAAGCTTCTAAAGTCTAGACTAAAAACCCTAAAAGAACTTACTCGTTCTTAATTCACAGGAATTAAGGTAAACTAATTGCATTATGCTTTGAGACTCAAACTAATCTCAATAGCATAAATATACAAGCGATTTATTCTTTTTAAAAAGAAAAATGAGTGAAATTATGCTTTCAATACGTGAGTAGTACTTTTTAATTAGGGAACAAGCTTATGTATTCTCGTGTTAGGAGATAATCTCACCAATAAACTTAGCCTTTAGTTCTGGAGTAGGAATCCAGCACGATTCTTTAGTACCATACCATTTATAGCGATTCTTAGCTATAAAATCGTAAACCCGATTACGAATAAAAGGAGGAACGATTATAAATACAAACATGAAACTCTGTGGAAAACCTAAACTTTTAGCAATGTGCAAAGCTGCCGAAGATTTAATCTTTAAAGATTCCTTTTCAGGAGAATAGAGTAGTATAGAGTCTGTTTTTGAAGGATCAATTTTAAAATGAGAAATTACTTGCTTCCCAACATCACTTTGTAATGCTGCAAACATAAAAACATTGTTTTTATCATGATTAATCACATACTGAACCGAGGCGCTGCAAAGGTTACAAACACCATCGAATAGGATTAATTTTTTGTCTTTTGGAAGTTGTTCTATCACGATACAAAAATACGAATTTAATATGTAAAGCAGTTTATATTAAATTGTCAGTTCGAGTAAAATTTTCTTTTAGAATTTTGTATCGAGAACTTTTTTATGTGACTTCTCGATACCATTTGTTCGTTCCTCTCAAATCACTCGAAGTGACAAGTAGAGTTTATAAGCATACGAATTAGAGTTTGATTGTCAGTTCGAGTAAAATTTTCTTTTAGAATTTTGTATCGAGAACTTTTTTATGTGACTTCTCGATACCATTTGTTCGTTCCTCTCAAATCACTCGAATTGACAAGTAGAGTTTATAAGCATACGAATTAGAGTTTGATTGTCAGTTCGAGTAAAATTCTCTTTTAGAATTTTGTATCGAGAACCTTTATATGTGACTTCTCGGTACAATTCGTTCGTTCCTCTCAAATCACTCGAAGTGACAAACATATTGCATTCCATTCCACGAAGAGTAATCTTTTGAATTAAGTTCTTACATCATGAGATTGCAACGGCGTTCCTTCGTCTCTTCTCGCAATGACACTAAAATTTTAAAACAACCGAATAAGCACTGCCGACCGAACACTGCTTACTTTTTCTTAACAGCCTCAACCAACTCCAATACATCGACATTTACATTGGTAGTAAACATTCCATAATTTACCACAGCTTTCTTTTTTTCAAGTTTATCGATAGTACCAACTGCACGACCATCTTGCATGCGCACGCGGTCTCCAATTTTAAGGATGTGCTTTGGTTGTACTGGTTTTAGTTTTTCTTTGGCCTTAGCATCTTTCTTTTTTTTACGTATAACTTCAACTTTCTTTTCAACTTCTTGAATGACTTGCTTTTCTTTTACTTTTTCAACTTTTGCTTGTTTAACAGTTACTTTTTTACGCTTAGAATTTTCAATTTGAACCAAACGGAACAATTCTGCCATTAAATTTTTTTTCTTTTTATCGTTAAAAAACTTCTCCGAAATATCATTAACCTTTTGTCCTAAGTAAATTAAACGCTGATTACTATCATACAATTCTTGGTAGTTCTCAAGTTTCTTTTGAACCTTAGCATTTCTTTCTTCAAGCTTATCGGCTTCGGTTTGTTTTTTCTTTTCGTTAACTTTTAAAGATTCACTCGTTTTTTCAAGTTTCGCACGTTGCTTTTGCAGCTTTGCAATCGTCGCATCAAAACGGATTTTAGAGCGTTCAATTTTCTTTTTAGATCGGTTAATTAAACTATAAGGAATCCCGTTTTTCTGTGCAACCTCGAACGTAAAAGAGCTTCCTGCTTGACCTAAAGCCAGTTTATACATGGGTTCTAACGTGCGTTCATCGAACATCATGTTCGCATTAATCATTTCATCTTTCTCGTTGGCTAACATTTTAAGATTGGCGTAATGCGTTGTGATTATACCAAAAGCATTTCTAGCATAAAATTCTTCTAAAAAGGTTTCGGCTAAAGCACCACCCAATTCTGGATCAGAACCTGTTCCAAATTCATCAATTAAAAACAAAGTGTTTTGGTTTACTTTCTTTAAAAAGTAATTCATTTGTTTTAAGCGATAACTATAGGTACTTAAATGATTCTCTATCGATTGGTTATCTCCAATATCTGTTAGTATGCGATCGAAAACAGTAACAACACTACGCTCGTGAACAGGAATAAGCATCCCACTTTGAATCATCAATTGCAGTAATCCTACCGTTTTTAAAGTAATACTTTTTCCACCAGCATTGGGTCCAGAAATAACGATAATGCGACTCTCTTGCTTGAGTTCTATGGTCTGCGGAAAGGTTTTTTCTTTCTTCGCTACATTGTTTAAATAAAGTATAGGATGGTAAGCATCACGCAAGTACAATTGCTTGGTATCGCTTATTTCTGGTAAAATACCATCCATAGATTTCGCGTATTTTGCCTTAGCTGCAATAATATCTATATCTATTAAAAAGGCTTGGTAGTGTTCTATTAACGGTAAAAATTCGCGTAAAAAATTAGTCACTTCTTTTAAAATACGAACCACTTCTTCGCCTTCTTCGTATTCTAAATTATTAAGTTCGCGTGTGTGTTGCAACGTGGTTTCTGGCTCTATATAAACAATACTTCCTGTTCTACTGCCTCCCATTATTGCACCTTTAACCTTACGTCTGTACATGGCTTTTACAGCAAGTACGCGTTTGTTTTCGACTACAGATTCTCGAATATCGTCAAGATAATCTAGAGTATGGTATTGGTTTAATGCTGAAGCAAAACTAGAATTAATTTTACCTTTTAGCTTATTCATGGTTTGCCTAATCTCATTAAGTAGAGCAGAGGCATTGTCTTTTACATCTCCAAAACGATCAACTATACTGTCTATTCTTTCTATAATAACAGTGGTGACTTCTATGCGTTGCGAGAAGTGTTTTAAGTTTGGATAATATTCTTCGAATTTATTTAGAAATTTAACGATCTCGTTTGCTGTTAGCGAAATAGAGATTATTTTCTTTAAACTATGCGTTTCTAAATAGGTGTTTTCTATACGTAATAATTGTAATTCTTTGGTAATCGCGTCGAAACCATGGTTCGGTATGCGATTGCCATTATCAAACGACGATACATATTCGTTGGTGAGCTGTAACGCATTTAGTAATTCTGCTTTGTCATGAAAAGGCTCTATTTTAAGCGCTTTTTGGTTAGCCAAACTCGTAACGCAATACGCGCTAACTTGTTCTAAAACCGTTGCGAATTCTAAATCTTGTAATGTTTTTTTGTGAATGTTTATCATACTCTCATTCCTGCGTAGACAGGAATCTCATCAATTATTTCTATTTCTTTTTCTTAGCGGAACAAAGTTACGGAATAGAAGTGAGAATAGGAATTCTGTGCTGATTCGCTTAACGTTTTTTAGAAACAAATGGTTAAAGAAGTCTAAGCATTATAAAAGCGCAAGGTTTTAAAACTTGCGCTGCACTCACTATTAGTTATTAGAAACTTTTAACTAGTCTTCTGGCTCTTTATTGCTTTGTTCTTTTATAGTACGCTACTATACTCGCTTTTACCAAAGTATTGTTCCAAAGGTAATACCCAACGACAGCCGGATTGGTGTTTTCTTTTAATCCCAGCGTATCTGTTTTTAAAGCATAAACAGTAATAATATATTGGTGTAAACCATGACCTTCTGGAGGACAAGGCCCACCATAACCATTCATTCCATAATCTGTTATACTTTGTATAGCACCTTCGGGCGTTAAGTTAAGATCAATATTTCCTGCGCCAGAAAGTAGTTCTGTTGTCGTATTTGGAATATCAAAAACTACCCAATGCCACCAACCACTTCCTGTAGGCGCGTCTGGATCGTACATGGTTACTGCAAAGCTTTTAGTGCCTTCAGGTGCATTTTTCCAGGACAGTTGCGGCGATTGGTTTTCTCCAGTACAACCAAAGCCATTAAATTCTTCGTTAATAGTTGCTTCTCCACCTAAATCTTGACTTGATAATGTAAATGTGGATTGGGCAAATGCGGTAGTTGATAACAGTACTAATAGTCCTAAAATAAGGTTTGATTTTTTCATAAGATTTGTTTTAATTAAGATACAAATCTAAGTATGAAAACCTAACATCTTATGTTTCGTTTAGGTCAAAAAGTAGTGCTAAAAGTTCAATTTGATTGGTATTGTTTTGGAGTCACTCCAAATTTTACTTTAAAAGCGTGAATGAAATTTGAAAGATTTTCATAGCCAATAGCCTCAAAAATATCTGAAGGGCGTTTCGATTTATTTTTTAATAGAAAAGCCGAATGGTCAAGTCTTTGCTCTTGAAACCACTTACTTGGTGCCCTTTGAAAGTGTTTTTCAAATTCTCTTTTAAAAGTTGATACACTCATATTCGATAAAAATGATAATTCTTTTAGCGTTAATTTAGTTAAACGATTACTCTCAACCACCTGAATAAATTTTTGAGTTTGATTATCACTGTTTTCAATTAAGGCGTACAAAAAATCGACACCTTTAGTTTCCATAAGATAGAGCATAATTTCATTAAATTTAGCTTCTAAAATATGTTTCTGAATCGTTTTTGATAGCGTAGAAATCTCTAAAATACTTTTTACAAATGTTTTTATAAAGGAATCGTAATCAAAAGAATAGGTAGAAAAATAGGTTTTACATGCCGTAGGCTTAAGCTCGAATTTTCTTATAAATTTTAATACGGCGTCATTAGAGAAAAAGAGTAACACACTGCTATACGACTCTTGAACATTAGAAAGCTTTTCTGTCATTAAACAATGTCCAGATTTCATTAATAGAAATTGAGCATTAGTAATGGCGTATGAAGAATTATCGAAAAAGACTTCTTTTGTGCCTTCTTGAAGGAAACTAAAGGTATTTTTATTGAGTATGATGTGTTGCTTGGAAATTTCCTGAGTGCTCTCATAATTATAAACCGCAATAGAAAGCGCGGCATTCAAATCTAAATCATCTGGTAAGGTAATTGTTTTCATTGCTATTTCATGCGCTTTTAGATGCTCTGGTGCATTTATTGTAATAGGTGATCACCTTAACATTAGGCGCAAGGTACGCTGTTATTTTTAAATGATACTTTCTGCTATACGCTGTAATAAAAAGGTTTCTCGTGCAATAGACAGGCCTTTTTTAGCACTTGTAGCCATCGTATTTTTATTATGTTTAATCGCGTCATGAATATTAATCCACACGGCTTTCATGCCATTGTTTATTTCGTAAGATTCCATTCTCGATTCACCAAGCGCATTGTTAATGTTGCAAGTATAGCAATAAGAAATCATATGTTGTATGTCGTAGTCTGCCTTATACCAAGGTCTGTACTCTTCGTAAGCCCCAAATGGTTTTATGTTTTTAATTGCTGTAGCTCCAGTTTCTTCATTAAGCTCTCGCATCATTCCCGATATTTTATCTTCGCCATGCTCTAAGCCGCCACCAGGAAGACTGTAATCTTCATATCTTTCTGTATACAATAGTAAAATTTCGTCTCCTTCAATGCCGATACCTCTAGTTGCTAACCTTGTGAAAACAGATTTATTTTCTAAAGTTTTGACTTCTGGATGGTAATGGGTTTTTAAAATGTGCATTTGGGAGGAATCTATTTTTTGTGAAGTAGGAGAGTAGTGGTTATTTGTTTACTTCTGTTTTTAATAGCTGTGGCTTTCTATGAGTAGCAAAGTTATGGAATAGAAATGACAATAAGAGTTTTGAGACGATTCGCTTAATGTTTATGTATATGGAAAGTTGCGCGTTTGAGTGCGAGGATTTTCCGAAGGAAAATTAGACGTTACAAACACGCAACGACCTTTGATTAAGCACTAAACCGAGATTATTTTTATACGGTGTTAGCTAACGTTTTTTTAATTCGGTTAGTTGGTTTGATATTCGCGCTATAAATTCAACTTTATTTTGGTCTTCATTTTCAATATCTTTTGGAATGCTTTTCTCAATTTCCGTTATAATTAGGCTTTTGTCTAAAATTAATGTTTTAGGATATGCAAAGAATCCTAAATTTTTTATATATTCCTTTGATTCAATAACGTGAGTAAAGTCAAATTCATTTGTTTTTAGAAATTCATTAACTTCATTTTGACTTTGGAAAGTAATAGATATAAAATTTACATCATTCACAAATTCTGATTTGATTTTATTTAAAAGAGGCATTTCTTCTATGCAAGGTGCACAATTACTAAACCAAAAATTTATAATGGTCGGTTTACCTTTAAGAGATTCAGAATTGAGTTTTTGACCGTTGATAAGATTTAGTTCAAATTTTGGCAACTCCTTTCCTTTTAAATCATAGATATCTCCTTTAAATAGTTCACTGGATTTTATTTTTTCTAACAGAGCGTTTTTCAACGAATCAGTTGCTTGTCCTAAAGCTGTGTTAGAAGTAAATGCGATTATTAATATTAGAATTATTCTTTGGATTCTCATGTTTTTTTTAATGCCAGCTAACTTCACACGGATAAAGTCTCGTTTCAATGGATTTTATCCATTACTAAAACGAGTGCAGTTGGGCAGTCGTGACGAGTTTTATGCGTGTGAAGTTAGTAACGAATGACGAAAGGAGTTCGTTACTAACGTTGTTGTATTTGCTTTGTTGCGTGTTTTAAGCACTTAATTTAATGAATTATTACCAACCAAGAAAGCCCGTGAGAACTTTCGCAAGTAGCTAATAAGCCAGCAATAAATTGTATACGATGTTGGCGGTAGTTTTTATTTACTAATTTCAAAGCCAATGTTTAAGTTCCTGATAATTTCTTTATCCCATGTCATTCCTTTTCTTATTGAATCGCCTACTGTTATCATTTCAATTTGATTTTTGAAAACATATCTAATAAATGTTTTTGATGAAAAATAATTACTATTTTTCTTTGTTAACAAAGGCCTAATGATAGGATTGGCATCAAAATCAGTGAAAATTGATTTTTCAGAATAATAGCCAATTAATTCAAGTCCAACAAAAATCCCATTCTGTTCTAATTTTATGAGATTGTTAGAAATGTCAAAAACTATTTCGTCTTTTTCAAATGAATTGACATCAATAGGTTCACTACTGTAAATTGAATTTGACGGTTTATTATTCTCAAGCTCGTAGATGTGCAATCTAACATATGCCTTGATATTACTGTCTTTAAGTTCTTTTTTTTCTTTTACTTTTGCAAATCCAATATGAATTTTATCAATGTAATAATTTTTTATTTCATTTGATGGATAAATGGCAGCAAGTATTTCTGACTTTGGCTGAAGAACCCAAGAGCCAAAAATGTTTGGGCTTTTTAATAATTTTAAGTTTTTAGATATGGTCTTGTTGTTAGAAACAACAACTTCATCCAATAAATTAATTTCATTAGACAAAAAAAGGGTGTCTTTAACAGTCGTAGTTTTTATTATTGCTTTTTTATAACCCAACATACTTACTTCAAAAGAATCAGTATCTATTTTATTTATATTAAAATCTCCTTTCTGGGACGTATAAAAACCGTTTTGATTAAATTTTATTACTGTGAATGATAAAGGTTTTTTTGTTAATGAATCAGCAACTATAATGTTTTGAGAAATGCCTCTAAAACAAGAAAATATTATAATAATTATTGTTAAAACTATTTTCATTTTGTTTGAATTAGAATACCTACACCCAATTTGGTTGGGTTTAGAGTAAAGTAAAGTTTTTTGATTGTTCTAATTCCGGATTATTACCAGGAGGATTAGAGCACGCATAAACATCACACTCTGTAATAATACCATCACCCTATAACAATACTTTCTGTTGCAATTCAATACCTATTAATGAAGATAGGGCAGCAGCACTTCCTGAACCGGGAATATGACTTCCTTTTCCAAATTCCTCAAGCAATTTACTTGTTGGTCATTCGAGAAATTTTGTAATTTATTTTTGTTTTTTACTCATTTATTTCTGTTTGTTTAAATGGCTTACAACGAGTTCCTGCATGGCACGTTGTTTTGGTTTAGGACTAAATTAGCAAAAGGAAAGGAGCCAGAGGAAAATCCGTAGGATTTTCCGAGTATACACAGAACCAACACTTATTTATACTCGTTGTTGTGCAATGTTAATCTTTAACTATTTTTCTTGTAATTTGAACATTATTTGGATAATTCATTTTTATCAAATAAAGACCTGGTGTCAAGAACTCTAAATTTATACTATTTTCTTGATAATCTTTTTTTGAAAATATTTTTCTTCCATTCATAGTATATACTTCAATGCTCAAAGGGTCTTGCACGGTTGTGCTCCTCCAACTCAATGTATTTGAAAAAGGAACTGGATAAAAAGTAAAATCATCAGTATTAGTTTCATTTTCTATTATTGATAAAGTTGAATCATTTAGAAAATACTCTACAGTTTTGATAGCTTGAAAACTGGTAATAATATCAGGTGTATTATCATTATTAATATCTTCTAAAATTATATCTCTATCTAAACTACCTAAATATCCTTGGTTATCTACATAAACTTTAGATTGAAAGCTCGTTCCATCATTTAAATAATAAAAAATAGTTTCTTCTATATTGTATGAACCATTTGAAGAGGTTGCACAAAATATATCTTTATATCCATTATTGTCTATGTCTGTAAAAGTTATTCCTGATACTGCTGTTGTTCCTGTACTATCAATATAACTATCATTCCCAATTAGATTTCCTTGATTATTTTTAATTTGTATAATAACAAAATAGGATGCCTGATTGTCATAACGATCGTTATAAAGTATTATATCTTCAAAATTATCATTATCAATATCTTCAACATGTATTTTCTTATTGCTATAGGGAACAATGTTACCATTAACAGTGGCATCTTCGAAAGTAAAGTTAGCAGAACCATCATTTCTCATTATTTTAATAGTAGATATGTTAGATGAACTTAAAATGATATCCATATCTCCATCATTTTCAAGATCATTTTGAGCCATGTCAAAAACTCTATAAAAGCTTGTCCCATTGTGATATGGTATATCAATAATTTGAAGGGTATCAAATGTGTTGTTATTTAGTCTTTTAATGAAACCAATATGATGTTCACTACTAGTTGTAGGAATAGAAACCAAAACATCTTTTAAATTATCTCCATCAAAATCAGCATAAATTGGATTTCTAAATACTGTATATTGAAATATTTGTTCACTAAATGTTTGGTCATTATTATTAGTTAAAATAGAAATATAGTTAACATTAAAACCTAAGATATCTTTGTGGCCATCATTATTGATATCTTCAATAATGATATCGGTAAAGTTCTGGTTAGTTGTATTATTGTTTGAAGAGATAAGTTTATAAGAACTAAAATCTGTTCCATTATTTTCGAACCAAATAATATCATTACCAGCAACAATTATATCTTCATTATTATCATTGTTTAAGTCAGAAATTTTAATCTTATTAGGAAAACCGTAAAAATGATTAATAATTATTTCATCAAAATTAGTTCCATTATTTTCATTTTTAAATAAAGATAATTTATGCTCACTTGATGGATTAGAACTGGATACTATATCATTGAGTCCATCATTATCAATATCTTCAATAGCAAAAGACTTTGAATTATTTATAGTGTCAGAAATAAGATTTGCAGTGCTAAAATTTCCGTTCCCAAGATTTCTATACCAACTCATATTGTCATTTGTCCAAAACGAGACTACTATATCATCTTTTTCATCATTATCAATATCTTTAACATATACTCGATATGGGTCTTGTATTGAATTATCTATGATAATTGGATTGTTGTTATCAAAAGAGTTACCGTTTTGATTCAAAATATATCTAACATTATCTGAGCTGTAATTGTTTGCAGTTACAATATCTAAATAGCCATCTTCATTAGCATCAATAAAATCAAGAGCTGAACCGTTATCTGAAGAACCTGTAATGTATTCTCTGGTACCAAAAACATTATTCCCCAAGTTTTCTGCCCAATATATTGTTCCATTAGAATGACTTGAGATAATATCACTTAATCCATCATTATTTAAATCAGTAGATCTTACTTGTCTAGTAAAAGAATTCCCATAATATAATTTGAGGTGCCTGAAAAGAATCACCATTGTTGTTTTCTATTAGTATTACTGCTTGAGTTGCACCACCAGTTAATATATCAATATCTCCATCATTATCAATATCTATTGTTTCTATTGATGATGCTCCATTTATAGAGTCAGAAATTAAAATTTCAGATGAAAAATCTCCATTTCCCAAATTTTGAAACCAAAAAATGTTATCTACACTAGAATCATTTACTACAATTAAATCTTGAAGTCCGTCGTTGTTCAAATCTGCTGCGGTAATATATTTAGGAATATCAATTTGGTTAATAGATATTATATTTCTTTGGAAATGTCTAAAGTCTCCATTAACATTTTTATACCATATAATTTTATCATCATAAGAGGTGATAATTAAGTCTTTCCAATTGTCATTATCTAAATCAGCGATTGCTATAGCATTTATGTCATAAGTATTGTGAGTGTCATCAATCAGAGTTATTTTATTTTCAAAATTAATTTGAGAAAATGACAATAAGTTTGACATCAAAAATATAAGCGTGAGTTTAATTTTCATATGTTCAGTTTCAATGTTGTACCGCTATTTTATATGGTTTGTTGCGTATTTCAAGCAACTAATTTAGTAATTATTTACCTACCAAGAAAGTCCGCGAGGACTAGCCATTAATTTTATACGGTGTTAGCGCAAGTATTTTATAATTCGTATTTCCATTCCTTTTTTTCTTTATCAAATTCAATTGCTAAATGTCTAATATATGGAACAGGAATATTCGTCTTTTTATGTTTTTTTATTTCCCATTTTGGATTTTTTTTAGTAATTCAATTGCGTCTTCCTCAAATTCAGTTAGTGGTTTTCTTAACTTTATTTTAAATTCAGTTGGAAGGTTGAATATTGTATCAGTTTTAAGTTGATAACCAATATGAGTAGTTACAGAATTCAGATTTCCATTTTCATCAATAAATAACTTTAACCAAGTAAAAGGTCTTTCGTAATCTTTTATTTTTCCAGTCTTTAATATAGAATCAATATCAGAAATTGGTTTAGTATAATTGAAACCGTGTTCAAATTGATAAATGTAATTCTCAAGTTTAAATGAATTACCATTGTCTAATATCTTTTGCTCTCTTAAACCAATCGTTCTATGGTCTGTAACTTTTGAGTTAGAGCATATTCCACTAAAAGTTAAATTTCCGTTGTATTTATATGCGTAGACTAACCAGTTTTGGTTTTTTTTGGCATTCCAGTCGCAAGAAGTCCATTCTCCAGTATATTTACTTTCTGCTGTGACATCAAATTCAAGTTTTTTTGGAAAGTCACCATTTTTATAATGTTTTGAAATGTCAAAAGTAACTTTATAAGTCAGACTATCTTTTGCATAAACTTTTGAAATAATTTTTCCCTCAAAGACATATTCCGATGAATAGTATTCTATTATTGGATTTATTTCATCGCAACTACAAGCAAAAGTCAGAGATGAAATCAGAAGCGTTAATGTTGTCAGGATTCGTTTTTTCATATTTGTGCTAACGTTTATGTGTAATAATAGTTACGGTTTTGTGTGCGAGGATTTTCCTAAGGATAATTAGACATTACAAACACGCAACGACCTTTGATTAAGTACTAAATCGCAATTATTTTTATACGGTGTTGTAAAACATTTTTTAATTCCATTCCACATTTAATTTTCCCAATTCAGTATTCAATTCTGCCAGAGATTTTGGGTCAATTATTTGTGTATTTATAGTTAACTCTTTTTTATCTGTTTTTAAGATATAGTCTCCAGCAAATTTTTTAATTCGTTTAATTTCGGTCAGGTTTATTTTCTTTCCGAAAGAACCATTTATTTTTAAAATTCCGTTTTCAATTGTCAGATATTTATTCCGTTTTTGATAGAAATATAAAATCATATATAATATTCCGAACACTAAATACCTGTAATCATACCAACGGTTTTCTCCACTAAAAATCAAGCTTAATAATCCTAAAATCAGCCAAACTATTCCTAAAATTAAATTAATATTTAAATTTCTTTTTTTATATCCTATTCTCATTTTTGGTCAAATATTTTATAATGTTGTTGTATAAGATTGGTTGCGTGATTAAGTAACTAAATTAGTAAATAAACTCCTAAGTTGCCCATAAACGACTGAAATTTGATAATAATTTTCTTTTTCAATCAATGATTTACAATTTGAAATAATTCTTAAAGAAAAATATAATTCCTTGATTCTTTCAAGACCGCATTTATCTATTGGTTGAAAATATTCCTGTTTTATAATGGTGCATAATGTTTCGTTGATATGAAATCGTTTCAATAATGAAACAAGTTCAGGACAAGTGCTTTATATCAAACACTATTTACTCAATGCTTTCAATATTCTTTCTTCATTAATTACAATATCTCTAAATAAAACATGAGGGAACTCTGTATATTTTGATGTTTTAAAAGCTTCTGAAATATTCGATAGAGTAGAGGCTGTTATTAATGACAAATTCATTTCTGTGTCCATTTCGCAATCCGTCACAAAATCATCACTAAATTCTGGTGCGACAAGCAATATTTTCACAATTCTTAAATTGTTTTTTAATGCTAAATTTTGATAAGATTTTAATTGTCTTGAAACAGAACTAAATTTATTATATCCTCTTTCTTTACTTGTTTTACATTCTACAATTATAATTTCTTGATTACCTAGATTTAAAAGAATATCCATCTTATCCTTTTTTGTATTTAATTGGCTTTTAAATTCATCATCTACATTAAATCCAATTCCGTTAAAAATAACACTTGTTAGTTCCTCAAATTTTAATCCAAGTTCGCTTTCTTTTATTGTTATTCCGTTTTCTTTAAGCAAGTTTAAGTTTCTGTATGCTACATTTTCATAGTTTTCTAAATACAAGTTTTCGACATCTTTATAATGCTCAAGAATATTTAAGATATCATCTCCTCTTTGTTTAATTCCGTTGTCTTTAAGAAACTTTGTTCTGTCTGCTTTGAAGAGTAAATCTAAAATATCTCTTGGTTTTATGTTGTAATCAAGCAGAAAATCTGCTGTTAAAACAAATTCGTCTTGAAGTTCAAATTGTATACGGATTTGGTTGTTTAGTTTTGGTAAAGAAGTGTTTAATTCAGACAAGAGCTTATCAAAGCCATCGCGTGAAATACCAACTTTTTCATCACGTTCTATAGTCTCAAAATAGGCAATTAAACTACTGATTTTATCTTCTAACGTGCTTCCTTTTAGGTTACTAATGTTTAGTCCTTTTTCACAAAGCTCATTTAAAGTTTTCTTTTTTTCTGTAAGTGTACTTCCTACTTTATAAATATCGGACAATAATAAATCTGTAAATGAAACGCCTTCTTTAGTAATTTCCTCTATTTTTTGTGAGTAAGTTAATTTTCGATCAATATTGTGTTCTTTTGAAATTTGATTAATAATAGGTTCTCTCAAAAGTTTTAGTGTTCTACGATAAAATTTTTCTGCAATTTGTTTCTCACGAATTTTTCGTAAAAGCCTAACCATTTCATCAGCAACATAAATGGTATTTTCTTTGTTTGAATAAAAGATTACTCCAATGTTTTTAAGTCCTTTTATAACTTCTTGAATGTCTATTTTTTTAATTGGAAGAATAGAATAATTAATCAACTTAATTTCTTCTTGAGAAAGACCAAGTTGTTTGGAAAGCGTTAGTATTATTGAAAGTTCATCAGAAGTCACTTTAGCTTCTCGATTATTTTCTTGGTCGTTGTAATATGCTGTATGCAAACAAGATTTGTATATTTTGTAATCACGTTTCCTTGTTTCGCTTAATTCAGATTTATTGTTTTCAAAATCTGCATCTAAACCTTTTATTTTCTTTTTTAGGTTTTTTATTTCGTTTTCATATAATCTCGAAAACCAATCTTGTTTTATGATACAATTACCGTCACGAATTATAATATCGATTAAAATATCAAGTTGAGAAGTGATTTCTTGAAACTCACATTTTATGTGTTCTTGAAATTCGTTTGAAGTTAAAGCAAAAACTTTAGCGATATTTTGGCTATCAACCGATTTCAGTCCTTTTTCAGTAGCACTTAAAATCTTGTCAATTTCTTTGCTGTTTTTTGGATTCTTTGAAATGATATTGTCAATGATCTTTATAAAAGAATTCTTTTCTAATGAGCCAAGTTTATCTAATATCTTTTCTAATTTCATAGTTTTTCTTTTTTTTCGAGTGTTGGTTTTGCTTGTGCCTAACGTTTATGTATATGGTTAGTTGGGTGTTTTAAGCACTGAATTTAGTAAATAAAACACGAATAGAAAATCCGCGAGGATTTTCGTAAGTAGGCGAGTACCTATCAATAAATTATATACGTTATTTATAGTTTTTTTAGTAATATATAATCATTATCAAAATCCGTCACTTTTAGGATTCTTTTCGGACTACAAGAACTTTCTTTATAAGTAATTTCTGGGTTTCCATAGTCAGATTTAGTTCGGTTAAAACATCCTTGTTTTTTGAGAACGACATAAATTGTTCCTCTTTTCAAATCGTCATTCGATAATTCAACTCCACAATTGAAAGGAATTGTTTTTGAGTGAGAAAAATCGTTTCCATAATCAGCGTAGTTTCCAAGATAAGAACCATAATCTTTCCATCTTCTAAATTTATATCCTTGTGTTCCCAAATATTTTAATTCACCGTTATTCATTTGGTAAACTAAAATAGGTGGTAAGGTTGGATTATTGTTTTCTGAAGTTACAGAAACTCTTGTCATTATGTGACTATTTCCTCTTTCAGCATCTCGTAAAAAGTATTTATGCCCATAATCATCAAAAGACCAACGTTTTCCTTTCCATATTTTGTCAAATTTTAATGATAAATCACCATATTTTACTCTTGTCGTAGGTTTTAAAATTTTATAACCAAGTGCTTTTTTTCTTTCTGCATCTATTCTTTGTTGTTTAACTGTAGTGTCAATTTTAGAAATTTCTTTGGAAGCAGTTTTTGCGTCATTAGTTCCTTTAAAGTTTTCTACAATTCCCTGAAACTCGATTTTTGCTTCACTCAAGTTATTTTTGGAAAGAAGTTTTCTTGCTCGAATAAATCTATTTTCTGCTGTATTCTTGATTTCAGTCAATTCAGCCGAACAGTTATTCAATTCTGCCTTTGTTTGTACAAGTTCAGTTTTTAATTCAGATAACTGCTTTTTGGTTTCTCCGTCTGAACAACCGAATATTGTTAATATTCCAAAAGTAAGTGCAAGTAGTTTTCTTTTCATTCTGTTGATGGTTTCTAATGATTGTAAATCTAATTCAAAATTATGCTAACGGTTACGTATATGGAAAGTTGTGTGTTTGTGTGCGAGGATTTTCCGATGGAAAATCAAATGTAACAAACGTGCAACGACCTTTGATTTAGCACAACACTAGCAATTTTTTATATACGGTGTTGGCAAATCGTTATTATATCAAATGTTTTGAAATTTCACCTAAAATTTGTCGTATTTCTATGTAGGTTTTATTCGTTGTATTTTCTGTAATGTCAAATTGTTTGTATTTTTCAACATAGCTGAAAGTCAATTCGCCATCTAAAGAGTTCAGCAGTTCTGAAACTTCTTCTCTGAACTTTAAAAACTCTTTTGGTTTTTCTTCAATAGGTAAAAAACCTTTGAAATTTAATATAGCCATGATGTTTTAAGATAAAATATTTTTAAAATTCGGATAGAGCTTTTTTAGTTTTGTTTGCTTTTTTTATTCTTTCAAATTTAGCTTCTATTTCAAAATCCAGATAAGTTATTATAGCGGAGTATTCGCCAACATTCATATGCCAGCATCTTTCTTTTTCAGTTTTCCAAATCAGACTTTTTAGATTTTTATTACTTCCTTCCGATGTTGGTTCGCCATAGGCGATTTTTAAATTTTCAATAACTTCTTGTGACCTCTCAAAATAGATTTTAATTTTATATATTTCGTTGTCAAAAACCCAAATGAAAATTCTTTTAACATTACTATTACCAATATTCTCATATTCTGTATCAATAAAATCATAAGCATAGTCGGAATTATAACCTAAAGCTCCAAAATATTTTAAATTAGTTGTGTCTTTTTTTACAAACCTGTCAAATTCGTTTATGTTTTTTCCAAGTTTAATTTCTTTAAATCCTCTATTCTGACTTAGTCTCTCTAAATTTTGAGAAAAGGAATTGCTACTAAAAATTATAATTAGTAAAGTAAAAAGTTTTATTTTAATCATCGGGTTTCGTATTATGTTTGCCAACTCCTTATATAAATACTAAAGTTCCTCATATCCATAAAACAGATAGCGATAACAATACTTTTAGTATTAAAAAGTGTAAAGCTAAAGTACCATTCAACCTCACTATTTCCTACACGTATAACTACGTGGTTTTCTTATATTAGGTAGTAGTCAAATTTAAATAAACGCATAATGGTATCATTACGGAAACCCGTAACACACTAACATTAAACAAAAAAAAAACACAAACCTTAAGATCCGTGCTATTCATAATCTTTTATCATGTTGTACTTAAATTTTACAACAATTTGTCGTGAAAACAACTTCTTTTTAGCGCTTAAATAATTTAATAACAAGTATTTAAAAACACATGTGGCCATTAATTTATTTCAAATTGCAATTTTTTAATTCGTTTTTTAATTCCATTAAAGAATTAGGTTCAATAATTTGGGTTTCTATAATAAATTCACTTTTTTTCATTATCAGTTTTAAGTCACCTGCAAATTCTCTAATAGACTTTACTTCGGATAGCTTAATTTTTTTGGAAATAGACTGTTTTTTATTAATTCTCCGTTTTTCAGAGTCAGATATTGTTTTCTGTTTTCAAAGTAATAAATTATAAACATAAAAAGTCCAGCTCCTATTTGTTCAATTCCGATAAATGCGAGTGAAATTTCTTTCCATACTGAAGTCATAAAAGATAGCAAAACGAAATAATTCCGATTGCTACAAAGCATATTCCCATTCATGAATTACTTCTTAATCACTCTTTTATATATCTGATTTTCGTCATTTCTTATATGTTTGCCAACGGTTTGGCCATGCTTAGTTGCGACATTTTAGCACTTAAGTTTATAAGTACAAAACCAACTTGTAAAAATCGAATATTTTTCCAAATTAGACACAGACCAAGCAATTAAGTATAGCCGTTGTTAGCAACTGGGATTACATGTTTTTTTTCTAATTCCTTTAATATTTGTTCTATTGTAGTAAACTCTTTTACAATTTTACAATGGATTGAGTTTGGTAAAATTGTAAATGTGTTTGCGGTTTTAAATCTATATATATATATCATTCATTTCTTCTGAAAATTTTAATCATTTGATAGAAAAATCGTTCCATTAATCGTAAATCTTCGGTTATAATATCCGCTGTTCCTCTCATTTCTTGTTTTAATTCAATTTTCTTTTTATACGATGTAATCAAATTTTTAGTTAATGAAATATCTATCGTATAAAAACCTTCTTTATCTGTAATTTCAATATTTACAGTGGCTCTAAACACTTTTTTAATGGATTTTGGATTGTCCCTTCTAAAATTAGAGATGGTATTGTGGTCTGGAACAAGTCCTTTTATAAGCCACATCAATTCCACATTTCTAATACATTCCTTTTCTAATGCTCGAGAAGATCTTATTTTATTAAGATAGCCGTAGATGTAAAGTTTTAATAAATCTTTTGGATGAAATGGCGGGCGACCATTTTTATTAAACCGAATATCTTTAAACCCCAAAGCAACAACATCTTGTGAATTTACAAAGGCATCAATAAAGCGTACAGGATTATTTTCTTCTATTAATTGTTCTATTGTTTCGGGAATTAAAACGGCTTGTTTTCTGTTAAAACCTTGAATGTAGCTCATAACTAAAGATACAAATTATCAATGTTTTATACCAATATTTAAGTGCTCAGTTTTTAGACAGTCTGACATGATGTGTATGGATAGTTGCGTGGTTAAGCAACTAAATTAGTAAACAAATACGGACCAGAGAAAATTCCGAAGGAATTTTCCAAATAAGCACTAACCAAAGCAATTAATTATACACCGTGTTGTGTGCAGTTTTTATTTCATATGTTTTTTAATGTCCATTCTCTGATGTAATATTCTAACTATTTCAACAATTCCATTTTCAATTTTTCTATAAAAAATCAGATGTGATTTGATTTTAGTTACTCTATAATTTTTCCGAGTTTGTTCAGCAGATTTTCCAACCAAATAATTATCGGCAATAAATTCAATTTCTTCGACTATTAGGTCGTAATATCTATCAGCTTGCTTTTTAGACCATTTATGAAAGGTGTAAACCCAAATGTCATTTAAATCATCAATCGCTTGTTGACTTATTCGGTATTGGTTTTTACTCATAAGTGTTTACTATGCAATTCAATTAGGTTTTGTTTCGGATCGAAATTCTCAACAAATCCGCTTTGTTCTCCTTTTTCAAGAGCTTTAATCAATTCTCTTTCTTTTTTTTCTTCATTTTCCAAAATTCGTAAAGCTGAACGAATAACTTCGCTTACAGAACCATATCTGCCAGATTTTACTTCTGATCTTATAAATTCCTCAAAATGATTTCCGAGTGATATTGACGTGTTTTTTCCCATTTGAATTATGTTTTATTCAAATATACCAAATCTTGGTAACGTAGGCAAATGTTTGCCAACGTTCTTGTATATGGTTTGTTGCGTGGTTTAGCACTTAATTTAGCATATAAAAACCGAATAGAAAATCCGCGAGGATTTTCGTAAGTAGGCTAGAACTAGCAATAAATTATATACGGTGTTGTAAGTAGTTTTTATAGATTATTAATTGCTTCTTCAATTGATTTTTTTTCTCGTTCATAAATACCCTTTTCCAACTTATTTTTTTCTAATTCAGTTTCATATTTAAAATACAATTGCATTGTATATTCATAATCTATTTCAATGATACTTAAATTAATTTTTTTATTTCCTATTATCCACTCAGTTCTTGGAAGATTGTCATATTCACTATTATTCGTTGGCTTTCCATATTTTTTAATTATAATATTTCTGAGTGAATTGTAATTATCTATACCAGATTTATAAAAATAATTATAATCCCTTGTTTCACCGTATAATCTTAAATGCCTTAAGCCTCGTTCATCATCATAAAAATCTGGTCTCATTCGGAATTTGAAATACCCGAGTTTGCCCTTTGTTTTTTCTAAGAATATTTTTTCCTCTTTTTTATACTTTTTTTCGGTAATTCCAAAATTTATATTACCAACAGCAATTTTCTGTTGAGATTGAATTAAACTATCTATTTTAGATTCGTTTTTTGTGAACTCTTTTACAATTTCAGAACCATCTTCAAATGTTTGTATTATTTTCAGTTCATTGCCTTTTTCAGAATATTTTATTTTTTCATCAAATTTGGTGTCTCTCCATTTTCCATCACCATTTCCCCAAGTCACTTTATTTCCGCTAATCTTAACTTTGTAATCAAACTTTTTTCCATCATCCTTTCTAGTATATGAAACGTAATAAATTCCGTCATTGTTTTTTACTTTTATTATTTCAGGTGGCTGATTCATAATCGCAGAAACTGTGTATTTGGCAATTTCTGATTCGGTAAAAACTTTCTTAGACAATTCAACCTTTTCTAATTCAGTTTTTGAGTTGGTTTTTTCTTCACTCTTTTTATTTTCACAACTACTAAATGTTATGGTCAGAATTAAAATGCTTATCAATGGTTTTAGTCTACTCATAATGGTTTGGTCAAATTACTTACAAAACTCCTTATATAATTACCAAAGCTCCTCATATCCCTAAAACAATTAGCGATAACAGTATTTTTAGTATTAAAGCATGTAAAGCTAAAGTACAATTCAACCTCACTATTCCCTACACGTATAACTACGTGGTTTTCTTATATTAGGTAGTAGTCAAATTTAAATAAACGCATATTGGTATCATTACGGAAACCCGTAACACACTAACATTAAACAAAAAAAAAACAAACCTTTTGGTCTGTGCTATTCATAATCTTTTATCATGTTGTACAACAATATGTCGTGAAAAAACTTCGTTTTAGCGAATAAACATCTTAAGTACAGGTATTTAAAAATACATGTGGCCATTAATTTATTTCAAATTGTAATTTTTCAATTCGTTTTTTAATTCCATTAAAGAATTAGGTTCAATAATTTGAGTGTCTATAATAAATTCACTTTTTTTCAATATCAGTTTTAAGTCACCTGCAAATTCTCTAATAGATTTTACTTCGGATAGCTTAATTTTTTTCGGAAACAGAGTGTTTTTTATTAATTCTCCATTATTAAGTGTTAGATATTGCTTTTTATTCTCAAAGTAATAAATAATGAACATAAAAAGTCCTGCTCCAAGTTGTCCAATCCCAACTGTTTTAATTGATATATCTCTCCAATCACTAGTTACTAAAGATAGTAAAGCCAGAATAATTCCTAGAGCTGTAAAAAATATTCCTAATCTTAAATTAGATCTTAATCTCTCTTTAGAATATCTGATTTTTGTCATTTTATAAATGCTTTTTTATTTTTTAATAATTATTAAAGTTCCCTATATGTTAAAAAACAGATAGCGATAACAGTGTTTTTAGTATTAAAACAGGTATCGCTAAGTTATAAAATAAGTGCCTATTTACAAGACATAGAACTACTTGGTTTATTTACAATAGTGAGACCTAAAATTAAATATAATCCTTTAAATATTACTACGGGAAACCGTATTTTTTTTTAATATCTAACACACACTCTCTTTCAGTTAAAGTTTATTTTACTTCGAAGATAAAATCACTCCAAACCAACACTTAACAGCTTTACCAAATTATAAGACGCATCTAATGTTAAAAAAGGATACTCAACCTTGCTCAAAAACAAACCATTAGGATGTGCAGTGTAGGTTACTTTCAACTTTTTTTCCTGATTTAAAATTTGCTTAAAGGCTTCTAAAGTTAGCTTACCACGACCAACTTCCAACACATAATACACACAAATACGCACCATACCACGTAGAAAACGGTTGCTGGTGATAGAAAATCGCATGCGACCTTGCGCTTCATTAATAAACAGTTGGCAATTGGTTACCTCACATAAGGTGTTATCGTAGAGATGCGGTTGCTTGCAGAACGCTTTAAAGTCTTTAGTGTCACTAATAATAGCCGTCGCTTTTTTCATGGCTTCGAAGTCTAAGGAATAATCTTCGTAGAAGGCACTGTTAGGGTATAGTATTGGGTTTTTATTCCAATGCAAAAAATAATCGTAAGAACGTGAAACAGCATGATAACGACAATGCTGCTTTACCGTCACTTCGAAGATTTCGAAAACGGCGATGCTATTGGGTAGGTTTTTATTTAATCTAAATTTTAAATCGAAGGTTGGTGCTTCCTCCAAATTAATTTGAATTACATATTGGCTAGCGTGCACGCCAGCATCTGTGCGACCACAACCATAAACACTTACTGTTTTCTTAAAAATCTGTAAAAGTGTTTGTTCGATAACTTCTTGCACAGTGTTAAGCGTGTTGTTTTGACGCTGCCAACCACTGTAATCACTACCATCGAAGCCTAAATGTATAAAATATCGCATTTGTAAATTAGAAAAAAGTAAATCTAGGTATTGTTAAGCTGTTAGCGCCTAAAAATGCAGGATAGTTATTTTGTATATTGCGCTTACTATTGCGCTGCAATTGTTTTACTACTGAACCTACTTAAGCACAAAACCCAAATTTTAGGATTTTGTGCTTTTAATATAGTACTATACTTATATTTAAATCGCTATTGCTTTATTATTTTTTTAATCACTTTTTGATCATTAATCCCATATATTTCCATCAAATAAACGCCTGGATTTAAAGTTTCAATATTTAATTTATTTGTCGCGTTAGTTTTTAATATTTGTCTTCCTGAAGTATCATACAATACAACACTTTTAATAGCAATTGAAGATTGAATATTAATATTTGCTGTTGTTGGATTTGGAAAGATTTTAAAGTTATTTGAAAAGGCGTTTTCTACTGTGCTTAAAGTCGCTATTGAAACACATGCCGAAACATCTGTACATCCGAATTTAGTTAAAGACACAGCGTAATTACCATTTGAGGTCGCGGTAAATGTGCTATTATTTTCTCCTGAAATAGGATTCATACCATTATTGCAATCTAACCATTGGTAGGTTACACTAGATGCATTAGTGCTAATGGTTGCATTATTTAATGTAGTAGAAGTATCTATTGTGATATTACCGACACCTATGTTTGTAGATATTACACAAGAGATAGTAGCATCTGTAAAAGTTACAGTATAAGTGTCTGTTGTTAAACCTGAAGCGTTAGACGCTTGTCCTTGCAATAAATTAATGTCTGTGTCTACTATAGTTCCCATTGAATTTCTCCAAACTGCTGAGTATGGTGGTGTGCCAAAAATACCTACTGCACTTACTGCTCCGTCAGATCCTCCTTGACATTCATTATTTACTAAATTTGGAAATACTTGTAATGTGCATTGCGCATTTAATTGTGGCATGCAGAAAAAGTTGAAATTTATTAATAGAATAATTAAGGCTTTGTAAATTATGTTGGTTTTCATAATAATATTGGTTTTAATTTTTTAGTTATTGATCGTAATATTTTCGAAGCTCAAAGTTATAGTTTTAAGACCAACTAATCAATTGATATATTGCAAATGTTTGTTTACTAATTGCCAAAAAAAAGCACAAACCTTGGGTTTGTGCTTTTTGAAATAACTTAAAATAGTTTTAATTACTCTACATTATAAGTAATTAAATCGCCACATTCTAATGTGTCCATAATTCTATAATATTCAATACGTCTGTCGTTACCTTCAATACCGATAGAGTAGGTGTTATCGCAATGAATAGTCACGTATCTTCTTTCTGTAAGCGCATCGTTTATACTACCATCTTCTTGAAGATATTCAAAATAGTAACGCCCATCGTCTAATGCTGTCCAAACACCATTTGCAACTTCTACATCTACATAACGGCTTATAAAAGTACCATCTTCTCTAAACTCTAAAATTATTCCAGAGTCTTCTCTTGTATTTTGAAACCATTGGTCTACATAAGTCCACTCTGTTCCAGTCCATTCGTCTATAATAGACTCTAAATTTTCATCACGATACATTTCCCAAGTCCCAAGAAGTTTTGCTGGTACAATTTCTTCTTGTTGCACTACTTGTTGTTCTTGATTGTCATCGTCTTTTTCACAATTCATAAATGCCATTGCTAATACTGCAATACATAATAACTTTTTCATAGTAATTTGTTTTAATGATTAGATCTAAATATCTCTTTTTTGTGAAAAATAAGCTTCACGTGTACGGGTGAAACTATCAATTTAACGGTTAAAAGTGAAAAATATTAATTATTAGAGCGTTTAATAGCTTCTGTTAATAGTGCGATTTTTTTATACTTAGTATCTTTAATATCGAAATAATCGTACATCCTTCTTAGTGCAGAACCAATGCCATCGACACTCATAAAGGCTTTTTCGGCAATTTCTTTGTTGGTTATTTCTGGTGTATCTAGTAAAATGTTAAGGACTTTCCAGTCGGTTTCGTTTAATTTTCTATTAATAGAAGCTTCAATGTCTTCTCTAATGAGTTCGAATTTTTTGGAGTCGACAATAATACTTGAACTAGAATTATTTTTAAGTTTTTCTAATTCTTCTAGTAATGCTTCTCTTTTTTTACGATTCTTTTTAATGTGGTTTTTATAATACAGTACAATAAAAAGGATTAAAAGTACAGCTCCCGAAATAATGCCAAAGGTTCTTTTAAGCTGTTTTAGTTCTAATTGTGCTTGTTGTTTTTCGTTTTTAAGTTTGGTTTCATATAGCTTAACATCGAACTCGTTTTTAACAGCTTCTCTTGCGACTGCGAAATTATTTTTTTCTAACTGAATGCTATCATTATAAATGTTATAGCGCTCGTACATTTTTAATGATAAGCCTAATTTGTTTTGTGCTTTGTAGCATTTGTATAATAATTCATATACATTTCGTTTGACCTCATTATTTGCATTGGAAGGTAACTTAGCTAAAATAGCTTCTGCTTTTTTAGTTGCATCACTTGTATTGGTCTCGAAGGTGAGTTGCGCAATAATAATTTGGGCATCAATAATTCCTGTTTCTATGGCAAGCTCTGTATTAAGGTCTAAATTCTTTATTGCATAAAAATTAGCACGCTTTAAGTCCTTTAAATTAAGGTATATCTTAGCTAAAGACTCGTAACAGTTGGCTATAAAGAATTTTTCGTTTTTTACTTGAAGTATTTTTAGTCCTTTTTTGTAATAAAACTCAGCATCTTTGTACAATCCTTTTTCAAAATTTGTCCAACCTATATTCAAATAAATAACAGCTGTTCTTCGGTCTTCAAATGCTCTATTATTTAAAATGTTAAGTGATTTTTTATAGTACTCTAAGGCTAAATCGTAATTATTAATGATGAGATAAACGCTTCCTAAACTGGTAAGCATATGCGATTCTTCCTCTAGATTAGCATCTTCTTGATAAAACTTTAAAGCCTTAGAAAAATACTGTGTTGCTTGACTATAGTCTTGTCTATAAATAAAAATATTACCCATGTTACCCATAATAGCCGCTTGTAACGTTGGATCTTTAAGTTCAATTGCTAACGTTTCGGCTTCTTGATAAACACTCATGGCTTTATCGTAATTACGTTTAAGTCTGTAAATATTTCCGGTTCTTTTAGTAGCCTTAAACATGTGCTTTGTAGCCTTCTTTTCTTCTGCTAATAAGTAATAATACTCTAAAGCTACTAATGCTGAATCAGGTTGAGTTTGATTATTTATTTCATAATAGTTTTCTAAAGCATTAAAACGAACGGAATCTATTCCTTTTTCGTTTTCCCATACTAGTTTTAAAGAATCATTACTGATTTGTGCGCTGACAGAAAGCCCAAACAATACGGTTATAATAAAAACACATTTTCTCATAGTTAAAAGACGCAATTATGTTTAATCATATTTTAGTATAATTAAATAAGCATAAGAATTATAACGCTATAAATTGTTAATTAAAGAAATAATTTAAATATCAAAAAGGATAAAATTAATACGACAACCATTTATAGTGTAGTGGTCTCAAAAGTTAATCTAACAAGAAGAAGATTGTAAATTTTAAGAGTAATAGAACAACACATAACAGCACAAACTTTAATTTGTGCCTTTCAATATACTTAAACATTACTACTGTATTTTAATACATCTGATACCTGCTCCAAGTTGTATTGGGTTATCTCCATATAATATAGCGTTAGTATCAAATAATTGAACAAGTCTTCTTGTTTGAGAACCAAGACTAGTACCATTAACATTTGTTGTTGCCCATGTACATATACCATGCGCTAGAGTAGCTGTTCCAGGAGTGCTAACATAGCCATTTGGTACTGCATTAAAACCATATACGTTTGTTCCGTTTCCAGAGTTAGGTGACCATCCTGCTTCTGTTTTTAATACTGTTGCTTCATGTCCTGAATTACCATCGTTAGCAATAAAGCTTTCTAATGTTAAAAAATCTGCTTCAGTTGGAATTCTCCAACCTGCTGGAGCCAATTTCCCGCTTTCAATTGCAAAATGATTATACATTGCACCATAAGCATCGAAAGTTAACTCTTCGTCAACTATATTACTTAAGTCACTTGTATCTGCCCAACGGTAAAATGCTTCTTGGTTGTTTAAGCTTCCCCAATTATTGCCATGTGCAGCAAAAGTATATTGAGTAATAGCTACGCCGTCATTATATTTTGTTGTTTTTAAATTTTCTTTCATCCAAATTTGATTTCCCATTGTAATGGTCTCGTAAACGTTTCCATCCGCATCCGTTACTGTTTCGGGTTGTATTTCTACTTCTGTTTGCGGTTCTGGAGCATCGTCGTCGCTAGAGCATTGGAAAACTAGTAAAGAGAATACCAGGAGTAACGGTAATTGAATTAATTTTTTCATAGGTTTAATTTTTACTTGTTATTTGGACTATTAAATAATTTCTACTACAAATTTTAGTGAATTTCACTAAAAACACTTCACGTCTGCACGTGAAAAGCAATAAAAAGTATTAAATAAATGAAATATTTTTTTGTAAACTACAAAACACAAATTGTAGCTATTTACTTATATAACAAGCATAAAGCAGTTTTTCCTAGCTATTAAATAGAATTATTATAAAAAAATAAGTTAAGTACTTGATTATAAGAGTTATAAATCGGTAGATTTTTTTATGGAACTGGCATGATCTTTAATAAAGTACCATTTACCATCAGTTTTTTCTAAATCATAACTCACTATCATGCGATTAAAATAAGGTTTCCCATTACGAAGTGGTTCACTATACACAACTTCTACAATTGCCATACCCAGTGTTTCTCCAATATTTGTATTAAGTATTTTGGTTTTAAAAGACCATTGTATTGGCGCTGCAAACCATTCTTTATGATAGTTAATAAAGGCAGTGTTTGTATTTGTAGGCTCTGTACTTGGTAAGATAAGTTGCATGTTTCCGTTTGGAGTTAATGTACTTTTCATAGCTTCTAAATTCTTTTTAGAGACAGCTTCTAAATGTTTGTTTAAAACAATATTAAACTCCTTTTCGTTGCCCTCTTGGCTTATTATATTAGCTTCTATTTGTTCTGTTTTAGTATTACAGTTGAAGCATGATAGGGCAATAATTAAAATTAGTGTGTATTTCATAATATTGGTTTTAATCTTTTAAATCGTAAACAGAATACATGTTTTTGTCTATTAGTTTTTTAGGTACTTTGCTAAATATAATATTTCTAATTGAGTAGCCAGCAGTCATATTTGCTATTTTACCTGTAAACCAAGATTGCATTACAATGCTATTTACACGCTTATAACGTTTATTTTGGAAGTCTTTAAAACTGTTTTTATTTGGGTTTTCAGAAATCATTCTACCCAAATAATAACCATCTTCAATGGCTTGAGCACCACCTTGTCCCATATTGGGAGTTGTAGCATGGGCTGCATCACCAATAAGACAGACGTTTCCTTTTTGCCAGTGTTTTATGGGTTTTAAGTCTGTGATATCGTTTCGCAGAATGTTATCTATTTCTGTATTGCTAATTAATTGGTTTACTAAAGGATGAAAGTCTTTAAAATAGGTGGTAAGTTTTTCTTTTAAAACAGCAGTATTATCTTTTTGAAACGCTTTGCTTTTCTGTACTGCAAACCAAGAGGTTTCAGTTTCTGAGAGTTGAGACAAACCAAACCGGATACCTTTTCCCCACATTTCGATACCTCGTTCTTTATATTCTGAAGGTAATGCACTTTTCATAACGCCTCGCCAACAGGTTTGACCAGAGTAACGAATTTGCGATTTAGGGAATAGTTGCGCGCGTACTTTAGAATCTATACCGTCTGCACCAATAAGGTATTGACTTTCGACTTGTGAACCATCTGTAAAAGTAATAATTACAGCATCGTTTTCTTGCTTAAAATATTGAAACGCTTTATTCCAATGGATTTTTTCTTTGGGAAGCGCTTCAATTAATGCTAATTGTAGTTTTGCACGATGGATAGCAAGGGTGGAGAAACCATATTTTTCTTTTGCTGGTAATTGACTGCTATCCGCTAATGGCTCTAGTTTTTGGTTGGATAAAGTAATACGATTGACTACATTTCCAACTTTAAAGACTGCATCTAAAACACCTACAAATTCTAGAACTTGCAGCGCATTTGGTGCTAGCCAAATTCCTGCACCTAACGCATTTGGTGCTTTTGCTTTTTCAAATAATTGGTACTTAATATTTAATTTTTCGAAGACTAGAGCAGTGGTTAACCCACCAATTCCAGCACCTATGATTGTGTACATTGGAGATGTTTAAATGTTTTGTCAATCGAGTGGTTTTTGTAATAAAAATAACATAAAAAATAATTAAAGTGTTCTCGTTACAATTTCTCATACTTCGAAATCACTCGAACTGACACCTGAATTTATGTCTTGATTTCACTCGAATTGACACCTGATTTAATGTCTTGATTTCACTCGAACTGATACCTGATTTAATAATTTAATGTATTGATTTCACTCGTACTAACGCTACTATTTTCGTTCTATAAATATACTAAAACCGTCATTACTATTAAAGTAAAGGCAACCAAAATAATAAACAAAGGCATGATGAATTTTAGCCATTTATTAAAGCCAACTTTTACTATTGCTAAAGAGGCCAATATTAATCCTGTAGGGTTTATTAAGTAGAATAATCCCATACCATATTGGTAGGCATTAACAACAATTTCTCTTCCAACACCAACACCATCGGCCAAAGGCGACATAATAGGCATAGTTAACACAGCCATTCCTGAAGAACTTGGGATAAAGAAAGAAAGTACAGCATAAATGCCTGTTGTAGCAGTTGCAAAAAGCCCTTTATTCATACCGTTGGTAACACCACTAGCGTAATATAACAAGGTATCACTAATTAAGCCATCTGCCATAATAACTGTAATTCCTCTTGCAATTCCTATAATTAAAGCAACACCCAATAAATCTCCAGCACCTTTAACAAAAGTATCTACAAAGGTTGATTCTTTTATTCCTGTAATAATTCCTATTAAAATAGAACCAACAAGAAAAGTTGCCGTCATCTCTACAAACCACCATTCTAAGAAAACGACACCATAAATCATTATGGCAAAACACATCGTGAAAACAAATAACGCCAAACGTAAACGTGTAGTGAATTTTACAGTTTCTGAAGTATTAGTAGAAAACATTGCTGCAATTTGTTGTTGTTGATCGTAGATAATAGATTTTGTAGGGTCTTTTTTTACACGATTGGCGTAGCGTAAAATGTAAATAATAGAAATCGTTAAACACGCTAGTAACATTAATAGTCTCCCAAAAGCTCCTGTGGTCCAACTTATTCCTGCCGCATCACTAGCAATAATACTACTAAATGGATTTATAGTAGAGCACATAGTTCCTACAGACGAACCAATAAAGATACAAGCAACACCAACTAAAGCATCGTATTTTGCTGCTAAAAACACAGGGATTAAAATAGGGAAGAAGGCAATGGTTTCTTCTGCAAACCCAAAAGTTGTACCACCAGCTGCTACTAAAGTGGTGACTAAAATAATGAGAATAAATTCTCTTCCTTTTAAGGCATTTGCAAGCCATCCAATACCAGCATCAAAAGCACCTGTACTATTTATTATACCAATTAAGCCTCCAATTATTAATACTAGGAAAATAATATCTGCAGCTTCAATAATACCTTTTACTGGCGATTTTATAAACGCTAAAACACCTTGAGGTCTAGCTTCTTGTTTTTTATACGTGTTAGGAATATTAATGGCTTTGTAAATGCCTCCACTGGTAAATTTCTCAAGCGGTATTTTAATAGCTAGGGCATCCAATGTTTCTTGTGTTGCAGGCAGATCAATGGATTTTTCATTGCTCGCTTGCGTGAAATTATTAGTCTCTTTATTATACACTAATGTATCGTATTTGCCAGCAGGGATAATCCAGGTTAGTAGCGTTACCAGTCCTGCTATAATTAATAAAATAGTTTGTGCTGATGGGAATGTTAGGTTTTTCATACGTTGTCATTCCGGCCAAGGCAGGAATGTGCTTTTTAATACTGTTGGTTAGCTTGAATTATTATTCCTGATTGTATTTCGGCTGCGCTCAGCATAAACTCCGAAGTAACAAAATTGATAATTCTCTTTTATAGCACTAAAGATAGTATTATTTTTATTCTGAAATACATAATAATATTATGACAGAAGATATTCACAACAGTTGGAAGCGCCACTTACAATCTGAATTTGATAAACCGTATTTTGAATCATTAGTTCAATTTGTAAAAACCGAATACAGTAAAAATCAATGTTTTCCTTCTAGTGCACTCATTTTTAATGCTTTTGAGAAGTGCCATTTTAATGATTTAAAAGTGGTTATTATTGGTCAAGATCCTTACCATAACTACAATCAAGCCAATGGTTTGTGTTTTAGCGTTAATGATGGTATTAAACATCCACCTTCTCTTATTAATATTTTTAAAGAAATTGAAACTGATTTAAATAAACCCTATCCAGAAAGCGGAAACTTAGAACGTTGGGCTAAACAAGGTGTGTTTTTACTTAATGCAACACTAACGGTTCGTGCTCACGACGCTGGAAGTCACCAAAAACAAGGCTGGGAGACGTTTACCGATGCTGTAATTAAAACGATAAGTGCTAATAAAGAAAATGTAGTGTTCCTGCTTTGGGGAGGTTTTGCTAAGAAGAAAGCAAAGTTGATTGATACAGAAAAACATCATATTTTAACGTCTGGTCATCCTTCTCCGTTAAGTGCTAATCGTGGATACTGGTTTGGTAACAGGCATTTTAGTGAGAGTAATGCCATTTTAAAAAAACTAGGTTTGGTAGAAGTAGAGTGGTAGACTTAATCTACAGTAAACTCGTAACCACCATTTGCATTTGCATTTATAATTGTAGAGTTTATTCTAATATAACCAAACTCAAAAACTCCACCATCAATAGTTAGTTTACCATCATCATGACTATTAAATCTATTACCTGAAAGATAAAATGTACCAGGTTCTAATAGCGTAATGCTGAATTTGTTTGCAAATGAAGAGCCGTTATATAGACTTCGTACGTTTATTAAATCATTCTCAATAATAGTTTGGCCTTCAATATTTTGAATATTGCTTTCTGTTAAAGGTATTCTTGTAATGGTACCAAAATTGGTAAGCTTATACAAGCTTATTGTATTTTGAAAAAATGATTGACCAATTTCAGCATCATTATAATCTGTTAAAAGAATTGTGCTACCACTGTTTGTTAATTGTTGGTTCTCTATAGTCGTTTCTATAGTAATAACATCGTTAACATTAAATGTATTGGTATTATTCTCAATGGCTACCAGTTGATTATTTTCTAGCGTTATTGTTTCCGGGAAATTATCGTCATCTTAACATTGAGTATTTGTTAAGCAAAATGTAACAACAATAAAAAAACTAATGGCTTTAAATATTTCATAATCTTTATTTTCTTTTAAGATGCAGGATATATAAAAAGGTTTCGTGAGAAAGTTATAATTCTTCAACTAAATCCTCATAATTCCATTTTTCAGGAATAATATTCAAAGCAAACAACTCATCTTGAACTTTTGCTATAGTTTCTTTAGAAATATTTTCTTGAGACCATGCTGTTAAACTTAACCACTCTTGAACATCTTCAATTTCTTGCTCGTAGCGATTTGCAATCATTCGATCTATACTTGGAATGTCTTTAAATTCTGAAGTGGTATTATTTACGATATCTAATATGGTTTTTACATCTTCTTTATTTGATTTCAAAAAGTCTTCACGAACGGCAATAACAAAGCAAGGCCAAGGACTTGGACAATTATCAATACGTCTAAATGTGCCATTATCTACTAGAGGTTTTGTGGTAAATTTCTCCCACATAAAATAATCAGCTTTACCTTCAGTTAAACCCTTAACGGCACCATCTAGATTTTCTATAACCTCAAACTCTAGGTCTTCTTCTAAATTCCAACCATTATTCTGAGCATTTATATAGGCCATTAAATGAGAACCTGAACCATAACGACTTATGGCAGCTTTCGTGCCTTTAACATCTTCTATGGTTTTGTATTTTGATTTTGCAGCAACATGAATGCCCCAAATAAGCGGTGTTTCTACAAATACCTGAACAATCTTTGATTTGTTTCCTTCTATAATATCTTTAATAATACCTTCAGTTAAAATAACAGCCATGTCAATATCTCCATCTCGAAGCCCTTTGCACATTGCTCCGGTACCATCAAAATAGTCTTTCCAACGTAGGTTAATATCTGCATCTTTATATTCAGCATTTTTAAGTCCTAAATACCAAGCAAGATTGAAATGTTCTGGAACACCTCCAATGTTTATTTGTTTCATAATTTGTTTTTAGTCTTTCGACTGCGCTCAAGAGTAACTTTAGCGATACTGTCTCTTTTATAAAATCGAATTTGGAAAGTTAAAAACTAATCAAGCTTAACTTAAACAATTCGATTATAATTCTACTAATTTATTTAAAGCATGTAGAATTAAATCCTCAACTACTTTTTTAGGGTTTTTACTAAACGTTCCATTTGGTCTATTAGCAATAATTGCATTTAATGATAATGCGTTATGACCTAATAATTTTGATAAGCCATAAATAGCAGAAGTTTCCATTTCAAAATTAGTAATCCTGAACTCTTTATAAGAAAACGTATCCATTATCTCGTTCAAAGTGGCATCAAATAGCGGCAATCTTAAAACACGACCTTGAGGGCCATAAAAACCTCCTGCTGTAGCAGTCATTCCTTTGTGCATTAATGGACCATCAAAATGAGCTTCTAATGTCTTACTATTATTAATAATTATTGGTCTCGCTTTGTTAATATCCCAATTGGTATATTCTATAAAGGCATTTTCAACTTCGGTATTACAAATCGCATCAATTTGATAGAAGTGAAGCATGCCATTTAAATCTAAACCCTGCGTACTCATTACAAATGAGTCTACTGGTATATCTTTTTGAAGCGAGCCAGAAGTACCAACGCGCACTATATTTAGGGATGTTAGCTTTTCTTTAGGCTTTCTCGTCTCTAAATTAATATTAACTAATGCATCTAACTCGTTTAAAACAATATCTATATTATCTGGACCAATACCAGTAGATAGTACTGTTAATTTTTTACCTTTATAAATACCTGTTTGCGTTTTAAACTCTCGTTTTTGAGTAGAAAATTCTACACTATCAAAATGTTTAGTAATTTTTTCTACACGATCTTGATCGCCAACAAAAATGATGGTATCTGCAATGTTTTCTGGTTTTAAATTTAAATGATAAACACTACCATCTGGATTTAATATAAGTTCTGATTCTTTAATTAGCATTCACAGTATTTTTAATCAATTTATTTGTTTTTTTATCAAACTGAAATTCTCGTTTATTAACACCTCCAAAAACAATATTACAATCCAATGCTTTACGGAAATTTCTTTGGTGCTCTAAAGCTAAATACCCATCTCTATTTAATGTTAGCGTATCTTCAGTTTCAGTATATAATATTTCTAATTCGTCTATTAATCGTACAATTTGCATGTCTCCAAACCCATAATAGCCTTGGTAATGTAATACGTAACCAACCAAATGATGACGCGATTTTATTTTATGTTCCCCAATTAATTTTAAGATATTATACTGCAAAGTACTTAAACCACTTCGAGTATCTGGAAAGCGTTTTAAATGTGCTTTTAAGCAAATACTTAAGTATTTAAAATTTGATGGTCGTGTAATTAAGGGTTTTAATAAATTATGGTCATGGTCGCAGTAAATACGCCAAGCTTTTTGTGCTAATGCAATATCGTCTATACTGAGTTCAATTTTGTCTTTATAATGGGTACTTAATTGTTCTGGAGTTAACTCTGCTAATCCTTTTAAACCTATTTCACCTTCAATACGACCACTACACACTAAAAAAATAGGGATTCTTATTCCTTTTTGTTTTAGTAAACTAATAGCAGCAATAAGGTTTATATGGCAAAACAAATCGTACTCAAACCAAAGTATGACTTCTTGGTAGTCGTTAATATTGTTTGTTTTTCTTATTTCCGATTGCACTTTTAAAATATCGTACTCTGCATTGTAAACCGATTCTAAAAAGACTTTTCGCTTTTCGAAAAAAGAAGTGGTATCTATTTCTTTTTCAGTTGGTCCTTCACATAGCATTTCGTGCCAAGTTAAAATATCTCCTTCATAGTTTTCTTTTTCAAGATAATTAGTAAGGCTTCTACCATTAGTAATATTTAGCGTCTTTTTAGTCATAAAATCTAGCCTCCAACGCGTTTTACATTAAAGCCTTTTTCTTTCAACATTGCCATTATTTTATCGCGATAATCACCTTGAATAATTATTTTTTCATCTTTAAAACTTCCACCAACACTCAGTTTTTGCTTCAACTCTTTAGCTAAGGCTTTAAAATCTTCTGTAGCACCAGTATACCCTTCTAAAATGGTAATAGGTTTCCCTTTTCGTTTTTCGTATTTACAAATAATAGGATCGTCTTGTAACCACAGAGAAGATGCTTCTTTTGAAGGTTCAATAGTCTTTTCTTCGTGCTCGGGAAAAAGGTTTTTTAGTTGATCTTTTAAATCCATCTTCTTTTAGTTTGCAGTCTTCAGTACGCAGTCTTCAGTCAGTTCGTAATGATTACGACTGCCAACTAAAGGCTGTAGACTGCCTACTTTTTAAGTCCTAATTCTATTAAACGTTGGTCTAAAAATGCGCCAGCAGAAATATCGTCAAATTGTTTTGGGTTTTCAGCATCAATACAACTGTCTAAAACATCTAATTTCATTTCACTTATAGGATGCATAAAAAACGGAATAGAATAGCGGCTAGTTCCCCAAAGCTCTCTAGGTGGATTGATTACGCGATGTATTGTAGATTTTAATTTATTATTGGTATGTCTTGATAACATATCTCCAACATTAATCATCAATTCGTCTGGTTCTGCAATAGCATCTAACCATTCGCCTTCATGGTTTTGCACTTGCAAACCTCGACCTTGAGCTCCCATTAATAAAGTGATTAAATTTATATCACCATGAGCCGCAGCACGTTCGGCAGCTTTAGGTTCTTCACTAATTGGCGGATAATGTATTGGTCTTAAAATAGAATTACCATTATGGATATAATTATCGAAATACGTCTCGTCTAAATTTAAATGAAGTGCTAACGCTCTTAATACATACTTTGCCGTTTTTTCCAGCATTTGGTAGGTTTCTTTTCCTACTGCATTAAATGCTGGCAATTCATTTACATCAACATTTTCAGGATATTCTTTAGCACGTTCAGGATCATCCTCAACATATTGTCCAAAATGCCAAAACTCTTTTAAATCGCCTTCTTTCTTGCCTTTCGCACTTTCTTTACCAAAAGACACATAACCACGTTGGCCGCCAATACCAGGAATCTCGTACTTGCGTTTGTCTTCAACAGGTAAAGTGAAAAAGTTCTTAATTTCAGAATACAAACTATTGACTAGTTTTTCATCTAAAAAATGACCTTTTAAAGCTACAAAACCAATGTCTTGATAGGCTTTTCCTATTTCATCTATAAATTTTTGTTTTCTCTTTGGATCTTCAGAAAGAAAATCTTCTAAATTAACACTTGGAATGCTCGTCATCTTTACTAAAATTTATTTATCATGTATATACAAATGTAAAGAAAAGATTGGAGAATTAATAATCAATAATTCTTTGCTTCAATAAACGATTTTTATGCAATAATGTTATATTTGACAAACCTTATTTGGGATATTTAAAACACTTATGAAATACAACAAAACAAAGTTAAGTCCTGAGACAAAAATCGCGCTTTATAGAGCCATGCTTAAACCTCGTTTAATAGAGGAGAAGATGCTTATATTACTACGTCAAGGTAGAATTAGTAAGTGGTTTTCTGGTATAGGACAAGAGGCAATTTCTGTTGGCGTAACTATGAGTATGCAACCTGAAGAATACATATTACCAATGCATAGAAACTTAGGCGTATTTACAACGCGTGAGATTCCATTATATAGACTTTTTAGTCAATGGCAAGGTAAAGCCAATGGTTTTACAAAAGGTCGTGACCGTTCGTTTCACTTTGGTACACAAGAGTTTAATATTGTTGGTATGATATCGCATTTGGGACCACAATTTGGTGTTGCAGATGGTATTGCTTTAGCAAGTAAACTGAAAAACAAAAAGCAAGTTACAGCAGTGTTTACAGGAGAAGGCGGAACGAGTGAAGGCGATATTCATGAAGCTTTAAACGTAGCTTCTGTATGGCAATTACCAGTATTGTTCTGTATTGAGAATAATGGTTATGGACTTTCGACACCAACCTCAGAACAGTATAATTGCAAAGATTTAGCAGATCGTGCTTTAGGTTATGGCATGGAATCGCATATAATCGATGGCAATAACATTTTAGAAGTTTATACTAAAATTTCTGAAATCACAGAAGACATGCGACACAATCCACGTCCTGTTTTAATAGAGTTTAAAACCTTTAGAATGCGTGGTCATGAAGAAGCCAGTGGTACAAAATACGTGCCTCAAGATTTATTAGATGCTTGGGCAAAGAAAGATCCTATAGAAAATTATCAAGCCTATTTAAAAAACGAAGGTATCTTAACGGAAGAGATGGAGGTTAAGTTTAAAACTGAAATTGTTCATGAAATTAATGAACATTTAGCTAGAACTGATGCTGAAGAAAAAATAACTTCAACAATAAGTAATGAGTTAAATGATGTTTTTCAAGAGTTTGACTATAAAGAGGTTAAAGAAAACAAAAACACTGAAGAGTTGCGTTTAGTTGATGCTATTCATGAAGGCTTAAAACAGTCTATGGAAAGGCATGACGATTTAGTAATTATGGGACAAGATGTTGCCGAATATGGTGGTGTTTTTAAAATTACAGATGGTTTTGTTGAAGCCTTTGGAAAAGACAGAGTAAGAAACACACCAATTTGTGAGTCTGCCATTATAGAGTCTGCAATGGGCTTAAGTATTTCAGGAATTAAAAGTATTGTAGAGTTGCAGTTTGGCGACTTTGTAACGTCTGGTTTTAATCCTGTGGTTAATTATTTAGCAAAATCGCATTACCGTTGGAATCAAAATGCAGACGTAGTATTACGTATGCCTTGTGGAGCTGGTGTTGCTGCTGGACCTTTTCACAGTCAAACTAACGAAGCTTGGTTTACAAAAACACCAGGTTTAAAAGTGGTTTATCCTGCGTTTCCTAAAGATGCAAAAGGTTTATTAGCCACTGCAATTAACGATCCTAATCCTGTGTTATTTTTCGAACACAAAGCATTGTATAGAAGTATTCGCCAAGACGTACCAACAGATTATTATACTATTCCTTTTGGAAAAGCGGCAACTTTAAGAACTGGAGAACAGATTACAGTTATTGCTTATGGTCAAGCTGTGCATTGGGCAATGCATACTTTAGACAAGCATCCAGATATTGATGCCGATTTAATAGATTTGCGCTCATTACAGCCACTAGATACTGAAACTATTTACGCTTCTGCTAAAAAAACTGGTAAAGTAATTATTTTACAAGAAGATTCTTTATTTGGTGGTATTGCCAGTGATGTTTCTGCGTTAATTATGGAAAACTGTTTTGAGTTTTTAGACGCTCCTGTTAAACGTGTGGCGAGTTTAGAAACACCAATCCCTTTTATAAATCAATTAGAAGACCAATATTTATCGCGTGATAAGTTTGAAGGTGAGTTGTTGGAGTTGATGGCCTATTAAATTTAAAATATAACTGATAATGTCTGATGATGCAATTTATATTTTAAAACAACGAAAAGGATTATCATCACTTTTTGGTCTTATTAAAAAGCAGAAAGAAATTTTTATTATAGATGATAATTATTTCTATTATAATTCAAGACTGGGCAACATTGGAATAATAAATTGTGATTGGATAGCTTTTATAAATACTTGTAATTTATTTAATCAGGAATGTGTTTCAATAGGTATCAAAGATAAAAATAAAACATCTTTTAAATACAAAATGAATGCTTTCAATCAAAAATTATCTGAATCATTCTTAAACCATACCGAAGCAGAGATTGTTATCACTCAAAGTGAAATCCCTATGTCTTCTAAAGAGTTTGTGATTTTACTTAAATCTAAATTGAATAAATAACAATTTAAACTTTTTCAATAGTAATAAGACACAGCTAAAACACTATTAATAAATCATTAAATGCAAAAAACGGTATTTAAGATCACTAAAATGGATTGTCCTTCGGAAGAAAATCTAATTAGAATAAAATTAGATGGTATTTCCAGTATAAAAAATCTTGATTTTGATATCCCCAATAGAGCATTAACCGTATTTCATGATGGCGAAATAACCCAAATTGAAGCTTCTATTTTAGAACTTAATTTAGGTGGACAAAAGGTTTCTACAGAACAAACAAATCAAACACTCTTTAAAGAAGATAAAAACCAGTATAAACTATTGTGGTCTGTTCTTATCATCAATTTTCTGTTTTTTATTATTGAAATGACTACAGGTCTAATTTCAAAATCGATGGGACTTGTAGCTGACAGTTTAGATATGCTGGCTGATAGTTTTGTTTATGGAATAAGTCTTTTTGCTGTTGGAGGAAGTTTAATAAAGAAGAAAAAGATTGCAAAAATTGCTGGATATTTTCAAATAGTGCTTGCTCTTATTGGCTTTTTAGAAATTTTAAGACGGTTTTTAAGTTCAGAAAAACTTCCAGACTTTCAAACGATGATCATCGTCTCTATTTTTGCTTTAATTGCAAATAGCGTTTGTCTTTATATTTTACAAAAATCTAAAAGTAAAAAAGAAGCGCATATGAAAGCTAGTATGATTTTTACATCTAATGATGTCATTATAAATTTAGGAGTCATTGCGGCAGGAATATTAGTCAATTTTCTAAGTTCTAATACACCAGATTTAATTATTGGAGTAATCGTTTTTGTATTAGTTCTACAAGGTGCTTATCGTATTTTGAAACTTAGTAAATAAATTAGCTTTTTTGAATCTCATAAGCCACAGCCTCAACTTCATCTAAAACTCTAAGTAAATTAACACTCCAAAGCTGCTCGATATCAGATTCTGTATACCCACGTTTTACCAATTCTAAAGTAACATTAAAGGTTTCACTGGCATCTTTCCAACCTTCAATGCCACCACCACCATCAAAATCGCTACTAATACCAACGTAATCAATTCCCATTTTTTCTACTAAGTAATCGATATGGTTTACAAAGTCGGTAACGCTTACATTCTCTGGAAAGTTAGCTATAGTCTTAGATTTCTTTTCAAATAAATTTAGGAGTACTTTAAGCGCTGCGCCATCATTAATTTCTTGTTTTTCAGCTTTTGTTAATGTGTTCCAATGCCCTTCAGAATACCACTTTTTAACAAATAAATTATTGCCGCTCTCATGAATAGAATCTCCAATTTTTTCTAATAATTTTTTTCTTTCTTTTTGATAGATGTCTTCCTTTTTAGTATTCAAATAGCTTTTAAAAGCCACGGTTTGCACAACACCACCATTTTCTTTTAACCATTGTAACTGCTCATCATCTAAATTCCTACTGTGATTACATAAGGCTCTAGCTGAAGAATGTGAGGCTATAATTGGCGCTTTACTCAATTCTATCATTTGTCTCATAGACTCTTTAGAAGGATGTGAAACGTCTATCATCATACCAAGCCGATTCATTTCTAAAACCACCTCTTTTCCTAAATCACTTAAACCATCGTGTAACCAATCGTTTTTTTCTTCACCTGTATTACTATCACATAATTGGCTGTGACCATTATGAGATAAAGACATATAGCGTGCTCCAAGATTATAAAATTTTTCAACATTTTTAATATCTAAACCAATAGGATAACCATTTTCTATCCCAATCATAGCTACCTTTTTTCCCGATTTAGTAATACGTTCAACATCACTAGAACTTACGGCTAATTCGATGTCGTTTGGAGCTATTTCTGTAGTTAATTTATGGATAGCATCAAATTTAGCCATTGCATTTTCGTAAGCGTTTTTATATCCTTTATCTGTTAAAGAGTCTTGACCAGTATAAACTATTAACCAAGCAACATCGAGGCCACCAGCTTTCATTTTAGGTAATGTGATTTGTGTATCTAATTCTTGTGTATAATTTAAAGAATCTGTGAAGTTCTTCACATTAATATCGCAATGTGTATCTAAAGTAATCACACGCTCGTGGATCGCTTTTGCTCGCGCTAATAATTGTTCTTCGGTTTCTGGTTTGATTTCTGTATTACAAGAGATTAGGAGAGTGACAAAACAAAGACTAAGTACAATTATTTTCATTTTTATAATATTGATTAACAGTGTGAAGTTACAAAAACTAGAACAAAAAAAAAGCCAGTGAACTTTAATTCACTGGCTTTCTTTTAAATTAATCGAGCAATTATTAATGTGCATAGCGTTTAGCTCCGCTCCATAATCCGTCTTTTGTGTTACTGAATTTAAAGATTTCTCTACTAACATGTAAACGTTCTTCAGTAATACAATTTGTTTTTCTTAAGGTGTTAATAATTGCTTTCATAATATTAGTCTTTTATTGATTTGTTTGATTAATACCAAATAACTTAAGTATTGATTGATGATTCTAAAATTATCTGTAACGTCTTCTTGTATTCCAAATGTTACTTTTGGTGCCTTTTAATGTTCCTGTTAATTTATTGTTGCTTAAAGTTGTCATACTATATTGATTTAATTTGATTGTTACCGAATAACTTCAGTATTGATTGATGATTCTAAAATTATCTAAAACGTCTTCTTGTATTCCAAGTGTTACTTTTTGTTCCTTTTAATGTTCCTGTTAATTGATTGTTGCTTAAAGTTCTCATAATATTGTGGTTTAAATTTGATTGCTAATTGTTTTGTTATACTAGTAAGACGACAGAAAATAAAATTTGTTACAGTACTATGCATAACAAAGTATAATTTTAACATATTTTAACTAATTAGTGGTGACTTTTGAAGAGTAGTAGCGGACGCATGTTATTTTTTTTTAAAAAATCAAATTAAAATTTATGATTGCTACCAAAGAATTTCAGTATGTATTGATGATTCCAAAATTATCTGTAACGTCTTCTTGTATTCCAAATATTACTTTTTGTTCCTTTTAATGTTCCTGCTAAATTATTATTACTTAAAGTTGTCATATTATATTAATTTTAATTGATTGCTAATTCTGTTTCTATCTAAAGCGTCTTCTTGTATTCCAAGTGTTACTTTTAGTGCCTTTTAATGTTCCTGTTAATTGGTTGTTGTTTAAGGTTCTCATAATATTGTGATTTTTGATTTGATTGATTTGTTTGCTTAATACCAAATAATTTAGGTATTGATTGATGATTCTAAAATTATCTAAAACGTCTTCTTGTATTCCAAGTATTACTTTTAGTGCCTTTTAATGTTCCTGTTAATTCGTTGTTGTTTAAAGTTCTCATGTTATTATGGTTTTAATTTTGGTTGCTAATTATTTTGTTATACTAGAAAGACGACAGAAAACTATCTTTGTTACAGTACTATGTAAAACAAAGTACTATTTTAACATATTTTAACTATTAATTAGCGCTTTAAGAGAGTAGAAGGTGAAGAATTACTTTTTTTTTGTTTCAAACTGCAAATGTTTTAAGAGATTAATAAAAATTTAATACTTAGGTATAGTTTTTGTATTATTTTCGTAAAATAGATTTATATGAACATGAAGTTTAACTTGTTTTTTCTTTTTACATTCTTTTTAGTGCTCTGTGCAAGCGCTCAAATCGATAATGAGAATAAGTCTATAATAATTCCAGCTGAAGACGTTGAAGATCCGAAAGAAGATAATGAACTTATTATAATGCCTGAAAAAAAAACAGTGCAGTTCCGGACGACGAAACAAAAAACGAAATAGTTTTGCCAAAAACAGAAGCACTTCCTGTTGCACAACGCAAAGAGTTTTCAATGATTAAAGAAAACAAGTTTAGAAATCCCGCAGAGTTATATGAAAAGCAATTAAGACGTGCTTTAAAGTTAAAAAAGGACGACGAACGCAGACATAATGGAAGCGAAGTTACGCAGCATTTGGGTGAATATAGTACAAAATCAAAACGCGTAAATATTATATATAGAGACCATCAAGCAGAAGATGGCGATTTAATTCGTGTGCATGTAAATGGGAATATTGCCCAATCTCGCGTACTATTACAAAACCATAGTAAAGGTTTCTTTTTAACATTGTCTCCTGGAGATAATATTATAGAATTTGAAGCTTTAAATCAAGGAACAAGTGGTCCAAATACGGCAGAATTTCAAGTACTAGACGATTATGGAAATCCAATTGTTACCAATCAATGGAATTTAGCTACAGGAGTAAAAGCAACCATAACAGTGATTAAAGCAAAAGACGAAGAATAGTAAACTTTACTATTTCCTTTAATTTCCCAATTGAAAATCGTATTTTTACAAAAATATTTAGCATTTCAGCTAATCATTAACATTACACAGAAGAAGAATGGCAAAGTCGCAACAGACATTTAACAAATTAGAAAAAGAGAAAAAGCGTCTTAAAAAACGTGAAGACAAAAGAAAGAAGATGGAGGCTCGAAAGGCTGAATCAGCAGAGAATGGTTCACAAGGTATCCAGTTTGCCTACGTAGATTTCAATGGAAATCTTGTAGATACTCCACCAGATCCAGAAGATAAAATCAAAATAAAAGCTGATAATATTGTATTAGGCGTGCCTAAAAAAGAAGATTTACCAGAAGTAGATCCTATTAGAAAAGGTAAAGTGTCATTCTACGATTCTTCTAAAGGTTTCGGTTTTATTATTGATGCCGAAGATTCAGAAAAATATTTCTGCCACGTTAGTGGTTTAATTGATGAAATTACAGAAAACGACAAAGTACAATTTGAATTAGAAAAAGGCATGAAAGGCTTAAATGCTGTACGTGTAAAGAAAATATAACATTCTATTAACGTGTAATAAACATGTTGGCCTTGATTAGAAATAATCAAGGCTTTTTTATGTTATACTCATTTTATGCTTTGGATAAATCTAAATTTTTACCTTCCTTCGTATTGAAATAACGTCTTAAAACACCACCTTTTACGTTATTTATATCAAACTCTATAATAAAAGCATCTTCATCTATTGCATTTATAAGACGATACGTTTTTCTAATATCTATACGATTAATAACCGTATGGATTAATCGTGTTTCTTCTTGTATACCAGAACTACCATAACCTGATGCGCCTTTATAAATAGTAACTCCAACTCCCATATCATAAAGTAATGCATTTTCAATAGCTTCTGCTTTTCTTGAGACAATTGTAAATCCTACAAAATCTTCAAAACCTTCTATTATAAGATCAATAACTTTCGCTGTAATAACATAGGTTAGTATAGAATACATCGCAATTTCGGTAGTTAACACCATTGCTGTAATACAGAATAGAATAATATTAAAAAATAAAATTGTTTTACCAATTGAAATTCCAAATCTATCGTAAATAAAAATTCCTAAAATCTCAGAACCATCTAAAACAGAACCATTTCTAATGGCTAAACCAATGCCTGAACCTAAAAACAAACCTCCAAAAAAGGAAATAAGAAGTTTGTCTTCTGTTATTGTTGGAAAAGTTTCTAGACTTATAGAAATAGATAGCAATATGATAGAAATAATAGATTTAATTAAAATGCGTCTAGAAACAGTATAAGCGCCAATAATTAAAAATGGGATACTTACCAATAGCAGTATAATAGAAATATCTATTGTACTTGTTTTACTAATTAATATTGCAATTCCTGTTGCACCACCATCTAAAAAGTTGTTTGGTAATAAAAATGCTTTTAAACCAATACTTGCTAAAAGAATAGCTAATAAAATCTGTGAATATTCTTTTATAATGTCGATAATCTTAGCTTTATTCATCTGTATTTTTTTTTATAAAAAATGTATTATTCGAACATGTAGTGCATAGGTTTTTAAACTTAATTTAAAACAGTTCCTAAGCTATTAAATAGTTTTGCTTTTGTTTCGTAGAACTTATTGGTTAGTTTTATTTGTTTTAATTGTGCATCAATTAAGCTAGACTCGCGATAGTTTATTAAGAATACTGAGCTTTCTCCAAAACTAAATTTACGTTCTTCGGCAGCCAAAAGCGTTTCATAATCTTTTACAACTTGAGCAATAATATTATTTTGTGTAACATAAGACTCTAATTCACGTTTTAGTGCTTCAACTTTATTATTTAAGCTTAAAGCGGTATTTGACCGCTCAAATTTAGAATCCTGTATCTTTAGTTTTGCTAATCTTAAATCTCCACGTTCTTTTCTTAAAAATAATGGAAAAGCTACATTTAATCCAGCCTTATAATTTGAGGTATTAAAGCTATTACTAATGTCTGGGTCTTGAGTTATAAAATTATACTGTACATCTACTTTGGGTAATAGTTTATTTGCTTTTAACCTACGATCTACATTTAAACCACTAATTTTACTATCTAATGCTCTTAATTTAGGATGGGTTTCTACATTAAAGCTTAGGGCTTCATCTAACTTTAAAACGCTATCAACTTCTTCATTAACTAATAACACAGGCTTTACATTTGGATTTATTTCCAAAGGCACCTCATTATCCAACCATAAGAAGTTAGAAACCATCAATCTCTTTTTTATTAATTTCACTTTAGACTGCTCTAAAGCCAATGCACGATTATTAATATTTATGTTTGCTTCTAAGCTATCTATACCAGCTTTATCTCCAGCAAGGACACTTTCTCTTACACCATTATAACGTGTTTTTGCATTGGCAAGAAAACGTTTAAACATTTCGGTTTCATTATAGGCTTGAAGCCAATTGAAATATGATAAAGAGGCTTGATAGACAATATTATTTGCCATTAAATCGCGTTCAGCCTTTGTTTGTATATTAAAAAATTTAGCCTTTTTTAATGTTGCCATACGTTGGTTAATAAACAAACCTTGTCCTAAAGATGCCGAAATTCCAGCTGTAAACAATCCGTTGTTTGGTACATTGTTTTGCGGATTTAAAAAGTTACCACTATTTTCTTCAAAATTAGCTTTTACATCAATTCCATACCAAGTAGGTACTTTAAATGTTGCATTAAATAAATTGTAATAATCTTTATTTTTAAAGTCTTTTCTATTATAATCTACCTCTAATTTAGGATCAAAACCACCACGTGCCTTAATTAAATTAGCCTGACCTTCTTCTAACTTTAAATCGGCTTGTTTTGCAATAGGATGAAACTGTTTAACATAACCCAGATATTCTTCAAAAGTGAGCTCAAGCTTATCATCAATCTGAGCAAAACTGTAAAATGAGACTAGGATTAAAAATAATAAAAAATAGTTTTTCATATTACTTATTTTTTTACTTTACTATTAGACGTTATTGGTTGATAATAGTTAGGAGGGAAGCCATTTAGCTGTCTCCATAACTCAAACCAAATTGGCACGTCTTCCAACAAACCCATTGCTTTAATACCAGAACCTACTCTAATAGCACTTGGCCAGGCATAATCCTCTTTATCTGGTGCTAATAAAATTCTAAATTTGCCGTTTTCACTTATAAAACTTTCAATAGCAACAACCTTTGCACCGTAAGTTCCATAAGACACATTTGGCCAGCCACTAAATACAATTGCAGGCCAACCATCGAACTGAATTCTAAAAGTTTCTCCAATATGCACTAAAGGTAAATCTATTGGGTTTATATAGGTTTCTACAGCAATGTCATAATTAGCAGGCATAATTCCAACTAGTCTTTCACCGGCTTTAAAGCTTTCACCAATACCTGTTTTTATGGCTTTATTAATATAACCATCTAAAGGCGCTTTAATGTGCAACATGTTGCTTCTAATTTCGTAGTTAGAACGGTTATTTTCTAGTTTAGAAACCTGAGCTTCAGCATCAAATTGATTCGATTCTGCAGTAAATTTATCACTTTGTGCTTTACTAATTTTATCAATATACATTGCCTTTATTCGAGTTATTTCTACTCTAGCATTTATGACTTCATTTTGAGCTACTAAATATTTATTTTCATGTGAAATTAATTTCGCCTGAGTTTCTTGTAATTTTAATCGTTTTTGCTCAACATCGGTTAACGGTTTTAAACCTTCCTTTTGTAAAGTTTCAGCACGTATAAATTGTTTTTCTGCAATTTTTAAATTGGTTTTAGAAGCCTCAAAATCTATACTATCACTTTTTACTTTAAGTATACTCTGTAGTAGTTTATTTTCGGCTTGCTGTAATTTTAATTCCCGCTCATTACCAAGTGCTCCAATTTGATTATTTAAAGCATTTACCTTAAAACCGTAACTCTTTACTGAAGCACTTTTTGCATCAATTTGCTGGCCTGTTCTTTGTACAAGGTTAGGATCGAAATAATCACTTTTTACTTCTGAAATAAATAAAATAGTATCTCCTTTCTTAACAAAATCGCCTTCACGAACAAACCAACTTTCTATTCTTCCCGGAATGTTAGATTGGATGCTTTGTGGTCTTTGACCAGGTGTTAAGGTTGTTACGGCTCCAGCAGCACTAATATTTTGTGTCCATGGCAGAAAGAGAATAATAACACCCGCAATTGCAAACACAATAAGTAATCTATTAAACTGCTTATAATGAGATTTACCAAAAGCCTTTTTATAAGACTCCGAAGCGGAAATATCAACTTTAGTATTTAGTTTGTTTTCTGAAATATTTAACATGCTATTTGGTGTTAATTATTCTACCATTACTCATAGTAACGATTTTATTTGCTCTGTTTCTCCATAGACTACTTTGACTAACAACTACTAAAGACCAATTATGCCTCTCGTCTGTTAAAAAATCGATAATACGAATTGCTTCTTTATCTTCAAATTGATCCAAAGGCTCTTTTAGTAGTAATATTTTTGGTTGCTTTACAATACTTCTTGCTAACATAATTTTTTTAGAAATAGTAAAAGAGATGCCTTTGCCTTCAGGGTATAAAGTCGTTTTTAATCCTAATGGTAAGGATTTTAAAAACCCCTTTAATCCCACCACTTTAATAGCTTCATTGACTTGGTCTATTGTAATTAATTTATTCCCAAAGGTTATATTCTCCAATAGTGTACCTTCAAAAGTTGTTTCTTCAGAGAGTGTTTGCCCAAGGTGCGAACGGTATGAGTTTAAATTAATACCAATCAAAGATTTATTGTTTACATAAATTTTTCCTTTAGTTGGTGATATTAAACCAGCGATAAGTTTTAATAAACTTGATTTACCAGAGCCACTTTCTCCTGTAATTAAGACCGTTTGCTTTGGTTCTAAGTTTATAGAGACGTTATCTATAATTGGAGTATCGCGATCTGAAACTTTAAACGTAATATCATCTAACTCCACTAATAAATCTTCATCATTATTAACTTCTAATATTTCTCCTTCTTGAGATTCTAATGGTTTATCTACAATTTTTCCTAATTTCTCTATAGATGTTAATACATCGTAAATAGTTTCTAGACCTAGAATTAGTTTTTCAACAGAGGCGATAACTAAAAGAATAATAATTTCTGCAGCTACAAACTGCCCAATATTCATTTGCTGATTTAAAACCAATAAACCACCAATAATAAGTAAACCAGCTGTTACCAAAAGTTTAAAACCAATAAGCTGAATAAATTGAATTACCAAAATTCTAAAATGACTTTCTCTAGCTTCTAAATAATCTGCTACTAGTTTATCGTTTTTATCCATTGCTAAACTCGTATTTCCTGATAGTTTGAAGCTTAAAATTGAGCGTGCAATTTCTTGTAACCAGTGTACAACTTTGTATTTACTGTCAGATTCTCCTAAGCTTGTTTCTAACCCTTTCTGTGCTGTAAACTTAAACACCACATACATAAGTATTAATAGAAAGAAACCATAAATGATAAAGAATGGATGATAAAAAGACAGTAGAATCAAACCAAAAATAATTTGTAATAATGCGGCAGGAAAATCTATTAATACCTTTGATAGTCCTTTTTGAACCGTTAAAGTATCGAAAAACCTATTCACTAATTCTGGCGGATAATAACCCGTTAAACCACTCATTTTCATTTTTGGAAAACGATAAGCAAATTCAAACGATGATCTTGTAAATATTTTTTGCTGTACGTTCTCAATAATACGTATTTGCATGAGTTGTAGAACACCAACAAATACTACACCTAAGGTTACTAAGCCTACTAACACCATCCAAGAGGTAGTTATTTGTGCGCTTTGTAAAAGGTTAATAATTGCCTGAATACCTAATGGAAGCGATAAACTTACTAATCCAGCAAAAATGGCATAAAAGAAAATTTGTCTAATATCTTTTTTGTCTAATTTTAATAGTCTTACGAAACGCTGCCAAGCATTAATAACATTTTTTGCCATTTATTTACTTATTAAAACATTAAACACTAAATCCTTAAAAAAATCTTTGGGTTGCAAAACGTCACTACATTCTGTAATAGATTGAAAATGATCTTTTAAAAAATGTTGATGCATTGCACCTTCAATAACTGTACTCGCTAATGTTAAAGGATATTTATATGAAACGTCAAACTCCGAAACCATATCTTTTAATCTGTTTACTAATCTTTTGTAAACCGAGAAATAGCCTTCTTTATTTTCGCTATCAACCTCTTTTGTTAGGTAAGATTTAGAATGCTCATTTATTACAATACGCTTTAAAACCACTTCGTCAATATGACTAAATGAAGAATCTAATGTTGTCGTTTGGGTAAGTACAGTAATAGCCTTCTCTAATTTCACCTTTTTGTCTTCCAAACTATTTGTTGATAAAACTAATTGGTATTCTAACCATGTCCAATACCATGACGTTAGGTAGAGTAGTAGCATGTGTTTACTTTCGAAATAACGATAAATAGAACTTTCGTTAGAACCAATTTTTACACCTAATTTTTTAAATGTAAAAGCATCGAAACCAATATCGTCTATTAAAAGAATACTATGCTCGATAATACGCTTTCCCAAATCTGAAGATTCAGGATCTTTTAAATAGATTTTGTCATTGATATTAATTTTAATGTTTGAAAGTAAATATTTCATATTAATAAATTTAATTGCAAATATAATAGTAATACTATTAACACAGGAAAGAAATTAACTAATAATTAACTTTTATTTAAAAATAGGAAAACATTTTAAAGAATAATTATACTTTAAAATTAGTAGAATTAGGGAATTCAAAAATTTCAAGTTCAAAATAGGGCACAGCAGCCAAAATATGATCAAAAATATCTGCCATAATGTACTCGTAGTTTTCCCAACGTTTATCTGCACTAAAAGCATAAATTTCTATTGGCAAGCCTTGAGTTGTTGGAGGTAATTGTCTAACCATTATCATCATATCTTTATTTATACCCGTGTGCTGGTTAACATAAGCATCAATATACTTTCTAAAAACTCCAATGTTGGTAAGATTTCTGCCATTTAAGAGTTTAGTTTTATCTATGTTGTATTCAAAATTAGAAGCTACTATTTTTTCTTGTTGACTTTGTAAATAGTCAGAAATTAAACCAATATTTTGAAGCGCTTCTACCTTATCTGGCGTAAGGTATTTGATACTATTTTGTTTTATTAAAAGCGCCCTTTTAATTCGTCTCCCATCAGAATTAGTCATGCCTCTCCAATTCTTGAAGGAATCGGAAATTAAAGCATAAGTTGGAATGGTAGTAATCGTTTTATCAAAATTCTGGACTTTTACAGTTGCTAGATTTATTTCAACAACATCACCATCTGCACCATATTTCTCAAATGTGATCCAATCACCAATACGAACCATATCGTTTATAGAAACTTGAATACTTGCTACAAAACCAAGTATTGTATCTTTAAATACAAGAATGATAACTGCAGAAATAGCACCAAGACCAGTCATAAATTTCCATACAGACATATCTGTTATAATAGCAAAGGCTAAAATGAATCCTGCTACCCAAACAAATATCATAAAAACCTGTATGTAACTATCTATTGGCTTGTCATTTAGTCTTGGTATGGTTTTAAAGAAATCTTTTAAAGTGTTAAGTACACTTCTAGCAATCCATAATGCCAGCATTATACTAAATACTTTTAATGCTTTTTCTACAGCGTTTTCTGCACCAGGAAAATCAAAAAAGACAGTTGTAGTTGCCTTAAGTGCAACAATAAGAGGAATAATATGTGCTATATTTCTTGGAACTTTATTTTTTACAAGTATATCATCAAAATTAGACTTAGAGCGTTCAGCAAAAGAACTAAACACATTTAATAAGACGCGCCTTAATATAAAATCTATAATAAAAACAACAATTAGCACGACTAATAGTAGTGCCAGCATGTTTAGGTATTTGGCAGCAATTTCAGTGATTCCAATGGATAAAAAATAGTTGTAAAACCAGTGTGTAATTCGGTTCATATTATAAATAGTTTGTTTGCAAAGCTAAAGCGATTAAACCAATTTATAGACTAAATAATAATTATTTAAGATAGTTTACATAGCAATCGAATTAACATCTCCAACTTGTAAATTCTCCAAAAGGATATCTCCAACCCTAACTCTCACTAAGCGTAATGTTGGAAAACCAACGGCAGATGTCATTTTTCGTACTTGTCTAAATTTGCCTTCGGTAAGTGTAATAGAAACCCAAGAGATTGGACCATGACGCATATCTCGAATTTTTTTTGAGCGCTCAGGGAAGTTTGGTACTTCATTTAATTTATAAACCTTGCATGCTTTAGTTTGGTATTTCTTACCATCGAATCCTATTTCTACACCTTTTTGAAGTTCTAATATTTTGTCATCAGAAATATCTCCATCGACTAAGGCGTAGTATTCTTTTTCAATACCACTTGAGTTAATATGATTACTCAATTTTCCATCTGTAGTTAGTAATAGTAAACCTTCACTTTTTTCGTCTAGTCTACCTATAGGCATTGTGCCTGCTGGAAATTGACCTAACTCCCCTAAAAAACGTTTGCGTTTTTGCTTGTTAGCATTACTAGCAAATTGACTTAGCATTCCGTAAGGTTTGTATATTTTAAAATGTTGGTGCAATTATATTTTACTTATTGTCAGTTCGAGTGATTTGTTAGGCACTAACAAATTGTATCGAGAACTATTATTTTATATTTTTATTTAACCTGATTCTCGATACTATTCCTGATACTTCAGAATCACTCGAAGTGACAAAAGAAATTAGTTATCTCTTAATATTTTAAAAACCAAATCCTTTGTTAGTGTTTGTCCGTTAGCTTTTTCTCGAACAGCATCATAACTAAACCTAAAGTCGCAACCTGCTTTATATTCACTACAACCATACGCTGTTTTCCCTTTGATTACGGTTCCTTTATTACATTTCGGGCAACTATTGTCTTTGGAAGCACTCTGTGTTTCAACTTTACCTTTTTTTGGTTCAAATTTTAGTTTGAAATCCGTATCGAATCTAACCAGTCCTTCAGCAGAAGTGTTATTAATATTAAATCCTTTTAAATTTACTGTCGAACCTTTTTGAAATAGCCTTATATATTGTTTTTCGGAAATAGTTTTACCTTCAAATTTAAATGGAATCACAAAGTCGCAAGTCTTTTTAAATTCTGAACAACCATAAGCCGATTTGCCTTTTAGAATTGAACCATTATTACATTTCGGGCATTTCTCAGAGGTAATTCCTGAAGTAATTTTTGTTACTTTTTTAGTTGTCTTTTTTTTAGAATTAATTGGTTTATTATTTACTGCCGAAATATTAGCTTTCTTAGTTTCACTTCTAACTTCATAAACCAAACGGTCTACCATTTGTTTCATCTGCTTAATAAAACTTCCGGCACTAAACATGCCTTTTTCAATGTCTTTTAACTGCTTTTCCCATTTCCCTGTAAGTTCGGCAGATTTTAGTAATTCATTTTGAATGGTGTCAATTAACAGAATTCCTGTAACCGTTGGGATCACCTGCTTTTTATTCCTTTTTATATATTTTCTTCGGAATAAAGTTTCAATAATATTTGCTCGTGTAGAAGGGCGACCAATACCGTTTTCTTTCATAATCTCACGAAGCTCATCGTCATCAACCTGTTTTCCTGCAGTTTCCATAGCGCGTAGGAGCGTGGCTTCTGTAAATTGGTTTGGTGGCTTGGTTTGTTTTTCTAAAAATGAAGGTTGGTGTGGCCCTTTTTCGCCTTTCTCGAATGTTGGTAACATTCCTGCTTCCTTAGATGAAGAGTTAGGCGTTTCAAAAACAATACGCCATCCTTTTTCTAAAATCTCTTTTCCTGTAGTTTTAAACTTTACTTTTTCGGCTTTACCAATAACAGTGGTATTCGAGACTTTACAATCTGGATAAAACACAGCAATAAAACGACGCACAATAATATCGTAAACCTGTTGTTGATTGTATTGCAAATTCATTTGCTGTCCAGTTGGAATAATAGCATGGTGATCTGTTACTTTACTATCATCGAATACCTTTTTAGTTTTCTTTAATTTTTGTCCTTGCAGTGGCTGTGTTAAAGCAGCATACTTCGTTAAATTCTTTAATATTCCAGGAATTTTTGGATACACATCGTTTGGTAAAAAAGTAGTATCTACTCTTGGATAAGTAACTACTTTTTGCTCGTATAATTTTTGAACGATCTTTAAAGTTTCATCTGCAGAGAATCCAAATTTTGTATTACAGTAGACTTGTAACCCTGTTAAATCAAACAATCTTGGCGCATATTCATTTCCTGCTTTTTTTGTAGTAGAAACAATTTCGAAATCATGTTCTTTTACAATGGTTGCTAATTTCTCTCCATCTTCAACTTTAAGAAAACGACCTTCTTCAAAACTAAATAAAGTTTCGCGGTATAAGGTTTGTAATTCCCAATACGGTTGTGGTTTAAAGTTTTCAATGTCTTTAAAACGATTGACCAACATAGCTAGAGTAGGCGTTTGCACACGACCAACAGACAGTACTTGTTTGTAGCCACCATGTTTTACGGTATATAAGCGTGTTGCATTCATACCTAAAAGCCAATCTCCAATGGCACGAGAAAAACCTGCGTAATATAAATTATCATAATCTGCAGATGGTTTTAGATTTTTAAAACCTTCTTTAATAGCTTCTGTTGTAAGCGATGAGATCCAAAGTCTTTCAACCTTACCTTTATAATTCGCTTGGTTTAAAACCCAGCGTTGTATGAGTTCTCCTTCTTGTCCTGCATCACCACAATTTATTACAACATCTGCTTTATCGAATAAACTCTTTACAATTTTAAACTGTTTTCTAATACCAGCGTCTTTAGAAACTTTCGTTTCAAAACGCTCTGGAAGCATTGGTAAATTGTTTAAATCCCAACTTTTCCAATACGGCTTGTAATCGTTTGGTTCTTTAAGTGTGCAAAGGTGCCCAAAAGTATAAGTTACAGCATAACCATTGCCTTCGTAGTAGCCATCACGTTTAGTAGTGGCTCCAAGAACAGCAGCAATTTCTCTTGCTACAGATGGTTTTTCGGCGATGCAGACTTTCACTATATATACTTTAAATTAGGAATGCAAAATAGGAAATCCAAACGTTTGTTTAGTGTGAAGTTGTAGAGAGTTATTAACCGATTAACAATAAAAATTAATCATATAAAAAAAGACAACTATAGAATGAATAATTAATGAACCTTCATTCCATTTCCTGTTCTTTATCAACAGAATAGCGAAAGCATTAATAAACACAACAATTAATGCTATGATTATAGTTATGAACCAAAAAACTAATTTGAACTTAACTATTTCATAGTTCTCATTATCAAAAAAGGTCATTAAGAATAAATACATTATTAAAATAACAATGTAATATATTAAAGTGTGATAGATGCCTTTATTCAAAACGCTTAGATAGTATTATAGGTGCTTTAAACATTAACTTTAAAACATAGTATTTATGATTTTAAAGCATCGTTTATTTTAAACTTCATGCTTTCAATTCCTTTCCAAAGGTTAATTTTTTTTAGACTTGTTAATCAATTTGTAGACAAAAAATAAAGGGACTCATATAAAAAATCCTAAATTCCACGGAATTAAGTGATACTTTTCACAAAGTCAAACCATTAATTTAGTGCCTTATTTAACTTAACCTTAAAAAAAGAAGTTAATTTTTGAATGACATAAAAAGCAAAAAAACCAAATCCTATTCCTGCTATAATTCCAGAAAGACCACCAGAAATTAATGCTGTACTTAGCGTCCAAATTTTCATAGTTTCATGAATTGCATAAAAAAAGGAAAGGCCAACTGTTAATCCAACCACTGCTGATGTTGATACCAAAAAGGTTTTAAACCCTTTTGAGAAAGACTTATTATTTAAACCTACTAAAATAGATGCTGAAAGTATTCCAGCACCAATGAGTACAAAAATGATTAATAATACTAGAGCAGTCAATACAATTCCAGCTCCAATACAAACAAGAGCGAAAATTACAAGGAACAATAGCATAGGAGCGAAGTCGTCTTCATAGACTTCGTCTTGAGATACTAAATTATTTGATGTGTTTTGAATGTGTTGACTACTACTATTTTGTACCGAAACAAAGCAAGGAACTAGTGCACTTGTATTGAAATTGAGTTGCAGTAATACTAGCGTAAAAAAGAAGAGTTTCATTATAGTTTGTTTCGATAACGAAGATACTATTCGAATTTATCTTTGCAAACTAAAATGATCTTTTAGCGATCAAGATATTCCAATATTATCTTTTTAATTCAATAGAAAAATAATACTTTAAAGTTCGCAATGACCTATTATTTACGTTACTATTCACTCCCAAATTATTTTTATTTTCAATTACCTCTAACTAATCTTTTATAAGTTTTTACTTAAAATTAAAAAAATAATTGATTAATTAATATATTTAAAAGCTAGTTTTAATAAATTAGTAAAATAAAAATTGAAGTTAATATTTATTTATGGCGTTTCAAGAGACTTATATTGAAAAAACATTAGAGTTTTTTACAAAAAAAACACAGCATCAAGATCGTGCTGTTTTTTTAGAAAAAATAGTGATCTTTATTGGTGAGTTATTTCAATCTAATTATGTTATAATTAATGAATACTTAGAAGAAAATCCAAAGCAAACCAGAACAAAAGCGCTTTACAACCTAGAAAAAGGCATACTTCCTAATGTTGAATATGGTTTAGAAAATACACCTTGTCAAAACGTGATTTATTCAGAAGATTGTTGTGCGTACCCTGAAGGTGTACAGCTTCTTTTTCCTAAGGATAAAATGCTGTTCGATATGAATGCTGACAGTTATTTGGGAATTCCATTATTTGATTCTTCACAAAACAGAATTGGATTTATAGCGATTTTAGATTCTAAACCAATTGATGTAACTCATATAAACACAATAAAGTTAGTCTTAAAAACGGTAGCAATGAAGGTGTCTCAACTACTAGAAAGAGATATTTTTGAGAAAGGTCAGGAATTACAAATAGCTGAATTAAAGAAGGCAAATGATAAGGCAGAGGAAAATGAGTTGAGATTTAGAAAAGTTTTTGAAAAATCTAATGATGCCATTTGTATTGTTAAAAACAACAACTTTATAAATGTAAATCAATCGGCTTTAGATTATTTTGGATACGATATTCAAGACCAATTAATTGGTCCCGGTTTAGAATTAATCTCTCCAAAATATCAGCCTGATGGCGAATTATCCTCAGTGAAAGCGCAAAGAATGATTGCATTAGCTTTTTCTAAGGGTGTACATAATTTTGAATATGTTCATGAAAAATCGAATGGAAAACTAATTTACTCAGAAGTTACTATAACGATATTAAAAAACATTCCTGGTGATTTGCTTTTTTATTCTTTAGTTAGAGACATTTCGGAAAAACAATGGCTTAAAGAACGAGAAATCTCAAGAACAAAAATTCTAGATAAAATTACCCAAAACACACCATTAGATCACCTTTTAGAATATATAGTAAATAATGTTGAACGAGAAAATGAAGGTCATTTTTGTAGTATTTTATTGGTTAATGAGGACAGTAAAAGTTTAACAATAGGAGCCGCTCCTAGTTTTCCAGATTATATAAATAAAATTGTAGAAGGAACTCCTATAGGAGAAGGTATTGGTAGCTGTGGTACTTCTGCTCATAGAGGAGCTATGGTTATATCTGAGAATCTACAAACAGATCCTTTTTGGGAACCCTATAAAGCGATTACTTTAAAAGCAAATTTACATTCTTGTTGGTCGCAACCTATTATAAGTACTAAGGGCATTGTTTTAGGAACATTTGCTATTTATAAGTCTGAACCCAGTAAACCTAGTATTTACGATATAAAAAAGATAGAGTTTCTAGCCAATATTACTGGTATTGCTATAGAGCGAAGTGAAATGGCTAAAAGCCTGGTTTTAGCAAAAGAAAAAGCAGAAGAAAGCAACCGTTTAAAGTCCGCTTTTTTAGCCAATATGAGCCACGAAATTAGAACACCAATGAACGGTATTATTGGTTTCTCTGATCTTTTAAAAGAACCTGAAATATCCATTGAAGAACAACAAAATTATCTAAGAATTATTGACCAGAGTGGAAAACGAATGCTTAGTATAATAAACGATATTATTGATATTTCAAAAATAGAATCTGGACAGATGTCTGTTACTAAAACACCTACAGATATAAACAGTCTTTTAAAGTTTATACTAACATTTTTTAAGCCATTAGCTAAGGAAAAGAAACTTAAAATTAAGCTCATAAAAAAAGATGCAGTCTATCCTCTTATAGTAAATACCGACAAAGAGAAAGTCTATGCTGTTTTTACTAATCTTGTTAATAATGCGATAAAGTATAGTGACGAAGGAACAATATCATTTGGTTATACTTTAATAGACGAATCTATAGCGTTTTTTGTTAAAGATCAAGGTATTGGAATTGATAACAAAAATCATAAAGCCGTTTTTGAACGGTTTATAAGGGAAAGCAATGCAAATATAATGGCCGTTCAAGGCGCTGGTTTAGGTTTACCAATTTCTAAGGCTTATGTTAATATGCTTGGTGGAAAAATATGGGTAAATAGCAACAAAAAGAAAGGAATAACAGCTTCTTTTACAATTCCTAACCTATCTGTACTACCAAAAGAAATTAATAATTTAGACGTCATTATTTATAAAGATAGAGAGGATAATAAAAGAGGGAAACTAAAGTTTTTAATTGCTGAAGATGATAAGATTTCTGAATTATTGATAACTCTTTTAGTTAAAAACTATAGTCGTGAGATTCTTATTGCTAGAAACGGTAAAGAAGCTATAGAATTATGTAAACTACACAAAGACATAGACCTTGTGTTAATGGATGTTAATATGCCAGAATTAAATGGTTACGAAGCAGTGACTGCCATTAGAAAGTTTGATAAAAATTTAATTATTATTGCACAAACAGCTCATGCTTTAAACAATGATAAAGAAAAACTTATCAGTTTAGGTTTTAACGATTATCTAACAAAACCGATTAAAAAGGAAAGCTTACTTAAAAAGATAGATAATTATATCCCAATAACCATGACAATATAAAAGTAGTTGCATTTTCTATTTTGCATAAATTAAGATTATACACGTAAATAATCTTAATTATTCGTTGTTGTTTTATAGAAAATTATAATCATAAAGTCACAATAAAACATTTAGTAATCTCACCATTATCATTCTTTAACCATAACATTGGAGAATAGCCTTCAGCTCTAAAAATAGAGAGTTCCGGTAGTATTTCATCATGTGTTTTCCAGTTTACATTTGGAGTCACATCTAATAACCAATCTGTTTTTTTTGGTTTATAAAATTTGAAATCTTTAAAATTTGCCAATTCAGAATACTTAAAATAAAAGCCATAAATACATTCTGGGTTTAATGTTTTAAGTTGAATAGTCTTACCGTAAGGCACAAAAATCTGTCCTTTAAAATATATTTTTTGGATACAGTCGTCAGCCTTTAAATTTAAACCATCCAATAAAGGCTTCGTTTCGTTAGCAAAGAGTAGTGGTAATTGCTTTTTTTTGAGCTTTTTAAGTTTTTCGATTAAACTATCACGACGCATTGGTCCAATGCAATGGTCAATTTCGGTTTCGCCAAGCGATTCATCGTACAAGTAAAATTTAAATTGTATTTCTAAATGTACAGGCTGTTCTCCATCTAAATATAAACAGTCCAATTCTCCAAGGGTTTGATTAGTTTCAGTTTGTATTTGTGGATTTTCGCATAAAATGGTAATGTTCTCATTTTGAATGAGCTCAGTCGTAACAAAACGTTCCACACGTTGTCCAAGTCGTATTCTTTCTAATCCTAAACCGTCAAAAACAGGAGTGTTTTGCTTAGGAATTAATAGAGGTTGCATTTCTAAAACAGGCTCTAGAAATAGATGTGGTGTATTGTAGAATCCGCCAAATTGCGCTTGTAAATTATCTGAGATATCTTTCATATTGAAACGCGAAAGTAATCATTTCAAAAATTTTTAAATATTATTCGTAGAAAGCCTTTAATTCGTTGTATTTTTGCACATCGCAAATTTGAAAACAAGTTAATGAAGGTTACAGCTTTAGAATTAGAAGAAAGACAAGAAGGCAAGAGTTTATATAGCTACCAAAAAGGCGCAATTGATAAGATTTTTACGTGTTTTGAAGATGCTCCAGAAGATTATCATTTACTTTATCAACTACCAACTGGTGGTGGGAAAACGGTTATTTTCTCCGAAATTGTTCGTCAATATTTAAAGCATCACAAAAAGCAAGTGTTGGTGATGACACATAGAATTGAGCTTTGTAAGCAAACCTCTAATATGCTTTCTGAATTTGGAGTTACCAATAAAATTGTAGATTCTAAAGCAGATTTAAGTGATCAAGGTGATTTTAATTGCTTTGTTGCCATGGTAGAAACGCTTAATAACCGTTTAACTGATAATAAGCTTGATATTAGTGATATTGGTTTAATAATTATTGATGAAGCGCATTACAACTCATTTACGAAATTATTTAAATTCTTTGAAAAATCTTTTATTTTAGGCGTAACGGCAACACCTTTAAGTAGTAATATAAACCTTCCAATGAAGGACAATTACAACGAGTTAATAGTTGGTGAAACGATACATTCTTTAATTGAAAATGAGTTTTTAGCACGTGCAGAAGTGTATTCTTACAATGTAGGTTTAACCTCTTTAATTGTTGGAGCAAATGGTGATTATACTGTAAAATCTTCTGAAGATTTATATACAAATACAGACATGCTTACCAAGCTTGTTCAGTCTTACGAAGAGCGTTGTAAAGGCAGAAAAACATTAATATTTAATAATGGTATTAACACGTCTTTACATGTTTACGACACCTTTAGACGCGCAGGATACCCTGTAGCTCACTTAGATAATAATAACACTAAAAAAGAGCGTAAAGCCATTTTAAAATGGTTTAAAGAAACACCTGATGCCATCTTAACTTCGGTAAGTATTTTAACTACTGGTTTCGATGAGCCAACAGTAGATTGTATTATATTAAATAGAGCCACGAAATCACTGACTTTATATTACCAAATGATTGGTCGTGGATCGCGTATTTTAAAAAGTAAGAATAAATTTACTGTTATAGATTTAGGAAACAACCTGCATCGTTTTGGACCTTGGGGAAGTGACTTAGATTGGCACAAAATATTTAGATCTCCAAACTTTTACCTTGATGGTATTTTAAGTGATGAAGATTTAGAAGAAAACTTTAGATACGAAATGCCAGACGAGCTTCGTGCAGAGTTTGCAAAATCTGAAGATGTCTATTTCAACATTAAGGCCATGTATATTCAATCGGTAAGAGAAGGAGATTCGTCTAAAGTAATATTAGAACGTTCTATTGTTCACCATGCAAAAATATGTATTGAGAATAGTGAAGATTTATGGGATGCTTTAGGTTTGGCTAAGATGCTAAAAGACGACATAGATTATCGCATACAACGGTATACAAAGTGTATTAGTAAAAGTACGTTTAACTTTGTAGAATGGTTAAAAGACGATTATAAAAAGAAATTGAACGCCTATTTACGTACTAATTTTGATGAAGTTTTCGAGGAAATTAATGGATTTCCACCTGAGGAATAGTAATAAATTTGGCAGTATTCAGTCTTCAGTAGGAGTTGCTTACTCGAATGTGATTCAGTTAAAAAAATAAAGTAGGCCGTGAACAGTCTTAAGTATGCATTAGCTTACTCAAGCGCATAACAAACTAAAGTCTAACGACTATAAACTAGAGACTAATATGACTTTCAAAGACTTAGGATTACATAACGATTATATAAAGTCGCTTAAGGAATTAGGGATTAAAACACCAACTGATATTCAAGAACAAGCGATTCCTGTATTAATAAAATCTAAAACAGACTTTGTAGGCTTAGCGCAAACAGGAACTGGAAAAACTGCTGCTTATGGCCTACCAGCTTTACATAAAGTAGATGCTAGTAAAAACGCAGTTCAAGGACTTATTATAGCTCCAACACGTGAGTTAGTGCAGCAAATTAAAAAGCAACTCTTTAAGTTCACGAAATACAATACCAAAAAGATATTTGTTGAAGGTGTTTATGGCGGTGAAAAAATTGACATTCAAATTCGTAATTTAAAGCGCCCAACACACATTATAGTTGCAACTCCCGGTCGTTTAGTTGATTTATTAGATAAAAAAATCATTGATTTAACACATATTAATACTTTAATTTTAGACGAAGCAGATGAGATGCTAAGTATGGGTTTTAAAAAAGATTTAAATCTTATTTTGGATGCTACTACTAAAAGCGCTCGTAATACGTGGTTGTTTTCTGCAACGATGCCAGACGATCTTAAAAACATTGTATCTCGCTATATTTCTAAAGATGCTGCTCGCGTAGAAATTGACAGAGAGAGTATTGTAAATGCTAATATTTCGCATCATTTTGTTAAATCATCTATTGTAGATAAAGCACATACGGTTATGCGTTTATTAGAAGATAGAGAAGAGGAACGTGGTATTATTTTCTGTAGAACAAAAGCAGGAACACAAGCTTTAAAGCAGCAGTTACAAAAGGAAAACTTTAATGTAGATGCCCTAGAAGGTGACATGACACAGAAAGAACGCGACAAAGTAATGCGTGCTTTTAAGAATACTAATCTACAGATATTAATCTCTACAGATGTTTCTGCTCGTGGTATAGACGTTAATAATTTAGCTTTTATTATACACCACCAATTGCCAGAGCACATAGAATATTACACACACAGAAGTGGCCGAACTGCTAGAGCGGGTAAAAAAGGACAATCTATTGCTTTAGTACTACCAAGTGAGCTTCAAAAAGTGGCTGATGTAGAAAAGGCTTTGGGTATTAAAATCAAGGAACTTACGCTATAATTATGATGTCTCAGTTTACTGAAAGTATCACTTCAAATTACACGCCTAAACGCTTAGCAACCAAGTTAAACGCTAAGGGAGAACAGTTTGTTTTACAAGGGCATCCCTGGTTGTTTAGTGATAATATTACTAAAATTAATGAGGCGGCTAAAAGTGGTGATTTAGCAATTATCTTCGGAAAAAATAAAAACAAAGTTATTGGTCTTGGTTTATATGATGGAAATTCTCCTATTCGTATAAAAATGCTACATAGCGGAAATACTGCTGCAACTATAAATGCTGAATTCTTTAACACTAAAATTGAAGTAGCTTTTGCTAAACGCGAAACTTTACTGCAAACAAACACGAATAGTTACCGCCTTTTATTTGGTGAAAACGATGGTTTTCCTGGACTCATTGCAGATGTGTATGCGCATGTATTAGTGGTAAAAATATATTCTGAAATCTGGATTCCATATTTAGAATCTATTTTAGAAAGCTTACAGACGGTTTCTAATGCTGAAACTATAGTTATTAGACTGAGTAGAAGTTTAGAACAGTCAAAACTTCATAAGCTACAGAATGGAGAAGTTGTTTATGGCATTCTTAAGACTGAAGTTGTTGAGTTTGTAGAACATGACGTTAACTTTTCGGCAAATGTTATTAAAGGTCATAAAACTGGATATTTTCTAGATCACAGAGCCAATAGAAAACAAGTAGGCGCGTGGAGTAAAGGAAAAACAGTATTAGATGTCTTTAGTTATGCTGGCGGATTTTCGGTTCATGCGCTTGCAAACGGCGCAAAAGAGGTTACCAGTTTAGATATTAGCAAACAGGCCTTGCAAATAGCCGTTTTAAATGGAAAGTTGAATCCCTATTCTGGAACACATAAAACGATTGCAGATGATGCATTTGTTGTTATGAAGCAGATGATTAAAGACAAACAAACCTTTGATGTTGTGGTTATCGATCCACCAAGTTTTGCAAAACAACAAAGTGAAATAGAATTAGCAAAAAAGAAATATGCGCAATTAGCCCAATTAGGAGTAAAACTTACTGCTAAAAAAGGTTTACTGGTTTTAGCTTCGTGCTCTTCGCGTGTTTTAGCGGACACCTTTTTCGATATTAATACTCAGGTTTTAAATGAAAGTAGTCGAACGTCAGAATGTATCTTAAAAACGTATCATGATAGCGATCACCCTATTGGTTTTCCTGAAGGCGCGTATTTAAAATGTGGTTATTATCGCTTTGATGGTAATAAGTAAGTAGGCAATATTCAGTTTGCGCTGTTCAGTTGTACTCAAACTTATAAAAAGGAGCTTCGCGATTAACGTAAATCATCCCAATTTTTCTTTAATAAATCTCATCGTCCTTCAGTTTAAAGAAAGAGGCTAAACTCTAGCGACATTGTGTGAAGGAGGAACTTTCCTGAATTGAGATAAAATTGAACAGATTACCACGCTTTTTTTTAATGAAAAAGCTCGTCATGACTATTATTCCATTAGACAATTACGAACAAGAAAAAAGCCACTCGGTAGAGCAGCTTTAATTCAATGTTTTTTATTTATCTTAATTAGTGTGTTTGCATTGTGCTTTTTCGTTTTTCTAATTGTCTTTCTAGTGCAGTAATGACTTCAGCTGCGCTTTTATGGAAAGAATCGCTTGTTGTTTCGGCAAACAATCTAGGTCCAGGAGCACTAAGTCTAATTGAGGTTTTCATTTTTGAATTTCTAGTTGCAGTGTTTTCTGTTTTTAAAAAAACGTCTGCACGCACTATAAATTCGTATTTATTAAATAATTTATCTAGTTTTCCTTTAACGTAAGTTTCCAATTCTTGACTTGCTGTTACGCCATCGTATTCATAGTTCACTGTCATATATTAATGTTTTAAGTTGTACTTAAAGATACAAAAAACTGTAATAAATAGAATAATTTTAACCTAAAATTATAAATTTAATTCCAAATCTAAAAAATAATTTCTTTGTGTTATTATATCTGTTTCATATATAAAACCTGATAATAATCTAACTATCAATGGATAATAAACTGGTTTTCGATATCTATAGTCATTCCTATTTTAACGTATTTAAAAATAAAAAATAATTAGATCACTAGGTCATTTGAAAAATTAAATTCACTGCTATTAATAATTGCGTATTAATTCAAATTTTTTAGATCTTAAAATTGTAATTTTGTTTCAGCTTCTTAAACGATTAATACTGAATTAGAAATGAGTAAAAATTCTAAAAACATATACATAATTGGCGCTGGAATAAGCGGTTTAATTACTGCTTTAGAACTAGAGAAAGCTGGCTTTAGTCCAACTATTATTGAAGCTAGTGCTTCTGTTGGTGGACGCGTAAAAACAGAAACTATTAATGGTTATGTGCTAGATCGTGGTTTTCAAGTATTATTGGAGTCTTACCCAAAGGCTATTAAGCATTTAGATTATACTGATTTAGACTTACAAGAGTTAGTGCCTGGTGCTGTTATTTATAGTAATGGAAAGCAACAAACTATTGGTGATCCCTTGCGTAATCTAGCATTGTTATTACCAACTTTAACCTCTAATGTTGGTTCTATAAAAGATAAATTATCCATTTATAAATTGAATTTAGCCCTAAAGAAAAAAACTATTGATGCTATTTTTAATGACAAGAATAACACTACAACTTTAGAATATTTAAAAACCAAAGGATTCTCTGATACTATTATAAATCATTTTTTTAGACCCTTTTTTGCTGGTATCTTTTTAGAAACAGAACTGCAGACACCAAGTAAACTATTTGAGTTTATCTATAAAATGTTTGGCGAAGGTTTAGCTGTTATTCCAAAAGACGGTATTCAAGCGATACCAAATCAGCTAAAAGCAAAATTAAAAAACACGACTTTCTTATTCAATTCGCCAGTAAATAAGGTAGAGGAGAAACGCATTATACTAAACGATGGTACTGTCATTGAAAGCGATATTACCGTAATTGCTACCGAAAGCGCTAAACTATTGCATACTAATACTACAATAGACTGGAAATCTTGTGACACTTTATATTTCACTGTTGAAAATGATACACTAAAGAAACCTATTATTGGTTTACTAGCAGACGCTAGTAGTATAATTAACAACATCTTTTTTACAACAAGTATAAAAAATAATAACACAAATAAAGACGCTGTGTTATCGGTTACTATTGTTAAAAGTCATGATTTAACCGAAAAAGAACTCATAAAAAAAGTAACACTAGAGCTTGATACCATTTGCAGCATTAAAACGAAACAATTTATAAAACGCTATCAAATTAAACGTGCGTTACCGAATTTAAAGTCGGTTAAATATGCAACAGATGGCAAAGCTTTAAAACATTCTGAAACTATTTATTTAGCAGGAGATCACACTTTAAATGGATCGTTAAACGCGGCAATGACGAGTGGAGAAGACGTTGTAAAACAGATAGTATCTAAGTTTAACTAAACGGCATATTCTTTTAAAAGTGCTAATGATACATAGTCTAAAGCAATGGCATGCGTGGCGTTTAAATCTATTGGAGGAGCTACATTTGCTTTTTCGGCTTCTTTCCACCGTGAAACACATAAACACCATTTATCACCAGGTTTAAGGCCTGGAAAATTCCATTGTGGTATTGCAGTTATCAAATTATTTCCTTTAGATAAAGAATAGTTTAAAAATGCTTCAGTTACAACAGCACAAACAACATGAGTACCAAAATCGTCGGGAGTTGTATTACAAAATCCATCTCGTAAATAACCAGTCATAGGATTACAAGAACAATTTTCTAGAGGTTCGCCTAGAACGTTTAGTGTGGCTTTTGACATTAATTTATTCCATTTTAATTTATCTCGTAAAGATAGTGGTAATCGCGATTATTATAATACTTGATCCGTATTAAATGAAGGGCATTATTAGTAAAACATTATAAATAGATGTAGAGCAACGCAATCTATATTTTATTAGATTTACGATTTATAAAATGCAAAAAAAAGTTATGAATACAAAGGCTTATACGAGATATCCGAAAAAACCTAAGGGAAATCTTTGGAAGAACGAGAAAAGTAATTGGTAATCGAACGCTAGTGTTATTTGTAATTTATTTTTCTATTGTCATGCAATGATATGTTAGAAGCTACTATGGAATTGTTAAACCAATGCTTAATAGAATTGAATACATTGTTTTATAATTTACATTAAGTAGTGGTGATTTAAAATATTCTATTTTACATAATATTAATTATAGTACAAATTACATGTTATATAATTTGGTATCTATAATTAAATATTATGTAAAATATCCCAAAGTGTTTTTGTTTTCATAAGTAGCAATAGAACTTGGGTGTTTTAACATTATTATTTTACTTATTGTTACAATTTAACCTTTTCTGTAATTTTAATATTCTGTACAATGGTTCAACATTTTTCAAATTCGCGATTCTCAACAAACATCATAACTAGCGAATTTGTACTATAATTAGTCGTTATGTAAAATTGCCGCTGCCTTTGCGCTCGATTGCTTTTTTTAAATAATTTATGCTATCGCATTAAATTTTTAAAAACACAATTTCCAACCGCATTGCCAGCGCCAAAAAAAAGCTAGTTTTTAGATGTTATCATAATTCTCGTAGCTTGATGTTTATAGGTGATATTTTTTTCTACGAGATTCTCGTGAATTGCCACAAGAGTATAATTATTTAAAGGAATGTATTTAAAACCAATCATCCACTGGATAATCGATTTTAAATAATCTATACACTTGTTCTATTTTATCTATTATATTTTATTTTCTTGATTATTTTTACTATATTATATTATAGCTTGAAAAGCAAGCTTTAGTAAAAAGTATAACTAGCGACGACCTAAACACAATATGAGCACAATAATTTCAATTATTGTATTGCTTTTAGGTACGTTGAAAATTGTGAAAGCAATTCTAGAAGTACTTAACGAAGTTTTACAAGCAACAAAATCTATCCTCGAATTAATTAATAAAGAGTAATAGATATCTAATTTTAGATAAAAACACCATTCTTTTAAAGAGTGGTGTTTTTATTTAAATTAATTTTTCTGATGCTCTATTTTACATAATGTTTAGAACTAACAATTAAAGATTGTCAATAATATTCTCTAAAGCATATTTACTTAACTCTGGAATTGCATTTGTAAATACGCTTATTTCCCAATTAGATAAATGCGCTAACATTACGTCATTACTTATAAATATAGTATTAGGGTTTAAAAATACTGTTGATGGAATTAGATATAAAACTTTCACTTTGATCTCAATTAAAAGAATTAAACCAATTAAAAGTTTATTATTTAATTCGCCTAAATCTTGTTTTAAAATTTTAATACTTCTTTCTGTATCAAAATCAATTGATTTAAAAAATAATTGATAAGTATTACCTTTTAAAGACTCTATAATAAAGTCTTCGCCTTCACTCCCGCTTTTATTGTCTGAAACTTTAATTTGAGCTTTTAAAAGCTCTGATTTCATAAATTCTAAAGTATTTCTATTAACTAGTTTCATAAGTTGACAATATAAGGTTTTATGTTTGGAACCTTTTAATTGTAATAAAACCTTAGTGGTAATTTTTGACATCGTAACAGATGTACCAGCCTAATAATCTAAATTATCAAACAATTGGATAATACTAAATTAGATAACTCAAAAAAAACGGTTGATTTAATTAAATCTATACTAGAATTAATTTTAATCATATTAAAAATTATTTCAATACTAAACTAAGTAATTGAAAATCAAGGATTAAAAGATAAGTAGAAAAACGCTTATCTTTTTTTCTTGATAAAAAAAGAAACAAAAAAATCAAGACTTCACATAGTTTTGGAAACAATTACGGCTCGTTACGCTATATTTTAGGAAAGTTCTGAACTGATTAAAATTGCTTTGAAGTTATTTTATATTCTCAACTTTTAAGAGGCTTTATTGCTAAACCCCTAAAATATGTACGCTCCACTCACCTATTGTTTTACCAAAATTCTATGAGGTCAAATTCGCGAATACTATTGAGAATTATTCTTTCTCTGGAAAATCAATTTTAATATTATACTTATCCAAAATTTCTAAAAACTTTTTATCTTTATAAAACTCTGCATAAATGCATTCTTCATCATCATCAATAACTTCTTGAAACACTTCACTATTTAACCCAAAAGTAAATGCAAGTTCTAAATTCTTATAAAACTCTCGTTTATTTCCTAAATGTACATGTATTTCAGCTAAAGTAGTAGTAGATGAGAAACTTTGAGGGTTTATTTCAAGAGCTTTGTAAATATAATCAAGAGCTATATCATATTTCCCCATTTTTCTATATGAATCTGAAATAGAGTTATATCCATTATCATAATCAGGATGAAATTTAATTAAATCTTTCTCATATTTCAAAGCGACACCTAATTTATCATTATTATGATAAATTAATCCCATTTGAATTAAAGAACCTAAATGTTTCTTATTCTTTTTCAAAATATCTAAAAATATAATCTCTGCTTCATCAAGTTGGTCAATATTTTTGTAGGTTAAACCTTTTAAATATAAATAATCCAAATTGCTTGGGTTTATTTTTAAAGCTTTCTTAATAGTAGAAAGGCATTTTTGATAATCTCCATTGTCAAAATAAACATTGGCTAAATCAAAATAAGCCTGATTAGACTTAGGGTTTAATTCAATTGCATTTTTAAGTAATTTAATCTTTGTCGATTTATTTGAGGTAACTCTAGCTTGTTCGATTAGAACTTTTGTTTTTCTTAATGTACTAAACTTTTCTCTTTCCGTTTCAGACAATACATCTCTAGTCAACTCTTGAAATAATTCTAGATAATCTATTGCAATCGGAGGTTTATTACTGTCCAAATTTTGCTTATCATGCTCGTAACCTATCTTAAACTTCTCTTCAAGCTCCAATTCTGGGTCTGAATGGATTAAAAATATTTTTTCAAGTTTAAAATTACTATTTTTATTAATCTTTAAGTAATTGTTTATCTCTCTAAAAGCATGGTTTTTAGCATTCTGTACTCTGAATTTTTCTTTTGGTTCCGAAGAATATGGAACTCTTGATAAAACGACATTTAATTTTGGAATACCTTGAATAAAGGTGTTTTCTGGAATTGTTAATGTATTAATTATCTGTTTTGTTCCTTCTAAATTTTCTTTATTGTTAGCAGCCATCAATACCACTTCATCAGCTAGTACAGACATTGTTATGCCAGAGATATCGGTTATTCCTGTTCTAGAATCAATTAAAAGAAAATCCGGATTAAGCTCTTTTTTTATTCTTTCTTTCAAATCAATAAATAAAGCAATTCCCTGACTGTTTTCCTCATAAAAAAGCTCGTTCCATTTAATTGATGAAAGTTTTCTCCAATATTCTTTTGATTCAGTATTTCCTGCTGCAATTAAGTCTATGTCTTGTAAATTTATATTTTGAAATTTAACTTTAGTAACATAATCCAATAAAGTTTCTGGACGAGAATTAAATTCCGAAAATTCATATATATAATCAACAATCCCTTTTTTAATAATTGGGTTTTGAATACTTTTTCTGAATTTATGATGTAATCCAGGAGCTTCTAAATCGAAATCTAACAAACAAACTTTTTTACCAAATTCAGAAAGTCTTTTAGCTATATTAGACAAAGCAAGTGTTCTACCAACTCCACCTTTATAAGAATAAAATGTTATTGTTTTCATCTTTAACTTAATTGTACATTTAATACCATACCATTATTTCTTACTCTATTTGAGTATAAATCAATACATTGTGTAATAGCATCATTAAAATCAAATTGATATAATTCAGTTTTTTTTATTATAACCTTTTCTTCTTTTAACAACTCATAATGTGTGTTTAGAATATCTTGATTTATACCTAAAAATTTTGATAGATTTCGAATCATTACTTTTGATAATCCTCTCTTTTTATTTAATACTTCTGAAACAACACCTTTACTTCCAATAATATCAATTAGATCTTTTTGTATTAAATCCATATAATTCATTTTTAATTTAATTATTTCAATTGGATCTCCTTTGTCTAATTGGTAATTTTCAGTTTCATAATCTGTGATAAGTTTTTCTAATAATTCAAATTCATCTATTAAATTTTCATCATTTTCAAAATCAGGATTATCTCCAGTTTTTTCCAACTGTAAGATTGCTTCTTGATATTCTTTTTCTGATTTTATTAATTTGATAGCCATGGTCAACTGGTTTTATAAGAAATTGTTTATTGTATATTGTTTATTAGTTAGGCATATTTTGTCATAGTCTTTATGAGTTCCTATCCAACAGAGATATAGTCTTGTTTTTTTTAGTTTTGGATGAAATCGATATTTTGCTATTATTCTTAAATTATTACCTCTTATATCAAAAACTACTCTTTCACATGATTCACCTTTAAAATTTGGAAGAATATCGATAGCTTTAGTTCCAAATTCTTCAACTATATCAAGAGGTTTAGTCCAGTCACATTGTTTTACGATTGTAGCCCATGCTTCAATTGCTTTTTTATACTGAGGGTTTCCTTTTAAAAATTCCGCCAAGTGTCTAACGGAAATAATATGAATCATTCGCTCTCATGGTTTTGACAAATATACAATAAGTTCTCAAAACGAGAACTTATATTAAATAATTAACAAAAAACTTAACACATATATCCATTCCACACACATTCCACTACTCTCCTATCGTCGTTTCGTAAAAAGAGTGTTCCATTAACATCGTATAAAAACAATTTAGAAGAAAAAAATAAAGAAAATGTAGAAATTTAACTTCGCTTTTACCAAAGCAAAGTTACATAACGCAGAACATTATAGTACAAATTCATTTCATTAATTGTGATAGCTATAATTAAATATTATGTAAAATATCCCAAAGTGTTTTTGTTTTCATAAGTAGCTATAGAACTTGGGTGTTTTAACATTATCATTTTACTTATTGTTACAATTTAATCTTTTGCGTAATTTTAATATTCTGTACAATTGTTCAAGTTTTTTCAAATTCGCGATTCTAAAGAAGCTTCAGAACTAGCGAATTTGTACTATAATTAGTCGTTATGTAAAATTGCCACTGCAATTGCGCTCGATTGCTTTTTAAAATTTAAATGCTATGGCATTTATTTTAAACACAATTTCCAACCGCATTGCCAGCGCCAAAAAAAAGCTAGTTTTTAGATGTTATCATAATTCTCGTAGCTTGATGTTTATAGGTGATATTTTTTTCTACGAGATTCTCGTGAATTGCCACAAGAACTTAAATTTTTGAAAATAAAAATTCTAAGCACTTGTTCTATTTAGAACTCCTTTTAATGTTTTATTTCTGTTTTCATTAGAAATTCTATTTTACATAATAATTTTAGTCTTTAGAATTTCAATCAATTCTTTAGAACCATATTTATAGATGTCATTAATATTTAGGACAGTTACTTTATTATAATACTTATTACCAAAAAGGGCTTTAATAGCTTTTAAATGCTTGTTTTCCATAACAAACACGTTGATGCTAAATCCAATTGTTCTTCGCTTATATAGTTTGTTCCAAGCTTATTACACGTTTCTTATTAGTTCCAGCAGAATCAAAAGATAAATCAGGATAATGTTTACTAAAATAATCGTCAGCAGTCTTTGAACGGTCTTTATTAGCGGAACAAACAAATAATATACTTTTCATAACTAAAGCTTTACATTTTCTAAAGCATACTTGCTCAATTCTGGTATTGCATTTGTAAATACACTAATTTCCCAATTAGATAAATGCGCTAACATTACGTCATTACTAATAAATATAGTATTTGGGTTTAAAAAGACTGTTGATGGAATTAGATATAAAACTTTCGCTTCGCTCTCAATTAAAAGAACTAAACCAATTAAAAGGTTTTCTTTTAGTTCGCCTAAATCTTGTTTTGGAATTTTGATATTTCTTTCTTTATCGAAATCAATAGATTTAAAGAATAATTGATACTGTTTGCTATTATTAGTCTTGTTATTAAAGTCCACTGCTTCTCTCCCACTTTCATTTTGATTCTGCTCCGTAGATTCTCATTAATGAATCTCTTAATCTTATTGGTGTTTGTTCTGTTTCCCAAATAGTGTCTAAAACTGCAATAAAATTTTCAGTACTATCAATACTTGTTTCGGTTTGTTTTGATTTGTTCTTGTTTGTACAAGAGATTGTTATTAGTAAAAAGAGTATAAATATAAATCTCATCTTTAATTCTAAGTTAGTTGATTTGTTCAGGTTTCGTAATGAATGCCAACAACGTATACAATTTTGTTCAAAGCATAGAGAACCGTTTTTCTTTATGTTAAAATCTATACCCTATTCGTAAGTGCATATTTAATTCGAATTCACTTTTGTCCTTTGAATAACCAGCTCGTTTAGCAAATGTGTGACTAAATCCTGCACCAAGACCTGCTTCAAAATTAAAATGTTCTCCTAAATTTCTTCTAATTCCCCAAGTTGGTATTATAGAGAAATCACTTACTACAGGAGCATTGTCAGTATTGAACAGGACAAACCAATCTGGATGATACCCCATTTTTAAAGCAATAAAATTGCCACTATTTCCATCAATTCGTTTTGAGTTCTCTGAACGTTTTTTGAGGTTGTAATAGAATCTTGGCTCAACAAGTATAACAGGAGCCAGCAGAAATGGAGAATCATAATCATCATAAAAAGTAGTTTCCCATATACCAAAATCAAAACCAATCTCTATTCTTAATGCTATGGTATTTGATAGTTTTACTTCATTATATGCCCAGATTCCTAAAACTCCAGTTTGTAATCCGTATGTTGATTTTTCTACACTTGTGTTTTGAGATTTGGCGATTAAAGTTAGTCCGCACAAAAGTAAGGTCAATAAGGTTTTTTTCATGATTCTCAGTTTAAATATTATTATTCATAATTTATATTAAAGCTTAAAACCAGCTAAATCCTAATCCTACATTAAAGATTGTTGCATCTCTATGTGCATCTCCATCTAATAACGCACGACCAATAACTAATTTGGATTGAACATTAAGAACAAAGTTTTTCTTTTTGTAAATTTCGTAACCTGTACTTGCCATAACAGCGAAACCAAGGTTCCAATCATCATTTACATTGTCTTTAATATCATATAGTGCTGGCGAATCTATTGCTAAGCCAAGTCCGCCATGAATCTACCAACTATCTTTTACCCAATATTAAACAGATGGAATTATACCTCCAAAATGTCTGTCGTTATCCTGAAATTCGTATATATTTCCTGGCATAGAAACAGTAATAGCGAACTTTTCATTTAGCATATAGCCTAACTTTAAATCTGGAAAAACGAACGTTCCTTGAGATGTGTCGAAGGTTTGAATACCTGCACTATCTTCTAGACCTATAACACCTCCACCTACAACAAATTCAAAGATAAAACCATCTCTTTGTGTTGTTGTTTCTGTATTTGTGTTTTGTGCATATGTTATAGTAGATAATAATGTAAAAGCTACACAAGCCACTCTTAATAAAATTTGTTTTTTGACTGTTTTCATTTTAATTGATTTCATAATTGTTCGTTTTTTGATTGTTTAAATTGATGTTTACTTTTCTATATTAAATTTTTTGTTATTTCTGTTTTTTTACTTTTCTGAAAACCTTTTTTGATTTTCAAGCATTTCAAGGAATTTTGTTTTCTCCACTTTTCCAATAGCGTAATCAATTACTTTTCCTTCAGGATTAATAAAAATGGTTGTTGGTGTTGCACCAATATTATATTGTTTTACTAGTGCTTCAGAATTCGGGTTATCAATATTAATCTCAACTGATACAACTTTCGAATTAATAGCTTTCATAATTTCGTTATCAGCAAAAACTTTACGCTTCATAATGCGACAAGGTGAACACCATTCCGCAGTAAAGAATACCATAATGTTTTTGTCAGAATTGTTGGTAAGTCTTTGAGCAGATTTAATGTCATTTGTCCAAGTAATATCATTTGAGGGTGCATAAAATGAGTACCATGCAAACCAAAGAGAAACTACAAGAAAGGTAAGCCAGAAAAATCGCCAAAAAGGATGCGATTTCTTTTTAGAACTGTTTTTTTTATTATTCATTTTTTTGTTTTTTTAATATTTTATACATTCTTTTATTAATGATTTCTGATAAGTTCCAATTGTAAAGTTTAGGATCAGTAGTGTTGTAGAAAGCAACAATTACAGCACCAATATCCTTGTAATATTTTGCAAAACTCTGGTATCCTGGAACCCAACCAGAATGTTCATACTGGTAAATGGAGGAATAGATTTCTTGCTCATCATCATCAAACACAGATCCATCATTTAAAGCTCTAAGGAAAATACCGACGTCTTCTGCAGTAGCAAGCATTCCATGATCATCTGTTTTTAAATCATCTATATGCCCTACATGATAACCACTCATTACATGCTCTAGATTTACTTCTTTTAAAGAACCAAAAGTGTTGTTAAGGTTCAACGGAATTAGTACTTTTTCTTGAATGTATTGAAAATTTTTATAGCCTAACACATTGTCCATTATTTTATTGATTAACAAGTAGTTAGTGTTGCAATATTCATAACCTTCACCAGGTTCAAAATTGGCAGGTTTGCCTTTAATTAATGCAATACTTTCATCAAAATTTTCTGTTGGGTTTGCCCAAAAATTAGGCGCATCTGTAAAGTTTGGCATTCCGCTTTTATGCTGAATCATTACCCGTAACGTAATCTTCTCTGCATTATCGATAACACCTACTAGTTCTGGAAAATAATCTGCAACTGTTTTATCTAAAGAAAGTCTCCCGTTACTTACCAATTTGGTAACAGCAACAGCATCGTACAACTTACTAATACTCGCTATTTTAAAAAGCGCTTCAGGTTTAGCCGGTATTTTAGATTCGCGATTATGCCAACCGGAAGCAAAATATTGAGGTTCTTGATCTGATTGGTCTACATAAACAATCATTCCCTCGAAATCATAATTAGTAATCGCCTCATCTAATTGTTCCTGAACTGAATTTGGTAGTGGCAGTCCCCAAGCTTTTACTAAAGTCCATGGAACGAATGTTAAAGAAAATATGCTGGCAAGAATAAATAGTAATTTAAGCATCTGTTTTGTTCGTTTTTTTGTCATGATATGATAGTTTTTAGATTGTTTTACTTATTGTGATTTTCTTTTTTCAGGCTACAATACACTTCTTAAGTACATCAAAAGTAAAACAATACATTCCTCTAAAATCAAGCATTATTTTAATTTGTGTTTTGTAATTCAGTAAAAGTTTTTTTCAATCTTTCAATTGATTCAATAGCATTTGTATACGCCTCTTGGTTTTGTGCTATAGTCGTCATTCTGGTCAAAACCATATTTTCAAAATAAATATCTTTTCCATAGTTTTCAGAAGAAACACCCATAGTTCTAAATTTAACTTTTGGCATTAAAAAATTCTCGTAATAGGCTTCAATTGCTTGTTGTTCTGAAGACTCCAATTTTTCAATAGGATTGAATGTTTCGTATGTTTCAGAGATAGCGTTACGTAAATTTAAATTATCAAATAGTTTTAAATCACCAGAAAATTTCAAATTTTCATAGGTTATCATTACTGGATAAAACTTTTTAGAAACAATTAGGAAAAAAGATTTAGTCGATAATTTTGGGTTATCATATTCTTTATTTAATAATAATTTGAATATCGTATTTAACTCTTTGAGCATTTGCTTAGCCTCGTTATCTAAAAAGGTTAACTTTTTTAAATTACGATCTGCTTCGTCATTTAATTGAATAATGTATGAGTTACGCAGCTCTACTTTTTTTTCACTATTTGAATGTTCATTGATAGCTAATGCAATAAGGATACCTACTATAACCAAAATAATTTCTCCTGTTGCATAGGCTAAATAGACTCCAAATTTATTCTGAGTGATCATTTTTAGTCTATTTTTTCTAAATAATTTTATCATAACTTATTGAATTACAAAGTTTTTTACTTTTCACTTAACGTCTTTACATTTCTATTAAATTTCCATTTTAACCCAAATAAAGGTCTTATAAATGCAATTCTTTTTAGAATGAATTCATAAATAAGAAAACAAACGATAAAAGTAAATATGGTTATTCCTATAAACTTTAACATAGGGTGAATATCTAATGGAAGTATTAATAATGCCACTGCATATAAAACAAACATATGAATGATATAAACAGGATAAACAGCTGCACTTAAATAGCTTAATATTCTACTTGATTTATTAAGGTAACTATACCCAATTCCAAAAACACCTAATATCCAAGAAACAGATTCTATAGCCGTAAAATACATGTTTGATATAGACTCAAACCCAGTAAAACGAATTATGAAAAGGATAGTTGCTAAACTAATATATAACCACTTCCATTTAGAAACTGTTTGCCAAAAAGTAGTTCCACTGTAGACAAAAATAAATCCAAAAAAGAAAGCAAGTAAGCCAATAAAAAATCCATGCCAATTTTGTGCATACATTTCAAATAGTTGTGGTTTTATTAAAACCACTTCCAACATAAAAAAAGCAGATATGGATATTGGCCCAAAGGCATAACTCATAACTTTTGAAATGATCTTTTTGAATCTTCCATTATCATTTTTTTGTAAATAGAAAAAAAGAGGAGACAACAATAGAACGTATACAAAAATGTTACCTAAAAACCACAAATGCCCACTGCTTGAATAGTAACTTAAAGACATGTTATAATGAGCCTGAAAAATATACACATGTATAGGTGTAATCGCAAAATAGCCAAAAACAAAGGGCAAGAGAATTCTTTTACCACGTTCAAAAAATAGCTGTTTCCAATTTCTTTTTTTCATTGCAAAATATAGCCCCATTCCTGATACAAAAAACAATAATGGTATTCTCCAAACATTCAACATAGTCATTGGTTTCCAAAGTCCTTCTAAAGCTTCTTCACTTCTCATAAAACCTATAAACATTGCCCAAGGCTGAAATATAATAGCTATATGATAAATTAGTAGTAAACCAATGGCAATTACTCTTAGCCAATCTATATCGTATCTTCTTTCTGTTGTCATCTTATTTTATGTTTATTTTAACATCATTGCCACAACAGGACGTGCTTTTTGTAATTCATTAAGATCTAATGTAAACCCCATTGGTTTTAATTGTTGCGTTAGCATTTCATAAATTGGTTTCATTTGAGCGAAATCTACCATAACAGTTTCCCTTGGTGTAGCTCCAAAATTATTACGAATGGTTTTGTCTGCTTTTGCATCTATAAGTAATTGTACAATTTCTAAACGACCAAAGAAAGCTGCTGTATGCAGTGCAGTTCCTCCATCATTATTTATTAAAGACAAATCTGCTTTTGCATTGATAAGTACTTTAGCAATTTCAGTTTTATTAAATGTAGCTGCCGACATTAAAGGTGTAGATCCAGACATAGCCTCTTTTTGATTAATATCAGTTCCTGCTTCAATATGCTGCTTAACTGCTTCCAAATTTCCGGTTAATACAGCACCATGAATATCTATACTTGGTTTGTTTACTGTTCTTGTTGTTTGAACAGCACTATCTGAGCTTGTTTTCTTGTCAGATTGTGCGCATGAGCTTGTTAATAAAAGGGTAAAGAATAACATTTGAATTGTTATCTTGATTGAAGTAATTTGAAATGTTTTCATAATTTAAATTTATATTGATTAATAACTTGATTTTTGTTTCTACAAATATCTGACAAGAAGTAATATTCTCTCTAACCCTTATGCAGCCTATTGTATAAAATTTAATGATAGAATGAAAATTATGACGCAGCTATATAAATTATGACGCAAACGACTATTTTTTGTTAGAAAACTTTGAATTCAGAACCATTTTTGTTTTAATAAAAATTAATACATTTGTTAATATAAAAAGCTGCATGTCTAATATCTCGTATCAAGGAAAATTTATCGAACAAGCTGAATCGTTTATTATAGATAATATCTCTAATGAAAATTTTGGAGTTTCAGAATTGGCAGACTTGATGAATATGAGTCGTTCTAATTTGCTTAGAAAAATTAAAAAGCAAACCAATTTGTCCGCCAGTCAGTTTATCCGAGAAATACGTTTACAGAAAGCGGCAGAGTTATTATTAGAAACTGAACAAACCGCCTCAGAAATTGCATTTAAAGTTGGCTTTCGTAATCCTTCCTATTTTACAAAATGCTATCGCGAATATTATGGCTATCCTCCTGGTGAAACTAAAACCAGAAAAGAAGAAGAAGAAGAAGAAGAAGAAGAAACGAAAAAGCCTGTCACAAAAAACAGAAATGTAAATAGATATATTATAGCAATCACAATGATATCAATCATTGCTATTACGTACTTTTTTAAAGACCAATTCACTTCAAATGAATCAAAAGCAATTAAGGAAAAGTCGGTTGCGTTTTTACCTTTTAAGAACCTAAGTGAAGACAATTCTAATTTGTATTTTATCAATGGTGTTATGGAATCTTCACTCAATAATCTTCAAAAAATTAAAGATTTACGAGTGATCAGTAGAACCTCCACAGAAAAATATAGAAACAATCCTAAAACCGTTTCTCAAATTGCCGAGGAACTAGGTGTGAGCTATTTAATAGAGGGAAGTGGACAAAAAATAGGAAATGAAGTACTTCTAAGTATTCAACTGATAGATGCCAATGATGATAGTCCTATTTGGTCTGAACAATACAAATACAAACTTGACAATGTTTTTGAGCTTCAAAATATCATTGCAAAAAAGATCGCCTTCGCAATAGAAGCGAATGTAACACCAAAAGAATTGGCGCTTATTGAAAAAAAGCCAACAGACAATATTATTGCCTATGATTATTATTTAAAAGGTCTAGAGTATCAACAAGGGAATAAGGCTGACTTAAATGAAGCTATTGCTTATTTTGAAAAAGCGATTCAACAAGATTCAAAATACGCTAACGCTTATGCTCAGATTGCTATTTGTTATTATTATTTAGATTTAAATAAAATTGAAAAAAAATATTTAGACAAATTAAATGAGTATGCAGATAATGCCTTGTTGTATGATTCTACTTCTGAATTACCTCTGATTGCAAAAGCTCTATATTATATAAATACAAACGAGTTTAAGTTAGCGATACCTTACTTGGAAAAAGCACTAGATTACAACCCAAATGCTTCTTCTGCAGTATTAATTTTATCTAATTTATATGCTCGAGCTGTTCCAGACACAAATAAATACCTCACGAATGCATTAAAAGGAATTAAATTGAATATTGAAGCTAACGACTCTGTATCTAAAAGCTTTATCTATCTAAATTTGAGCAATGCCTTAGTCCAAAATGGGTTTGCTAAAGAAGCCTCAAAATACATTGAAGAATCTTTGAAATATAATCCTAGTAATCCTTACGCTCCATATTTAAAAAACTTTATAGATTATGCTAATACCAAAGATTTAAAATCCTTAACAAATAAAATGCTAATAGAATGGAAAAAAGATACTACACGGATTGATATTACTCAAGATTTAGCCAAAATGTATTATTTTCAAGAAGATTATAATAATGCATTATTTTATTATGAAAAATATATTGATATACTTTCTGCCAATAAAATTGATCTATATCCTGAAGAGAATATAAAAATTGCTTACACTTTCAATAAAATGGGGTTTTCTAATAAAGCTGAACAATACCTAAGTAAATATAAAGACTACTTGGAAAAAGATGAGTCAATTTACAGAGAGGGAAGTTTAGCGATGCTTTATCTTTATGAAAACATGCCAGATAAAGCCATAGAAGCTTACAATAAATTTAGTTTACAAGATGGTTTCCAATATTGGGTGATTTTGTTTTTCGAAGAAGATCCTTTATTGAAACGATTGCAAAATCATCCAAAATACGAGGAAACTATTGAGAAAATAGAATTACAGTTTTGGGAAAAACATAAAAAAATTAAAGAAACTTTAGAAAAAGAAAAACTACTATAAGTTGTTGAAATTTAAATATATATTTTGAGTGTGAGTTGTTACTTTGAGAATCTCAGTAATAAAAAATAAATTCTTTTTGATAATACCATTCCACACACATACCACTACTCTCCTATCGTCGTTTCGTGAAAAGAGTGTTTCATTAACATTGAAGAAGAAACTTTTAGAAAGAAAAAAATTAAAGAAGATTTGTTATTATTACTTCGCTTTTGCCAAAGCAAAGTAACATAACGCGGTACATTATAATTCAAAAAAAAGTTATAATCAGACGTTATATAAAATGTCTTTATAACAGTAAAAATGTTAGTTTTATTGTAATCTCGTGTAGAAAAACCTCTACCTATAAATTATTATCATAATCTATACTTTGGTTTAATATACGCACAATCAAAATATCAATATCTGTAGTTAAATAAAAAATAGTGTGCGATTTATATGAGAATCGCTTTAGTGAAAAGACAAACTCTGATGCATCACGTCCAAGGTTTACGTTATCTGCTAATATTTGAAAAAGGTCATGAGTACCTAATAAATATATTTTTGCTTGTTTTAATTCAAATGTTTCGATTCCGTATTCATACATTTTAGAAAGGTCAGTTTCGGCTTTTCGGGAGAGTTTATAAACGCCCATCTGCTTGCATACGTTCTTCAACTTCTTTCATAATATCTGGAACAGATTTATCACTAATACCACTATCCATACCTTCCGTTATAGCTGCTTTAAGTGCTGAGAATTTAGCGTTTTTTGTTTGATCTCGCCTAACTAAATCCCGAAGATATTCACTATCATTAGTAAACTCTCCAATTGTAATTCGTGATTTTATCCATTTATCTTGTTTCTCTGTAAATGTTATTGTTTTTCTAATTGTAGACATATATCTTGTGCTTAAATAATCATACTATTGATGCAAATTAATATATTAGATTGAATACTACAAAAATATAGAGTACTCTTTTATGTATTTAGTAATTATTTCCATTCCATACACATTCCCACTTCACTCCTATGGTCGCTTCGGGCAAAGCGTGTTCCTTTAACATCGTAGAGAAAGATTTGAGAAGAAAAAAATAAGAAAAAGTAGTAATTTAACTTCGCTTTTACCAAAGCAAAGTTACATAACGCAGAACATTATAGTACATTTTATAACAATTAGCGTAATAGCGCTTTTGGGCGATATTTTACATAATTAATGATATAACGCCTTTAGGATTATATCGAATAATTATGTAAAGCTAATTGTGGCTTCGTTAGAATACTTTTAATTGTGTAACTATAATTCTCTATTATGTAAAATATCCCACAATGTGTTGTTTTCATAGGAAACGTTTGTAGTCGGGTCTTTAAACATTCGTTACAAGTACAATTAAACATTTGTCATAACTTTCATATTCTGTACAATTGTACAACATTTTTTAAATAAACGAATTACGAGACTATTCAGAATTTCATTTTTGTACTATAATTAGTCGTTATGTAAAATATCCGCTGCCTATGCGCTCGATTGTTTTATTAAATCAAATTGCTCTGGCAATTTATTTAAAACACAATTTCCAACCGCATGCCAGCGCGATTTAAAAGCTAGACTTTTGCTTCGTTAGAAAATTTGAAGATTCATTAATATTATGTAACAAAAAAAATTACGTGATTCTCGTAGCTTTTTGTAAGAGCTTAAATTTTAAGAAAAATAAAATTCTAAGCACTTATTCTATTTAGAACTTCAATTAATCTTTTTTTTATTCTTTCATTATTAGGTATTTTAATAATTGATACTCAATCAATTCTTTAAAATAGTGTCTTGAAACACTATTCAGCGAAAGCTAAATACTTAAAACAAAAATTCAAGACTTCATAAACTTTTGGAAACAATTACGGCTCATTACGCTATATTTTAGACTATTTAGCGGTAAGAAAATGTACCCAAAGTACATTTTTAGGTAAATACAGTTTGAAGCAAGATTTTAGTTGAGTGTTGTATTCAAATCCAATCATCCACTGGATAATTGGATTCGTATAGCCTAAAATATGTACGCTCGACTCACCTATTGTTTTACCAAAATTTTATGAGGTCTTTTTACCAACGCTACATCAAGGTCAAAGCGCGCTACTCCTATACAATATTTTGCCTTCTTATTGTGTTTTGATGCGTACACAGATAGCATCAAATATATGTTTCTCGGTTCGTGAGATTCAAGGATATAATAAACTTAAGAATTATCCTATTTTAATTTCTTTTTACGTGTAGCATAAAAATATAAAGAGTGATCGTCAATTTTCATATTAAAAACATCTTCAATAGTTTCCTTTATTTCTTGAATTCTTGGATCTGAAAACTCTAGTATTTCTCCTGTATCTGTTAATATAATATGGTCGTGTTTCCCATCGAAAAAAGATTTTTCATAATGTGTTACTTTATCACCAAATTGATGCATACGAACTAATCGAGATTCTATTAAAAGCTCCATAGTATTGTAAAGTGTCGCTCTACTAACACGATAATTATTATTTTCCATTTTAACAAAAATACTATCTATATCTAGATGTTCATTTGTGCTGTATATTTCTTCTAGAATAGCATAACGTTCGGGTGTCTTTCGATGTCCATTTTCTTCTAAGAAAGCGGTAAATCTTGCTTTAATAATATTGAAACTACTGGTGCATGCCATAATATTGTTTTAAATAAGGTTATTACAGATATTTGGTGTTAATTAATATATTAATGAAAGGCTATTACTATTTGATTATCAGAGCCTTTTAAAAACTATAACAACGCTAGAAGTAAAACTATTTAAAGTGAAGAGTCTCCTACTTTAGATAAAAAACATAATTGAATGCTTAATAACATTAACTTCTAGCACTGTTTTAGTTTTCAATTATTGTAATAAGCTATACACAAATTCTGGATAACCACGAACTCCTTCATCATTAGTTAACGCCAAGAATTTAAGTTTGTAAAGATTGCCATCTGCATCGTTTACTATATAAAACACATCGTCTTTTAAAGATGGTAAACTTCCTGGTCCTCCACCATTTCTCCAACTGCTTCCTATACTGCGCTGATCGTTTGTATAATTGGTATCAACAACATCTGTTAATACAAAATCATCGTAAGTTAATCCATCAACAGTAGTATCTATCATGTATGTTTTTGCATTTGTTTTGGTATTATTCAATACATAATCTGTAAATCCATAAGAACCAAAACCATTAATTTCATTTGTAAAAACAGTAAAATTTAAATCCCATTTAGATTTTTCTGGTTCTACATTTACTTCTGCTTCAGTATTAAAACTAAAAAAATTAAAATTGTATGCTGCATCTTTAGATATTATTACTTCTTCATGTGTTGTTGCATTTAAATCTGCATATTGCAACACATAATCATTTCCGCTAATTAGCACTCTAATTTTTTTCCAGCCTCTAGAATCTCCTGAAACGGCAACACTTCCTGTAGATGGTGTGTCTGTTCCAACTTCGTCTCCCAAATTAACTAAATACACTTTGTTGTTTGCAATTGTATTAGATACTTGTGCTATTGCTGGACTTGAGAAAGAACCATCTGGGGCATCTACATAAGTAGTATTTGCAGCATCAAAAGTTCCTACCGCAACTTGACCCTGTAAGCCTTGAACTTCTGTAGAACTTGCACTAACTGCATCTATATCAGTTTCCGAAAGCTCTGCCGCAGCCATAAAAATAGAACTATTAAGCACAACTCTAAAATCTGACCCAGAATAAAAACCTAAATCCCAAGAATCCCTTCGTACACTTGTTGCTGTATTTGTGCTTAAATCTATATAGACTTGGTTTGGCTGGTTTGGCCCACCAACCTCTGGAGCAACTGCAGCACCTTCAATTAAAATTTGAATAGGTTCCATTGGTGCATCATCGTCATTACTACAGCTTGAGAATATTAATGTTACTGCACATAAAATTGTTGTAAAAAATTTGTTTTTCATTGTAATAAAATTTAAAAATTAAGATTATATAATAGTTTTAAGTAATATGATCGTCCATAGCCTAATAAAAGTGAGCTATTATTTCCAGAATGTATTCCTCCAGAATCTGAGTTAGTAACTGCTACATTGGTTACATCTAGTAGGTTTCTAGCACCTAATGTGGTTTGTATTTTGTTATTGTAAAAAGATTTTTGTATTGATGCATCTAGCCAACTAAAAGCGTCTGTTGTGGCAATAGAAAATAAAGAATCTCCATTAGCATCTATTCCTGTGGCAACATAGTTTTGTTGCTGTCCATTGTGTTTTAATAAAAGTGTTAATGCGGTGTCCCATTTTTCTATGTTATAAGTTCCGCTAGTATTAATTTGATAAGAATATAGAAAGTTGTTTTGGGCATTTAGTTCATTATTAACAATTCTAGAAATACCTTGAAAAGTTGCGCCGAAATTAAAGGTCCATTTATTAGATTTTATAGAATTTTCAGATGTAAATCCCCAAAGCTTATAAGCATCAATATTAATATATTCGTATTGTAAAGGGATCGTATTTATAATAGCTAAATCTATTTTATCACTTACATCAATATAACTTAGTTTTATTGCATTTAAGAGGGAAAGGTCGTTTATCCAACTCCGTTTTTTTAAGTTTAAAAATGCTGTAAATCCATTTTCTGGTCTCAGGTTTTCATTACCTCTAACATCATGATTAGAATCTACAAAATAATAGTATAACTCCTCAAAATTTGGGGTTCTGTAAGAAGAACCAATGTTTCCTCTTAATTCAAATCCATTTTTCATTAAATAACGTGCACTTAGTGCGCCAATTAATTTAGAATGAAACATGGAGTTATACTCGAAGCGTACTCCTGGACGAAAGGAAAACTTATCGGTTATATCTATTTCTGAAGAGCCAAAAACAGCATAATTCTCTTGAGATTGCTCTTGGTCTTGTTTCGTTATTTCTCCAGAAGCTTGCGTATCAAAACCTTTAATAAAACGCGTTTCGTAACCTACTTGAAAATTGTATAAATCACTTTTTACGAGGTTATTAATGGCTCCTTTAGAAAAAAACACTTTGCTAGATTGGTAGGTTTCGTCCTTTTCATTACTTCTTTCTTGGGTAAGAATAAAGTAATTAAATTCGTTTAAATCTCTTTGTTGCTGTTGGTAAGATAAAGTAACTTCATAATTTGCGCCAGAATCTAAATTTCCAATTATATTAAAATTATTTACAAACCTATTTGTTGTAAAAATTCTATCTGTAGCAGATGGGTTACTAGTTTGTGCTTGTGTATCTATATTAGCTCTTACGGAAACATCGTAGTAATTTATAAGTTCGTTAAAATATTCGAATTTATAAGAAATGGTGAATTTTTCTTTCTTATAATTTAAAAAAGCATTGGTATTAAGTTGTGTTTTTGGTAACCAATCGTATCCTCTAAAACCATCATTTTTAAAATAGCTTTGACCTTCTCTATTGTTGAAGAAACCAGCAAATTGATTACGGTTTATACCCACTCTAGCAAATAATTTTTCGTTAATGTTGTGACTTACACTTAAAGCTTGTATGTGTCTGCCTTCGTTAAACCAAGCATATTCATCGCTAACGGTTTCTTCTTGTACAAATGTTTGTATGTTCCATTTTTTATCTATGGCTTTTTTAGTAATAATGTTTATAACACCCGAAACAGCATTTGCTCCATACTCTACACCCATAGCACCTTCTACTATTTCTATACGCTCAATATCATCTAAGTTTATTTGCGTAAGGTCAATGTTATTTCCTAAACCATTATCACTAACTAAAGGCACGTTATCTACTAAAATATTGAAGTACTGCGAATCTAATCCGAAAAAGGAAATGGTAGATTTTCCACTCTGAGCATTAGGAATTACATTTAAATTTAGGTTAAAATTTAGCAAATCTGCTAGATTGTTTGCCGCTTGGTTATCAATTTGTTCTCTTTTAATAACAATAACATTGTGCACAGATTTTTTAATTGATTGCGCATTGTATTGTCCTGTAACCACTACCTCTTCTAATGTGTTCACTTTAATACTATCCTGTTTTACTTTTTGAGAGAAACAATAACCAGTAAAAGAAATTAAAAAATAAGTGCAAAAAAGTTTGCTATTTAGAATCATTCTTGATTAAATTTGCTGCAAATATAAAACCTTATTTTTATTCAATCCAAATAAGAATAAGAATAATTTTATTTTTATTTAACTTTATAAAATAAACAACTTGAAATGAAGCATTTACAATTATCATTAGTACTAATTTTCACAATACCATTATTTGTATTTGGACAAACCAAAATACATGAAGACCAAAAAGCAATAAAAAGTATGTGTGGTTGCTATGAAGTAACCTTTAATTTTGCGGAAACATTTAATTATACAAACGACTCTTTATACAAGCCATCTAAAATAAAAATAGATAGTGCTTTAGAATGGGCTCAATTAGTAGTAGATGAAGATGAAAAAGTATCTATACAACACCTTCTTCAAGTAGGAAATCCAGCAGATCCAATGATTGTAAAGCATTGGAGACAAGATTGGGTTTACGAAAATCAAAATTTTTACATGTATAATGGCGATAATAATTGGCAGTACAAGAAAAAAACAGAAGATGAAGTTAAAGGACAATGGACGCAAAAGGTTTATCAAGTAGATGACAGTCCACGTTACGAAGGTTCTGCAACTTGGGTTCATGTAGATGGGAAAAGTTTTTGGGAAAACACGACTAATGCACCATTACCAAGACGAGAATACACTAAACGTAGCGATTATAATATAACGATAAGAGGTAATCGTCACGAAATAACAAAAGACGGTTGGGTTCACGATCAAGACAATGAAAAAGTGATAAGAGAAGACGGAAAAGAAGATACTGTTATTGCTAAAGAAAAAGGATTTAACACCTATAAAAAAGTAGATGACAGCCGTTGTGATGTAGCTTCAAAATGGTGGACAGACCATCAAGAAAAATGGGCATTGGTTCGCTCAAAATGGGATGAAGTTTTTGCTAGAAATACCAATTTAAACTTAGAACAAAAAGTTGATAACAAACCACTTTACAAGCATTTGTTTGATGATGAAATAACTAAAAAAGAACAAATTGAACCTATCGTTGAATCTTTTGTAAAAAAGCCATAATATGAAATTAAAAGGTCTATTTATACTAAGTCTAACACTATTTTTGTCTCTTGAAAGTAGTGCACAGAATAACGTTTTTTTGTCACGAGATTATTGGAAAGCGCATCCATCAGTTTCTAAAGTAGAAAACGATGTGAAAGCTGGCAACGATGCTAGCGAACTTAACGCAAATGCTTTTGACGCTGTTGTGTATGCTTTACTAGAAAAAGCAGATAATAAAACAATAGAATTTCTATTATCTCAAAAAGGGAATAGCGTAAATAAAAAAACACATGATAGTAGAACCTATATTTTTTGGGCAGCTTATAAAGGTAATACCAAAATAATGGAACACCTTTTTAATAAAGGTGCAGTAATTAATATAACCGATAGTCATGGAAACACACCTGTAACTTTTGCAGCTGCTACTGGACAAAAAAATACAGCAGTTTACGATTTATTCGAGAAAAACGGAGCGGTTTTAAGTGAAGAAAAAAACGAAGATGGTGTTAACGCATTGTTACTAATTGCTCCTTATTTAGATAACGAAAAAGAGCTTGATTATTTTATTGGTAAAGGATTCAACCTTAAAACTAAAGATCCTAAAGGAAACAACATTTTTAACTACGCAGCTAAAAATGGGAATATTGAATTTCTTAAACTGCTTATTGAGAAAGATGTCGATTCTAAAATCACAAATAAAGAAGGTGGTAACGCAATATTGTATGCGAGTCAAGGCACACGAAATTCGAAAAACACTTTAGAGACCTATAAATTTTTAGAAAATTTAGGTGTTAAAGTTAATATTGTTGGAGACAGAGGTCGCAACCCATTACACGCTATTGCTTACAGCAGTGATAATTTAGACTTGTTTTCTTATTTTATTGAGAAAGGCGTAGCTATTAACATAAAAGATAATGGTGGCGATTCTCCTTTTATGAATGCTGCAAATAGTAACAACTTAAAAGTAGTAGAATTTCTTTCAAAATATATAACCGATTTTAATGTAAAAGATAAAAATGGACGTTCTGCTTTAGCTATGGCTGTAAACAGAAATACATTAGATGTTGTAGGTTTTTTGCTAAAAAAAGGAGCAGATATTAAAACAATAGATAAAGAAGGTAATTCTTTAGCGTATTATTTATTAAATACTTTTAAAGCTGAAAAGCCAAAAGAATTTGAAACTAAACTAAAATTATTACAAGACAATGGTTTGGTATTAAATCAAATTCAGAATAATGGAAATACATTATTACACATTGCTACACAAAGAAATAATTTAGTGCTAATTAAACGTCTAAAACCTTTTGGCATTGCTATAAACACGAAGAATAAAGAAGGTTATACAGCTTTACAAATAGCTGCTATGAAAGCTCAAGATGCTTTAATACTTAAATATTTATTGACTTTAGGTGCAGATAAAACCATTAAAACCGAGTTTGATGAAACGGTGTTTGATTTGGCAAATGAAAATGAATTACTAAATAAAGAAAACAAAAATTTAAACTTCCTTAAATAAGCTATTAATCTATATACTTAAGGTAGTAAAAGTCCTGCTCGTTTTTTCATTTTACAAGCAGGGCTTTTAAAAAAATAGAAAATTTATGAAACTAATATTTAAAATTTTTCCATTAATCCTGCTTTCAGCATTTACATTATTAGCTTTTAAAACACAAACAAAAAGTACAAATGTAAAATGTATGATCCAAATGACAAATTACACTGGTGAAGGCGCTTACGTTGTAATTTCTTTAATAAACCCAGATGGTAAATATGAAGAAACCTTGTATGTTCAAGGTAAAGACAGCGAATGGTATAGCGAAATACCTGACTGGTGGAAATTCTACGGAAAGCGTAGAGCAAATATCGATGCTATTTCTGGAGCAACCATTAGTGGTGGAGAACGCACCATTAGCGTAGTAAAAATCGCTAACGATAAAATAGATTCTGGTTATAATATTCGGTTTGAAACAGCTGTAGAAGATCAAGAATATTACACAGATGATGTGCAATTTGAATTAACATCAAAAAGTATTAAAAACAAAGTTGAAGGCAAAGGTTTTATACGTTACATACGCATGCTGCCACAATAATTAACAGTTTATGACACTTTCCATTTGGCGCTACAGTCATTTATTACTTGCTATTTCTTCTGCTATATTTCTTATAATAGTTTCAATAACTGGAATAATATTAGCATTCGAGCCCATAAATAATGCTGTACAACCTTATGCTATTAAAAATATTAAAAACGTTTCGGTAGCAGAAACCATTTCTGCATTAGAAAATGAATATAGCGATGTTTTAGAATTTGAAGTTACAGCTTCAGATTTTGTAATGGCTTCTGTAGTTTCAAAAAATGGCGAAAGCGAAAGTATTTATATTAATCCTTCAACTGGAAAAAAATTAGGAAATGTAGCAGAAAAAGCACCAATCTTTAGTTGGTCAACAAATTTGCACAGGTCTTTATTTTTAAAAGGAATTGGGCGCTTTTTTGTTGGTTTTGTATCGCTGTTATTATGCTTTATAGCAGTCACAGGTTTCTTATTACTTATAAAAAGACAAGGTGGGATTTTAAAGCTATATACTAAGGTTATTGAAACAAATTTAGAACAACGTTACCACGTTATTTTAGGAAGATGGTTATTAATACCAATTATTATAATTGCAGTTTCAGGCGTCTATCTTTCGGCAGAAAAATTTTCATTGTTACCAGAAACGACTATAAATCATAATTGGAGCCCTGAAGTTTCAGAAGAATTTACAAAAAAAGAGCTTTCAGAATTTGAGTTATTTAAAAATATTAATTTAGATGAATTACGAAAACTAAGTTTTCCGTTTTCTGAAGATTCAGAAGATTATTTTGAAATTGAATTACAAAATAAATCACTTTTAGTACATCAATATTCAGGTGAAGTTATAAGTGAAGTAAACCATCCTTTTACAACATTAGCATCTCGGTTAAGTATGCAATTACACACAGGAGAAAGCAGTGTTTTGTGGTCTTTAGTGTTATTAATTTCAGGTATAAGTATTTTGTTTTTCATCTACTCAGGCTTTTCTATGACTTTAAAAAGAAGAAAAAATAAAAATCAAAAACTTGCTTTTTCTAATAAAAATGATAGCGAATATATAGTTTTAGTTGGCTCAGAAACTGGTAGCACTTTTATTTTTGCAGAAGCTTTTTGTAAAGCATTAATACATGCAAATAAAAAAGTATTTCTTTCAACTTTAAACGACTATACTACTTACAATAATGCAAAACATCTAGTTGTTTTTACAGCCACTTATGGCGCTGGTGATGCACCAAGTAATGCACGCCATTTTAAAACACTTTTAAATAGTATTAAACCAGTAAATACTATGCAATTTTCTGTTGTTGGCTTTGGGTCTTTACTTTACCCAGAATATTGTCGTTTTGGTATAACTGTAGATAATCTGTTACAAATGCATTCTAATTTTAAGCCTATATTATTTTTAACCAAAATAAACGAACAATCTAATATTGCATTTAATAGTTGGGTAAAGCAATGGTCGCAAATTACAGGTTTATATTTAGATTTAAAACTGCCACAGACTAAAACTAAAAAACGCAAATTACGAACTTTTAAAGTTGTAGGACAAAGTAATTTAAATAGCGATAACACCTTTTTATTAAAACTACAGCCTAGCACAAAAGTTAAATTTCAATCTGGTGATTTAATTACTATTGTACCTAAAAAGGAAACAACAGAACGTCAGTATTCTATTGCTAAAGTCAACAACACAATACTGTTAAGTATAAAAAAGCATGATAAAGGTATTTGTTCTTCATATTTAAGTACGCTTAAAAAAGATGAAACGATACGTGGCTATTTAAAAGACAATAATGACTTTCATTTTCCTAAAAAAGCATCTCAAATTTTACTTATAGCCAACGGAACTGGTATTGCTCCATTTTTGGGTATGCTGGATGAAAATAAGTCTAAAATAACAACACATTTATTTCTAGGATTAAGAACAAAAGCCTCTTTCAAATTATACCAAGAACATGTTTTTGAAATGCTTTCTAAAAAGAAACTTGTAAGGTTGGAAATTGCTTATTCACAAGAAGAACAAAAGCAATATATACAAGATTTACTCTTTAAAGAATCAGCATTAGTTTCTAAGGTTTTGGAAGATGGCGGAATTATTATGATTTGCGGTTCGTTAGCCATGAAACATAGTGTTTTAGATACTTTAGAAGTAATTTCAAAAGATATATTAAAGCGACCTTTAAGTGATTTTGAAAATAATGAACAACTAAAAACAGATTGCTATTAATAAAATTAGAAAAAATGTGTCATAAAACAAAAACAATATCGCAAGTTAGCAACGGAAAATTAACCGTTTGTAAGTCGTGTAATAACTACCAATTAGAGTTTAAAAACTTCTATTTTGAATTTGATGGTCAACAGTATTTACAGTTTAAAAAATATGTTTTAGAAGTTGAAATAGATTATTGGGAACATACAAATGCGTGTCCTAAAATTAAAAGAAAAATACCAATTCCTACATTGCAACCTAACCTTGTCTTAATATTCAATAGACAGGAGATTAAAGCATTGCAGACACTTTTTGGAAAACAGAATAGCCATACTTATTTACAAGTAGATGATATAGATTATACTTTAATAATAAATTAAATTAGTTTTACCATTTCACCCACATTTCACTAAGCTCCTACGTTACTTCGTAAAAAGAGTGTTCCATTACATAGTATAAGAAACATTTTAGAGATTTTTTTAAGTAAAATTATAGTAAGTAAACTTTGCTTTACCCAAGCAAAGTTACATAACGCGGGCCATTATAGGACAAATGCTATTCTTGTTATTTACTAAGAACATACCATTAGTCAACTATAATGATATTATGTAAAATATCCCAGAAGCTTTATTACTATTGGTTTTAATATGCAGTACTTGGGCATTAAACTAGAAACGGATTGCTTCGCAGACCTAAAAAAGCATTAGTCCTATAATTTGACGTTATGTAAAATGTCCGCTGTCAACCACATATTGCGTTGATAAAATCAAATTACTATTGTAATTTATTTTATATGCAATTTCCAGCCGCTTGCCAGCCGCACATAAAAGCTACGTTTTAGTAATCATTAAAATTTTGAGGTATTTATAAAAATTGTACTACATATTTTTTTCTACGCGATTCTCAGAGACTTGCCATAAGAGCTTAAATTTTATGAAGGATAAAATTCTAAGCACTTATTATATTCTTACGTCCTATTTGAATAGTTTTAATAAATTATCTATATATTATGTAAAATAGAACTAGTAATTGTATTTTATAAATTGATACTCAATCAATTCTTTAAAATAGTATATAATTTTGGAAACAATTACGGTTCTCTGCGCTACATTTTAAGCTATTTAGCGTTAAGAAAATGTACCCAAAGTACATTTTTAGTTAAATACGATTTATATCTAATGATTGTAAAAACAATTCATTAGTCTTAATTAAAAAATCTACTCCTTCCCTTCCCACTCTCTTTCGGAATTAATTTTAACTTCTTAAGTTTTAGTCAAGTTTTTGAGGCCAAGTAAAATGTATAGATAAAAGTCTTTTTATTTCAAATGAATTATACCTTTCTTTTTTTGTTAAAAGGTAAGATTTTTGAAATTGAGCTATATCAAGTATTACTCTGTTTTTAAACTTTGCATTAAACTCATAAAAGCAATTATTAGAGATAATTAATTCTGTAATTGAATCTGAAGTTACATTAGCGCTTAAGTTTATAACCAAATGGTCTTTTTCTGTGTATGAATCGTTTAACATAAATTCTACAGCTTTGCCATTAATTTTTACTTCTGATTTTTCATTTATATATTTAGTTAAACATAAGGCTGTCATTTGTTTTATATCACAAACTGAATTGAAATTAAAACCGCCAACTTCTGTTTTATCAATCACAAATTTTAAACTTAATTGATCATTACTTAGTTGATAGCTATACTCAGCTATATGTTCGGCATGAAAAAATGAAAATGCCATTGTAAATAAAAGGATAGATAGTATTTTCATCGTCTGCATTAGTGTATGATTAGTTTTTTAGTAATCTGATTATTATCAAAATCAATTTGAATAAAATACAATCCTTTACTATAATTATTTACTTGTATAGTTTCTTGATAGGTGTCTGAAGAATAAACCATTTTTGCATTAGAACTAAATATTCTAATTCCTTTAATTCTTGTTTGATCTAAATCATTGCTTAATTTAATATTAAAGTAATTGTTAGTAGGATTTGGATATACAGTGAGTTCAATATTTGAATTCAATAAGTCTTGAATAGAAAGCGCTACGTTACTACAATCTATTACAGCAGTTGAATCTGGACAGTTAGGTCCGATTTTAAAAGAATTATCAACATACATTCCTTTCATACATCTTGGAATGTAAGGCCAATTATCTGTGAGTACATAATAATAAGTGCCTTCAGGATAGTCTGGTGTTACACCAAAACGACCTCCACATTCATCTAATTCTGATATGGCATTATTATAGTCATAATCTTCTACATAATTGCCATCATAGATTCCATTTGGCGCAGTGATTCCATCACCTGGTCTGCTACCAGACTTTAGCTGAAAGCTACTGTTAAAAGAAGAAACATTACTATTTACATCATTTGGATCGGAATACAAATACTTATAATAAATAGGAAAACCATCAGCTGCATATCCTAAAAGTGGTGAATGCGTAGAACCATCAATATTCAAATCATTATTAAAATAATCTGTTGGAATATTATGATAATGGTAACGACTTACATTATTTACGTGCCCACCATTTAAATCCATATTTAATGTAAAATCTGCTTCAACATGCCAATCCAAATTTTCTTCCTGTGTATTAGGATTTACCCAATACAAACGCGCAAAAGGAGAATAATTTACACCTTGATCAGAAACTCCGAAAATAGTGCCACCACCACAGCCTTGAGAAGATGGATCTTCTATTATTTCGGTTGCTGTAGTTGTTAACTCTGGATATAAACACATAGAGTATTCAAAGTCTTGTCCTGCAATTGTATTCATTCCTCCAAATGGACCATATTGATGTGCAGGAATATTGTTTGTATAACATTTACGAACGTGATCTACAATATCAAAACAAACAGCATTTGTTGTTTCATTTGCAAAAATAGCTGAAGGATCACAAGTATCAACATCAGTGTTTAAAGAATACGGATCTGTTCCGTTCATAAACTCAGTAATGTTATTATCTCCATCATTATCTGGATCATCGTTTGGGCCATAAGTATAAGAAAGTAATTCTCTAAATTCCCAAGCATCATCTAATCCGTCATTATCTACGTCTGGTTCTGCTCCTGAAAACAATGCATTAGTTGGATCTAAAGTAGGCATTGTAGCATTTACTGCTTTTAAATGATCTCTCAATTTAATGCATAACTCTTGGGCAATACTAGCTTGAGAAGCAGATATATCAGTGGTTTCTCCAATGTCAGTTGAAAGATCATATAAAGAAATGTTTCCTGTTTCATATGTTACGACGAGTTTGTATTGACCATCTATAACCGCAGAACGAGGAGTTTTATTTGGGTTGATATCATAATGTGGCGAATGGAAATAAATAGGTGCTGTTCTATTAAATGTATTTCCTGTTAATAATGGAACCAAACTTTGTCCATCAATATTAGCTGGTAATGCTAGAGAACTTCCTGTTAATTCTGCTATGGTTGGAAATAAATCATATTCAACTACTGCTTCTGTATTATAACTATTAGAAGTAATATTTGGCCCTTTTATAATAAAAGGCACTCGTATTCCTCCTTCATATAAAAATGTTTTACCAAAAGCTAATGGAGTGTTGTCGGTAAGGTTTCCTAACTGTCCACCATTATCCGAAATTAACATTATATAAGTATTACTATCAAGTCCAAGATTTGTTATTTCTGCTAATAACTGACCAATACCATCATCTGTATCCTCAGTCATAGCACCATACTCTATATTTGTATGAAGAGTCCCCAAAGGTCTTTGAGACGGATCATTATAAAGGTCTATAGTTTCTTGTCTAGCCTCTATATTATTGTGTACTGCGTAATGTGAAAGTTGAAGTAAAAAAGGGACTCCATCAGTAACAGCATCTTGGATAAAACTAATAGATCTATTGGTGAGATCAAATATCTTTTTTGGGTCTGTCTGTACTGTACCTCCTTGATTACCATTACTATTATTGGTGTTACCATCGTTAAAATCAAATCCATTACTTGATGGGCTTGATGTTGCTGCACTTCCTAAATGCCATTTACCAAAATGCGCTGTCCTGTAATTAAGACCCGTTGATTTTAACCATTCAGCATAGGTGATATCTGCGCCATCTAATGCTGTTTCAGTAGTCCCTTCAATCAGAATTTTCCCTGTTGCAATATCATTATCTGTACTGGTAAAATTGTTCCGAGCAGTTGTTCTACCTGTTAAAATACTAGCACGAGAAGGTGCACATTTAGGTGCAGGAGCATATCCTTGTGAAAAAGTTATTCCTGCTTGAGACATCGATTCCATTTCGGGTGTGACGTAGAAATCACTTTTAGAACCTAAAATATTAGCATCCATTTGAACAGAAGACCCTGTCCAACCTTGATCGTCAACCACAATAATCACGAAATTTGGTGACTGGGCTGATACTTGATTAAAGCAAAAGAGAATTAGAAACTTTAAGTAAAATGATTTATTCATTTGTAAATTAGGTTTGTTTTGTATGAGACTACTTATTTTTTAAAAGGTTTAATTCATTTACTTTTTTTTAAGTGAATATTATATGTCATTCCACACAAATTCCACTACGCTCCTATCATCGCTTCGTAAAAAGAGTGTTTAATCACAAGGTAAATATTGTTTTAGAGGAGTTCTTGAATCTCGTAAACTCGATTTCATTAAAATCGTAGAGAAACATTTTAGAGGAAAAAAATAAAGAAACTGTAATTTAAAGATGCGCTTTTAACCAAAGCCCATCTTTACATAACGCGTGTACATTATAGTACATTTTATAAATAGGTTTATCCTGTGGATGAAGCTATTTATAACACAGATGGCGCGTTGGCGAAATTATGATATTTAGTACTACACATTCTATTTATAAAAAAAATGATAGCTATAATTCAATATTATGTAAAATATCCCAAATATGTGTTGTTTTCATAAGAAACGTTTGAAGTCGGGTCTTTAAACATTCGTTACAAGTACAATTGAACCTTTGTCATAACTTTCATATTCTGTACAATTGCCGAACATTTTTTAAATTAACGAATTACGAGAATCTTCAGAACTACAAATTTGTACTATAATTAGTCGTTATGTAAAATATCCGCTGCCTATGCGCTCGATTGTTTTTTATAATTAAATTGCTCTGGCAATTTATTTTAAACACAATTTCCAACCGCATACCAGCGCGATTTAAAAGCTAGTCTTTTACTTCGTTAGAAAATTCACGCATTCGATAAAATATACGTAACAAAAAATTTCACGTGATTCTCGTAGCTTTCCGTAAGAGCTTAAATTTTATAAATAAAAATTATAAGCACTTACTATTTTCTATAATCTTATCTACAACTTTACCTATAAGTTTTTAGAGAATACAATGATTTTTCATTGACTATAAAATTTAATTCTCCAACGTTTTTAAATTCGTTTCTTTCATAGAATCTTATGGCTCTAATATTTTTTATGTAAACGGAAAGCCACATGGTATCTAATTGCAATGCTTTGGCTTGCTCTTCAACATAAGTTAGTAACTGTTTTCCAACTTTTAAGGGTATAAAATCATTTAGAATGAAAATTCGTTCTAATCGACAACTGTTTTTTGAAGCCACATTTTCGTTTATAGCATTTACTACTAATTTTGCATAACCAATTGGTAAATCATCTGCATAAATAATATAGAAGAGTTGCCTAGGAGTGTTTATATTCTGTTTCGTTTTAGAAATTGAAAAATTCTCGTCAAGGTATTTTATTAGCATGTTTTTATCATCTAAATAATGAACATGAGATTCTGCCCATGTTAGTCTTCCTAAAAGTGCTAAAACTTCTGTGTCTGCTTCGTTAGCTTTTTTTATTTTAATCATTTCTATTATTTTTCATTCGTAATCTTCTTATATGAAATCCATGCAGAAACACTGCAATTGTGCATCCTATTATTATGGGAGGAGCGCTAATTAATACGCCATAAAAAATGTAACCTATATTCGCAATTAATGAAATTAACCGCAACTTATATTCACCTTTGGTGGACATAGAATATAGATTAATGACTAAAGCACCGTATCCAATACTATCTATTATAACTGGGTTCATATGCTCTTAATTTTTGAAATTTTATACTATACTTTTTATATCTACAATAGTAATTATATTTGCAATAACGGTCAAAAAGGATAGTTTAATTAAATTAGAAATATGCACACATTTAGCGAAAAGGAATATCCCTGCTGTACAAGTTTAGCAATGGGAATTATTGGTGGTAAATGGAAAACAGTTATCATATATCACTTGAAAAACAATACATTACGCTATAATGAACTTAGAAAGAGAATACCCTGGATAACTGAACGCACCTTGAGTTTACAGTTAAAAACATTAGAAAAAGATGGAATAATAAAGCGAAAAGTTTATACGTCAAAACCACCACTGAAAGTAGAATACTCTCTTACTGAGTTTGGCGAAACTTTAATGCCCTTGCTTAAAGCTATTATAGATTGGGGAAATTATGTGATTGAGCATAAAGTAGAATAAGATAAAGAATTCTATTAGATTTTTTTAGAAGTACAATCCATTCCACGCACATTGTACTTCCCTCCCGCGTCATCTCGACTACGCTCGATACAGGTTAGCCTAAAAAGTATACTATTAACATTGCAAAAGATACTTTTAGAATAAATTTAAAAAAAACTTAGTAACAACTTTCGCGTTTAAGCAAAGCTCAAGTTACATAAGAATTAATAATGAAAGTTAGCTGTCTATTTGAGATGGACTTAAACTTACCAACTCAAAAAAACAGCTAGCTTTTAAATGTAATTATTACAATTCTAGAGGCGTAACTTTTTCAAACAGATTAGTTATTAAATACTGAAGTGAATCTGGTGTAACATCTCTGAAGTAGCCTAACAAATCCTTGGTAGTTGGATATCGCTCTGTGTTCATTTTTAGTTTACCATCGATGGTATTCCAATCACTTATAAATCGTTTTAAAGCGAGGTTTACCTTTGCTTCACCAATCTGTTTCTGAAACTCATACATGTTAATTGCGCCTTTTGCATAATAGATATAGTCTTGGTTCTCAACTAATGCCAATGATGGTTCTTGATCCCCTTCGTTGCGTTTCCCTTCTCTATATTTATCTTTTTGAAGCGCTAAAAATTGCTGCACTTTTTCTTCAGAATACTTTTGTTTTAAAACCATTATTGCAGCATATTGTGATAATGTTTCTAATAGCATAAGTTGTCCTTGAACATTAGCAGCTTCTATTTGCATTCCAAACCATTGATGGGCCAGTTCATGTGCGGTCACATAAAATGCCATATCCACATCTTTCTCATCATCAATATTTAAAATGAAACCAATAGCTTCCGAAAAAGGAACTGTTCCGGGAAACGATTGCGCAAATTCTGCGTAACGCGGGAACTCGACAATGCGCATTTGTTTATATTGATATGGGCTAAAATTAGTACTGAAGTAGTCAAACGAAGCCTTCATCGATTCCATCATTCTGTCTAGATTATAATCATGCTCTTTATGATAATAAATCTCTAGGGCTACAGGTTTTGCTGCTGTGTCTGATGCTGCTAACCAAATATCCTTTTTAACTTCATACTCCGCTGAAACGATGGAATAAAAGTTAATCATTTGAATATCCATTTTATAATGGAAATAATTACGATTATTTTCTTTCCAACTCTTTAATAGATTTCCAGGAGCGATAGCTGTCTGGTTTTCATCTGTTCCTATCACAATTTCAAAATGAATACCATCTGAATCCCCTCCAGACCTAGCGTTAACTAACTCTTTATGATCTTCTCTTTTAGCTTTATTTGATCTAGTTGACAAATTATTGTCAATGCGATCATTTTTATCTTGGAGTTCATATTTTTTAGTATACCCTAATGTAGGAAAGTCATTATTGTTAAAAAAGGTACCATTATTTACTATTTTGCTAGAACGGCCTTGCTCAAATCCCTTGGTTGTAAAGCGTTGTTTAAAGCTCATTTTTATGGAATCTCCAGATTGTAAAGGTTGTTTTAATTTGTAATTATAATAATCGAATGCTACATACTGATTATCAGTAGTTGCTCCACCTTCAAAAGTAAGCCCCTCAAGTGCTACCTTTGATTCTAAAAGTTTTTGAATATGAATTTCCTCAATAGCGGTATCGTATGTGTTTTTTAGTATGTAAAAGCCTTCGGCTATATAGTCTCTAGATTTTGGATATAACTCTACCTTTAAGTTAACAGCTACTATTTTAGGTTGCGGCAGGTATTCAAACTTCTTTAATGTTTTCTCATAGCCAACTCTTAATGCTGTCTTTTCAGAATTTGTCCAATGCTCATTTAAGATATTTGTGTTGTAAAATATATAGCTACCAAGCATTATAAAAGCGACCACTGCAACGAGTCCTAGCTTCAGGACTGATTTACTCATTCGATGTTTGCTTGCTCTTATTCGTTTTATTAAATTAGTTTCAGTTCCTCTAACGGAAATAGTAGAAGCTATAATTAGTAGCAGTATCCCAAATAAAAACCAATAAATCTTGATAATTAGGTAAGGCTTCATGAAATGACCAAAGCCATTCATATCTGAATACGTACCTATAGAACTACCTCCAAAGAAGTACAAATCGTGGTCTATCCCCAAGAGAGCCATAGTCATATTTAAGATAAAAAATATGATAACAACCATAATGCCAGCAAATTTATTATTGACTACAACTTGAGCAACGAAGGCAGTAATGGTAAATAAGGCTAGAAACGGTAAGATTTCTAAAACGAAGCCATAAAAGTACACTTGAAAATTATAGTTGTAATATCCGTTGATGGTTTGAAAAATGATTCCTGAAATAATCAAAGAGACAATAAGTACAACATAGATGAGTATAAGCCCAAGATATTTACCAGCTAGGTTTATAAAGTCCGACATTGGACTTGCATCATAAATCAAGTTTAGTTTTACAGATCTCTCCTTCCAAATTATTTCTCCAGAGTAAAAAATAAGGATAATAAAAAAGAAGTAAAAAGACATTTCTCGAAGTTCTTCTACAATAAAATAGGTTGTAGGATAACTATCAACACCATACACAGTACCAAGACTCACCGAATTGATTAAAATTATAATCATCGCACAAATCACAATGGCCCAAAAAGAGGTTTGCTTGCAAATACTCACGAAGTAAAACCAAGAGAAATGCAGTAGCTGAGACCACTTAGATTTAATGCCATGTTCAAGGCTGAATTCTGGAATTTTGATATCGTATTGAGGATCAATTTCAGACTCAAGTACTTGTGAATTTTTCTTTTTAGTACGTTTACTTCGAACTACATTAAATTCAAATTTCTTAGAACCAAAGCCTAAAATAAGTGCACCCAATGCAACCCAAAATAGCTTATTGTAAAGTAGCACTCCACTAAAAGGAATTGCCTCTACACTTATTTCTGCTCCTGTCCAAGATTTTGTAAGAGAGGTGAGTGTTGTTAATGAAAATGGATCTAAAATTGCTTGTAAAGAGTCATTGGTTATTGCCTTAGTTAACATAAAAATAACAAATATGAAAATACCTTGTGTGTATACAACCATCAATTTTCTAGTTAATGCGCCCGTTATAAAAAATAGACAAGCCCCAAAAAACAAAATTGGCAATAGTATCATTACAAATGGCTTCAGATAGGTCAACAAATTAAAAGGCAGGAAATGATCTGGTTGATGCCAAGGCATGTATTCTCCTAAAATCATTCCGAATAAAACTCCGCTAAACACAAAAAGTAAAACCGCAAAAGAACCTAGAAACCGACCTAATAGATAATCTCGTTTCTTTATTGGATTTGAAAATAGGAGAGATTCTATATTATATTCAAAGTCGCGTAAAACGGAGACTCCCATAATCATAGAGGCAATTATCATAAAAAACCCTGTAACTACTCCCATGGTTTTTGCAATAATTAAAGGCGAGTTCTTTTTAACCAAGCCAAAATCCATTCCTTGATATACAAAATCGACGCTAACAATAGAAAATAGTAATAGGAAAATAAAGAAGATGTAAGTATCTGCTCGCTTTACCCTGTATTTTAATTCGAATTTAAATATTTCGTACCACATCATTATAAAACTGATTTAAGGTTAGCGTTACTGCCAAATATTTTCGAGAAATACACGTCTTCTAAATCGGCTTTAACGGGAGTAAAGTCAGCACCAGGATTGGTGTCACTAAGAATATGAATGATTGGTTTCCCGAGAAATAGTTTTTCGCTTATTACCTGATAGTTTTGCTTGTAAGTCTCTAATTCTGATTTTACTATTGTTCTCTGATACACTCGGCCTTCCAAATCTTCGATTATTTTTAAGGGATTCCCTTTCAGCAGCACCTGACCTTGGTTAATCACTGCCATATTGGTGCATAATTCTTTTACATCTTCAACAATATGTGTCGATAGAATTACCACAGTATGCTCTCCGAGTTCACTTAATATATTATAGAACCGGTTTCTTTCTACAGGATCCAATCCTGCTGTAGGTTCGTCTACAATAAGTAGTTTCGGGTTGCTAAGCAAAGCTTGTGCAATACCAAAACGTTGTTTCATCCCACCGGAAAAACCACCAAGATTTTGTTTTTTTACGTTGTACAGATTTGTTTTATGCAAAAGCGCATTTACAAGATCTTTACGCTCACCTTTATTTGTAATACCTTTGAGAACTGCAAAATGATTTAATAACACCTCGGGAGATATTTTAGGATACAACCCAAATTGCTGTGGTAAATATCCTAACACCTGCCTCACCTCATTTTTCTGTGTAAAAACATCTAAATTGCCTAGTGTAATTGTTCCTTTATCCGCCTCTTGTAAGGTTGCAATGGTGCGCATTAACGTAGATTTACCAGCTCCATTAGGTCCTAATAGTCCAAACATTCCCGTAGGAATTTCTAATGAAATATTTTGAAGTGCTTTGACTCCATTAGAATAGGTTTTTGATACATTATCAATAATGAGTTCCATAGTGTTCGTTTTTTGATTGATTGCCGCAAACTTATAACGTATCACTGTTAGTAAAAAGAAAGAGGGATACATTTCATGTTAGGTGTGACACAAACACTTTTGAACGATACAAACGTATTTAATCACTGCTAAATAGAGATTCAACCCTTTATATCTATTGTTTATCAACAAATTTGTATTAGCACATTTATTTAATTAATATTGACATATGAAGATAAAAATATCAGATAGAAAAAAGAAAACTACAAAATGGTTTTATAAAATAATGCTTATAATTATAGGTTTAGTGCTTGTAATATTTAATGACACTTTTGGTAAATTAGAAGGATTTGTAGAGTTTACTGCATTGTACTTCATTCTTTTATTTATCACAATTGCATATTGGGTTTTTAAACAGATCAAATTAATTATTCGATTAAAGAATGAAAAAGAAAAAACAGAATTACTACATTTAAAAAGTCAGGTGAATCCTCATTTTTTCTTTAATACACTCAACAATTTATATGGATTAATGGAGAAAGATTCCAAGGAAAGGCAAATGGTACTCAAACTATCTGATATGATGCGGTATAGTATTTATGAAGGGCAAAAAGATTGGGTAACCTTAGGAGCTGAATTAGAGTACTTAACAAACTATATTGAGCTTCAAGACATTCGTTATCACAAAAAGTCTGATGTACAATTTAATCATAAAATTGATAATCCTCATGCTCGAATTATGCCTTTACTATTCATTATTCTATTAGAGAATTCTTTTAAGCATGGCTTGGAAAATATGGAAAAAAATGCTTATATTCATATAGACTTAACCGAAAATAAAAATGAAGTAAATTTTGTGATTGAAAATAATTTTGAATTACAAGATACGTCCTCTAAAGAAGGAATTGGCTTAAAAAACTTACAACGAAGATTAGAATTAGTATATCCAAATGCGCATTCTCTTTCCTTTGACGTAGACAACAATATTTATAAAGTTAAACTATCTTTAAAGTTAAAATAATGCGATATCTAATCATAGATGATGAACATATAGCCCACAAGATTATAATGGAATATTGTGAAATGCTTCCTCATATGGAGTTACAAAAAAACTGTTATAGCGCTTTGGAAGCTCTTGAGTATATGAATACACATCAAGTTGACTTAATCTTTTTAGATTTAAATATGCCAAAGCTTAAAGGTTTTGAATTTTTAAAGACACTACCTTTTCCGCCTAAAGTTATTGTAACTACGGCATATAGTGAATTTGCGCTAGAAGGCTATGAGCTTAATGTTTCTGACTACTTGTTAAAGCCTTTTAGTTTTGAACGTTTTTTAAAAGCCGTGAACAAAGTTATTGGCTCAAATACCATTATAAATAATCCCATTTCAGGAGGAAATGACACTTCAATAAAACGTATATTTCTTCGTCAGAATAAATCTTATATACAAATAGAATTAGACGCTATTTTATTTATTGAGGCGGCAGGAAATTATACAAAAATTGTTACTAAAAATGAATCGATTACGATACGAGAAAAAATATCTGATATATTAGAATCACTCCCATCAAATGATTTTATACAAGTTCATAAATCATTTGCAATTGCTACAAAATATATTAAAAGAATTGACGGAAATAGAATACACATTGAAGACCATACAATTCCAATTGGTAAATTATATAAAGCCAATCTTAATAAGATTTTGAAATAGAGATTTACTAGAGCAATTATTAAACATTCACACATATTTCACTACGCTCCTATTTTCGTTTCGTAAAAAGAGACTTTATTCACAAGGATTATTTTGTTTTAGAAGAGTTCATGAAGACCTAAGTCAATGTCATTAACATCGTAGAATAAGTTTTTTAGAATAAGAAAATATAGTAATTCAACTTCGCTTTTACCAAAGCAAAGTAATCCCGCATAAAAAAGCGAGGCAGGCGCCACGCAGATCATTTAGTACACTTTTAATATTTCATTACCCTGTGGATAATGAAATATCAAAACATTGTTTAACGTGTCTTTAATGTTATGAATTGTTTAAGCTATAATTCTATACTATGTAAAATATCCCATAGCCTTTAGTTTTCATAATAAAGGTTTGTATTTGGGCTAAGAAACATTCATTTTTTTTATTTCTTATAATTTTAATATCCTGTCCTATCGTCCAATATTTTTTAGATATGCCATTCTCAAGAAACATCGTAACTATTAAAACGTATTATAATTAGTCGTTATATAAAATGGCGCTGGCCTTTGCGCTCGATTGCTTTTTTTAAATAATTTACGCTATCGTATTAAATTTCTAAAAGCACAATTTCCAATCGCAAAAACGAAGATAGCTATAAGATGTTGACGAACAACATTTCGAATATATTCGCTGTCATTTGTGTAATGGCAAGCTTTAATTTGTGCCTTTATTCATTTATCTTGCTGTTCCGCAAAAGTTACCGTTTTACTAAGTGTTACCTTATTAAATAGGTCTGAATCCTGATACTATTGGTTTAATATAGTGCGCTATATTCTAAATGAAACGTATCAATCAATAATATTAAAGTGAACTCATTCCAAACACATTAGCACTTCGCTCCTATTTTACAATTAAGTGCTCGCGCCCCCAAAAGGGTTTCAATATATTTTTTTTAAGACAATTTTAGAAAGAAAAAAATTAATGAAGGTTTGTTATTATTATTTTGTTTTTACTCAATTAAAGTGACATCACGCAAAACAATATAGTACTCTTTTAATCTTTTATTATCCTGTGGAGTATGACATATTAAAACAATGTTTACCGTGTATTTGATGTTATCGATTGTATTAACTACAATTAGTCTTCACTAGTCCCGCATTTTTATTGCGTGATAAAATTGCCGCTGCCTAATACTTGGGTATTTAAACATTATCATTTTACTAATCGTTATAATTTTAAACCGCTTCTAATGTTAAGGGTTTGTAAATTGATGCTGTTTTTTTTTAAATACTATTATTCTTAAATTGCTTGATTAAAAATTAGTATTTTTATGTTAATTTTCAGTGGCAAATTTTTAATTTTACATTATGAATGTTTTAAGTGTTTTTCCAGTATTAAGTGTAATTTTTGGGCTAGTCTTAATCGTTTTTATTCTCTTCAATAAATTTGGACTAGGAAACGACAAAAAGATACGGTATGTTTTATCTTCCTTATTATTTATTTATATAATTACGGCATTAGACTATCATCTTTCCATCACAAACCAAATACCTGTAACCTATTCGGGAGTCACCTATTTTTTTTATCATTTTACAGGCTTGTTATTTTACTATTTTATTGCTCTTTATACCAAATCTGAAATAAATACTAAAAAATGGGTACCCATAGTTCTTGGGTATACCTTACTGAGGATTTTAGTATTTCTCCCTTTTGATAATAATCAGAATTTACAAGATTTTGTAGCCGCATTAGAAACTTCAAACTACGGAATATTCGTATTAGTGGAATATATTTTGGTAAGCTCTATTAATATCGCACTTATGTTTCTTGCCTATAAAAAACTAAAAACAGCGCCATTACTAATTGAATTAAATGAAAGTCAAAAAATTCATTACAAGTGGATTAAGAGTATCATAGTCACAATCATACTTATGCAAATTGTAATTTTTGTGACTACCATTCTAGGTAGTTTAGATATTGGTCATTTTAACTTTTATCTCAAATTTGAAACACTTATCTATTCGCTGTTCTTTTTCATATTCGCGTTTGCCATAATGCATTTTCCCGTATTTGCGTATTCTGGTAATTTTGAAGATCTACCTACTGCTACGCTTGAGAAGTATGCGAAGTCATCATTATCTGATTCTTCAGATCTTTTTGAGAAAATTAAAGCTATTGTCATTGAGGAAAAAATGTATTTAGACTTCGATTTAAAATTGAATACCGTCGCCAAGACATTAAATTATTCAATTCATCATATATCACAGGCTATTAACCAGAACGCAAAAATGAGTTTCCCAGATTTTATAAGTAGCTTCAGAATTGAAGACGCTAAACATAAACTAATGGAGCCTAAACCAGATACCATATTTGCGATTTCCTTAGATGTAGGTTTTAATAGCAAAGCTGCTTTTTACACGGCTTTCAAAAAACATACACAGCTAACTCCTACCGCATTTAAAAAACTTCACAAGTCTAAAAATTAATACAAATTAATGATTAACAATATTTTAAACACATTAAAAGTGTCTTCCCGATAAATGAAGACACTTTTTTTGTTCGGGTTTATAGGGAGAACCATTAAAGTGAAGGCGTCAAAATATATTTACAACTTAATTTAAAAACTAATAAATAGCTGAGTTCAACCCATAAGTGCAACACACTTATTTTTTAGGACTTCAATTGGGTTATTATAATTAAACTTTCTAATGGGTCTGTAATTTAGTAATTTTTCTACTTCTTTTATTCTCTTGACAGATACTTCTCTAAGGTCTGTTTTCTTAGGAAAAAACCTTCTTATCACACCTATTCTATTTTCCACTGTTCCTTTGTCTTGAGAGGTATAAGGTCTTGTAAAATATGTTTTTGCATTCACATCTTTTGCTATTTTATGATGATAGGCAAACTCTTTTCCATTGTCAAATGTTATTGTTTTTATCCAAGATGCGCTAATACCTGTAAGTCTTTCATTCATCTTTCTATAAACTTCATCTGCATTTTTACTGCTGAGTTTTTCTATCATAGTAACCAATGTTGCTCTATCTGTCATCACTAGTAATGCTGATTTATGGTTATTGCCCATCATAAGGTCAACTTCTATGTCGCCAATACGTAAACGTTTTTCTACTACCTTGGGTCGCTTGTCAATACCCACACGACCAGTAATTGCAACACGTTTATCTTTGATATTATTTCTCTTTTGCCTCCTACCTGTGTGGCGTAGATGCTTATGTAATTTTTTACAAGAGCTATGTTTTCTATGATTGCTATGCTTTGCAGTCCATATCCATTTATAAATAGTTTCGTGGCTCACACAAACTTCTGATTCCTTACTAAGCCGCTTTGCTATGAGTTCAGGGCTCCATTTTTCATACTCCATCAAGCCAGCAATTCGCTTTTTGAGGGCTTCTGTCAATAGAATAGACTTGGGCTTATTGCAATGTCTTTGCTCAGTTTTTTGTTGAGCGTTCTTTGCTATATAATTACCAGCTGTTGTACCTCTACTTGGTGTGTTCCTCTTTAATTCTCTCGATACCGTGCTTTTATGAAAACCGATGATCTGCGCAATTTGAGTAATAGTTATTCCTGTCTCTAATAATGCAGAGATTTGATACCTTTGTCACAAGGCTAATTGTTTATAATGTTTCATTCAAAACGAATATAAATATTGAGCCTAAAATAGATGGGGCTAGCCCCATCTATTTTAAATATTCGTGTTGCACTTATAACTTGAACTTAGAATACACTTATTTAATAATATTCCCTGAATTATCTAAGACAAGTTAGGAACCAAATTTTACTAAAGCATTTGATAGAATGTCAATAAATTCTAGAGAATTTCTAGAACGATCTTCACTTTTTGTTAGACATTGTTCAAAATTGCAACAAAACATAAATGAACACGTTTTAAGTAACTAAACCAAACCCAAAAAATGAAAAGAACAGAATTTTTACAAATGTGCACTCTTTTTGGAATTAGTATTCCTTTTCAAGCATCGTTATTATCTTGCAGTAAAGATGATACAATAGGTTTAAATTTTTCTGGAAAAGTAACAATCATTGGCGCTGGTGCTGGTGGATTGGCCGCTGGATATCTACTCAAACAACAAGGAATTGATTTCGAAATATTAGAAGCCTCAGCAGTTTATGGCGGTAGGATGAAAATTAATACTGATTTTGCAGATTTCCCAATTCCACTAGGAGCAGAATGGTTAGAAACAGGTTCCAACATTTTTCAAGAGATTGTAAATGACTCTTCTATTACTGTTCACGTAGATACAATTGCCGACGCTCCTGATCTAAAATTTGTCAATTCTTCTTGGTTCAGCTTCTTTGAGCAATACATCCTGCCCTCAATATCCGATAAAATTGTATATAATAAGATAGTACAATCTATTGATTATTCAGGTGACCAAATTATAGTCAATATGCAAAGTGGACAGCATATGACTGATAAAGTCATTGTTTCCGTTCCACTTAAAATTCTTCAAGATGGAGACATCAGTTTCACTCCAAACTTGCCACAAGATAAATTGAATGCCATAAGTGGCACTACAATTTGGGAAGGTTTTAAAGCGTTTTTTGAATTCTCCGAAAAATTTTATGATGACAATTACGAGTTTGGTATCACTCCATCAACTGCTGGAGAGAAAATATATTATAATGCGGCTTTTGGTCAAAATACAACCAAACATATTCTTGGTTTATTCGTTGTTGGGACTCCTGCACTTGACTTCACTTCTTTATCAGGAGATGCGTTAAGAGATTTTATATTAAATGAACTAAACGGTATTTATTCCAATCAAGCAACTCCTAATTATATAAAACACATTACACAAGATTGGGATAATGAACCTTTTATTAAAGGTGGATATATGACTGATAATGCAGATTGGAGAACTGTAAAAACATTGGGAGAATCTGTAGCTAATAAAATTTATTTTGCAGGTGGCGCATATACCGATGGAGAGGATTGGGTTTCTGTTCACGCTGCTGCTCAATCAGCAAAATCTGTAGTTGACGTAATAATAAATTAAAAACTAATAAAGATAATTGCTGGAATGTTCAAGCATGACCTAGTAAATTCTAACTAATATCCTCTACCCTGTTTCTTTTTGTTATCTTAGTTACAAATCGCAACAATACATATACGCACACATTATATCCACGAGCTAAAAAGTAATGACAATAGATAGAAAGAAACATTGGGAAACCGTTTATGAAACTAAAAATCCAGACCAAGTCAGTTGGACACAACAAACACCAAAAACTTCGCTTAAGTTTATAAAGTCGTTCGGGATAAAGAAAACTGCGAGTATAATAGATATTGGTGGTGGCGACAGTAAGCTTGTGGATAACTTGCTTGCTGAAGGATTTACAAATATTACTGTACTTGATATTTCGGCTCAAGCTCTTGAAAAAGCAAAAAAACGATTAGGAGAAAAAGCAAATCAAGTACATTGGATTGTTTGCGACATTACAGAATTCGAACCCAATACAACTTTTGATGTTTGGCATGATAGAGCAGCCTTTCATTTTCTCACAACGGATACACAAATAAAAAAATATATAAAAACCGCTAGAGCGTCTGTTAGCGGGTTCTTGACAATCGGGACTTTTTCAGAAAATGGACCCGAAAAATGTAGTGGCCTAAAAATAAAACAATACAATGAAGAGGAATTGGCTTTGAAATTTAAAGATGGATTTGACAAAATTAAATGTGTTACAGAAGACCATTTAACGCCATTTAACACAACGCAGAATTTCTTGTTTTGTAGTTTTAAAGCTCGTGGCTACTAAAAATTAAAAACCATTAGACAATAAGAATCTTTAATATTGGGGGTTTTAGCATGTCTTGTTGGAATTGGACTATTCTTTACAGGACATAAACTTATTGGAGTTTCTGGTTCCATAGCTAGTGGAGGACTCGCCTATAGAGGATATACGGAAATGAAAGCATCAAAAAAATGAAATAATAGTGCTATCCTAAATACAAAAAAAATTGCGGTACAGAAAACAAGAATTTCACCCGTACGATTAAACCGAGTAGAAAACAAACATCGAAAGCTAGATTCCTATTTCGATGTATTTTAACATCAAGACATTTTAATCTTCATGTTAATATGCATCATTTTTGTAGGAACGGTATCCGATTTACCGTTAACAATCTTATCATAGTCAATGCCCCAATCAAATAAATTCACTTGTCCTTCAATAACGATGATACTAGCCATAGCTTCTTTTGAGTCTCTAATTCCTGATACAAAAAACTTTACCTCTTTTTCGACTCCTTTTATTGACAGTTTACCGTTCACTTGATACCAATCTAATCCCATAGTATAAACCGCAGTTGATTTAAAGAACATCTTTTCATTATTCTCACTAACAAACAAGCCTGGCGTTTTAATTCGCGCTGTTAATTCATCTCCATCTCTGGCGCAGACATTAAAGGAATTGGGATCTACAGCAAACGAGATTCTCATATTTTCTAATGGATTCCCTAGGTCTTCTCTTGTAGGTACATTCACCATTAAATTGGATACAATGCCGCCAAACGGTGTGCTACAATGTCCATGGGTTACAAACAAATTAATAGTTTGGTTTTGTTTATTTTCTTGTGCAGAAAAGGTTTTATTTTTATTATTAGTTGAAGTGCCCTTAGCATAGCCACTAACAACAATTATTAATAGCAATAACATTAACGGAAAACCTAATTTTTGTATTTTTTTCATAATTTTATATTTAATCTTTCTACAAATATAAATGCCTTTTAGTTTTAAATTTGTCAATGAAATGTGAAAAATATGCAAAATCATTGTGAAAAACCACAGTTTAATCTTTTGGAAGCATTAATGACAACATGTTTCTATTTATTTGGTATCTTAGTTCTGGCGCTACAAACATTCAATCTCTAATAAATTGTAATGTACCTTAAACTCATTATTAATGAAAGACAAAAAAATTTGGGACACGATCTCAGGCTATTATAAATTTCAAATTATTGTTGCTGGTATCGTTTTATTTAGTGTTCTCATTGCACTTATTATAAATTCTTTTATTAATTAAAAATATGTTCAAAAAATACATTTTATTCTCTGTTCTTTCTTTAGCTTTTACAATCTGTTTTGCACAAAAGAATAAGACCGTGTATTTAAATGCTGATAGCGTAGTCATTACAAAACAGGAATTTAAAGTCGCAGATAAATTAAAATTTTATAAGAAGGAAGTTAAGACAGATACACTAACCATCAATACATTAAAATCTAAACGCGCTTACGGCTTTCTGGATACAAAAAACAAAGAGTTCGTATTATCTATTTTAGAGAAGTTGTCTGGTGAATCAACAAGTAGAAATTCTGCTATATATATTCATAGTTTTAAAGACAATGAAAAGGCACTAGAAAAGGCACTAAAAAACAAATGTTATTGGAAGTATCTTAAACGTTATCCAAAACAATATCGTTCGTTTTTATTAACGGATATACTTAATAAAACAAACAAAAGTCGATGTATATACGGGGATGACAAAGATATTCTCCAAAAATTATTTTTCTCTTTTTCAGAATTTGAAGTCAACCATGTCATAATTCAAGCATCAGGAGAGTTTGTAATATATTATGGTACGTATGATTTATGTTATATTTTAGATTCTGAAGTTTAGAAAAAATCAAACTAATAGTATATGTAGTATTAATAACATTGGAAAAATATTGCTATAAAAATAAGATGTAGACAAATGGTATGTCTCGTATTCTAAACAGATTACTGTTCTCAAACTTCCTAAAGCACAGAATAATAACAAAATTAAAAAAGCTACTTATATAGATTAAGTAGCTTTTTTAAATATTGTAGTAGATAAATGTTTCTTTTTAGGGACTTGGAAAGTTTACTTTATGTTTCATCTTAATACTACATTTAAAGTATTTCAATAATTGTACCAATTTAAAAATTTGGTTTAAGAATATTCTGGATTTTTACCAACAACACCTTTATAAAAAGCATGCATAAATTCAAAATCTGCTTCTATATTATCTGTTGGATAAAATGGCTCTGAAATTTTGTTTTGTTTATTCTTAAAATCTAAAGTAAACATGATTATTGGCACCTTTGCAGTTTTCGCAATATAATAGAAACCAGTTTTCCATTTCACTACTTTTTTTCTTGTGCCTTCAGGTGCTAATGTTAATCTAAACTCACCATCGGTTTCAAATAATTTAGCAATAGCTTCTACTTTATTTTGGCCAGGAGTTCTGTCTAAAGCGCGACCTCCAATAGACTTAAAGTAGAGACCTAAAGGCCATTTGAACAATTCTTTTTTACCAACAAAATTGGTTTTAATACCTGATGCTTTTCGTAGTAAAACACCAATATAAAAGTCATGCCAACTCGTATGTGGCACAGCTATTATTACAGCTTTCTTAATAGTATCATTAGAAAAATTAGTGTTTCCCACTATTTTCCATCCTAATAATTTAAAGTAAATAAATTTAGCTAACCAATGCATATTACATTTTTAGGTAGAGTGCTTTCAATTTCTCTCTAGTAATTGTCTTTTTCCATTGCTTACCAATGGCATTCTCCCAAAGTGGTTCTAAACTTAAGGCAACATCAATCATGATGTCGAATTCTTTATCAGAAAGATCCCTACAAATACCTTGAGGTAAAGAGATATTATGCTTCGCTTTCATTGTTTTAAATAATGCAACGCCTTCTGGATAATACGCTTCTAAGTGCTCGAAAACGATACAGTTTCCAATTCCATGTTTTATACCTAACAAGTAGCCTAAACCATAACTTAAAGCGTGTGCAACACCTACTTGAGAATAAGCTATACTCATTCCACCGTGCCAACTAGCCATCATGAGCTTATCTTGTGCTTCTTGTTCGCTTAGTGTATCTCCAATAAAAATCTCTTTACAAAGTGTGTATGCTTTTTCTCCATAAGTTTGGCTAAAAGCGTTTAAATAGGTTCCGTTTAGTGATTCTACGCAATGCACAAAGCAGTCCATTCCTGTATAAAACCATTGGTCTTTAGGAACACCTTTTGTTAATTCTGGATCAAGTACAACCTGATCGAATGGTGTATAATCACTATTAATACCTAATTTTCTTTCTGGTCCTGTTAGAATAGTAGTCCGTGAAACCTCGGCTCCAGTTCCAGAAATAGTAGGAATACCAACATGATAAATAGCTGGGTTCTTAACAATGTCCCAACCTTGATAATTTTTAGATTCGCCCTTGTTTGTAAGCATAATAGACACGGCCTTAGCTATATCTAAAACGCTACCTCCTCCAATACCAATAATACCAGATGGTAATTCTTTAAAATTAAGAATAATTTGTTCTACTAAGTCGTCTATTTGTGACGTTTCTGGTTCTTTAGCTGCGGAGACGTAAATTAATTTATCGTCATAAGACAACGGAATTCTTGATGTTAACCAAGCATTGCCTTTAAAAACATCGTCCACAAAAAATATAAATGGTGCTTTGATATTTAACCGTTTAGGAGACAGAATCTCTTCTAATTGATTAAAACTACCTCGTCCAAAAATAACTTTGGACACCATTGGAAAATTCTTATAACTCATTTAACTATTTGTAATTGTAAAAATATTGTTTTCTAATTTAATATTGAAATTACTTCGCGTAAATTTTTCAGCGTTTTGTAACTTTTAGATTCATTGGTATTAACTAATACTTTTTCATGAGCCCAAGTGGTATGAAATGGAATATGAATTGCCTTTGCTCCTAGTGTTACTAATGGTAAAATATCAGACTTTAATGAATTTCCAATCATTAAAAATGCTGATGGTTTTATATCTAAATGCTTAAGTAATCTACTATAATTGTCTTCTTTTTTATCGCTTAATACTTCAATATGATGAAAATAATCCAGCAATCCAGATTTTTGGAGCTTACGTTCTTGGTCTAGCAAGTCGCCTTTTGTAGCTACAATTAATCTGTATTTTTTAGATAATTCGTCAAGCACTTCTTCTACTCCGTCTAATAACTCAACAGGCTTATTAATCATTTCTTTACCTATTTCTATTATTTTTTCTATGGTTGTATTAGAAACCGTATTATTAGATAATTCTAATGCCATTTCTACCATAGATAGCACAAAACCTTTAACACCATAACCATAAACAGGAAGGTTTTTCATTTCCATTTTAAAGAGCTCTTGGTCAATTTTATTTTCGGTTTCAAATCTGTTTAGCAATTTAGCAAACTCACTTTCTGCATCACGAAAATATGTTTCGTTAACCCAAAGCGTGTCATCTGCATCAAAGCCTATTACTTTTACATTTTGGTATTCTTTATTCAATATCTATTAATAATCTTGTTCTTTATAAATTCCTTTTTTTTTAAAAAAATACACTTCATTATTTCCATAGCTTCTTAGCACGCTCTAAATCTTCAGGTGTATCAATTTCTACACCTTGAACATTTGTTTCCACCATTTTTATACGCTTTCCATACTCTAAATAGCGAATACATTCTATTTTTTCTGAAGCTTCCAACATTAGCATTGGTAAACGATAAAAATCTAATATAGCTTGTTTTCTAAATGCATAAACACCTTTATGTTTATAATACTTAGTAGCAACTTCATTATCTCTAGGAAAGGGAATTGGGCTTCTAGAAAAATACAGTGCAAAGTCTTTTTGATCTACAATGACCTTTACTGTATTAGGATTCTTTATTTCATCAACATCTTCAATATGCACCATTAATGATGCTAAATCCACCTCGTTTTTAGCGTCTTCTTTAAATACTTTAATAAGTTTTTTAAGCGAATCGACCTCTGTAAAAGGTTCATCGCCTTGAACATTAACAACAATGTCCACATCCATAAACTCTACAGCTTCTGCTATTCTATCGCTTCCACATTCGTGTTCTTTAATACTCTTTACAACTTTTCCTCCTATACTTTTAATTTCCTTATATATAATATCACTATCTGTAACCACAACCACATCATCGAATAAGTCTGTAGCAACTGTAGCCTCGTAAGTTCGAGTAATTACAGGTTTTCCTCCCAAATCTTGCATGAGTTTACCAGGAAAACGAGAAGCACTGTATCGTGCAGGAATCATTGCGATTATTTTCATTTATAAAGCTGAAGTATTATCCGAATTATTTACCACCCAAAAATATAATTTTTAAACGGAATTTATGTCTTACTTGATTTAAACTTTTTATAAAGCTTGAATATGATGAATAAAATGATGAACACTAAAAATATTGCGGCTATTGGAAAAACTATTGAAACTACCGACATTACTACTGCTGTTGTTGTTTCTACTGTAGAAACCACAGGATTTGCAATACCACCAGTGGTTACTGTCGATGCCAATCTGGTTGCTCCCGAAGTACTTGCGACTGCGGCTGCCGTTCCTCCTCCTGCAATAATAGCTAATGCCCATGTAATAACAGGACTTAAATCTGCAACTGTAGACACCATAACAGCTGTTCCCGCAATGGCTGCCAAAGGAATAGCGATAGAGTCTAGCAAATTATCTACATAAGGAATATAATATGCGAAAATTTCTACACTAGTGGCTACTCCTAAAACTATTAAAGCCGAAAGACTGCCAACCCATTGCCAAGATTCGTTTAATTCCCAACCGCCTAAAAATGCAGTTAAACTTAATGCGAACAATGGCACAAATACTCGAAAACCAACTGAAGCTGCTAATCCTATGCCTAGGCAAATGCTAATTATTGTTTCGCTCGTCATTTTTTAATTTAATAAGTGATCTTCTATATATGAGGTACATTATAAGTCCGTAAAATACGCCTCCAATTACCCATGTAATTATGCGTTTAGGAAAACTTACCCAGGTAAAGTCATGACTTACAAGATCTAATACAATTGAAAAGATAAACATAACAATTGCAAAAACCAAACCTTCTTTAAGCCAATGAAAGCGCTTTTTCATAATAATAAGTTTCATTACGTTATAAATGTATAACTATTTACTCAGTTTCAAAAAAATCATCTTTAAAACCTATTAAATACAGTTTTTCTTTAGCTCTTGTTACTGCCGTATATAGCCATCGTAAATAATCGCGATTAAGACCTTCTGGTAAATACGGTTGTTCTACAAATACAGTATTCCACTGTCCTCCTTGCGATTTATGGCAGGTAATAGCATACGAGAATTTTACTTGTAAAGCATTAAAATGTTTATTGCTTTTTGTTTTTATAAATTTCTTGTAATTGCTGGTTTCATCTTCATAATCTTTCTGCACTTCTTGGTATAATCTATTGGATTCTTCATAAGGTAATGAAGGTGTTTCGGCGTTTATAGTATCTAATATTAATACCGTTTCTATTGGAATCATTTTTGGGTAATCGACCATTCGTATTTTTACTTCAGCAAAACGAAAACCATATAACTCTTTAATACTAAAGATTTCTAAAACTTCAATAATATCTCCATTGGCGATAAAACCTGCTTCAGACTCTGGTTTCAACCAAAAGTAATTGTTCTTTACAACCATGAGGTAATCACCAGCAGATAATTCATTTTCATTAAATAAAATTCTACTACGTATTTGTTGGTTATACAAGTTTGCACGTTTATTACTGCGTACAATAATTGCCATATTTTCGTTTCCCAAAGTACTATAAGTATCATTAATAGCATCCATAATATCATAACCATCAACGAGTCTAACAATATCTGGATACCCTTTAATGTTAAACTGGAAGCTTTCAAAAAATGAACTAGCAATAGTCTCACGTAATAAAGTAGCATTTTCCAAAATCCCGGAATCTTGACCTTGTCGCACTACTTCGTCAAGCTCTATTTTGGTAACTTCCTTATTATAGGTTAGGCTTAATATGGTTTCGTCTAAAGCTGGACTTAAATCTAATTTAACAGGCGGTAATTGTGCCGTATCTCCAATTAAAAGCAGTTTACATTTATGTCCTTGATACACGTATTGCATTAAATCGTCTAAAAGAGAACCGTTCTCAAAAAGTTTAGAATCTGAAGGTGCATCTGGAATCATGGATGCTTCATCTACAATAAAAATGGTGTTTTTATGCTTATTAGGTTGTAAGACAAATTTAACACCTCCTCCTTTATCTTTTTTTGGAAAATATATTTTTCTATGAATAGTAAATGCTTCCTTTTTAGAATAATTACTAATCACTTTTGCTGCGCGACCAGTTGGTGCCATTAGCACTGCACTCTTTTCTACATGCAATAGATTATTTACTATCGTACCAATAATGGTCGTTTTCCCTGTTCCTGCATAACCTTTTAGTAAAAAGATGTCATTATCATTATCTGCAAAAATAAATTCTGAAAGTTGTAATAATAAAATATCTTGTTTTACCGTTGGCGTAAACGGAAACTGCTGTTTTATAAGGGAATAAAATTGTGAAGACGTCATTAAAGTAATTAAGAATTTAAGAATAATTCAAAGATATAAATGATTTTTACGCTTATTGGTTTTTACGAACAAAAAAAATTGTAGATTTGCGTTAGACCGTTAATTAAATTAATAAAAATTATGATGATAATAATTGGTGTAATAATTGTAATTCTACTAACTGTTGGAATTGTTTGGGCTATAGATAAGTATATTCCATCTAAATTAAAGGCTCCCTTAACCATTTTACTTTGGGCCGCTATTTTTGCTTTAGGTTATTTAACCTTTAATTCTGTTTACGATGAAATTAAATTTCATAACATAAAAAAAGACCGTTATGCTGCGGTAATAAAGAACCTCGTTGATATTAGAGATTCAGAATTGGCTTATAAAGAAGTCAATGGAAAGTTTACTGATAACTACGATAGTTTAATTAAATTCATTGAAACTGGTAAGTTTGCTATTATAGAGCGCAGAGATTCTACAGTTTTAGATGAAGAGAAAACTAAAGCTTACGGTGGAATTGTTTATAATAAAGAAATTACTATTGTAGATACATTAAGTTTTGAGTCTGTAAGAGATTCATTATTTAAAAAGTCTACTCGTTATAAGAAAATGATGAATATTCCTTATGCAAAAGAAGGTACTAAATTTGTATTAAAAGCTGGAGAAGTTGGTGAAGAAGACAAGAAACTATCTGTTTTTGAAGCTGTTGCAATGAAAAAGGATATTTTACACGATCAACCGAAAGACTTAGTAGGTAAAGAAGAAAATGCCTTTTCAGTAGAAGAAATTAATGGTAATACCATTAAAATTGGTTCTATGGAAGAAGTAAAAGTAAATGGTAACTGGCCTAAAGTTTATGATCCAAAAAAAGAATAACGTTAAACATATATCTCATAAAGTATTGTCCATTCAAATAAGTTTGAATGGACTTTCTTTTTGTATCCTAAATACGCTTAACGATTCAGTTTCAAAAATAGAACACATTATATTCGATAAAAAAGTAACACCTTTTGATTTGCTTGATGCTGTAAAGCACACTTTTAATACCGAAGAATGGCTAAGTGATAGTTTTGATGCGATACAAGTTATTCATGTTAATGAATTAGCTACACTAGTTCCAAAACCATTATTTAATGAAGAAGCAATTGCAGATTACCTAAAACTGAATTCTAAAATACTTAAAACAGATTATATAACTTTCGATACTATAGCTATTAATGAAACTGTAAACGTTTATGTACCCTATGTAAATGTAAACAACTTTATATATGAGCGTTTTGGAGATTTCACCTATAAGCACCACTCTACTGTTTTAATTGAAGAACTACTGGCCCAAGAAAAGAATGCTAGTGTAAACAAAATGTACATCCATGTAAATGCAACACATTTTGAAATTATTACTACCAAGGAAGGAGCTTTAACGCTTTATAATTCTTTTGAATACCATACAACTCAAGATTTTATTTATTATATATTATTTACAGTAGAACAATTACAACTGAATCCAGAAGTTATTGAAACTGTACTATTAGGTACAATTACTAAAAACGATACGTTTTACAACATACTCTATAAATACATTAGACATATCAGTTTTGGAAGCAGAAAAGATACATTTTCAGTAACAGAAGGCTTACCAAATAAACATTCACATTTCACACTTTTAACTCGTTTTTAAATGCGTATAATTTCAGGAGAATTTAAAGGCCGAAGAATTACAGCTCCAAAAAAGCTACCTATTCGTCCAACCACAGACATGGCAAAGGAATCGTTGTTTAATATTTTAAATAACCAATATTATTTTAGTGACATTTCTGTGCTAGATTTATTCTCAGGGTCGGGCAATATAAGTTACGAATTTGCTTCTCGTGGTACAGAAAAGATTACGGCTGTAGACCAGAACTTTGGATGTATTAGATTTATTAACGAAACTGCAGAAAGTTTCGAAATGTCTATAAAAACTATAAAAAGTGATGTGTTTAAATTTTTAGAAAAAAGCAAAACTAAAGCGACTGTTATTTTTGCCGATCCTCCTTATGATTTTACTGTCGAACAATTTTCTAAAATCCCGGAACTTATTTTTAAAAATGACTTATTAGAACCTGATGGTTTACTAATAGTTGAGCATTCTAAATACACAGATATTTCGAATTCAAAAAATTTCAACTATTCTAAAGGTTATGGTGGCAATATGTTTAGTTTTTTTAAGCTGCCTAGTAATGAAGAAGAAGAATAGAAAAATAAAATGATAGCACAAAAACAAAGCCCTTTGATTTCTCAAAGGGCTTGTTTATTTAAGTAAATCTATAAGCCGGATTCTGTACTCATACGAGCCCTTATCATTTATCTACGCCTATTGTTACCAATACACTTTAGCTGCCTACCCTCTAGCTTACGCGTGCACGCTCAAACGCTAGTTTACATGACATTGCACCACATAGAGTTTACCTGGTTTCACTACAGCATTACCTGTACATACTTTCTGTTGCACTTTTCCTAATCTCACGACTGGTGGCTGTTAACCACTATATTGCACTATGGTGTCCAGACTTTCCTCGTCTTATAAATAAGACGCGATAAGGCGATTTACTTAGATGCAAAAATAAAACTATACTTTTACTTGGATAGTAATTCTATTTTTTTTTTGTAAAAATTAAACTTTTATCAAACTCAATAATATGAAAAACATCTTTCTATTAATTTTCGTGCTTTTTATTACTTTAACTACTAAAGCCCAAAGTGACAATCTAGATACTATTTATATTGAAAACCTTAAAGAATTAAACTCAAGACCATTAAAAGTTGTGCTTAAAAAAGGTAAGTCTGAGTCAACTAAACAATTCAACAAAAATTATAAAGCAGCTATTTTAAATGAATGGAAAATTACTGAAGATATAGAGTTTATAACTGAAGAAGTATTTAAAACTCATAAAAAAAATAAAAATTCAAAATTTGCTTATTTACATCCTGATAAAGTAAGAAGCAGCGGAGGTTCAAGGCCTGGCAATAAAAGTGGTGCAATTACACCAGGTTATGATGCTTTATTTTATTTGGCTTTAGATGTAAAAAAGGAAATTATTGTTAGTAATATACCGTTCGGTTTTAAAAAAAAACATCATAAAGCTCTTTATTTTGAGGCTGTACAACGTCTATATTATGAAATTTTAGATGACATTGATAACAAAAATAGTATAGAAGATGATATCCTAGAAATTTATAAAAATGGAACAAAAGAAGAGTTAAAAGTATATGCTATAAAAATTGCAGCAAAAGCTAAAGAGGATTTGAAAACTATGACATTATTAATAGATAAAAAATTACTCAAGAAAAATGTAAGCAGTTTAATTATAAAATACTACCCTTATGATTATAAAATAGTTTCTGAAATAACAATTAATAATGCTGTAGTAGCAAATGATAAAACTAAAGCTTATTTGACAAAATATAAAATTACAGATATATATTCTGGAAAATAAATTTTGGGTTTTTTCTTAAATTTAGATAATATTAAAAAGTCAGCAGTATTTCCAATAGGATCATTATTTAGTAGTAAAATTAGCGAAACATCTTTAATAAATCTTCATTCATATTTAAAATAAGTTCTTAATAGTAACTGGACAAAAATAAAGTCTCAAATTGATTATCAATTTGAGACTTGTTTTATTTAAATGATAAATGTGTGTTTTTTTAATTAAGTTAGGAAATACTGGTATTTATACCAAAGAATTTTTTATTACCCTTGATGCCTGTTTGTACTCTTTTTTTAGAATTTCAAGATGCGGTTTTAAAATAAAATCTTCAAAACTTTGCGTTTTTGTATGATGGTCTACTCCCAGTCCACCCATTAGATCTCCAGCTTTCCAATGTATGCCTTTGGGAAGTGGCAGATAGAAACACCATCTTACTTCTTTACTTTTAAAATTTAGGTGGATATAATATTTCACATTAACATCTTGATCTTTAAAATAAACATCTTCTTCTTGTTTGTAATATATTTTTAATTCACCCATTTGTTAGTTTCATTTATGTGCAGATTTTATTAGTATTTAAACTTTAAATAATAAAACAACTTGCTTTACATTTTAGATTCAAATACCAATTTTTCAAGATTTAGTTGTAACTCTTTAAATGTAATAGAATTTTCTGCTACTTTCTGTAACTCTAATTGGTGCCAATGTATATAAGTGCCATATTGTATTACTGTTTTAGAAGACATGTTTTCTTGTAGGTTTTTCCAAGATTTAAGATCATGTTGAGCAGGCACTTCAAAATCATAATGCACTTGTAACATTTGATTTTTACAATTTGGACAAACAACTCTAATTTCTTGAAACGCTTTATTAATATATTTTATAATGTCTTGTTGTGTTCCTGAAGCATAATACTCTTCCATTAGGCCTGAAAAATCTATAGACTTAGTATGTTTCATTTCTTCTTGAGAAGGACTTTTAAAACCTTTTTGACACTTTAAGCAGATATAGTGTCGTTTGTAATTTTTTTTGTGGAATCCATTCAAAACCCATGGTTGCAAATTTTGTTGTGAAGAGCAATTAATACTTCTCTTATAAAATAATGAAATTATTTCTTTAGTTATGTTTGTTTTACTTTTATTAAACAAGTTTAAAAAAATATAAAGTCAATAAAATAAAATACTTCAAAGCTTATATTATTGTTAATAACTCCTATTAAATTTTAGTTTCAAAATTCTGAATTCTGAATTGAATTTTTAACTTTGTTATTCGTTTAAAATAAGTCTTAATCTAGCATCGCAAGATGCTGAAACATGTTCAACATAAATTGGAACCCTTTGTAGTATCGGCCAGAAAGTACAGACCACAATCGTTTAAAGACGTTGTTGGGCAAAATGCTATTACAAATACATTACTTAATGCTATTGAAAACAATCACTTAGCGCAAGCTCTATTGTTTACAGGTCCTCGTGGTGTTGGAAAAACCAGTTGCGCACGTATTCTAGCTAAAATGATTAATAGCGATGGCACAGAAACTGGAGAAGAAGATTATGCTTTTAATATTTTTGAGTTGGATGCAGCATCAAACAACTCGGTAGATGATATTAGAAGTCTAACAGACCAGGTGCGTATTCCTCCTCAAGTTGGAAAATACAAAGTCTATATTATTGATGAAGTACACATGCTTTCCCAAGCCGCTTTTAATGCGTTTTTAAAAACATTAGAAGAGCCACCAAAACATTGCATTTTTATTTTAGCGACCACCGAAAAACATAAGATTATCCCAACGATTTTATCGCGTTGCCAAATTTTCGATTTTAAACGTATTACGGTTAAAGATGCTAAAAATTACTTAAAGTATATTGCAAAAGAACAAGGCATAAATGCAGACGATGATGCCCTTCATATTATTGCACAAAAAGCAGATGGAGCCATGCGTGATGCACTGTCTATTTTCGATCGTGTCGTAAGCTTTTCGGGAAAAGAATTAACACGACAGGCAGTTACAGAAAATTTAAACGTACTAGATTACGAAACGTATTTTACCAGTACAGACTTAATACTGGAGAATAAAATTCCAGATTTATTACTTCAGTTTAACGAAACCTTATCTAAAGGCTTCGATGGACACCATTATGTTGCAGGTTTAGCCTCGCACTTTAGAGATTTGCTAGTTTGCCAAAACCCAGTAACAATAGAATTGCTGGAAGTTGGAGACCAGACTAAAACAAAATATTTAGAACAATCTAAAAAAGTATCTCAAGCCTTTCTACTAAAGGGCATTGAACTGGCTAACGAAACGGATTTAAAATACAAATCCAGTAAAAACCAACGCTTACTCGTTGAACTTTGCCTAATGCAGCTTGCCTCTATCACTTTTGATGGAGAAAAAAAAAATAGCAGTCGGTTCATAATTCCGCCTTCATATTTTAAACGTGTTGGTATTAGACCAGTTACTATTAGTAAACCTTTAGAGCCAACCACTACAAATACAAAGCAAGTCATTGAAAACAAACTAGAAACAGTTGTGGCTTCAATACCAAAAACTGTTACAACTCCGGAGATCACTAAACCAAAAATTGTTTTAAATTCTAAAACAAAACGAACTTCGGGTTTATCCTTAAGCAGTATTCGTGCTAAAAAAGAGCATGAAATAAAGCAAATGGATGTCGTTGTAGATGAAGAAGATTTACCCAAAGAAGCTTTTGATCAAGAGGAATTAACCGAAGTTTGGAACACTTTTGTTTTACAAATTGAAAGCGAAGGTAAAATGAACCTTGCTTCTATTCTATCTATAGACAAACCCAAATTACAAGGCACCACAATTCATTTAACATTCCCTAATGCTACAAATAAAGTAGAAGTTGAAAGACAGTCTTTCGATTTGTTACAATTCCTTAGAAAAAGCCTTAAAAACTACGATATAAGCTTAAATATTGACGTTAATGAAGAAATGCAAAAGAAATTTGCCTACACACCAGACGAGAAATACGAAAAACTAAAAGAGAAAAATCCTAATATCGAGCTGCTTAGAAAGACGTTTGATTTGGATCTTTAAAAGACTAAAAGTCTACTGTGTTTTTAGATACAAAAACAAAGAGTAATTTATATAACCTTTAAAAATTTCAGATGAAAAACAGTCTCATAATTTTACTTATTGTTGCCTTTGCATTTATTGGCTGTGATGGTAGAGATCGTGGACAGAGCTCTAATAATGAAATATTTAGCGGTCAAAATCTAAAACAATCTTTTTCTGATAAAATAATCCATATTCCCGAAAATTATACTGAAGCTGAAAGAGATACTATCTTAAATAATGGTTTTAAAATTACTATTAAAGCTTATACAGATATGGATAATTATGTTTTAAAAACTGAGAAGAAAAGCGCGATAACACACAAATCTTATTATAGAGATGCAAAAATTTCATTAAGAGTATTACTAAAAGACGAAGTAGTTTTTTCTGAAATTATTGATAAAAATTTTATTATCGCACATAATCCAAATTTTAAAAATTATTTAAATAATACTATTCTTAGAGATATTAATTACGTTGAAATTTATGATGATAACATATTAAAAATGAATATCGATTATTACAACCCTTTAAAAAAAGAGTATAATCGATTACACTTAATAATAAATAAAGACAAAACGTATTCAATTAATAGGAATACTATTTAAAATAAAACTAATACAAGTTAATAATGCTAGGACTTAAACTACCAACAGATCCACGTTGGGTAAACATTGTCGAAAAAAATATTGAAGATATTTTAGTTGACCATGCTTTTTGCGAACAAAAAGCAACAAGCACAGCGATTTCACTAATTGTAAGCTTTCCAGAATACTCAGATTTAGTTCAAGAAATGGTGGCTTTGGTAAAAGAAGAGATTAGCCATTTTAAAATGGTTCATGACTTAATATTACAAAACGGTTGGGTTTTAGGCAGAGACCGTAAAGATGAATATGTTGCTAAAGTACTTCAGTTTTTTCCTAAAGGAGGAAGTAGAACTACGCAATTGGTGCATAGATTACTTTATGCCGCATTAATTGAAGCACGTAGTTGTGAGCGTTTTAGATTGCTTTCTGAAGAATTAGTAGATAAAGAATTAGCTGAGTTTTACCGAAAACTAATGGTAAGCGAAGCAAACCATTATACTATGTTTTTAGGTTTTGCTAGACAATATGGAGATAGAAAAGAAGTCGATGAAAAATGGCAAGCACTTTTAGATTTTGAAGCTGAAATAATAAAAAAATTAAGTAACAATGAAACCATTCATGGTTAATATTTGTATAGTAGACGGTTAAAATTTTTATAATAATACATACAAAATAACAGGTATTGGAAATAATGTTTTTTTAAAAAATTAGTAAAAAGCCTTGGTAAAGGGACACAATTTAGCAGGCAGGACTGATCTGTTTTAGAAAATGATGCGCCTATTACATTAAAAATATTTCCAAATCCTACAGAAAACACGCTTTATATTAATAATAAGAAAGCTACTGATTATTCTATACATTCTATTGGAGGCAAAAGAGTTAAGACAGGAAGATTATCTAAAAACGGCAGTTTATTTTTAAGTAAATTAAAAAGTGAGATTTACTTTATTTCTCTAAATACTGGAATTAAAAAAGAAACGATAAGGTTTATAAAAAAGTAAAGGCATAAAAAAACCAATACAAATTGTATTGGTTTTTTAGTTTTATAAATAGTTGGTCTGGTTAAAACTTTACACCAAATCCTAATTGCATGTTATGGTTATTAGCTTTTAAATTAGTGTCATCGTCAAATATATTGGTAAACCCATAATTGTATCTAAAGTCTAAAAAGAATTCATCTGTAATCATGTATTCAGCACCAGCTAAACCTGAAAACGCAAAATTCTGTATACCATCTTCATAACCATGAACTTTTAAACCAACTTGTGGTCCAAGACCTATAGCAAGTTTTTCTCCTACTTTCATCTTAAAAAATAATGGTAATTGTATGTAATCTAAACGTAGTGCTTTTTCTTTTGCTCCTTCTGCAGAGAATTGAATTTCTGGTGCAAAAGACACTTTATCAGATAGCACGTATTCAACAAAAAAACCAATTGCAAAACCATTTCTATGCACGTTATCAATTCCTCCTGGTACGTTAGGCTGAAAATCTAAATTTGAAATATTATAACCAACACGAACACCTGACAATAAATCTTGCGAAAAGCCATAAATTGAAAACATTGCAAAAACTGCGATAAGTATTATTTTTTCATAAAGTATAATTTTAATATTTTTTTTAAGATAAGCAAATATAAATTTTTTTAACATAACTTTAATCAATAAAAAGATAAAGTGCTTATTTTAACTTTGTATGACTTAAAATGGTCTCTTTATACATGCTTTTTATAATCCCATCTGCCAATCCAATCTTTGGTACGTAAATATCTTTTGCGCCACTCCATTTCATTGCAGACAAATAAATGCGTGTTGCAGGTATAATTACATCAGCTCTATCTGGGTTTAGATTAAGCTGTGTAATACGTTCTTCGTAAGAATAGCTTTGTAACATATTATAATACGATGTTAAGTAGAAATACGTAAGTGGCTTTCCCAAAGCTTTTCCAGAAGATTTGAAAATGTTATTAATATTGCCTCCAGATCCAATAACTTCTATAGTATCGTAATGCTTTGTTGCCGTTTTGACCCATTGTTCTAATTCTAGCCAAGTATCTTTTTTAACAATATCATTTAACAACCGAACCGTACCTACTTTAAAAGACTTAGATATTGTTTTTTCTCCATTGTAAATAACACTAAACTCTGTACTTCCACCACCAACATCTACATATAAATAGGTTTTGTTTTTGTCTATAAAAGAGCTTAAATCTGTTGCTGCAATTATTGTCGCTTCTTCCTCTCCGCCAATAATATCAATAGTTATTCCTGTAGATTCTTGAATTAAATCTGCTACTTTTTCACCATTACTTGCTTCTCGCATTGCCGAGGTTGCGCAAGCTTTGTATTTATCTACACGATGCGTTTTCATTAACAATTTAAAAGCTAGCATAGTATCTAACATTCGTTTTGTATTTTCTTTTGAAATCTCATCATTTAAAAACACATCTGCTCCCAAACGAATAGGTACTCTAACTAACGACGTCTTTTTAAAACGTGGTGGTTTGTTTGCCTCTTCTATAACACTGGAAATAAGTAACCTTACCGCATTCGACCCAATATCTATTGCGGCATATTTAAGTATTTTAAGCATTAACTTAATTGGTTTTTATAATAGTTATACGATTCAAATTGTGCTCTTTTACTTTTATTATCGTCACGTTTATAAGTATTAGTTTGATTCTTATCTAAAATTCTTGATTTTACATTGTCTTTCCAACAGATATTAAAAGTATCTAATAATTCGTTTTTAATCTCTTTATCGTAAATAGGACAGCTTACTTCTACTCTATTTTCTATATTTCTCGTCATCCAATCTGCCGATGAAATATACACTTTTGGGTCGTTATTATTACAAAAAACATAAAGTCTTGTATGCTCTAAAAATTTATCAATTATACTAACGACCTTTATATTTTCGCTCATGCCTTTAACACCTGGTACAAGACAACAAATACCGCGAACAATCATATCTATAGTAACACCTGCATTACTAGCTTGGTATAATTTATTAATCATGCTATAGCTAGAAATACTATTCATTTTTAAACGAATATAAGCTGGTTTTCCTGCCTTCTTATTATTAATTTCATTTTCAATTAAGCTAAAGAATGCGTTTTTAGTGTAATGTGGAGAAGTTATAATATGCTTGTATCTGTATACTTTATAATTAACAGAAAAGAAATTAAACACTTTACTGATATCTTTTAATATTTTCTGATTTGCCGTAAACAGTGTGTAATCTGTATATATTTTAGCTGTAGATTCATTAAAATTACCAGTGCTTATAAATCCGTAACGTACAATTTTGTTGTGTTCTTCGCGTTCAATTAAACACATTTTACTGTGTACTTTCAAACCCTGTACTCCAAAAATAAGCTGAATGCCTTCACGTTGCATTTGTTCTGCATAATCAATATTTGCCTGCTCATCAAAACGTGCTTGAATTTCCATAGACACCGTCACTTTTTTACCATTAATTGCAGCATTAATTAAAGAACTTGCAACATGCGAAATTTGTGCTAATCTGTAAATAGTGATTTTTATGGTTTTAACCTTTGGGTCTAATGCCGCTTCTCTTAAGAATTTTACTGTATATGCAAACGTATGGTATGGTGTATATTGTAGGTAATCTTTTTTTGCAATAGCTTCGAATATACTCGTCTCTAAACTTAGTCCTTTTACTGGTAGTGGTTCTATTTTATTATAAAGCAAATCTGTTCTTCCTAAACTAGGAAAACTCATATAATCACGTCTGTTATGGTATCTTCCACCTGGAATGATACTATCACTACTTTCAATACCCATTTTAGCCATCAAGAAACTCAACGTTTCTTTGTCTATGGTTTTATCGTATACAAAGCGCACAGGTTGTCCATCTTGTCTGTCTTTAACACTATCGCTAATTTTTTCCATGAAACTTTTACTCAAATCACTTTCAAGATCAAGTTCTGCATCACGTGTAATTTTAATCATGTGAGCAGAAATGGTATTATAATCGAAAATGTTGAAAATATCATCTAAACAATACCTTAAAAGATCGTCTAACATTATTATAGAATTTTTGTTACCTTCCTTTGGAAGGACTACAAAACGATCCATATTTTTAGAAATCTCTATTAACGCATATTGCTTTTCTCCACTCTCTAAAGACATATTAATGGCAAGATAAGCGGCACTATCTTTAAGATTTGGAAGTTTTATTTTATCATTTAATATTATAGTCACTAATGCAGGACTTACATGTTGTATAAAATAATTTTTTATGAATTTTTTTTGACTTTCACTAATTTGAGTTTCATTAACAATAAATATATCTTTCTCTTTTAGTTTAGACTGTATATTACTTAAAATTTTTAAACTTTCAGATTGTTGTTTAATTACTGTATCGGTTATAATTTCTAGTAAATCTGAAGCCTTAATGCCGCCTAATTGGTTTTTACCTGCTTTTCCAGCTTCGTCAATTCGTTTTACTGTTGCATAACGTACTTTAAAAAACTCATCTAAATTATTAGAAAATATACCTAAAAAACGCAAGCGTTCTATTAGCGGAACACTTTCATCTTCAGATTCTTGCAGGACTCTTCCATTAAACTGCAACCAGCTTAACTCTCTGTTAATATAGGTGTAATTCTGGTTTGATTTTTTTCTCATATTAAAAGCATTTCAACACAAATATATTCTATTATAAGCTTTATACCGTTTCTACATTAAAGTTATTACAGTAATTTAAATGTAGAATTGGTATTATTTTAAATGTTTTGGAAATACAATTTTATCTGTTTTTCCTGCACGTAAATCTTTCCAACTATTAATTTCAAAATTAATTTTCACAAAACCCGAAGTAGGCACGTTTTCGATAAAAATATCTCCAAAATTATTTACAAAATTTGTAAGCGCGTAATTATGTCCAAAAATCATAACACTATTTGCGCTATCATCTATAGACTCGATAACATGTTGAAGTGATTCGCCAGTAAAATCATATAATGCTTTCAAATATTCAATATTTACGTGTGTTAACGATAAATTTTTAATAAAAATATCTGCAGTTAATTTTGTTCTATTTGCGGCACTACACACTATTTTATCAACACCTGTAAATTTCTTTTTTAAGTGGTTAGAGACCAAAGTAGAATCATTTATTCCTCTTTTTTTTATAGGGCGCTCAAAATCTGGTAATTCATTTTTCCAACATGATTTTGCATGTCTTACTAAATACAATGTTTTCATCTTTTAGTTGTTTTTTATATAGCAGTGCTATGGTGCTAATCTATTTTTTATCCAAAAGTAATTTTCGTCAAGCTTATAATGAATCCGATCATGCAATCTATTAGGCCGTCCTTGCCAGAATTCTATTTCTACAGGCTTTATTATAAAACCTCCCCAAAACTCAGGTCTTGGTATTTCTTTTCCTTCAAATTCCTTTTCAAGCGCTATCAATTTAGATTCTAAAACGTCTCGATCTTCTAATATAGCACTCTGTTTAGAAACTATAGCTCCTAATTGGCTTCCTCTAGGTCGAGACTCAAAATAACCATCACTTAAATTATCTGCGATTTTTTCTGCTTTACCTTTTATTATAATCTGTCTTTCGGCTCCAGCCCAAAAAAACGACAAACATACTTTTGGATTCATTTGTATGGCTTGCCCTTTTTCACTTTCATAATTAGTAAAAAAAATAAAACCTTCGTAGGTATATCTTTTAAGGAGTACTACTCTACTTTTAGGAAAACCATTTAAACCTATTGTAGAAATCGTCATGGCATTAGTTTCATCCTCTGGAAAATGAGCATCTATTTCATTAAACCAACTTCTAAATAATTCTAAAGGGTTTTCTGGTGTGTCTTTAAGTAGTAATTCACTTTTCTCGTAAGACTTTCTATAATTTCCTAAATCTTTTTCCATAGTTGCAATTTACGAGAATTAAAAATAATTTTAAAAAAAATAATAACTTTAGAATCTAAATTTTAATTAAATATCGAATTTATGTTTTACATATCATTAGTTAATAAAATTAATAATTCGCTATTCAATTATACTAAGCATAATACCCTTGTAACTAAACAAATAACAATGGTTTAATTAAAGATGTTAATAAAACAAATAGACAAAAGATTAAAAGCAATATATTTATAAGATAATAACAACACCTAAAATGAAATTTGAAGATTCTCAAATAAGTAAAGAGCTTACTTTTACAGTTAAAGAATTACCTTTTGGTAAACTGTATTTCTTTCCTAAATTTATTATTTCAGAAATGGATTATGGTATTCATTTGGACTGGGCTAAAATAGAAAAAGTAATAAAAGCTATTTTTTCACATTATGGAATGAATTGTAAGATTGGGTATATCTCCAATAAAGTTAACTCTTATTCCTTTGAACCAACTTTATGGACCAAATTTTATAAAAATTACGATTTTATTATTGCTAGCGTATCTGTTTGCTATTCACATATTAATTATATTAATGCAACTCTTGAAAAACAGTTTTCGAAGAAAAGCGTAAAAAGGACAGATAACATAAAAGATTCTATAAAATGGATTACAAATTTAAAAGAGTTTAATGTGTAAATAAAGGTTTTTAGGAACCAGCAATCTTATACAAAAAATAAAAATAATTACCGTATTTAAAAATAAAAACCATTATTATTATCTGTGAGTTATACATTTTTAAAATGCTCAATAGTTGTCATTTATAAGAATTAAAAATCATCCTAAAAAAATTCAATAAATTTAGAATTATAATTTGATTCAAAACAATGAAATTCACTTGCGCAATTGATATAAATGCAGACATTAAAACCATTCAAGCAGCATTTTTTAATACTGATGATATGAAATACTATCAAGATGGTTTTCAATCCAAAACGCTTATTCGCGGTAATCCCGGTGAAAAAGGAGCAAAATCTAAATTAGTATTCGATAAACTAGAACTTATTGAGACCATTATTGTTAACGATTTACCAGAGAATTTTCTTGCACTTTACGAACATAAGCACACTACAAATACAATGCACGTAAGTTTTAAGCCTCTTGCTAATAATAAAGTACGCTACACGTCTATAGTAGAATATACTAAGCTTAATGGGTTGGTTATTAAACTAATCGCTAAAGTTTATCCAAGTATGTTTAAAAAACAAATTGATAAATGGCTAAAACAATTTAAAACACACGTTGAAAACAAATGATATACTCGCAAATACTCGTAGGTTTAATATTAATAATCTGTGGCTTTTTGGTGAAAAAACACCCGAATTTAATTGCTGGCTACAATACAATGTCTCAAGCAGAAAAAGATAACGTTAATATTAAAGAGCTTTCTAGCTTTTTAAAACAACTACTTATAGGTTTAGGTCTTTTTTCAATTCTTAGTTACTTCCTTTTACAATACTTTGAAATTGTAGATCATAAAATTCTATATATAAATACTGTAGCATTAGTAATTGGTTTAATTTTAGGACTGGTTTATTCAAACACACATAAGAAGTTTAAGACTTAATTGTAAATTTGCAAAACACAATTCTATTGTTCAAAATATATACAAATTTTACAAAAAACGTTTTAATTAGAATTTTGTGGACTCAATATATTAAAATCTAAAAAACCAATTCCTTAAATGAAAAAAGCTTTTTTTTTATCTCTTCTACTCTTAGTACTTGTGTCTTGTGCAATAGAAGAAAAAATAAATGCTTCTAATATTGAAGAAAACATTGATTTACTTGATTATCCTACAACAGAAATTGAAGTTCCTTTTCAAGGTATCATCGAAGAATATTTAACATTATCAGCAACAAACCTTAAAGCTAATAAGTTGAAATTTAAATTTAATGATATTTTAACTGATGCTTACCAATATAATACAGACACTGTAAAGGTTCAAGTTACCCGAGCTTTAGATGCCGTTAATTCTCAAATAAAGATTTACAAATCTTCTAATGATAGTTTAATACACACCTCTAGTTTTCAATTAAAAGCTCCACTAATTTCTGGAGTTGAAAAAACTATAGTAGAATTTGATGAAAGCATATGGATATATGGTAATAATTTTGATATCGATCCAAGTTATCTTGAAGTTAAACTAAATGGAAACAGTGTCAATATAAACGAAACTTCAACAAATTCCATTCAAATTATAATTCCAAATACTATTAATGATCAGAATATAGATATTTCAGTCTATGCTCAGCTTCAACAAGTTAATGTGCAACAAATTATGAGTTTAAAAGTACCTGAGATAACGAGTACAGACCAAACGGTTAACGTTGGTGGTATTATGGAAATTGAAGGTGTGAATTTTAATACTAATCCAGAGAATGGCCAATTTATTATTAATAATGAAATTGTTGCAAATACAGTCTCTATAGAAAATACAGGTTTAGCAAGAATTAGAGTACCTTATGGACCTTATGAGGCATTTGAAATATTTAAAATAAGCTATGAAACTGCAGGAATGCAAACAGAATTTAATACCAATATTACTATTGATTCTGATTATATTTTATACACTAAAAATAATATTTACCCTTCTTCAAATGTTCGCCATTTTAATAACAAATCTTATGCTTTTGTAAATGATAGTCAAGATGCTAATGGAGTACCAATAAATGATCTGTATGAGCTAGATTATACTACAAGAGCATGGACAAAAATAAACACGGTCTCTTTTCTTGGTTACAGTTTTAGAGAAACAATAACAGATAATGGCGAACTTTTTGTTTTTGCCACGCAATATGGCAGTACTTCTAATTCGTTTTATAAAGTTGATTTAAATAATTTTAGTATTACAACCATTGTTAATCCCATAAATAACTCTCTAAGAAGTTCGCCCGCATTTTTTTATTTTAACAATCAAATTATTTTTGGAAAAGGTAGACAAGGAAATGGCGCCACAGATAACTATTATACAGATTTATATAGTTATAATATTAGTTCTCAGTCATGGACTACATTAGCGAGTGATAACTCAGAGTTTTATTCTGATAATGATTACAATTTTCAAAATAGTAAGTACATCTCTACTTATACAGTACAAACAGGTACTATAGACGAATTAAATATTTTTGACCCTCTAAATAATACGTTTACAGCTGTTATACCTTCAAGTTTTTATCAAACTGAAAACGTTTTTAATTATTTAAATAAATTAATGAGAGTAAATTTGATTCAAAGTATAGACCAATCCTACTTTTATGAATATAATAGTCAAAATTTGATTACTACTTTAGATACGCAACAATTACAGAGTACATCAAAATATTTTGCTAAAGACGATAAAGTCTTTTTTTACTCATCCATTACAAATAATGCTTACGCTCCAAGCAATGGCTTTTATTTATTAAACCCAAATATTAGCAATCAATTTTAAAATTCAAAAACCTTACCATCGTCTGCAAGTTCTACGTTTTTAAAATGTTCCTGAGCTTCAGTTTTAAAGACGTTTAAATCGTCGTAGCGTGTAGAATAGTGTCCAAGTAACAAAGTGCCAACATTGGCTTGCTTAGCAATACTTCCTGCTTCTTTAGCTGTACTGTGTTTTGTTTTAGGCGCTAAATGCGCATGTTGTTCTAAAAATGTAGACTCGTGGTATAACATATCTACATTTTTTATAATAGGTACAATATCTTCCTTATATGCTGTGTCGCTGCAAAAAGCATAGCTTTTAGCTTTATCGGGAGCACATGTAACGGTTTCATTTTTTATAAGTTGCCCGTCATTGTTTTCAACATCAAAACCTTGTTTTAATTTTCTATAATAAGCAACATCAATATTCGCATTTAAAACGGCATTCATATCTAACTTACGTTCTCCATCTTTTTCTTTAAAAAGAAAACCATTAGTATAAACACGATGGTCTAGAGGAATAGTATGTACTTCTACTTTATCATCTTCAAAAATTAATTCTGAATTTTTACTAGTAAGCTCATGAAAAATAAGATTGAAATTTGTCCATGAATTCGCTAATTTCATTTGAAGCGTAATCACTTCTTTTAAGCCTTTTGGTGCATAAACATGTAAATCGGCTTCACGCGTTAACAATCGCATCGTAGAAATTAAACCTACTAAACCAAAAAAATGATCTCCATGTAAATGTGATATGAAAATATGTTTAATACGTGTAAATTTAATCTTATGTTTACGCAATTGTACCTGGGTACCTTCTCCACAATCAATTAAGAATACATGATTTTTAATGTCTAAAACTTGCGAAGTAGGATTAGTAAACGTTCCTGGTGTAGCGCTGTAACAGCCTAATATATTTAACTTCATGTGAGTTGTGAGTTGCGTTTTGGAAAGTTGTTAAGCTGAATTGACATAACGACAAACAACTAAACGACAAACTTTATTAGAATCCTAAATCACGTTCCATATCTTCCATTTCAATAATATCGAAAGCTTCTTTAAGTGTAGGAACAACAATAATTTCATCTGGAGCCTCATTAGCATTTATTGCATTTGTAACGACTACAAACGAATTTTTTGCTTCACGATGTTTATTAGAAAGTCTCAAAAACTCGTTAACGTTTTGTATCGTTATCTTACCTAAAGACGATAGCTTAATGATGATATTATGCTTTTCGAATTTTGGATATAAAGCTTCCAATTTCTTTACTAATTCAATAATAGTAGCCTTTTCTTGCGTAATGATTGAAATATTTTCCTCTTGATCTATTATCATAATTTACTGTTTTATTTTTGAAGCTAATAAATATATTACTGCCATCCTAACTGCTACTCCGTTTTGCACTTGATCTAAAATGATTGCCTGTTTAGAATCTGCCACATCACTTGTAATTTCAACACCTCTATTAATTGGTCCTGGATGCATAATGGTAATTTCTTTATTTAAAGAATCTAGTAATGCTTTATTGACACCAAATTGTTGAGTATATTCTCTGGTTGATGGGAAATAACTAATATCCATACGTTCGTTTTGAACGCGTAACATGTTTGCCACATCACACCATTCTAATGCTTTACGTAAGTTGGTTTCTACCTTAACTCCTAATTTATCTATATACTTTGGTAATAATGTTTTTGGCCCGCAAACCATAACGTTAGCGCCTTGCAATTTTAAAGCGTATATATTAGATAATGCAACACGACTATGCAATATATCACCAACGATTACTACATTTTTTCCAGCAACATCTCCTAAGCGTTCTCGTATTGAATAAGAATCTAAAAGTGCTTGTGTAGGATGTTCATGTGCTCCATCTCCCGCATTTATAATATTCGCCTTAATATGTTTTGAAAGAAACACACATGCACCTGGATTTGGATGACGCATAACGACCATATCCACTTTCATAGATAGAATATTATTTACTGTATCTATTAAAGTTTCACCTTTTTTAACTGAAGATTGGCCTGCAGAAAAGTTTATAACGTCTGCAGAAAGTCTTTTTTCCGCTAGTTCGAAAGAAAGTTTGGTTCTTGTAGAGTTTTCAAAAAACAAATTAGCAATCGTAATATCTCGAAGCGAAGGCACTTTTTTAATGGGTCTATTAATCACTTTTTTAAAATGATCTGCTGTTTCAAAAATAAGTTGAATATCTTTTTCTTGAAGGTTTTTAATTCCTAATAAGTGATTAACACTTAACTCGCTCATATTTTTTAGTCTTCAGTTGGCAGTCTTCAGTTGCCTGTTGTTATTCATTAAAATTGAAATCTATTTCCGAAATTATCTTATTATCTAAACTGTATGCTATCTCGACTTTATTTGTTTATTTCTCTTGTTGTAGATTCCTGCTTGCACAGAAATGATAAACCTATAACCTTTATTACTGTTAATTACTATGAGAACTTCACAGTAATAGACTTGAGAAACTTTTAACTAATACTAACTATTCACTAAATAAACAGCATCTTCTCCATCATTCTCTTTCCAGCTTACTATTACTTTTTCTTCGTTTATAGCATCTACTTGTCTTCCTCTATAATTTGGCTGTATTGGTAAATGTCTACTAAAGCGTCTGTCTATTAGCGTCAACAACTCTATTTCATTAGGTCTACCAAAAGATTGAATAGCAGTTAATGCAGCGCGAATACTGCGTCCTGTATATAATACATCGTCTATAAAAACAACGTTTTTATCTTCAACTATAAAATCTATTTCTGTAGAATTTGCTTCGTGTATTTTATCTCCACGACGAAAATCATCGCGATAAAAAGTAATGTCTAAAAGGCCTAATTGCAAGTTTTTAATCTTGTATTCTGTTGTTAGCATTTGCGCTAAACGATTGGCTAAATACTTACCTCTTGGTTGCAAGCCAATTAAAACGGTATTAGAAAAATCTTTGTGGTTTTCAATTAATTGGCAAGCCAATCTATGAAGAATGATGTTTATGTCTGTTGCATTAAGTAACACTTTCTGACTCATATACGCTGTAAGGGTATTTGAAGAACAAAGTTAGGTTAAATTATTTGAAGTAAAAAGATAAATTGAAAAATGAAAGTTACGATGAGGCGACTTCGCTAGTCACGGGCTTTGTAAAAGACTTTTAAAAAAACCTGAATTAATAAAACCACTTCGATATTAAAATGTTTCAAAAAAAAGCATAAAAAAAGCCCCTCGTTTCCGAGAGGCTTTTAAAATATTCAATAAATATATTCAGAAAATTATTTCTTTCCGTCTAATTTATCTTTTAGAGCTTGTAAAGCTTCATTTGCATCACCTAAAGTTGGTTTAGATTCAGCAGCTTGAGAAGCTTGTTTAGCTTGTGCAGCTTTAACATTTGCCATCTCTTCTTCTTTAAAGATTGCAGTATGCGAAGCAACTACTCTCTTAAACTCTTTGTTAAATTCTATAATTTTGAATTCAGCAGAATCGCCTTTCTTCAATTTCTTACCATCTTCTTTTTCAAGGTGACGAGAAGGAACGAATGCTACGATATCTTCATTAAAATCAATAGTTGCACCTTTATCTACAACTTCAGCAATTTCTGCTGTGTGTACAGATCCTAAAGCGAACTCAGTTTCGTATTTATCCCAAGGATTATCAGTTGTTTGTTTATGACCTAAAGATAATTTACGTCCTTCAACATCTAACTCTAATACTACTACTTCTAAAGTATCACCTACGTTTGTAAACTCAGATGGATGCTTAATTTTCTTAGTCCAAGATAAATCTGAGATATAAATTAATCCGTCGATACCTTCTTCTAATTCAACAAAAACACCAAAGTTTGTAAAGTTACGTACAATACCTTTGTGGTTTGAACCTACAGGATATTTAGTTGTAATATCTGTCCATGGATCTTGCGATAATTGCTTGATACCTAATGACATTTTACGATCTTCTCTATCTAAAGTTAAGATTTGAGCATCGATTTCATCACCAACTTTTACAAAGTCGTTAGCTGAACGTAAGTGTGTAGACCAAGACATTTCAGAAACGTGAACTAAACCTTCAACACCTTCTGCAACTTCGATAAATGCACCGTAATCTGCGATTACAACTACTTTACCTTTTACTTTGTCTCCAACTGCTACGCTTTCACCTAATGCATCCCAAGGATGTTTAGATAATTGCTTAAGACCTAATTGGATTCTTGATTTGTTTTCATCAAAATCAAGGATTACAACATTTAATTTCTGATCTAACTCAACAATCTCATTTGGATGGTTAATTCTTGACCAAGATAAATCTGTAATATGAACTAATCCGTCAACGCCACCAAGATCTATAAAGACACCATAAGAAGTAATATTCTTAACAATACCCTCTAATACTTGACCTTTTTCTAATTGACCGATAATTTCTTTTTTCTGTTCTTCAATATCAGCTTCAATAAGCGCTTTATGAGAAACGACTACGTTTTTGAATTCGTGGTTGATTTTCACAACTTTAAATTCCATAGTTTTATTTACGTATTGATCGTAATCTCTAATTGGCTTAACGTCAATTTGAGAACCTGGTAAGAAAGCTTCGATTCCGAAAACGTCAACGATCATTCCACCTTTTGTTCTACATTTAACGAAACCATTAACGATTTCACCAGTATCGTGTGCATTGTTTACACGATCCCAAGCTTTAATAACACGTGCTTTTCTGTGAGATAATACTAATTGTCCTGTTGCGTCTTCACGAACATCGATTAATACTTCTACTTTGTCTCCAACTTTTAAATCTGGATTGTAACGAAATTCGTTTAAAGAAATAACACCTTCAGATTTTGCGTTAATGTCAATAATAACATCACGGTCTGACATGAAAACTACTTCTCCAGTTACAACCTCATCATCTAATGTGTCAACGAAATTTTCTGATACTAATTTTTCAAATTCTTTTAATTGAGAATCTTCAACCTCATCAATACCTTCTTGGTAATTGTGCCAGTTAAATTCTTCTAAGAATTTTTCAGGGTTTGCTTGAGCTTCAGATATTACTGGAGCTTCTTTTGTTACTGCTGCTTCTTGAGCTTCTGCTGCAACTTCTGTTTGTTTTGCTTTTTCAGCCATTTTAAAGTAATTCTGCGATGTCTTTTTATTAGATTTCTACTTTTGTAAAAACACTATTACATCGCGTTGTATTCTGTAGGTTATGGAAGACTCTAAAGCACTAACACACAGAAGTGTTATAAATAATTTGTTTTAATCCCTTTTTTATCTTTCCTTGAGGTGCTAAAAAGGAGTGCAAAAGTAATACTTTTTAATAAAATTACCTAATACCTATTAAGAAGTTTAAAAGGCCTGTGTTTTAAGGCTATAAAGATTGATGGACTTCTATTATTTAAAACTTAAATTCAACTGTATTAAAGCTTAATCGTTAATACTAATTACAATATCTCATAATTTGAACAACCAGAAAAACACAAATTTTGATTAGGATAATTAAGTGAATAATTACTATCTTGTAATACATACGAGGTTAACAATAAAAAGAACAAATAATTATGGTAAAAGCAAAATATCAAGGTGTACTTGATTTAGGTGAAAAATTAAACATTCAAAACGGAGATGTTTCTGAAGCTAATGGTGTATTAACAGTAAAAGGAACTGCTGCTACACAATATCAAAAGAATTTACTTTGGGATGAAATAAAAGCTTCTGGTGGTGAAAACCCAAGCGATATCGTAGCAGATATTACTGTTGCAGATACAAGCGTTTTTGCACGGCACACTGTTAAAAGTGGAGAAACTTTAGGCGCTATTTCAAAACACTATTATGGAAGTGCTGGGAAATACAACACTATATTTAAGGCGAATACAGATATTTTAAAAAATCCAGATGTTATTCATCCAGATCAAGAATTAATAATACCGCATGCATAGAAATTAATAGCAATTTCTTTAAAAAAGTGAGTTGACAAGTGTTAGCTCGCTTTTTTTTTGTCCAGAACTCATTTTGATATTTTTTGATCCATGAATAAGGTTTCGAATATTTTAAGCATCATTTTGAATAAGTAACGTATCGATAACACGTTTTAAATTAGAAAGCTTCTCGATACAATTCCTCATATTTCGTAAGCACTCGAAGTGACATAAGCATATAACTTGATGTAAACTATTATAAAACAAATCAGCTACTCAAAGTCTTCAAAAGTCATTGCTACCAAACCAAGCACTTTTTCAAACTGTTCTTCTAAAGACAAATCGCTATTATCAATCTCAATAGCATCGTCGGCTTTACGCAATGGAGAATCTTCTCTATTAGAATCTATATAATCGCGTTCTTGAACGTTTTTTAAAACAGCTTCGTAAGTTACATCGTCTCCTCTATCTATTAACTCTTCGAAACGTCTTGTTGCTCTTTTTTCTGCGGAAGCTATCATAAATAGTTTTAACTCTGCATATGGGAATACAACAGTACCAATATCTCTACCATCCATAACAACGCCTTTGTCTTTTCCCATTTGTTGTTGTTGCTTTACCAATTGGTATCTCACTTCTGGAATGGCTGCTACTCTACTAACATAACTAGAAACCTCTAGAGTTCTAACGGCTCTTTCTATATTTACACCATTTAAATGGACCTCAGCAAAACCTAAGGCTTTATTAAATTTAAAAGTAATAGTAATGTCTCCTAGTTTTTCTACTAAAGCATTTACATTAAAATGGTCTTTAGTAATAAAACCCTGTTGCATAGTAAACAAAGTTACTGCACGATACATGGCTCCTGAATCTACATAAATGTAGCCTAAATGATTAGCGAGCTGCTTTGCAACTGTACTTTTTCCTGTGGATGAAAAACCGTCTATGGCTATGGTAATATTTTGCACTTTGTTGATTTGGGTTTAATTATTTATTTTGAAGCGTTCGTTTAACGGTCTTGTGCATGATTTCATTACATGTTTAGGTAACTAATTTAGCAAAAGAAAACGAGTCAAAGGAACATCCGTAGGATTTTTATAGTAATCATTAAACTAGCAATGAATTATACTGGTTGTTAAGTACAGCTTTTATTCCATTACCAATATTCATAGATTCGAGATATTTTTCCTTTTTTAAATTCAAAAAGTGTCATTTGTGCTTCTTCTTCCTTAATTCCGTCATCCTTTTTTTGCACATATACTCTGTGAACAACTACAGCGCTTAATCCTATAATTTTGTTTAATACTTTTATAGTAATGATTGATCCATCGTAACGACCGTTTTTCTGATTCCTAACATAACCATTGTATAAATCTTCTCGCGTATAAGTGCCTCCATATTTAGGATGAACATATGTAAAATCATCTGTAAAAAGTTCAAAAATTCTATCGATGTCTTCTATAGATGAATTAGACTGAAATGTTTTAAGGTTAAGATCATAATATTTTTTAACCAAAATATTTAATGAATCTTTATGAGCTTTTGTTACATCTTGAGCTCTCATTTGTTGCGTAGTAAAAAAAAGAAGTAAAATTGTAGAAACTACTATTTTTAAGTGTATTTTCATAAGTGACCTTGTCTGTTTTAAATTGTACCTAATAATCGTCGATATAAAATTGTTTCAATACTAAAATAAATTCAGCCCAAGTATTTTATAGTATACGTTACACGAAGTTAGCTTATTTTTTTCATAAAGTCAAGCCTTAACAACCTTATCTAACTCTAAAAAAAAGGTAACATTACGCTTTCACTTGTATAGAAAACATAAGTGCTTTGGCAGTATCGAAATAGGTGTCAAAAATCTTTTTTTCCGAATGATAGTACATACAGTAATACCTGTTATTAAAAGTAAAATATGTTCTGTTTACTTTATAAATTGTTTTACCTAATTTAAAGCTTAAAGTATAACTGTAAGTCTCACCAAATTTTGTTTGAAAGACTTCATTTTCAAATTCATAAGCATCGCGATAACTAGCAAAATTATAAAAGTCTTTTTTCGCTACTTTTTCTAGAGGTTTATTTTTAGTATTTAAATACTCTAGATTAAATATTTTTGTAATACTTTTATAATAAGAATTACCCAAAACTGAAGGTGAATAGGCAGCAAATCCATGATCAAAAACAAAGTGCCAACCTTTTGGCATTTCTGCTGTAAAATGGCGATATGCAATGGCATCTTGCAAAGTATTAATGTTTACTTTTTTTGTAGTTTTTGTAATGGACTCTGTTGGTTTACAACTCACTAAAAGTATCATTAATAGAAGTAAGTATCTCATGTTTTATTTTTTAAAATTTGATTTGCAACAATTTTTTTCTGATAAATAAAAAAAAGCTTATGTTAATTGCAGCAAGCCGTAGTCATTTTTTTTAAGATTATTATTTGATATCACTTCCTTTCCAAACCCCATTAACCAGCATTGGTAAAGCATTTAATTGTCCAAAATGTTTATCAAGATTTTGATTACGAGAGAATTGCTTGGGCGGATTACTTGTATATATTTTTACAGTCTCTTTTAATTTCATAATTCCTTCGTCGGCACTAAAACTAAAATCTCTTTCTCTAAGTAGTTTCTCTCCTTGAAAAAGCTGATGTTTTCTGCCATATCCATAATCTCCTAAATCAGAGTTCTCAACTTTTAAAATTTGGTTTCCCTTTTTATAAGAAACAAATTCTCCCATATAATCTCCGCCACTTTCTTCACTCTTGTTAATTTTCTCCCATTCCTTCAAGTTAAAAGTCCCAAAATGTTGAAAATTTAAGTGTGTATCATCAATTATATCATTTCCTTTAATTTCATCTTTATATTTAACGGCGCCTCCAAATACCCATCCTTCTTTGTTGTTAAAGACAACTTTCAACCAGAATTCATTGTAAGAAAGAGATCTAAGAACAATAATTTCTTTTTCGTCTGAAGTCTCTCCCGTGAAAGTTAATGCATCATCTTTATTTACAACTGCTATAGCGTTACTTTTAGAATTAGGTTCAGATCGAATGTTAAGATTATCTACCCAAGAAAAAAGTAGTTTATCGGTTACTTTATCCTCAGTAATTTGTGTTGAATTTTGATCGACAGTTTCAGGAATCGGTTTATTGATTTCAGGGATAGAAACTGGAGTTATTTCTTTTGATTTGGAATTATTTTGGCAAGCAAAAAAGAAACTAAAAAAAGTAAGACAAATAATTGAATGTCGTAATACTATTAAGCTGTGAATTCTCATAATGATTAAAAGTATTTATGGGTTAAAAAGCGCTCTAAAGAGTTTCTAAGATAACAAATCCATAATATACTTTTTACAATAAGATAAAAAAGCTTGGGTGTTTTTTTTTTTACAACTTCAAATATTCATTACCTTAAATCAATCTGCAAACCAAAGAAGTTCGCATTTGAAGCCGCTGTATATTTAGCGTGTGTATAGCTAAAACGCATTTTGTTTAGCTTAATAGAGAAACCAGCAGAAATACCAGAGAAGTTACGTTGATCTTCGATACGTAATTCTTCGGCACGTCTAAAATTATAACCTAAACGAATATTAAAACCTTTATCTGGAAAAAGCTCTGCTCCTAGTATTGTATGTCTAATAACTTGCCCTAAAAACCCAACTTTTTCTTGTTCTTGGTTACCTTCTAAATCTGTAGTTGCTCTCGCTGGATTAGATTCTCCAATTGGCCATTGCTGTAAATTCTCGAAAGTTAAATGCCAACGTAATGGTACATTCTCCAAGGTTTGAGATAAACCTATATCTATTTCTAAAGGTAAAGCTTCTTGTGTGTCTTCGTAAGTTGTAATTTGTGTACCTAGATTTCTAATGACTATAGTACCTTGAAATTCTAAACGCTCATCTCTATACATAAGCGCTAAATCGGTCGCTATACCTATAGAGTTATATTGTTCTAAACTAGAATTAATAATCTTTAGATTTGCGCCACAATAGAAATCGCTATAACCAATTTGTGCTGCATAACCAACAGATAAAGCAACCTCAGATCCTGAAAAATCACCTGTAGATTCTCCGTTTTCATTATAACCAGAAAAATCACCATAATTGATATAAGTAATTCCGGCATGATAGGTTTGTACGCGTCTATCTACAGTATATGCATAAGCAGCAGTCCCATAATTAACACCACCTAAATAGCTAGTGTAATTAAGTGCTAATTGGTTATCCATTTCTATATTAATAGCAGATGGATTGTATAGTGCTTGTGTAACATCCCAATCGATATTAGTTAACACCTTACCTCCTAAAGCGGCTTGCCTTGGAGAAGAGACTAAATTTAAAAATTGATAAGTAGATTGTCCACCTAATTGCGCATAGCAATAGATGTTAAGTAGGACAAAGCAAAAAGTAGTAATTTTTTTAAGCATAAAGTGGCAAAAGTAACTAAATCTATCTTAAAACGTTGAGATGTGTTTTTTATTTTATTATAAGTTCTTGACCAATGCTAATAATATTGCTTTCTAAGTTATTAAGCTGTTTCAACTCTTTAACCGAAACATTAGCATTCTTAGCAATATGGTACAATGTGTCTCCCTTTTCTACCACATAAAACGAGTTCTCAATAATTTCTGACGAAGTATTATATCCAATTCTAATCTTCTGGTTTACACTAATTACGTTGTTTGTAAAATTATTTAAGCTCTTTATCTGAGCCATACTAATTCCATATTTCTTAGAAATGAAATATAACGTTTCTCCTTTACTAACATTATGAACTCTATCTTCCATGAGTTTAGGAGTTGTGTCTCCCTTTTCTACCACGTAAAGCGAGTTCTCAATAATTTCTGACGAAGTATTATTTCCAATTTTAATCTTCTGGTTTACACTAATTAGATTGTTTGTTAAATTATTTAAGCTCTTTACCTGAGCCACACTAATTCCATATTTCTTAGAAATGAAATATAACGTCTCACCTTTACTAACGTTATGAACTCTATCTTCCATGAGTTTAGGAATTGTGTCTCCCTTTTCTACCACGTAAAGCGAGTTCTCAATAATTTCTGACGAAGTATTATTTCCAATTTTAATCTTCTGGTTTACACTAATTAGGTTATTTGTAAAATTATTTAAGCTCTTTATCTGAGCCACACTAATTCCATATTTCTTAGAAAGGAAATATAACGTTTCTCCTTTACTAACGTTATGAACTCTATCTTCCACGAGTTTAGGAGTTATAACATTAGTATTAGTTGTTATAGTGTCTACTGCACTAGTATTTGTGGTTACATACTCGTTTTCAGAAGCATGACTATTTGGAGTACCATCAGTAAATGTATAAACACCCGTTATGGTATTAATTTTCGCGGGTTTACCATCAATAATTACATCTTCTATATTCTCTTGCGAAAATGCAGCTAAACTAATTATGCACGAGAGTGCTAGGAACAATATTTTCATAAATATGTGTATTCTTTATTTTAGTTTTTATGCTAAACTTGTTTCTGTAAAGACAGAAATATAATCTGACTTGTTTTTTTACAGTACCTCTCAATCTCTTACCAATAGCAAGATTGTTATTCTATTTAATTAAAGCATCACCTGTAATATTGTATTGAAATAGCCCAGACCACATTTCATTTTCCCTAAGTTACAATAAGTTCAATTCTCTGCGGCCTTATATTACTCAGCAAAAATTCCCAATTAGATAGATAGCAAACCAAATACAATGACTATCATCCTTACAATTTTTTAGCGTTTTTAACTTTCTGATTTGTTAATGCTAATTTTATTACGTCTTTCATTTCTGTAACATAATGGAACGTTAAACCTTTTAAATAGTCTTGCTTAATCTCCTCGATGTCTCTTCTATTATCTTCACAAAGTAAAATTTCTTTAATTTTTGCACGCTTTGCTGCTAGAATTTTTTCTTTAATTCCACCAACTGGTAACACTTTACCACGAAGTGTAATTTCTCCTGTCATGGCTAAACTCTTTTTAATTTTACGCTGTGTAAATAAAGAGACTAAAGAGGTTAACATCGTTACACCAGCACTTGGTCCATCTTTTGGTGTGGCGCCTTCTGGCACATGAATATGCACATTGTATTTACCAAAAATATCTGGGGCAATACCAAACTCTTCTGCATTCGCTTTTATGTATTCCATAGCTATAGTTGCAGACTCCTTCATGACTTTACCTAAGTTTCCAGTAATAGATAATGTGCCTTTACCTTTTGATAAAATAGATTCTATAAATAAAATATCGCCTCCTACTCTAGTCCAAGCTAAACCAGTTACAACACCTGCAACATCGTTATTTTCGTATTTGTCGCGTTCTAATTTTGGCCCACCTAGAACTTTGATAACTGTTTCATTAGTTACTTTAAGATCGTAATCTTCTTCCATTGCTATATTCATGGCTGCATAACGCACCATTTTTGCAATTTGTTTTTCTAAGCCTCTTACTCCAGATTCTCTTGTATAACCTTCTACTATTTTTTCCATTTGTGGTTTTCCAAGCTTTAAATGGGTGTCTTTTAAACCATGTTCTTTTAGCTGCTTTGGTAATAAATGACGCTTTCCTATCTCTACTTTCTCTTCAATAGTATAACCTGATACATTTATTATTTCCATTCTGTCGCGCAACGCTGGCTGAATGCTTCCTAAGTTATTAGAAGTCGCAATAAACATAACCTTAGAAAGGTCGTAACCCATTTCAAGGAAGTTATCATGAAACTCGCTATTTTGTTCTGGATCTAAAACTTCTAGTAAAGCAGACGATGGATCGCCTTGATTGGAATTAGATAACTTATCTATTTCGTCTAATACAAAGACAGGATTAGAAGTTCCTGCCTTTTTTAAAGACTGAATAATACGACCTGGCATAGCGCCAATATAGGTTTTTCTATGTCCTCTAATTTCTGCTTCGTCTCTTAAACCTCCTAAAGATACACGAACATATTCACGACCTAAAGCCTCAGCAATAGACTTTCCTAAAGAAGTTTTACCAACTCCTGGAGGTCCATAAAGACATAAAATTGGCGATTTCATATCATTACGTAATTTTAGTACGGCTAAATATTCTATAATACGTTTTTTAACATCGTCTAAACCATAATGATCTCTATCTAATATCTTTTTAGCGCGTTTAAGGTCGAATTTATCCTTGCTGAATTCATTCCAAGGTAAATCAAGAAACAAGTCTAAATAGTTACGTTGTATAGAATATTCAGCAACTTGCGGATTCATACGTTGCATTTTTGATAATTCCTTTTCAAAATGCTCCGCTACGTTGTCATCCCACTTTTTGTCTTTAGCACGGTTTTTCATGTCTTCCATCTCCTCTGCATTGCCACCGCCAAGCTCTTCTTGGATGGTTTTCATTTGCTGATTTAAGAAATACTCACGCTGCTGTTGGTTCATATCGCTTTGAACCTTAGATTGAATATCATTTTTTAACTCCAATTTCTGAAGTTCAATATTCATAAATTTTAAAGTTTCTAAAGCGCGCGCTTTTAAATCGTTTATTTCTAAAAGTTTTTGTTTGTCTTCAACAGGAAGATTCATGTTAGAAGACACAAAATTGATTAAAAACGAATCGCTTTCAATATTCTTAATGGCGAAAGAAGCTTCACTTGGGATATTTGGACTATCCTTTATAATTTGAAGTGCTAAATCCTTAATAGAATCTATAATTGCTTGAAATTCTTTATTCTTTTTCGCTGGCTTCGCTTCTGGAACTTCTCTTACTGTCGCATTCATATAGGGCTCCTCAGTAATAACTTCTGCTACACTAAAACGTTTTTTACCTTGAATAATAACCGTTGTGTTACCATCTGGCATTTTAAGCACTTTAAGAATACGAGCAACAGTACCCACTAAATGTATATCTCCTGCCTTAGGATCTTCGACCGCTTCGTCTTTTTGCGATACTACTCCAATTACTTTAGAACCTTTATTAGCATCGTCTATTAATTTAATACTCTTATCGCGCCCTGCTGTGATTGGGATAACTACGCCAGGAAATAAAACAGTATTACGCAATGATAAAATTGGTAATGTTTCTGGTAAATTTTCTTTGTTAATTTTCTCTTCATCTTCAGGTGTCATTAATGGAATTAACTCTGAATTTTCATCAAAATCCTGCAATGACAAACTGTCTAGACTAATAAAATTAGATTTCTTCATATGTTTATATACGTCATTATGTCACCAAATAGTATTTGGCTCATAATGTTCTGTTTGTGAAATTAATATTTATAATGTATAAACACCCTGATTATCAATTAATTATTAATAACCAACTGTGTATAACTTACTACAAAAGTCCAATTAATATGCCAATCTTTTAGTTAATAGTTTAAACTGAAGAGTTAACAGTTTTTCTTACGCATACTCTTAAATAAAATCTAGAGTGAAACAATACAATACGCAGCTTTTACAATAAATTTTTCTCGCTACACTTGCACTTTATATGCATTTTTAAAAAAAATGTACAGAAAGTGTAACAAACTCATTTAACTTGCATCCTTACTACAACAAACCATTAGAATTGACATTAACCAACTACAATATCGAACAGCTCGTTGAGCTTTGTAAAACCGACAACCAATTTGCACAATTGGAACTGTACAATAGGTATTATAAAGCCATGTACAACACTGCTTACCGAATTGTGAAAAACAGTTTTGAAGCTGAAGATGTTATGCAAGATGCTTTTTTACTAGCGTTTTCAAAACTCAACACTTTAAAAGAGATTAAAACCTTTGGAGCTTGGCTAAAACGTATAGTCATTAACAAAAGTATTTACCATTATAACAAGAGTACAAAATTTGATGAAGTACCTCTGGACGATGTGCTTTATAAAGTTGAAGACACCCATGGAATAGCTGAAGATTACGAGTTTACTACTATACAAGCTAAACAAGTAATGGAAACTATGAAAACCTTGAAAGAAAATTATCGTGTAGCCTTAACGCTTCATTTAATTGAAGGTTTCGATTATGATGAGATAAGTGAAATTATGAGGATTTCAAGTTCTAATTGTCGTACAACCATTTCAAGAGCCAAAGAGAGTTTAAGAAAAAAAATGCAAGCCTTAGTTGGTTAAAAATGAATACAATGTATTCTCAGGAGGAGGAAATAAAAAACAAAACAAAAAAATGAAAGAAGATAACATGCATCAGCTTTTTGAAAAATTTCAACATGATTTTGATGTTGAAGTCCCAAGTCATGGTCATAAAAACAGGTTTTTAGATAAATTAAAAGAGCAAAACCAAATGCAAGGCATTGCTGTTACAAAAACAAGCAAGCGTTTATGGAAACCATTTCTTGGTATGGCAGCATCTATTGTATTACTAGTGGTTTTAGCAATTAATTTTAATACGGAATCAGATATTCAAGACTTAGCAAGTGTCTCTCCAGAAATGGCGAATACTCAAAATTTCTTCACATCCGTTATTGCTGAAGAATTAGAAAAAATTAATAACGAACGTACTCCAGAAACTGAAGCACTTATTAAAGATGCTATGCTACAAATGAAAACATTAGAAACACAATACAATCAATTAAAACTAGACCTAACAGAAAGCGGAAACGATAAGCGTGTCATCCATGCCATGATCGATAATTTTGGAAATAGAATTAACATATTAAAATCTGTATTAGAAAACATAGAAGGTATAAAAACATTTAAACTAAACAACAATGAAACAATTACAACACTATAAATTATTCACAGTCTTATTACTATTACCATTAGTAATGCTTGCGAATACCAGTAACGATAAAGATGGTAAACACAAAAAGGAAAAGACCATTACAAAATCTTTTAATGTTAACGATAATGCAACATTGAAAGTAGATAACAGCTACGGAAATTTAGATATCGTAACTTGGGATGGTAATACTATTGATTTTGAAATAACAATTACCACAACTGGAGACAACGAAGAGAAAGTACAAAAAAAACTAGATGGTATTACAGTAGAATTTTCTGGATCTCAAGACTTAGTTACTGCTATTACAAAATTTAGTAAAAACAAGAGTAAATCTTGGTGGAGCTGGAAAAATAGTAATACTGTACAAATGAAAATTAATTACATTATTAAAATGCCTATTACCAATAATGTAAACCTTAGTAACGATTATGGAAACATTAATTTAGGAACACTTGAAGGCCGAGCAGAGTTAAATTGTGATTACGGTAAAATTACAACTAAAGAGCTTTTGGCAGATAATAATAACATTAATTTCGATTACTCAAATAACTGTTATTTCGAATTCATTAAAAGTGGTAAAATTAATGCAGACTACAGCGGTTTTACGGTTTCTAAAGCCAACACATTAGAAATTATTGCAGACTATACAAAATCTAAAGTAGAAGTTGCTGAGGATGTGACTTACAATTGCGATTATGGTGGTATTACTATAGATAAAGTAAACAACCTAAAAGGCAATGGAGATTACTTAACCGTAATCATTGGAGATGTCTATAAAAACCTAGATATTACAGCAGATTATGGCTCAATTAAAATTGAAAAATTACAAAAGAGCGTAAAAAATGTATCTATAGATTCAGATTACGTTGGTATAAAAATAGGTTACGATCCAATGCTAGCTTTCGATTTCGATATAGCATTAGAATATGGTTCTTTAAAAGATAGTGATGATGGTTTCAATTTCGTTAAAAAACGAGTAGAATCTTCAGATCGCTACTATAGAGGCTATTATAGCACTCAAAATTCTGGAAGTTTAGTAAAGATAAACTCAGAATATGGTAGTGTTACTTTTTATCAAAATTAATTAAAATCAATCAAATAATCAATTAAAACACAATTATGAAGACATCAAAAAACACGCTATTAATAGCCATCGCATTATTAACTTTCTCTTTTTCTCAAGCACAATCTTGGGGAAGTAAAAAAATAAAAGGTAATGGGAATATTACAACAATTACAAAATCGACATCAGACTACGACGAAATTAAATGTTCTGGATGGATGGACTTTAAACTAGTAAAAGGAAAAGAAGGTAAAATTATTATTGAAGGAGAAAGCAATCTTTTAGAATATATTATTGTTGAAGTTGATGGTAATACTCTAAAAATTAAAACGGAAAACAATATAAATTTAAAACCAAGCTATAATAAAACTATTAAAATCACTATCCCATTTAAAGATATTGATTATGTAAGTCTATCAGGATCTGGCGATATTACTAATAAAGATAAAATTGTAGCTAACAACTTTACGGCAAGAGTATCTGGATCTGGAGATATTGTATTAGATGTTGATGCTAAAGATATAGATGCCTCTATAACTGGATCTGGAGATTTAACCCTAAATGGCAAAACTAAAGATTTAAAAGCTAGTGTAACAGGCTCTGGAGACTTCCATGGTTATGGTTTAGAAGCTATAGATGTAGCTGCCAAAGTAACAGGTTCTGGAGATGTAGAGATTGTATGCAATGGACATTTAAACGGAAGAGTTACAGGTTCTGGAGATATTGAATATAAAGGATCACCTAAATCTGAAGATACTAAGGTAACTGGTTCTGGTAGTATTGGGAATTAGCAATTAGCAATTAGCAATTAGCAATTAGCAATTAGCAATTAGCAAAATTAAAAAAGCCGCTTTTCTATAGTTAGAAAGCGGCTTTTTCTGTCTTTTTTTATTGAGTACAAAATATTAATATCAACTAAAGAGGCTCTTAAATCTGTACTTCTTCTTTAGGGACTCTAAAAAGTAACACAATCCCAATTAAAAAGAAAACGAATAAGAATAATATAGCATTACGCATACTACCGGTTATTTGATCTATTGTTGCAAAAATCACCATGCCTATAACAATTCCTATTTTTTCGGCAACATCATAAAAACTAAAGTAAGAAGTGGTGTCTTCAGTTTCAGGTAAAAACTTCGAGTAGGTTGAACGTGCTAAACTCTGTATTCCTCCCATTACTAAACCCACAAAACCAGCCGCGAAATAAAATTCCATTGGCGTTTTCATTAAATAGGCATAGAAACAAAGTCCCATCCATATAAAATTAACAGCTATTAATGTTTTGATGTTTCCAAATTTAGCTGAAGCCCTAGAAGTTAAAAAAGCACCAAGTATTGCTACTAATTGAATGATTAAAATACTACCTATTAATCCCAATGTTTTTTCACTATCTCCTCCCCAAGAAATCTCTTCTTCTCCAAAATAAACAGCGACTAGCATAATGGTTTGAACCGCCATACTAAACACAAAGAATGCTGTTAAATAGCGTTTAAGTCTAAGGTTTGCTTTTAATTGAATCCAAACTAATCTCAATTCTTTTAGTCCGTTGAATACTACTGCTTTTGTAACTTTATGTCCACTAGAAACTCCTTTTGGTAATACATAAAAAGTGTATTGACTAAAAACGGCCCACCATATTCCAACGGTTATAAAAGAGATTTTCATTGCTTCTACAGATGCCAAATCTTTTGCTTTACCTAATGCTTCAGAAATTTCGGCTTCAGTTCCTGACGCTCTTATGGTTTCAGAAATACTGATATCGAAACCAAAATATTCTGGAAACATTACCATAGCTAAATTAATAACAAGTAATAATACGCTTCCTATATAACCCAAAGAGAACCCTTTTGCACTAATATTATCTTGTTGTTCTGGAAATGCTATATCTGGTAGATAAGAATTGTAGAAAACCAAACTTCCCCAATATCCTATTAATCCCATAAAATAAAAAAGCAGACTTAAATGAATTTTTTCTGGAGTGATATCAAAATAATACAAACCAATACAGCCAATACTTCCAACGTAACAAAAGAACTTCATAAAATTCTTTTTATTACCTACATAATCTGCAATTCCAGATAATATGGGAGAGGTAAAAGCGACCACCAAAAAGGTAAAAGCTGTTACATAAGTAATTAATGCTGTGCTTTTAAAAACCATCCCAAAGGCTTCAACAGTTTTAACTTCAGAAAGAAACAGCGCAGAATAAAATATTGGGAATATAGAAGATGCAATAGTTAATGTATAAACTGAATTTGCCCAATCGAAAAAAGCCCAAGCATTTAATAATTTTTTATCTCCTTTTTGTAAATTTTCCATAAAAAAACCACTCATTTATAAGAGTGGCTTCGAAAATAAGAATTTATATTTTATTAATATGGTGTTACAGGTCTAAAAGACTTTATACCAAATTTTTTAGCTTCTGATTTTGCTGTTGGCGCTAATGCTTCTAAGTTTGCAATACGTGTAGTTGTTGCTGGATGCGTGCTTAAAAATTCTGGTGGTGCTTTTCCGCCACTTGCCGCGCCCATACGTCTCCATAAATTTGCCGCTTCATCTGGGTTATATCCAGCAAGAGCAGTTAAAATTAAACCTATTTTATCGGCTTCAGTTTCATGACTTCTACTAAAAGGTAACATACCAAGTACATTAGAACCAATACCAAATGCTTGATTGTATAATGCTATATTTTCATCATTTTGAAAAGCTATATTCCCTGCTAATGAAACACCTTGCTGTACCATTCCAGCGCTCATACGTTGTTGTCCATGATTTGCTAAAGCATGTGCAACTTCGTGTCCCATAATTGCAGCAACAGCTGCTTCATTCTGTGCTATTGGTAAAATACCTGTATAGAAAACAATTTTACCTCCGGGCATACACCATGCATTTATTGTTTCGTCTTTAACGAGATTGTATTCCCATTTATAATCATTTAAATAGTCATGATTACCATTTGCATTTAACCAACGTTCTGCAGCTACTGCTATACGCTGTCCAACTCTGGTAATCATTTCTGACTCTTTTGTACCAGTAACCACATTGTTTTCGCCTAAAAACTGATTATACTGTGCAAAAGCTGTTGGAAATAATGAGCTATTTTCTGTGCCTGGTAATGCCATTGTTTTCTTTCCTGTAAAAGGATTTGTAGCACATGAGAAAAATATTAGCATTACAAATGCTAAGGAGATATTCGATTTGAATTTCATACTTTGTTGTTTTTTTAATTTAATACTAATTTACAAAAAGTTGAATAAAAAGCATTCGTTATTTAAAGGCTAAATAGTTATTCGATAACAAATACTTTTAATCGATAAAGACAAGATTTATGCCAAGCTCATGAATTATGATTACAAAATGTTATGATTTACATAAAATTACGACTTTTAATAGATGAAAAAGATATTTACAATTATCTTTAACTAAAAAGAAAAAATTTATGAAAAAAATAGCACTATTGGCTTTCGCCTTTATTTTATTTAACTGTAATGGTAATGCACAAGATTCAAAAAAAGAAGCGAAAACATATAAGGTTACTAAAACAGATACCGAATGGAAACAAGCACTCTCTGAAAAAGAATATTATGTTTTAAGAGAAGCTGGAACCGAAAGCCCTTTTTCTAGTAAACTTAATAAAGAATACAATGCTGGAACTTATGTTTGTTCGGCCTGTGAAACACCTTTGTTTAAGGCTAAAAATAAATTCGATTCTGGAACTGGATGGCCAAGTTTCGATAGAGAAATAAAAGGAAATGTTGAGTTCTCTGTAGATTACAATTTGGGTTCGGCTAGAACCGAAGAACATTGTGCAACTTGTGGCGGCCATTTAGGTCATGTTTTTAATGATGGGCCAAGTAAAACAACTGGTAAAAGACATTGTATAAATGGTGTCTCACTAAAATTTATTCCAAAAAAAGATGAGTGATTTTGAATTTTTTAAGTCTAACAAAGAATGGCAAGACCAACTAACAGACGATGAATACCATATTTTAAGAGAAAAAGGAACAGAAAGACCACATACTGGAGCCTATAATCTTCATTTTGAAGAAGGTATTTATAAATGTGCTGGTTGCAATCAACAATTATTTGAAAGCTCAAGTAAGTTCGATGCGCATTGTGGATGGCCAAGTTTCGACGAGTCCATTAAGGGCGCTGTAAAATACGTTTTAGATAAAGACCACGGTATGACGCGTACCGAAATTGTATGCTCTAATTGCGGTGGACATTTGGGTCATGTTTTTAATGATGGGCCAACAGAAACTGGAACACGTTATTGTGTGAATTCTATATCTGTAAAATTTGATAAACCAAATGAGTAGTTATTTAACAAGCGCTATTAAACAATTTGAATACTACAAAAGTCTTGGCGACAAAACTTTTAACCAGTTAACTTTTGAAGAGCTACAATGGCAAAGCCATGAAGATGCCAATAGCATTGCTATTATTGTCAAACATAGTGTTGGCAATATGCTATCACGTTGGACCAATTTTTTAACCGAAGATGGTGATAAAGAATGGCGACATCGTGACCAAGAGTTCAAAGATAATTTTACCACAACAGAAGACATTATTGCAGCTTGGGAAACGGGTTGGAAATGCTTGTTCGATGCTATTACACCATTGACTGAAGACGATTTAGAACGTATTATTTATATAAGAAATCAAGGCCATACAGTAACAGAAGCAATTAACAGGCAATTAGCGCATTATTCCTTTCATATTGGACAAATTGTATTTTTAGGAAAACTTCTTAAAGGAAATAATTGGGAATCATTATCTATACCAAAAGGACATTCTTATTCTTATAATGAAGCTAAATTTTCTAAGGAAAAAGAACGAAGACATTTTACAGATGATTTGTAAAATTAATAATAGCTAAGCTATAATTTATAAATACTTTGAAACTTTACAACTAGCATTTGCGTGAGTGATAGCAACGGCATCCTTTTGCTTTTTCTGCAAAAGATATAGTGAATAGCACGACCTTTAGGTCACGCCCAAATAAAAATGAAAGTTCAATTTATTATTTCAGCTTTGTTTTGTAAATTCGTTGTTTATTAAAACGACAAAAAATTACACAATGAGTAAATACGATATTATTGTTCTTGGAAGTGGTCCTGGAGGCTACGTAACTGCAATTAGAGCTTCGCAATTAGGGTTTAAAGTTGCTATTGTAGAAAAGGAAAGTCTTGGAGGTGTATGCCTAAACTGGGGCTGTATACCTACTAAAGCATTATTAAAATCTGCTCAGGTATTCGAATATTTAAAGCATGCTAGCGATTACGGATTATCTGTTAAAGAGTACGATAAGGATTTTAATGCTGTTGTAAACCGAAGTCGAAATGTGGCTGAAGGGATGAGCAAAGGTGTTCAGTTTTTAATGAAAAAAAACAAAATCGATGTTATCAATGGTTTTGGTACACTAAAACCTGGAAAAAAGGTTGATGTTGATGGTACCGAATATGCTGCAGACCATGTAATTATTGCAACAGGAGCGCGTTCTCGTGAGTTACCTAGTTTGCCTCAAGATGGCGAAAAAGTTATAGGTTACAGACAAGCAATGACTTTAAAAAAGCAACCTAAAAAATTGATTGTGGTTGGTTCTGGTGCTATTGGTGTTGAATTTGCTTATTTCTATAATGCTATGGGAACAGATGTTACTGTAGTAGAATATTTACCAAATATAGTACCTGTTGAAGATATTGACGTTTCTAAACAGATGGAAAAATCGTTTAAGAAAAGTGGTATTAAAGTAATGACTAATGCTGAAGTTACTAAGGTTGACACTTCTGGTGATGGTGTAAAAGCTACAATTAAAACTAGTAAAGGTGAACAGGTTTTAGAAGCAGACTTAGTATTAAGTGCTGTTGGTATTAAAACAAATATTGAAGGTATTGGTCTTGAAGATGTTGGTATTGCTGTTGATAGAGATAAAATTTTAGTAAACGATTTCTACCAAACTAATATCCCTGGTTACTACGCTATTGGCGATGTAACTCCAGGACAAGCGTTAGCTCACGTTGCTAGTGCTGAAGGTATTTTATGTGTTGAAAAAATTGCTGGACAACATGTAGAAGCATTAGATTATGGAAACATTCCTGGTTGTACGTATGCGTCTCCAGAGATTGCAAGTGTTGGTTTAACAGAAAAACAAGCAAAAGATCAAGGTTTAGATATAAAGGTTGGTAAATTTCCATTCTCGGCTTCTGGTAAAGCAACCGCCTCTGGTGCTAAAGAAGGTTTTGTAAAAGTAATTTTTGATGCTAAATATGGTGAATGGTTAGGTTGCCATATGATTGGTGCTGGTGTTACAGATATGATTGCTGAAGCTGTTTTAGGACGTAAACTTGAAACTACAGGACACGAAGTTTTAAAAACGATACATCCACATCCAACAATGAGTGAGGCTGTTATGGAAGCTGTAGCAGATGCTTATGATGAGGTGATACATTTGTAGAATTTAAAAAGAGAAAGTTTTCTTAGGCTCACTTTTTTAGTTATTTTATATAAAAATGCATAACAAAAGACGATTCAATTGAATCGTCTTTTTTGTATCAAAATTTATATCCTATTCCAACGCTTATTCTGTTATCCCTAAAGTTATTGTTACATGCTCGTCCTTCAAAACCATGTCTAAAACGTGCATCGAGAATAACGTTTTTAGTCCAATGATATTCAGCACCTAGAATACCATTCCATTTTTTAAATCCATTAATATCATTTACCAAAGAAGCAGAAAGGACTTGTGTACCAGAATAGGCTTTAAACTTATTGTCAAAACGATATTTAAAGAATATAGGAACAGTTAAATAAAGCTCATGAATAGAGTTTCTAAAACCTGTATTAAAAAGTCTATCTCTTTTTTCAGACCTCAAATTTAATTCCAACTGAAAACTCCACTTTTTACCAAGATTAATATCAGAAAACACACCTATATAGGGTAAATTAGGCTTGTATTCTAAATTACTGTCGTTAACCTGAAATTCGTAACCAATGCGCAAACCAAACTTTACTCTTTTATCCGTTGGCTTTTCAGAATCTGTTTGTGCTTGCGCGAAACATACTGCAAAAAGAACGCATAATAATAGGATCTGTTTTTTCATAATTCGTTAATGATTATAACTATGTTCCAAAACTATCGCAGAACAGTGTTAATAAATCACAAAGTCTTCACAAACAAATTATAACATCGCGTTAATTGTCTCTTAAAAAGAGTTTAATAAATTATAAAAAATACGATGTGGGCAAATTAAAAACATGTAAACAACTTCTATTTTAAAGTCTTGAAAAATAGCAGCATAATAAACAACTTCAGTTTCTGGATTAGTACCAAAATCTGCTTCTACAAATTTAAAAAAGTAAAATTAACTTGATTTTACGCCGTTAAATAGGCACAAAAAACACAATAAAAATAAATGCCTAATATCCATCTTAGATTTTTAAAAAATACTGCATTACAAAAAACTCTGTATCGCGAGCTCGTAACTCTGTAAACCAAAACCTAAAATTACACCTTTAGCATTTGGAGAGATGAAAGATTGATGTCTAAACTCTTCTCTTGAAAACGTATTAGAAATATGTACTTCTACAACTGGTGTTTCAATTGCTTTTACAGCATCACCAATTCCAATAGATGTGTGCGTATAAGCTGCAGCATTTAATATTATGCCATCGTAATTAAAACCACAGGTTTGTAACTTATCTATTATTTCTCCTTCTATATTAGATTGAAAATGTTCTAAAGCAACATTAGGGTATTTTTCTTTTACGGCATCAAAAAACTCTGTAAAGGATAAGTTACCATAAATATTTGGCTCTCGTTTACCCAGTAAGTTAATATTTGGACCATTGATAATTATTATTTTATACATACTGTAAAAATACAAAAGTTATGGCATAAAAAATA
>NZ_JSWF01000018.1 GCF_000797445.1 Lacinutrix jangbogonensis | reverse complement strand
TCGGCTTTTTTTATGTGAAAGTAAAAAAATATTATAATTTGAATACTCCACCTATGCTTAAACCAGAACCTGCATTCATGTTATTAGCAGCACCTTCAGCCTTTTGAAAGTTGGTAACACCCACTAATCCTTGAAAATCAAAAAGAATACTAAACTGCTCCGACACTTCTAGTTTATAGCCAATACCATATGAAACTCCCAACTGAAATGGCTCTACTAAGTCTTTTGCATCTGCTCCGGCATCCTCAGCCGACAGCAAGAACCCTGGTGAAACACCAAAATTTAAATTCCATTTTCTTGTTGAACCAAAATGCCAGTTTGCATTTATAGGAATATTTAAATAATCTAGTTTTGCTTCTGTACCAAAATATTCTGCTCCCATACTATCGTAACTTAGTCCAGAACGCAAACTCCATCTGTTATTAAAGAAATAGTCTGCTTTCACACCAAAACTGATAGCATTCCTTGAGTCATACGCGTCTATATTATCACCATTAAAAAATGAAGACATATATCCAATGTATGGAGCGATTTCAATATCTCCACTTTCTCTTTCTTGAGCGTTAATGTTTAATGTAGCACATAATGCGAATACTGATAAAAGTAATATCTTTTTCATTTTTTTATTGATTTTATTAATTTGAGAGCGCAAAGCTATGTTATAGAACCATATTCAACAAGTAAAAAGAGCATAAACTGACCTCTAAAAGTCTAACTAATTGATTACTAAGTTTAAGTTATTGGTTTTGAACATAAAAAAAACCGAAACGTGTGTTTCGGTTTTAATTTATAAAATTTTTGTTATTTATTATAATCCAAATTCTACACCCAATGATACAGAATCAAACGACCCATCATTACTAATTCCTTTGTAAGCAGCTACAATATCTATTTTATCACTAACACTATATTGTATTTTTGGTGCATAATAAACACCTCCCTCATTACCATCTGGACTCAATCCAACTGCATAACCTAAATCTGCTCCTACAGTCAACACTTCTGAAACATTATAACGACCAGCAGCTGCAATTGGCAAAAAACCAAAATCGTCAAACTCTAAAGTTAAACTTGTTCCAAAGACAGAAGTAGTAACTTCATCTCCAAAATAATGATGATAACCAGTTGTAACACCCGCTTTAAAATCATCAGAAACATCCCAAAGATAATTTGCATCCAAATTAACACCAAACGTCGTAAAGTCTCCAGCATCACCCATTGGTAAAGCGGCACTCAAACCTACATTAAATTCTTGAGCAAAAACACTACTCATTCCGAATACTGCTATCGCAGCACATACTAATAATTTTTTCATAATTTAAAAGTTTTAATTAATTGATTATACCAAAATTATAAAAAAACAGTGGGTTTTTAAATTTCTTTAACATAGTTATTAACAGTTTTATACGTGCTTTGTTAACAACTATCTGTTTCTCAGTATTATAAAAATTGTATTTATTATGTTTCTAAATAAACAATACCTTGGAGTTAAGAAATGGCAAAACAAACTTAAAGATTATCAAACCACAGCATGTGGTTTATTAGATAATTTTACAAGTAATTATACTTTTAGCCTTTATTCTATTTTAAATAAAAATCAATTTGAGTGTTCTCGCCAGCTTTAAGATTAGTTAAAGCTCGTATTTTTAAACCATCAACAAATATTTCAATTACAGCAGTATTGGTGGATATACTACCAACGTTATCAGCAGATAAAACAAAGGTGTTCTTTTTATTTATTAGTGTTATTGGAATACTTTTTCTTTGTTTTGAAGTTTCAAAACCTCTCAATAGTGTTTTACCATTATAAGTTAAGGTAATTTTATCTCCATCAATTTTTCCGCCATCGTAAATTTCAATTCTAATAGTGTTACTTTTAGAAAACACGCTCATAGTTTGCTTGCTTTTTAAAATATTCATTTGAATAGAATCCATTGTTTTCAAAAGGTCAATATTCTGTTTTACACTATCTGGAATTCGTTTCGTTTTTTTTATAAATTTATTTGCCTTCTGTATTTTTTTAATTGCTTTTCTTTTGTTGTTAACAAAATCTCACCATTTATGCATTCCGTTTTATCTGGAAACAAACCCTTAAATTTACCCTTAAGTTTTGAAGATTTACCTAATCTATATGCATTAGACGTAAAATTGATATAACACAAATCGTCTTCTGAAAAATAAGACTTAGTATATATGGTTTCAACCTCTCTAAACCGCAAAATTTTATTCTCTAAATCATATGTTCCAATAATACTACTTTTTGTTTCGTGTTCCCCACCTACATCTGTTAACGTATAACCGCTAATCTTGCCATTCGTTTCTTGTAATTTAACCGTTAAACTTATTAACGAAGAGTCATTAAGTTTTATAAAACCAACATATTCATAATTTTGCTGAGCAAAACTGAATAGGAAGCAAAATAAAATAAAAAATAAGAGGAGTGAATTTTTCATATGTAAGAAAAAACATTTAGTTTTGAGAAACAAACATAAACCAAATAAATATGAAAATTAAACTATTACTATCGTTTTTAGTATTCTTTATTGGAATCACTACAGCAAGCGCCTCTTTTCCAGTAAAAAGAGCAACAACTACAACTGTAGAAAACACAACAAATGCAACTACAGATATTGTAGATACAGCAATGACGTCTCCTGCTGTTATGAAAGCAAAAGACCAAACAACAGCCATTTTACTTTGGTTATTTTTAGGTGGTTTTGCTGCGCATAGATGGTATTTAGGAAGTCCAATTGGTTGGAATATACTTTTTATCCTTACCGCTGGATTCTTTCTTGTTGGATGGGTAATTGATGGTGTAGAAATTATTACAAATAGTTATCCTGGTTTATAAGAACCAAAAACAATATTTTTTTAAAAAGCCGCTTCTTTATTGAAGTGGCTTTTTTATTTTAGTGGTATGAAATGGCAAAACGCACTTAAAGATTATCAACTCTATCTTAAAATAGAACGTGGCTTATCAAATAATTCGATAAGTAACTACAGTTTTGATGTTAAGAAACTAATGTGTTATTTAGAAGAAAATAATATTACCATCTCTCCTATTCTAATTTCTAAAGAAACTATTCAGCACTTTATATATACCATTGCTAAAACAGTTAATGCGCGTTCACAGTCGCGTTTAATCTCTGGTTTAAAAGGTTTTTTTAATTACTTAGTTTTTGAGGACTACCGGCAATCAAATCCGTTAGATACTATAGATTCTCCCAAAATTGGTAGGAAACTGCCAGATACTTTAAGCGAAAATGAAATTAACCAGCTTATAAATGCCATAGATTTAAGTAAACCGCAAGGTGAACGTAATCGTGCTATTTTAGAATTGCTTTATGGCTGTGGTTTGCGTGTTAGTGAATTAACGCATCTTAAAACATCAGATTTGTTTTTCGACGAAGGGTTTATTAAAGTTACAGGCAAAGGTGATAAGCAGCGTTTTGTGCCCATTATTGAAGCGACGCAGAAGTATATAAATATCTATATGAAAGAAGTAAGAATTCACCAAAACATTCCCAACGAATTTCAAGACACTTTATTCTTAAACCGAAGAGGAAAACAGCTTACGCGTGCCATGATTTTTACAATTATTAAGCAACTAGCTACTAAAATAAATTTGGAGAAGACTATTTCTCCACACACGTTCAGGCATTCTTTTGCAACACACCTTTTAGAAAATGGAGCCGATTTAAGAGCAATACAACTAATGCTTGGTCATGAAAGTATTACTACAACAGAAATATACATGCATGTTGATAAAAGTCATTTAAGAAACGTGATGCAAAATTTTCATCCAAGACAATAGTTGTAATTATAAGTTAACAAAGCAGATTCCTTTCTTTGCAGGAGTTAAAAAAATAAAAGCCCAATTAGTAAAACTAATTGGGCTTAAAAATTATAATAGAACAGTTTTTATTTTGCAATATTAACAGCTCTCGTTTCTCTAATAACAGTAACTTTTACTTGTCCTGGATACGTCATATCTGTTTGTATTTTTTGTGAAATACTAAACGATAAGTCTGCTGCATTTTGGTCGTTTACCCTTTCGCTTTCAACTATAACACGTAGCTCTCTACCTGCTTGTATAGCGTAAGCTTTCTTTACACCTTGAAAACCAAAGGCAATATCTTCTAAATCTTTTAAACGTTGGATATAACTATCTAAAACTTGACGTCTTGCTCCTGGTCTTGCTCCAGAAATTGCATCACAAACCTGAACAATTGGTGACAATAAAGAGGTCATTTCTATCTCGTCGTGGTGAGCACCAATAGCATTACAAACCTCTGGTTTTTCACCAAATTTTTCTGCCCATTGCATACCTAAAATAGCGTGAGGCGTTTCCATATCTGCTTCTGCATCTGGCACTTTACCTATATCGTGTAATAATCCGGCTCTTTTAGCTAATTTTGGGTTTAAGCCTAACTCTGCAGCCATTATGCCACACAGTTTAGCAACTTCACGTGAGTGTTGTAAAAGGTTTTGACCATAAGAAGAACGGTATTTCATACGTCCAACCATTTTTATTAATTCTGGATTTAAACCATGAATTCCTAAATCGATAACAGTACGTTTACCTACTTCTATAATTTCTTGCTCTATTTGTTTTTGTGTCTTTTTTACAACTTCTTCAATTCTTGCAGGATGTATTCTTCCATCTGTAACCAACTTGTGTAAAGATAAGCGCGCAATTTCACGTCTTACAGAATCGAAACACGATAGAATAATAGCCTCTGGAGTATCATCTACAATAATCTCAACACCTGTTGCAGCTTCAATGGCACGAATATTTCTACCTTCTCGACCTATAATACGTCCTTTAACATCATCATTTTCAATATTAAAAACAGACACACAGTTATCTACTGCTTCTTCTGTACCAATACGCTGTATCGTATTAATTATTATTTTCTTAGCGTCTTGTTGTGCAGTCATTTTAGCCTCTTCCATTTTAGCTTGAATGTACACATTGGCTTCTGTTTTAGCTTCGCCTTTTAGAGATTCTACTAACTGAGATTTTGCATCTTCTGCAGATAGACTAGAAATTACCTCTAGCTGTTCTATTTGTCTTTTATGCGCCTTATCTACATCTTCTTGCTTTTTATCAAGAATATCTATACGGTGATTATAGTCTTTTTGTTTCGCGTCAAGCTCAGTATTCAATTTCTTAGATTTTGCGAGCTCACTAGAAGTTTGAGACTCTTTATCTCTAGTACGTTTTTCGGCCTCTGCCATTTTCTTATCGCGAGATAAGATTACTTTTTCGTGTTCAGACTTAAGCTCAATAAATTTCTCTTTAGCCTGAAGCATTTTATCTTTTTTAATGCTCTCACCTTGGCTTTTAGCATCTCTTAGAATACTTGATGCTGATTTTTTTGAGTTCTTAATTAATTTTGAAGCATTATTTCGCTCCATCAATTTTGCTATAACAAAGCCAATAATAGCTCCTATAGCAACTCCTGCAATACTAAATATAACTGTTTGATCCATTGTTAGTTAGTTTAATTGTATAAAAAAAGCCTACACTAATTTTGGTTTTGTATAAACTCCTTAAAAACACGTTTAGGGTTAACAAGCTGATCAAGTATCTGCCCAAATAGTAAACTATTAGCAGCACGCTTTTACAACTTCAACTCACCCTTTTTAAAGAATTAACTGTTGAGTTTATCAAAAAAATAATTAATGTAGGCAGTAACCTAATTTTATCTATAAGAACGTTACGAACTTAAATGCTCCTGTAACACAAGATTTAAAGCTATTAACTTCTCTTCTACATGTTCATTTACATGTTCTTTATCTAAAGTTTTCTGTTCTACTTGAGATGCAAATTGTAAAGCACACATAGCTAAAACATCTTGTTTATCTCTAACAGAATAACTTTGCTCAAATTGTTTAATCATAGCTTCAATTTTTTTAGCTGCTTTTCGTAAACCTTCTTCCTGACTTGGTGGAATTGTTAAAGGGTATACTCTATTCGCTATCGAAAGCTTTATTTTAAGCATTTCTGCCATAAGTTGCTATGTTGCATTATTCGGAGAGTTGACCAATACAATGATCTATTTCTCGTATTAATGCGTTTATTTTGAGTTTTGTATCTCGTTTATCTTCATCACTGCCTAGTATTGTATTGGCCATTTTGAGTGTATCGTACTTTTCTTTCCAAGTATCAATTTCTAATTCTTGACTTTTTTTTGTACTGTGATAGTGTTCTAACTCTTCAGATAATTTTAAATTAGTTTCCTTTAAAACAACTTGGTTTTGCAAGACTTTGCTTATTTTTTTATCTAAAGCATCTACAATATCCTCTATATTACTCATCTACTAATATCAATACTTATCGCACAAAGTTAACAGAACACAACCTATTTAACAATTGTTTTTTCATAAAATTTGAAATAATAATGAGTAATACAACTTATTAGTATTTAAACTTCAAATAACCAATACTATGGCTTCGTCATTAATTTTGTCTTTGCTATTAATAATCAATTGTATATTTTAGCATCTATAGTAAAACTAACACAAAAATTCGATATCTTTAAAACAGTATACTAAATGCTTATGCGCAAATTCCTTTTATTTTTCCTACTTAGCTATTCTGTTTTTTCGCAAAGCGAATATCCTCAGGACTATTTTAGATCGCCTCTAGACATTAATATTGTTTTGGCAGGTACGTTTGCAGAGTTACGTTCAAACCACTTCCACTCTGGTATTGATATTAAAACAAAGCAAATTGAAGGTTTAAAAGTTTATGGCATTGCAGAGGGTTATGTTAGTAGAATAAAGATTGCTCATTTTGGCTATGGAAAAGCCTTATACATCACACATCCTAATGGTTATACAAGCGTTTACGCACATTTACAAAAATTTAGTCCAGTCATTGAAGAATATATAAAAGCCAAACAATACGAAAAAGAATCTTTTGAAATTGAAGTGTTTCCAACCGCAGAAGAATTAAAAATTATAAAGGGAGAAATTATCGCTTATTCTGGAAATACAGGAAGCTCTGCTGGTCCACATTTGCATTTTGAAATTCGTGATAATGCAGAAAGACCAATTAACCCAATGTTATTTGGTGTTGACGTTGAAGATACTACAAAACCAATTGTTTCGAGTGTTTATGCGTATCCAATTGGAGTTAATTCTCATGTTAATGGCTCGAACAAAAAGCAAAAGCTTCGTGTTATTCCGCAAAAAAATGGTGATTATAAAATTGAAGATTTAAAAGCATTTGGAACCATTGGCTTTGCGTTACAGACTGTAGATAGGCAAGATTTAGCTGCCAATAAAAATGGCGTTTATAATATTTCAACATTTTTTAATGGTGTTCAAAATTTTGAAATTGATTTTAAACGTTTTTCATTTACAGAGACAAAACACTTAAACCGTTTAATAGATTATTCTCATTTTAAAGAAAAAAAAGTAAGGCTTCAAAAGTTATTTATTGAAGAAAACAACCCGTTGAGTTTGTACCACAATATAATTGATAATGGTTACATCACTATTTACGATAGTACAGCATCGGTCTACAAAGCTAAAATTAAAGATTTTAAAGGCAACGAAACCATCCTAAATATCTCTATCAAAGGTGACGTAAAATCACCAAACGATATTGAAGAAAAAGTGTCCACACAGCATTACATTCAACATGATCTTGAAGCAGAATTAGAACAAGGCAAGTTTAAAGTCCGTTTTTACAAAGACACCTTTTACGACAGCTTTTTTATAGATTTCAGTGTTAAAAATGATACACTTACACTACATAAGCCGGTAATTCCTGTAAAGAAAAGCTTTACTATATCTTACGATATTAGCGATTTTAACGAAAACGATTTAAAACAATTATACATTGCAGAGTTGATAGGTTGGAATGATTGGCCAAGCTATTCAACTACAAAAAGGAAAGGCAATACGCTTAGCACATATACTAAAGATTTAGGCACCTATGTTCTTGCTAGAGACACTATAGCTCCTAGTATAAAAGCTGTAAACTTTAAAAATGGCAGTTGGATAAGTAAATATCGTTTTTTAAAAGTTAAAATTAACGATAAAGGCACAGGTATTTCCAACTATAGAGCAACCGTAAACGGTAAATGGGTTTTAATGGAATATAATTATAAAAAGAAAACATTAACATACGATTTTAATGATAACAACGTTACTGAAACTAAGAATAAATTAAAAGTGATTGTTACAGATAATGTAGGAAATAGCACTACATTTGAAACTACTTTTTTTAGGAAATAATGTATTGCAACATTAGCGTTGTCGCAATACAATAAATCTATAATTTGCGAGTACTCAATAAGCCAAGACCAACAAAAATTTAACAAGCTTAGATCAAAAATAAAAATATAAAATTTTGAAAATAAAAACTAACTTTCTAAAACTATTAACCTTAGTACTTCCACTCTACGCATTGGCGCAAACCGCAACTGTAAATGGAGTTATTTTAGATGAAGGTAATTTTCCGCTTCAAGCCGTAAATGTTAAAACAGAAACAACAGGTACGGCAACAAATGAGAACGGCTTTTACAAAATTAACATTCCAGCAAATACAGATATTACATTAGTTTACTCTCATGTATCGCATAAAAATGTTACGGTAACTGTAAACTTAAAAAATGGTGAAGTTTTTGAATTTAATCCAGTGTTAAAAACTGATGTTGATCAAATTGAAACCATTGTAATTAACGGAAGCAAAAGAAAAGATGTTCAAGGTATTATAACAATCGATCCAGAAACGTTAGTTAAAATTCCTGGTGCGCAAGCTGGTGTAGAGAATTTACTAAAAACATTACCTGGTGTTAGTGGCAATAACGAATTGAGTACTCAATATTCTGTTCGTGGTGGGAATTTTGATGAAAACCTTGTTTATGTTAATGGCATAGAAGTGTATAGGCCATTTCTTGTGCGTTCTGGACAACAAGAAGGTTTAAGTTTTATAAATAGTGATTTAGTGCAAAGTGTAGATTTCTCTGCTGGAGGATTTCAAGCTAAATATGGCGATAAATTATCTTCGGTTCTAGATATCACTTATAAAAGACCAAAAGATTTTGGTATTGCTGCCGATTTAAGTCTGCTTGGAGGAAGCGTTGCTATAGAAACATCTAGTAAAGATTCTAAATTTACCAGTATTACAGGTTTACGTTATCGCGATAATACCCTTTTGGTTCAAGCAAAAGAAACAGAAACGAATTTCAATCCTGTTTTTGCAGATGTACAAACCTACTTAACCTATAGATTTACAGATAAGCTTGAACTAAGTTTTCTTGGTAATGCCTCGCTCAACAGATATAATTACAACCCGCTTACAAGACAAACCAATTTTGGAACATTAGATAATCCGTTAGCATTATTAGTTTTTTATCAAGGTCAAGAACGCGATAGTTACCAAACACTTTTTGGAGCATTACAAGCAAATTATGAACTCAATGATAATGTAACTTTAGGCTTGGTTGCTTCAACTTACCATACTACAGAAGAAGAGCATTTCGATATCTTGGCACAATATCGTTTAGGAGAAGTTAACAGTAACATTGGAGATGAGGATTTAGGTGAAGTTGAATTTTCTGAAGGTATTGGAGGACAATTAAACCATGGTCGTAACAACTTAGACGCATTAATTACTACTGTAGAACATAAAGGAACAGCTAATATTGAGGATAACGAAATTAAGTGGTCTGTAAAATATACAAACGAAGATATTAGAGATCGTTTAATAGAATGGGAAGTTATAGATTCGGCAGGCTTTTCTATAAATCCACCAAATTCAGGAGGCTTCAATCAAGAACCCTACGAACCAGATACATTTCCGCTAACCGCTTTTCAAAATGTGCAAGCTAGAAACAATACACAAATAAATAGAATACAAGCGTATTTACAATGGAGTAAACGTTCATCTTTAGGCAAAGCAGATGTTTGGTATAATGCTGGAGTACGCGCTCATAATTGGCAAGTAACCAGTGAAAATGTTACCGGAGATAGCCAAATAGTAGTTAGCCCAAGAGCGCAATTTGCGATAAAGCCTAATTGGGAAAAAGACATGTTGTTTCGTGTAAGTGGCGGTTTATATTATCAGCCACCATTTTACAGAGAATTGCGTGATGCTACTGGAACTGTACAGCCAAACGTAAAGGCTCAGAAATCGTTTCATTTAGTATTAGGAAACGATTACAGTTTTAAAATGTGGGATAGACCTTTTAAACTTACTACAGAAGTCTATTATAAAAATTTAACCGATGTAAATCCATATACCGTAGAAAACGTTCGTATTCGTTACGATGCCAATAATAATGCAACAGCCTATGCTCATGGATTAGATATGCGCTTAAATGGTGAATTTGTTCCAGGAACAGAAAGTTGGTTTAGTTTTGGCTATCTTAAGACCGAAGAAAATATTAATAACAGAGGTAATATTGCCAGGCCAACAGACCAACGATTAAAGTTTGCTGCGCTTTTTCAAGATTACGTACCAAATTTACCGAATTTTAAAATGTATTTAAACTTAGTTTATAATACAGGTTTACCAGGAGGGTCTCCTAGTTATGCAGATAAATATCAATTCCAAAGCCGTTTGCCTGACTACAAACGCGCAGATATTGGTTTTCAATTTGTAGTAGTAGATGCCAAAAAGCAGTTTGATAGTGGTTGGAAAAAACCTTTCAAAGCGCTTTCTTTTGGATTCGAAATTTTTAATGTTTTCGATGTACAAAACTCAATTACTAATACTTGGGTTCGTGATGTGTATAGTAAAAGACAGTATGCTATACCTAACTATTTAACACCAAGAGTTTTTAATGTTAGAACAACAATGCGATTTTAAATTCTTACGAAATAAACTTCAAATAAAAGCTTCCGAAAAAAAATAGTTACTAAAAAAGCTGTGAATTAACAAAGTATCCGTTAGAATCTAAAATAATCAACATTCTAAGTTATATATTGAAATATCTTTAATGGTGATTTTTTGTTCGGTAATTTCGACATCTTTAAAATTCCAACAACTCTAAATTGTAAATAAAAAATATTAGTTTTTAGCTCTCTTTACAAAGATGGGTCAGAACAACAATTGTTATAAATTTTTACAAATGTTAAAGAATTATAAGTTGAATAAATTAAAAAAAAATAGGTGAACCTCTTCAATAAAAAATATTAATCTATCTATCTATTGTCTGTTTTTTTCAGTATTCTGTTTTTTGTCAAGAATTAAAGGGGCCAATAAAAATTCTGATAAATTCAATTAACAAACACCAGGAAACAGACACATTAAAAACAATTAATGTAATAAATAAATTTATTACTAATTATAAAATCCAAAACAAGCCTATTATTGTAAGTGAAGGCTATGTCCTTTTAACCATATATTACAATAAATATGAAAAATTTGATGACCTCATTCAATCTGCAAATGCGCTTCTAAATTTTGCAAAAGAAAACAAATTAGATGATGAGTTAATGAAAGCCTATGTTATTAGAAATATTGGTATTACAAAAAAAAACGGGTATAACGATTTACAAATAATACAAAATAATTATGAAGCTTTAGAGATCGCCGAGAACTTTGAAAGTAATATGTGGGTTTGCAAGTTTAAACTTCAGATTGCAGATTATTATGGTAGAACAGATCAATTTAAGCAAGCCCTAAATCCTTTAAAAGAGATCCTTAAAGAACTTAAGATCATCAGTGAAACAAAGGATTATAAAGAAAATAAATCTTGGGGAATTAACTTAGAAACAGTAAGCTTAAAACTTAGCGAAATGTATTTAGGATTAAACAGAATGGATTCGGCTAAAATCTATAATAACTACGCTAAAAGTATCTTAGACACAATACATACTGGTAATAATTTATTTTATAAAACCACTTACTATTTACAAGATTTAGAAATAAATTTACAAGAGAAAAATATAAAGGAAGCTGAAAAAAGTTATAAAAATGCTTTAAAAATAATACCTAGTTATTATAACAGACCTAATAAGAATATTTTAAAATCCTACTATTCTGGTTTAATAGCCTTTGAAAAAGAACAGTATAATGAGGCAATAGATAACTTTAAGCGATTAGATACTTCAGCATTAAATAGAAATAAGGAAGAAGGTTTTTATCTAAACAAAACACATAAGATGCTATACAAATCTTATTTAAAGACTAACAATTTAGAAAAAGCTGATTATTATTTTGAAAAATATTTAGCTTCCTTAAGCGGTAAGACTAATTTTAATAATTCAGTAAATTCAAAGTTTAATAAAATTGAAGTAGATAACTATAATGCGGAAGTAAAAAACCTTAAAAAACAAAAACAAAAACAAAAGACTATTTTAATAGTCACTACATTATTATTCTCTATTATATTTATTGTCTTTTTTATAATCTATAGAAAAAAGCAAAAAAAGGATGGTATAGAATTAAAATTACTACTAGAAAAAGTTTCAATAAAAGAGAAAACTAATATCAAACCAAAAGTTGTGTCTTTAGATATTAAGGATTTTGAAATAAAAAGAATAGTAGATAAATTAAAGGAATTAGAGCATAAAAAATATTATTTAAGAACAGATTGTACGGCCTCAAATGTTGCAAAGAAAATCAAAACAAACACAACCTATTTGTCCAAAATTATTAATTCATATTACAAGAAAAACTTCACAAATTACATTAATGATTTAAGGATAGATTTTGTTCTTGACAGGTTAAAAAAAGACAAAATATTTAGAAAATACTCCATACAATCCATAGCCAATGAAATTGGTTTTAAAAGTAAAGAATCTTTCAATTCTGCTTTAAAAAAAAGAACAGGAGTGCTCCCTTCTAAAATAATTAGAGAGCTAGATAAAATGGATAAACAATAAAACAATTTAAGAGTATCAGTATTGTTTGTTGCGCATTTTAGATACTTAATTTTATAAAATTAAGCAACTACTCTTTTTAAATACAGTTTATTTATTGTTTTTTTGTGATGGAAAATTTAAAAAAACAGGCTGTGTTATCTAAATAAACCATTAGTAAACAGTCTTCAATTATTACTCCCTAACTTAACATAGTATCAAGTAATAAATTAAAGGTTTTTTTTATTTTCGGTTTTAGTTGAAGGGAGAATAGTTTATGTTGAAACATAAATAAAGACGTCGTACAAAAGGCGTCAAAAATAAAATATTCGCACTCAATTTTTTACAATTTTATTTAAAATTTTCACATTCTAAATGTAGAAACAAAAAATGGTCGGTAAATTAATTAAGACATTTCCTCTGATTAAAAAATAAGTAAAATACAAAGGCCTATTAAACTAAACAATACATTAATACTATGAAAAAATTAATTTCTATTTTAAGTATAATTTTAATTGTTATTACTTCATGTAAAAAAGAGCAAGACAAAACCGACAATTTAAAAACCTTTGCAAAAGCTTTTGGCTATGTAAAATATTTTCATCCCAGTGATGAAGCCTCAAAAATTGATTGGAATTATTTTGCAGCTCATGGTGCAGGAGAAATTATTAAATGCAACAGTAAATCCGAGGTTATAAGTACACTTAACAGTTTATTCAAACCTATTGCACCCAGCGTTGTATTTACTGAAACAAAGGGAAACTATGATTTTGCAGCAATAACTCCGGAAAACACGGAGGATTATCAATCAACATACTGGCAACATAGAGGTGTTTCATTAGATATGAGTAACCAAAATAGTCCTTATCGTAGTGTGAGAGTAAATAGGTATTCAGAGGTTGACGAATCTAGTCGCTATAGCAATCTTTCAAGGTCTTTAAATCTTGAAAAATATCTAGGAAAAAGAATAAAATATACGGGTTGGGTAAGAATTAAAGAAGCTTCAAAAGGAAGTGGATATTTATGGTTGAGGGTTGATAAATCAGATAAGACTACGGGTTTCTTTGATAATATGGGATCAAGACCAATAAAAAGTAATGAATGGCAAGAATACGAAATTATAGGAGAAGTCGATGACTTGGCGAGTTCAATGACATTTGGAAGTATGTTTATGGGTAAAGGCACATTATATTTAGACGCTATTCACCTTTACTATGAAGAGGGCGATAAATGGATTGAAATACCTTTAAACAATAGTGATTTCGAAGCTGACGAAATTGGAAATAAAAATGAAAATTCTGATTGGGTAGGAAGAGGCAAAGGTTATTCATTTAGCGTTTCAAAAACAGAAAACAAAAAAGGTGAAAGTTGCGCCGTATTATCTTATGAAGGTAAAATAAAAAAAGTAATAGGTGAATCTATTTTTGAAGAAGCTCCGGAATTTGGAGAATTAATTGAAAAAGAAATTGGTGATGGTATTATTTGTCAAATCCCATTAAACCTATTTGGTAATAATGAAAACACTTATCCTGTAAGTGATAATTTAAAGGCAACGCAGGATGCATTGAATATCCTTAGTGATAGTCCTACAGAATTGGCTACACGGCTAGGCAATATTATTATCGCTTACAATGTTTTTCAACACTTTTATCCTTATTTCGAAGAAGTCAATACTAATTGGGAACAGGAACTTGAAACCGCTTTAAACCAAAGTTTTATCGATAAAAATGAAAATGACCATCTCATTACTTTAGAAAAATTTACAGCAAGCTTGAAAGATGGACATATTTGGGTCTCTGGTGGCAGTTTTGGTAAATTTGTACCACCAATACATTGGGAGTGGATTGAAGATAAACTAATCATTACGCAGGTGTCTAACGACAGCATAAATCTAAACGTCGGAGATGTTGTTACTAAAATAGATAATATGGCGTCCAAGGAGTATTTTAAAGAGGTTAATTCTAGAATTTCGGCAGGGACAAAAGGTTGGCTAAACCATTCAGCACAAAGCTCAAGTTTATTTGGTGGTAAAGATTCAGAATTACTGATACAAGTAAATAATGAAACTATAGCATTAAAACGCGATAAAACATATAACTATAGCGTAACTGAAATTGAGATACAAAAAAATAAGTATAAACTTTTAGAGAATGGCATCTACTATCTTAATCTAGATACAATAGAAATGGATACCATTACCTCACTTTTACCAGAACTAAAAGCAGCCAAAGGTATTATTTGCGATATGAGAGGTTATCCAAATGGTAATCATGATTTTATTTCGCATCTACTCAAAGAAAATGATACCTCAAAAGCATGGTTGAGAACACCTAAAATAATATACCCAGATCAAGAGAATATGCTTGGGTATGTTGATACAGGCTGGGAAATAACTGCTAAAGAACCGTTTTTAGGTGATAAGAAAGTGGTCTTTATTATTGATGGTAGATCTATAAGTTATGCTGAAAGTTATATGAGCTTTATAGAACATTATAATTTAGCAACTATTATTGGTCAACCTACCGCTGGTGCAAACGGAAATGTAAATCCGTTTGCCTTATTAGCGAATTACAGAATGAGTTGGACAGGAATGAAAGTAGTAAAACACGACGGTTCTCAGCATCATGCCGTTGGAATATTACCAGATATATATGTGAATAAAACAGTAGAAGGTGTAAAATCTGGTAAAGACGAGTTTTTAGAAAAAGCAATTGAAGTTATTTTAGAATAATAGGGTGACCATAAACAGGTCCAACTAATAGCAGATTACAACACATATACAAAAAGCATTACAGTTTCTTTTGTCAATTGTTTATTCACTATGTTTAGTTTTTAAACACCAATCTAAACTGTAGTTCACGCCGCGCCGCGTTCCAAATGAATTTCAATGCCTCAACATTTTGGCAATTGTCGTTTGCCTTATCTTTTATTTTTCTCAGATATTTTCAATATCTTAACAAGATAAAAAAACAGAAACAAACGATAGAGTCTAATCTTTGAAAAATATCATATAAAATGAAACTCACTAAAATCTTGTTTATAGTCTTCGTTTTCGCTGGAACGATAAACGCTAAAGCCCAATTGTAAAATAGCCAATCTGAAATCACACAGATTACAGAAACATTAATGGATTATATAGATGGAACGGCGAATGGCGAACCCGAAAAGCTTAAAAGAGCCTTTCACCCAGATTTCAATTTATACACGATTATAAATGACAGCCTAAGAATTCGCTCTGGAAAGAAATACATTGCAAATGTCAAAGAGGGACAAAAATCAAACCGAATAGGAGGTATTATTTCTATTGATTACTAAAATGATGCGGCAATTGCGAAAGCAGAAATTGTAATACGGAATTGGAGGATTTTTACAGATTATTTTCTATTAATGAAATATCAAGAGCGTTGGAAAATAGTTCAAAAATCATATACTTTCAGACCATTTCCTAAAGTGGAAAAAAAGAATAAATACCATTTTAATAGTAACAATAATCTAAAATAAATTATAATGAAAAAAGGAATGATTAAGGTAAGTGTCGTTTATCCTAACTCGGCAGGTAAAACATTTGACATGGACTATTATTGTAATAAACATTTACCACTGGTTGGTTCTCTATTAGGAGTATCACTTAAGGGTGCAACTGTTGAAAAAGGAATTGGTGGTGGTGCTCCCGGATCCATAGCTCCATTTGCCGGAATGGGTAATATGTATTTTGACTCTGTAGAAGAATTCCAAAATGCCTTTGGACCAAATGCTGAAAAAATAATGGGAGATTTACCTAATTTTACAAACATTGAACCTGTCATTCAGGTTAGTGAAGTTCTAGTTTAAAATATTGAATAATCTAGTTGTAAAAGCTTTATCCCAAAATCATTTTTTTGTTTAAATAGATGTTTCAATCTAAGTCTTGAGTCGCTCAAAAGTGTATTATGCTTTGTATCATTAATTATAACATTAAAATACCATTAGTTGAAAAACTAAAAGAAACGAAATAATAATATTTTGATAAATGGGAGATAAACGAAAAGGTCAATTAACAACCGATTCTGAATGGCATAAGCATTTAAGAAAAATTGGCAAACGGTTTTTCTAAAAAAGCGAACGTTTAGCTTAAAAAAAACTGATAAACAATGAATTATCTGAAGAGAAAAATAAGAAGGAATAAATAATATTAGCCAACACCTACATTTAAAAATGTTGGCTCCTGCCCTACTTTAAAGTTCTGCTATAAAAATTCAATTGTCATAACTCAAAATAATAGTCAGAATTTTTTAAACAAAAAACATGGAGTACAGAATTTATTTATAATTTAAAACAATAATTTGGAATTTTAGTTAAATCATGATAATAAAAGTAATCAAGTGCTAATATATTTTCATCAATAAAATACTATAATCTGATATAAAAACAACTAAACTATCGCCTATTACTTTTCGGTTATATTAGATAGTAATAAACAATATAAAAAAACGTTATCGTACTATATTTTAGAATAATACAAACCAATAACACGAGACACCCAAACACATAAAAAACGAACATATGAAAACACTATTAATTAATTTTATTTTAATCTTTTTACTATTTGGATTTGTTTCTTGCGATAGACCAGAATGTAATAATGAAAATTCCATATTTGAAAATAATATGCCAGATTCAAAAATATACAAAGACGAGTTAGTCAAACAACTTAATACAATTGACCAATCAAAATTAACTTATTGGCTTAAAAAATATGATGACCAAAATGGAAAAGAATCCTTATACTTCAATGTTCAAGGTGATGGCTTATGTGCTGTTCTTAATTTAACCATATATAATGATTGGAATAAATTAGAAAATGTGCGAGAAAAAAAAGGAGTTGGACGCAGAGGAGCAGAATTCACAAATTTACAATTTGATATTATTAAGGATTCTCTGTCAACCGAATTTGTCTATAAAACATTTGATGGAATAATAGATTAAAAAAATATGCCATCACATATGGATTTCAGGACTAGTGTAAGACTATTTACTAAAATTCTATTACAGTTTACATTCCCTTTCTAACATTGTCATTAAGGACTTAAAACAAGTCCTTAATTTTCTAAAAAACTAAAGTATTTAATTTGTACTCCCCTAAATAAAAGCGACATAATTCTAAACAGTTATGTATCTTGCCAACCTATTTAAAGGTGTAAGTTATGGAAGAGAATAAAATGAAAAATTATATTAAAGCTGTATTAGAAAACATGCCAGTTGGCTGGTTGAGTACAACAACCCATCGACTAGATATTTATGATGAACAGTTAGCTAAAACTCAATTTTTAGAGCAGTTTGAAACCTTATTTAATAACAATAATTATAAAGCGTCTGCACTTAGTAAATTACCTACTGCATACGACTATATAAGATTAGGTCATCCATTATCTTGCCTACTAGAATGGGTAGTTGCTAAATTGCATGATCTAAAACCAGAAAACGTAATCAGTTTCTCTTCAAAGACGGTTCCTATTTTGGCCATTTTAAGAAAAAATTTATTAGATAATAAAAACACACAAATTGCATATATAGGTGAATTACCAGAGTGTTTTGATGCTGAAATAGTAAAAAGTGTTTATGGCTATGCCTTTGATTTGAATAAAGTTGAGACTATGGAAGCCATTTCTGCATATAATGGCAGTACCATTTTCATTTCACAAGAAGATAAAATCGGCACTATTAGCTCTAATCCAAATATTGACTTTTTTATCAATATTCAGTCTCACCTTGGAAGTGTTTTATTAGTAAATGGTGAACATAATAATAATAATAATAATAATTACATTTCAGATATTCAGCATGTAAGAAGAAGAGAAACTATAGCAATGACGCCAGCCAATGCTCTTGTGGCCTTAAAATCACTTTTAGAGCACTCTTCTTTAGAGAATAAGAATAGTAACGTAGAAACAAACAAAGCATTAGTCTTAAGTGCTATTAACGAGATTACTAGTACAACTACAAAAGCACTAGTGTCTTCTAGCGGACTCTCTATTCAATATGCTATTCTAATGGGTCTAATTCATGATGCACTAGAAAAACACAAAGGAAAGGCTATCAAAATTATTGTACCTCCAAATTGTTATGGTGGAACAAACGACCAAGCAAGACGCGTTGCAGCTTGCATTGATAATGTTGAAGTGGTAGATTTACCTGTGGATGGTAATAGTGATATGGTGCAAAGTATTGATACCGTTTTAAATAAAATTGCTAAACAAGATGCTGTTCCTTATATAATTGCCGAAATCCCAACAAACCCAAGAGTTGAAGTTCCAGACCTTCAAAAATTAAAAGAAGCTTTAAGTGCAACACGTAAAACTGAAACTGGTGAAATAGCTATTGATCCTGTTTTTATTTTAGATCAAACGTTTTGTCCTAATGTACACTTTTTAGGAGATGATGAAATACTATCAACAGTTAGAACCATTTCGTTTGCTAGTGGATCGAAATTTCCAAGTGGTGGTCAATGTACTGCTGGCTATTGTGTAGGAAATAAAAAAACGATAGCATTGATGGAGAAAATAGAAATGCATCTCACACTTTGTGATAATGAGGCTACAGATTTTCAATATGAAATATTAACCAAACAATTGCCTTCAATGAAACAAAGAATTGTTGATGCATATAAAAACACACGTGAATTTGTAAACTTTATTAAGGAAACTTTACCAGAAGCGAAAATCAATTTTGTTTCTGAAGAATTGGCAGAAAAAGGATTTACACCATCTGTTTTTTCATTAGACCTTCCTACTAAAGGTGATACTGATGAAGAAAAGGAAACTTACAAAAGAGGTTTAAATTTGAAGTTAATTAATTTAATGATTACCGAAATCCCTAATGAAAGTAAGTTCTGTGTAAGTTATGGGCAGTTAAAAGGATGTTATTGGACCATACCTGCAACATCTACTCAAGGCACAACTAAAGAAGGAGACAAAGATTATATTGTACGTGCGTCACTTTCTCCAAATATGGATCTGGAACTTCATAAAAAAGTATTTTCAAAATTTGTTGAAAGTATTTAATTTTATTCTGTAAAAAATAGAAGCGATAATCCTTCAGCAAGTGAAATTGAAAAATTTGTAGAATTACTTGAAAGGAATTATATCTTTTAAAAGAACAAAAAAAGCACTCTTACGAGTGCTTTTTCAATATATAAATCACGATGAGTAATTAACTTATATCAATAATAGTTTTTGTTTTAAATACGTAGGTGTATAACCACATTAATGTAAATGTTGGTATCACATCTAATCCTGGCATTACTTCTTCAATAAAAGAAACAGCTGCACCTAATTTTCCTGCAGTACCTTTATAAAGCTTAGTCATTAAATAAGCTGATGCTGGAGCCCAAATTACATCTGTAATCTCTCCTATTCCAGGAATAATAAAGCTAGCAAGACCTATTGCATCAAAAAGGATACTAGCTGCTAATATTTTGTATTTGTTTGTGTTTTCTAAATTCATTGTTTAGTTTATATTAATACCGTTAATAAAGCAAATAGTGTTCCATTTTTTATTAGAGTATTAAAACACTACTATATTAGATAAAACAGAATGTCTATATTACAATACAAGTCATGATTTTATGAGATTTGTTACAAAACAACCAAGCTCATAGAATTTCACGCAACGTTAAACATCACTCTAACTCAAATTAGAACTTATCAATTTTAAAAACTCAGCACGCGTTTCTTTATTTTTAAAATCACCTCTAAAACTAGATGTGGTTGTTATAGAGTTCTGTTTTTACACGCCACGCAGCATCATAAACATGTGTGACGCTTCAATTACAACAGCTACACCTTCTGGCTTAAGAGTATCGTTTATGCAATCTAATATTTGATGTGTTAAACGCTCTTGTACTTGTAAACGTCTTGCAAAAACATCTACTATTCTTGGTAGTTTACTTAATCCAACAATGTGTCCATTTGGTATGTAAGCAATATGCGCTTTTCCAAAAAACGGTAATATGTGATGCTCACAGAGTGAATACAACTCGATATTTTTTACTATTACCATATCGTTATATTCTTCCTTGAACATAGCACTTTTTAATATTTGAGCTTCATCTTGCTCGTAACCTTGTGTTAAAAACTACATAGTCTTTACTGCACGTTCTGGAGTTTTAAGTAAACCATCACGTTGCGTATCTTAACCTAAATCTTCAATAATACTTTTATAGCGCCTTTTTACATCGTCTGTAACTTGCATGTTATACTCTTCAAATTTTTTATATGGCATCTTATTGTGTTTTCGTTGAATTGTTAGTTTTTAGTTTAGTGCTATAATAGGTACTCAGTTTTTTTAATTTTGGATGAATAACGAATTGGCAATACGAGTTCTCAGAATTGCGCTCGTAATATTCATGATGGTCTGCTTCAGCATTATAAAAAACATCGAAAGCAGTAACTTCGGTTACAATTTTATTCTCAAAAATATTCTCAGAATCTAAATGCTTGATAAAGGCTTCAGCTTGATGTTTCTGTACTTCAGAATGATAAAAAACCGCAGAACGATACTGAGTGCCAACATCATGATTTTGCCTATTTAAAGTGGTCGGATCATGAGTTGCAAAGAATATCTCAAGCAATTCAATATAACTAATCTGTGTTTCATTATAAAAAATCTGAATACCTTCTGCATGACCAGTTCTACCTGTAGTAATTTCGCGATAAGCAGGATTTTTTATGTTTCCACCGGTAAAGCCAGAAATTACTTTTTGTACACCCAATACTCTATTAAAAACGGCTTCAGTACACCAAAAACAACCATTTGCGAAAGTTGCTATTTTTAAGTTTTTATTCTCCATTAGATAAATTTACTTAAATAAAGTCCAATTATTAAGTAAGACCTTACTTAAGGCTATTTATTTAACTTTTTATTAAGACAAAAAAACCTTTGTAAAAGTAGTTTTGCAATGAAGGTTGTAACAAACTAAAACTTTGCTAGTCTTTAACTTATCAATCATTAACTACCATAAATCGAATGAAACTTTTTTCAGTTGTCGTATTAGCTGCATTACTTACTTTTCAAGTCACTGCACAAGACAAAAAAACATATTCTATTACGAGAACCGATAATGCACCAAAAATTGATGGTGTTTTAGACGACGAAGCATGGAAAACCGCACAAATTGCTACAGATTTTGTTGAGTTCCAACCTACAGTAGGTAAAACAATGCCAGAAAATAAGCGTACTGAAGTTAAAATGACTTACGATGATACTGGTATTTATATTTCTGCCTACCTCTATGATAACCCAGAAGATATGATGAAACAGTTTACGCAACGAGATGATTTTGGTCAGTCAGATTTTTTTGCTGCGGTTTTTAACCCAAATAACGATGCACAAAATAATACCGAATTTTTTGTATTTAGTTCTGGAACTCAAGCGGATGCTTCCGAGAGTCCAGGAAACGGAGAAGATTTTGGATGGAATGCCGTCTGGGAAAGTGCAACAAAAACCGTTGCTGATGGTTGGATTGTAGAAATAAAGATTCCTTACAGAGCGTTACGTTTTACGCAACAAGAAAACCCAACTTGGGGCATTCAATTTCACAGGCACTATAGAACAACAAGAGAACAGACTACATGGAACCCTGTAGATGTTACTAGTGGTGCTGGTATTGGTTTTTTTAATGGGGAGTTAAAAGGACTTTTAAATCTTGAACCTCCTACGCGATTAAGTTTTTATCCTTTTGCCTCGTATGTAGGAGATCGTTTCGATGGTGATAAATTCGACGATTTTAATGTAGGATTAGATATAAAATACGGAATTACAGAGAATTTTACACTTGATGCAACACTTATTCCAGATTTTAGCCAAGTCGGTTTTGACGATGTGCAGCTTAATTTAGGACCATTCGAACAAGCTTTTTCCGAGCAAAGACAGTTTTTTACAGAAGGTGTCGATTTATTTAGAAAAGGTAATTTATTCTTTTCTAGACGTATTGGTAGTAATCCAATTGGTAACCCTATTCTTGGAACAGACGAAATTATAGACGGAGATTTTCCGCAGAAAACAGCCTTGCTGAATGCAGTAAAAGTCTCAGGTAGAACAAAAAATGGTTTAGGCATCGGATTTTTTAATGCTATTACTGAAAAAACAGATGTAGATATTATTGATGCTGTTACTGGTGACAAGCGTAGCGAAACAGTCGAACCTTTAACCAATTACAACATTTTAGTTGTAGATCAACAATTTAATAAAAACTCGTCCGTAACCTTAATAAATACAAATGTTACGCGTAATGGTTCCGGTTTTAATGATATAAATGGAGACAGAAATGGTTCTGGTTATAGAGATGCCAATGTTACTGGATTATTATTCGATTTAAAAAATAAGAAAAATACTTATGGGGCTATTGCCGAAGTAAAGATGAGCAATATTAACCTTGTAGATGGAACACAAACTGGAATAAGTTCAAGTTTAGGTTTTGGTAAAAATAGTGGACAATATAGATGGAGTTTAACTCATGAATTGGCAGATAAAGAATACGATATTAATGATATGGGACTTCTTTTTAGAAACAACTATAGTAATTTTAGTGCCGATTTTTCTTATCAAATTTTTGAACCAACGGAAAATTTAAACAATTTCAGAATTAACTCTTGGGCGAACTATAATAGCTTATATAGACCAGGAACTTTTACAGGGTTCAATTTTGGTGGGCGCGTTTTTGCCATAGGAAAAAAGAGCTTAATGGCTTATGGAGGTAATTTTAATGTACAACCAGGAAAACAATTTAATTATTTTGGTCCTCGCGTTGATGGTCGCTATTTTATTACTGAAGATTGGTTAAATACAGGTGCATTTATATCTACAAATTATAATAAAAAGTATGCAATAGATGTTAATGTAGGCTATGAAACACTTTTTGAAGAAGGCAGAACGTATCAAAGTGTGTTTTTTGGTGTAGAACCAAGAATAAAATTCAATGAAAACTTTATTGTAATATATTCTTTTGAATGGGATCAAGAACTTCGCGAACGCGGTTGGATAGATTTTATTGGAGATGATATTATTTATGGTCAACGCGATCAATTAACTATAGAAAACAGTATTTCTGGAAGCTATAACTTTAACGCAATGAATAGTTTAACCTTAAGTTTTAGAAACTATTGGAGTTCAGTACAATATGAGGATAACATTTATGAGCTCGGTGAAAATGGAAGATTACATAGAGACAATGATTACACAAAAGAAGACATTAGCGATCCAGATGTTAATTTTAGTACTTGGAATCTTAACCTAACGTACTCTTGGCAATTTGCTCCTGGAAGTTTTTTAACTGCACAATATCGTAATCGTATTTTTAATTTTAATGATGATGGAGCTCAAGATTTTGGCAGTAGTTTAAATGAATTATTAGATCAGCCAAATGGAAATACTTTTTCACTTAGAATGGTTTACTTTATAGATTATTCAAATTTAAAAAACATATTTAAAGGTAAATCTTAAACCGTTTTAAGTTGTAAATTAGTTTGTAAAGTAGTATTTTTCATTCTCTTATTTTTTTATATGATTAAAGCTAAAAATATCCATAAGTATTACGACGACTTGCACGTTTTAAAAGGCGTTAACGTTCACATTAAAAAAGGCGAAGTTGTTTCTATTGTTGGCGCTTCAGGAGCAGGAAAAACAACATTACTTCAAATTTTAGGTACTTTAGATCGTATTTCTAAAACCGATGGTTCTTCTCTAGTCATTAATAACGAAAATATTAGTGCTCTTTCTGAAAAGCAATTGGCGAAATTTAGAAACGAACATATTGGATTTATTTTTCAGTTTCATCAATTGTTACCAGAGTTTACAGCCGTAGAAAACGTTTGCATTCCTGCTTTTATAAAAAAAACACCTAAAGCCGATGCTATAAAACGCGCTAAAGAATTATTGGATTTCTTAGGTTTATCTCACAGATACAACCACAAACCAAACGAGCTTTCCGGTGGAGAACAGCAACGAATTGCAGTAGCGAGAGCTCTCATTAATAATCCTAGTATTATTTTTGCCGATGAACCATCTGGAAACCTTGACAGCGAAAGTGCCGAAAATCTTCACAATCTATTCTTTAAACTTCGTGATGAATTTGGACAAACATTTGTAATTGTAACACATAACGAAGAATTAGCTAATTTGGCTGACAGAAAGTTGGTTATGGTTGATGGGAAGATGGAGTAAGCTACTACTACATCTATAATTTTAATGCCCTTTATTTATATGGAAGTCTTTACCATTATGTTTTAATATTCTTTTTTTACAATCAATAAAATATTCATCTACTTTTTTTTAGTAAAAAAATAGTATTGTAATACTTGTTGAAGGGACATGTTAAAAAATAAATTAGTATTTTTTAAGTTATTGATTTATATTCATACTTTCTAAACTTAAAACACTGATTATTAAAATTCTAAAGAGATTATCGTTTGTTCTCGTTACACTATTGCTTTTATGTTCTTTTACTGTTTCAGATAGCGAATATGTAGGAAAATGGAAAGGAAAAGATAAGGGTGATATTGGTTTTCTAACCTTGTCAAGTGAAGGGTATTCAACATTCGAGTTCAATGGACAATCCATGGGAGGAAAATCATACGATCACCAAGGAAAAAAAGCCGCGATGAAATATACTATCGATGACAAAACATCACCTGCGAGTATTGGTTTTATAATTATAGATAATGAATCTAACACAGAAATGGGAAGAATAAAAGGGATTCTGGAAATGAAATCTAGTGACGAATTGCAGATGGCAATGGCTTTTGGAGGTGGAACACGACCAACTGATTATTCAAAGGATGCTATTGTATTTAATCGCATAGAATAAAACTATTCTAACTAAATTATACAAATCCTCATCTAGCGATGGGGATTTTTCATTTTAGACTTAACTCTTAATTTTTATTGTGAAGGCTTAGTGACAGTAAAAGGATATAAAATACTTAAGTTTCTATTTAGGGTTTATATTTGGTAAAAATTAGAGCCCATTTTGTTATAAACATGTGAAAAATGAATAAAAAAGAACTCAAAGAATTTCTGGACGCCAAAGTAGAGCAATACAACAGACCCGATTTTATCACAAGCGATCCTATACAAATTCCACATCAATTTAGTAAAAAAGAAGATATTGAAATTGCCGGATTTTTAAGTGCAACTATTGCATGGGGAAATAGAAAAAGCATTATTAATAATGCAAATAAAATGATGACTCTACTAGAGCATTCTCCTCACGATTTTGTGATGAATCACCAAGAAACAGATTTAGCGAAATTAGAACCTTTTGCTCATAGAACCTTTAATGGCTTAGACTTTATCACTTTTATTAAAAGTCTTCAGCATATTTACAAAAACCATAATGGATTAGAATCTGTCTTTGCTAAGCATGCAGAAAATCAATCCTTACAAAACGCCATTCATCATTTTAAACAAACCTTTTTTGAAATCGAACATCTACAACGTACCGAAAAACATGTTAGTGATCCCCTTAAAAAATCAGCCGCAAAACGTATTAATATGTTTTTGAGATGGATGGTTAGAGACGATAATACTGGAGTCGATTTTGGAATTTGGAAAAGCCTCTCTCCTACTCAATTATCTTGTCCGTTAGATGTGCATTCTGGAAACGTCGCAAGAAAACTAGGCCTTTTAAATCGAAAACAAAACGATGGTAAAGCGCTAGCAGAATTGGATGCTTCTCTACGAAAACTGGATAAATCTGATCCTGTAAAATATGATTTCGCGTTGTTTGGTTTAGGCGTTTTTGAAGGATTCTAGTCCAAAACATTAATACAAAAAAAAGACCTATTAGAAATTAACTAATAGGTCTTTATTATTTTTAATATAATAATTATCCTTTTAACCAAGCTTTACGCAAAGTGTTCTGCTTTGGTGTTGCATTAGGATCTACAGCTAAACTTGAACCCGTAGTGTAAGATTGTGTTAATGTTGTTTTAACAATAACTTCTTTACCTTTTCTATCAATTACAACATCTACATCTCTACCAGGTTTCCACATGTAAGCAGCAGTTAACATCTCTTGAGCATTAGCCATTGTTAACTCTTTACCATCAATTGTTTTAATAACATCTCCCGGTAATACACCATTTTCTGCCCAGAAACTATTGCTCTTTACAGCTTCAGAGAAAGGTAATGTCATTGTAGTCATATCTGGAGCAAAGATTAATACACCATCATTCTGGATGTAATTAGTTTTTACTTTTCCTTCAGTTAATGCTAAACCTGCTTTAGCAAAAAAGTCGTTGTAGTTAATTGGTGTTCCACCAACAACATGTGTGTTTAAAAATGCTCCAACAGAAGGATACGTCATTGCAGTAATTTCAGCAATTAAATTATCATCTTCAAAAGGTTTGTTTTTACCGTATTTAAGAGATAGTTCTTTCATTAGAGATAAAATGCCTCTAGTTCCATTACTTTCCTCACGTAATATAATATCAATACACATTCCTATTAAAGCGCCTTTAGAATATACGTTTACGTATTGCGGAGCATAAGGTTCGTCAAGAATATTTTCACTCATTTCAGTAAAACTCATCGCATCATCCATTGCAGATGCAGATTTAATTTTACCCATTATTTTAGTAAAAAACTCATCTTCACTAACTAAACCTTGATCTACTTGAAATAACGTTGCAAAATATTCGGTTACACCTTCGTACATCCATAAATGTTTAGAGAATGTTGGTTGGTTGTAATCGAAGTAATGTACATCTTCAGAATGCACACTTAATGGAGTTACAATATGAAAAAACTCGTGAGAAACCACATCGATCATACTTTCTGCTAAAGCGGCGTCTGGCATAGATTCTGGTAGGACAACTACAGTAGATGTATGGTGCTCTAAAGCTCCAAAACCTTTTGGAGACTCTGCTTTTCCTTCAGATAAATATAAATAAATATCATAACGAGGCGTTGTATTAACGTCTCCTAAATATGCTTTTTGTGCTAACATCATTTTTTCCATTACTGCTTTAATTTTTTCAGCAGAATGTACTTTGTTAGGCGAATACACACTTAATACAATTTTAATATCTCCAACTTTAAATTCTTCAACATCTAATGCACCGTAAAACATTGGATTATCTGTAATATCAAAATATCTTGGAGCAAAATAGCTTGAAGTCATAGACATGCCATCAGCATTCATTTTTGTTCCAGTCTCTTGTAATGCAGATGTTTTCAACATTGTTTTTGGAGCAGTAACGTCTAATTTATATTGTGCCGTTTTTAAAGAATCAAAATACCCAATAAAACCGTGTAAATTTAAAACGTAGTTAGTTGTTTCTATGTTAGTTCCAGCAGGCGAAAATGGCACCTCTAACCCTATTCCACCACCTTGAGCTTCCATATCGAAAGTATCGTTAACATTATACGTTACCATATCTAAATTAGTAGCATTACTAATAGTCCAAGTATTAGTATCTGTTTTTACTACTGGTAATTCTGTTCCTTTATAATCAATGGCTTTAAAATCGTCAATATACTTTCCAAAGTCACTAACAGAATACGTTCCTTGTACTACTCTTGGCAATCTATACGTTACCGTTTCTACAGTAAAACGTCCAGGGTTTATTGTAACTGGCGCTTTATCGTCGATAACTTTTGTTAAATCTAAAGTTGTTTCAATAGGATTTAACGAGGCTAAATCGTTAGTAGATTTTCCGCCTGCAGTTTTTGTAGCGTTACATCCTACTAGAAGAACTCCAGTAAATACAACACTTAATAGGTGTTTTTTCATTGTTTTTGTTTTATGTTAATGGTCTAAAATACTAAGACGAACAAATGTACAATCCGTTACATATACAAATTGTAAAGTTTTGTTAATATCTATTAAATTCAAGGTTACAGATTATTATATTGCAACCATGCAAAATCCATTAATTAGCATATTAATTCCTTTTAAAAACACACAGGTATTTCTTAGTGAATGCTTAGATTCTATAATTAATCAAACCTATTCTAATTGGGAATTACTAATTATAGACGATAACTCAACGGATAGCAGTTATAAATTAGTAGAAAATTATGCTAAAAAGGATAAACGAATTACTCTTTATAAAAATGAAGGCTCCGGAATTATTGATGCCCTAAAATTAGCATTTTCAAAATCCAAAGGTGATTACATTACTAGAATGGATAGTGATGATATTATGCCAAACATTAAACTTGAAACACTACTTAATAATTTACAACTACACGGAAAAAACCACATAGCAACCGGCTTGGTTAGTTATTTTTCTGCGGAAGGCATAAGCGATGGCTACAGAAAATACGAGCAATGGTTAAACAGTTTAACTACAAATGGAATTAATTATTCTGAAATATATAAAGAGTGTGTTATTCCATCACCTTGTTGGATGATTAATCGAGAAGATTTGTTAACCATTGATGCCTTTAATCCAACACGCTACCCAGAGGACTACGATTTAACCTTTAGGTTTTATGAAGCTAATTACAAAGTAATCCCTAGTGATAAAATCCTTCATTTATGGAGAGATTATGGTACAAGAGCGTCTAGAACGGATGCTAATTATGCCGAAAACAGTTTTTTAGACATTAAACTACACTATTTCCTAAAAATAGAATACAACAACTCCAGACCTTTAGTTATTTGGGGAGCAGGAAAAAAAGGAAAAACAATAGCTAAAAAGCTCATTGCTTTAAATATTCCATTTCAATGGATTTGCGATAATCCTAAAAAAATAGGAAAACATATTTATGACGTAGAAATGAAACCATTTAACGATTTGGAGACTATAGAACACTCACAGACTATTGTAAGTGTTGCAAATAAAGACGAACAAGTCCTTATTAGAAGCTACTTTTCTAAATTAAATAAAGAATCGATGCTTGATTATTTTTTCTTCTGTTAAAGCTTCTCATACTTGAGTATTATTTTTATATTTGCCTAATCAAAATTAGCAATGCAGTTTAAACACCCAGAACTTCTTTACGCGTTATTCTTACTGCTAATCCCAATTATTGTTCACTTATTTCAGTTACGTAAATTCCAAAAGGAAGCGTTTACTAATGTCGCCTTTCTAAAGAAAGTGTCGCTACAAACACGAAAAAGTGCTCAAATAAAAAAGTGGCTTACTTTATTAACCAGAATGGGTATTCTTGCAGCAATTGTTATTGCATTTGCGCAGCCATTTACTTCAAAAACTAAAACGTTTAATACTAAATCTGAAACTGTTATTTATCTCGATAACTCTTTTAGTATGCAAGTAAAAGGTGCTAAAGGCGAATTGCTTAAACGCGCTGTAAGCGACATTATTAGTACTATTCCTGACGATGAAACCATCTCACTTATTACAAATGATAATAGCTTTAGAAATACGACTATAAAAGCCATTACCAACGATTTGTTACAACTTAACTATTCTACAAATCAATTACCATATGAAGCTGCTTTACTAAAAAGTAAAAAGTACTTTTCTAAAAACAGTAACACGATTAAAAATGTAGTTTTTATAAGTGATTTTCAGCAAAAGGACACCAATTTTAAAGCTGGAAATGACAAGAACACGACTCTTAATTTGGTACAATTAAAACCTGTAAATAAGAATAACGTTAGTATAGACAGTTTATACATTTCTAAAAGAACATCAAGCAATATAGAATTAACTGTTAATCTTAAAAATAACGGAAGCAATCTTAATAACCTTCCAGTGTCTTTATATAATAATGGTAATTTATTGACTAAATCCTCGGTTAAAATAACAGATAAAGCAACAGCTGTATTTACCTTACCAGCAAACGAAAGTATTGATGGAAAAGTGTCTATCGATGATGTTAATCTTCAGTTTGATAATACGTTATATTTTAACATAAATAACAACTCACAAATAAACGTTTTGGCTATTAATGAAACTAGCGATGCTTTCTTAAAAAGCATCTACACTGCCAACGAATTTAGTTATAAATCAACAGCTTTCAATCAGTTAAATTACAGTGATATTACGAGTCAAAATCTTATTATATTAAACGAATTAAACCAGATTCCTAGCTCGCTAACAACAGCTCTAAAGTCCTTTACAACTAATGGTGGTGTTTTAATTGTTATTCCATCAGAAAATATTGATATCCAAGACTATAACAACATACTTCTAAACTATAACTTCAATCCTTTTTCTGCGCTTTCTAAAACTGAAAAACGCTTAACAACTATTAATTATTCGCATCCATTGTATAGTGATGGTGTATTCGAGAAACAGATCTCTAATTTTCAATATCCCAAGATAAAATCTTACTATCCTCAAAACTTAGCAAATGCTTCTGCTGTGCTTCAATTTGAAGACGGCAAACCATTTTTATCAGAAAACAATAATGCCTTTGTATTTACTTCAGCTTTAAACAGAAAAAACTCGAGTTTTCAAGATATTAATCTTATTGTGCCAACCTTTTATAACATCTCGAAACGCAGCTTACAATTGTCTAACTTGTATTATACTATAGGTAAAGAAAACACTTACGATGTGGTTACAGATTTACAACAAGATGCTGTCTTAACATTGGTTAATGATAACGCCAATGTTATTCCACAACAACAATATTTTAATAATAAAGTAGCTATTACAACTTCTGAAACTCCAGAAAAAGCCGGAATTTATAATATCAAAAATAAGTCCGAAATTATAGAAAATGTCAGCTATAATTATAATAGAAATGAAAGCAGCTTGGTATATCAAAATTTTTCAAATCTTGATAATGTAACGGTTAGCAATTCTATTTCTGAGGTCTTTAACACCATAAAAAAGGACAATAAAGTAAACGCCCTATGGAAATGGTTTGTTATTTTAGCGTTAATACTTTTAGTTTTTGAAATGCTCATCTTAAAATATTTTAAATGAACGTACTTATAAAATCTGCAACAATACTTGATTCTAAGAGTGATTTTCATAACACTACCCAAGACCTTTTAATTGAAAAAGGTAAGATTTCTAAAATCGCTCAAAACATTAAAAACACTAACAATTACAAAGAAATAAACCTTGAGAATTTGCATATCTCGCAAGGTTGGTTCGATAGTAGTGTCTGTTTTGGAGAACCAGGTTTTGAAGATCGAGAAACTATAGAAAACGGATTAAAAACTGCTGCAAAATCGGGGTTTACAAGCGTTGCCATGCAAACCAACACTTATCCAATTATCGATACAAACTCTGCCATCGCTTTTATAAATATGAAAGCTCAAAACAATGCTGTTACCTTATTACCAATTGGAGCACTAACTAAAAATAGCGCGAGTGTTGATTTAGCAGAACTGTACGATATGAAAACAGCTGGTGCAGTTGCGTTTTCAGATTATAAAAAACCGATTACAAACCCTAATCTTTTAAAAATTGCTTTGCAGTACGCTAGCAATTTCGATGGTTTAGTGTGCTCTTTTCCTCAAGAAAATAGAATTTCTGGTCAAGGCGTAATGAACGAGAATATAACAAGTACAAGCTTAGGATTAAAAGGAAATCCTAGTCTAGCTGAAGCACTACAAGTCGCTAGAGATTTGTATTTATTAGAATATACTGGTGGAAAATTACATATCCCAACACTCTCTACAGCAGAATCTGTAGATTTAATAAGAAGCGCTAAAAAGAAAAAATTAAACGTTACCTGTAGTGTTGCAATACACAACTTGTGCCTTACAGATAGCGAATTAGAAGATTTTGACACCCATTTTAAAGTGCTTCCGCCTCTAAGAATACAAAGCGATATCGATGCTTTAATTGAAGGCGTAAAAGATGGTACAATAGATATGGTTACAAGCGACCATAATCCTGTAACTATAGAAGATAAAAAAGTAGAATTCGATTTTGCCTATTATGGAACCATAGGGCTTGAAAGCGCTTTTGGAGCTTTACAAACCCTATTTTCAACAAAAAAAACGATACAATTATTAACTAAGGGAAAAGCCAGATTTAATGTTGAACATACTATTATAGCTATAGGAAACAAGGCCGATTTAGCGCTTTTTAATCCAGATACAAAGTATACTTTTACAACAAAAAACATACACTCAAAATCTAAAAACAGTCTGTTTTTAAATAAAGAGTTAAAAGGCAAAGTTTATGGTGTAATTGCAAACAATAAAACTGTTTTATAGAAATGAATAAAAACACCATCGAAGAAGGGAAAACACTTGCCATAATAAGTTACATAACGTTTATAGGCACTTTTGTAGCTGTTTTTATGAATTTTGAGAGAAAAAATTCTTTTACAAATTTTCACATTCGACAAATGATAGGCTTAATAATTATGCTAATTTTATCTAATGTTGTTGAAAAATACGTTAATAGTATGTTTGGTAGCATTCTATGGCTTGTTACATTTGCAAGTTGGTTATATGCTATAATTTTTGCAGTAAAAGGTGAAACAAAATTAATTCCTGTTGTTGGTGAAAAATTTCAACAATGGTTTAAAGACTTAGGTAACTAATGGCAGATTTATCTTTGTATCACGTTGTTCGCGAATCGTCTTTAATAGAGAATGCTCCCCTTCTTATTTTGCTTCATGGTTACGGTAGTGATGAAAACGATTTGTTTTCTTTTGCTAGTGAATTGCCTGAAGAATTATTTATTATTTCGGTTAGAGCGCCTTATGGTATGCAACCTTATGGAAATGCTTGGTATGCCATTAATTTTGATGCAGAAAAAGGTAAATGGAGTGATAATGAGGAAGCTATTAAATCTCGCGATTTAATAGCCACATTTATAGATGAAGCTCTTGCTAATTACTCTGTAAATAAAGACAATGTTTCGCTTTTAGGGTTTAGTCAAGGCACTATTTTGAGTTATGCAGTAGCACTCTCCTATCCAGAAAAAATTAATAATGTAATTGCTTTAAGTGGTTATATTAACGAAGATTTATTTAAAACGCAACCAGAGAACAACTACAAACATTTAAACTTTTATTGCTCTCATGGCTCTGTAGACCAAGTTATTCCTGTAGATTGGGCTAGAAAAACGCCAGAATTTCTTTCCAAGTTAAACATTAAGCACCACTATTCAGAATTTCCTGTAGGGCATGGTGTTGCACCACAAAACTTTTATGAACTTAAGAATTGGTTAATTAAATTGCTTTAAGTTATTTACTTTCTATTTTTTTAGTTTTAAATTTTAACTATTCGATTTGATAATCATTTTTGTCTATTAAGCCTCAGTTTACAATATATTAGGTCGTAATAATCCAAATTCTGTATTTTTCCAAAATAATGATGGTAAAATTCAAGTTTTTAAAACATCATATTTTCTATTCCTGTTCCAACAATTACTTATAAATTTAAATTTTAACCATGAAGAGCCTAAAACTCACATATCATTATCTCATAATTTTAGGATTACTAGTTCGTTTTAGTTGCCGACAGAAATCGCGCTTCAAACACTTATACAACCTATACTAGTAACGATAAAGGCACATATAAAATTACTGTAGAAGGCTATAATATAAATGGAGAATACACAATAACTACTGCTTATCTTAATGTGAAATAATGACTAGTGAATAGGTTTCAATAAAGATTCCGAAACTCTAAAATTAAGTTCTCCTTCCTCGTTTAGAGAATAAGCCACTAGCATTTCTCCCCAAAGTTGTCCATCAGTAAAATCGGCAATAATCCATTTGTGATTTAAAACTCTAATAGAGTTTATTAAAATTTTAGTATTTGTTGTAGAAACATAAGGCACTAGCGGATGTTGCTCGCCTTCATACTCGTTTTGTGAATACAAGGCATCTTTAACGGTAACCATAAGTTTGTCTACATCGTAACCTTGATTTAAAAAATAATCGTAAGAATAATCATCATAATCAAAACTAAATTGAGACAAATTGTAAATATCATCCTTTAAGGTTAAAATTGAATCTTGGTATTTTTGTATTTGCTTTTTAGAAGTAGACGCTTTTTGATTACTATCATCAAATATTTTTTTAGAATTCATAAACTGAAATAATAACAGTAAAACAGAAAATATAAACAGATACATAAAAATGCGATTCTTCATAATGCGTAAGTTGTTAAGTCGTTTGAAATTTAATTTATGGATTTGGAATATCTATTGTAAGTTCATCGTACGCTAAAAAAACGTTCTCAGGAAGTTTTTGTTGTACTGTATCATGAAAACCTAAATAGTGACTAATATGTGTTAAATAAGCGCGTTTAGGCTTTAATTCTTTAATTATTGCTAATGCTTGAGCGAGGTTAAAATGTGAAATATGTTCTTTTTCGCGTAAAGCATTAAGTACTAAAACATCCAAATTTAAAAGCTTTCGTTTTTCGGATTCAGCAATCGTTTTCATATCTGTTAAGTAAGCAAAATTGCCAAATCTATAACCAAAAACAGGAAGCTTATAATGGAGTCCTTCAACAGGAGTAATCTCTAATCCATTAATAGTAAATGGTTTATTTACTATTTCATTTTCTATTAAATTTGGAACACCAGGATACTTTTCTTCTTTTGTAAAAATATATTCAAAACGCTGTTGCAACTGTTCTAAAACACGCTGATGAGCATAAATATTTATATCTCCTTGTTTAAAAAAAAACGGACGAATATCATCTAGCCCAGCGGTATGGTCTGCATGTTCATGCGTAAATATAAAAGCATCAATTTTTTCTGGATTGGCACGCAGCATTTGCTGTCTAAAATCTGGACCACAATCTACGACAAAAGTATAGTCTTGCCATTCCACCATAATAGAAACACGTAAGCGTTTATCTTTAGAATTAGCACTTAAACATACAGGATGCGTGCTACCAATTACTGGTATGCCTTGTGATGTTCCTGTGCCTAAAAATGTAATTTTCACTGTTGCTATTATTTATCACAAAAATAAGTTATTTTTTTATTTGCTATACTTATTTGATACCTTTGTAAGTAAGACAAAACAACGCCTCAACTATGGAAATTAAACTAAAAGGAGACAAAGATATAGAAAGTATTCCTTCGCTAAAAGATAAAGCACTTCGTATAAATTTAAACGAAAATATTTACGGTACTTTTTCCGAAATTGGTGCAGGTCAAGAAACTGTACGTCAGTTTTTTAGAGCAGGTGGAGGTTCTGGAACCATAGCCAAAGCAATGTCTGCTTACGATAAGGATTTTAGTGATGCCATTTATGGTATTGAAAAAGATAAGCGCTACGTTACCGAAGATCGTTTGCGTAAAATGCTAGATCATGAAATAAATTTAATCGAGCAACGTATTACCAGAGACAAGCATCCTCATAAAATGTTTTTTAGTTATGCTAATACTGTGGCCACTATAGATTTTGCTAAAAAGTACAAAGGACACGGTTGGATTGGTATTAAATATCAAGTAGATGCAGAACAAGAGTATAACGAAATTGTTTTACATATTCGTTTTAAAGAAACCGATGCACGTTTACAACAAGAAACCTTAGGTAAATTAGGAACAAACCTTATTTATGGCGCGTTTTATAAGTATAATGAACCCAGAAAATTATTACGCTATTTATACGACCATCTGGACAAAGATCAATTAGAAATCGATACTATTAATTTCTCTGGTCCTGTTTTTGCAAATGTAGATAACCGTTTAATGAGCTTGCAATTGGTAAAAAATGGTATGACCGATGCTGTAATGTTCGCACCAGACGGAAACAACGTTTTACCGGCAAGAGTGCTTTACAAGCGTAACATATTAACGCTTCGTGGAAGTTTTAGACCTGTTACCAAAGTAAATATGGATATGTACAAAAAATCTTTAGACATGTTCTTAAAAGAAAATAAAGTAGATGAAGAAAAAACACAAGTTGTTTTTGAAATCACACTTTCAAATCTACGAGCAGAAGGAGAAATAGACGAGCAAGATTTTATGGATCGTGCTAAGCTGTTATGCTCTTTAGGTCAAACCGTATTAATTTCTAATTTCCAAGAATACTACAAACTTGTAGAATACTTCTCGCAATACTCTAAAGCAAGAATGGGCTTAGCAATGGGCGTGAATAATTTAATAGATATTTTCGATGAGAAATACTACAGACAATTAAGTGGTGGTATTTTAGAAGCCTTTGGTAAACTCTTTTTTAAAGATTTACGTGTGTATTTATATCCAATGGAAAATGAAGATGGTACTATAACTACAAGTGACAATTTAAAAGTGCATCCACGTATGAAAGAACTTTATAAGTTCTTTAAATACAATGGTAAAGTGGTAGATATTGCAGACTACGATCCAGCTACTCTTAATATATTCTCTAGAAAAGTATTAAGTATGATTAATAAAGGTGAAGACGGCTGGCAAAACATGCTACCAGAAGGTGTAAGCAAATTAATTATGGAGAAAAGCTTGTTTGGTTGCGAAACTGAAGAAGTGACTAATAGAAAGTAAAAGGCATCTTATCAGGCTAATTTTACGGGATATTGTTAAGAAAAGCAATTTAAGATAATTGATGACCAAGCAGAAATGCTAAATTGATTAACTCGGAGAACTGAAAAGTCTAAAAATATGACTTCGTAATATACCGACAGACCTTTTCGCGGAATAATAATCGGAAACGAATTCAAAATAATCTATTCAACTATCTGAGAGAAGGTTCTTTGTGTTATGACAGGAAAAATTAACTCTAAAAATGGATACGTGAAAGTCGAAATCCACAAAGTTTTTAGAATTTTTATGAGTATAATTCTTTGCTTTCCTGTAGTCGGAACTTCAGTTACAATCTTAACTAAATCGGAAGGGTTTTTGCCTATTTTTATTTTAGTAGTTGTTTTGTAAATGCTAATGCTAAGATATGTTTTTATCGCACCTGCTTTTAAGTTTTTATCAATAACAAGTCTGAATAGATTGCGTGATGACTTATATTTTGAATGGATAAAAAACTAAGTACAACAAAGAATATAATTTATTGCTAGTCCTCGCCTACTTATAAAAACCGTGCTGTTTTTCTATTCAGTTTATATTTATTAAATGGGTTACTTAAACGGGCAACAAGCCATGTATAAACGTTTTAAAGCAATAAAGAAAAACCGCAACTAGAAATTAAAACCCATAAAAACATATTTGGAATTATGAATAATGGGATTCTATCATTTTTATATCTTTAGCACACCAAAACAAAACGTAAACATTCTCTAAATAAAAATGTAATAATAAATGTCATTATTTATCTACGTAAACTACTAATCACTAAACAATTAATTAATAGCCACAAAAAGAGAACGCAATGAAGTTCAAGAATAAACGCAGATGGAAAATTATTCAGCAATATAGTATTGGGTGGACTCTAGCGTTAATATTTTTCAGTATTGTAAGAGGAGAAGGAACTAAAGAGTTAGGTTCTGTTCAATTTGAATTTTGGGAATCAATAATCACAATCTTTATTTCTGGACCAATTATAGGATTTATCTCGGGCTATGCACAAATATTAACAGAGGAGCATAGTTATAAAAGAATATCCTTTCAAAAATTATTGGCACTAAGATTAGTTTATGTTATCCTATTTCTAGTGTCAATCATTTCATTAGGCTATGCCGTTTATGGAGAGAATATATCATTTATAGGATTTGCTTTTGAACCTGGTAGTTTTGCAATCTATTTATACATAGTATCTGTAGATATTTTTATGTTTGGTCTAAGGCAAGTAAACTTATTTCTTGGGAGCAACAATTTCTGGAAACTTTTACGTGGTAAGTTCTATACTCCTAGTGAGGAAGAACGCATTTTTATGTTCATTGATCTCCAGTCTTCAACGAAACATGCCGAAGATTTAGGTCACATTGAATACAGCAAAATGATTCAAGACTGCTTCAACGATTTAGGCATTGTAGTAGAAAATGAAGCAGAAATTTATCAATATGTAGGTGATGAAGTAATCTTGACATGGAAACTTCAAGATGGACTAAGAGATGAAAACTGCCTCAATGCATATTTCAATTTTAAAGAGCGACTGGATAGCCGAATGGAATATTACCTAAAGAATTACAATTGTATCCCACATTTTAAAGCTGGTATGAATGCCGGTATTGTTACGGTGGCCGAAGTAGGCAAATTCAAAAAAGAAATTGCATACCATGGAGACACAATAAATACAGCTGCTAGAATTCAAGGTAAATGCAATGAACTTAAACAAGATCTGTTAATTTCTGGTCGTTTAAAAAAAGAACTAAATAATACAAATTTTGTTTTTGATAAACTTGGCAGAATAGAACTTAAAGGAAAAGAAAGCCAAACACTTCTTTATGCAGTGCATAAAACAAAAAATAAATAATTGCGCCTTTAATTTATTGCTAGTCCTGGCCTGCTTATAAAAACCGTACCGTTTTTATATTCAGTTTAGATTTATTAAATTAGTTATTTAACAACTCAATAAACCATATACACAAACGTTCTGGTTAATACTCCGCTCCGCTCGCATTAACCAGAACCCGACTAGGGCTTCGCCAAAGTTATTGTTGACTGCTTGCTTCCCTGCGCACTAAACAAGAACTCTTGGTTATAAGTTATTTCGACCTTACGGTTATTTCTACCTTACAGATATTTACAATATCTTACAGGCGAAAACAACTCATAATCCTCGCCGGGTTACCCACAATTTGAAAAAACATCGTCACAAAATATTAACCATCATTTTATTCATGGGATTTTTAAGTAAAATATTCGGACAATCCGAGCCGAAAAACGAATATCAACCAGATTGGACATTTTACTTCTCGAATGTAAATGACAAATTAAGTTCTATTGCCACCGATTTGAATTTGACTATTGTTGCACCAATAAAAGAACAAGAAAACGTTGTCTATATTTCAATCAAAATGCCAAATCAGAAAGACAATGGTTTGTCAAGTAGCGCAGATGCTGACGAATTATGGAAAATTCAGGATGAAATAATAAGCAGATTTGACAAAAACCAAAGAAAAAATAGAACAACCGAATGAATACAAATTTGTTATTTCAGTATCACGAATTGACAAAGTTAGTTATGACGAAATAGATGAATATACATTGGAATTGTGGCAAAAAGCATCTGACTTGAATGGAGATTATGATGGTTGGGAGACATCAATTGAGGAATAAAAACTGTGGGTAATACCGTATACCATTTATTGCTAGTTCTAGCCTACTTGCGAAAATATTCCTGGATTTTCTATTCGGTTTTTATTTACTGAATTAGGTGCTTAAAACACGTAACAAACCATATGTAATAACGTTCTGGTTAATACTGACTCGTCCTGAAACAAGGCTACATAATTTTAAAAATTATGTACAGAAATGACAAAGTAATTAGACATTACAGTGAACCTTTCAAAATAGAAAACTATAATAACCTGACATTGTTAGACATTTACGAAAAGCAATTATTCTAAAAATAACAAAATATGAATTATATAATAATTATACTTTTTACTTTTATCTCAATGTCCTTAAATGGGCAAACCACTACAAATAAAAACGTAATTATCGATCCTTATTTATCCTTTCAAAATTATGAGCATTTCAAAAGATTAACGTTTAGCTCCCCAGATTCATCAATCGAATACTTAGATCGTTTTGAATTTGCTTGGGGTTACAGATATAAATTAAGTGTTAAGCGGACAGCATTAAAGCAACCACTATCTGATGGAACAACATTTGATTATTCATTAAATAAAGTTGTATCAAAAACAAAGATGCCAGATTCAACTCAATTTAAATTATATCTCGATCCCAATAGATACTATACTAATTTAGATCCTGGAAATGAAGAAATGAATGTAACATTAAAACCGATTGGAAATAATACATTCTTGTATTTTGATAAAGTCGAAATTGAAGTGCCCGAAAATTTAACAAAGAAGTTTGATTTCATCTTAAAAGGAAACGCAACAATGGGAACGTTCATATTCATTAATGATAAACGAATCAAACTTATTCATTTATAAAAAAAATAAAAGCTTCACTAACCACAAATCATAACCTAAAAGAATATTATTTAACTGCTTAAAGTTAATAGGTATTGAAAGACCAACAGTTAAAAATTAAGATATCTTGTCTTTAAAACACATTTCGTCACCTAAAAATAACAACTCATACTTTTATAAATTGACTTCAATTATAAATTACACATATTTGAATATGCAATTAAACCACTAACTATGTCTTACGAAACATTAATGTTCATTCATTTATTTACAGTGCTTCCTGCTTTTGTACTTGGAACTGTTAGTCTTATTTTAAAAAAAGGAACGCCATTACACAAAACCTTGGGAAGAATATATATGGCTCTTATGCTATTTACGGCATTTGTAACGCTTTTTATGCCCGCTGGAGTTGGCCCAACCGTTTTTAATCATTTTGGATGGATTCACCTCTTTAGCTTTTTAACTATTTATACTGTTCCCACTGCATACATCGCAATTAAAAAAGGAAATATTACAGTGCATAAACGCAAGATGATACTACTCTATTTTGGAGCACTAATTATTGCTGGAGGTTTTACTTTTATGCCAGGACGTTATCTGCATTCTGTATTCTTTAGATAGATAATTTTATTATAAGAACCGTTTTAACAAAACCTTAAAAGTAAATGAGATACTAGTTTTTATCTTTGTAAAAAAAATAAAACTATGTTTGGAATATTTAAAAAGAAAAGTAAACTCGATAAACTACAAGACGCTTATAAAAGCCTGCTAGAACAATCTTACAAGCTATCGACTACTAACAGAAGTGAAAGCGATAAAAAACAAGCAGAAGCACAAAAGATTTTAGAACAAATAGAAGTCTTACAACAACAGTAATTATAGTATATTCGTGCCTAATTTATATTAATTACAAACTATGAATTGTCTGCTTACTGGAGGAACTGGAATTGTTGGAAGTCATGTAATATTCGATTGGCTTAAACAAGTCATTTCTAATAATACTCAAGAGCACCTTTATGTTGTAATTAGAGATAAAAGTATTACTGCAAAAGAACGCTTATTAAAGGTTTTAAATAATAGTACTAAGCCTGACTACCTAAAAGATATTAGTGTAGAAAAGTGTCTGGAAAGAATTACAGTAATTGCAGAAGACCTTGTTAATATAAAAAAAGACACGCTTAAAGCCTATAATTTTTCTACAATAATACATTGTGCAGGTTCTACTAATTTATCTCACGCTACAAATTCTAAAACAGTAGTACATGAGCAAAACTATATTGCAACACAACAGCTTTTGGAAAATCTTCCGGAATCTGTCAACAGGTTTATTTATATAAGTACGGCCTACTCTTTTGGTATCCAGAATGAAGTGGTAAACGATACTATTTCAAAATATAACGTCGATAGTTTTAGAAACCCTTACGAGCAATCTAAATACGAAACTGAACAATATGTAATACAAAAATGCAAGGCTATTAATATTGCTTCGCAAATTTTAAGACCTAGTATTATTTGTGGTCGATTACTAGATAAGCCGTTTTTTGAAACACCAAAATTCGATGTATTTTACTCTTGGCCAATGTTTTTAGATAAATATTCTAAGAAGTTTACGAATGCTTTTAGAATATGGATTGATAAAGAAAGCGGACTCAATATCGTGCCAGTCGATTTTGTATCAAAAGCCATTTTATATGCCGTAGATCATCCAGAAATTAAAGAGCTAAATATCGTAAATCCAAAACAAGTTTTGCATAAGGATTACGTTGGTAAAGTGTTGGAATCTTTTCAAATAAACAATTATGAGTATATAGACAAAATGCCATTAGACCTTAATAGCTTCGAAGCGATTTATTATAAAACGATTGGGCAGTTGTTTAAAAACTATATTTCTATTCCAGATCTGCAATTCGATGCCAAACGTATTAAAGACATTATCAATCAATTAAAATTAGAAACAACACTTGGTGTGCACGATAATTTTATGAATCTGATTAATTTCTCAGTAGAAAAAAAATTCAGACAAAGTTATTAAGCTAATTCATTAATAAACTTAATAGCCTGAATGTTAAATGTTTCTGGTTGCTCTACATTTACAACGTGTCCACAATTTTCAATGACTAACAGCGTCGATTTTATATGTTTAGCTACTATATTTTTTATAGACGGTAAAAATAAATGGTCTTGTTCGCCCATAACATATAAAGTTGGTATTTTTATGTCTTTAGCTCTAAAGAAACGTAATAATGGGTTTATTTCCGAAGTGAGTTTAAACCAACGTAAAAACTCTTTTTGGTACAGTTTTTTTGCTTCATTGACAAACAATAAACGTGACTTTTTATGATTTTTACGTGGCATAATAATAAATGCAAAAAACTTATAAAGTAACATATAAGGCACTACCGATTTAAATACAACACCAAGTTTAATAAGTACTTGCGAGCGGAAATTTAATTTCATAATGGCGCCACCCATAATCATGCTTTGCACGCGTTCTGGATGATTTTCGGCAAGATTTCTTATTAAAATAGTACCTAAGGAAATACCTATAAAATGGGATTTTTGAATCTTTAAATGGTCTATAACCTCTACAATATCATTGGTAATAGAATCGAAAGTATATTTAGAATTAAAAGCATCTTTTAAAGCTGGTTTAGAATTACCATGACCTCTTAAATCTAGAACTAATACGTTAAACTGTGCACCAAAACTTCTTACTTGCTTAAACCAAATAGACGAACTTCCTCCTGCTCCATGAACAAAAGTCACCCATTCGGTAGCTGTTTTATGTAAATAAGTAGTGTAGTTTAACATATAGCAAAATTACATAAAGTCTTTTAAAACATCTACAACATAATCAATTTCTGTTGTTGTATTGTATTTACAAAATGAAAATCTAAGTGAAGGCTTCTGCATATCCTCATAACATAAAATCTGTGATAATACATGAGAACCTTTAGCACTACCACTTTGGCAAGCACTTCCTTTAGAGCAAGCGATTCCTTTTAAGTCCAATTGAAACAATAATATTGGTGCTTTTTCTGGTGCAATTGGTAAACATACATTAACAAGAGTATAGGTGCTTTTTTCAAAATTTGCCGAACTTCCATTAAAACTCGCTTCTGGAAAGGCTTCGATTATAGATTTAATAAAATATTTTTTTAATGAAGTGATATAAGCACGTTCTTCAGTTAAATTAGCATATGATATTTTTAACGCTTCCTCTAAACCAACAATATTGTGTACAGCTTCTGTTCCTGCTCTTGCTCCTCGCTCCTGCTCTCCTCCAAAAATTAAAGGTTTAATACCCGAATTTTTTCTAACAAAAGCAAAACCTACACCTTTTGGACCATGAAATTTATGTGCGCTAACTGCCAAAAAATCAATAGATATATCTTGCAAATCTAATTCGTAATGCCCTACAGATTGTACAGTATCACTATGAAATAGAGCGTTATTTGCTTTGCATAATTCGCCTACACGTTTAATATCTAAAATGTTTCCTATTTCATTATTTACATGCATTAAGCTCACCAATTTCTTTTTTGGCGATTGTAATAATGCTTCAAGATGTGTATAGTCTATTTGTCCTTCTTCATCTAAATCTACAAACTTAACAGTTATACCATATTCGCGTTCTAATTGATTTACAGTGTAAATAACTGCATGATGCTCAATACGTGAAGTGATTATAGTCTTTACTCCTAAATCTCTAACAGAACTACGCAAGGCAAGATTATCTGCTTCTGTTCCTCCAGAAGTAAATATAATTTCGGAAGCCGAACAATTAAGTTGTTTTGCAACTGTTTTTCTTGCATTTTCAACCATAGACTTGGATGAACGTCCATAACTATGTGTTGAAGAGGCATTACCATAACACTCTTGCATAACAGTTGTCATTTTCTCAACAATTTCTGATCTTATTTGCGTTGTTGCTGCACTATCAAAATATACTTGCTTCATTTTTTGGGAAAACTTTAATATTTATTGCTAATCCTTTGTTATCACTATATTGCAAAAGGAAAAACAAGTGTTTCTAGCTGTCAAAAATAAGTCAAATAAAATTAATTACCATAAGCTATGGTATCATTTACGTAATTCTGTTATTTTTGCTGTATAATCTACTATATATGAGAATTATTTTTTCTTTTTTAACTCTAGCTTTTCTTTTTACAAGTTGTAATGATGGTGATATTATTACAACAGCATTAGAATTTGAAGAGACGTTTAATACTGTCGACTGTGGCGATTTAATATGCTACAAAATAAAAACAGATCCAGCAGAATCGCTTTCAGTTGTTATCAATACAACGCTAGTAGAATTAATTGCAACAGAATTTGATGCTACCAACCCTTTACTGGTAAACTTAATTAATAATAATCCTGCGTTTACTAATAATGATAATCAATTTAATTATAGAACTTATAATAATGAAATTAATAGCGACGTTTTTTGCAGTGTAATACCACCTTCAAACTTAAGTGTAACCAATGATTATAATTCTAATGTAAACGCCATTTTTGCAATAGTGTTAACCGAAGACGATAACGACGGCATTCCTGCTGAATTAGAAGACATAGATGGTGATGGTGATTTAGAAAACGATGATACAGATGGTGATGGTTTGCCAAATTATATAGATGCAGATGATGATGGTGATAATGTATTAACAGCAAGCGAAATGCCAAATTACACTGTAGAATTATTACTTACCGAAGCTTTAGATACAGATGGTGATGGTATTCCAAATTATCTTGACACGGATGATGACAACGATTTGATACTCACTATCAATGAAGAAGGCACTACACAAGATCAAAACCCTGCAAACGATATAGAAAATAATACTGTAGGAGCAGATTATTTAAATGTAGATGTAGTAAATAACATTCCTGCAACTGCTTTTAGATTACATCCCATTTCACAAAGTTTTCAATTATCACTAAATCTAACAAATATTGTTTTACCAATATTAATTCAAGATACTTTAGATTTTGGAACGTTAACAACTACAACTTCAAGATCTGTAACACCAGCATTTTAACACCTAAAATAGTTAATCGTGTGGATCAATATTTTGATAGATATAAACCTCTGTTGCGCCTTGACCGTATTTTTTGTAATCGGCATCATAAAACTTTAAGTTGTTATAGCGCTTAAATAAATATTCTAATTCTAGCTTTAAAGTACCTTCTCCTACGCCATGAATAAATACAATTTTCTGTATTTTCTTTTGCATGGCAAATTCTAATTTATGCTTTGCTGTTTCAAGCTGAATTAATTTTTTATCATGACTCCCTAAATGTCTTTCAGATTTCACTAAATGATGAATGTGCAAATCGACTTCCATAGTTGGTTGAAAGCGTTCTTTTGGTTTTACTCTTGGGAGTGTTCTTTTTTTATTTGATTCTTTTTCTGAAAGTACTTGATTTATACTTTTACTTCTAAAAGCTCCTTTTCTAAGACTATCACCTTGCTTTTTTACAATTTCATGAGCCCTAAAAGACAACTCAAAACCATCTTCGTCCTCAATAGTTATTTCAGAACCTACTATTCTAATAATGTTACCAGAGAGTGCTTCATCCAAAACATATACAAAATCACCTATATTAAAACTCATTCTTCTTCGTCCTTAATTTCATAATCATTTCTTGGAGGTTTGCTAGACAACGATGCATTTAAAATATACAAACCAGACATTAACGTAAAAATACCTAATATCAAAAGCAGAATACTCTGCTTTTCATTTGCATTAGCATAAATAGCAATACTCCCTCCTAGTAAAATAAGTAAATAACTTATGGTATTTTTGTGTTTCATTTTATCTAATAAATGGCTAAGATAATTATTTTCAATAGACAGTTATACCAAATAAACTTTAAAACTCATTTGCTATTAGTCTAAAAAGCTATTGATCTTGCTAACTAAAAGCAGCTTTTTTTGTAGATATTTTTTACATTTGCTTTAATGTTACTATTTCAAGAACAATACATGCTACCTTGTCTAAACAAAAAATTGTTTGGCTTTGAATGTATGGGTTGTGGTTTACAACGTGGTATTAGCTTATTATTTCAAGGTGAATTTATAGCTGCTTTTAAAATGTATCCAGCTATTTATGCACTTATACCATTAGCTATTGTTATAATAACCTCACTTTTTTATAAATTTAAGTCTATTAATAAAATTATTAATGGATTAGCAATAGCTTCCGTTTTAATTATTATTATTAGTTTTACAGTCAAGAAATTAATTTAAACAATCCAACTTATGAAGAAAAAACTCAACCCAACTGTAGTTTATGTATTATCAATTGTAGGTCTTTTATGCTGCTGTTTTGGAGGCTTAGGTATTTTACTATCTGCTCCTGCTTATTTTATAGCTGGAAACAAAATTAAAGATGCACAACTAAACCCTGATGCTTATGAAGGAGAAACCAAACCTATGGAAACTGCTAAACTTGTAGCAATGATTATTATGATTATTAACGTTCTGTATTTAATCTACACTATCTATCAAATTTCAACAATTGGTTGGGATGAAATGAATAGAACATGGCAAGAAGCTATAGAACAAGCTCAACAAGCACAATAATTTACAACAATAAATATAAAAAAA
>NZ_JSWF01000017.1 GCF_000797445.1 Lacinutrix jangbogonensis | reverse complement strand
TTAGAGCTTTTTTATTTAAAGTATTTACTAATTGTTATTTTTCAAATTGCTTTAACGTTTTTGTAATAATAACTACACAATCTAATAATTGTGTTTTAGTCATTACTAAAGGTGGCGCAAAACGAATAATGTTTCCATGTGTAGGTTTCGCTAATAGGCCATTATCTCTTAGGGCCATACATATATTCCAAGCCGTATCACTATCTTCAGTATCGTTAATTAAAATAGCGTTTAATAAACCTTTTCCTCTTACGCCATTAACAATGTTTGAGGTTTCAATAAATTTAGCGATTTCAGATCTAAATAATTCACCTAGAATCTGAGCATTCTCTGCAAGTTTTTCATCTTTAACAACTTCTAAAGCAGCCATTCCAATAGCAGCAGCAACAGGATTTCCACCAAATGTACTCCCATGGTTTCCTGGCTTAATAACATCCATAATAGTATTATTAGCTAATACTGCAGAAACCGGATAGGCTCCTCCTGATAATGCTTTACCTAAAATAAGGATATCTGCTTTAACTTCTGGTGTCCCAGAACAATGCTTATCTGTACAAGAACAGTTTCCACAAGTCGCTAATAAACGTCCTGTTCTTGCTATTCCTGTTTGTACTTCGTCTGCAATAAATAAAACGTTATGTTTTTGGCATAATGCTTTTGCTTTCGCTAAGTAACCATCAGATGGCACGTAAACTCCAGCTTCGCCTTGAATAGGTTCTACTAAAAAACCAGCAATATTATTATTTCCAGAAAGTGCATCTTCTAACGCTTTAAGGTTATCATATTCTATTTTTATAAATCCTTTGGTATAAGGACCAAAGTTTTTTCTTGCTACGGGATCGTTAGAAAAAGAGATTATTGTCGTTGTTCTTCCGTGGAAGTTGTTTTCGCATACAATAATTTCAGCTTCATTTTCAGCAATACCTTTTACTTCGTAAGCCCATTTTCTACATAGTTTTAAAGCTGTTTCTACAGCCTCTGCTCCTGTGTTCATAGGTAACAGTTTATCGTAGTTAAAAGTCTCTGTAGCATACTTCTCAAACTTACCCAGCATATCGTTATAAAATGCACGAGAAGTTAAGGTTAAGGTTTGTGCTTGACTTGTCATTGCATCAACAATTTTTGGATGACAATGTCCTTGGTTTACAGCAGAGTAAGCAGAAAGGAAATCGTAATATTGTTTTCCCTCTACGTCCCAAACGTATACGCCTTCTCCTCTACTTAATACTACAGGAAGTGGATGGTAATTGTGTGCTCCATACTTGTTTTCTAAATCCATCGCTTCTTGCGACGTTAATTGTTCTAATACAGCCATTTTAAATGTGTTTAAATAATGAATAAAATATCCATTCCTTATCTACCTTTATCCTTTCGAAGTAACGAAAATTCAGCGTGGGAAAGAAATCATCCCTAGGATTCGCAAATTACTAAATATTAGTTGCTTCTTAAAATCTTATTATGAAATTCTTCCAGCTAATGATGAAACTTGTAATTCTAAACGTTTTATCTCTCTTAAAATAGCATTTTTATCCATTTGAAGCCAAGCAAAAATCTTGAGCATACTTACTCCAAGTAAAAAAATAACACTTCCTAATCCCCATTTAATAAGCTCTTTGGTTGCTTCTACTTCAAAGAATTGTACAACGCAGTAAATAAATAAGCAAAAGAAAACAACTGTAACAATATTCATTGCAATAAGAATCCAGGCATTTTTACCTTTAAATAACCCAAAAACCATTTCAAGTACATTCTGTTCTTCTAATGCGTCATAAAATTTTGCCTCTTCTTGAGATAAAGTCTCTTTAATTAATTGATCGATGTCTTCTATATTATTTTTCATGTTCTTAATTTTTATATTTCAGCAAAAGCGGAAACCTGTTGTTATTTAACTCTCTTATTATGTAATAATTTTCGTAATTTTTCTCTAGCATAAAACAATCTCGATTTAGCTGTTCCTTCATTAATTTGTAATGTTTTGCTAATCTCTTTAAGTGAATAGTCTTCTAAATAAAATAGTCTTATAACTATTTGTTGTTGAACAGAAAGGTTTTTAATGGCTTTTAAAAGTTGTGTTTTTAATTCCTCTCGTTCATCGTTTCCTTCTTCAATTATTGCTTGTTCTCTATCTAGTATTTGTTGTTGATTCTTTATCTTATCTGTTTTTCGTAATACATCTAAGGATTTTGAATAGACAATTCGTAAGGCCCAATTACCAAAACTTGAAGGATTTTTTAAAGTTTCTAGTTTACTAATTATCGTTCGCCAAGTCTCTTGTGCTATGTCCTTTGATACATCTGCATCTTTAACAAGCCAAAATGCTTTATTACAGAATGCAAGGTGCCAACGTTTAACCAAAGCTGCTAAAGCTTTTTGGTCCCCAGATTGATAAGCTTTAACCAATCTTGCATCTAAACGTTTATCTGTTTTCAATTATGTGTGTTTTATTTGAAACGGTTTTCTTTTATAAGCACTTCTTAATAACTGTACCCAAAGCGAGTATTTTGTTTTCTTCTTTTCTTCGGAATAACTATTTTCCACTTTATCGAAAGCATCTTCAATTAATGCATCGTGCAACCAACGTATAACAACTAACCATAAAAAAGTGGCTTTTACTGTTGATGTATTCATGTTTATTTCATGAGTTATTTCTGCTGTATTATTATCAATTGCATTAATACAGAACTCATGTGTACCAATAAACCCATGAGGTTTAGAAAATTGAAATTTAATTTCCTCATTGTCTTTAAAATCTATTATAGTGTAACGTACGCTACCATGACCACCTTTTGCTCCAATTTTTAATTTTTCATTAAACCGGATTGCTGGCCAATTTTCTATAGGCCAAATTTTATATTCCTTTGTCGCTAATGTTTTAAATAACTTTACAACTTGTGCTTTTGGTTGAAGAAGCTTTCGCTTATGATTATTTGTTACTTTCATACTCTAAAGACGCAGAAAAAGGTAAAAGGTTCATTTTATTTTGAAGTTTTTTAAAGATAATTCATTTTACATAGATTTTGTTTACTGCTATTATTATTTTTGCATCTATGGCAAGAAGTAAAAATAGAAAGAAAGTATTTACTAATGTAGAAGTATTTGATACTGCTGCAAAAGGAAAATCGGTAGCAAAAGCACCTGATGGAAAAGTAATTTTTATACCAAATGCAGTACCTGGTGATGTTATAGATGTACAAACCTTTAAAAAGCGTAAATCATATTATGAAGGTAAGGCTACCATATTCCATACATTAAGCGATAAGAGAACAGAACCTGCTTGCGACCATTATGGTGTTTGTGGAGGATGTAAATGGCAAGACATGGCTTACGAGCATCAATTGTATTATAAGCAAAAGGAAGTGACCAATAATTTAATTAGAATTGGGCATATAGAATTACCTGAAATAACACCTATTAAAGAGGCTGCAGAACAGTATTTTTATAGAAATAAAATGGAATTCTCTTTTAGTGATAGCCGATGGCTAACTATAGAGGAAGTAGAAAGTGACGAAGATTTAGGCGATAGAAATGCTTTAGGTTTTCATATTCCTGGAATGTGGGACAAAATATTGGATATAAAGAAATGTCATTTACAAGCAGATCCATCTAACGCTATAAGAAACGCTATTAAAAACTTTGCTCTTGAAAATGACCTTGAGTTTTTTAATACCAGGAATCAAACTGGCCTCTTAAGAACTTTAATGCTGAGAACATCTTCAACAGGAGATATTATGGTTTTGGTTCAGTTTTTTAAGGAAGATAAAGAAAAACGAGAGTTACTATTGGATTATGTGGCAGAGACCTTTCCGCAGATAACCTCTTTACAATATGTCATTAACGGTAAAGCAAACGACACTATTTACGATCAAGACGTTATTTGCTATAAAGGTCAAGACCACATTTTTGAAGAAATGGAAGGCTTGAAATTTAAAATTAATGCCAAATCTTTTTACCAAACAAATTCTGCACAAGCCTTCGAATTGTATAAGCTTACACGTGAATTTGCCGACTTAAAAGGAGACGAATTGGTTTACGATTTATATACAGGAACGGGAACCATAGCGCAATTTGTTGCTAAACAAGCTAAAAAAGTTATTGGTGTAGAATCTGTACCAGATGCTATTACTGCTGCAAAAGAAAACGCGAAATTTAACGGTATAGATAATGTAGAATTTTATGTTGGTGACATGAAAAACGTCTTTAACGAACAATTTATTAATACGCATGGCCAACCAGACGTTATTATTACAGATCCTCCAAGAGATGGAATGCATAAAGATGTCGTTAAACAAATATTAAACGTTGCTCCAAATAAAATAGTTTATGTAAGTTGCAATAGCGCTACACAGGCTAGAGATTTACAATTAATGGATGCTATTTATAAAGTAACTAAAACACAAGCTGTAGATATGTTTCCGCAAACGCACCATGTCGAAAACATTGTGCTTTTAGAAAAGCGATAGATAATTTAAAATAAATATACTGAAATAAATTCAGCATAAATGAAAAAAATAATAACCTTACTTCTACTCTTTTTTTGTATTGCATTTAGCTGCGAACGAGACGATATTTGTGATGAAGACACTCCTACTACTCCAAGAATGATTGTAGAATTTAGAGATGTTACACTTACAGATAACCCTAAAAATGTTACAAAACTGCGTGTTGAAGATTTTGATGATGCTACTCGTGTTTTAGAGGGTTATGATATTGTAACGGAAGATCAAATGATTTTACCTCTAAGAACAGATGCTAATGAAACCAAGTATCGTGTGTATAGAGATTATGTTGATACTAATGGAACAATTAGTGGTAATCCAGATGTAATAACAATACAATACGGAACAAAAGAAGTTTATGTTTCTCGCGCTTGTGGTTACAAAATAATCTTCGAGAATGTAGAAATAATTATAGAACCAGATACCGATAATTGGATGGATTTTGCACCATCAGAAAACGATAACCAATCAGTAATAAATGAAGATGAAATACACTTTACAATACGTCACTAGTGGCTTTTTTCTGCTTTGTTGCATGCTTATTGGTGCACAAGAAGAAAAAGAGATTAAAGCTGTCGATTCTATAAAATACATACAAGAATATGGCCTGCGTTTAGGAACAGACTTTGGAAAACTTATTAGAACATTTGCAGACGATGAGTATACAGGTTTTGAAGTTAATGGCGATTTCAGGATAACAAAAAAACTTTACATAGCTGGAGAATTTGGCACAGAAAAAAAGACGACGAGTACCGATTTTATAAACACAACTGCAAATGGAAGTTATGTGAAAATTGGAATAGATTATAATATGTATACCAACTGGTTAGGCATGAATAACATGATCTATAGTGGTTTTAGAACTGGTTTTAGCACCTTTTCCCAAACATTAGATAGTTATACGGTTTACAGTCAAGACCAATTTTGGCAGCCACAATTTACAAATACTGAAAGTGAAGAATTTGATGGTTTGTCCTCTACTTGGTTAGAGTTCATTTTAGGTATTAAAGCGGAAGTTTTTAATAACCTATATATTGGAATTAATGCACAATTAAAACGCACATTATCTGAAAAAAGCCCAGATAATTTAGAGAACCACTACATTCCGGGTTTTAATAAAACTTATGATAGCAAAAAATTTGGTGTAGGATATGGCTACACTATTTCTTACCTTATACCTTTATTTAAAAAAGACAAATAATGGATAAGGATACTATTGTTGAGCAGTTAGAAACTATTAACAATAATCTCTACGAGTTTCTAGAATCTCAAGACCAAGAAAAATGGGAAACTGGACCAGAAAAAAAATGGACTACTGGACAGCATGCTTTACATTTATTACAAAGTATTAAAACCCTTAATAATGCATTAAGTTTACCAAAGTTTATATTACAACTAAAATTTGGAAAAGCGAATAGACCTGTTCGCGATTTTGAAACAGTTACCAATAGATATAAAGAACGATTAATAGAAGCTAATGGTATCACTTTTGGACCTTCAAAAAACATAAAACCTCCAAGGTTAAAAGAAAAAAACTACCTATTAGACCGCATTCAAACGGAAAGCAAAAAGCTCCAATACAAAACAAAAAAGTGGAAAGACAACGACCTTGATACTTACATATTACCACATCCTTTAATGGGTAAAATACCTGTTAGAGAAATTGTAATGTGGACTAGTTATCATGTAAATCACCATCTAGAGACTTTAAAGGAGAAGTATTAGTCTTTATTTTTTGAGCGTTTATATTTAGCTAACAGCCTAAAATAGTAACGTTCTATTTCTCTTGTCATCATTGCTACCAAGTATATAATTATAGTAAAAACTAATAAGTATAAATAATGAAATATATCATTATCCGCTTTATTGGCTAAACGAACCCATGGAGTTCTTAAAAAGCCATGTACTGCAAAGATATAATACGACAAACCTCCTGAGAATAATAAAAATTGATTAATGTATTTAGGTGCCTTATATTTTTTTAAGAAATTAAATAATGCCAAAACAAGGATTATAAATGTTGTGTAAGATAAATACCAAAAATACATATTATAAAGCCCTAATACGAAAAGCAATAGCGCTAAAGGCACTAACCATCTAAATTGTTTATTAATAACCTCTGCATATTGAGAATAAAGCATCCCAAAAATAAATATTGGTAAATGGCCAATAAAAATTGAGTATAAACTAAAATTCATATATGAAAAATAGTCGTTTAAACAAAAGATTAAAACAAGTGCTAATAGTGCTACAACTATTACATTACGAGTTCTTTTTTTAAGCAAGTAAATAAGTACAGGAAAACAAAAATACAATTGGACAATTAAAGAATAAAACCAAAAAGGTCCGTTTAATACAAATAGTTTTCCTGGAATAAAATTAGCAAGAAGTGTATATCTTAAAAAGAAATCAATAGCAGTAATTTGTGTGAATTCAGCTCTAAAAATAACATATTTATATACAAACAATCCAATTAAAGCTATTGTAAAAACAGGATACAATTTTGATAATCGTTTTACAATAAAGCTTTTAAAATTAATTTTTTTATTAATGTATGCACTAGTTAACCCATAACCACTTAAGAAAATAAACAAATGCAATGCTATAAAAGGTGCGATGTAAATAGATATATATCGCGGTGTATTTAAAGGGTCCTTAAGTAATCCATTTATAAAATTATTAGCAGGAGCTTCTCGGTAAAAAAATTCATTCTCTCCTAACATTGGAGCTATCCAATGTAAAAAATTATGAGTAAATACAAATAGAATAGCTATTCCTTTAAGTAAAGTTGAATCCGTTTTTGATAGCATATTTTGTTTTTAAAATAATATCATTATTCCTCCCAAGTATCGTAATCTAAACGCTCCTTTATTAACCGTTTACGTTCTTTAAAGCTAGAACTAAAGATACTTCTTGTAGCATCGAAACCTTCAAAATCTAGATTAATAATATCAGAAAAGCTATAGATGAAATCTTCTGCATTATACTTTCTATTTTCGTAATTATTTAAAGTATCTATTCTTTTATTATTATTTAAATAATCATCAGAAAACCAAGCTAAAAAAGGAACATCAAACATTGGCTTAGAACCTTTATGTCCATGATGCCCAACAAAATCTTGAGTATCAAAAACATCATCTCCATGATCAGAAAAATACACAACAAAACTGTTTTCATTTTCTGCTTTTGTTAACTTTATAATTTCACTAACAACAAAATCATTGTACCTAACAGCATTATCATATTCATTTACTTTAGCTTTAGAATATGCCGTCTTATACTTTGTGCGTTCATTTACACCTTCAAAATAATCAAACTCTTTGGTATAACGTTTCGGGTATAATCTATGTGTTCCAATTAAATGTACAAATATTAATTTACGTTTACTTTCTGTTTTTATAGCATTTCTAATTTCAGGAATTAACGCTTCATCATAGATTGAATAAAAATAACTATCTGTTGCTAAAAACTGTTTATGCTTTGCAGCAGTTGCAATAATAGTTGGTGTACTCTCTGTAAAACCTACTGGCTGTTGATTAGAAATCCAAAAGGTTTCGAATCCAGCGGCATTTGCCAATTGCACGATAGAAAAATTATTTTCTGCTTTAGGATTATTATGGTCCGAAAGTGTTAAGGATTTTTCAAGTGATTTTATAGTCATCACTTCTGGTGCAATTACATCATTAAAAATAAACAACTCATCTTTCATTTTAGAAAGAATAGGATTAGTTTCTCTATTGTAATTGTACAATTGCATGTGCCATCTTGAAGTCGATTCTCCAATAATTACAATTCCTACTTGAGGTTTTTCATTTTTAGAATTTATTTTAATAGACTGGTTCTCTTGTTTTGCTAAATGTTCTTTATAATAGTTTTTTGCTATATTATATTCTTGAATAGAATGGGATATAATAAAAAGACTCTGATCTCTAAAAGAACGTCTAAGAAAATAAGCGCTAGCAACAATTAATAAAATAGTTACCACTTTAAATATTAATGAAATGTTTTTAAAACGCAAAAACTGAAACTGTTTTTGTTTAAAAACTAATTGTAAAATAAGAATAAAGAATACTAAAAAACTAACACTAATTATAGCACCAATAGTAAAATCAAAATAACTAGAAAAGAATTCTGAAGCTTCAGCGGCATTAGTTTCAAAAATTACAAAAACCCCAGAAGCTGATGGTTTCGCTTCAAAAGTATAATAAAAAAACAGCTTAAAAGCTACCAAAAAAGATAATAAGAATTGAAAAATTAGTAAAAATACCTTCCTTAGTTTAAACGTATTAAAAAACAACATAATCCCAACAAATATAGCTGTATGCAAAAACAGTGCTCCTAACTCTCTAAAGTAGAGATTGGTTTCTGGAATTAAAAAAAATCCTACAAGAGCTATTACCAACAATGGAAAACTCATAATTAGAGTTAACTTTAATATTGGTTTTAAATTAGCTTTTAAGTCTTTTATCACAGTAAATTAATTATCCATATACTTACCTTTCTTACTTCCTGCATACATTACATATTTTAATAAACGAGATTCTAACTTCGCATTCATCAATTTTATTTTACGCGATGGTCTAAGTCCTACATGTTTTATAGCTTCTAAGTTAGAAGTAATAAACCAGGCATCTGTATTTGGATAACCTTGCTTTAAAGTATCTCCAATCTCCTTGTAAAAACTCTCCATTTCAATATCTAAACGCTCACCATAAGGCGGATTAAAAACCATGTGTAACTTCTCCTCTCCTGCGCGTTGCGTTTTAAAGAAATCTTCATGTTTAATAGTTATAAACTCGTCTAAATTAGCATTTTTTATATTGTCTTGCGCTTTGGTAACTGCACTTGGCGATTTATCGTAACCAATCATTTTATGGTGGAAATCTCTGGTTTTATTTAATAGAGATTCTTCAATTTTCTCAAAAAGTTCAACATCCCAATCATTCCAGCGTTCGAAAGCGAATTCTTTACGCATTAAATTTGGTGGAATATTGCAGGCTATCATTGCAGCTTCTGCCAAAATAGTTCCACTACCACACATTGGATCCATGAAATCGGACTGTCCATCCCAACCAGAAAGCATAATTAAACCTGCGGCCAAAACTTCGTTTATTGGTGCTATATTGGTTGCTGTTTTATAACCACGTTTATGTAAAGATTCTCCTGAAGTATCTAACGAAATAGTACAAATTGAACGGTCTATATGTACGTTAACCTTTAAGTCTGGAAAACGCAAATCTACATTTGGTCTTTCTCCGGTTTCGTCTCTAAACTTGTCTACAATCGCATCCTTTACTTTTAGAGCTGTGTATTGCGAATGTGTAAAAACTGTAGAATGGACAGTGGCACTTATAGCTAATGTTCCAGAAGATTTCATGTGCTTAGACCAATCCATTTTATACACATTAGTGTATAAATCCTTTTCATTATTAACACGAAACGTTTTTATAGGTTTTAAAATTTTAATAGCAGTTCTAATACCTAAATTAGCCTTATACATAAAGCCTTTATCACCAGAAAAACTAACATTTCTAACACCTTGTTTTACTTCCATAGCACCAAGTTGTGTTAATTCTTTTGCTAATATCTCTTCAAAACCAAATAAGGTTTTGGCTACCATTTTGAAATTATCTTCCATTATTTTCGTCCAATTGAATGCAAAAATACTCTATTTTTGTTCTTGATAGAATTTATAGATGATAAAAGACGACACAACTTGGTATGCTTCATGGTTTAATACGCCATTTTACCATATTTTATATAAAGATAGAGATTATAATGAAGGTGAAAACTTCATGTTTAATCTAACCAACTATTTAAACATTCCTGAACACGGAAAGATTCTAGATCTTGCTTGTGGTAAAGGGAGACACGCTGTTTATTTAAATAAAATAGGTTTTGATGTGACAGGAGTAGATTTATCTCAAAACAGCATAACACATGCAAAACAGTTTGAAAACGAGAGTTTACATTTTAATGTCCACGATATGTGCAAACCTTATCACGAACAATTTGATGCCGTTTTTAACCTGTTTACTAGCTTTGGTTATTTTGAAAATGAAGAAGATAATCTCAAGACTATAAAAGCTATTAAAGCAGGTTTAAACGCCTATGGTTTTGGTGTCATTGACTTTTTAAATAGTGAATTCATTATTGATAATTTAGTTGAAGAAAACATAAAAACAGTAGAAGGCATAGACTTTCATCAAAAACGTCGTTTAGAAAACGGATATATTACGAAAGACATTACTTTTACTGCAGAAGGTAAAGAATTTGAATTCCAAGAACGTGTTCGCGCTTTAACTTTAAAAGATTTTGAAGTGCTCTTTGAAAAAGCTGGTGTACATTTATTAGATGTTTTTGGAGATTATAAATTGAATAAGTACCATAAAAAAACATCCGAACGTTTAATCCTTATTTTTAAGTAAACTATGCTTTTAAATATTACACTACCAATATTATCTGTTGTTTTAGGTTATTTAGTCGTTTTTGTACTAAAGCCAAAACAACCAAAGTACTTAAAATTACTTCTTGCTTTTAGTGGTGCTTTTCTATTATCTATAACCGTTTTTCATTTTCTACCAGAAGTTTATACTAGTAATTATGAAACTGTTGGTTTGTTTATAATGGTTGGTATTTTATTACAAATTATTTTAGAATTTTTCTCTAAAGGTGCAGAACATGGTCATGTACATATTAATAAAAACGCAACTGTTTTCCCTTGGCTTTTGTTTATTAGTTTAAGTATTCATAGTGTTTTAGAAGGGATTCCAATAGATGGACACACCAACTTAATCTACGGAATTATTATCCATAAACTTCCAATTGCAATCATCTTATCGACATTCTTTTTGGCTTCAAAAATGCCGAAGCGAAAAGTGCTAGCCTTTTTATTCCTATTCGCATTAATGACGCCTTTAGGCGTCTTTTTATCTGCTAACTTTAGCTTTTTCGAAATGTATTATACTCAAATTTCAGCTATAGTTATTGGAATATTTTTACATATTTCTACTACCATTTTATTTGAAAGCAATGAAGGTCACACATTTAATATCACTAAATTGCTAACTATTATTAGCGCTGTTGTTATTGCTTATTTTATATAGACTTGTCATTCCTGCCGAGGCAGGAGTCCTTTTTATACTATTTAGGCTCTTATAGATTCCTGCTTTTGCAGAAATGACAGAACAAACGTAAATAAGAAAGACTTGAGTGCAGTAACTATTAATTATTCACTTTTAACCATAAACTTGAAATCGTGTTTTCAAAAGAAGAATCAAGACAAATAAAACAATTATTCTGGACCAGTTTTGGAAAATCCTTTCCTACAAAATGGATTCTTTATAATACCAAAATAAAAGGGTTCAGCTTTAAATTTCATTTCGATAATAAATCTGCTCACGTTAGTTTAGATTTAGAAGATGATTTAGAAAACCGTATTAATTATTGGGAGAAACTACAGCAAGTAAAAACCATACTAACAACAGAATATTTACCTGATGCTATTTTTGAAGAAGAGTATTTTCTCGATAACGGAAAAGAAATTTCAAGAGTCTACGTACCTTTAGGCTACAAAGTATCCATCCACAATAAAAACACTTGGCAAGAAGTTATGGTGTTCTTTAATGAGAAAATGGCTGCTTTTGAATCTTTTTATTATGAATATGAAGATTTCTTAAAGGCTCAATAGTAGTTAAATGTAATTTACAAAACCATAAATTTTAAATTATGAAAAAATCCTTTACACTATTTACTGTTGCATTCATTTTTATAGCCATGAGTTGTAAAAATGATGACAATATTGCTTTAAACAATGACCAAACAGAGACCTTAGAGCTTACAGATAATATTGAAATTTATATTGCAGATAAGATTGATGACCATCTTACATTAGCTATTATTAAAGGATCTAATTCAGCGTTTTTAATAGATAAACAAGGCCATAAAAAATACGAGTGGACATTTGAAAGCCTATTGGGTAATGACTTAGAAATTTTACCTAACGGACAATTGTTAGGGATTTTTAAAGATGAGAATGCTGCCATTTCTTTTGGTGGATATGGTGGTGTTGTTCGCTTAATTAACCCAGATAACTCTATTGCTTGGGAATATATAACTAGTAGTGAAGATGAGATTTCTCATCATGATGTAGAAATGTTACCAAATGGTAACATCCTTATATTAGTTTGGGAGAAAATTGACGAAGTTGAAGCTGAAAACAACGGTGCTTTTGGTAGTTCTCATATCTATCCAGAAAAATTAATTGAAGTCAATCCAGATACAAATACTATTGTTTGGCAATGGAGAAGTTGGGAACACATTATACAAGACCAAGAAATAGACTTACCTAATTATGGTGTAGTTGCAGATAATCCACAATTAATTCATATTAACTACGCTCCGCTTCAAAGTGGTGATCTCATGCATGGAAACGGAATGGATTACGATAACGATAGAGATATTATTTTCCTTAGTATAAATGTTTTTAGCGAAATTTGGGTTATCGATCATAGTACCACTATGGCAGAATCTACTTCTCATTCTGGAGGTAACTATAACAAAGGAGGTGATTTATTATACCGTTTTGGTAACCCTTTAGCTTATGGTAATACTTTTGGAGATGTCCTTTTTGATCACAATCACTTTCCTAACCTATTAGAAAATGATGTATTAGGAAAAGGAAACATGCTCGTTTATGTCAATGGTTTAAGCACAGAACAGTCTATTGTATACGAATTAGATATTCCAGAAACTTTTAACCTAACAGCAAACACGGATAACGAGCCTACTATTGTTTGGAGCTTTACCGATGAAAACCTTTACAATAGAATAATTTCTGGAGCTGTGAGACTTAAAAACGGTAATACGCTAATTTGTGAAGGCGATTATGGTTTTTGGGAAGTAACACCAGAAAAAGAAATTGTCTGGAAATATAATGGTTTTGGAAGTGAATTTTGGAGAGGCTATAATTACGAACTAAATGCTCCTGAATTGAGCAACTATAATTTGATAGATTAGATAGATGCTTTTTTTTGCTTAAAATAAACATTGAAGACATTTGTTTTAAACCCTAAAAATCCAAAATGCCAATAGAAAACATACCTGAAATCTACCTTACAAATAAACAGAATACTATTGATTTGTTTGTTTACGATTTTAAAATGACTAACGATGTTGTAAAAAGCAAAGTCAATTTAGGTATGAATATGTTCAGTTTTCTACAAGTTGGAAAAAAACAAGTACACTTTGCAGGTACAACTGTTGCTGTAAATAAAGACCAATCGTTGTTGCTAAAAAGAGGAAATTGGCTTTGGACTGAATTACTAGATGCAGAAGCTATTTATTTTTGTAAGCTCTTCTTTTTTTCTGAAAAAAAACTAAAGGAATTTCTAGAAAAACACACAGAAAACAATCAAACAGTAATTGAGGAAACACCTTATTTTATAATAAGAAATGACTCATATATTACTTCTTACCTAAATTCATTATCAACAATTAGTGAAGCACCTATGGCTTTTATGGAGAATTTACTTTCCGTAAAGTTTGAAGAATTGATGCTTTATCTTCTACAGAAATATGGAATAAAATTTGAATTATATCTATATTCTTTAATAATTAATGAAACCTCACCTTTTAAAAAAATTGTAGAAAGCAAAATACACTCTAACTTAAAATTAGAAGAAATTTCATTCTTATGTAATATGAGTTTATCTACTTTTAAACGTCATTTCATTAAAGAGTACAAAGTGTCACCTGGAAAATGGTTACAAGATAAACGACTTCAAAAAGCAAAAGAGACTTTAGAGAAAGGGAATTTAAAACCTTCAGATATTTACTTAGATTTTGGTTATAACAACTTGTCAAATTTCAGTATAGCCTTTAAAAATAAATTTGGCTTTAGTCCCAGCGAAACCGCTTCATGATTATCAATCTTATCTTCGTTCACAAACTTGACCTTTTTTCATAAGTTATTGAACTGTTATAGTAACGCAATCCTTTAACTATCACCGTATATTTGCATCAAATTAAACAATACAAAACTAAAACATTATGAATATTACATTAGCACAAGCAGAAAAAGCAATCGTAGCAGCAAAACAAAAATCTACGACAATAGATACTAAAATGAACATTGCAATTGTAGATGCAGGCGCAAACTTATTAGCATTTGCACGTATGGATGGAGCTTGGTTAGGTTCTCTTGACATCTCTATAAAAAAAGCAAAAACAGCGCGATATTTTGATATGAATACTGGAATAATTGGTGAATTATCTCAACCAGGTCAGCCCTTATTTAACATTGAACATTCTAACAATGGACTTATTACTTTTCCAGGAGGTGTACCAATTAAAAATGCAGCTGGAGAGGTTATTGGTGCTATTGGAGTAAGCGGAAGTTCTGTTGAAAATGATCATGCAGTAGCAGAAGTTGGAGCAATGGCAATCTAGTAAAAACTTGATTTTATTTATAGAGGATAATACTCAGGCACTGCAATGCCTGAGTATTATCCTCTATTTTCATCTCACAATTATGAAAAAAACCTGTACACAAAATAGCCTTTGTTAAAACGTTTAACAAAGGCTATTGATATTATTTAAAATTTATAATTACTTTATTCAGCAATTACAGTTTCTTTAATTTCTAACACTTCAAGATCAAAAATAAGGTCTTTACCAGCTAAAGGATGATTGCCATCTACAACAATGCTTTCTTCTTTTACTTCAACAACCATTAAATTCATTTCTCTACCATCAGGAGCTTTAGAAACAAGTCCCATTCCAACTTCTGGAGCCATATCTTGCGGAAGCTCAGCTTTATTTACTTCATGAAGTAAATCTTTATTAACGTCTCCGTACGCTTCCTCTTTAGGAATTGTAATGGTCTTCTTTTCGTTTAATTTCATATCAATTAAACCTTTTTCAAAACCAGGAATTAATCTTCCTTCTCCTAAAACAAATTCTATTGGCGCTTCACCTTCAGATGTATCAAAAATCTTTCCATCAGATAATTTACCTGTATAATTTACTTTTACTGTGCTGTTCTCTTTTACTTGACTCATACTCTATTCTTTAATTTTAAAATTGCGTTTTGGATAATTATTATTCAAAACTATTTTAGTTTAAACTTATCAGAAAGCTATTAGCCAAAATCAAGCCAAAAAACTAATATGAAGCTTTACAAACCTATAAATAAACACGTTGTTAAGAAACAAAATAGGCTATAGTGCTTGTATAACAGTAAACAAGTACTTTAGAACCTTTTTAAAAAGAATGAAATCATGAAAAATAAAATCAGCAACTATGTCAGTTAAAGTAATATTTAATTAAAAAAATGTGACAGTTTTACAAAATAGCAATCAATAATAAAAGCTGTTTAATTTACGTGTATAATAAAATTTAAAACACCCTTTTTTGATAGGTTGAAAAACTTGACTTTCCAAAAAATATGAGCTAACTTCGTTTAATGTCTGTTATAAAACATTAAAACGATTTCATATCAATGAAACATTGTATGTCATTTAAAAAAAATCAAAGTTTGGACGTAATAAGCTACAACTATACATCAAATTTTGAGTTTGATAAAAGTGATAATTTTATTAAAAAAATATTAAAAAAGCAGAAGTTTATCTCACTAATAACTCCACTTTATATCATATCTTGTAAGTTATAATGTAGTTGCAGTAGGTACAATCAAGATTAAAAATAAAATTATGAAATACATTGTAGCTTTTAAAGAATATATTAATATTAAATGATGAATAGAAAATTTATAGTACTAGGTATCTTACTAATGATAGTATTAGGTGCCATAATAATGTTTGTAACTTCACACCAAGAAGGCATAACACTTAAAAGTAGTGTTAGAAAAGTTCAAACAGAATTTAGAGATGCAAAGGGAGGAATAGAAAAAATTAAAAAGAGTGTGGGATTGAATGATGAAAAATTAGCAAATCAATCAGACGACAAAACAGAATCTATAGATTCAATACAAGATGTTTATTCTGTTAAGGATAAAAACTACAAAACGATAAAACTAAATAAGGAAGTCTTTGGGTGGCATCCATATTGGATGGGTAATAAATGGAAAAATTATCCTTTTGAGCTGCTTTCTACCATCTCTTATTTGTCATATAAAATAGACCCAGCTACTGGAGGATATACAAACCCAGAACAAATTGAAGAATGGAAAACAACCGCCATGATTGATTCTGCAAGAGCCAAAAACACTCGTGTGTTATTAACGGTTTCTTCTCACGGTTTTGAAAATAATACTAAATTTTTGGAGAATAAAGATAGATGGGATGTTCTTGTTAAAACCTTAACCGGACTTCTTTTAGATAGAAATGCAGACGGAGTTGATTTAAATTTTGAAGGCATCTCTTACTTTAAAAGAGAACAATTAAACAGATTTGTTCGATATTTTAGAGAAAGTTTTGATAATATTTATTCAAAAGAAGGCAAAACGTTTTATTTATCGATGACTTTGCCTACCTCTAATAGTCGAGATATTTTTGAGGTTAAAGAACTCCAAAATTATACTGATTTATTTGTAATAATGGGTTACGACTACCATATCGGTGAGAAAGCTCAAGGTGCAGTTGCTCCTTTAAGGTCTGCAGAAAATTCTTCGTTGAGTCTTTCAACGACCGTAGCATATTATTTGAATGAAGGAATTAAGCCTGAAAAAACAATTTTGGCACTTCCTTATTATGGAAGCTTATGGAAAGGAGAGCTTGAGCAAAATGGTAGTGCTGTTTACAATAGAAGTACCTATGAAAAACCATTAACTTACAGTGAAATTAGAAAAAAATATATTGATAATGACGAAGTGAAAGTTAATGCCTACAGAGATGATAAAAGCATGACAAATTATTATAGTTTAACATTTGATGATGAGACAACACAAGAAATTTGGTTCGATGATGATTATACATTAGGCAAGAAGTACGACTTCGCCATGAGTAAAAAGTTAAAGGGAGTTGGAATTTGGGCTTTAGGGTATGATGATGGTTACACTGATTTATGGGACGTAATAGAAGATAAATTTGCCACAAATATAAAAACACAAAAGCAGCAATAATTATTTCTCTGTTGTACGGACTTCTTGCAACCACAACACTAGTTCAAGCTTTAAAAAGGAAACCTATTTTTAGACAAAAAGAAGTAAAAGAATAGAATAAAAACGGCATACAACAACATATAAAAGCAATAGCGGTTTAGGTGCTTAATCAAACCGCTATTGCTTTTATTAAAGTATATTTCAATCCGAAACCTAGTGCTTTTTAATCTGCTACTGCTCTTATACCAACCGGTAAACGAAATTTCCAATATTGAATTCACCTAAAAAATATTTAACTACTCTAGCTAACGTAAATAAATGCTAGGTAACAGTAAAAACAAATTCTTTTAAAGAGCTAAAAGAATAATCATATAAGTATAACAGAGACTTATCACAACTTTAGTATCTTACATCAATAAATAATCATTATGAAATTAAACTTATTGTCCTGTGATGCACAGAGACCAGATAGAAGAGCGATAGCCAAATGTATTGCAGAGGTTTCGTCTAGCGTTGGTGGATCTTTGGCTAATGAACTTACAGATATACTCTTAGAAGGAGACGCTGTAGATATTGAGGTAGAAGATAAAAACTCCGGTTCTGCTTTAAGAGCTTTTCGAAAACTAAGTATTGACTACGAGATTATAGAATAAACCTATAATTAGTAAGAGTTATTTCTTATAACACATTGTACTTAATTATAAAAAATGAGTTTAAAGAATAGGATATTAATTAACACGTTTTTAATTCCAATTATACTGCTTCTTTTTTTAGTAATATATATAATAAAAGATGGCTCATATATGTTAAAATAATTTTATGGTATTTATCTTTAATTTTGCACTGTAGATTCTAATAAGTATAATTATTATAAGAAGATCGACTAATCATTTAATAAAATACTCAATTGAGAAAGAGCTTATTAAAGTTAATTCCAGTACTACCCGAGAAATAGAAACTCCAATTAATTCTATCATTTACTCGAAATTGGATACTAGAATTTTTGACTTTGGTTTTGATGTCTTAAAAATTAAATATATTGATGACAAATAAGTCTATAATCTTTTAGATATAAGGGTTTCTGATAAAAAAGATTGGATATCTTTTTTATCAAAAACAGAAAAACATACTAAGTGTAACTAGAGCGTAAAATAGTACACGCTATACAACATAACCATAAACCATAAAAAAGTGAAAAACAGCTCCTGCAAGTACAAATAAGTGCCAAATAACATGATTATAAGGGATTTTATCTACAGCATAAAAAACAATACCTACAGTATAAGCAAAACCACCAGCAGCTAATAAATAAATACCATTAGTATCCATTAGCTCCGATAACTTCGAAAAATCGAATACAACTAGCCAACCCATTACAAGGTATAGTAGTGTAGAAAAAGTTTCAAACTTACCCGTAAATAAAATTTTTAAAACCACACCAAAAGCTGCAATTCCCCAAACAACAGCAAACAAAACCCAACCTAAACTCTGCTCTAAAGTCACCAGTAAAACTGGCGTGTATGTTCCTGCAATAAGAAAATAGATACTTATATGATCTATAATTCTAAAGGTGTGTTTATACTTTTCCTTTTTTATGTAATGATACGCTGTAGAAGCAGAAAAAAGGATGACTATAGACAGTCCGTAAATAATAACACTAAATAAACTGTAAGATGTTTTTTCGGTATCTTTAAGCACCAGGACTATTAAACCTACAACACCTAAAACAGCTCCAATAAGGTGAGTGATAGCGTTCCAGTGCTCTTCGTGTTGTGTTTGTATACGCATTTAAGGTTTTAGTTTTTGTTTGGTACTAATTGCTTTTTTTCGTCGTTTAACCATTTGTTGGTAAGGTCAAAAAAATCTATATCTAAAGCCGATTTCTGTTCTTTTAATATCCCAATTTGAAAATTACGTTGAAGGATATCTTCAATTAGATAATCTTCTTTAACATTTTTCGGATCGAATTCTCTTTTTAAAGAAATATCGAACAAACTGGCTGTACTATTAAACCAAAAGGCTCTCCAACCATTTCTAAGCTCTTTAATTAATGAGAATGTAGTTTTTCCTGTTTGTCTGTGAATGAGTTTAATAAGAATCTGTCCCTCGGTTCTCGTCATTTTTTTTAATTCAACAGAAAACTCACTTTCAATATATTTTTGAACTTTCTTGGCATATCTTTTTTTCTTTCTTTTAGAATCTAAAGTTAACAATTGCTTGGTTAACGAGTCTAACCTTTCTGCAGCCATTTTTGCATAAGGATAGACTTTTATTGTTTTTCGTCTTAAAATATAATAACGCCTTCTATTTTCTTTACTATCGAATTTTAATTTATGTAAAAGCAACACCTCATCAAGGTTGATGGCTTCACGCGGAATAGAATCACCTTCAATAATCATGTATTCCACTTGCGTTGAATCTTGATCTATCTCAAAGGTTTGTCCGAAAATAAGTATCGGAAATACCATTAAAAGTGGTAAAATATACTTCATATAAATAAGTGCTACTAAAACCATTCCAAAAAAAAGTTTAAGCTTCTGCTACAAAATTAATAATTATACTATTGTTAACTACCAATTAAATGCGAATATTGTTATTTTAGTGAAAAATTAGAAAACAATGGCAAAAAAGAGCATACTTAACAAAAAGTCTATGGACTTTTTAGAGAAATATTTAAACAACGCTTCACCTACAGGTTACGAATGGGATGGGCAAAAAATATGGATGGATTACTTAAAACCATATGTCGATGAGTTTTTTACAGATACTTATGGTACTGCTGTTGGTGTAATAAATCCAGAGGCTAAATACAAAGTAGTTATAGAAGGTCATGCAGATGAAATCTCTTGGTATGTTAACTATATAGACGATAAAGGTTTAATTTACGTGGTAAGAAATGGTGGTAGTGATCACCAAATTGCACCTAGTAAAATAGTGAATATTCATACTAAAAAAGGGATTGTAAAAGGTGTTTTTGGTTGGCCAGCAATACATACTAGAAACAGGGCTAATGAGAAAGCTCCAAAACCAGACAATATTTTTATAGATTGTGGTTGTAAAACCAAAGAAGAAGTTAAAGAATTGGGTGTACATATTGGTTGCGTTATTACGTATCCAGATGAATTTCATATTTTAAATAAAAACAATTTTGTTTGTCGTGCATTAGATAACAGAATGGGCGGATTTATGATTGCCGAAGTCGCGCGTTTACTTAAAGAGAATAAGAAAACATTACCATTTGGACTTTATATTACCAATTCTGTACAAGAAGAAATTGGTTTACGTGGTGCGGAAATGATTACACATACAATTAAACCAAACGTAGCAATTGTTACCGATGTAACACATGACACCACTACTCCAATGATTGATATGAAAGTACAAGGTGAAGCTGAAATTGGAAAAGGTCCAGTTATTGCTTATGCTCCTGCTGTACAACAAAAATTGCGTGATTTAATTACAGATACGGCCGAAGAAAAGAAAATTCCTTTTCAACGTGCTGCATTATCAAGAGCAACAGGAACAGATACAGATGCTTTTGCTTATAGTAATGGTGGTGTTGCTTCTGCATTAATCTCCTTGCCTCTACGTTATATGCATACAACAGTAGAAACAGTGCACAGAGATGATGTAGAAAATGTAATTAAACTAATTTACGAAACGCTATTAAAAATTGAAGATGGTGAAACGTTTAGCTATTTTAAATAGACACAAAACAACATTTACATAAAACTAAAAAAGCCTCTTAATTGAGGCTTTTTTTATAGCGTTTTGTTTGTGTTTAATTTTTTAATATCCTTTTCAAACAACTACTTTATTTTTTTCTAGTAAATAAACTTTTTATTGTAATAACATTAAGAGGAAATTCCAGCATAACATGTATAATACTTAGAAATATAGATAGAATTAATCCTAATCTATAGCTGTACAGATAACTACATACTATTAGCACCCAAATTGATGTTATAACTATGCCTTTTTTTGCTGTTAGCTGTTTGTGCCAACCAATAATTGTGGTTTTAGAAAACCAATTTAAATAATGGTAGATGTATGCAAATGTTATAAATATTTGAATTTTTAAATCTACTTTTTCATAAAAGAAAAATTTTAAATCTGCATAAACACCAAATAACTTTGCAAGATTTGCATTTAGTGAGTGAAATCTATTATTTACATAATTATCTTTTACCGTTTGAGAGAAACTATAATTAAAGAGATCTGTATCTAAAAAGAGTAAGGACAACGGTAATGCTATAATGAGTATAATATTAATAATTCCAAATGTATTTGTGTTCTTTTTTACACCATAAAGCATAAACAATATGGTAAATAAATATACATGAATAATAGTAGGTAATAATAGACCAAAAAGCAACGCGTAGGTTGTTGTATTATAGATCCAAAAAGAAACAAACAAAGTAACTAAAAAACTAATTAATAGTGCTTTATAGGTTTTATAGAATACAGAAAGGATTGCAGAAATTAGAATAAAAAACAATAAACCATTAGTGTATTTCACTAACCCAACGGTTAAGAATTGTATAATAGAATACTCATTAAATTGGAAAAAAAAAGAGAGATTAAAAACAAACGGTAGTGAATATATTATAGCTGCTGTTAGTACTAAAAATTTCCAATTGGGATTAACTACAAAGTAATTTTTATCTCTTATCCAGTTTGTTTCTGTTAGATAATGTAAAGGTCCTAAAACAGCATAACCAAATAGAAATAACTCAAATGGTAGAAAACAAGCCAAAACGAAACTGAATAGCAATAATGCTAAATTTAGTTTATCTACGTTAACAGTTTTCATTACTATTTATTATTGAATTTATAACCTTTGTAAAATACAAAAAGCCACACATTAAGTGTAGCTTTTTATATTTTGATTTAAAAATTAAATTAATCTACAATCATTTTTTTAGTATCTATTCTACTACCATTAACATATAAAGTATAGTAATATAAACCACTAGAAAGAGACTCACTATTAAAATATATTTCTTGCTCACCTAAGTTTTTAAGTTCAACGTTATCTATAACTTGTCCTGCATTGTTACTAAATACGATGGCAGCATTCTTATTATCTGTTGGTACAAAATATTTAATAGATGTTGTTCCGTTATAAGGGTTTGGAATATTTTGGTATAAAATAGGGCCTCTAGATTCAGCATCATGATTATGTTCTACAGCTGTTAAGGTATTACATCCACATAATTCACGTGCATCCATTCTTGCTAGTAAATCATCAATTTGTAATTGTTGCGCTGTGTTTTCAGCTTCTAATGTTGCTAAGATTGGAGATAAATCTACGTTTACAGAAGTTCCACTTTCAATAGCTACAGTTAATGTATTTCCACTTAATGTTGCAGAAGCTAAGTTTTGGTTATCTGTTCCTGTACCATCTACTAAACCAGATAAATCTACACTGTTTCCACCTGCAATACTTAAGTTGTTAGAACCGTCTAATGCTAAAGTTTGAGAATCTGTTCCTGTACCATCTGCTAAACCAGATAAATCTACACTGTTCCCACCTGCAATACTTAAGTTGTTAGAACCGTCTAATGCTAAAGTTTGAGAATCTGTTCCTGTACCATCTGCTAAACCAGATAAATCTACACTGTTTCCGCCTGCAATACTTAAGTTGCTTGAACCATCTAAAGCTAAGGTTTGAGAATCTGTTCCTGTACCATCTGCTAAACCAGATAAATCTACACTGTTTCCGCCTGCAATACTTAAGTTGTTTGAACCGTCTAAAGCTAAGGTTTGTGTATCTGTATTATCTAAATAACTAGATAAATCTACTGTTCCTGCATCACCTGTGATACTTAATACATTTGCTGCTACAGAAAGCGCTTGACTATCTGTTCCTGTACCATCGGCTAAACCAGATAAATCAACACTGTTTCCACCCGCAATACTTAAGTTGTTAGAACCGTCTAATGCTAATGTTTGAGAATCTGTTCCTGTTCCATCTGATAAACCAGATAAATCTACACTGTTTCCGCCTGCAATACTTAAGTTGTTAGAACCGTCTAAAGCTAAGGTTTGTGTATCTGTATTATCTAAATAACTAGATAAATCTACTGTTCCTGCATCTCCTGTGATACTTAATACATTTGCTGCTACTGAAAGTGCTTGACTATCTGTTCCTGTGCCATCGGCTAAACCAGATAAATCTACACTGTTTCCACCTGCAATACTTAAGTTGTTAGAACCGTCTAATACTAAAGTTTGAGAATCTGTTCCTGTGCCATCTGATAAACCAGATAAATCTACACTGTTTCCGCCTGCAATACTTAAGTTATTTGAACCATCTAAGGCTAAAGTTTGTGAATCTGTTCCTGTTCCATCGGCTAATCCTGATAAATCTATACTGTTTCCGCCTGCAATACTTAAGTTATTTGAACCGTCTAATGCTAAAGTTTGAGAGTCTGTTCCTGTTCCATCTGATAAACCAGATAAATCAACACTGTTTCCACCTGCAATACTTAAGTTATTTGAACCATCTAATGCTAAGGTTTGTGTATCTGTATTATCTAAATAACTAGATAAATCTACTGTTCCTGCATCGCCCGTTATACTTAATACGTTTGCTGCTACTGAAAGTGCTTGTGTATCAGTATTATCTAAATATCCAGATAAATCTACTGTACCAGCATCGCCTGTTATACTTAATACATTTGCTGCTACTGAAAGTGCTTGTCCATCGGTATTTGAACTTGTTTGCCAAGCTGTTCCATCCCAATAGTACATATTATCTAATTCGTTATCATAAACAACCATTCCTTCATCAACAACTGCTAAAGTCGTTCCAAATGCAGTACGTTCTGCTGTTAGCATACGGTTTAGTTGTAACCCTTTGGTTGTTCCTGTTAAGTCTAAAGATGCTTTTGCGTTTGGTGTATCTGTACCAATACCAACACTTAGTGGATTTGTAACTCCACCTAATACCATTGTATTATCATTTGAAGCTGTTGCAGCATTACCAATAGCAACAGCATTTGTACCTTGTACATTTACTGAATGTCCAATAGCAATATTATTTGTAGGATCTAAAGCGGTTGGATCTGTTGAAGTAGCTGCATAACCAATTACAATGGCACCATCATTTTGCGCTACCGTATTAGAACCTATAGCAACCGCTTGTTGATTGTCAACATCTACTAAATTACCAATACCTACCACGTCATTTTCTTCAATATCGACTCTATCTCCAATACCAACTGAATAATCGGCTAAGGCTTGCATGTTTCCTAAATAACCCATCATAATAGAGTTTTGTCCTCTTATATCATGATCGTGTCCTAAAGAAACCGAGTATTGTCCATCTGCAAAGGCTCTGTTACCAATTCCAAGAATGTTGTTGTTACCTACAGTAAGATCATATCCAATAAAGAGAGCGTTAGATCTGTTGTTGTTATCAAAATCTGCTAACGACCCAATACCTACATTATATTGTCCTTCTCTGTTTGTAAAACCCGCAGAGAACCCTAAATACGTATTGTGGTTTGCGTTTGTTGTATTGTTTGTACGGTTGTTATCCCAACCGGCTTGTGCACCAATAAAGGTGTTATAATCTCCATATTCTGTTGCAACACCTGCTGCTGCTCCAACCATAGTATTATAAATACCATCTCCAATATCTATAGCTGCAGAATCTCCTAGACCTGTATTATGGTGACCTTCGTCTACATCACTCATAGACTCACTACCAACACCTGTATTTCTGTAACCAACGTCTGATGATATTCCTACTTCATTACCAATAAAAGTTTGTTTATAACCTGTAGTATTACTAAAACCTGCATCTTCTCCAATGAATGTATTTTCATAACCTGTGGTGTTATTCGTTCCAGATTCCTCTCCAACGAACGTGTTATCATAACCAGTAGTGTTCATTTCTCCAGATTCCGCACCTATAAAGGTGTTATCGCCACCAGACGTATTTAAACGTCCTGCTTCATAACCTATAAATGTGTTATCGAAACCTGAGGTATTAGAGTATCCTGCAAGGTAACCAATGGCTATTAACTCACTTGACGTGGTCATACTACGACCAGCAGCGTAACCCATGAGTACCATTCTTGAGCCAGAAGTTATAAAACTTCCTGTACTATCGCCATAAAAAGTATTGAAATCTCCTGAGGTAATATTCACTCCAGATGAAATATCCACTCCATTAATTCCTTGGGTTTCGTTAAGGGTTTGTGCTTGCATGCTTACTACGGAAAGTAATACTGCACATAATAAAAGATAAAATTTCTTCATAATGGTGTGGTTTAATTTAGTGTTTAGTGTTAATTGTATACTTTACTAAAAACTGCTTTTTGCATTAAAACAATATTAGCAGATTTTGCTTGATTTTTATTTTTCTTATTTACAGTTACTTTTTCCGAAAGGAAAATATTTAAACGTACTTTTTCGTCGTTTGTAAAATGTAATGTTGTAAATAAAATAGTGTTGTCTATTTCTACTGTTGAATATAAAATATTCTCTATTTGTATGGCTGTAAATTCCATGCCAGAATCGTCTTTTATAGCATAAAATCCTTTGTCTTGATCAATAGTTCTGAGTTGGTAGTTAATTGCCTGTTTTTCTTTACCTATAAAATAAGAGATGCTATAAACAAATTCACCTTTAGTCTCTGTTTCTTTAATTGAAAATTCTGTAGGGTGGTTTGCTAGTGTACCTGTAGCATTAGACACTCTTAAATTACCAGAATAGTTTCCTAAAAAATCGAATGGAAATGAAATTGGTGTTGGAAACTCTTTATCAATCCTATTGCTGCCTTTTTGAGCATAAGTAGATAGGCTAATGGCTAAAAAAAGAAATAAAACGATATTTACAGACTTGTAATTCATTTATTAAATTTGTAAAAATTTAAATGGTTTTAACGTTTAATGATTAGCATAAAACAATGACTAAAAAAAACCTTTAATACTAAATTTAAATATTTAATTTGGCTGAATTAATTTAAAAATAATAAGCCAAAGTGTTGGTAATAGACTAACAGCAAAACAAATTTAATAAATTAAGTTAACTTAAGTTAACTTAATTGTAAAATAATTTTACTATAACGATAAAATAAAACAGATAATCGATAAAAAACATAATTCTATAAAAAAATTCTTTTTTTTGAAAAAAAAATCACAATGCATATTAAATTACAAAATACAAATCTAAGAGCTCTAACTCTTTATAAATGTAATCATTACCACATGTTTTTATTTGGTAATGATTTCTATTAGAATTAATATTTATGAACTTTAGAGTCTTATTCCTATTCCTTTTAGCAAACATTTTTTTTGTTGACGCACAAAACGTTTCTAATATAAATGAGGCTAGTAAAACTGTACACTCAAAAAACTATCAATCCATAACGTTTAATGGCATTTGGAGTTGGTTTACAGACCCAAGAGCAGTTTATTTTGAAGGCGAACATAAAAGAACCTATACTGGTTGGGTAGATAATTATGGAGACATACATGTTGCTTATTTCGACCACACTACAAAAGCATTGAACTCTAAAGTTATTTTTGATAATCTTGAAATAGACGACCACAACAATCCATCAATATTAATTGATAAAAATGGATATTTAATAATGTTCTTTAGCTCGCATTTGCAAGGCGAAAAACCGCTCTATATGTTGAAATCTAATACACCAGAAAGTATAGAAGATTGGAGACCCGTTAAAGAATTATATTTAAATGATAAAGACGTATACAAAAACGCAAAAAATTTAAACCATACTTACACAAACCCTATTCAATTAAGTGCCGAAAATGATAAAATTTTTCTTTTTTGGCGAGGTGTAGATTTAAAACCTACTTATGCAACTTCAAGCGATAATGGAAACACCTGGAGCTCTGGAAAAATTCTATTTATGCCAGAAGAAGTTAATGCTATGCGTGTTCCGTATACTAAAGTGTATTCAGACGGTGTTTCTAAAATTCATTTTACGTTTACAGATGGACACCCAACTAAAGAAGTTTCAAATGCATTGTATTACATGTATTATGAAAATGGTGCGTTTTATAAAGCCAATGGTAAGAAAATAAAGACTGTTGCTCAATTACCAATACAACAGCAAGATTTAGATGTTATTTACAAACAAACTTCCGAAAACAATACCGTTTGGAATTGGGATATTGCACAGAACAAAAATGGAGACCCAATTCTTGTTTATGTAAAATTTCCTGATTCAGAGAACCATATTTATTGTTATGCTATTTGGAAAAACAATGAGTGGATTAATTACAATTTGGTAAACTCTGGTAATTGGTTTCCTGAAACTCCAGAAGGAAGTGAAGAATTAGAACCTAATTACTCTGGTGGTATTACTATAGATCATGAATCTCCAAACACATTATATCTCTCTGTAAAAAGAAAAGGCATTTTTGAAATTGAAAAATGGATTACAAACAATGAAGGAAAATCTTGGGCTATAGAAAAAATAACTAGTAATTCTACTAAAAATAATATTAGACCTTTCGCTATAAAAAATGCTAAAAAAGAAACCAGTCCTCAAGTCCTTTGGGTTCAAAACACAAAATACATTAGCTATTCGCTTAGTGCTCAAGATAAAAAAACACAAATAGCATTTAAAGATAGGTATCAATCTGCAATAAAAATAGATGCTGAGTATCCAGAAATCGATAATACCCTTTCTAGTAAAAATATTATTCTTCTTACCAGAGAACTACTGGATTGGCAACTAGAAAACCCTTCAGAAAACATAAAAAAAACAGATTATAAATATGGCGTTTTTTGCGATGGTATAAAAGCCTTTTGGGATTTAACTAATGATAACCGTTACAAAAATGAATTGGATAATATAATCCAATACGAAGAAGAAGAGGAAGAATTCGAAACACTTGCTGTAGAAGATCTCATTTGGCATTTTAACACAAAAAATGACAGACCTTTTTTAAATAAACTTAACGCATTAAATATTGAAAGCATAAATAAAATTAACGATGCTATTAAAACTGTTACTTTATCTAAACTGTTAACCTTAATAAACGAAGACGATAATTATGCCACTAAAGACATTTTTGATTTATACAAAAGGTCTTTAGATGATGAGTTAAAAAAAGAAAAAGAGTATACAAACCCTGATAAATTCTTTATTAATGCACTTTCGGTATACACAATCGCAAAAGGGATTAATAATGGAATGCTACCAAGAGATGAGAAGGCTAGATTATTAGAATCTTGGCAATCTTTAATTAAAATAATAATTAACAAGAAATACCAAAACGTGCATTGGGATATTGGTAACACAGGAATTATACTTTTAGGCAGCAAAGAAATAGTTGATTTAATAGAAAACTAATATTTATTTTTAATTATTATTTCTATTATCTTGCTAGAAATTAATAAAACCAAGTTATAAAGATGATAAAGAGTGAAAGAATTGTAAGCTTAATTCTTTTTATGCTTGTTTTTATTATCTACGCTATTTCTGCCTCTAGAACGATTCCATTTTGGGATGGTCCAGAATTTATTTCAAGCAGCCATAATTTACAAGCAACTCATCCTCCTGGTTCTCCTTTTTACACGATGCTTTGTAGTGTGATTTTACAATTTTTTACTGCTACAAAAGCAGCTTTTATTTCTAATTTAATTTCTGGTTTTTTTGGAGCTCTTGCAGTAACGTTTCTCTTTAAAACAACGTATTATATTACAACAAAAATACAGGTACATAAATCGCGTTTCGAAACCACTTACCTACCCTATTTTACTGGTGTAACTAGCGCTTTAACCCTAGCTTTTTCAAGTAGTTTTTGGGTAGCAGCGACAGAAGCCGAAGTCTATACGCTTTCATTTGCATTACTGATTATTATGTTTTACGTTATGTTAAAATGGGAAGGCACTATCAATAAGCAAAAAGAGATAAAGCTACTTTTATTATTTGCGTTATTATTAGGGATTGCTTCTGGAACACACCTTATATTAATTTCTATAATTATTCCGTTATCACTATTGTTTACTTATAAAAAATTCGGGCTAAGTATAAAAAACATAGTGATCTCATTAATTATTGGATGTGTTCTATTTTTTAGCATTTACTTTTTTGCAATTCAAGGCCTTATAAAAATCACTTCTTTTATAGATATTTGGTTAGTAAATACTTTAAAATTAAAGGTGAATATTGGTGTAATAATCATGTTACTCTTACTCGTTATATTCTTCTCGTCTATACTCTGGATAACTCACAAAAAAAGGAAATACACATTACAACACATTACTCTAGCGCTTCTGTTTTTTTTAATAGGATTTAGCGTTTATATCATGCCATTACAAAGAGCTAATGCAAATACATTAATTGCAAATGGAGTGAGTACTAGCAATAGAATGCTTCACTATATTAAAGGTGATCAATTTGGAATTGGGAGTATTCCGCTTTTAAATGGGTACACCTACAATGCGCCTTTAGACAAAGACAATTCTTTCTCTAAAGGGAAACCAACATTAACTTTTAATCCTAGTAAACAAAAGTATGTTACTGTGGATAATGGTGACGCAATGCTTGTAAATTATGCTGAAGAGTTTTCAATGGTATTTCCTAGATTATATGATGCTAGAAATGAAAGCAAATACAAATCTTGGACTACAATTAAAGGAGAACCTATTGATTATCCTGTTAATGGTGAAACCAAAACAATTTATAAACCAACCTATAAAGAGAACTTTAGCTTTTTTATGGATTACCAAGTGTCATGGCTAAATCTGCGCTACCTCTATTGGAATTTTATTGGAAAGCAAAACAATAATCATGGTGTTGGCTATATAAAAGACGGGAATTGGGTAAGCGGAATAAACTTTATTGATAAATCTAGAGTTGGCGACTATTCTAATACACCAGAACGTTATAAAAACGATAAAAGTAGAAACACGTATTATTTTATCCCTTTTATTTTAGGTCTTTTAGGCTTAGTGTCACTTATAAGACATAAACACTATCTTTTAACAACACTATTTCTCTTTTTAGCCTTTGGCTTAGGTATTACTTTATACATTAATCCTACGCCTTCTAGTATTATGATTAGAGAGCGTGATTATATTTTTATTGGTTCTTTTGTTATTTTTTCACTTTGGATTGGCTTGTCTATTAACTTATTTTATAATGCGTTAAAATGTATAGCGTCAAGTAAAATAAGTTTAATTGTTGCTTCTATTCTTGTTTTTATTGGCGCTCCACTGCAACTCCTAGCTAAAGGATGGGATGATCATCAACGCAGTTACGATACTTTTCCTCGTGATTTTGCAAAAGGCTATTTAGATGCCTGTCCAGAGCAAGCAATACTTATTACTAATGGTGATAATATGACGTTTCCGCTATGGTATTTACAAGAAGTAGAAAAGTATAGAACAGATGTTAGAGTACTAAATTTTGATCAAATGAATTTAGACAAACATATAGAAAAACTAAAGCAAAAAATAAACACCTCTAAACCTATTAAATTCACTTTAGAAAACGATTTCTACATCAATGGTGTAGACAAGTTAATACCATTGCAACGAGAAACAAATAAAGCCGCAATACTGCCTCTATTATTCGATTTTTTTAAAGATAGTAACACCAAAATTAACTGGAACGGAAAGCTAAAACATTATATGCCTTCAACAACTTTTTCCATTCCAATAGACACTTTAAAAATAAAAAAGAAGAGTCTAGTTGCTCATGAATTAAATGCTTTCTATACTTCAGAAATAAAATGGGATTACCCTAAAAAATTCTATGGATTAAATGACATTGTACTATTTAACGTGATTACAAATAACATACATGATAGACCAATATGTTTTGCTATAAATAGTAAAGACAGTCATTACTTAGGATTGCAAAACTACTTTGTTCAAAATGGAATGGTAGAACAATTAATTCCTATTCAAAGAAAAGACGCGTTGGCAAATCCAAAAATTGTAAATACAAAAATGATGTACCCTTACTTAATGGATACACTACAATTTAAGGGGTTAAATGATGAAACAAAATTTATAAAACAAGAAAACAGAGTTTATGTTCAAGATATTTTAAGACGTAATTATTATTATTTAGCACAAGCATTATTAGAAGAAGGTAAAACAAAACAAGCCATTGCAGTTGTTGATAAATCGTTTACGCTTTTCCCTAATAAAACAATTGCTTATAAGCAATATGCTTATGCTTTGGGAAAACTTTATAAGAGAGCTGGATTACAAAAAAAATCTGAAGAAATATGTGCTTTAGCGATGACTAATATATGGGAAGAATTAACCTGGATAACCTCTTTTAATCCACCACATCCCATTATTAATGTAAGACATGCCGAAAAACTAAAACAAATGTATTTACAAATGATAGCTCAATTTCCTGGTGACGAAATAACAAAAAACGAATACCAAAACCGTTTTAATACTTTTGAAACAGAATACATACTATGGCAAAAGAAAAACTGGCCTTACTAATATTTTAATTAATGATCTCATATTCAACTAAAATAACTTCTTCTCATATAAAATCAGACAACGCATTATTTCAAAGAACTTTGAAAGCCTACAGCATAACTACTAACAAGACTTATGGAGATGTTCTTGAAATTGGTTGTGGAGAAGGTTATGGAATTAGTCTAATAAATAAAAACATTAACTATTTAACTGTTATTGATAAATCTAAAAAAGTTTTAAATAACATTAAAAAAAAGCACCCAACAACAAATATATTATGTCAAAATATCCCTCCTTTATCTAATTTAAAAGACAATAGTTTTGATGTTATTATTTCATTTCAAGTTATAGAACACATAAAAGATGTAAAATGCTTTATTAAAGAGATCTATCGTATTTTAAAACCAAATGGCAAAGCCTACATTACAACACCAAATGCTACAAAAACTATAGCCCGAAATCCTTGGCATTATAAAGAATATAATTTTACTGAAATTACTAATTTAATTAAAAACACATTTGCAAACTATACTATTGAAGGTAATAAAAAAACGGACGCCTATTATTAAAAAAACAAACAATCTGTTGAACACATATTAAGATTAGATATTTTAAAAATTCAAAATATATTGCCATCAATACTTCTTAAATTGCCTTATGAGATAAGCAATAGATTAAATAGGAAGAAACTATTAAAACAAAATCCAAAGTTAGTAAATAGTATAACATTAGAGGATTATGCGCTCAAATTATATTCAAAAGCAACTTTAGATTTTTACTGTACTTTGTATAAATAACTTTATAAAACAATCTTTTCAAATTTTAACCAAATTATAAATAGCATTACATATTTTTACATTAACACTATGGAAGAATACATAGACATTGTCACCAAAACTGGAAAACCAACAGGTAAAACTGCTGCTAAATCTATAATACACAGTAAAGGTTATTATCATAACACAGCCCATATTTGGTTTTATACCGCAGAAGGTGAAATTCTATTACAACAGCGCGCAGCTACAAAAGCTATTTACCCACTACTTTGGGATGTAAGCGTTGCAGGACATATAGATGCTGGAGAAACTATTAAATCTGGAGCCGTTAGAGAAATTGAAGAAGAAATTGGTTTAGAGGTTACTGAAGATGAACTCCATAAAATTGGTGTATTCGAATGTTTTCAATCGTATCCTAACGGTATTACTGACAACGAATTTCATCATACTTTTATAGCTGAATTGATAGTAGATATAAATCAACTCATCCCTCAAAAAGAAGAAGTAGAAGCTCTAAAGCTAGTGAACATGTATGATTTTCACGAACTATTAGATAATTCTGAAAATAATGATCATTTTGTGGCCAGCAACAAAGACTACTACAATAAGGTTATTGAGGCTATTTTAGAAAAAGTAACTTAAATTATTATGTATATGAAGCAAAACATATTTATGTAACCTTTACAAAATCGTAAAAACAAATTTTAATCTAACTCATAGTAATACTTTCATTCTAAGCGTTTCTATTAAAAGAAAAGCGTGATCATATCTCAATATTTTTTTCACGATAATCCTAAATATTTGTACTTCATTCCTTCAAAAGACAGGTTAGGGTTATCTCTTTATTTATTACATTAGCTTAATGAATTTAATCCTATTCGCTCTAGCTCCTGTTGCCGTTGTTATTTTCTACATTTATTTAAAAGATAAATATGAAAAAGAACCTAAACGCCTTTTAATAATTTCCTTTTTATTGGGTGCAATTGTAAGCATTATCATTACAACGGTGCTTTATGGCCTGTTTAATTTAGCTCTACCACTAACCGACAGTTTAAGTGTCTTTCAACAATTTATTCAAGCTTTTTTTGTGGTTGGTTTTTCTGAAGAATTAAGCAAGTATTTAATTGTTTTACTATTCGCACAAAGAAACAAAGCCTTCAACGAACAATTTGATGGTATTGTATATGCAGTAATGGTTTCTATGGGTTTTGCAGCAACAGAAAACATATTCTATGTTTTAGAGAGTGGTGCAGGAACCGCATTACTTAGAGCTTTTACAGCAATTCCTGCGCATGCTACTTTTGGAATATTAATGGGCTATTTTATGGGAAAAGCAAAATTCTCGAACAACAGAATGCTTCTAAATTTAACAGGATTAGGATTCGCTATTTTATTTCATGGTGCTTACGACTTCTTCCTGTTTATCGACTTTATTCCAGGCATTTGGGTAGGCGCTTTTGTATCATTAATTATTGGAATTGTATTGTCGCGAAAAGCGATAAAAAGACACCAAAACAATTCTCGTTTTAAAGATGTTAATTGATAACAAATATTTAAAATAAAAAAACATAGTCTTAAAACTTATTAATTTAAATAACAATAAGTTACATTGTTTAAACAAAGTGTTACTTCAATATAAATTCAAATATTATCACGAACTCAAACCCTATTATAAAAGAGAATATAAGTTGTGACATTAATATTTAAAACAAGCAATAAACAGTCACATTAAAAAACTAATTTCTTAAGACCAACAACTCTAATGAAGAAAAAATGAGGTCTATAAAAAATTAGTAAATATTTAATAATAATCCAACTTAAGGTTTATATATTTACTCTCATTTAAATTGAATAATTATGAATGAAAATTTCAAGATAAAAGTTAATAATGCTACCGTATTTAATATTTCAAGTGAAGAAGCTTCTACTTTAGATAGTATTAAAGTTTCTGATTCAAAATTTCATGTGCTGCAGGATAATAAGGCGTACAAAACAGAAATTACTGAAGCAGATTTCAATACAAAAACATATGAAGTAAAAGTCAATAATAACAGCTATTCTGTTATTATTGAGAATGATTTAGATGTATTAATTAAAGCTTTGGGATTCGAAGTTGGTGCTTCTAAAGTTATTAGCGATATCAAAGCGCCAATGCCTGGTTTAATTTTGGACATTATGGTGAAAGTAGGTGAAAAAATTAGTGTTGACACGCCTCTTTTAATATTAGAAGCTATGAAAATGGAAAATAGCATTTTATCACCTCGAGAAGGAATTATTAAATCTATTTCTGGAACAAAAGGAAACACGGTTGACAAAGGTGACTTGCTAATCGCATTTGAATAAATAAAAATTCCTTCCTTTTGGGAAGGTTAGAATGGAAATGAAAAAAATACTAGTCGCTAATCGTGGCGAAATCGCAATAAGAGTGATGCGTACAGCTCATAAAATGGGTATTAAAACGGTTGCCGTATATTCAACAGTAGACAGAAATGCAACACACGTAAAATATGCTGATGAAGCGGTTTTAATAGGTGAAGCACCTTCTAATCAATCTTATTTATTGGGAGATAAAATTATTGAAGTCGCTAAAAGTTTAAACGTAGATGGCATTCATCCTGGTTATGGCTTTTTAAGTGAAAACGCAGATTTTGCTGAACTATGCGAAAAAAACAACATCGCATTTATTGGCCCTAAATCTCATGCTATTAGAGTTATGGGAAGTAAACTTGCAGCTAAAGACGCTGTAAAGGCCTACAATATACCAATGGTGCCAGGAACGGATCAAGCGATTACAGACATACCAGAAGCTAAAAAAATAGCTAAAGGTATTGGCTTTCCAATATTAATTAAAGCATCAGCCGGTGGTGGCGGAAAAGGTATGCGTATTGTTGAAAACGAAAACGAATTCGAATCGCAAATGAATCGTGCCATTAGCGAAGCAGTCAATGCTTTTGGTGATGGCTCTGTATTTATCGAAAAATATGTTGGATCACCAAGACATATCGAAATTCAAATAATGGCAGACACTCATGGTAATGTTATTCATCTTTTTGAACGCGAATGTAGTATTCAAAGGCGTCATCAAAAAGTAGTTGAAGAAGCTCCTAGTGTTATTTTAACGCCAGAATTACGTGAAAAAATGGGACAAGCAGCTATTAAAGTCGCAATAGCTTGTGATTATGTTGGCGCTGGAACTGTTGAATTTTTATTAGATGAAAACAAAAATTTCTATTTTTTAGAAATGAATACACGGTTACAAGTTGAGCATCCTGTAAGTGAGATAATTTCAGGAGTAGATTTAGTAGAATTGCAAATTAAAGTTGCGCTTGGTGAAGCCTTAGATATAAAACAAGAAGATCTTAAAATTAACGGTCATGCTTTAGAATTACGTGTTTATGCAGAAGACCCTTTAAACAACTTCTTACCTAGTGTTGGCCATCTAGACGTTTATAAAACACCAGAAGGAGAAGGTATTCGAGTAGATAACGGTATTGAGGAAGGCATGGATGTGCCAATTTATTACGATCCCATGCTCGCTAAATTAATTACTTACGGTAAAACACGAGAGGAAGCCATAGCACTCATGCTTAAAGCCATTTCTAATTACCACGTAAAAGGCATACAAACCACTTTGCCATTTGGCACGTTTGTTTTTGAACATGAGGCGTTTAAATCTGGTGACTTTGATACACATTTTGTAAAAAATTACTATTCGCCCGAAGCTTTAAAACAAGAAACAGAACGAGAAGCTAAAATAGCTGCCCTTTTAGCTGCAAAACAATATTTAGAAGATCAAAAGCTACTTAGAATCCCTAACAACTAGAATTACAATTATATTACAGATGTCACACTGAGCTTGTCGAAGTGTATTAATAGAAAACTATGGAATCCAAAATAAAAATATTACAAGACAAACTAGCACAATCTAAACTAGGAGGCGGACAAGCTAGAATAGACAAACAACACCAAAAGAAAAAATTAACAGCAAGTGAGCGCGTCGCTTATTTAATGGATGAAGGATCTTTTGAAGAAATTGGTGCATTAGTAACACATAGAACTGTAGATTTTGGAATGCAAGACCAACTGTTTCCTGGTGATGGCGTTATTACGGGTTACGGAACTATTAATGGTCGATTGGTGTACGTGTTTGCTCAGGATTTTACGGTTTTTGGTGGTGCTTTGTCAGAAACTCACGCTGAGAAGATTTGTAAAATCATGGATTTATCCTTAAAAGTTGGAGCACCTTTAATAGGTCTAAACGATTCTGGAGGCGCAAGAATACAAGAAGGTGTGCGGTCATTAGGTGGTTATGCAGATATTTTTCATAGAAATGTGAAGGCTTCAGGAGTGATTCCTCAGATTTCAGCAATTATGGGACCATGTGCTGGAGGTGCTGTCTATTCGCCTGCAATGACAGATTTTACTATGATGGTTGAAGACACCAGTTACATGTTTGTTACTGGTCCAAATGTTGTAAAAACGGTAACTAATGAAGAAGTAACCAGTGAAGAATTAGGAGGCGCGAGCACACACTCTACAAAATCTGGAGTAGCACATATCACCTCTCCTAATGATATAGAATGCTTAGAAGATATTAAACGTTTACTAAGCTATTTACCACAAAGCAATGTAGAGAAACCTAAAGATTTAGAGTTTACATTGGGAGAAGAAACTAGAACGGAATTAGCGTCAATTATCCCTGAAAATGCGAATAAGCCTTATGATATGCATGCGGTAATAAAAGGGATTATTGATGAAGACAGCTTCTTTGAGATTCATAAAAATTACGCAGAAAACATCTTAGTAGGTTTTGCTAGAATTGCAGGTAAAAGTGTTGGTATTGTTGCGAATCAACCACTGTTTTTAGCAGGTGTTTTAGATGTAAATAGTTCACGTAAAGCTGCACGTTTTACACGTTTTTGTGACGCTTTTAATATTCCATTATTAGTGCTGGTTGATGTTCCAGGATTTTTACCAGGAACCGATCAAGAATGGAACGGCATTATTGTTCATGGTGCAAAATTACTATATGCATTAAGTGAAGCTACAGTTCCAAAAGTGACTGTTATTACGAGAAAAGCTTATGGTGGAGCTTATGATGTTATGAACTCTAAACATATTGGAGCAGACTTAAATTACGCTTGGCCTAGTGCAGAAATTGCAGTTATGGGAGCCAAAGGTGCCAGTGAAATTATTTTTAGAAAAGAAATCACAACAGCAGACAATCCTGAAGAAAAACTACTAGAAAAAGAAGCTGAATATGCTGAGTTATTTGCTAATCCTTACAAAGCCGCAGAACGTGGTTTTATAGATGAAGTTATCCTTCCTGAAACCACAAGACGAAAGCTTATTAAAGCATTTGCAATGCTCGAAAACAAAGAAGAGGTTCTACCTAATAGAAAACATGGGAATATTCCTTTGTAATTATTGAATAAAAAAATAGTGCAGCATATAAAAGTATTACAGATTTCTAAATATTGATGTTATAGAAACAATAATATACTCCACGCCTATGGCAATAACAATAAAACCAATAATTCTTGAAAGTGCATTAATACCTGAAGCTCCTAAGAATTTCACTATTAAATGAGCGCTTTTTAAAATCAAATAAATGGTGAAAGCTGCTAAAAACATGGCACCAAGTATTGTCATAATTTCTGAAATCATTTGAAATTCTTGATTGTAAGCAATTAACAATGAAATAGTTCCTGGCCCAGCAAGCATAGGTATTGCTAATGGTGTTAAACTTATAGCTTCACGATTCTGAATATCTTCTTGTACTTTTTTACGTTTCATACCTTTATGCTCTCTAAACTTGCCTGTTAATAGAGCAAAACCAGAAGAAGCTATAATTAATCCTCCAGCAATTTTTAAAGCATTTAAACTAATACCAAAAAAGGACAAAATGTATTTACCTGCAAAGAATGACAATAGCAAAATAACAAGCACATCTATCGCTGTCCAAAAAGCGGTAACTGCTCGTTCTTTTTTACTGTGTTCTTGAGTTAAACCAACAAAAACAGGCACTGTTCCTAGAGGGTTCATGATTGAGAATAAGGCACCAAATGCCACTAAAAATAACTCCATTGTTTTTTTGACAAAGAGATTCCTTTTATTGAACAGAATAGTTACTATAATTTTATCTAACAGTTATGAAATTGTAAATTTTATATAGCTTAGATTTAACATTACTATATTTTAGCTTGATACGTATATAAATCGTAATAGCGTCCTTGTGAAGCTATCAACTCGTCATGAGTACCACGTTCTGCAATTTTACCAGCCTCGATAACCAATATCTGGTCTGCTCTACGAATCGTACTTAATCTGTGTGCAATAACAATAGTCGTTCTATTTTTAGTTAGTTCGGCTAAACTCTTTTGTATTAAGGCTTCACTTTCTGTATCAAGATTCGACGTTGCTTCATCTAAAATAATAATTTTAGGATCTGCTAAAATAGCTCTTGCAATAGCAATGCGCTGTCTTTGTCCTCCAGATAGCTTCACTCCTCTTTCTCCAATTAAAGTTTCTAAACCGTCATCAAATCGGTCTGTAAATTCATTTACATAAGCGGCTTTTACTGCTGCTTGTAATTGTGCTTCTGTCGCATTTGGTCTTGGAAACATTATGTTTTCACGAATAGTACCTTCAAATAGAAATTCGTCTTGTAATACTACTCCTAGGTGTTTTCTAAAGCTTTTTAGTTTTACTTTAGATAAATCTTCGCCATCAATAGTTATTAGTCCAGAATTAGGGTTTAAAAACGTTGCAGATAAACCAGCAATGGTAGATTTCCCAGAACCAGAACTACCAACCAATGCAATTACAGAGCCTGATGCTGCTTTAAAATCGATATGCTGTAATACAGGTTTGCCGTCTTCATATTCAAAAGAAACATCTTTAAATTCTATTTCTCCTTTAAAGTTTTCAAGTGCAACTGTTCGGTTTTCATCATCGTCTTCGGCGGCCATATTCATAAGCTCTTCCGTTCTATCTAATCCTGCTAAAGCTTCGGTTAACTGACTTCCAATATTACTCATTTGAACGATTGGAGCAACCATAAAAGCCAAAAGGAAAGTGAACTGTAAAAAATCACCATAAGTCATTGTACCTTGCATCATATAGTAACCACCAATACCCATAACTCCTGTTGTTGCCAAACCAATTAAAAAGGTTGATGAACTGGTCATTATTGCAGTTGCCGTCATGCTTTTTTTAACATTCTGAAAAATGTTATCAACTCCTTCTTCAAAAATTTTACTTTCTTGTTCTTCAGCATTAAAGGCTTTAATTACGCGAACGCCTGCTAACGTTTCAGTTAACCTGCCTTTTACTTCAGCATTTATTTTTCCTCTAGCTCTAAAAATTGGTCGAATGTACTTAAAGGCTTTTAAAGCTACAATTCCAAAAATAGATAATGGCACAAACGTTGAAAGTGTCATCCAAACATTCATTCTTAATAAAATAATTAAAGTTAAAATTGCCGTAAATGATCCACCAACCAATTGTACTAAACCGGTTCCAATAAGATTTCTAACACCTTCAACATCACTCATAATACGCGATACTAAAGCGCCTGATTTAGTGTTGTCGAAAAAACTAATAGGCAAAGACAGTACTTTCTTTTGTACTTGGGCCCGTAATTCGCTAATTAAGTATTGTGCTTGGATACTCAATACTTTAGTTAATAAAAAGGAAGTTATCGCTTGCACTAAGATGGCCGCAATAACGATTCCTATTAAGTTGTAAAGTTGACTAAAATCTTTATTTGGCACAACCTCATCTAACAATACCTTACTTTGAAGTGGTAAAACAAAACCGGACAAACTACGAATGATTATTAATAATAAACCTAGGAAAACTAAATTCCGTCTTGGCCAAATTATAGTTATAAAGGCTTGTTTTAAAGTTATTTTAGGTGTGGTTTTAGCTTTAGAAGTCTCTTTAAAATGTTGCATTCTTTTTTTTGTTCAAAGATACTATTCTAGCAAGCGCCTATGGTAATTTATTTGTCCTAAATGATAGGTTAAATGCATTGTTAAATGTACCAAGAAAAACTCAATTGTCATAGTCTCTTCAGAAACGCGTCGTCTATATTCTTTGTGTAAATCCTCTTCTTTAAGCTGCGATAATGATTTTTCAACAACACTAATTGCGGCATTTATTGCACTCAATAATTCTGTTCTTGGAATATTTTTTAATGAAAACTCTAAATCCCGTTGTCTCACGTAACTTGTGTTCCCTAATTCTGATCCAATAAAATGATTTAAATTACCTACAATATGCAAGCATAAATTTCCAGCTGAATTAGAAACGTTAGCTGTAGTTAACCATAAACTCGACTCGTTCTGGTATAAATTTATTTCGGTTTTGAGTTTTTCTAAATCTCTTTTAAAGAGTTTGATTAGTGTTTCTGTTAGCATTTTTATTTTTTTTAAGACTAAGATACGTTGAAATAGTATTCATTTTACCTTTAAAATTAATGTTTTGTTAATTCAAAAATATACAGACTTTCTCTCTGCTATTACTGTATTTTTGCAAGATGCAAGAAAACCAACCTGTAAAGTTAGAATTTATTGTTTTAATGGCCTCTTTAATGGCAATTGTAGCCTTAGCTATTGATGCGTTATTACCAGCAATTTCAACAATTAGTGCAGAGCTTAATAGCGTACATTCTAATGATAATAAACTACTAATTACCATGATCTTTTTAGGTTTAGGAATTGGGCAGCTTGTCTTTGGACCTTTATCTGATAGTTTTGGAAGAAAACCTATTGTATATATTGGTTTTACAATTTTTGTTATTGCTAGTATAATATGTGTGCTTTCACCAACTATGGAATGGATGATCTTTGGTCGTATTCTCCAAGGTATTGGTTTGGCAGCAGCAAGAACTATTGCTATTACTATAATTAGGGATACTTATAAAGGTGATTATATGGCAAAAATAATGTCTTTTATAACCACTATTTTTATTCTTGTTCCTGTTGTTGCACCTGTCATGGGTAAGTTTATTTTAATTCATTACGATTGGAAAGGTATCTTTTATGCACAACTTATTATTGCAATTTTTGTATGCCTTTGGTTTTGGAAAAGGCAACCTGAAACGCTAAAACCGGAGTATAAAATTAAGTTTAGTAGGCATGTATTTATAGAGGGTCTAAAAGAATTATTGAAATATAAAATATCTTTGGGCTTTACCATTATTTCAGGTTTTATTTCGGGCGCTTTTATTGTGTATTTAAGTGCCGCGCAAACCATTTTTGAATTACAATATGGTTTAATAGACGAGTTCCCATATGTTTTTGCCGGATTAGCTATTGGTGTAGGACTCGCCACTTTTCTAAATGGTAATCTAGTGATGCGTTTAGGCATGTGGAAATTATCTTTTTTAGCTATACTAGTATTTAGTGCTAATGCATTACTATATGTTATATTATTCTGGAACACTCCTAATCCTACACTAACAATATTACTGGTTTTTATGGCTATTCAGTTTTTTACTATTGGCTTTATTTTTGGAAATATTAGAGCCATTACTATGGAACCTATTGGACATATTGCGGGCATTGGAGCCGCAATTACAGGTTTTGTATCTACAATGATGGCTGTACCCATTGCTAATTATATTGGTAGCTTTGTAACGACAACCGCTTTACCTCTATTTATTGGGTTTAGCGTTTTTGGATCTTTATCGTTTGTGATTTTTGTGTTTCTTAAAAAGAAAAGAATCGTAGCCTAAATTAAAAGACTCTTCCGTAATAGTTTAAATCAACAATTTCGCCTTTAGTGGTTCTATAGTCATTTCTAATAGTGCCTTCTAATTCAAATCCACTTTTTAGAATAACACTTATACTTCCTATGTTTCTACTATTTGCACGACAAAGTAGCTTTTTAAATTTATAGGTTTCTATAATATGGTTTACAACTAAACCCGTCGCTTTTGTAACGATGCCTTTTCCTTCGTATGCTATATCAATAAAAGAACCAAGCTCAGCTTTAGGGACATTCCAATCAATATTTTTTACATCAACTAATGCTACAAATAGATTGGTTTTCATATCTGTAATCATAAAAGGAAAATAGCTTTTTTGTGCAATGCGTTGTTCTATCGCATTACAATATAAAACGGTGTCTGCAAGTGTTTTTGTTTTAGATACTGTTCCCGCGAAGTAATCTTCTAAACGTGGACGATTATCGTCTATTAATTTGAATAATGCTTCACTTTCACTAGCATTTAAAAGATTTATTCTATAGTTATCGAATTGCATAAATATTAGTTTGTATTTTTTTTATTAATGTTCACAGAAGTAATAAACATCCAGTTCAACGATGCTGAAGCAAGAAATTTAGTTTCTAGAAATCATTAAAAACAAGTTAAAAAACGCTCTATACAACATTCATGAAAATAAATTTTACTAAATATTTGATAACTAATTATTTACGGAATAAAAACTGCCATCATCAACACTTTTAATAAAGTCTATTAAACCTTTAAAAAACACTTTCTGGTCGTCAAACTGTGATAAATGACTTCCATTTGGACACAGTAAAAAATCACCATTTTTAACTTCTGTGCTTATCCATTCCATATGTTTTGGATCCATTGTATCGTGAGTTGCTCCAATAGTTAACGTTGGTACTGTAAGCTCTTTTAGCCTGTCTTTTACATCCCAATTTTTAAGCGTCGCATCGCCTTTTATTCCAAATTCACTTGGGCCTTGCATAGTAATATAAACTTCCGGATTTAAATGTTTAAAGGCTCTATTAATTGGCTCTGGCCAATCTTCAACAGGCATTCTAATAACATGTTCTGTGTAGTAGTTATTTACAATTAACTCCATGTATCTTGGATTGGTATAATCTTCTTTATCTTCAAAGCTCATAATCTCTTTTAAAACTTCTGGATCTAATTTTGGTGCTAAAACGGTATCAGAATATTTTTGATAATCTGGAATTGAAGCCACCATATTAGAAATAATCAAACCTTTCATATTCCCTTGATATTTTAAAGCATATTGCATGCCTAATATACCTCCCCAACTTTGTCCATAGAGGTAAAAATTATCTTTATTCAAACCTAAAGCAATACGCACCTGTTCTACTTCTTCTACAAAACGATCTAAATCCCAAAGGCTTAAATCTTTTGGTTGGTCGCTGTAATAAGAACCTAACTGATCGTAATAATAATATTCTATGTTTTCCTGCGGAAAATACCCATCAAAACACTCGTAAATCTCATGCGTCATTCCTGGTCCACCATGCAACAACAACACTTTCATTGTTGGATTATTACCTACACGTTTAGTCCACACCTTAAAAGTACCTTTTGGTGTTGTTATAGGTATCATTTTAATACCGCCAAGAAATTGGTCTTTGTCCTGTGGTTTTAGATAGTTTTCTGCGGAAGTATTAACCGTATCTGACTCGTGATTATGGTTATGTTCATTTTTACAACCAAAAAATAATAGTAAACTAAGGATTAAAAATGCCTTTTTCATTAGGGATATAGTATTTAATTAATGACTTAAAGATAATAAAATCAACTTATCTCTTTTTACCTTTAGATTTCACTTCTTTAATCTTAACATAAATAAGTTTTAAGCGTCCTCTAGAGTCCTCTCGTCTTTCTATCTCAAAGTTTGATATCGATTTAATTAAAGGTGTTAGCTTTTGAAAACCATAATTTCTAGAATCAAAATTAGGTTGTTTCTTTTGTAGTAAACTTCCAACGTCTCCTAAAAATGCCCAACCATCATCGTCTGCAACATCATCTATTGTTGCTGCTATAAATCGAATTTCTTTTTGTGTAATTTTATCGTAGTCGTTTTTAGTAACTGTTGTTTTATCTGCAGATTCCAATTCGTTTCCTGAAGCTTGATGTTTTAAAATCTCGATATAAATAAACTTATCGCAGGCCACAATAAAAGGATTAGGTGTTTTCTTTTCACCAATACCATATACAGCCATACCTGCTTCACGCAATCGTGTTGCCAAACGCGTAAAATCGCTATCGCTAGACACTAAACAAAAGCCATCTACTTTTTCAGAATATAAAATATCCATCGCATCTATAATCATAGCAGAATCTGTTGCATTTTTACCTGTAGTATAACCATATTGCTGGATTGGTGTTATCGCATTTTCCAACAACAAGTTTTTCCATTTATTCAAATTTGGTTTCGTCCAATCGCCATAAATACGCTTTATAGTTGGGTTGCCATATTTAGCAATCTCCTCCATCATCTCTTTTACGTTAGCAGATGGGATATTATCACCATCTATAAGTACTGCCAATTTTATATCTATCATATTTTAGTGTTGCTTCATTATTTTTAAAGGTTATAGCTTTAAAATATAAAACCACTCGAAAGAGTGGTTTTAAATGTATTATTGTCTAGCTGATTTTTTAGCTAGTTTTGCAGCCTTTTTTTCTTTTGGTGTTAATGCTGCCTCTTTTTTTACATTTTTTTTAGAATCTTTAGATTTTGCCATGACTTTATGTGTTTAGATTAATTTTTAAATTTGATAGTATAAATATAGTATTTTTTTGATTACTAATAATTCTATGTGTTTCTTACTCATCTTCATATTTAATCATTGCTTGACATAAATGACCTAGACTTGAAGATACACCACCTTGTAAAACATATCCTCTTCCTAATAATTCAAATATCTCATTTTCAAAACTTGACCTTGCAGCCTTGTTTAAAATTGGATCTGGGTTGTTTTTTAATTCATTTAACTTAGATTTTAAAGTTATTAATTCTTCGTTATTTTTTTTATCAAGTGCAATTTGATCTTTTAATTTTTGGTCAATATCATCATAATTAATTTGTATGTTTTTAATATCAGTTAAATTAATAGTTTTTTCTTTTTTCCATGGATTGTAAGGCGCTAAAGGATGTTTATACCTTAAACCACCTATCCAATTATTCATACTAAACGATTCATTAGTATCGTAAGTTTCATCAACTTTAAATAGCTTTAACTTTTTAAACTCTATTTTTACTGCTTCATGAAATTCTATTTGTTTCCTTTCTTGTTCTAAAAAATTTTCACTCTCAATAATTTTGGATTCTAGAGTTGTAATACCATCGCTTATACGCTGTAAAAACGAAGAATGCTCTTCTAGTCTTGATACTATTATATAATCTACAACTTTTTTTGTACTCATATCTTTATAATTTTTTATTTTTGAGGAGACTTAGCAAATGTAAAACATTATTGAATACCTTAAAACAATAAGAATGTATGAATAATCTATTTTAACAAAAAATGCTATCTTCGATTTACAATTAATTTCACGATGCCAGAAAACAGCAAACTAAAATCTTGGATACAAATTTTAAACGACCTTTTTGAAGCTTTTTTTAAAAGCTCGCGTAACAAAAAAAGAACTTGGCACCAACATGTTGTACCATACCAAGAAGATTGGGCTGTACGTCGCGAAGGTAATAAACGTATTACCTCTAAACACCGTAAACAAAGCACTGCTATTAACAAAGCAAAAAGAATCGCTAAAAAACGTAAAGCCGATGTAATTATCCATAGGCAAGATGGTACTATTCGAGAGCGAATTAATTACGATTAGTAGTAACTATATTTGTTTTATTGTAATTAATCCATAGAGAGTGACAAATACAACATCTTTATTGAAACTAAAAAAAGTAATTTGCAAATAATTAGTTGCAATTTTAGGGACATCAATAATCTAAATCTAAAGACTAATTTAGCCACACTAATTCTTAACTTAGCATTAAAAAAGGAATGCATTTAAAACTAACCTATCTAGCGTTAATTTCTCTGTTACTATTTAATTGCGCGTCTCGGAAAATAAAAGATGTTCCCTATTTAACCAAGGCAGAAACACTAGCCGAAATACAACCAACACTAAACGTTTTTGAACCTAGACACACTAAAGCGACTAAAAATCCTGTTGTTATTTTTGTACATGGTGGTTACTGGAGCGAGGGTGATAAAAAATCTATGGCTTTTTAGGACGAAATTTTGCTAAAAATGATGTAGTTACTGTAATTCCTGATTATAGCTTAAGCCCAAATGGTAGTTATGATGCCATGGCTAAAGAAATTTCACAGGCTGTGCAATGGACTATAGATAATATTGAGAACTATAAAGGTGACCCTGAACAAATTTATTTAATGGGACACAGTGCTGGAGGTCATTTAATTGCGCTAATAACAACGAATCCTAAATATCTAAAAGACAAAACGGTTATAAAAGGTGTGATTTTAAATGATGCTGCGGCATTAGATATGAAAAGCTACTTGGATAAAAATCCACCTACCAGTAAATACCATTACGATGTTACCTGGACTACAAATCCTGAAAACTGGAAAGATGCGTCTCCAATTTACTTTATAGATGACACCACACCACCTTTTTTAGTCTATGTAGGCGAAAAAACATATCCATCGATAATTACACAAAGTGCTACATTTGTTGAAGCACTCAAACCCTTTCAACCAGAAATTAAACAGATTTTTTTGAATAAAAAACATGTCCCAATGATGTCTCATTACATTTATCCTTGGACTAAAAGGTATGACGAAATAGTAACATTTATAAGTGAGAATAAATAGCTTTTAAAGCTCTAAAGACAACAAGATAATGCAACTAAACATAAAAGATAGATTTAATACAGAATTACCAGCAGATTCAATTCTTGAAAACTCAAGACGACAAGTTAAAGAAGCTTGTTTTTCTTATGTTACACCAAAGCAAACTAAAAAACCAGAATTATTACATGTCTCTCCAGAAATGCTTCATAGTTTGGGTTTAACCGAGGAGGATGCTAAAAGTAAAGACTTTCTAAACATCTTTACAGGCAATACTGTTTTACCAAACACCAAGCCTTATGCGATGTGTTATGGTGGACATCAATTTGGTAATTGGGCAGGACAATTAGGCGATGGTCGCGCTATTAATTTAGCTGAAATAGAACATGAGAACAAACATTGGGCAATTCAATTAAAAGGCGCTGGCGAAACACCTTATTCTCGCACAGCGGATGGTTTGGCTGTATTACGCTCTTCTGTTCGCGAATATTTATGTAGTGAAGCCATGTATCATTTAGGAGTGCCAACTACAAGAGCTTTATCCTTAGCTTTATCTGGTGATAACGTGTTGAGAGATGTGTTATACAACGGTAACTCTGCTTACGAAAAAGGCGCAATTGTTTGTCGAGTAGCTCCAAGTTTTCTGCGCTTTGGAAGTTTCCAAATATTTCCAGCAAGAGAGGATAAAGAGACCTTAAAAACCTTAGTGGATTATACCATAAAACATCATTTTACGTATTTAGGAATGCCTTCGAAGTCTACCTATTTACAGTTTTTTGAAGCGGTTTCAGCCCGTACTTTAGACATGATTATCCACTGGCAACGTGTTGGTTTTGTGCATGGTGTTATGAACACAGATAATCTCTCTATTCTTGGGCAAACTATAGATTATGGGCCTTATGGCTGGCTGGAAGGTTACGACCACGATTGGACGCCAAATACAACAGATAGCCAGTTTAAACGCTATCGTTTTGGAGCACAATTAGATATTGGGCATTGGAACTTGTACCAATTAGCGAATGCTTTATATCCTTTAATTGAAGATGCTGAAGGGTTACAAAATAGTTTGAAAGCGTACTCTGAAAAAGCAAAAACCCAGTATATAGAAATGATGAGAACCAAGCTTGGTTTGTTAACTGAAGACTCTAGCGATGCTAAATTAATTTTTAGTTTAGAAGACCTTTTGCAGTTAACAGAAACAGACATGACAATTTTCTTTAGAAGCTTAAGTGCTTTTTCTGCTGAAAATTCTTTGGATGGATTAGAAACTGTAAAAGATGCTTTTTATATGCCAAATGAATTATCTGGTACTATAAGAAAACAATGGAATGCTTGGTTTGAAAGCTATACCGAACGTTTAAAAAAAGAAACGCTGTCTTTTCAAGACCGAAAAGAAAAAATGAATACAGTGAATCCTAAATATGTATTGCGTAATTATATGGCACAATTAGCAATAGATGATGCAGATAAAGGTGATTACAAATTAATAGATGACTTGTTTCAACTCCTTAAAAAACCATACGATGAGCAACCAGAGAATGAAAAATGGTTTGCTAAACGACCAGATTGGGCAAGACATAAAGTTGGCTGTTCTATGCTATCTTGTAGTTCTTAGTACTTACTTTTTTCGATAAATAATATCAAAATTTAAAAATATGTCATTAGGATTAGGTACAGCCGCTTTAGGCAGACCGCACTATATAAATGTACGTCAAGAGCGTTCAAAACTTGATTTAAACGCTTTTAGAAAACAAAGTTTTGCTGTTTTAGAAAATGCTTATCAATTAGGTGTGCGGTATTTTGATACAGCTCCAGGTTATGGTTTGGCTGAAGATTTACTATTAGAATGGCTAAGCACAAAAACCGATTCAAGCATTGAAATCGCAACAAAATGGGGATACACCTATGTTGCAAATTTTGATACCAATGCAAAGATTCATGAAATAAAAGAGCATAGCTTAGAGAAGTTAAATGCACAATGGGAACACTCAAAACGGTTTTTACCACATTTAAAAGTCTATCAAATACATTCTGTAACATTAGAAACAGGCGTTCTTGAAAACAAAGCAGTTTTAGAACGTTTGGCTTTTTTAAAAAAGGAATATAACATTGAAATTGGTCTCACCACTACTGGTAAAAATCAAATAGAAGTTATAAAAAAAGCTTTAGCTATTTCAATAGATGGCAAACAATTGTTTGATGCGTTTCAAGTGACTTACAATATATTGGATCAAAGCTTAAGTGCTATTACAAACCAACTCATTTCGCGAAATAAAAGGATAATTATTAAAGAGGCTTTGGCTAACGGCAGATTGTTTAGAAATAAAAACTACTCACATTATAATAATATATATACCGCTTTAGACCATTTGGCTAAAAACTATAACGTTGGTATAGATGCCATTGCTCTAAACTATTGTGAACAAACAATTCCTACAAGTCTTGTTTTAAGCGGAGCAAGTAACTCTGAACAATTGAAACAAAATTTGAAAATGAATATATTTTCGCTTTCTAAAAATGAAATAATGCTTTTAAATTCTTTTAAAACTACTCCAGAATTATACTGGTCTGAACGTAAAAAACTAGAGTGGAATTAAATAAAATAGGCTTTGTTGTTTGGCATGGGTTGCAGAAGTTTTTTTAGTTGTTGAAAGTATAAAGAAATGAAGTTTTATATATAAACGAAGCAGCCTCATGAAGCAAAGGATTTACAAACAAGAGATTGCTTCGTTCCTCGTAATGACAGTTCTATTTTTGTTTAGTTTTTGCATTTTTTAAAATATAAGGTTACTTTTGTTTTGAGGTGCGCTGAAAAAGTAAACCTCCACAAACTGTTAATGTAGGGCACAATTTTTAATTGAGACTGAATTTAACAGTTTCTCTTTTTTACAATAGGGGTGACTCATTCATTTTAATTTTATTAAATATAAAATTGTGACTATTTTGAATTTGCTACAGTTTTTAAAACACCTTGCAATGGTTGTTATCATAGAAACAAAAAAACGCAGCCTTTTTCAGGTTACGTTTTTTGTTTTGCATTAAGGGTGGAGCGTTTGTTGAAGCTCCTCGCAGAGAGCGACTCGCGAGAGCCTGACGTTTTGCCCTTTTTTAAGCTAAAGGTAATGCCCAAATAATTATTATTCTTCTCGATACAATTTACTCATGCTTCGCAAATCACTAGAAGTGACAAAAAGAAGGAATTGTTAAGCCTTCAAAACAACTCTAAATCGCGCTTTACCATCATGCAAGTGTTTAAGCGCTTCGTTTACGTTTTCCATTTTAAACTCTTCTACAGTTGGGTAAATGTCATGACGTACACAAAATTCTAGCATTTTTCGTGTTAAAGCGATGCTTCCTAATGGGCTTCCGCCAACCGACTTCTCTCCTGCTATTAAACTAAATGCTGGAATTTCCATTGGTTCTAATACTGCGCCAACGGTATGAAGTTTTCCTTGTGGTGCTAATGTTGTTATAAACGAGTTCCAGTCTAATTTTACATTAGTGGTATTTAAAATAAAGTCTAAACTTCCTGCAATACTTTCTAAGGCTTCTGGATCTCTAGAGTTGATGACTTTATGTGCTCCCATTTTTAAGATTTCGGCTTCTTTATCTGGGTTTGAGCTAAAGGCTGTAACCTCGCATCCCCAAGCTTTAAGAAATTTTACTGCCATATGACCTAAACCACCAATACCAATAACACCGACTTTATCTGTAGGTTGAACTCCTGATAATACAATTGGGTTAAATACAGTGATGCCACCACAAAATAATGGACCCGCTTTTGCCATATCGATGCCGTCTGGTAGTAATGTTGTCCAAGACCAATGCCCACGAACAGTATCTGCAAAGCCACCGTGGCGCCCAATTATTGTTCCTTCTGCGGTGCCGCATAAATGTTGTTTACCATCCATACATTGGTTACAATGCATACAGGATGCACTGTACCAACCCATACCAACTTTATCGCCGACTTTTAAGCCTTTTACTTCGCTTCCTATTGCTTGTACTTCTCCAACAATTTCATGACCAGGAACTAAGGGATATTGTGTCATTCCCCATTCGTTATTAATCATACTTAAATCGCTATGGCATACACCACAATAATGGACTTTTATATCTACTTCTTCGTTACCTATGTTTGGTAATTGGAATTGAAAGGCTTCTAATTTTCCAGCTGGTTCGTTTGCTGAATAGGCGTTTACTTTTGTCATAACTTTATATTTTTTAGATTAACTAACTTTTATAAAGGTAAGAAATCAAGGGCTTTTATACCAGAGATTTTGATAAAAAACAAGTATTATTCAATCTACTTTATACAACAGATTTCTTTAATTTAATAATTCTCAACTTATCTAAAACCACCATAATTAAATACGTGAAATCTATCTCATGCCATTTTACTCCAAAATTAGCTCTACTGGAATGGGTGTGATGATTGTTATGGTAACTTTCTCCCATCATTAAAAAATCGAATGGTAATAGGTTTTTAGAGGTGTCTTTAACTTTAAAGTTTCTATAACCATAAATGTGCGCAAACCAGTTAATTATTACGCCATGAATTGGAGCCATAAAAAAGGCTACTGGTAAAAATAACCAATGCCACCAAGCTGTTGCAAATACAATAAAAAATACGACATAAGCTGCAGCCCAGCCTAATCTAGAGTACTTTGAACTCGCAAACTTATCGAATGCTTCCCATTGCGGAACATTTTTGGTAAACTTATCTGCTACTGCAATTCGTTTTTTATTAATATCTTGATAGATGTTTTTTGTGCGCCACATCATTGCAAATAGGTTAACATCGTACTTAGGTGAATGTGGATCTTTCTCTGTGTCTGCATAGGCATGGTGCATTCTATGCATAACACCATAACCATAAGCGCTTAAATAATTAGAACCTTGAAATACCCAGGTTAAGAAAAAGCATATACGCTCTGTTACTTTAGACATGGTAAACGTTTGGTGAGCTGCATAACGGTGTAAAAAGAAGGTTTGAAAAAACAAACCTGTGTACCATAAAACGACGATAAATATAAGAATATTCATAACTATTACTTTTTTAGTAAAGGTCTGAATATGTTATGCTAATTACAATGAACCTAAGTTAAGAAATTCGTTTTCTAATCCGGCTTAATGCTTGTGGAGTTACACCAATATAAGAGGCTATATATTTTAAAGGAATTTCTTTTATTAGTTTTGGTCGTTCTGTAAATAGCTTAAGGTAACGCTCTTCGGCTGTTTCGTTTAGCAGCGATTGCTCGCGTTTGGATTTTATTAGAAATAAACGTTCTGAAGACATCCTGCCAATAACATTACCTGCAAAACTTTTTTGATATACTTCTTGTAAATCGTCGTAAGAAATACTCCAGATGGAAATATCTGTTAGCGCTTGTAATTGATATAAAGATGGTTTTCTTGTTAAAAAGGAATCGTATGCACTTACAAATTCGTTTTTAAAACAGAAACCAAAGGTTAAGTCTTTTTCTTCCTCTTCTTTTGGGATTAAAAAACGAGCAATACCATTTTCTATAAAAGAAATATGATTTTCGATTTCTCCAACCTCAAGCAATTTGCTTTTTTTCTTGAAAACCCTGTTTTCTAATTTAGACGAAAACAGTTGCCAATCTTTATCACTAATGGCAACGGTTTGCTCTATGTATTCTCTTATGTTTATCATATTCGCAATTACATTGTAAAGGTCGCGAATTAAATTAGTTATTCTACTTTTTTTCCAGGTATTACTTCTCCATTTTGAAACAAAGTCATACTTTCAATATTACCTTTATCATTTGCATAAAACTGGACTCTGGCTTCAACCACTTTGAGATAGAATTTATTATAATCTGAAGGAAAGAGTTCAAATTGTGGTTGACCTGTAGCTTGAGCAAACAAACGCCCTTCTTTAGTTGTTATAACAATTTTAAACGTTGGCGCTAATTCGTATTTACCTGTATAGCTAAGTAACATTTCTTTAGAAACTACAACTTCTTTTACCTCAACATTTAAACGTTTTAAAAAGTCTCGAGCATTATCGTTACCAGGATTTAGTTCTAATGATTTCTTATAGTTTTTAACTGCTAACTCTTGGTTTCTAATTTCAAAATAAGCTTCTCCTAAAGAATCGTAAGGATTAGACTCGTTTGGAAACTCAGCAACATTTAACTTAAACAAGGCTAAAGCAATTTCTTTTTTACCTTCAGCTAAAAACTTGTAGCCTAAAGCGTTTAATTCTTCAACTTGAAAATTATAATCGTTTGGTTTTTCAGTTTTAATACTTTTATAAAAGACTATCGCTTTTTCAACACCATTATCGATTATCTCCTTTTCCAATACTTTTGCGATAGAAGGCAAAATAGGTTTTAAAGGATACGTAGGCATCATTATTTTAATCCCGATTGGATCAATACTTTGGTTACTATTTGTTAATACAATAACGCCTCTTTTTCCGGACTTCTCTAAAGCAATCATTGCGCTATAACCACCAGTTGCACCATTATGCAATAAAAACTTACCATTCTCAATATGCCAAGCTAATGCCATTTCTGTTCTTTGTTCTTCATTTTTATATGCAGATTTATGTGCTAACGACATTGCATTATGTAATTTAGAATCAATTGATTCGCTATTAATATTAGCTTGTATATATTTTACCATATCGCTAGCTGTAGAACGGATTCCTCCTGCTCCACCAAGTGTAATAATATCCCAGTTTTCTGTTTCTAAAAGTCCCTCGTGTCCTTTGGCTAAACGGTTTTTCATTGCTTCATTAAAAACCAATCTCGTATCATTCATTTGTAACGGATTAGCAATATACTCGATGACTAACTCTTCATAAGTTTTACCACTTTGTAATTCTAAAATATGACCAAGTAGTCCCATACCAACATTTGAATACTCGCTTACTGAACCAATATCTACCTTTAATTCATGATTAGAAATATAATTATAAAGGTCTTTATAAGTATAATCTACATAAGGATTTTTAGGGTTTCTAGACTCTAAATTATCTGGTAACTTTGGTAGTCCAGAAGTATGTGTTGCTAAATGTTTTAATGTTATTTCCTTTCCATTACGCGTTGGTCCTTTTACAGCTTTAGGTAAATATTTCGAAATAGGATCATCTAAATTCATTTCTCCACTATTCACTTTTAAAGCTAATAGTGTAGCTGTAAATGTTTTTGAAATTGAACCAATCTCAAAAACCGATGCTTCATTTACTGCTACTCCATTTTCCATTGCAGTTTTACCCAAGCTATAATACTCTATAGTATCTCCATTTATATAACCTACAACAATACCAACATTCATTTGGTTATCGACTCTAGATTGAATGTACTCTTTTACTTCCGTTGATATTTTGGAATCTTGTGCTTTAACTTGAAAGTTAAAAAGTAAGGCTAATGCTATAAATATTGATTTTTTCATAGAAAATGAATTTTTAATTTTATTTAGAGTAAAAGTAAACAGTAATAGTTTTGTAAATACTTAAATGCGACTAACGACAGTATTGCTTACCCTATTAACCAAAAATGTAATGTGTATTACAGACTATAACACATTATCCATTATATCTTGCACACATTCAGGGTTTAAAAGCGTACTAATATCACCTAAATTACTTGTGTCTTTTTCTGCTATTTTACGCAGAATACGACGCATAATTTTTCCGCTTCGTGTTTTTGGTAAACCATCTGTAAATTGAATTTTATTAAGCTTTGCTATTGGTCCAATACGATCGGAAATGAGTTGATTAATTTCTTTACGTAGATTTTCTTGGTTTCTACTTTCTCCTGAATCTTTTAATGTAACATAACCATACAGTGCACTTCCTTTTACGTCATGCGGAAAACCTACAATAGCACTTTCTGCAACTGCTGGATGTTCGTTTATAGCATCTTCTATTGGAGCGGTACCTAAATTATGTCCTGAAACAATAATAACATCGTCTACACGACCTGTTATTCTATAATAGCCAACCTCATCTCTAAGTGCTCCATCTCCTGTAAAATACATGTTTTCAAAAGTTGAAAAATAGGTCTCTTTATAACGCTGGTGGTTTCCCCAAATAGTTCTTGCAATACTTGGCCAAGGAAACTTTATACATAAGCGCCCTTCTACTTGATTGCCTTTTAATTCTTTTCCATGTTCGTCCATTATACAAGGCTGAACACCTATAAATGGTAGTGTTGCATAGGTTGGTTTTGTTGGTGTAACGTAAGGAATTGGCGTAATCATTATACCTCCTGTTTCTGTTTGCCACCATGAATCTATAATCGGACTCTTTTTCTTACCAATATTTTCGTTATACCAATGCCATGCTTCTTCATTAATGGGTTCGCCAACGCTTCCTAAAACTTTAAGTGAGGATAAATCGTATTTTTCTACCATCTCTACACCTTGTTTTGCTAAAGCACGAATAGCGGTTGGTGCAGTATAAAACTGATTGACTTTATGCTTATCTACAATGTCCCAAAAACGACCATAATCCGGATAACTTGGCACGCCTTCGAACATAACTGTCGTTGCGCCATTACATAAGGGACCATAAACAATATACGAATGTCCTGTAATCCATCCAATATCTGCAGTACACCAATATACATCGTTTTCTCTATACTGAAATGCATTTTTAAAAGTATACGCGGTATAAACCATATAGCCAGCAGTTGTATGCACCATTCCTTTTGGTTTTCCTGTAGAACCAGAAGTATATAATATAAAAAGCGGATCTTCAGCTTGCATTACTTCTGCTTCACATTGATTTGAAGCTACGTCTAATAATGGTTGTAACCACTTATCACGACCTACTTTCATTGTAATATTTGAGTGTATTCGCTTTGCTACTAAAACCGTTTCAACGCCTTCACAACGCTCTAAAGCTTCGTCTACAATGCCTTTTAAATCTATTGTTTTTGCACCACGATAAGAACCATCACTTGTAATAACAATTTTACAATCACTATCATTTATTCTTGTCGCTAAAGCTGTAGCCGAAAAACCTGCGAATACCACAGAATGAATGGCTCCAATTCTAGCACAAGCTAAAGTTGCAATTGCCAATTCTGGAATCATTGGCACATAAATACAAACGCGATCACCTTTTTTTACACCTTGCGCTTTTAAAACATTTGCAAACTGATTAACACGATGATATAATTGTTTGTAGGTAATATGCTCTGCATCATCATCTGGATTGTTAGGCTCAAAAAGAATAGCGGTTTTATTTGCTCTTGTTGCTAAATGTCTATCGATACAGTTTTCTGAAATGTTAAGTTCTGCTCCTTGGAACCATTTTACTTCTGGTTTTTTAAAATCCCATTCTAAAACTTTATCCCATTTTTTTCGCCATAAAAAATGTTCTTCGGCGATTTCTTCCCAAAAACGTTCTGGGTTATTTACTGATTTACGATATACCTGATAGTATTCCTCTAAGTGCTTTATGTGGTAGTTACTCATATCTTTTTGGTTTTTGGCTATTTCCTTTTAGCTGTTTTCATTCTATTTATATAACTCTTAATTTCTATAACCACTTTTGGCGCTAACAAGAGTGCACCAATCATTGTTGGAATTGCCATGAGCGCAAAAATGCCATCTATAAAGTTAATCATCATATCAAACGATGTCGTTGCAGCTAAAATGATACTGAATATATAAAAGTAATTATAATAATGTTTTTTATCTGCTCCAATTAAAAAAGATAAACATTTAGTACCATAGTACGAATAAGAGAATAATGATGAAATACTAAATACAAAAACACAAATCATTAATAAATAATGTCCATACTCTGGCATCGTTTCTTTAAAAGCTGAAGCCGTTAAACTTACTCCATTATCAGATGTGGTTTCCCACACGCCAGTTACCAGAATAGCTAGAGCTGTTAGTGTACACACAATTAAGGTGTCTATTATAGGACCTAACATAGCAACCAAGCCCTCGCGAACTGGTTCATTAGTTTTTGCTGCTCCATGCGCCATTGGCGCTGTACCAATACCTGCTTCGTTAGAAAAAGCACCTCGACGAATACCTAATAAAATTAATGCGCCTAAAATTCCGCCTAAAAATGCATCACCTTTATAAAAACCAGCACTAAAAGCATCAGTAAAAATTAATACAAAATATTTTGGAACCAATTGGTAATTAGAAATAAGAATAAAAAGCACTAATCCAAAATATAAAAGCACCATCGATGGCACCAATTTAGAAGCCGTTTTACTTATTCTATTTAGACCTCCAAAAATAATAATCGAAGTTAGAACCACTAAAACGAATGCTATTATTAAGTTACTTTTTAAACCAACCTCTACTCCATTAGGAATTAATATAATATCATTAATCGCTTGTGTTAATTGATTCACATTTACCACAGGAAGTGCTCCAAACATACCAAAAATGCTAAACGCTATCGCTAACCATTTCCAATGTTTACCCAAACCTTCAACTATAAAATACATTGGACCACCTTGCAATTCACCATTGCTATCTTTCCCTCTAAACATAACTGCAAGCGTAGAGGTGAAAAATTTTGTAGACATACCAAAAATTGCACTAATCCACATCCAAAACATGGCTCCTGGTCCGCCAACAGAAATTGCCAAAGCAACACCAGCAATATTTCCCATACCAATAGTAGATGATAAGGCTGTAGATAAGGCTTGAAAATGACTTATCTCTCCAGGATCATCCGGATCATCGAATTTACCTCTTAAAACTTGAATAGCATGACCTAAATATCTAAAGGGTAGAAATTTAGAATATATAAGAAGAAACAATCCACCACCAATTAATATAATTAGTAATGGCAAGCCCCATACAAAGGATGAGAAATCTGAAATAAATTGGTCTAGTTTTTCCAAATGTTAAATGTTTTTATAAATATATTAAAAGGAATTAATATGAAAGATAGAAACAACTAATTATTATTTTAAATTCCTATCAAAAAATCTAGCAAATGCTCGAAATAACACAGATATAAGAATGATTATTTCTGTTTTTTTTATATTTTACAAAAAACTTATCATCTTAAAACTACTACAATGATCAAAAAAACTACTTTAAACAAGAAATCCATACTGTTTTGTATGGCATTTGTTACGTGTGTTTTTTCTATAGAAGCCCAAGAACGTTCTTGTGGCATGTTAGAATACATGGAAGAGCAAATGAAAGACCCAGAATATGCTAAGCAGTATAAAACGACTCAAGCAAAATTTAAAGCGCAACTAAATAAAAACCTCAGTGGTAACTTTAAGAGTAGAATGGACCCAATTATTATTCCAGTTGCTGTTCACTATCCTGAAGCTCAAGAATCGGACAGAGCCTGTTTAGAAGCTTTAGCTCAAAATCAAATTGATATTTTAAATGAAGATTTTACAGGAACTAATGCAGATATCTCAGGATGGACTGCAGCGGCATCAAATTATCCTGGAGTAAATACAGGTGCTGCAAATTTATTATTTTGTATTGCTACAACAAATCATCCAACAGGTTTAGATCCTGATATGATTGAAGGTGGTCCAGCAGTTACCATTGGTTATAATTTTGGTAATGGTGGTTCTACTGATGCTGCTTGGGGAGGTTATATGAATTTCTTAGTTAAAGATATTGGTGGAGGTCTATTAGGATTCTCTCCTTTTCCAGGAAGTGTTGCAAATGGAGACTCTGTAACAATGAATTTAGGTGCTTTTGGCTCTGGTGCTGGTTGTCCTAATTCTGGTATTGTACCTGGTGCACCATACGACCTTGGTAGAACTGTAACTCACGAATTGGGTCATTTTTACAACTTAGACCATGTATTTGGCTCTTGTGGTACTGATGATGGTATTGCCGATACTCCAAATCAAGGTAATTCAAATGGTGGGTGTCCAGCAATAGGTAGTCAGCCAGCTTGTAATCCAGCAGAGCAGGAATTATTTCAAAGTTATATGGATTATACAAACGATGCTTGTATGTTTATGTTTAGCGCAGGACAGACAACAGTCGCGGAAGCTTATGTCATGTCTATTGAAAACACATTTAAACCAAATGTTGTACAATGTTCTGCAGCTCCAGATTTCTCTTTAACTACAAACAATTCTGAAGAAAATATTTGTAACCCAACAGATTCTGTAACCTATACTTTAAATTATGTTTCAACAGGAGGAAATACAGATCCTACTAATTTTACTGCAACAAATTTACCCGGAGGAGCAACAGCTTCGTTTAACCCAATGTCATTAAGTTCAGACGGGTCAACGGTACTTACTCTAAGTAATTTAAGTGGTCTTGCTACTGGAAATTATACCATAACGGTTACTGGTACAGGAATTACAACAAACTCTATTTCTGTAGATTTAAATGTTGATGGTACGCTACCAACTATTCCAGCTTTAATAAGTCCTACTGATGGCGCAACCGATACTCCAATTACATTAAATTTAAATTGGAACGCCATTGCAAACGCAACGAGTTATACTGTTGAAATGGCTACTGATGCCGGGTTTGCAGCTAATTATACTTCTAACACGGTTTCGAGTGTTGGATTCGACACTCCTGAATTAACATCTTCAACTCAATATTTTTGGAGAGTAAAATCAATTAACAGTTGTGGTGATTCTGCTTATTCGGGAACAAGAAACTTTACAACAGCAGCAATTGCCTGTGTAGTCTATGATTCTACCGAAAATAATATTAATATCCCAAGTACAGGAAATACAGCGCATGTTATTACTTCTACTATAAGCATTACACAAGACACGTCTATTACAGACTTAAATTCGACTATTAACATCTCACATATTTGGGCTGGAGATATAGAACTCATGTTAACGTCGCCAAATGGAACATCGGTTATTATGCTAATTAATAGTGCCTGTGATGATGGAACAGATGATATTGGTGTAACTTATGATGATCAAGCTTCAGGACCTGTTGTTTGTAGTAATTCTGCACCAGCAGTTGGTGGAACTATCCAACCAGCTAATCCTTTATCTGCTTTTAATGGAGAAAGTTCTTTAGGCGATTGGATATTAACTGCTACAGATGGCTTTCCTTCTGAAGACGGTGGAACATTTTTAAACTACTCTATTGAAATATGTGGTATTACGTCATTAAGTGTTGACGAGTTTAGTTTAGCTAGCTCTTTATCTTTATGGCCAAATCCATCACAAGGTGAAATAAATGTATCCTTTAATACTCAAAATAACGCTGCTATTAATTTTAGTCTTTACGATTTAAGAGGTCGTTTAATTAATAAGCAATCTTTTGAAAACAATTCTGGTGTATTTAATAAAGCATTACAGTTAGGTAACTTAGATAGTTCTGTTTATATTTTAAGTATTGAAAATGCTGGACAAATAATTAATAAACGTATTGTTGTTGAATAAAATATTTAACAAATTATATGTTTTTTTTATAGAAAAAAGGATTCCAATTTTGGAATCCTTTTTTGTTAATATTCATAATGCATTAAAGAAAACTAAATATCTAGAAAAAAATAAGTCACGAAAAGCAATTGGTACAATTGCTATAAAGCTTACTAAAATAAAGCATCAACAGTAGTTACTGTTGATGAATTCAAATAAAAAACCTCACCCATTTTAAACAGGTGAGGTTTTTTATTTAATAAGTATAGATATTTATTTAGCTAAATACGCTTCTACATTGTCTTCAATCCTTTTATCAATATTAGAAACATCTGCCTTAACAAATTTTTCTCCCATAATATTCTCGTATAATTCTATATAACGTTCACTAACAGTAGTAATGTATTCGTCACTCATAAAAGGAACCGTTTGTCCTTCTAAGCCTTGGAAATCATTAGCAATTAACCATTGACGCACAAACTCTTTTGAAAGTTGTTTTTGCTCTTCACCTCTATCTTGACGGTCTTGATAACCATCTGCATAGAAATAACGTGAAGAATCCGGCGTGTGGATTTCATCAATCAATACAATTTTCCCTTCTTTAGTTTTTCCAAATTCGTATTTAGTATCTACTAAAATTAAGCCTCGAGAAGCTGCTATTTCTGTTCCACGTTGAAATAGTTTACGTGTATACTCTTCTAAAACAAGATAATCTACTTCGCTAACTACTCCTTTTTTAATAATGTCTTTGCGAGAAATATCCTCGTCATGGTCTCCCATTTCTGCTTTTGTAGCCGGAGTAATTATTGGCGAAGGAAAAATGTCGTTTTCTTTCATGCCTTCTGGCATTGCTACTCCGCAAAGTAATCGTCTTCCTGCTTTGTATTCTCGTGCTGCATGACCAGACATGTAACCACGAATAACCATTTCAACTTTAAATGGTGTGCATAAATGACCAACTGCAACATTTGGATCTGGTGTGGCTGTTAGCCAATTTGGTACAATATCTTCCGTTTGCGCCATAAATTTTGTGGCAATCTGGTTTAGTATTTGCCCTTTAAACGGAATTCCTTTTGGCATTACCACATCAAAAGCACTAAGCCTATCTGTTGCTACCATTACCAATTCTTTATCGTTGATATTATATACTGCTCTCACTTTTCCTTTATAAACGCTTTTTTGTCCGGTAAAGTTGAAATTTGAATCTGTTATTGTGTTGCTCATTTGTTATTTAGTACTTAGCATTTTGACTGTGCTCAGTGTGACAATAAGTTATGTTAAATTGAAAGTGCAAAAATATTGATAAATTTTAAATTTAATATCATTATAAGGAGAGAAACGACGTGAGAACCTGTTCCTTGTTAATACAATTGTCACATCACAAAAAAGTGATTAGCAATAACGTTTCAATTTAAAATCAATTTTGTTTTTAGTTATGTTGCTTTAGCCCTGATTGAGGCTTTGTTGAAGCTCCTCGTAGAGAGCGACTGCCGAAAGCAGGTTCCTGGCTCCAAAAAAATTTATGCTTCAATATTTTCAATATTTCTATAGGCAGCAATTACAGCCTTAACTAATTTATGTCTCACAACATCTTTATCATCAAGGAAAACCATGCCAATGCCTTCAACATCTTTTAAAACCAATAGCGCTTCTTTAAGACCAGAAACGGTACGACGTGGCAAGTCTATTTGTCCTGGATCACCTGTTAGTAAAAACTTCGCGTTTTTTCCCATACGCGTTAAAAACATTTTCATTTGTGCGTGCGTGGTGTTTTGTCCTTCGTCTAAAATAACAAAAGCATTATCTAAAGTTCGACCACGCATAAAAGCCAAAGGTGCAATTTGAATGGTTCCATTTTCGATGTATTGTGTTAATTTTTCGGGTGCAATCATGTCTCGTAATGCATCGTATAATGGTTGCATGTACGGATCAAGTTTCTCCTTTAAGTCTCCAGGAAGGAAACCTAAATTCTCACCTGCTTCTACTGCTGGTCGCGTTAAAATAATACGCTTTACTTCTTTATTTTTTAATGCTTTTACTGCTAATGCGACTCCTGTATAGGTTTTTCCGGTTCCTGCTGGACCAATAGCAAAAACCATATCGTTTTTACGCATGAGATCTACCAATTTACGCTGATTAGCAGTTTGGGCTTTTATTAATTTCCCATTTACACCATGAACTATTGTTTCTCCACTTTTTGCAGTGGTAGTATAATCGTCGCTCGTACTGCTTGTTAATACGCGCTCGATGGCATTTTCGTCTAATTTTTTGTGTTTAGTAAAATGCTTGAGTAACATTTTGAGTTTTCTATTAAACGCGTCTAAAAGTTCTTCTTCTCCAAAGGCTTTTATTTGATTACCTCTTGCTACAATTTTTAATTTAGGGAAGTGCTTTTTTAATAGTTTAATATTTTCGTTTCCTGGTCCAAAAAATTCTTTTGGAGTGATTTCTTCAAGTAGAATTATTATTTCGTTCAAATGGCAGCTGTTTTAGGTAAATTATTTATTCTATTTCATTAGATTTGTTCCGCGTTACTAACTTAACAAATTGCTGCGTTAATAAAACACAGTTAATTAAAAAACTATCAACAATTATAAATGGCAATCATCACTCTAACAACAGACTTTGGTGAGAAAGATCACTTTGCTGGTGCTACTAAAGGCGCTATTTACAGCGAAATGCCTGAAGTTAAAATTGTTGATATCTCACATTCTGTTTCTCCATTTAACATTCCTGAAGCCGCTTATATTATACAAAATGCATATAGTAGCTTTCCAGATGGCACCATACATATTATTGGTATTGATTCTGAAATTAACGAAGAAAACAAACATATTGTCATTGAATTGGATGGTCATTTTTTTGTGTGTGCTAATAATGGGATTATGAGTATGATTTGTGCAGAAATTTCTCCGAAACAGATTGTAGAAATTAACATTCACGATAAGATTGAAACCAGTTTCCCTGTCCTTGATGTTTTTGTAAAAGTGGCTTGCCACATTGCTCGTGGTGGCACTTTAGGTGTTATAGGCAAAAGTATTAGAACGATTAAACCTATAAAAAACCTAGAACCTTATGTTAACGATGAAAAAACACAAATTATAGGCAGCATTATTTATGTTGATAATTATGGCAATGTGGTCACCAATATAAAAAAATCGTTTTTTGAAACTGTGCAAAAAGGGCGCGCTTTTGAAGTGTCGGCAAGAAACCATAAGTTTAAAAAAATACACGCAAAATATAGTGACATTGTAAATTTTAAAACTGCTGAAGAGTTAAGAAATGACGAAGGTCGTGGATTGGTGGTTTTTAATTCGTCTAACTATTTAGAAATTGCTATTTATAAGGGTAATACGGGTAACGTTGGTGGAGCGAGTAATTTAATGGGCTTGAGACTTAGAGATACCGTTTCTATTAATTTCTTGAAATAAATATCGTAATGAGTGCATTTTAAATACTTTAAAATAATAAATTAAAAGGTCTTAGACTGTACTCAGACTGACAACTAAAATAAAAAAATGTTTGTAAGAATTGTAAAAATGAGTTTTGCTGAAGAAAACATAGAACAATTTCTTGCAAATTTTGAAACGGTAAAAGATAAGATTCGCAATTTTGAAGGTTGCCAGTTTCTTGAATTATATCGTGATAAACACAATACAAATATCTTTTTCACATATTCTTATTGGAACGCCGAAGCCGATTTAAATAATTACAGACATTCTGATTTGTTTAAAGGTATTTGGGCACAAACAAAACCAATGTTTAATGCGAAGCCTGAAGCTTGGAGTGTAGATAAATTGGTGAGTTTGGGATCATAAAGTATTAAACTATGAGTTTTACTAATAAAGTTGTTTGGATAACTGGTGCTTCTTCTGGTATAGGAAAACATTTAGCTATTGAACTCTCGAAACAAGGTGCTAACGTTATTTTATCTTCAAGAAACCTTAAGGCTTTGAAAACGGTAAAGAAGCTCTGTGAAAATTCAGAAAAAGTAAAATTAATCCCTTTAGATTTAGAAGATTATAATAACTTAAAACCAAAAGTGGATAATGCAATTTCATTTTTTGGGAAAATTGATATTTTAGTTAATAATGGAGGTATTAGCCAACGTGAATTAGCAAAAGACACTGCAATTGCTGTCGATAAACGCTTGATAGATATTAATTATTTAGGAACCATCGCTTTAACAAAATTGATGCTACCACATTTTATTAAAAATCAATCTGGTCAAGTTGTAGTAACCACAAGTATCGTTGGTAAAATAGGCACACCGTTGAGATCTAGTTATGCCGCTAGCAAACATGCTTTACATGGTTTTTTTGATAGCTTAAGAGCTGAACTCTATAAGGATAATATCACTGTAACTTTAGTTTGTCCTGGCTTTGTTAATACTAATGTCTCAATCAATGCGTTAACTGGTGATGGCACTGCACAGCAGATTATGGATAAAGCAACAAAAAATGGTATTGCACCAGATTATTTTGCTAAATTAATGGCTAAAGCAATCCTAAAAAAGAGACAAGAAGTCTATATTGCTGGTTTTAAGGAAAAACTTGCCGTTTATACTAAACGGTTTTTTCCTAAAGTTTTATCTAGAATGATAACAAAATTAAGCGTCACATAATACTATATAATTAATGTTTGCACTTTTAAAAAAAGAAATAAATTCCTTTTTCGCATCACCAATTGGATATTTGGTAATAGCGATATTCCTGCTATTAAATGGTCTATTTTTATGGCTGTTCAAAGGTGAATTTAATATTTTGGACTACGGTTTTTCAGATCTTTCTTCATTTTTCCTATTGGCGCCTTGGATTCTTATTTTCCTAATTCCAGCAGTTACTATGCGTAGTTTTAGCGACGAGAAAAAGCAAGGTACTTTAGAGTTGTTATTAACCAAACCCATATCACATTTACAAATTGTACTTGGTAAATATTTAGGTGCCTTTTTACTTATCGTTTTAGCGCTAATACCGACACTACTCTATGTTTACACTGTTAATCAATTAGGGAAACCTATTGGTAATCTAGATGTTGGTAGTACTTTAGGCTCGTATTTTGGATTGTTATTTTTAATAGCAGCCTATACTTCAATTGGAATCTTCTCTTCTACTTTAAGCGATAATCAAATTGTAGCTTTTATAATTGCTGTCTTTTTATGTTTCCTTTTTTATATAGGTTTTGAAGGTTTAGCAGATGCTTTAGGACGTTTCGTAGAACAAATTGGTATGGCTTCACACTATAAAAGTATGAGTCGTGGTGTTTTAGATACGCGAGACATTCTATACTTTTTAAGTGTAACCGTTTTCTTTATATTCCTTACTGTTAAACGTATTAATGCAGAAGGCTCTCAACCTATAAAGTGGCTACATCTTGCTATTCTACCCATACTATTAGTTGTATTTAATGTTACTAGCTCTTCATTATATCAACGTTTCGATTTAACTTCAGATAGTCGTTATACATTAAATGAAGCGTCTTTAAATATTGTTAAAGATGTTGATTCGCCAATTCTAATTGATGTGTTTTTAGAAGGTGACGATTTTCCTGCAGAATATAGAAGACTGCAAACCGAAATAAAGCAGTTACTTGAGGAATTTTCGGCCTATAATGGTAGTATAAAATTCAATTTTATAAATCCTATAGAAGACTTAGCAACTCGCGATCGCAATATTGCTCAGCTTACAGAACGTGGCTTAACACCTATGCAATTAAGTGTTCAAGAAAACGGAACGCAATCGCAACGTGTTATTATTCCTTGGGCTTTGGCGAGTTATAACAATCAAACGGTAGATATTCCTTTAGTTAAATATAAAGTTAATGCCAATCAGCAAGAAACAGTTACTAATTCCGTTCAACATTTAGAATATGCTTTTGCAGATGGTTTAAGTAAATTGGTAAATCCTAAACGTAGAAAAATCGCCATTTTAAAAGGGAATTCTGAATTAGACGATAAATATATATTTGACTTTGTAAAAACCCTTGGTCAATACTATTACATTGCTCCTTTTACTTTGGATAGCGTAGCCACAAACCCTCAAAAAGCATCAAAATCATTAAATACTTACGATTTAATAATTGCTGCAAAACCAACAGAAGCTTTTTCTGAAGAAGAGAAATATGTTCTCGATCAATACACCATGAATGGTGGAAAAAGCATGTGGTTAATAGATAAAATAAACATGGAAAAGGATAGTTTATTTAATCCTGAAGGTAAGAATGTTGCAATACCTCGTGATTTAAACTTAACAAACTTCTTTTTTAAATATGGAGCACGTATTAATCCTTTACTCACAAGTGTTAAGAGTCAGAACATTGGCAGAATCACCTTAGAAACTGGACAAGATGAAAGTTTAAAATTACAACACTTTTTATGGCCTTATTCGCCTTTAGCTTTAAGCGATGTTCAACATCCAATTACTAACAACATAAACTTTGTAAAGTTCGATTTTGCCAACCAAATAGACACACTTAAAAACGATATTAAGAAAACTATTCTACTTAAAAGTGATAAGCCAAGTCGTTTAGAAGGTACGCCTAAAGAAATAAGTTTAAGCTTTGCATTACAAGAGCCCGACTCAAAGCTTTTCACTAAAGACAGACAGAATCTTGCTGTACTGTTAGAAGGTGAATTTACTTCGGTTTATAACAATCGCGTAAAACCGCTTAAGCTTGAAAATGATAAGACAAAAAGTGCTGATACCAAAATGATTATTATCGCCGATGGAGACGTTATTAAAAACGATTTAGATAAGGGCAGACCGACCACTTTGGGCTTCGATAAATGGACTAAAGAAACTTATGGGAACAAGGAATTTTTACTTAATGCAGTGAACTATCTATTGGATGACGACGGACTTATAAACATTCGTAGCAAGGAAGTAAAAGTAGCGTTCTTAGATCAAGCAAAAATTGCAAAAGAGAAAACAAAATGGCAAGTCATAAATATTGTATTACCTTTATTGCTTTTAGGCTTGTTTGGCTTTGTTTTCAACTTTTTAAGAAAGAAAAAATACGCTAAAAAAGTATAAAAAGTGATTCCTTTTTTTATAGATCCCAAAGGAATAAACTGTTAATAAGTTTGTTTCAGATTTTGACTGTTAAACTCTATATTTGTATTAAACTCAGGTTTGTTATTTTTTGATTTAAAATAGCACGCTCAAAATGATAACACAGACCATAATACCATATAAATAAGATGAAATTTATAGTATCAAGCACATATTTACTAAAGCAATTACAAGTATTAGGAGGTGTAATAAACAGCTCTAATACTTTACCCATTTTAGATAATTTTCTTTTCGATATCGATAATAATGCACTCACCGTTTCGGCTAGTGATTTAGAAACGACTATGTCTTCAAAATTAGATATAGAGAGCGATAGCATAGGAAGTGTTGCAATTCCTGCACGTTTATTATTAGATACATTAAAAACGTTTCCTGAACAACCGTTAACGTTTACTGTTGAAGAAAATAACACTGTAGAAATTAGTTCTAATCATGGTAAATACGCTTTAGCTTATGCAGATGGTGCAGAGTTTCCAAAAGCTGTTGCTCTTGAAGATCCTTCAAGTACAACAATAGCTGGAGATATTTTAGCAACGGCTATCAGCAAAACCATTTTCGCTGCTGGAAACGATGATTTAAGACCAGTAATGAGTGGTGTTTTCTTTCAGTTTTCGACGGATAACTTAACGTTTGTGGCTACTGATGCTCATAAACTTGTAAAGTATACACGTGAAGATGTTTCTGCTTCTCAAGTTGCAGAATTTATAATGCCGAAAAAACCTTTAACGTTATTAAAAGGGATTTTATCTGCAAGCGAAGAAAATGTAACTATAGACTATAACGATTCTAACGCTAAATTCACTTTTGAGAATACTGTTTTAATTTGTCGTTTAATTGATGGAAAATATCCTAATTACGAAGCGGTAATCCCAAAAGAAAATCCGAATAAATTAACTATCGATCGTACACAGTTTTTAAACTCTGTAAAGCGTGTTAGTATTTTCTCAAATAAAACTACACACCAAATTCGTTTAAAAATTGCTGGTGCAGAACTTAATATATCTGCAGAGGATATTGATTACTCTAATAAAGCCGAAGAGCGTTTAACTTGTGATTATCAAGGTGATGATATGCAAATTGGCTTTAACTCACGTTTTTTAAGTGAAATGCTTAATAACTTGAATGCTTCAGAGGTTCAACTTGAAATGAGTATGCCAAACAGAGCTGGGATTTTAACTCCAGTTGATGGATTAGATGAAGGTGAATATGTAACAATGCTTGTTATGCCAGTGATGTTGAACAACTAAGACAGTCCTGCGAAAGCATGAATCTCATGAGTATTACAAAATTACAAATGGATTCCTTTGCCTCACAGGAATGACAAAAATAATAAATTAAAAAGCGCAATCTTATAAGGTTGCGCTTTTTAATTTAAACTTTAGGCGAGATTAATACTCATTGACTAGCAATAAATAATTATACGACTTTAGATACTATCCGTATTAAAAAACCAACTCCATTATTAATATTTGCAATAGCTGTTGCTTTTTGACAGTTTGAAGATGTTGCTGCATTTATTTCTTGTAAAACCTTAATTGCATTTGCATTACTAATATTACTTTCTGCAATAAAAGCATCAATTTCTGTAACTTTTAAACTTGTTAAACTTGCCATTTGTGTATTAAGCTCTGCATCTGTTTGAGATGCTGCTTTTTCGGCTAAATCACTCCAATCTATATCTGCCATAATTCTATTGTTTTAATTATTTTTTAAAATATTTTTCACCTCTAATAGTTTACCCATATCTGAGCCAGATTTTTGTAAAAAACCATCTATTGCGCTTTCTACCTTTTTAACATCTACAGAATCTCCTGTTAATCTTTGTATTGAAGCTAAAGCATCACTTTCTGCTGTTTTCAACTTTACCGCAGAGTTTATTAAACCCTGTAAAGCAATAGTCGATTTATTATAATTTGAATAATTAGTATTAAGGCCAGTGATTATTTGTTCTTGTTGAGTACTTAAAACACTTTGCAAAGAATCCTTTTTACGATTTATTACTGGTATAATACTTTTCATAATATTAGGAAGTTCTTTTTTATAATCTAAACTGTCCGGCAATAATGCATCGTACTTTTTTATAATAGTCGGCGTATACTCATTAGTAATAAACGAATTTATAACTTGTTTGCGTTCTTCGAAAAGTTGGTTTACCAAAATAATATTTAATTGGTGCATTTCATCTGCTTCTTTAATAACTTCTTGAGTTAAGATTGCAGTAGAAGAAGGAATAGTAGCACAGCCAAAAACAAGAAAACTACACACAGATAAGATAATATATATTCGATTTTTCATAATTAGTTATTAAGATTTTGTTGGAATAAAAATGGATTTAATTCTATCTATAAGTCCTTGAAGAATAGTGAAAATTGCATCGGAAGAAAAACCTCCAATTAAAGCGAGTACACTTTTATTAAATAGATTGATTTTTTCAGGGTCAGTTAAATAAAGTGACAATATTTCGGCTAAAATTAATCCCGCAATAATACCCAGTACAATTTGTGCCATATACTCTATTGATTCTTCTGGAAGTAAAACTCCTTTTTTTACAGACGTACTAACATTTTTTAGCAAATAAAACAAGACTCCTAAGCCAGATACCGAGGCTAGATAACCAAGATTTAAGAGTAATGGCAAACCATGATTATCCATGATTCCTTTGTCTAAAGAATCATTATTTACGTTTGGAGATAGGCCCGTTATAATAAAAATACCCAAAAAAATAATTGCTAAAATTATTAAGTTTCTAACTAATGGTAGTTTATTTAAAACAGATTTGTTTTTACCTTCAAGGTGTAATTTTTTAGTAAACTTTATAGATTTAGGTGTTGCTGGTGCTACATTTTTACACAGCAAGTTATGAGCGTGAATTAAATTATCCACAGTGCTATTTTGTATTAATGCATTTACATCTGTGTTTATTGTTATTCCGTTAAATATGGCAAAGGATAACATATTGTTAATCTCTTCACTTAGTTCATCAATAATCGCATTAGATATTCCTCTTTTAGGTGTTTTTAAATCTTTAGGAACAGAACCTATTACCGTTTTAGTTGTCATACACTACCATTTATTTTCAGATATAAAAATAATATTAATGGCAATATTAAAATAGCGTAGAAATACCCATTTTAAAATACAGAACAAATACCTATTACGATATAGACTCGCTGGATAACTTTACTAAATGAATTTAAAATGCATTTCCTATAAATACAAAAGCGCAACCTTTTCAGGTTGCGCTTTCTTTATCTTAAAATAAAATTTAACTAACTAACAAGATTATAAGATAAAGGTATTTTATATTCTACTAATACTTTCGGTAGATTCTCTTTGTTAAAGTCTTTAATCAATAATTGATGCAAAGAGTACCAAAGACACAGCAATAGAAATCCAAAAACTAATCCTAGTTTAAAAATTGTTTTTAACGTCTCTAGTTTATAAAATTATAACTAAAAGGGTACGTTGGGTTTTCACCATTATTAGCTTTTATAGCGTTAATTATTGGGAATAATATAGAGATAATGCCTAAAATAATAAATCCTAAAAATCCGAGTCCAAAAAATAATATTAATGGTATACAGATTATAAAGTTTACAATTAAACTTAATTGAAAATTAATAATTTTCTTTCCTTGTTCGTCTATTTGATAATTCTCGTCCTTTTTAGTAAACCAAATTACTAAAGGGACTATAAGTCCTCCAAAACCTGTTATTGCTGTTAATAATTGACTTAAGTGAGTAAATACTAATAATTGTCTATCTTCCTTCATGGTTATTTGATTTTTGGTTTACTGAAAAGCATTCAGCACCATTGATTGCTACTTATATGACGAAGAATCTTTTAAAATGTTACAGAAAACCGAAGTTATTATTTTAGAACATATTTACATTAGGCCTAAAAAGGTAATCCCTATTTTCATAAACCTCGAAAGGTTTAAAAAAAATACAGCATAAAACCGCAAGACTTAAAAACTAGCAGAATTACAAACTAAAAATATTTTTCTTAATGCGGTAACTTATCTTTCAAGATACCAAAAACAAAAGTCCCTAAAAGTGCGCCAAGAATAAGCACTATAATACTAGGTAACATTGTTCCTATTAACACAAACATTGGTCCAGGACAAGCGCCTGCAAGTGCCCAACCTAATCCAAAGATGATTCCACCTAAAATGTATCTTGTAAAACCTTTTTCTTTAGGCATAATGTTAATTTCTTTTCCCCAAAAACCTTTAGCTTGACTGTGTTTTAAATATTTCACTATTATTATACCTAAGGCAATGGCAGAGCCTATAATACCGTACATGTGGAAGCTTTTAAATTGAAACATTTCGTAGATACGAAACCATGAAGCGACTTCCGATTTAATAAATAATATTCCTAAAAATAAACCGATACCAAAAAATGATAAAAAACTTTTCATTTGTTATGTTTTATTGTTTTTCAAGGTTTAATGTATTTTCATTTAACCTTTTGTTTAAAATCAAGCTTATTTATAAGCTCGGTTGCTATTAAAAAATTAAAGGAAATATTAAATGAACCATTACTAAACCCCCAATAAAAAAGCCAATAATTGCAATTAAAGATGGAATTTGTAAATTACTTAATCCAGAAATGGCATGACCAGAAGTACATCCTCCTGCATATCGAGAACCAAAACCAACAAGAAACCCACCAATTAATATAATTGCAAAACCTTTAATTGATAATACACTTTCGAGACTAAATAACTCTGTTGGTAAAAAGGCTGTATTTGTACTATTAATTCCGAGTTCTTGAAGTTGTATAACAACGTCTTGATTTATTTGTGGCGCTGTTGGAGATAAAAACTGTAACGCTATAAATCCACCAAAAATTACGCCTAGCACGACATACAAATTCCAAACGTCTTTTTTCCAATCGAACTTAAAAAAATCAACAAATTTTCCTGCGCCACCAATTGAACACATTGTTCTTAAATTAGAAGACATTCCAAATTTCTTACCCATTTTTATGAGTAAAAACATTGTTAATGCAATTAGTGGTCCAGCCACATACCATGGCCAAGTCTTGTAAATTAAATCCATATATAGTAATGTTATTTTTTTAGAGTCGTTGGGCAAACAAAATCTGACACTGGAATACCTACTTTCTTTATGGCGTCCATTCCTCCTGCAATATCAATTAAATTATGAATCCCTCTACTTTTTAAAATTGAGGCTGCAATTACAGAACGGTAACCTCCTGCACAATGCACGTAAAAGGGCTTGTTGTCTGGGAATTCTTCTAAATACGCATTTAAATCACCTAAAGGTGTGAAATTTGCGTTTTCAATATGTCCTGCAATAAACTCACCTTCTTTTCTTACATCGAAAACTGGAATACTATCTTTTTCTAATCTCGACTTGAATTCTTCGACTGAAATAGACGTTAGAGTATCTGTTTCTTTTCCTGCTGCTTTCCATGCCTCTATACCTCCTTCTAAATACCCTAAAGTATTATCAAAACCTACACGAGATAATCTTGTAATAGCTTCTTCTTCACTCCCTTTATCTACTACTAATAATAGCGGTTGCTTTACGTCTGCAATTAAAGCACCAACCCAAGGTGCAAAACCACCTTTTAAGCCTATAAATATAGAACGCGGAATATGACTTTTTATAAATTCAGATTGATTACGAACATCTAAAACAAGTGCTTCAGTTTCGTTAGCAGCAGTTTCAAATGCTTCGGGAGAGAATGCTTTAGAGGCTTTCTCAATCACTTTGTCAATATCTTCGTAACCTTCCTTATTCATTTTTACATTTAAAGGAAAATATTTTGGAGGCGGTAATAAATCTTGGGTTAGTTCTTTAATAAACTCGGCTTTAGTCATATCTGCACGTAAAGCATAATTCATCTTTTTTTGGTTCCCTAAAGTGTCCACAGTTTCTTTCATCATATTCTTTCCACAAGCAGAACCCGCTCCATGTCCAGGATATATAATAACATCGTCTGCAAGAGGCATGATTTTATTTCGAAGGCTATCAAAAGATAAACCTGCAAGTTCTTCCATAGTCATGCTTGCGGCTTTTTGTGCTAAATCTGGACGACCAACATCACCTAAAAACAAAGTATCACCACTAAAAATAGCATGATTTCTACCGTTTTCGTCTTTTAGTAAATAAGACGTGCTTTCCATGGTGTGACCAGGAGTATGCAAGGCTGTTATTGTAATTTTACCCAGCTTAAATTCTTGATTATCTTCAGCTATAATAGCATTAAAAGAAGGATTTGCTGTAGGTCCAAATATAATTGGAGCTCCAGTTTGTTTAGATAATGTTACATGTCCAGAAACGAAATCTGCATGGAAATGTGTTTCGAAGATGTACTTAATTTTAGCATTATTGTCTTCCGCTTTAGCGATATAACCTTTTACTTCTCTTAAGGGATCAATAATAGCAACTTCACCTTCGCTTTCTATGTAATATGCACCTTGTGCCAGGCAACCTGTATATATTTGTTCAATCTTCATGATACTATTTTTAATTTTTAAAATAATGTAATTATATATTAAATGCGTAACGTAAGTTACGTAATCTATCTTACTTTGTGAGCTCCTTAATTATTATGTAAACTCCCATAACAAGCACAAACCATCCAAAATATTTTTTTAATTTTTTACCTTCTATAAAATTAGAAAGGTAAATGCCTAAAAATATACCGACTACAGAAATTGCTGTAAAACTGAGTAAAAATACCCAATCTATAGTTATTGTTTCTACGTCACCAATGAAACCTATTAAAGATTTAATTGCAATAATTAATAGCGAAGTGGCAACCGCTTTTTTCATTGGAAGTTTTGCTAATAAAACCAATGCTGGAATAATTAAGAACCCACCACCTGCTCCAACGATTCCTGTTAAGATTCCAACTATTGCGCCTTCGGCAATTATTAATGGATAATTATATTCTATGGCTGTAACTTCGGATGTTTCTTTACGGTTACTTCTAATCATAGCTACGGCAGCGACTAACATAATTAGAGCAAAGAACAGCATAATTGCTATATTTTTGGTTAAAACAAAGCTTCCCATGGTTACTATGTTATCAGGAATAGCAGGCACTATAAATTTTCTTGTTGAGTACACAGCAATAAAAGCTGGTGTCGCAAAAACAATAGCTGTTCTAAAATCTACTAGTCCTTTTTTAATATTTCTAATGGCACCAAATAGAGAAGAAACACCAACAACAAACAAAGAGTAAGCAGTAGCTGTAACTGGGTTAAGAAACATGAGATACACAAGAATTGGAACCGTTAAAATAGATCCGCCTCCACCAATTAAACCTAGAACAACACCAATAAGTAATGCACCGAAATAGCCTAAAATCTCTTGGAATGCCATTATAAATCTAAAATTTTAATACTATTTCTATTGAGAATTATTCTACCATTAATCTCTAATTTTTTTAAGAGTCTGGAAATGACCACTCTTGAGGTATGCAAATCGTTAGCAATTTCTTGATGAGTTACATTAATAACTTCGTTATGGTTAACCATTGCTTTATCTTTTATATATTTAAACAAACGTTCGTCCATTTTTAAAAAGGCGATGGTGTCTACCGCTTCTAGAAGTTCCGTCATGCGATTATGGTAACTTTGTAAAATAAAGTGTTGCCATGTTTTGTATTTACCAAGCCAAGATTCCATTTTTTCAACAGGAATCATTATTAACTTTGTATCTGTTTCTGCAACCGCTCTAATTTCACTTTTTGCTCTGCCTATACAACAAGATAAAGTCATTGCGCAAGTATCGCCTTGTTCTATAAAATAGAGCACTAATTCGTCTCCTTTTTCGTCTTCTCTAAGAATTTTTATTGCACCTTCAACCAATAAAGGCATCGATTTTATATAGTCTCCAATATCAATAAGGCTTGTACCTTCTGGGATTTCTTTATAAATACCTATTTGGCTAATTTCTTGAATTAATTCGTCTTCAAATAAATAACCATAGTGTTCTGTAAGTGCTTTTAACATAAGGCGTTTTTACTACTGCAAATTTAATGTTTTCTGTTTTGTTTATATATGAACACTATAAATTTTAACTATTGTTTTTGGGATACTGAAAACATAGCGACAACATTTTGTATAATTCTGGTTGTTTTTGTTTGAATAATTTTGGTCTTTCAAAGAAATATTCTGAAGCTACAGCAAAAAATTCTGCTTGACTTGTACCTCCATATTGTCTAATATCTGATGCATCGTTATTAATAGCTTCCATTTCTTTATGCATTAACTCGAGCCAAGGTTCAATATATTCTTTCCCAATAAAAAACTCTGGAACGCCGTCTATTTGCCCATCCATTTTATCTAGTAAATGTACAAATTCGTGAACTGGCGTGTTGTGTTTATCCGTTTTGTTATTAAAAGCTTTCCTAATTGCTTTTTTAGAGAGCATCATTTGTTTCTCGAAACGACCTGTACCAATAATACCAAGGATTCGCTTGTTTGTATCTTTATCAGAAAATTGTAAGTTTTCATTAAAACTATCTGGATAAACAATGACACCAGTTAAGTTATTATAGCTCCAATTAGGGAAACTAAATACGGGAATAACAGCGCTAGAAGCAATTAATATTTTATCTAGTTCTTCGATTTCTGTATTAACACCATCTATATTAATTTCACTTAAAAAAAGCATCATTCTTTTTCTAAATACAGCCTGATTTTCCGTCGAGAGATTTTTATAAAACAGTACGTTTTTAATTAATATATCATGCCAATGCTTTGGTACAACTTTAATCTTTTTAGGTTTTATTATATAAAAAGCATAGCATACAAAGATTAAAAGTGTTATAAAAATAAGGATGTAGATCATGTTATTGAATTGTACTTGCAAAATATTCTAATTTTTAGAGAGAAAAAAATATATGTGATATACTTATCTTCGTAAAAAAAACAAGAATGTTAAAAGCAGTATTATTCGATATGGATGGCGTTATTGTAGATACAGAACCGCTACATAAAAAGGCTTATTTTTTAATGTTTGATGCCTTTAATATTGAAGTTACAAATGCCTTATATGAATCTTTTACTGGACAATCGACTATTAATGTTTGCAGAAAGCTATGCGACATTTTTAAATTAGAAGCTACTCCTGAAGCATTAATGCATAGTAAACGTAAAATATTTACTAACCTATTCCATAGCGATCCTAGCTTGAAGCTTATTGATGGCGTTTTAGAATTAATAAAGGATTACAGCAGCAATGGATTAACGCTAGTACTCGCCTCTTCTGCCTCTATGCTTACCATAAACAATGTTTTTACGCGTTTTGAACTAGATCACTATTTTATAAATAAAATTAGTGGCGCAGATTTAAAAGCCTCTAAACCTCATCCTGAAATTTTTGAAAAAGCAGCGAAACTTTCAGGATTTTCTAGAACAGAATGCATGGTTATTGAAGATTCTACAAATGGGATTAAAGCTGCAAATGCTGCAGGTGTTTTTTGTGTAGGATTTGATAGTCATCACTCAAAAAACCAAGATTATAGTTTAGCCGATTTAGTTATAGATGATTTTGAAAAAATAAGTTATAAAAAAATAAAAACATCGTTTCATTAAACACCAGTTCTTATTTCTACAGTGTTTTCAATTGAAATTTATAAGTACATTTTTAAATAGTAAAACTATTTACTATTGTTTAGCCTATTATAAAGCAACAAAAAGCCACTCTATCTAGAGTGGCTTTTTTATGTTTGTATTATAAGTTCTTAAGAAAAACACTACATAAACTAGTCTTAATTTTTAATAACTCTTACTGTTTCTACTGTTGCTCCAATTGTTACTTGTACAAAGTAAGGGCCAGATTGTAAGTTAGACATGTCTACGTCGTTAGACACAGCATTTGGTGTCGTTTTAATAACTTCTTGTCCTAACATATTAAATACAATTACATTAGTAATCGCTTGTTGCGCGTTTAATGTTAATGTATTCTTCACTGGGTTTGGATAATAAGAAAACCCTAATTCATTATTGAAATCTTGAGTTGATAATGATGCCTCTGAAAGTGTTGCTGTAAATAGGCCTGCTACTTTAGCAAAACCTGAGTTATAGACACGTACATAATACGTGTTTCCTGACATTAAAGTTGGAGACTGCCCTCCATTTGTTAAACAAGCCACTTCGTTTCCACCACACCCATCGTAAATAGCTACAAAATCTGCGGTTGTTGATAATGAAACTGTTGTACTTAAAGGTGCTACAAAAGAATACCAAACATCTTGATTTCCACCAGACATACTACATGCAGCATTAGTAATACCAGAATCTGTTGCGTTTGTTGTGTCTCCCGAAAATTCTGCACCTAGCATAATAGCTGTTGCATCTGCACAATCATCGTTTGCAGGTGCAGGTGGACTACATGTTACTGAAGCTTCCCAACCATCTCTTTGTTCAGAACCATCAGATGTAAATACAAATGTTAAAGCTCCAGAAGGGTGAGTAGATGTAATCATCATACCTTGTAAATCTCCTGATCCATCCGCAGGAAAATCATCTCTATCCCAACACCATATTGTTCCACCAGCTGGAGGATTAATTGTAGTTGCTGTAGCATCTGGACCATCATGAATAGTTAATCCATCATAACAACTTGATCCAACATTTTCTGTACTAAAAGCTGTAAAATCTACAGTTACTATACCACCCATTATATCTGGAGTAATGGTGTAAGTAATATTCTCACTTGCAGAATAATCTCCACTAACTCCACCTGAATCTAAAAATAACCCGTTAGAACACGTTGGTGGAACAGCAACATAAGGTGTGGCAAAAGCAAGAGGTCCTGCCCAAGCAGAAGTTCCATCTTCTACACCACAATCTGCTTGTATATAAAATTCGTAATTATTATCAGCAACTAAACCTGTTGCAGCATAAGGACTCATAACTCCCGTGGCTGTTGCTGTACCTGTAGCTGTTCCTCCAGCAGTTATATTTACTAATTCGATATTCCATACAGTAGCAGCTCCGTCCTCTATCCAACCTAAATTGGTAGTTGTATCTGTTATCGTTGAAGTAAATAATCCACTAGGAATAGGACAAAGTCCAAGCGTACTACATGTTACTGAAGCTTCCCAACCATCTCTTTGTGCACCACCATCAGATGTAAATACAAATGTTAAAGCTCCAGAAGGGTGAGTAGATGTAATCATCTTACCTTGTAAATCTCCAGTACCCTGTGCTGGATTATAATTTCTATCCCAACACCATATTGATCCTCCAGCTGGAGGATCAAATGTAGGCGCTGTAGCATCTGGACCGTTATATATGGTTAAACCATCAAAACAACCAGATGCACTATTCTCTGTACTAAAAGCTGTAAAATTTACAGTAACGGCGTTACCCATTACATCTGGCATAATTGTATATGTAATATTTTCATTATTAGTATAATCTCCACCAGGTCCACCAGAATCTATGAAAGTTCCACTTGCACAATCTGGTGCTACAGCAACATAATATGGGGCAAAAGCAAAAGGTCCTACCCAAGCAGAAGTGCCATCTACTCCACAATCTGCTTGTACGTAATATTGGTAAGTATTATCACCAACTAAACTAGTAGCGCTATATGGGTTTGCAACTCCAGTAGCTGTAGGCACACCTGTTGCTGCTCCCATTCCAGTAACATCTACTAACTCAATATTCCAAACTGTTGCAGCTCCATTTTCTGTCCAACCTAAATCTGCAGTTGTCTCCGTCACTATTGTAGCTGTTAAAGCAGTTGGTAAAGGACATGCTGGAAGTTCTGTAAAAGAGACGTTATCTATTGATATATCTCCTCTAAATGAACCTGCACTTGTTGCTCTAAATGTTACTGATATTGTTTGACCCGCATAGGCTGATAAATCTATCTCTGCTAAACCCCATGCCGTTATTTCGCTAGCTTGTTGCTCTCCAGATAAAGTCCAAACGTTTGTAGTGCCGTTTACCAAAATCTCTAGAGTTCCTATTTGATTACCTAACATGTGATAGTTAAATATTATTGCTGGCGCATTTAAAGCTGTTAAATCTACTAAAGGCGATACTAAATCTGTTACATCACCACTTGCTCCACCCGAAGCCTCTGTATAGAAATAATTTCCTGTTGTAATTGTTGGACTTGGCCCTGTATTATCTGAACCTGTATCTGTTCCTGGAGCAGATTTCCAATAATATGCACCACCAGTTCCTGCCCAACAATTTCCAGAAACAAAAGCAGAGTTTCCAGTAGTAAAAGTTTCAAAATCTTCTGAGTATGGAGCAATAGATACACAGTTTGCTGTAAAAGCAAAGGGTCCAATCCATGCTGAAGTACCATTTGCTGCACAATCTGATTGCACGTAAAATTCGTAATCATAAGTAGGTGTTAATCCCGTTAGGTTAAATGGATTTGAAACTCCAGAGGAAGTTGCGGTACCAGTAGGTATTCCAGAAGCAGTAATATCTACTAATTCTATATTCCAAACTGTTGCAGTTCCGTTTTCTGTCCAATCTAAATCGGCAGTCGTACCCGTTATCGTTGAAGCATTTAATCCTGATGGTGTATTACATGTATCTAATGTTGTAAACGCAAATGGTCCATTCCAACCGGAAGTTAAGCCACCAACACCACAATCTGCTCTTACATAAAAAGCATAATCATTGTTTACAATAAGTCCCGTCGCAGCATAAGGGTTTGCTACTCCTGTTGCTGTTGCTGTTCCAGTTGCTACTCCCATTGCTGTAACATCTACAAGTTCTATATCCCATAAAGCAGCAGTTCCGTTTTCCGTCCATGCTAAATCTGCTGTTGTATCTGTAATCATTGTTGCTGTTAAAGCATTTGGCACTGGACACAGCGGAATCCCATCAAAAGTTACATCATCAATTGCAACATCATCATAATGATTTCCTGAATCTGCTACTGAAAAACGTGCTCGTGCATCTCCCGTAAATGTCAATGCACTTAAGTCTATTATTTCTTGCGTCCATCCTGCAGTATTTGTGTTATATGTTCCAACTGTATTCCATGCTGCACCATCATATACAGAAACTGTAAGTGTTGCATTTTGAAAGCCTTCATTATCTCTAATTTGATAGAATGATAAGGTTAGTGAAGTTAAACCTGAAACATCAACTAAAGCAGAATTTAATTCTGCATTAGCGGCATCTGGTGAACTATCATCTACCCAAGCAAAGTATCCACCAGAAGCACTAGTTCCTGTTATTGTTCCAAAGTTTCCTACATTAGTACCTTCTGCAGTGTTAGTAAATCTCCAATATTCATCTCCACCTAGATCCCAACATGCTGGTAATACACCTCCTTCAAAATCTTGAGTATATGGTGCAGTTGCACATGTAATAGTTGTAAAAGAATATTCTGTACATCCTTGAGCAGAACCATTAGTATTAAATGGCACAATATTTACAAAATATAAAGTCCCGGAAGCTAAAGTTCCAACAGATACACTATTTTCATTCCCTAAAGTTTCAGAATAAATATCTGAAGCTCCGCTAGTTGTACCAACAGTTACATTATAACCTGTAATTCCTCCTGATGCATTACTCCAAACTAGTAATCCAGAGATAGGTACATCTGTAGCACCATTAGTAGGAGAAGCTAATCCTGAACCACAATTTGGAGGCGTTGTTGTTACTTGTTGAGCAATAAAATTATCTATGACAAAATAAAAACTTCCAATTGCCCTAGTAACCGAAACTCGCAGCTTAACATCTGATCCCATTGCTAAATTAGCTCCAGGAACTGTAGTAGATATTGTTGCACATGTATTAGCAACAACATGATTGGAATTATCTATTGTAAATGCAGTAATCCAATTACTTCCATTATCTGTAGAGTATTCTAATACTGCAGTTCCCCATCCAGCAGGTGTTGCAGCTCCTGCAAAACCAGATATAACCTTATAGTCAAATGAAAGTGATAAATCTGTTCCATTAGATGCACCAACTTGATTAGGAGAGGTTAGATTACCTGTTAAAGTTGAAAAGGAATAATAATCTGCATAAGAACGTCCTGAACAAGCTTGAACATCTCTGTAAGTGAAAGTGCCAGTCCAATCTAAAGGAGTAAAATAAAAATTTTCGTTAATTGATACTTGTGCGAAAGTGAAAACAGCAGAAAACATCATTAAGAATAATAGCGTAATTTTTCTCATAATAAATTGTTTTTTTTATGTGATTAATAGAATTACAAATATATACTTTAATGAGTTATTGTAATTTAGGCTTTAGCAAGATAAAATAATGTATTCCATGTATAAAAAAACGACAGTAAACTGACTACTTATTATCCATAAAAAAAGCCACTCTTTTCAGAGTGGCTTTTAAATTATTTATGTTGTACTAAACTTTAGTAAAACATTTATAAGTAGGTATTAGTTTTTAATAACTCTTACTGTTTCTACTACTGCTCCAACGGTTACTTGTACAAAGTAAGCACCAGATTGTAAGTTAGACATATCAACGTCGTTAGATACTGCATTTGGTACCGCTCTAATAACTTCTTGACCTAACATATTAAATACAGCTACATTAGTTATCGCTTGTTGCGCATTTAATGTTAATGTATTTTTTACTGGGTTTGGATAGTAAGAAAACCCTAATTCATTATTAAAATCTTGAGTTGATAAAGACGCTTCTGAAAGTGTCGCTGTAAATGGTCCTGCTACCTTAGAAGCAACACCTGAATTATAAAGACGTGCTAAGTAAGTATTACCTGCTGTTAAAGCTACCGATTGCTCACCATTAGCTAAACAAGCAACTTCGTTACCTCCACACCCATCGTAAATTACAACATAATCTACAGTTGCAACTAATGAAACTAAAGTACTCACTGGAGCAACAAAAGAATACCATATATCTTGATCTCCACCAGTAGATCCACATGAACTAGTTCCAATACCTGAATCTGTTGAAGTAGATGTATCTCCAGAGAATTCTGTACCTAGCATAATAGGTGTAGCATTTGCACAATCGTCGTTTGCAGGTGCAGCCGCAGCACATTCCACAGTAAAATACATACCAACTGCACAACATGCAGAATTTTGAGCACAAGAAACAGATCCGTCAGATGCAATAATCCAAGAGATTGTATCTCCTGTAGAAGTAAAAGTTAATCCTGCTATATCTCCAGAAACACCATAACCATTGTAAAGCTCTGTTATGCCATCTGTATCATAAACAATTAATTCATCATAAGTATCCTCAACACCACCAGAGGTAACTGTAAACGTCAACGGACTTCCGTCTGTAGAAGTATACTCATATATATCAATGTTATTACTATCGTAGCAATAGCTATCTGATATAGGTGTTGCACAATCTACTGTTGCCAAAATTGGGCAAGTTACAGCATTGTTTACAGTAGCACTTAAATTACATATTGGATCTAAACCACTGTGAACCAAAGTAATACTTGTAATTTCATTATTTGCGAAAGGACCAACATTTGTTGTTCCTACAGCTGAAATAGTAGCCAAAACTGAAATTCCATCACTTACATCGTAAGATGTAGCATCTCCCATGTCTGTTACGAAGATATCAACGTTATAACCTAGTACACAGTCTTCGTTTACTGTAAAAGTAGCAGTTGGTGGGGCACACAACAAGCAAGACATGCACTGCACAGTCGTTACAACACAACTAGCAGCAGTTGCACAAGATCCATCTACGTTCCAATACACTACAATATCACTTGCTGTTGCCGCAGTAATAGTAACTGAAGAAACGCCATGACCTAAAACCATACCATTTTGCTCGACAGTAATATAACCTGATTCTGTAACCGTAAATTGATAATTAGAAGCAGCAGTTATTCCTGTGATATTAGAATACTCTTCTAAATAATTACAACCATTAATCTGAGTTGAAGCTCCAGCAGCATCAGGAGTTACAGCACTAGAAGGATACAAATTTGAGTTAGTTGTACATTGCGCGTTTACTTGTAAAGTAAATGCAAAAGTTATAAAGGCTAAACATAATAAAGTAATTTTTTTCATATTTAAATTGTTTTAATTATAAATTAATAAGGCGCTAAAATAATATAATATATTTGATACCATTAATAAAAGACATAAAATTCAAAAAAAGTTGTAAAAGGCACGAATTCTATGCTCTTATTACACAAAATCTATTATAACAAAAAAAGCCACACAAACAGTATTTGTATGGCTTTAAACATACATTGTATTTATAAATTTTTGAGTATTATTTCCCTTCTCCTGCTACAGAAGCATTCATTAAAGCTGCGTTTAAAGCCATGTTACCAAAATCACTATTTTTGTAAAAGGTTTATATCGCTTATTCGTTTTGCAAATAATATATAGTAATCGATTAATTTAATTTATAAGACAGTGCATTTCAGGGTCTAAACAAGTAAAAAAAAAGCCACTCTTTTCAGAGTGGCTTTTAAATTATTTATGTTATACTAAACTTTAGTAAAACATTTTATAAGTAATTATTAGTTTTTAATAACTCTTACTGTTTCTACTGCTGTTCCAACTGTTACTTGTACAAAGTAAGCACCAGATTGTAAGTTAGACATATCAACGTTGTTAGATACTGCGTTTGGTGCCGTTCTAATAACTTCTTGACCCAACATATTAAATACAGCTACATTAGTTATCGCTTGTTGCGCATTTAATGTTAATGTATTTTTTACTGGGTTTGGATAGTATGTAAATAATGGGCTGTTATTAAAATCAACCGTAGATAAGGTAGTACAAGATACTGTAATATCTAATGGATTAATATTTGCACTATCCTGACAATTAACTGTTCCATCTGAAGTAATTTGAAAAGAAATTGTGTCTCCTGTAGATTGGTATGTAATACCACTTAGATCTCCGTCATTACCATATGGTGTCGCAGCATTAAGGTCTGTTGTGCCATCTGTATCAAAAACAATAAGTTCATCCCAACCGTTTTCTGCATCTCCAGAGTTAATTGTAAAGTTTAGTGGAGAACCATCTGTACTTATAAATGTAAACACATTAGTATCGTTATTTTCATAACAATAATTAAAAGTCGTAGGGCCAACGCTACAGTCAACATTGAAGTTAAGTTGTACTGCAGTTGTAAAAGTTACTGGTCCAGCCCAATCACTAAATCCGTCAGTACCACAATCTGAACGTACATAAACTTCGTAGTCTGTTTGAAAGTTTAAGCTCGTTGCATTAAATCCTGTAGTCGTTGTAGCAGTTCCTGCACCCGTAGGTTCGCCTGTTCTTGGTGGCTGTATTACATATTCCCATGCAGTTTCTCCACCACCTGCTATCCATGAAATATCTACAGTTGTATCTGATATATTATTTGTCGCAATTGCGCTAACATCTGTACAAGGTGGTGTAATAACGTTTCCACCAACTTCCCATACATAACTTCTTGACTGTGCTTCTAGAACGTTTATAAACCTATTTGTAAAACCTCCATTAGTAATGGTTCCAGCAGCTGTAGCTCCAAAATTTTCTTGAGTTCCCCAATTATCTATTTGAAATTTAACCTCATGTGAATTTTCTGTAAGTGATATTGTAGCTGACCAAAATCCGTTACCCATATCCATTAAAGGATTTAAATCACCCGATCAGCCATTAAATGCGCCACTAATGTATACCGCCGTTGTAATAGATCCAGCATAGGCATTCATATCTACAATAAATGTACAACTTTCTAGTTTTATTTAGACAGTAATTGAATTGCTCTTTCTACATCTTGAACAGGTAGTTTACAACTACCGTCTACACATACATAGATATAAGTATCCTCTTTATTATACCTGTTTTCCATTATTGGTAATTTACTATCATTAACAGCGCCAGCAATTAAGATATTTGGTAAATAATTAGATTCTAGTTCCTTTAATTTAGGCAGTGCCTCTTTACCTGAAATAGCAACTTCATAATATGGGTTAGCATAATTTAAATACAATCCCAACCAATTAGAATATCCAGAAGGTGCTCTTTTTGCGTTGACTATAATATTATTTAACATCTGTTTAGACCTGTCTGCATAATTTTTTTCTGAATAATAATAATGTCCTAATTTGAACAAACTTTCTGCTAAAATGGAATTAGAAGACGGCATCACTTTATCTATAACTTCGGTTTTTCTTGCAATTAAACTCGTTTGAGTGTCTGAAGTAAAATAAAACATCTCACTTTCTTTATTTAAATAATGATTGCTCGCATAATCCATTAATTGTTTTGCTGTATCCAGCCATTCCTCGTTTAAAGTAGCCTGATACAACTCTATAAATGCAGCTATAGTATGCGCATAATCTTCTGAAAAACCAATAATAGTACTTTTTCCATTTTTATGATTGTGAAATAAAGAACCATCCTCATTAATTAAATTTTCTTTTAAAAACTGTCCGTTTGCAATGGCTTTGTTTAAATAGGCTTCATTATTTAAAGCACGATAAGCATCAACATATCCTTTTAGCATTAATGCATTCCATGAGGTTAGAATTTTATCGTCTATCCTTGGTCGCTCTCTGTTAGCACGTGCATTATAAAGCTTTGTTTTCCAGTTGTTTATTTTATTATCAAGCGCTTTTTTTGAACTACTTTCTGTTTTAAGAAACACTTCATTAGTGTTTTTTTTATGTAAAATATAAGTATCATTCTCCCATGTAGTTGTACTATTTATATTATAATACGAACTAAACAATTCGTAATCTTCTTTTAATATTGATTTTAACTCTTCAGTTTTCCAAACATAAAATGCACCTTCTTCAAGTTCGCCGGCTTTAGTTTTACTATCGGCATCTAAAGAAGAATAAAAGCCACCATTATTATGCGTTAATTCTTTATCTATAAAATCTAGTGTTTCCTCAATAACGGTTTTAAAAGCTTCGTTTTTTGTTAATTGATACGCTTTAGAGTACAAACTAACCAACTGCGCATTATCGTAAAGCATTTTTTCAAAATGTGGTACGTGCCATTTTTTATCCATAGAATACCTTGAAAAACCACCTCCAACTTGATCGTAGATACCTCCATTAGCCATTTTTGTTAGTGATGTTTCTACAAACTCTTGTAATTCTTTATCGTTATTTTGAAAACTATAACGCAATAAAAAGTTTAAATTACTTGGCATAGGGAATTTTGGAGCATTTTTTTGTCCTCCATATTCAAAATCTAAAGATGCTTTCCATGTCACAACCATTTGTGCTAAAGCCTCCCTATTATATATTACCTTATCCGTATTTACAGTAATTAAATTGGTGCTTTTTATGCCTTCTGTTAATTCACTGGCATAAGCAATTACTTTTTCTGGATTGGTTTTATATAAAGCAGACATGTCCTTCAATATTTTTGACCATTGTTCTTTAGTAAAATAAGTACCTCCAAAAACAGGTCTTCCATCTGGTAAAGCAATACAGTTAAGTGGCCATCCTCCACTACCTGTCATTAACTGTACAGCGCTCATGTAAATTTGATCTACATCTGGACGTTCTTCTCTATCGACTTTAATACTAATAAAATTGTCGTTCATAATTTTAGCAACAGAATCGTTCTCGAAACTCTCTTCTTCCATTACATGGCACCAATGGCAGGCCGAATAACCTACAGAAATAACAATTAACTTCCCTTCTTCTTTCGCTTGTTTTAAAGCTGCTGGGTTCCATGCTTTCCAATCCACAGGATTATAAGCATGCTGAAGTAAATATGGGCTTGTTTCCTTAATCAAATCGTTAGTAAATGGACTTTCAATAATAGTCTCAGATTTGTCTTTTTGCGAACAACTATTAATTAAAACAACTAAAAGAATAAGGTAAATGGTTTTTTTAAACATGTATTTTAATAGATAAAGTAGAATAACAAAATTAAGTAATCAAAACTGAATAATAAAAAAAGCGTGTTTAAATTAATTTAAACACGCTTTTAGATAAAATCTATAGTACTAAGTAATTACATTTCTTATTTTTTAATAAGTTTTAATGTCTTAGTACCAGTTGTTCCTTGAATTCTAGCAAAATACAAACCGCTATTTAAAGCTTCGCTAGTAATAACAAAATCTTTAGTATTTGGTTGAAGTGTTAACACTTGCTTTCCTAAAACATCAAAAACAACTACTGTTTTAACATCTTGAGTTCCTTGTACGTTCCAATTGTTATTTGTTGGATTTGGGAATACTGAAAACTGTGAAAGTGAAAACTCACTATTTGATAAAGTAGAAGTATCATCTATTTTAATAGTACTAGCACCAGGAGCTCTAGTTACTGTACCATCATCTGTTACAGCTAAATAATAAGTAGCCATTGCAATAAGACCTGTATTAGCAGATGTATTACAACTAAGCTCTGTATTACAATCTGTGAATAAAGCATATTGAGTACCCGTTCCTGCAGTAATAGTTACTTCTCCAGAAGCTGGCGCTACAAAAGAATACCAAATATCACTTACAGCACCTGAAAAACAAGTTGCAACACCAGAATCTGTACTTCCTGTATTATCGAAAGCTTGTTCTGCACCTAAAGTAAGCATTGTAGCTGAACCACAATCATCATTAGCTGGACTTGAACAATCGTCTCCTACAGTGTAAGTAAATTCTTTTGTTCTTACTAAACCTCCTGCATAAGGAAATCTACCAGAGAATGTAATAACATCTCCAGTTGTATAGCCAGTAAGAGTTACTGTAAATACATTTGAACCATTATTTGTCATACCTATAAACTGAACTGGAGTAGGAATAAATACTTCACCAACTAAGCCTGCTTTATCGGTATCTAAAACTTCAAAAGTAACGGTAACATCTGTTCCATTAGCTTCTGTTACAAAATCATAGTTATAACCTATAGAAAAAGATCCGTCAGTAGATTCGCTAGAAAAACCAGCACAATCTGTACTTGTATCTGCTATAGTCGAAGCCATTACTGTAATCGCGTTATTTGCAGCAGGATTTCCTGAGGGATCACTTGCAGATACTTCAAAAGTATATGCTGTATTTTCCATAAGTCCTGGTACTGAAAACGTAGTTTCAACTCCAGAATCTCCAGTAGCTTGTACTGAATCTGCACCTGAATTATAAGAAATATCGTAAGTTATTGTACCTGCAGAATCATCTGTAGCGTTTAATACTAAATCCACTGAAAATGCACTAGCAGTTCCTGCTGTAGCTGTAAATGCTGTTGGTCCAACAGTATCACAAGGTACACAATTTACACCTCCACAATCTATAGCTGTTTCTCCGTTATTTAATATACCATCATCACACGTTTCTGGATCTGCACCAAAAGTAATGTTATCTATAATGTATGTACCTGATGAACCACCAGTACCCATTCCATTAATATTTTGACTCGCTGGAACAGATGTACCTCCTAGATCTCCAACATCTGTAAAAATATGAAGTCTATCTCTAGATCCTAAACCGCCATTAAAATTTAATTCTACATTTAAAACATCTGTACCTACAGTTTGAATATTCGCTTCGTAAGATCCCATACCATCAGATTGAAAACTAACACCATGTTGGTGTATTTCGCCTGGAGCTGCTGTTGTAGATTGTATTGTAAATCTTAGAGTGTTATTAAACTCATCAGAAAGATCAATTGGATCTGTAAATGTAACACTTGCGCTATCCCAATCTGATGCACCTGTTATCATCTCAAATACATCATTTCCTGCGCCATTTGATACTGTTGCGTCATTATTAACAAAACCTTGAAGCGAACCTTCAAAATCAAAAGGAAACGCAATAACTTGAGTAGTAGTTGCTGAAACAGATATTGCATTGTTAGCCGCTGGGTTACCAGCAGCATCGCTAGCAGATACCATAAATGTATACATTGTTTCTGCAGTTAAACCAGAAATAACAAAAGGCGTTTCTGCACCTGATGCCCCTGTTGTTTGTGCCATACCGCCAACATCATAAGTAATATCGTAAGTAATATCTGCTCCTGAATCATCAGTTGCATTTAATAATAATTCTACAGAAGAACCACCTATAGCACCTAAAACTGCTGTAAACGCAGCTGGTGGTGTTACGTCTGTTGCACATGGTACGCAATTAGGGCCTCCACAATCTATTGAATCTTCTCCGTTATTTAATACTCCATCTGAACATGTTCCTGGGTCAAAGCCTAGACTCATATTATCGATAATGTATATACCTGAAAGACTCGCAGTATTCGTACCTGCTACATTAGGAGTAGCAGCTATGCCTCCCAAATCTCCAACATCAGTAAAAATAACCAATTTTTCTCTTAAGCCTAAACCTGCATTGAAATTTAATTCTACATTTAAAACATCCTGACCTACAGTCTGAAAATTCGCTTCAAGAGCACCACCACCACCTTGGAAACTCACACCATGTTGGTGTATTTCTCCAGGCAAAGCAGTTGTTGACTGTATTGTAAATCTTAACGTGTTTTCGGCAGCATTTGAAAGATCAATTGGGGAAGCAAAAGTTACTTGGACATTATCCCAATCCGATACACCTGCTGTAACTTCAAGCACATCATTTCCTGCACCATTTGTGATTCCAGGACCGCCATCTCCTGTAAAACCGTGAAGAGTACCTTCAAAATCGAAAGGTAAAGTTTGAGCATAACCGAAAAATACGGCTAGCATCATAAATAATAAAGTAATCTTTTTCATTGTCATTATGTATTTAGTTAATATTAAAATTAAGGAAATATATATCATTTCCATTTTCATAAAAATAGGTAGAAAACTTTATGAAATACTCAAACACTACCACTACAAAAAACATACAAGGCATATATTTAGTGATATTGTATATGAAATAAATATTATCAACCCTTTTTACAATTGCTAAGCACCATTTTAAAAGGTTGTTAATTTTCTCACAATAGCCTGTTTTAGACCGCTTATAACAAAAATGTTGTGGTAATGTTGTGGTGGTGTTGTGGTCAAAAGTTGAATAAAAAAACCGCACATAGCTTAAATAAATAATTTTAGAGCTTCTAATCGTCTGTTTAACAAATAAACACAATATATTTATTAGCCTAATTTAAAACATAATACTAAAAGTTTGTATGCTTTTAGTATTGATAAAAGGGATCTAGAATTAGTGAAGTTCTATAATTAAAGCAGTTATAAAGGATACAAAACAATAGTGGTATTTTATATTTTGATTTATAAGTCTAAAACACTTTATTTCTATTAAAGTTGTCCAAATAAATTACACATATTTTACAAGAGTAAACGCTTCAACAGAAATCTCAAGTAGAGCCTAGAGGAATTTTTTTTGATTATAATATTATACTATTTAGCACCCTTGTATTTATAGATACTTAATGCATCATTATTATTAGTTATAATTACTGCGTTCTCATTATTAACTTGAATTGCTTTTATGGAGCGACTATCTAATGGAACATGAAAACCACTATTAATGGCCGATACTGTTTTGAAATTATTATTACCATCACCTAAGAACAACGCACCATATCCTGCATCGTATCGTATGGTCTCTACTTCAACTCCATAATGATTTCCAATTACAAGTATATCTTTATAGCCATCAGTATTAAAATCATCAACCAAAGTCCCTTTTACTGGACTCACTTGTGCTTGAGTAGGCAAATTTTGACGTTCTAACTTACCATTATTATTAATTAAAATAATACTTTCAAAATTACTGATTTCATAAATCACTGCACTTTTAACTTCGTCTACGGGAAGCACATCTAACAATTTTGATGATGCAAAACTGTGATAATCTTTAAATTTATCAGCTACGAAAGGCATTTGCTGACTTGTACATTCTCGACCTCTCATAGGCACGTAATCATCTTTATAAAATTTTGCTAACACGACATCATTAGTGCCATTGTTATCAAAATCGTTAGCATAGATTTTAAAAGGATGTTCTTTAGTGGCCTTGAATTTATTATTCTTACCAAGGTTTCCAATAATATAATCGTCATCACCATCATTATCTAAATCGTTAGCGGTTATAGACCACCATATACCTCTTGTGTTTTCTAGACCGTATGTTTTAGATTTATTTACAAATGTGCCATTTTCATTTTCTAGAGCCACAATTTCCATCCATTCACCTACTAACAATAAATCGTTATCACCATCATTATTAAGATCCGTAAAGACGGCATCTGTAACCATACCTATATTTTCAAGATCTGGTGCCATCAATTTATTAGCCTTTTTAAATTTACCATCTGTGTTAATAAGAATATAACTAGTCGCTGGAAATGGATATTTATTAGCAATAAGTCTAACACCAACGAATAGGTCTAAATCTCCATCACCATCAATATCTGACGCTTTAACACATTGGGTACTTTCATTAATATTTGGTAACCCATTGCTACTTTTAATAAAATCTCCAGATCCATTATTAATATATAATCTGTCTTTTAATAACGGATTTCCGCTTGCAAACTCACTTCCACCACTTGTTACATATAAGTCTTGATCGTTATCTCCATCAACATCCAAAAACAGAGCACCTAAATCTTCTGACCCCTTATCCTCTATCCATGGCTGATTACTGTTTATTTGAAAGTTACCATTCTGCTTTTGCAAGTATAATACTCCAGCTTGCCCAACAGCACCACCAATAAATAAATCTTCTAAACCATCATTATTAACATCGGTCACGGTTGAAAACGGCCCATTTTGAGAAACATTATGAGGCAATAAAACCTGTTTCTTATACTCGTCGAAGTCGTTTTCTTGATGCTTATAGGCAATTCCAATATCGGTAGGTTTAAGCTTTGTAAATACTGTCGTTTTTACGGTATTCTCTTTTGTTACGGTATTAGCGTTTGAGTACTTGGCATCTAATGTGGTATTTGCTGAAACATTTTTAAAAACATTTACTTTTCCATCTGGCCATATAACTTCTACCTTTTCTACCTCTACATCTTTCCCTAAACCAAAAAACAATTTTGGTTCTACAGAAGATAAATAACCACGTGTTGGCGTATTATTTCCTGTTTGTATTTTTCCATTATGATGGATTATTGCTTTGGCTCCATATCCGAATTTATTTTTTTCAGAGCCTTTAAAATCAATCTTTAGAAAATTTCCTGTTGCATTATTTTTATAAATAAAAGCAGGAGCTTCCATATTGTTGATTACAACATCTAAATCACCATCATTATCTAAATCGCCATACGCCATACCACTAGAAAAACTAGGTGTTTCTAATCCCCACTTCTTAGTCGTTTTTTCAAATTGTAAATTTCCTTTATTTTTAAATACATAGTTAGAAAGCGGTACTGAAGGCGCAAGCTTACTCATACCATAAAAATCCTTAGAATCTGTTTCCAATTTTTTATTTAATCCTGTTAAAAAATCATTATTCCTTACATCTTTTTTAACACCGTTAGATACGATTACATCTTTCCAACCATCATTATCCAAATCAACTAACAATCCTGACCAACTCCAATCTGTTTGGGCCATTCCTGCCATACTAGCAATATCTGAAAAACTATCGCATCCAGTATTAACTTGTAACGTATTTGACATGAACTGATAGTGTTTACCATCTGCAACCATTTTATTAAACTTTGCAGCACTCATAGATCCCATATTAGTTTTTGATCTGTAATGATCTGCTGACGCCATATCTAAAGTAATCAAGTCCATAAAACCATCATTATTGATATCGCCAGTATCCGTACCCATACTAAAATTTGAAATGTGTTTTAACTTCTCATTAATCACGTTCTTAAAAGTACCATCGCCATTATTGTAATATAAATAGTCTGGTTCGTCATAATCATTAGATATAAATAAATCTGTAAAGCCATCATTATTAAAATCACTTGCACTGACACTTAACCCATAAGTGTATTTACTTATAAGTCCAGCTTGCTTAGATATATCTCTATAACGACCATCATCATTAAGATATAACTTATCTGTATAGAATTTATAACGCTCTTGAGGAATATTAATGTAACGCCTAAATAATCTAGAGTCCGGAATTTGATTGACTTGATACATGTCTAAATCACCATCATTATCCATATCAAAAAATACCGCTTGCGAAGAAAAGCCAACATCTGCTAGACCATAAGCCATTGCCGATTCTTTAAAGGTGAGGTCTTGATTATTAATGTATAAAAGGTTTTTACGGTCTTCTGGTTTCATAGACTCACCATTTCTACTAATATAGATATCTAAATAGCCATCATTATTAACATCTGCCATGGTTACTCCCCAAGACCACCCTGGATTTATGGCAACTTTTGATTTTTTTGTAATATCCTCAAATATAAAACCGCCTTTGTTTAAATACAATCTATCGTTTACCTGATTGCCGCAAAAAAAAATATCTGGTAATCCATCATTATTAAGATCTCCAATAGCAACTCCTGCACCACTGTAAATTTGATTATAATATAAATGATTTACTTTTTCAGACTCTTGTATGCTATTATTAAAATCTATGCCTGTTTTTTCTGAAGGCAATAATTCAAAACCTCCAATCAAATCTTCAGGATAGAGATTACGGTTTGAATCCTTATGACATGAAATACACAAACTGCAAATAACTAGTGTTACAAAAAACTTAATATTAACTTTCTTCATTTTAGTCAAAATATATACATACAAATATACTGAATTATCAAAATTTAATTAAATCAAAAAAGCCTTTTTTCTACTATTAGCAGGAAAAAGGCTTTTAATTAAAAAGTCTAATTGTGATATGACACCATTTTATTTTTTTATCTAAAAATTAAAATTTTAGATTTTCATGCTTATCCCAAAGTCCCCAAAATGCACCAACGTCTCCTTCGTCTCCTGTTTTCCATGACTCATCGAAAGAAGAGAAGTAAAAGGTTTCAATATTGGCTTGATTTGCCCATGCTTGTGTATTTATAAAATACTTCATCGCATTTTCTGCAGAAGAAAAAGCACCTCTTAAACTTCCGCCTTCGCTTGGCCAACCTGTTTCTGTAATAATTACTTTTTTACCCTTGGCTGCATGTGCGGCTTGACCATACATATTCTGCATGTGGTTTAAAGCGCCATCAATATGGCAACCTTCCCAATACGGGTAGCAATTTGCTAATATAACATCTGACGCATCTACCAATTGTGGATGTGCAGAAAATTCATAATAAGCATCTACATAACCTACAGGTATATTTGGTAATGCTTCTCTTACACGCCAAATATAACCTAATAACTCGTCTAAAGTTAAGTCGTTTCTATACAGCACTTCGTTTCCAACTGCTGCAATATCTACATTACCTTCTTTTGCTAATTGAATTAAGCTTTCAATTTCCTTTTCGTTGTCTTCTTTGTTGTCGCTCAACCAAGCACCAACAAGTGTTTTCATACCATGTTTTTTGGCTACTCGTGCTACATGTTCATTACCTTCTATACAAGAAAATGAACGAATCCATTTTGCATGTGGTTTTAATTTTAAAACACGTCGTTCTACTTGGTCAATTGTTATTGTGTCTCCAGGTTTCTGACCGTCTTCGTACATACTAAAACAAATGCCGTGCATACCTTTGTTTACCGTTTCTTTCCATTGTTGTCGATAATCTTCGGTTGTATAGTCTGAAAAATCTACTCCTGAGTGTTCAGAAAAATTAAGATTCGAATGCTCTGAATGTTCAGAATGCTCTAAATGTTCTGAATGCTCTGAAAATTTGTCACCGTTATAGGCATGATAGTCTTCGTTTCTAAATGACATTGTTTATTAATTTTAATTTGTTTATTATAATTTTCTTTTAATTGTACTTTAGTTTTTCATCTTTATCCCAAATTCCCCAGCGCGCACCTAATTCTCCTTCAACTCGTACTTTCCAAGATTCGTCAAAAGAGGAGAAATGAAACATTTCAACACCTTCAGCTTTTGCCCATTCTTGCGTTTGAATAAAATATTTCATGGCGTTTAATTGAGTTGGTTCTGCGTGATCAATATTTTCTCCTTGACTTGGCCAACCTGTTTCTGCAATAATTATCTTTTTACCTTTAGACACACTTTGCGTAATAGCATGCATCTGTCTTAAATGTGTTAATGCATTTTCTATAGCGAAGCCTTCCCAAAATGGATAGCAATTTGCTAAAATAACATCTGTTACTTCTACTAATTTTGGTCTATTATAATATTCGTAATAGGTATCTACATAACCCACTGGAATATTTAAGCCAGCTAATGCTTCTTTTACCCTATTAATGTACGTAATTAATTCGGCTTCCGTTAAGTCTCCACGTAAAAGCACTTCATTTCCAACAGCAGCAATATCTACAAAACCACCTTTAGCCAACTTTATTAAGGCTTCTATTTCTATCTCATTTCGCGCTTTGTCGCTACTAATCCATGCACCAACCATTGCTTTTTTGTTATTATTATGAGCTGCTTCTGGTATGAGTTCGTTGCCTTCGACACACGAGAATGAACGCACCCATTTGGTATATGGTGAAATAATTTCCATACGACGATTAATTTGTCCTGCTGAAAGTATATCTCCAGCATCTTGACCTTCTATATAGGGACTAAAACATAAACCGCTAATACCACGTTGCAAACCTGTTGAAAATAGCGATCCTATTTGCTTGGCATCTTTGTTGCTAAAATCTATTTCAGAATACTTTCCTAACTTTATATTACCGTTTATTCCAATTAAGTTTCCAGCTCCATAACCTGAAGATATTTCTTTTGATTTTTTTTCTGCTTTACGTTTAGCTAATTGTGCACTAATGCCTACCGCTTTTTCTTCTGTAAGGTCATAATTACGCATAATCCACATTGCTGCAAGTGTTCCAACTATTGGCAAACCTGAGTAGAATAATCTTATTCCTGTAACGGAAGCTTCAGTATTTACTGCATCTGGTACAAAGCCTACTAATGACATAATAGCTCCTGTTAATAATCCTGCAATGGCAAAACCAAACTTTACCATCCACCAATATATAGCGCCAAAAACACCTTCTCTACGTTTTCCTGTATTTAGTTCATCAATATCTATAACATCAGAAGTCATAGACATCATCAATGTAAATAAACTTCCAATTCCAAAAGAGAAAAAAGGTAATGCAAATAAAAACATATAAGGTTTACCAGGAATAAACAAGAACCATAACATCAAATACCCTATAACAGAAATCCCTTGAGATACCAAAAAGGCTTTCTTTTTCCCCATTGTTTTAGACATTTTAGCCACAATAGGTATGACCAAGAAAGTAGTTACCAATGCACCTATGCTGCCTAGTAAAGTGGGCCATATACCGGCTGCTCCTGCATCTCCATTAAATAAATAATAGACTACAATAAAAAATGAAAAACCGGCAACAGTATTAAAGGCATTAAAAATTAAAAATGTAGAAAAACATAATTTTCTAAATACTGGAATTTTAAATGCTTCTTTAAAATTATCTACAATTTGTTTTAAACTACCTCCTATTGTTTTTAATGTTAAAGGCGTCAAGCTTTCATCGTCTGCAGTAGATTTACTTTTTATAAAAAGAGCAGGAACCATTGCCAAAATAGAACAAGCAACTGCTACCCAGATAGCAATAGTTCTCGTTGCCACAGCTGCACCACCTTCAAACCAAGAAGGATCGTACATTATAACCCAAAACCATGGTGCTATAACCCAAGCCCATTGCCCAATCCATTGTGCGACTGCCATTATATTTGTACGCTCATGAAAATCATCACTCATCTCATAGCCCATAGCAACATAAGGTACCGAAAAAATGGTAAGACCTAAATAGAATACTAAAGACCATATTAAGAAATATGTAAAATTATAGCTTAGCGTATCTACTTTATATAATTGCCACATCAATGCAAATGAAATACCCATAATAACGGCACCTAAAAGTACATATTGTCTACGTCTACCCCAAACAGAACGTGTATTGTCTGAAATGAATCCCATTACTGGATCGGTTATCGAATCGAAGACACGTGGAAGAAAAAATAAAATGCCCCACATCCAAGTAGGAAACCCTAAATCTTGAACTAAAACTACCATAAAAATACCAAGCGCTGCCGGAAACATTTGATTGGCGAGCATTCCTAACCCGAAGGCTACTTTTTGACCAAATGGAACTTTTGAGGACGTTTTTGTGTTTGACATAATTATATTAATTAGTTAGTTAATTCGTTTGTTATTTAATACCCTTAGTTAGCTATCACAATAGTTTGCAAAGCCTGAGCATCTACTTTTATACTTATATTTTTATCATTTAATACTAAATTGAAAGTTTTAACGGTTTTACCTTCGTTAAATACAACGACTGCAATTGAACCATCGGGGTTTTTTGCTGCTGCAACTTGTAGGTCTTTATCTGTACTTTCTACTTCAAATACTTCTGCACCTGGACGTATGTATTTACTAAAATGAGCCATAACATAATATAATGGTGTAAAATACACTTCGTCTGCATCTGAATCTACAATTATTGGCGCTACACACCAGTTTTTAAACCAATTTGGCCCACCTTGCCTGTCTAAAACCATGTTCCAGTCTACCCAGCCATCTACCCAATTGTTAAGACAACCAATAATGTCTCTTGCATATCTATTTACTGGTGCGTATTTTGGATGTAAATGTTTGTCTTCTTCTGAAGCCCAATCCCATCCCCAATCTGTAGCTTCTTTTTTCCAGTACCAAGCATCATTTTTCCACTCTGGAACTTGAGAATCAATGCAACCTTCGGTTTCTATTAAATATTTTTTTGGTGCTTTATTATGTGCGTATTGTAATGCTTCTGGAAAAACATCATATGTGCTTTCGTACCAATGTATGGCAGTTCCATCAAAATACTTTGAAGATTCTTCGGTAGCATACATTGAGTCTACCCATTCTTTTAATCCAGCTCTGTTTTGATCGTAACCTAAAATTATTTTATCTCCATGACCATCAGCTTCTAATTTTGGACCTAGATGGTGTTGCACAAAATTGGTCATTTCTTCTGGTGTAAAGTGCATACTTTCCCAGTTGTTACCGTTGCCATGTGGTTCATTTTCTACTGTAAAACCCCAAATATCTATATCCTCAGCTTTATAAGCATCTACATATTTCGAAAAGAATAATGCCCAAGTATCATAATATTTTGGCAGTAACTTTCCACCAACCCATTCGTTATTATCTTTCATCCAAGGTGCTGCTGTCCAAGGTGAAGCAAAGATTTTAAAACCATCTTCTGAAGCTGCCATAGCATCTTTAATCATTGGAATTAAATCGTCTTTATCATCTTTAATCGTGAAGTGCTCTAAGTTTACATCATCTGCAACAGGTGAGTATGAGTATTGACTTAACGAAAAATCACAAGAATTCATGTGCGTTCTAGTTAATGAGTAGTTAGCGCCATCTTTTGCGAAATAAGCATTTATAATAGTATCACGATTTTTCTTACTCAAACGATTGAGTAAATAGGCTGAAGACTCGGTAAATGCGCCACCAAAACCAGTTATGGTTTGCAATTTTTTATTTGGAAGCAGTTTTATAGTATCTGTTGCAACATCTGAAGAAAAATCGGTAAGTTGGGTTAAACTATTTCCACTTTCAGATGTTTCAAAAACAGTTACTTTTAAATTTGGTGCTTTAGTTTCTTTACAGCTCATCGTGAATGCTAATAGTGTACAGATTACGTATTTTGTTAGTTTCATATGTATTGGTTTTTATTATCTAAAAAAAGTAGATAATATAAATAAACCTCACAGGTTTAAAAATCTGTGAGGTCTCTAATTAGTGCTATTGATGTGCCATAACTTCATGAATTGTTGGTGGAATTTTAACCGTTTCCATTAATTCATTTTTATCGCCATTATATGTTTTAGTAATTGGATTTCCATTTCTAGTTAATCCTTTAAAAACACCCAGATCTACTAAATCCCAAAGTGGATATTTTGCTTTACCCTCTATAGTAAATAGTCCAAAATGATTTTCTGATCCGTTTGGATGCAGAGCATCTTTCCATTGCTCGTTAAACGCTTCAAAATAAAAGCAAGATATGCCCGCTTTATTAGTCCATTCACGCATTAGTTTATAATACAAACCTTGTTTATATTCGTCTGTAGCCCTAGAACCATTATCTCCATAAAAGCCTTTAGAAACTGAGGCCCAACCTGATTCTCCAATATGTATTGGTTTATTAACGCCTAAACTTTTCATATAATTGGTTACACTGTCTACTTGACGCTGTGAGAATTTTATGGCCCGTTTTATTGAATTATTTATTTTTTCTTCTTCAGAAAGTTGAAAATCTGTTTCTGGAATTCCCCAAAATTCCGGATTATAATGTGTATTATGATAAGGATAAGTGTGCATAGAAATATAATCGACAGATTTTATTATATTTTCTAAGTCCTCAACTTTATAGAAATCATCCGCTCCTCCCCAAGAAGCAAAATCGTCTGAACTTGTTATCCATAAGTCTTTAGGTAATTTACCTGACGTTTTTAGAGCCTGTAAATGATTTACCCATTTTAGAATAACATCGGGCTGAACAAAATAACTAGTTGCCCATTTTACCATTGCTTCATTACCAACAGCAATTACTTTTACAATATCTGGATATTGATTAGCCAGAGCTACTGCTCTCGCAATTTCTCCTTCATTTTGTGGACTTTCAACGTCATGGTTCACAGGTAAATCTGTCCATGCATTAAGGCAATCTATCCAAGCCCCGAGCATGACATACATTTCGAAAGTTGGGTCTTCTTTTTTAAGCTCTGTAATAGCTTCTAATATATTAGATGCGTGTGGTAATTTTGGTTGCACATTATACGTTCGCAACACTTTTATTCCCATTGCAGACAATATTTTAATATCGTCTTTAAGCTCTTTAATTGAAGGCTGACTATCTCTTGCCTTTTGGCGATAACCTCCATAAGAAATTGCTAAATAATCTGGGTTTCCTAATATATCTTTGGCTGTCACTTTTTTTGGGGTTTTATTGGACTGTTTGTCTTCTTTAATTCCATTGCATGACATCATAGATAAAGTGATTAACACAAATAATATGATTACTTTATTAGCCATGGTGTTGCTTTTTATTTTAAATGCTTTTCTTTAATGTTTACTATTATATTTTGAATTTCACCCAAACGATTAAACACCTTTTGACTTGTTGTTTGATCAAGTGTTAAACCATCAACTATTTTAGAATTTCCATCTTTAAAAGTTATTTCTAATCTGTCATTTTCTGAAATCTGATACACTATAGGCACTTGACAATACGTAAACCCTAATGACCCTTTTTCCATTTGAATATTTCTTCTTTCCTTGAAAATATCAATGTATTCAAAACTAGCAGCTTTAGTAAAAAATTCTTCTGTTCTTAAAAGACATGGATTAAAAAATAGTTTTCCTTCTTTCACAAAGACTCCTAATTCTCCAAAGCGACTTAAAATATCTTCTTTTACCTGACCTGTCATTCCTGGTTGTTGTGCTCCTTTTCCTCCTGGTGTGTGCGAGTATGGATCTGTTGGAAAAGCACCATATAATAGCGGCGTTTTATGCACACCAATACCTTCGTTAATTTCGTAAAAATGTTCTAATAAATGACCAACTATAACTTCATTTTCATCATCATTAACAGCTTTTATACAGCATTCTTGCACTGCCAATAATAATTTAGAAACCATATGCCAATATATAGAACCTAATCCTTCATATCCATAAAATGTACCTGATCTACCTGTAAACGCTTTGTGATTAAAAACCTCCTCAAAAGTTTGTAATATTTTTGGGGTATCAGATTCTAAAAGCGCCTGATACTTAGTTTCTGAAAGATTTTCTAAAGCTGCAGATACATCACTTGCATTTTTAAAGTTTCCATTGAAATGGTATTCCCCGTTCACATCTTTTTCAATGATTTGAACATTTCCATCACTTAATAATTCTTGTAATAATTTTGAAGATAAAACAGCATCTTCAGAGATGGTGTTTCTATCTAAAAACCCTTTGAGTTCTTTATTTGGATACAACATATAGCTGTACTGATCTGCTCTAAAAAGTTTACTTTGTTTTAAAGCATTTAATACATCAAGCGTTTGTGTCGCATTTAAATAACCAGAACTTAAAACAGCTACTTGGCCTTCTAACATTTCACTTAAATAAGAGATTGAAACAGAGTCGTCTGCATTAACGGTCATTAAATTGTATGCATGATATAAATTATCTGAACGTTTGTTTGCTCTAATTGAATGTTCTAAAAAAGATTTACTAATTGATATAAAATCTTTTAACCTATCTATAGAAAGTGGTGTTTTTCTTCCCGAAAAGGCATGGTCGTAGATATTGGTTCTAAAATCACTACCTGCTTTTCCTAAACTATCTAATATTGATTTCTTATCACTATCACTAATTGATGCTGATAATAACATTTTGTTATTTTCAAAAGTTTCTAAAACGCTATTGAAGAAGTTAAATATTTCGTTAGAAACTTCTACTTCGTTAACATTTGTTTTAGCAAGTAAATCTTCAAAGAAATTAAAAAATCTTCGCAAATAGCAAAGCGTAACCATAGATACACCATTGCCTACCAAAGCATTGTTAGCATCGTTCCATTCTGGACGTTGCGTATTCATCCAGATGCCTCCTTCAGGAATAAAGTTTGATAACTTTGCTAAAGTGGTTGCGAGTATTTTCTCTACAAAATTTGCTTTTATAATGAATCTATTCTCATCTCGAAGTAAAGCACCATCAGCTCCTAATTGCTCACGATTTTCATTAATTTTATGGTCTAAATCATCATCAAAAACGATAGTATCTTTAGGGTTTTTTAATAAATCTTTGTATGGCTTTATCTTATATGGCACATTTGCATATACAAATAAATCTTTTGTAAAGAAACTTTCTAATTTACCCGGTTTATGGTTATTAATAAACTCTAAAAACTTAAGTAAATAAATAATTTGGTGATCTCCCCAATATCCAATGTAAGACCATGGATCGTCTGGTTCAATAGCTTCCCAATCGAAACCTCCTTTGGTAACACGATATGGATTATAGCCGTCAAAAGTAGACGCATTCAAAAATTTATGAATCATACTTTCTATAAACTCAGGGTAAGAGTGCGCTAATGCTTCCCAATTTTGGAAAATATCACGCCAATTTCCTTCATAGTCCAAAATTTTTGAACCATCAACTTCATTTCGTGTATTAATAGAAAATTTATTCCAAGGTCGACTTGGGTCACCGTGACGACGACTAAATTTTAAAGGCATATACTCTAAACATAAGCGTCTAAAGTTTTTATCACCACTATTATATGCGATTTTCTGTATTTCTGATAAAGAGAATACCTCTGGAAGCGTTTTTAATACACTTTCAGATGTTCTTGCTACCTTTTTATTAGCATTAACAAGATAATTTATAAAATCCCATTTTTCAATTTGATAACTATCATCAAAAATACCACCACGCATAATGTTGAATAATGTATTCGCAAAATGACGTGTATCTCTAAGACTATCTGCAGTAACTTGAATAGCGTCAGACGCAGCATTTAACTCCACTAGTCGTTTCGTTCCAAAAGCTATATTTTCATTAATTTCATCAATTAAGGAATTATCTTCTCTTATCTGTTTTGACAATAATGCTATATCTGAATGATTTTGATTAACATTAGCCACAAGCATCCATTCTTTAGACGAATCTGCCAATAATTCAATTTCTGTAGACACAAAATAAGCACCTTTTTCAGCTTTTATATCAACCTCTTGTGTTATAGCATGACGTGATCTAAAGTTATTAACTTGTAAAGAAGACAATAAATGTTTTGGATTGTCTAAACCTAAAGACCAAACGACATTAGCTCTTAGTGCTTCGCTAGCCTCTGCTTTATCGACGAGAATAGCGCTAAGCGCATAGATACCAAGCCCAGTAGACTCTTCTAACTCATTCCGTTTGTATGCATCAACCAAATTACTAGATTGATTTTGGGTATCGCTACCAATACTCGCTGGCATTATATTTTGAATACCATCTAAAAGTGTCACTTTTACAGATTCTTTTGAGGTATTAACTAATTTAGATTTTTTTACAAAACCAAACTTATTCGTTGAACTCCATTGGTATCTAAATATTAATTCTAAATCATGATTGATTTCCTCAAAAATAATTTTGTTACCAAACTTATTTTTATATAAGTTTTGAGTGGTACTATATCTACCTAATGACCTAATAGCTAATGGTTCCCACATTAACTCTTGATCTCCTTTTTGAACTTTGAAGATTGATTTGTTACCTGTTATATCTGCAGACTCTGTGATTTTGTCGTCTGTATAATATGGAAATAAAGCGTATTCTGAATTTTTACGCCCTGCAGTTAGTCCTCCGTTACTAGATATAAACATCCAGTGGTTAGAGTCACTTACAATGCTCATAAAAAAAGGGCGGATTTCGTCGTTATTAGAAATCTTAAAATAGTCCTCGTTATCAATAACAACTTGAGCCATTGCTATGTTTTCTTTTTCCAAATTATTTATTACCTGTTTCATTAACAATATATTCTCTTTTAGGTTTGTTAAATATAAATTTAACTTCATTTTTGTAGTAAAAAAATACGGTCTTAACACAAATTAAGACCGTATTATTTTTTAATCAATTATTTAACTATTTATTGATTTACTGTGCCGTTATAGAGACATTATCAATATTAATAGTACCAGTACATCCAGTTACTCCTCCACAAACCAATTCAAATAATAGTGATACTCCACCATCAACATTAGCAGCAGTAGTGAATGTATACGATCTTTGCACCCAAGTAGTTGTTACATTTGCATCTCCAGCGATAAGGACGTGTTGAGCAGCAGGTAATCCTGATCCATCAGCTGGTTCAGAAAAAGTAAACGCTTGAAAAACAGCTCCATTTGCTAACATATCTGCCGCACTCGCTTTTATATCAAAAGTAGCAACATAAGTTGTATTAGGCAATATTGTACCCATTCCAAACCTTTCTTGTTTCAAGCCAGGGTTTCCTCCTGGAGCGGTTTGTATTTGACCTGAATTAGTACCACCACCATTACTAACTGTAGTCGATATGGTAGCAGAACCACCATTATCGAATACTACCCAGCAATCTGCATTCACTTCAAAATCTCCATCGCCAATAAATTCACCTGCTGGAGGTGTTGGACAAGTACCGCCTCCGCCGCCTCCGCCAGAGCCAAGGTTTAATTTTATATCATCGAAATAATACGCATTTGTATTTGCAGCTCCTGCTAAATCAAAGAATATTACAAGCTTATCATATTTAGCGCTATCTGCAGCACCAAATGGAATCGTTAGTTCCTCCCATGCGTTAGTGCTTAATGTACTTACTGTAGAAGACACTTCAGTATTTATATTACCATCAGCTTGATCTTCTAATTTAAAAGTAACTTTATAACCAGAGACTGGTGAAAATACTTTTATAGTAAAATTAGAACCGTCTGTAAACGTAATTTTATCGGCAAAATCAATCTGAATATTATCCCAAGACTCTACACCAGCTTTTGTTACTTTACCTACTTTACAGGAGTTATTTACTGCAGTACTAAAATCTGGATTATCGACATACTCATAAGTTGCGTTATCTTCAATAACCGTTACACCGCTTCCTACTGCTGCAGGATCACTCATAAATGTTATGTTAATGTCAACGGCATTTAACGACTGTGCTGTTTCAGCAACACAACCCCCTCCAGTTCCTCCTGATCCTGTTCCATAAAGCATTAAATCATCAAAATAGTACGTGTCTGAATTATCTGCATTTAGATCAAAGAACATTACAATTTTATCAAACTTATCGCTATCTGCACTTGTGTATGGGAATGTTAATTCTTCCCAACCATTAGTAACAGATGTTGTTAAAAATTGTTCTACATTATTACTTGAATTCCCAATTTCTTCTAGTTTTAATCTCACTTCAGTATTAGGAATTGCTGACCATACTTTTATTTTTAAACCAGTGTTTGTAGTAAAATCTAATTTAGCATCTAAATCTATTTGCGTATTGTCCCATGGATTAACACCTTGCTTTGTAATTTGTGCAACTTTACATGAAGGGTTTACTGTGTTATCAGAATCTGGGTTAGTAATCCAACTAAAATCGGCTCCATCATTAGTAATACTAGCTGTTGGGTCTGTCATGAATGTTAAATTTAAATCCGCAGCACTTATAGAACCCGCAATCTCATCAGTACATACTACAGCGGCAACATTAACTGTTCTTGTAACTTGTATAGCTTCATTACCTTGTGTATCTGTTACATCATAAGTAATTGTATAAATCGCTTCTACAGCAGTATCAACGGTATCACCACCAACTACAATATTTGCAGTTAGATCTCCATCTACTGCATCAAGAGCTGATGCTCCAGCATCTGTGTAAGCATCATCTAAAGTTACATTTACTGTAGCATCTCCAATTAACGTAATTAAAGGGATTTCTGTATCTAAAAAGATTATTGTGTCTGTATACGTATCAGAAGCACCAGCAACATTTGATGCTGTAAGTACAATTGTAAACGATCCAATAGGATATTTCTTAATTGGGTTTACTTCATCTAAAACTGTTCCATCACCAAATCCCCATGAATAAGCAGTTGCATTTGTAGAAGTGTTTAAAAAAGTAACCGTTCTGGTATCAAAATCAATAGTATGTGTAAAACCAGCTACTACTTGAGGTAATGTAACATCGTCTTCTTCACAACCTAAAAAAGATAAGGCTAGGAGTAATATTAAAATACTTTTAGTTTTGTTAAATAATTGTTTCATAATTCTTATTTTTTTTAGTTGCTTTAATTTTTATAAACTCTTACGTAATCGATTAACATGGTTTGTGGAAAAACCGTTTCTGCATTTGGAGACCCTACAAATGATCCACCTACCGCAAGATTGATAATAATGTAAAATGGTTGATTAAAAACCCATTCACCAGTAACATCTGCCGGTGTAATTTGATTATACAATTTATCATCTACATAATAATTAATATAATCTGGTGTCCATTCTATACCAAAGACGTGAAAACCTGTATCGAAACGATCGTTTTCTAATGTGTACGTTTTTGTAATCGCTTCACCTCCAGAATAACCAGGACCATGAACAGAACCATGAACTTTAGTTGGCTCTTGACCACGATATTCCATAATATCTATTTCACCACATTGAGGCCAGATAACTTCATCACAGTTTTCTCCAAGTAACCAAAATGCAGGCCACATACCTTGACCGTAAGGCAATCTTATGCGTGCCTCAAAACGACCATATTGTTGATCGAATAAACCATTCGTTAAAAGTCTAGAAGACGTATAAGAAGACCCGTTATATTCTTCCTCATTTGCTGTAATTAACAAATAACCGTTTTCAACTTTTACGTTTTCAGTGCGGTCTGTGTAATACTGAAGCTCATTATTTCCCCAACCATTATCACCGGTCCCTACATCATAAGTCCAAAGCGCATTATTAGGTGCTCCTTCTGTATTAAACTCATCTTGCATCACAATTTCCGTGAAGTTTGCTACGATTTGAGTTCCATCTGATGAACAATTTGTAGTCGTTAAAAACAACACTACAATAAAAGACATAAAAGCAGCTTTCACTAAACCTTTTTTAGTATTCGTTTTATTTTTCATTTTATATTTTTTTGTTTTATTGTTAGTGTTTATTCGTAGAAATAAATGTTATCTAAATAAAAATCAGTTAAAGGAGACCCGTTAACATTTTCATATATAATAAGACCTATATGACTCCTGTTTGCCAAGGTTAGAGGAATTTCCAAAGTACTCCATTCATCGGCAACAAAATCTGAGCTATTAAAAAATATTTGTTGTCTTAAATCATCCGTACCTCCATCAACACCGTCAGCGCCAAAATCTACAACTGAAATTAAAAAATCTAGGTTTGCTGGTATATTATCTGGGATATACATATTAAGGTGAAGATTAGACTTCACTGTAGCATCGACAGTTGGATTAGCGAACTGATTACCAACAAAATTAAAATTAGTATATCCTAAAATATTATCTCCATTTGCTATAAAATCTGCAGATTCAGTCGTTTGGAAAGGTTCCCAAAATCCATTATAAAAATCTACAGGAACATTAGTATAATGATCACTATAAATAGAAATTACAGTACCAGGATCTCTCGTTGGAGTTGGCGCTAAATCAAAATTCCCTCCTGAATTAACCGTTAAAGAACCTTCTGCTGGGACTCCATTAATACTAGCAGTAATTACCGCACTACCAATACCAACTATAGTAACTACACCACGTTCACTTACTAAAGCGATGTTTGTATCTGAAGACTTAAATGTAAAATATGAGGGCGCTACATTCACTGTTTGGTTAACTCCAGAACCCAAATTAAATGTTTCTGTTAAACCGGTCACAGGAACAGGTGCTCCTAGAAAGGCTGTTTGTACAACATCTTCTCCATTAAAAATGGATGGTCTTGGTTGCGCTATAGTTCCTAATTTTTCAAATTTTAATTCGTCCATCCAAAACGTATAACCAACTCCACCAGTACTTTGCGTACCTGCAGAGAATAAAAACATTCCTTTTTCTTGAATAAGTTTTGATTCGTCTGGAATTGGAATAATAATTTTTCGCCAATCTGTAGAAAGCACTACGTTCTTTGTACCTACAACAAACTTATCTTCACTAAAATCTGTTCCAAACCCTGCTTCAATTATTGCTGTTGTTGATCCTTTTGCCCAGAATGTTAAAGCATCGTAACCCGTTAGATTTCTTCCTTGTCCGCGGTCCAGAAAAATACCACCAATAAATCCACCATCGGGATCGTTTGGCTGCGGCACATCTATACGTATAGAACTAGAACCTAGATAGGCTTCATTATTATCTGTGCCAAAACCTTGCGTATTAGCGCCTTGATTTGGATCGAAAGAAGTAAAGAATTGGTCAGTAAGACCTACAGGCGCATCTGTATAAATCTCTGCATTGCTTCCAAATTCTGCAAATACGGCATCTTCAGATAGTTCTCTTTCGCAACTAATAACTGTAGTAAGCAAAATTGCCATAACTACTGAAATCTTTTTTAAGTATAAATTTTTAGAATTTTTCATTTTCTATTTTTTTTTAATTTCCAATGTTAATATGTATATAGGTTCTAATTTCCCATTCATTACCATCAGGAAATCCAACTGGACTTAATGTAGGTACAGTAGAAAATTCTGAAGCTGTTTGGTTAGGTGAATACCTTGGTGAATTTTGATCCATTGAACGCCAAGTTCCGCGAATTCCAATTTTTGTACTTGGTAAAACAAACCAACCTGGCTTCCCTAAAGTTGTAGATATATCTAGCATTGCTTGCACAGGATATGTAAGGTTAAAATCACGATGATAATCAAATGGTCCCCAATCGTTTAATTTTAGTTGTTGCACTATTTTAAATTTCTTATAAATAACTCTAATATCACCTCCAAAACGATTAATTGTTCTATCACTATCACCATTTGCTTGAGCGTTTCCTACATAAAAATTCCCTATTAGACCTAATTCTGGACTTATTTTTGAAACTATTCTAGAGCTTGCTTCCCAAAGATCTTTTGCGGGAGCTGCATTAGGAAATGCAAAAAACTGTCTATTAGCTAAAAACCCAATATGAGCATCTTGAGCTGTTGGGAGGTGACGATATACAAAACCAAGATTCATTGCGAATTTGGCATCTTCCGCTCTATCATTATCCCATGCATACATCCAAGTTCCTGGTGTAGGATCGTAAGTAAATAACATTTCACCAGCGGTAGTCTCTCTATTACCTCTTACAGCAAATGGATCATCAATAAAATTTCTTAATCTTCCTGGTCCATCAACTAAATCATTGGGCATAGCTGCTACTAATGGTTTTTGCCATAAAAAATTTGGTGCAATTTGAAAGTCACCTAATGAATATGTAAAACCTGCTAAAACATTAGTTTGGTTACCGCTACCACTATCTTTTAATTTCCAACCTGTAAATGTTTGTGTTGCATCTGCACCACCATTAGCTACTAAGCCCATTATTGCGCCTTGAGCATACATGTTAAATTTACCGCCTTGGTACGTTATTTTTGCTTTACCACCCCAATTATCATCGTTATTTACTTTGTCTTCGTATATAACATAATTACCTGATGTACCTGTAAAATCCTGATAAGTACTCCCGTTTAAAGGATCTCCAGCCCAAATACCACCTAAAGACAATCCGAATTTACCGAAGTCTCTTTCGATAACAATAGTTCCTCTTTCTGTTGGCCATCCTGGAATTATACCACTCGATACTTGATTCGCATTTAATACACGACGTCCAGCTTCGTCAAATTTTAGTTCTGTTTCTACATCTCTGTGATAGATACCAGTAACTTCCCAATTTGCTATTTTACGCCTGTATTTCAACAACATTGTTGGGTTTGCTCCCCACCACAATTGTGGTCCAAACGCTGCTTTTAAACCATTTAATGATCCTTTTCCATCTATTTCAATACCTAAAATATCACCATTATAGATATCCAAGTTTGGTCCATAATTTGCTTCTGGGTACAAGCCAAAGAAATCGCCTTCATATTGCCAGTGGTAATGTCCTGTTCTATAAAAACCTCTAACATCTGCATCCTTAGTTTTCCATTCGAACTCTGCATTATAAACTTGTACTCTATTTGGATCTGCTATGGTTACACTGCCTTCTTCTGTAGTAACATCAAGATCAAGCCGTCTTCCTCTATTTTCATAAAAAATCTCATCTATAGGGTTCTCTGCTACATTTCCTAGTATGTTGAAGTTTACCTCTGCTCGCATATTTGCTGCAGGATTACCTTCTACTCCAATAAAATAAGATTGCATATGATCGAAACCTAATTGATTAGGATATACCTGATTATTAGGATCTGCAGTTTCTGGTGTCGTTATTAAGCTTCCACCTGTATTAAACGTTGTAAACTCAGCTCTTAAATTACTAAAACGAATTTTATCACTGGTACTCCCTAAAGCAGCTTTATCTCCACGCGCTCTTAAAACGGCATCCATTAAATTAATATTACTAAAATGGTTGCTAATAAAGTTTTGATCTACACCATCGATATAAGGATTAATTTGATGTGCTTCTTTTAAAGAATAATATGCTGCTCTTGGATATAAATCAAAAAGACCTCTTGAATCAGTTGGTCCTTTAGCACAGACGCCAAACCATTCTTCATTCATATTATCTGACCCATTCTCAACATCATGAGGATAACCTCCATTGGACCAAGTTGCATCATTATCATGAATATCTAAATTTTTTGTTTGCCCAATTTTCCACCAACCATCACTAAATTGAAATGTAAATCCTCCAATTGAATTATTTGCTTTGCCAATACCGGCAGCATTTTCATAAATCTCCTTCCAGTTTCCAACCATATAATATGCTTGGGCCTTTTGGTCTTCTTCATTGGTTAATGCATTAAAAGCATCGGCTCCAAACTCAGTAAACATAATTGGTTTATCTAATTCATCTCTAACGCGTGTAAAGGCATCTCCAAATGAAACTCCTCTGTACATATTAGTACCATATATATCTATGTCTTTACATTCTTCTGCAACGATATCCACAAATAACAAATCTCCATTACAGATCGCTACAGGATGAGAACCACCGTTTATAGCTTTTATTTTTAATGCAGCGTCATTCATTAACTTATACATTGGTCTTCCTCGCAACTCTCCCATCGCTCTTTCTTTCTCTTTATCATCTGGGAAATCTTCAGTTTCAGCTCCAGCCCAAAACAAACCATAGTTATTTTCGTTTCCTAATAAAAACATTAATAAACCTGGTGTATTTTTAAATTCCTCGGCAAGTTCACTAATTTCATTCAACAGTACTTCTTGAGTTTTTTCGTCTCTATAATCTGTTACAGGAGTCCAATTGCCTTCAAGAGTTAATCCATAACGTCCAAATGAATGGTTAAGCATGGTATATATTCCGTAATTTTCATATATATATTTAACCCATTTTGGTTGTATTCCTGAATACTGTCTGATAGCATTAATACCCATGTTTTTTAAAAGCCCCATTTCTTTATCCAGTGCAGCTTTAATAATATCATCTGATTGTTTCCATAAACTGTATGAGTAATTTTTACCAATTGGAACATAACCCCAGTTCATACCATTAATCATGAAGTCCTCTCCATTAACTACTAATTTCATACCGTCACTGTTCTTTTGAACCGTTACCTTATCTGCTTGAGCAAACACTGATGATGTAGAAATTAAAATTAGAATTATTCTAAAAATGTTCTTCCTCATTTGTATTATATTTTAGTTTGGTTTTTAACCATTTAGTTTTAAAATAAATGATTATTAATTTTATTGCTTGTAAATCTAACTTTAATTATTGCTGATTTACTAAAACATACCGCTACAAAAAACATACATCGCAAAATAACGAGTTAAATATTACGGATTCAACACTAAACATATGAAACCATAAGTCTTTTGAGCTTATGAAATATATAAAAAATATAAGTCAAAAAAAGTTAAAAATAAGAATGTTGTGGTATTGTATAGGTGAATTATAGCAATGTAGTACCTCTACAATTCGATGATGTAGTTTGCTAAGCTAGTTTCGTGAGGTAAATTCATTTTTTTTCGTAAACGGTATCGTTTAACTTCTACACTTCTAGGAGAGATATTTAACAAAGGAGCTATTTCTTTAGAAGATAGATTTAACCTTAGATATGCACATAATTTTAAATCGTTAGGAGTTAACGCGCTGTGCTCTGTTTTTAATTTCTTTAGAAAATCTTTATCTGCATTATTAAAAGCTTCTTGGAAGAATTTCCAATCGTCTGTATTGTTTATGTTTTTATCAATAATTTTAATAACAGATTTAATATTAGTACTTGCATCCTTATTATTAAGCTCGATTTTAATAGTATTTAAAAACTCATTCTTTTTTATCAAGCTCATAGTAGATATAGCAAGCTCTCTATTTTTACCCTCAATGTCTTGTTTTAATTTTTCATTATTAAAACTCATTAACTGTTGCTTATTCTCTAATTCTTTTAATTCTAGTTCTCTATTAGTCTTTAAAAAGATGGCTTCACGCTGTTTTTTATAATATCTTTTATAAAATGTATGCGTTAAAAATGACAATGAAATAAATATAATAATGTAAAGGACTAACATTAAGTTAGATAAGTACCACGGTTTTTGTATTGTAAAACTATACCAAGCAACATTTTTAGTTATAACACCACCTACTCTGGCTTTAACGTTAAAACTATAATCTCCATATGGCAAGTTTTCGAATATATGTGTTGAATTTGTGGTCCATTTACTCCATGGTTCATGAAATCCTTTAAGTTGGTATTGGTATTCTGATACCAAATATTTAGAATATTCTGGTACACTAAACGAAAAGGAAATATTATTATGTTTGTTTTCAAATTCGCTTTGACTAGTTCTATCTATTGCACTAAATTCACCATCCTTTTTACTGTTTTTAATGCTACTTATTTCTATTTCGTAAGATGTTTTCTTTAGCTTAGAAAGGCTTACTACAGCATAACCTTTAGAGGTTCCAAACAAATAATTATCGTTTGTAATTGCTGTAATGTTTTCGAAACCTGTTATATTTTTCCTAAGTTTATTAGGCAAAGATATACTATTCAAAACAGGTTTTTTACTTAATCCGCCTGAAGATATATAGGTTATTTTCTTATCTGAAAAACCCCATAACTTATCCGTTTTACTGTTATGTATTAATTTTCCAGATATAAAATTATCTGAATTAAATAATTGACTTAATACTGAATCTCTTCTAAACTTTTTATTAGCATGGTTGTACTTAAAAACACCTTTTTTATAAGTGTAAAGCAAGTCATTCTTATATTTAATTAAGCTAGAGTATAAACCTTTATTTGCGGTTGAATCTATTACTACAGAAGTAACTTCTGTAAAATCTTTATTAAATTTTATATTAAAAACACCTTTATACTCATGACTAACTAAAATTTGGTTTTTATTTAAGAATTCAAAATAACGTGAAGAACTATTAAACCCTTGAATTTTGTTTTTAAATTGCCAATTTTCATTTAATTTTTCAATAACATTTAAACCATTATAATTACCCTGAAGTAAATGATTAGGTTTTTCTGGAATTTTTTTCAAAACCCAGGTGCCTTGGATATTAGAAATAAGTTTGGCTTTTGAGTTATTTATTAAAAAAGTTCCGCTGTTATGACCACAAAATAGTTGATTATCTATTTCTACTAAACACCAAACCTGACCATTAGTACCTTTAATAAACTTAAATTCCTCTTCGCTATTATAATCCTTATAAAACAAACCTTGATTTGTACCTAAATATAGCGTATCATTAAAAATAGCTGAAGCATAAGTAGTTCCAATTTTACCTTTATTATCCTCATAAATTCGAAATGGAGAATTAATATTAATGCAGTTTATGCCATTATCTAAGGCTAACCAGATATTATCCTCCCTATCTTGGAAAGCAGACAAAACCGTGTTATTAATTAAGCCCGAGTTTTGATTAATTTGATATAAAACTTCTCCATTTTCTTTTAAATGAATCATACCATTTGATATGGTTCCCAACAAAAAACTTTTATCCCTTAGTTGTATACTACTGTATATCGTTTTGTTGTCTAAAATATTAGAAGATGGCGTTTGCCATGGTATTAGATTCTCGTTATTAAGCTTATAGAATCCACTTGTATTTGTAAGTACAATTAGATCTTTGCTTTTTCCAAATATACCTACGACTTCTGTTGTTTTAAAAATATTATCACTAGATAGTAATACTGCTTCTCCATTGTTAATAGTATAGAGGCCTTCATTAATTTTTTGAAAATAGATTTGATCTTCAATTTGATACATTTTTATAATTTTAGAATCTGATTCTATAATTTTAAAAGTATCATTTGTAGTGTTGTAAATATAAATTCTGTTTAAAGACTGAAAAAGAATCCATTCTCTAAAATTTAAAATAGTCCAAAATTCCTCATCTTCTATTATAGGTTTCTCTACCTTATTAGCTAAAGATTTGTATTTAAGTATTGAAAAAGCATCGCGTTCCCAATAACCAAAATCCATATAACATCCCGTATAAATTTTATCTCCTACAACATGCACAGAACGCAATATTGTTTGATTTGGAGAAGGATACAATTGCCATTTTTCACCATTAAATTCTAAAAGACCTTTATTATTGGCAACATAGATGTGTTTATCTGCAGATTGAGATATATTCCAGTTTTGATTCTCAGCATTATAAATATCTATTGTATAGCTTTCAATAGGCGGTAATTCTTGGGCATAAAAAACACTACAGAACCCAAACAAAAGTAAAAACATGGTATAAAATCTATTCATTTAAAATGCTTAAAAACTAAGTATAGTAAGCAATATACAAAATTTATGAGCTTTAAATGTTAAATATAAAACTATACACCAGCTGAATTCAATAATTCATGAAAAATAATTTTAAAAAAGAGCTGTTTTAAGTATTAAAAAAATGTAGTCGTAAATTTACTAAGAAAGTAAAAATCACAAGGGTTTATTGAAAACTAGATAAACTCAAAAAACCCTTTCAACACTAAAAATGAGTTTTTATGGCTGAACTTGATTTATAAACACTGTTAGATGCACTAACAACAATCACAAAAACTATCTACAATCTATAATAATCGTTGGACTACTATGAAAAGGAAAAAAAAATCCATTATTAAAAACTTATGGAGCTTATTTTACAAACTGCTTTAGTATTTTTCTAAGAAGTAAAACATCTTTCCCCTTGTCACGACTTAAGTTCTTTTTATTATCACATTCAAATAAAGAATAATCGATTTCAATTAAATTAATATCCTTTTTTTGAAGCACATCTCTTCGTCTTTTATTGTATCTTATTATTTGTTCAGCTCTAGTGATGCCACTTACTGTCATTACATCTAGCTTTTCCAGTTGCAGTCCTGATTTGTTTTGCTTTTCTAAAAATTCAATCACTAAATTAGCGTCTTCATAAAAAGCTGCTAAAGGTAATTTTGTTCTTGTTTTTCCTTTTTTATGCATGTCACCTAATAAAGAATCAAAAGTATGTTTACGCGATGCTTTTTCTTTAAGTAGTTCGTCACAAAGATCTAAAATATAGAATTCATCGCTATTTTCTCTTTTTTCTTTTGATCTTTCTTTTTTAGAAATAGTGCTTATGGCTTTATTTTCTGGAAACAGAGTTCCTTCTCTTACCAAATACCAAAAAACAGCTGTATCTGTGCGTTCTGCGTGTACAGAAGGTATTGTATTTAAAACACTCTCTTTATCTAAAGCTCGCAAGACTTTTCTAAGTGGTAAACCTTTTTTCTGGTCCTTTGTAAAAACGCCAGCTTTTATTAGATCTGACATGATATCTTTGGCTGGAATCCAATCTTTATCAGTATGTGTATTAAAGTAATTCTCTATTACCTTATTTATTTGAGTTACTTTGTCTTCGTTATTACGTCTATTCTCCATGATTATCCCTTTTATGTTACTTGCATTGGCTGTAACTAAAACGGCCGCAAGATAAGTCAATATTAATTATGAAATAATTATACTACTTGTTTAATTAAGCACTAAATATTACATTGTCGTTATTTCTATACTATGATGAGAATCTAAAAGAGGTTTGGAGTAATCTGTATTATGCAAATTTCAGATTTGTTAGGGTTATAAATTAATCTATTCAAGAGATCCTAAAATTAATCTGGGATAAGTCCGCTTGTGTAAATCATAGGTTTACGATTTAACTTACTTTCCTCCATCACGGTTATAATTATATAATGCCAAATGTTTGCTTAATATTAGCAACGACACTTTCAATATACTTTTATCTTATGGTGGTTTAGGGCCAATTAATGCGTCGTTGTAAAATTAATTACAAGAACTTAGAAGAAAGATAATTATTTGCCAATACAGAAATTTGCAAAAATATTACCCAATAAATCATCACTTGTAATCTCACCTGTTATTTCTCCAAAATGAAATAAGGCCTGACGTACATCTATCGCTAATAAATCTCCAGAAACACCTATTTCTAATCCCGCTTTTACACTATCTATTTCTTGGAATGCTTTTAAAAGTGAATCGTAGTGCCTTGTATTAGTTACAATAGTTTCGTTATTTCTAAGAGCACCAGTATTTACAAAACCAATTAATTTCTCTTTCAACTCCTCTACTCCAACACCAGACTTAGCAGACAATAAATGAAGGTTTTCAAATTCGGATTTTAAAGTATCTAATTCTAAAGCGTTTAAAGTATCAATCTTATTTGCAATAATAATTAATGGTTTTAACGGAAAACGGTTTTTTATCTTTTCGATTTCAACCTTAAGTCTTTTGCTTTCAGTTTTAAATTCTTCAGAAGAAAATAACAAAACAACTACTTGTGCTTGCTCCATTTTTTCGAAAGTTTTTTTAATACCTATACTTTCAATAACATCTTTTGTTTCTCTAATTCCTGCTGTATCTATAAACCTAAACCCAATACCTTCAATTACTAATTCGTCTTCAATAGTATCTCTTGTAGTTCCTGCAATATCACTAACAATCGCACGTTCTTCGTTTAATAGTGCATTTAATAAAGTAGATTTTCCAACATTTGGTTCTCCTACAATAGCTACAGGAATTCCATTTTTAATAACGTTTCCTACTGCAAACGAATCGATTAATCTTTTTAGCACAAATGTAATACGTACTAATAATTCTTTAAATTGAGCTCTATCTGCAAATTCTACATCTTCTTCTGCAAAGTCGAGTTCAAGTTCTATTAATGAAGCAAAATTCATTAATTCTTCACGCAATTTTGATATTTCACTAGAAAAACCACCTCGCATTTGTTGCATGGCAATTTGGTGAGAGGCTTCGTTATCACTGGCAATTAAATCTGCTACTGCTTCAGCTTGACTTAAATCTAATTTTGCGTTTAAAAAAGCACGTAGAGTAAACTCTCCAGCATTTGCCATTCTACAACCTTTTCTTAGAAATAACTGAATTATTTCCTGCTGAATATATATAGAACCATGGCAAGAAATCTCTACTACATTTTCGCCTGTATAAGAATTGGGATTTTTAAAAACGGATACTAGCACTTCGTCAATAGTACGTTTGCCATCCATTATATGCCCTAAATGAATGGTATGTGTTTTCTGTTCGCTAAGCAGCTTGTGGCTTTTAACGGATTTAAAACAGTTTTCTGCAATGTTTATAGCTTCTAAACCAGATAATCTTATAATTGCTACAGCTCCAGCTCCAGAGGCTGTTGCTAGTGCAACTATTGTATCGTTATTAATCATTTTGCAAAAGTAATAAATTGCAAATAGATATGTGACTTAGTCTCATTGTAAAAATCGCTTGGTAATGGATAATCTTATATATTTGTATTTCAGAAAAAAAATAAAATGCTAAAAAAAATTGTAATAATAGTTTTGTTCATTGCCTTTATATCTTGTAAAAAAGAGAAAAACGATGGTTTTAATATTTCGGCAACAACAGATAGTTATATTTCAGGGAGTACTGCTAGACTTTTTAGGGTAGATAATAAAAAGAAAAGTGTATTAGACTCTACAATATTAGAAAAAGGCACCTTTGTATTTGAAGGTAAAGTAACCTCTCCAGACAGATATTACATAACTATTGACAACGTTTTAGGAGTGCTTCCTTTAATTATTGCGAATGAAACCTTCGAAATTGAAATAACAACAGACAGTATTGAAGGTTCAAAAATAATTGGCAGTAAAGAAAATACGATTATCAAAAAATATCTTGAAGATTTAAAATATTTACAACAAGCTTATGGTGCATTAAGTCAGAAATTTAACACCTATAGACTTAGTGATGATAAAGATGGTATGCAAACCGTTAAAAACTCATATGACAGCTTGGTTTTAGAAGCTGTCAAATTTGATGTTAGATTTATAAAAAAACACCCAAATGCCGTATTGTCTGCTTTAACTTTAGAGCGCATTACAATGGCGAAACAAATTCCTGTTGAAGAAACCAATACTCTTTTTAGTAATTTATCTCCAGACATTCAAGAAACTAGAGCTGCAAAATACGCTTTAGAATTTATTGAGGAACAGAGTAAAAAACAATAATTATATTTTACCTAAACGTTTTAAAACAAATAGCAGTACAATTGGTAATGCCAAAAGAATAATCATTGTGAAATTAGTTTCAAAAAGATACGAAGCAAATAAAAGTGTTAACACATAACCTCCAATAGCACCACCAAAATGTGCATCGTGACCAATGTTATCTGCTTTAGTCCTCATACCGTAAATAGAGTATAATAAATAACCAACACCAAAAACATAAGATGGAATTGGAATTGGAATAAAAAACATATACAAACTCATTCCTGGCTGTAATAATATTGCAGAATATATAATTCCCATTACAGCTCCACTTGCACCTACAGCAGTATAATGGTATTCATTTTTATGAAAGTAAAATGATAAAATATTGCCTACCAACAAGCTCCCTAAATAAATAATAATAAAACTTACTTCTCCCAATTCATAAACCACAACAGGTGCAAAAAAGTACAACGAAAACATATTAAAGAATAAATGTTGCGGATTTACATGCAAAAAACCAGAAGTTATCATTCTAATTTTCTCTCCTCTAGTTATAGCTCCAATACTAAATTTATATTTCTCGAAAAATTCAAAATCATTAAAACCTTTAAAAGACGCTAAAGCATTGGCAGCGATAATAACAATTGTGATAATATTTATATCCATGAACAGTAAACGATTTTTTTTAAATATAGCATATATTTGCAATTACAAATTTAAAACTAATTCATGCAATTATTAGCTTACATTTTAATTTATCCGTTTTTTTGGATAATTTCAATCCTTCCGTTTAGGTTATTGTATGTACTTTCAGATATTATTTACTTCTTTGTTTATCGTATTTTTGGTTATCGAAAAGATATCGTTAATGAAAATTTGAGATTAGCTTTACCAGAAAAATCTCCTGAGGAAATAAAAGCTATCACTAAAAAATTCTATCATCATTTGTGTGATATGGTTGTGGAGTCTGTGAAATCTATGACTATTTCTGAGGCTCAAATGAAAAAACGTTATGCATTTACAAATGTTGAAGTATTGCAAAAGTTAGAAAAGCAAAACAGAAGTGTCATAATTATGTGTGGCCATTATGCGAGTTGGGAATGGATCTTTATACTCCAAACTTATGTAACCCATAAAGGTTTTGCTGTATACAAAAGATTAAACAACAAGTATTTCGATAGGTTAATTAAACGTATTAGAGCAAGATATAATAGCTATTTAATTACAACTAAAGAGACTATTGGAACCTTAAGAGCGTCTCATGCACAAAACGAGTTAACAATAACGGGCTTTGTTGCAGATCAATCTCCAAAATTAAATAAAGCGCGCCATTGGAATAACTTTATGGGCATTACTGTTCCTATTCACACAGGTGCAGAAATGATTGCTAAAAAATTAGATATGGCTGTTTTGTTTTTTGATGTAAGAAAAATAAAACGTGGTTATTATGAAACTACCTTTAAAACTATTGCAGAACATCCTAATGACTTTAAAAATTATGAAATAACTGATATTTTCACCTCTTTTGTTGAAATACAAATAAAAGAAGAACCAGAGTATTATTTATGGACTCATAAACGTTGGAAACATCGTGATCATGCACCAAAAGAATTTTTATAGGAATTTATTTAAATTCTTATAAAATAAAAAGGCATTCGCAGACAAAACTGTAGCTCTCAGCTAAAGCACTTTGAATCACATTAACCGCACTCCAAAAGCCTGAAAATTAAAAGGGCGAAGTGAATTTTGAGTTTTTTTTCCTCAGAGATTACTTATTAAAAAGGAAATTATTAAAGTTCAAACCAACCATCAACTCGCAACTCTTGAGTAGGTACAAAAGTCTTGTGTATAAATTCATTATTAGCTTTATTATATTCATAATCTTTAGCCCATTCTACATGGTTTTTAGCTAAAAAAATTAAACTTTCGCAAACATAATCTATCTCATCGCAAGTAGTTGTAGGGTGAATAGACATACGAATCCAACCTGGTTTACGCATTAAATCTCCTAAAGAAATTTCATTTATCAAATTATGAGATTGCTCTTGATCTACATGAAGTAAATAGTGCCCGTAAGTTCCTGCACAACTACAACCACCACGTGTTTGTATTCCAAAGCGATCGTTTAATATTTTAACACCCAAATTAAAATGTAGGTCTTCTACATAAAAAGAGACAACACCTAGACGTTCTTTATGATCACTAGCTAATATTTTAATATTAGCTATGCCATCTAAATTAGAAAAGACTTTGTGCAATAATTCATGCTCACGATCTAGCATGTTTTTTACACCCATTTGTTCTTTTAGTTTTATAGCTAAAGCTGTTTTTATTGTTTGTAAAAAACCTGGTGTTCCACCATCTTCTCTATCTTCAATATTATCAATATATTTGTGTTCTCCCCAAGGATTAGTCCAAGAAACGGTTCCTCCTCCTGGACAATCTGGAACCATATTTTTATACAATTTCTTATTAAAAACTAGTACTCCAGAAGTTCCTGGTCCACCTAAAAATTTATGTGGAGAAAAGAAAATAGCATCCAGTGCTTCGTCTTCATTTTCTGGATGCATATTAATATCAACATAAGGTGCCGAACACGCAAAATCTACAAAGCAAACACCTCCATTCTTATGCATTACTTTAGCAATTTCATGATAAGGCGTTTGAATTCCGGTTACATTACTACCTCCAATAACCGAAGCAATTTTTAGTGTGCATTCTTTATATTGTTCTAAAAGAATTTCTAAATTTTTAATACTAAACAAGCCATCGTCTCCAGCAGGAATCACTTCCACTTTTGCCATAGTTTCTAACCAAGAGGTATGATTAGAATGGTGTTCCATATGTGTTACAAAAACTACAGGGCGAATTTCGTCTGGAATCGTGGCATATTTACGTAAATTTTCAGGCACTTTTAATCCTAAAATACGTTGAAATTTATTGACAACACTCGTCATTCCATTTCCTGCAACAATTAACACATCGTCTGCATTTGTATTTACATGACCTTTAATAATGTTTCTAGCTTTGTGGTACGCATTAGTCATTGCGGTCCCAGAAACTGTTGTTTCGGTATGTGTATTCGCCACAAAAGGCCCAAATTGATTAACTATTTTTTCTTCAATTGGTCTGTATAATCGTCCAGAAGCTGTCCAATCTGTATAGATGATTTTCTGTCTTCCGTAAGGAGATTCAAATTCTTGATCTATACCAACAATATGGTTTCTAAATTTCGAAAAATAGTGTTCTAATTCAGATCGTCTTTCTCTTGGTGCTTTTGTAGGAATCATAATAATTGTATTATGCTGTTAAGATACTAAACATTAGCGATTTCTTTAATTTCAGAGATAATCTTATCTGCCAAATCATCTGCTATTTGTTGCGATGTTGCTTCTGTATAAATTCTAATAATGGGCTCTGTATTACTCTTTCTTAAGTGTACCCAATTTTCAGCAAAATCAATTTTTACACCATCAACAGTATTAAGGTTTTCATCTTTATATTTCACTGCCATTTGCTCTAGTATTGCATCAACATCAATTTGTGGTGTTAACGCAATTTTCTTCTTGCTCATAAAATAGCTTGTGTACGTTTTACGTAATGCACTTACACTCATATTCTTTTCAGCTAAAAGCGTTAAAAATAAAGCGACACCAACCAAAGCATCACGACCATAATGCGAAGCTGGATAAATAATACCACCATTTCCTTCACCTCCAATAACGGCCTTATTTTTTTTCATTAGCGCTACCACATTAACTTCGCCAACGGCACTGGCTTCATAAGCTCCTCCATGTTTTTCTGTGATATCTCTTAACGCTCGAGTGGAACTCATATTACTAACCGTGTTTCCTGGGTTTCTACTTAAAACATGATCTGCACAAGCTACCAATGTATATTCTTCGCCAAACATGTCTCCATTTTCGTCCATAAATGCTAATCTATCGACATCAGGATCTACAACAATTCCAAAATCGGCATTGTGCTTTAATACTTCAGCAGATAAATCTGTTAAATGTTCTTTAAGCGGTTCTGGATTATGAGGGAAATGACCATTTGGCTCACAATATAATTTCACAGGCTCCACTCCTAATCGTTCTAACAATAAAGGGATTGCAATACCTCCTGTCGAATTTACACCATCTACAACGACTTTAAACTTAGCTTTTTTAATAGCGTCTACATCTACATAATCTAAATCTAGAACTTCGTCAATATGTATATCTATATAGGCATCGTTTTTAGTGATTTTCCCTAAACTATCAACATCTGCAAACTTCATAGCATCACTTTCTGCTATTTCTAAAATTTTAGCACCTTCAGCTGCGTCTAAAAATTCTCCTTTAGCGTTTAATAATTTTAGTGCGTTCCATTGTTTTGGGTTGTGACTTGCAGTTAGAATAATACCACCATCTGCATGTTCCATAGGTACAGCAATCTCTACAGTTGGTGTTGTAGAAAGGTCTAAATCTATAACATGAATGCCTAAACCTACTAAAGTATGCATTACTAAATTCTGAATCATCTCTCCAGAAATTCTTGCATCACGACCTACAACAACACGATAATTATCTTTTATACGTTGCGTTTTTAACCAAGTACCATAAGCCGAGGCAAATTTCACAGCATCAATTGGTGTAAGGTTTTCTCCAACGTTTCCGCCAATTGTTCCTCGAATTCCTGAAATAGATTTTATAAGTGTCATTAAATATTATTTTAAATTGAAGTACAAATATAGCATTTCAAAAGCGGATTATTCTATTCTGAATTCGTAAATTCGACCTATGAATTTTCTTGCACATATTTATCTTTCTGGGAATAACCAAGACGTTACTATTGGCAACTTTATTGCTGATGGTATTCGTGGTAAAAAGCACCAAAACTATCCAAAAGACATTCAAACTGGTATTCTATTGCATCGCCAAATCGATACGTTTACAGATGCTCACAAAACCGTTAGAGCTAGCACGAAAAGGCTTCATAAAAACTACGGACACTATTCTGGCGTGATTGTCGATATTTTATACGATCATTTTCTGGCTAAAAATTGGAGTAACTACTCTAATGTTCCTTTAGCAGAATATATCGATAATTTTTACGATAGTTTGCAAGATAATTTTGAAGTATTACCAGCGAGAATTCAAAAAATGATGCCTTATATGATTGCAGACAACTGGCTATTAAGCTATGCTACCATAGAAGGTATTGGCAAAGTTTTAATTGGTATGAACAAAAGAACACAAAATCGTTCGCAAATGAACTTGGCAGTAAATGAACTACAAGAGTTCTATGATGAATTTGAAGATGAATTTACACGTTTTTTTGATGAACTGATACGTTTTTCGGCTACTAAACTAGAAGAAATTCAAAACAAATAATATAAAAGCAATCGGCATTGCTAGGCGTTTACGACGTAGCAATCTGTTGAAATAATCTCAATTATAATATGAAATTAAAAAACATACTCATCCTTTTTGCTACAATTCTCGTTTGCTTATCATGCCAAAAAAAAGAACCTGTTCGTGGTTTAATTGCTCAAAAAGCAATGGTCGTTTCTGCAAGAATTGAAGCGTCAAACATAGGGAAACAAATTTTAGAACAAGGTGGAAATGCTTTTGATGCTATGATGGCAACAGACTTAGCTTTAGCAGTTGCTTATCCTTATGCAGGGAATCTTGGTGGTGGTGGTTTTATGGTTTATAGACTTAACGATGGAAGTGTTGGCGCCTTAGACTATAGAGAAAAAGCCCCTTTTGCTGCAACAAAAGACATGTATTTAGATTCTATTGGAAACGTTATTCCGAACTTAAGTACACGTGGAGCAATGGCTGTTGGTGTTCCTGGAACTGTTGCTGGTGTTTTTGAAGCACATAGGAAATTTGGTTCTCTACCCATTGAAACTATTATGAAACCAGTAATAGCTTTGGCTCGAAAAGGTGTAATTGTCACAAAAAATCAAGAGCTTAGATTAGCTCAAAAACAACCAGATTTTAAATTAGCTAATAAAGATTCTATACTATTTTCAAAAAATTGGAAAGAAAACGACACTATTAAATATCCAAATATCGCAGAAACACTTACGCGCATCATGGAGAATGGTCGCGATGAATTCTACAAAGGACAGTCAGCAAAAATATTAGCAAAATTCATTCAAAATAATGGAGGTATAATTACTGAAAAAGATTTAGCAAATTATGAAGCTAAATGGCGTACACCAATAACTTTTAATTACGACAATTTACGAATTATTTCCATGTCTCCTCCTTCAAGTGGTGGTATTGCTATGGCACAAATATTGAAATCGGTTGAAGATTATAATTTACATGAATTCGGACATAATTCTGTAAAAACCATACAAGTACTAGCAGAAGCCGAACGTCGTGCTTATGCAGATAGAAGTTATTATTTAGGCGATCCAGATTTTGTGAATGTTCCTCAAGATAAACTTTTAAGTGACAACTATTTAAAGAACAGAATGGCTAGTTTTTCATTTAAAAAAGCAACACCATCAACTGAAGTTTCACATGGGACTGTTGATATTATAGAAAGTGACGAAACTACACACTACTCTATTATCGATCAATTTGGTAATGCTATATCAGTAACTACCACCTTAAATTCTGGATATGGATCTAAATTATATTGTGAAGAACTTGGTTTCTTTTTAAACAATGAAATGGACGATTTTTCTAGTAAACCCGGAGTTCCAAATGTATACGGACTTATTGGCGCTGAAGCCAATGCTATTTTACCAAAAAAACGCATGCTTAGTTCAATGACACCGACTATAGTTGAAAAAGATGGCAAGCTTTTAATGAGTGTTGGAACTCCTGGTGGTTCAACAATTATTACATCTGTATTACAAACAATACTAAATGTTCATGAATTTGAGATGAGCATGCAAGAAGCTGTCGAAGCACCTCGATTTCATCACCAATGGTTACCAGATGAAATAAGAATGGAACCTAATCGTTTTAATAAAGAGACCATAAACAGTTTAAAGCAAAAAGGCTATATTATTAATGAAGAACGTTCTCTAGTTATTGGTATAGTAGATGGCATATTAGTTTTGCCAGATGGCACGCTTGAAGGTGGAGCTGATTCTCGTGGAGATGATGCATCAGCTGGATTTTAAGTTTCATTATAGTATAAAATTCGTCAAAATCATTCCTCTAATTTTCTAGTCAGTGTAATTTAATTTACTTTAGTGCATTATATATCAAATTAGCACAAGTAAATTATGAGATTAAAATTACGCACTAATACTTATTACCTTATACTTTTTATAGCTCTATTTTTAACACAAAATAGTATAGCACAATTAGCTCCAACGCTTGTTGGAAATACAATAGATCAAGGGAACAACTGTTATAGAATTACAGCAAATACTAATAATCAACTTGGGGCAGTATGGTATAGCAATGGCATTGATTTAAATAACGATTTTGATATTATTTTCGATGCTAATTTTGGTACAAATAACTCTAATGGTGCTGATGGAATTGTATTTGTATTAAAAACGTCTTCTGCTGCAGTAGTTGGCACTGCTGGTGGTGACTTAGGTTATGGCGGTATTAATAATTCTATGGCAGTTGAGTTCGATACTTGGCAAAATAACGACAGAAATGATCCTTCTAATGATCATGTAGCCATACTTTTAAATGGCATTACAAATCATGCAAGTGGGCCTTCTTGGATACCTAATCCAGTAAATGCATCTGCTACTTCTGGAAATATAGAAGATGGGAATTTACATGATGTAAAAATTAGTTGGAGAGCAGCAGCTCAAGAGTTTAAAGTTGTTTTTGATTGTAATGAAAGAATTTTGGTGTCGAACCAAGATCTAATCAACACTGTCTTTGGTGGTAATTCTAATGTTTTCTTCGGGTTTACAGGCTCTACTGGAGGAGCTACAAATCTCCAAACAGTTTGTTTTAAAAGTTTATCTTTCGTAGATGAAATTCTTTTAGATGATCAGAATATTTGCTCTGGAGACTCTATTAATTCTATAGATGCAACCTATGATGGTGCTACAAGTTATCAGTGGATTCCTACAACAAATGTAAGTAACCCAAACCTACCAAACCCTGTATTTTCTCCAACAATAGATACAAATTACTCTGTAGAAATCACAGATGCTTGTGGCGAAATTATTAGCAATGATTTTGATGTTACTATATTACCTCAAGATGATTCCACTTTTTCAGCTTTAGAAAACTGCGATGGAGCTACTATGAATGTTACTGGTACTTTAGGAGGTACATTTACTTTCAATACAGTACCAACAGATACAGCAATTATAAATCTAACAACAGGCACAATTACTAGCGGAACTTCGGGAGCCACTTATTCTGTTCAATACACTACAAATGGCACCTGTCCATCTAATAGTACCCAATCAGTTACATTAAATACAACAGATGATTCTGCTTTTATTATGTTGCCCAGCTGCGATGGAGCTACAGTAGATTCAGTTGTTACACTAGGCGGAATTTACGTTTTAAATCCAGTTCCTACAGATGGTGCGATAATAGATGCTGCAACAGGAACAATTACTGGAGGACAATCAGAAACAAGTTATACAGTAGATTACACTACCAGTGGTGCTTGTTCTTCAACAAGTTCATTTACTGTAACTGTAGACACAACAAATGACGCTTCTTTTACTATGCTATCTACATGTGATGGCGGAACAGTAGCTTCTGAAGCTTCATCAGGAGGAACATATAGTTTTAATCCAATACCAACAGATGGAGCTAGTATAGATTCAACAACAGGAACTGTAATTGGAGGAATTTCTGCAACAAATTATACCATTGAATACTCGCTTTCTGGAGTCTGTCCATCGTCATCAACGTTTATTTTAACATTAGAAACAGCGGACGATCCAACATTTACATATACACCAACCTGTGATGGTGCAACAATAAATACAGTTACAACATCTGGTGGTACATACACTTTTAATCCAGCTCCTACAGATACAGCAGCTATTAATTCAATAACAGGCACTATAACTAACGGAACTTCTGGGTCAACTTATTCAGTACAATACACAACAAATGGCACCTGTCCATCTAGCAGTACAGAATCTGTAACAGTAACAACAACAGACGATTCTACTTTTACCATGTTGTCTAGCTGTGATGGAGCAACAGTAGATTCAGTTGTTACATCAGGTGGAATTTACGTTTTAAATCCTTTACCATCAGATGGTGCGACAATAGATTCTGCAACAGGAACAATAACTGGAGGGATTTCACAAACAAGTTATACAGTAGATTACACGAGTAGTGGTACTTGTCCGTCAACAAGTTCTTTTACAGCAACAGTAAACACAACAAATGACGCTTCTTTTACTATGATATCTAATTGTGATGGCGGAACAGTAGCTTCTGAAGCTTCACCAGGAGGAACATATAGTCTTAATCCAATACCAATAGATGGAGCTACTATAGATTCAACAACAGGAACAGTAATTGGAGGAACTTCTGCAGTAAATTATACCATTGAATACTCCCTTGCTGGAGCCTGTCCATCGTCATCAATGTTTATTTTAACATTAGAGACAACTGACGATTCATCATTTACATATACATCAAACTGTGATGGTGCTACAATAAATACCGTTGCTACCCTTGGAGGCACTTATACTTTTAACCCAGTTCCTGCAGATACGGCAACTCTTAATTCAACTACAGGAACCATAACTAACGGAACTTCTGGTACTTCTTACATGGTTGAATACACAACAAATGGAACTTGTCCTGATTCTAGTATTGTATCTGTAACTGTAATAACTACCGATAATTCTGTGTTTACCATGATACCTAGCTGTGATGGTGCAACAATAGATACTGTTCTTACACCAGGCGGAACATATGTGTTTAATCCAATTCCAACAGATACAGCTACTATTGATGCTACAACCGGAACGATTATTAATAGTGTTTCGGGAACAAGTTACACAGTAGATTACACAACCAATGGCACCTGTCCATCAACAAGTTCTTTTACAGTAACAGTAGATACAACCAATGATGCCTCGTTTACTATGATAGTAACCTGTGATGGTGGAACAGTTTCAACAGAAGCGACTTCAGGAGGAACCTATACTTTTAATCCAGCTCCTACAGATACAGCAATTATAGACACAACTACAGGAACAGTTACGGGAGGAACTTCTGGTGATGCTTATACTATTGAATATTCTCTAGGTGGAACATGTCCATCATCGTCATCAGTTGTTTTAACAGTATTAACTGCAGACGATTCCTCGTTCACTTACACACCAACCTGTGATGGTGCAACAATAGATACAGTTACAACATCTGGCGGCACTTATACTTTTAATCCAACTCCTACAGATTCAGCAACGATTAATTCAACTACAGGGACTATAACTAACGGAACATCAGGAGACTCATACACAGTAGATTATATTACTAATGGCACCTGTCCAACAACAAGCACAGTAATAATTACGGCTAATTCGTTACCAGTATTAGTACCCCCAACACCGTTAGAAGTTTGTGATGATGGCACACCAGACGGCATGACACTCATTGATTTAACCCTGAAAAACATCGAGATTTCAGGTGGTAATCCAGCATATTCGGTAACCTATTATATTGACCAAGCAAATGCTGACGCAGAAACCAATGCACTTCCAAATCTATATACCAATACAACAGCAGATTTGCAAACCATATTTGTGCGCGTCGAAGACGTTACTACCGGCTGTTTTGACACTACAACTTTAGACTTGTTAGTGGAGCAAGCACCAATAGCGTTTACACCAACGCCCTTAGTAGATTGCGATCCAGACAGTGATGGTTTTGGGGTTTTTACACTCTCAGATACAACATTAGAAATCACAGGAGGCGCAGCAGGACTTACCGTAACCTACCATGAAACTATGGCAGATGCAGGCAATAATGTTAATGCATTAACTAGTCCATACAATAATATTGTAGTCGATACACAAACCATTTACGTAAGAGTAGAAAGTGCAACCATTGCAACCGACTGCGCTACTTTTGTAGCATTAGTTCTTACTGTAAATCCAACACCACAAATTACAACAGCTGCTAATTTAACACCCTTAGAAGTTTGTGATAATGATGCCGATGGCTTTGCTGTTTTTAATTTATCAACTAAAGAACCAGAGATTCTAAACTTATTAGACACAGATACGTCTAACGATTTAGACCCATTATTATACACCATTACGTATTATGAGAATATGGCTAATGCCGAAGCACCAAATAACCCTATCACTACTCCAAATGCATATGTAAACACAACTATGGACCTACAAACCATTTGGGTGCGTGTAGAAGATAATAGTACAGG
>NZ_JSWF01000016.1 GCF_000797445.1 Lacinutrix jangbogonensis | reverse complement strand
TAATAGACAATGAACAAGACAGTTCTACCTGTTATGAAACAGCAGAGATCACCCTACAAGTCAATCCAATGCCATCCTTTACTTTAGAGGCTGAGTATTTATTATGTATCAATACTAATGGTACAGAAATTATAAATTCGCCAGTAATAGACACAGGCTTAGATGCTACATTATATACTTTTGTATGGTCATTAGAAGGTACAATATTACCAGGTGAAACAGGTTCAAGTATAGCGCCAACAAGCGGCGGTACTTATAGTGTTATAGCTACAGATAATGCTACAGGATGCGCAAGTATACCAGTAGACACTTTTGTAACAGTAAGCGAGCCACCAGTAATAGACGCAGAAGTAACAAGCTTAGCCTTTGCAGACCAACACGATATTGCAGTAACAGCAAGTGCAAGCGATGCTACAAACAACTCCATAGCAATATACGAGTTTAGTCTAGATGGCGGTAGTTGGGAAACCAACGAGCCAAACGATAGTATGTACACGTTTACAGATGTTTCAGCAGGACAGCACACCATAACAGTAAGAGATAGGATAGGTTGTGGAGAAAGTACAATAACTATTATGGTTATGGATTACCCACATTACTTTACACCAAATGGTGATGGTTATAATGATACTTGGAATATATCTGCTATTGGTAACCAACCAGATGCTGTGATTTACATCTTCGATCGTTATGGGAAACTCCTAAAACAATTAAGTCCAACAGGTGCAGGATGGAATGGGACTTACAATGGCAATCCAGTACCAACAAGCGACTACTGGTTTACTTTAGAATACAGAGAACCAAGTACAGATGAAAAGAAATCAATACGTGCTCACTTTACGTTGAAGAGATAAAAGAAATTCGTAAATACTAAGATTTTAATATACTAAATTTGACTAAAGCTAAAAATTAGTAAAATGAGAAAAAAGAAAAAACTAACACTTAAATGGGGTCTAAAAATAATAGCAGGTGTTGTAGTTTTTTTTACTCTGCCTACGCTTCTACTCTATGGTTTTCTTCACTTCAAATACAATGAAGAATTGCCTATTGGAGAAGAAACTGCACAAGCAGATGTTTTAGCTAATAAAATGCTTAACGCATTAAATTACAATGCCTATAAAGCAACAGATTATATAGAATTTACTTTTAAAAAACGTCATCATTATAAATGGAATAAAACCAAAAACACCTGTGAAGTCTACTGGAAAAAATATAAAGTGAATTTAGACTTAAATAACAATTCTAAAAGCGAAACGTTTCAGGATGACGTCAAAATTGAAGGTGAAGAAAACCAAGAACTCATTCAAAAAGCATTAGCATATTTTAATAACGACACCTTTTGGTTAGTCGCTCCTTATAAGGTATTTGATGAAGGTACAACAAGACGCATTGTTACTTTAGAAAATAATAAAAAAGCATTATTAGTTACTTATTCTTCCGGTGGTTCGACACCTGGAGACTCCTATTTATGGTATTTAAATGACGATGGAAAACCTAAAAGTTTTCAAATGTGGGTAGATATTTTACCTATTGATGGATTGGAAGCATCATGGAGCGATTGGACAACAACAGAAACTGGAGCGCTATTACCAACGTTTCATAAGTTAATGGTTCTAGGATTGGAAATAGAAAATATTAAAACTAATAAAAATTTACTATAAATAACAGCAATAGATATTATTTAACAAATTAAACTCTTAAATTTTATGCTTTTACGCCGTTACTTTTAAAAGGCAGAAGTAGTAGTTTTTAAATCATTTATTAAAATAAATTAATTGTTTTTCAGTATATTATAACAAATTTAAAATCGCTAATTATGAACAAAAACCACCTTTTATTACTCATTTTAATTCCAATCATAGGATTTTCACAAGGTGAATCTTTTTGGACATCAAAAAAACAAGATGAACTTAAAAATGAAAAAATACTAGAAAAAAACATCGAAATAAATAGTGCTGACTATTTCAGTTTGGATTTACAAAGTTTAAAAAACAAGCTAGATCAAGCACCACACAGAAGCTCTAATACTAATTCTACTATTTTTGTAAATTTCCCTACGATTGAAGGCAAGACTAAAAATTATAACGTTTACAATGCTTCAATTTTAGAAGAAAATTTAGCTAATAATAATCCAGAAATACAATCTTATGTAGGTATGAGCCAAGATGGTTCTGGAGATGTTATTCGGTTTTCTACAACAATTTTTGGTTTTCATGGAGCTATCTATTCTATTGGTAACACTTATTTTATTGACCCCTATAGTGAAGATTTAAAAAACTACGTTTTTTATGCAAAAAAGAATGTAAGGTCTAAAATAGATAGACTAGGATGCGAAGTAATCGAAGTATTAGAAAATAAAAATGAGGACACTAGTATTTTTAATAAGAATGCTGATGATGGTACATTAAGAATATTCCGTTTAGCACTATCATGCACACAAGAATATGCAAACTATCATATCAATGCTGCCGGACAATCTGCTGCATCAGATGCTGTAAAAAGAGCAACAGTGCTAGCCGCAATGAACGTTACAATGACAAGAGTAAATGGCCTTTTTGAAAGAGATATGGCATTAACAATGGTTTTAGTAGATAATGCTAGTATTATATTTTTAGCTGAAAATGATGGGTTTACGGATGGTGATCCAAGTGCATTAATAAATGAAAATCAAATAATTATAGATGCAAACATTGGAACAGCAAATTACGACATTGGTCACGTATTTACTACTGGTGGTGGTGGAGTAGCTGCACTTGGTGGTATTTGTTACAGTAATGCAAAAGCTGGAGGTGTTACAGGGACTTCAAATCCTGTAGGAGATTTATTTGATGTTGATTTTGTAGCTCACGAAATTGGACACCAGTTTGGTGCAAACCATACATTCAATGGTGGTCAAGGTAACTGTTCTGGAGGAAACAGAAGTGCTACTACGGCCGTTGAGCCGGGAAGTGGAACAACAATTATGGCGTATGCAGGTACATGTGGTTCAGATAATATACAAGAAAGTACTGACGATCACTTTCACGCCATTAGTATTGCAGAAATATGGACACGTATTACACCTCCGGGAGAACCAACGTGTTCTACAAATACACCAAACGGAAATACTGCACCTGTAGTTAGTGCAGGAAATGATTATACCATTCCTTACGGCACTGCTTTTACACTATCTGGAACTGCAAACGATGTAGATGGGACAACATTATCTTACTGTTGGGAACAAACCGATGTAGGAATTTCAACAAATATTCCTTCAACAACAAATACAACAGAGCCTCAATTTAGATCATACACTCCAATGACAACTGGAGATCGCACATTCCCACAATTAAGCGACATCTTAGATAATAACTTAACTCCTACTTGGGAAGTTATGCCAAATGTCGTTAGAACAATGGATTTTGCTTTAACCGTTAGAGATAATGGTTTTCCAAATGGTGGGCAAACTAGCAGAGACGACATGACGGTTACATTAGTAAATACAGGTCCTTTTAGAATAACAGCGCCAGACACAACAAACGAAAGCTTTTCAAACGGAAGTTCTACAACCATTACTTGGGATGTTGCAGGTACAACTGCTAATGGAATCAACACATCTAACGTAAATATCTTGTTATCTACAGATGGCGGCTTAACTTTCCCAACAACATTGGCTTCTAACACTGCAAATGATGGAACAGAACTCGTTACTTTTCCTACAGTTTTGGAACCGTATTGTAGAATAAAAATAGAAGCAGTAGGAAATATATTCTTTGCAATATCTAAATCATTCTCTGTAGGAGCTACTGTAACAACCAATACTGTTTGTAACACCTATACAACTGGACCAATTACAACTGCAATTCCGGATGGTGGAGGAGCAAATGTACAAGGCCCTCTTGTTTTTATACCTATTACTGTTACAGAGACTACACTAATTACAGATGTTAGAATAAGCGCAAATGTCACCCATTCTTACATAGGAGACTTAATTATGCAATTACAAACGCCTAATGGAGGTGGTTTTTCTAATTTATGGAATAGAAGCTGTAACGACTCACAATATGGAAACATTGATATCACTTTTAAAGATGGGGAAGCTCCAATTGTATGTGCTTCTCCAACAGCAGGAACGTATGCACCTACAAATCCAATGACTGGATTTACCGGAAATAATCCTTCTGGAACATGGGAATTAATATTTGTTGATTTTTTTAATGGTAACACTGGTGTTGTAAATGAATGGTCGATTGAGTTATGTACAACATCAGCAACTATAATTACAGAAACTTTAGACCTTGATAGTTTTGAATTTAATAATTTCTCACTATATCCTAATCCTAATAATGGAGACTTTTCTTTAGCATTCAATTCTAACTCAGGAAAAGATATTAATGTTAATATTTTTGATATTTCTGGAAGAATTGTATATGAAAATATTTATGATTCAAAACCTAATTTTAACGAAACCATTGCTTTAGAAAATGTAAGTTCTGGAATGTATTTAATAAAAGTTACAGATGGAGATAAAACGGTAACTAAAAAATTAATTATAAAATAATAAATTTTATACTCAAATTAAAAGCCTTAAATTATATTAAATTTGAGGCCTTTTTTTTTTGAAACTTGGTTTTTTTTTTAAGATTACCACATACTTTACACTATTTACTCTTCTGCCCAACAAACTGCTGTTCCTTAACCTTAAACAACACATTAAACGTAGTTAAACTACCATAAACACGTGTAATATATTGTTGCAAATCTATCTTTTCTTGTTCTTCAAGATTACTAGAATTCACTTTTTGTTCCATAACACGTAAACGATCGCGAACCATTGTGATTTTGTGAAAGAAATCGTCAATCTTAATTTCCTTACTTTTTAAGTTGGTGTCTCCTGGTTCTAAAATAAGCTTACCACCTTTCCATTTGTCGCCAATCGTTATAACTTCAGAAACATCGCTATATTTCTTAAGCAATCGCATTAGGCTTTGCTCTACATCGAAAAAACTGACTTTATCAACTTCATCTTCAGTCGCTTCAATAATTTCAAAATCTTCGTCAAGCGAAATCGTTTCTAAACCATTGTCAATAAACGTTACCCAATAATGTTCGTTATCGACATTTGTTACGACTCCTTTTCCGTGTTCTTCGTGGCTAATTCTTGAGCCTATTCCTAGTATTTGCATCAACTGTATGTTTATTATTTCCGCGAAAGCGAAAAGTATTTAAAATTGTCTTATAATAAATTCCAAATAAAGAGCAGAATGGTATTATATTTAAAATCGAAGTTAAAAATTAAATACTAAAAATAGTATTCAATTTTAATAAAATCCTAACTAATTCCATTTCAGAAAGAAGTGTAAAAACCTTAACTTCGCAAATCTGTTTAAAAACAGCAGAGTTTTGCAATTACTATGACAAATTTTGAAGAAAACATTGTGGTACAAGGTGCCAGAGTTCATAATCTAAAAAACATAGATGTAACCATTCCGCGAGAAAAACTAGTAGTCATTACTGGTTTATCTGGTAGCGGTAAATCGTCTCTTGCTTTCGATACTATTTATGCTGAAGGCCAACGCCGATATATCGAAACATTTTCGGCTTATGCTAGACAGTTTTTGGGTGGTCTAGAACGTCCTGATGTTGATAAAATCGACGGACTATCTCCTGTTATCGCTATTGAACAAAAAACAACTAGTAAATCGCCACGTTCTACTGTTGGGACTATTACAGAAATCTACGATTTTCTGCGTTTATTTTATGCGCGTGCTAGTGATGCGTACAGTTACAACACTGGCGAAAAAATGGTGAGTTATAGTGACGAACAAATAAAAACGTTAATAATAGAAAGCTATAAAGGCAAAAAAATAAATATATTATCACCTGTTGTGCGTTCTAGAAAAGGACACTATCGTGAATTGTTTGAGCAAATTGGGAAACAAGGCTTTGTAAAAGTGAGAACCGATGGCGATATCAAGGATATTGTTAAAGGCATGAAGCTGGATCGTTATAAAATGCATGATATTGAAATTGTAATCGATAGACTTAAAATTGATGATTCTATTGCAAACGATAAACGCTTAGAAGAAAGCATAAACACAGCGATGTATCATGGTGACGATGTGTTAATGGTTATAGATCATGACACTCAAGAAGCACGTTATTTTAGTAGAAATTTAATGTGCCCAAGTTCAGGTGTTTCATATCCAAATCCTGAACCAAATAATTTTTCTTTTAACTCACCAAAAGGAGCTTGCCAAAACTGTAATGGTATTGGAGACTTATACCAAGTGAATGAGAAAAAAATTATTCCAGATGATTCATTATCTATTAAAAATGGAGCTTTAGCGCCTCATGGACCAGAAAAGAAAAGTTGGATTTTTAAGCAATTAGAATTAATTGCCGAACGCTTTAATTTTAAAATGACCGATGCTTACAAGGATATACCAAAGGAAGCTAAACAAATTATACTCTATGGTGGTAACGAAAAATTCTCTGTAGATAGTAAATCGCTTGGTGTAAAAAGAGATTATAAAATTGATTTTGAAGGTGTTGCTAATTTTATAGACAGTCAGTATAAAAACGCTGAATCAACCTCTTTAAAACGATGGGCAAAAGAATACATGGACAAAATAGAATGTCCTGTTTGCGAAGGTTCTCGCTTGAGAAAAGAATCTTTATACTTTAAGGTTGCTGGAAAAAACATTGCAGAATTAGCGAATAAAGATATTGTAGATTTAGCAAAATGGTTTAATGGATTAGAAGAAAACCTTTCAGAAAAACAAATCAAAATTGCCGAAGAAATAATAAAAGAGATTAAAGCCAGACTTCAGTTTTTATTGGATGTTGGTTTAACTTACCTGTCCTTAAACCGAAGCTCGAAATCACTTTCTGGTGGAGAAGCACAACGTATTCGTTTGGCTACACAAATAGGTTCTCAATTGGTTGGAGTACTCTATATACTTGACGAACCAAGTATTGGTTTGCACCAACGAGATAACGAAAAACTAATTAATTCTCTTGTTGCACTTCGCGATATTGGAAATTCGGTTATTGTTGTAGAGCACGATAAAGACATGATAGAACGTGCAGATCATGTAATCGATATTGGACCGCGTGCAGGAAAACATGGTGGCGAAATTATTAGTCAAGGCACACCAAAACAATTACTAAAGGAAAAACGTTAACTGCGGAATACCTTAACGGTAAAAAGAAAATAGAAATACCAAAAACACGTCGTGAAGGCAATGGAAAGTTTATTGAACTAAAAGGCTGCACTGGTAATAACTTAAAAAATGTTTCGGTAAAATTACCTTTAGGAAAAATGATTGGTGTTACAGGCGTTTCAGGAAGTGGAAAATCTACTTTAATTAATGAAACCCTCTATCCTATTCTTAATGCTTACTATTTTAATGGTGTAAGAAAACCAATGCCTTATAAAAGTATTAAAGGTTTAGAACATTGTGATAAGGTTATCGATATTAATCAGTCACCAATTGGAAGAACTCCAAGAAGTAATCCTGCAACTTACACAGGTACTTTTAGTGAAGTTAGAAGTCTTTTTGCTAAAATTCCTGAAGCTATGATACGTGGTTATAAACCTGGTCGTTTTAGTTTTAATGTTACTGGTGGGCGTTGCGAAACTTGTAAAGGAGGAGGATTAAGAGTTATAGAAATGAATTTCCTTCCAGACGTATATGTAGAATGCGAAACCTGCCAAGGCAAGCGCTTTAATCGCGAAACATTAGAGATTAGATATAAAGGTAAAAGCATTAGCGATGTACTAAACATGACTATTAATGAAGCTGTTCCATTTTTTGAAAACATACCTAAGATTCATAAAAAACTTAAAACCATTAAAGATGTTGGCTTAGGTTATATTACGCTTGGTCAACAAAGCACAACACTTTCTGGAGGTGAGGCACAACGTATAAAATTAGCGACAGAATTAAGTAAACGCGATACTGGAAACACCTTTTATATTTTAGATGAACCTACAACTGGGTTACATTTTGAAGACATTCGTGTTTTAATGATTGTTCTTAATAAGCTAGCAAATAAAGGTAATACTGTTTTGATTATAGAACACAATCTAGATGTTATTAAAACCGTAGACCACATTATTGATGTAGGTTACGAAGGTGGACAAGGTGGAGGACAAATTATTGTAGAAGGCTCTCCAGAAAAAGTAGCAAAACATAAAAAGAGTTATACTGCACATTTTTTGAAGAAAGAATTGAATCAAAAATAATGTCACACTGAGCTTGTCGAAGTGTTAAAAAAAGAACTAAATTAGCACGCTTGATTTTAAGCAAAAAATAACAACATAAAATTTCTAGAATTTACACTGATTACTGTCAAAATCCGGAAATGTAAAACATAAAAAAATGAGAAAAGAACAACATCACAAAGGTTGGAATGAGAAAAAAACTAACGATTCGTGGGCCATCTTCAAAATTATGGGAGAATTTGTTAGCGGATTTGAAAAAATGAGCCAAATTGGTCCTTGTGTTTCTATTTTCGGATCTGCTAGAACTAAGCCAGATCATAAATATTATAAATTAACCGAAAGCGTTGCTAAAAGTATTTGCGATGCTGGTTATGGTGTTATTACAGGAGGTGGACCAGGTATTATGGAAGCGGGTAATAAAGGTGCGTATTTGGCTGGAGGAACTTCGGTTGGATTAAATATCGTTTTACCTTTCGAGCAGCATGACAATCCATATATCGATAAGGATAAAAGCCTAGATTTCGATTATTTCTTTGTTAGAAAAGTAATGTTTGTAAAGTACTCTCAAGGTTTTGTAGTGATGCCTGGAGGTTTTGGAACTTTAGACGAATTATTTGAAGCCATTACCTTAATTCAAACTAATAAAATTGAAAAATTTCCTATTATATTGGTTGGTACAGATTTCTGGTCTGGATTAATGGATTGGGTTAAAGAAACCATTTTAGAGAAGTTTGGAAACGTTAGCGCTAAAGATTTAGATTTAATTCACGTGGTAGATACAGAAGATGAAGTTGTAAGTATTTTAGATGCTTTCTATAAAGAATCGGGCTTAAGTCCTAACTTCTAATACTCAATTATATTCTCAAATCTTGAAAAGTGAAATTTAATAATTCCTTTTTTTATTACTTTAAAATCTCACGAATCGCATTAATATATAAAGCACCTGCGATAAGTGACTGTAAGCATTTCTATTAACGAAAATAATTAATTAAATGTTAATACAACTTCATATTCAAACGGAATGTATTATGTTGCATTAAATGGTGTAAATGTTAAATCTTTAAAGTTGCTAAAAGTAAATTGAATCTAAATTTCACTTCCTTTATATTTTGTCTATTTCTGTGTTTTTCTGTTTATAGCCAGAACAAACTTGATATTAATGCGACTTTCGATCTCGAAAAGAAAAGCATCAATATCGAGCAGGCTATAACGTATTATAACACTTCAAATATTGCTCTAGACACCATTTATCTAACAGATTGGAGTCATAGCTATTCAGCCAAAAATACACCTTTAGCAGAGCGCTTTGCAGATGAGTTTAAAAACACCTTTCATTTTGCGAAAAATGAAGATCGTGGATTTACAACCATAATTTCAATTAAAGAAAACAATACAGAATCTACTTTTTCACGCTTAGAAAAGCAACCAGATATTATAAAGGTCACGCTAAACCAACCTCTGCTGCCAAACGAAAGTTACACACTTAATCTCGTTTATATTGTACAGGTGCCAAACGATAAGTTTACGCGTTATGGTATTACAGATGAAGACGATTACAATTTAAGATACTGGTACATTACTCCTGCTGTATTTAATGGTAAATGGCAATACTTTAGCAACAAAAATTTAGACGATGCATTTGTACCTAAAGCAGATATTAGTTTAAAGGTTAACTACCCAAATAATTATTCTTTAATAAGTGAATTAGATGAAGAATATACAGAAGACATCAACGGAAATGGAACAAGGCTCACTATTCTTAAAGGAAATAATAGAATAAATTCTAAGCTGTTTTTAAATAAAAAAGATACTTATGAAAGTGTAGAAACCGATTATTTTACTGTAGAATCTAATATAGATGAAGAAAATTTAAAACCTACTGAAATAGCAGTTGTTACAGATAAAATCGCCAGTTTTATTAGTGAAAATCTTGGGGATTATCCGCATAAAAAAGTGCTTATAACCAAAATCGACTACAAGAAAAGCCCAATTTATGGTTTAAACTTGTTACCCGATTTTGTGCGTCCGTTTTCTGATTCGTTTCAATACGAATTAAAAATATTAAAGTCAACTTTACATAATTATCTTGAAAACACATTAATAATAAACCCAAGAGAAGACCAGTGGTTAATAGACGGTATTCAAACGTATTATTTAATGAAATACGTTGATGAAAATTATCCAGATATGAAAATTTTAGGCAATCTCGCTGATATTTGGGGCGTGCGTGCGTTTCATGCTTCAGACTTAAAATTTAACGATCAATACAATTTTTTATACATGCATATGGCACGTTCTAATTTAGATCAACCATTAGATATGCCTAAAGATTCGCTTCTAAAATTCAACAAAAATATCGCCAATAAATACAAAGCAGGCGTTGGACTAAAATATCTTGACGAATACATGGATACTAATTCCATGAATAAAATGCTAACTCAATTTTTAAAAGATAACAAACTTGAAGCTACAACTACTGAAGCCTTTAAAGACTATTTAGTACAACACACAGATAAAAATATTAATTGGTTTTTTGATGATTATGTTGGTAGCAGTAAAAAAATAGATTTCAAAATTAAATCTGTTGAAAAAACAGAAGACTCTCTAACTATAACTATTAAAAACAAAAAGAATCATTTAATGCCAGTGTCTTTATTCACTATTAAAGACGATAGTGTTTTATCAAAGCAATGGATTGAAGGTTTTAAAGGTTATAAAACAATTACAATTGCAAATAATGAAGCAGATAAGCTCGCACTAAATTATAACACTACTATTCCAGAAATGAATTTAAGAAATAACTGGAAATCTTTAGGAGGGTTTTTAGCTAATAACAAACCTCTTCAATTTAGATTATTTAAGGATATTGAAGACCCTAATTATAGTCAAGTGTTCTTTATGCCAGAATTTGGTTATAATTTTTACGATGGAATTACACCTGGCTTGAAACTATATAATAAAACACTCTTAACTAAGAATTTTTTATATCGAGTAAGCCCCAAATACGCTATAAAAAGCAAACAATTGGTTGGTAGCGCCTCTGTAAGCTATGCAGACCGTAGAGAGCATTCACGAAATTACTACACTAAATATGGCCTTGGAGGGGAATACTACAACTACGCTCCTAACCTATCATACACCTCTTATACTCCTTTTATAGATTTTAGATTTAGAGATCCAAATAATTTGAGAGATAATAGAAGAAGCTTCTTAAAATTTAGATATGTAAATATCGATAGACAGGTTGATCTAACAGGAGAATTTGAAACTGAAGGCGAACCTAAATACAGTGTTTTTAATATCAAATATGGCGAAAGAGATCCTAATTTAAAAAACTTTAGTTCTTGGGATACAGACTTACAACTGGCAAAAAACTTTGGTAAATTATCGGCGACAGCAGAATTCAGAAAACTTACCGAGGGCAACCGGCAATATAATTTACGCTTATTCGCTGGAACCTTTTTGTATAACAAAACGTATGAAACTACAAATTTCTTCAGCTTTGCTTTAGACAGACCAACAGATTATTTGTTTGATTATGATTATATAGGGCGCTCTGAAGAAGCAGGATTATTTAGCCAGCAACTCATTGTTTCTGAAGGTGGATTTAAGTCACAATTAGAGCCAGCTTTTGCAAATCAATGGATAACAACGGCTAATGGAAGTACAACCATTTGGCGTTATATTATGGCTTATGGAGATCTAGGGCTAGTAAAAAGCCACAACAACAATCCTAAATTTGTTTACGATGCTGGAATACGTCTAAATTTGGTTGAAGACTATTTCGAACTGTACCTTCCTGTGTATTCTAATTTAGGGTGGGAAATAGCACAACCTAATTACGATCAAAGTATTCGATTTATAATTACTTTATCACCTAAAACTTTATTAAGTTTATTTACCAGAAGATGGTATTAAAAACCTGAGTAATCTTCAACGAATTTTCATTTAAATACATTATTATGAATTATTCGCAGTTAAATTGTTGAATTATTAAAAACTTAGCAATTTTTTAAGATAGTTTCATATTGCAAAAACGACTTTTATTTGTTAAATTTGTGTTCACAAAAACAGACAACTATGAGCACAAATTCCGACTTAAAAAAAGAGTTATCCTTTAACGATTTTAAAGCGCAAGTTTTAGAAGATTATAAGATTGCTGTTACAAGTCGAGAATGTAGCTTACTAGGTCGTCGAGAAGTTTTAACTGGGAAAGCTAAGTTTGGAATTTTTGGAGACGGAAAAGAAGTACCACAACTCGCTTGGGCAAAAGCTTTTGCTAATGGAGACTTTAGATCTGGTTATTACAGAGACCAAACCTTTATGATGGCCATTGGTGCATTAGATATTCAAACCTTTTTCTCAGGTTTATATGCAAATACAGATATCGCTTTAGAACCAATGTCTGGTGGTCGCCAAATGGGCGGGCATTTTTCTACTTTTAGTTTAGATGAGAATGGACAATGGAACAATCTTACAAAACAAAAAAATTCAAGCGCAGATATTTCTCCTACAGCAGGACAAATGCCTAGACTCTTAGGTTTAGCTCAAGCGTCAAAAATTTACAGAAATGTAAAAGGAATTGATGCTACTAAATTTTCTGATAAAGGAAATGAAATTGCATGGGGAACAATAGGTAATGCGAGTACAAGTGAAGGCTTATTCTTCGAAACTATTAATGCTGCTGGTGTTTTACAAGTACCAATGGTTGTTAGTGTTTGGGATGATGACTATGGCATTTCTGTGCACGCAAGATACCAAACAACAAAAGAAAACATCTCTGAGATTTTAAGCGGTTTCCAACGTGATAATGAAGCCAAAGGCTACGAAATTCTTCGTGTTAAAGGCTGGGATTATGTTGCACTTATTGAAACCTATCAAGAAGCTGCTAAAATATCAAGAAAAGAACATGTGCCTGTTTTAATACATGTTAATGAATTAACACAACCACAAGGTCACTCTACTTCTGGCTCTCACGAACGCTATAAAGATAAAGAACGTCTAGATTGGGAAGCAAAAATGGATTGTAATGTTCAGTTGCGTAAGTGGATGATAGAAACTGGAATTTCTACAGACGAAGAATTAAATCTTATAGAAAAGGAAATTAAAAAAGCTGTTCGAGAAGGCAAAAAAGCAGCTTGGAATGCTTACTTAGATCCTATTTTAAATGAACGTAACGAGATTTCAGCAATTATAACACAAGTAGCTGCATCAAGTGTAAATAGAGTGTTTATTGAAAAAATAAATAACGCTTTAATGGCCATTGCAGAACCTGCTCGTAAAGATTTAGCTTCAGCGGCAAGACGTGTTTTACGCTATTTAGTTTCAGAAACATCTCCAGCCAAAACACAATTAATACAATGGATTGATACATATTTTAGTATCGTTCAACCAAAATACAGCTCTCATTTACATAACGAAACTGCTTCTGCAGCTCAAAACATAAAAGAGATCAAGCCCATTTACGATGGCAGCAATGAAGAAGTTGATGGTCGTGTGGTATTAAGAGATAATTTTGATGCTATTTTTAGCAAATATCCAGAATCATTAATCTTTGGTGAAGATGCTGGGAATATTGGTGATGTAAACCAAGGATTAGAAGGTTTACAAGAAAAATATGGTGAATTACGAGTTGCAGATGCTGGAATTCGCGAAGCCACTATTATAGGCCAAGGTATTGGTATGGCAATGCGTGGATTAAAACCAATTGCAGAAATTCAATATTTGGACTATATCATGTACGCACTTCAAATAATGAGTGATGATCTTGCTACTGTACATTACAGAACTAAAGGACGCCAAAAAGCACCTTTAATTGTACGAACTCGTGGTCACAGACTTGAAGGTATTTGGCATTCTGGATCTCAAATGGGAGGCGTTTTAAACTTAATTCGTGGTATTCATGTTTTAGTACCAAGAAATATGACTAAAGCTGCTGGTTTTTATAACACCTTGCTAGAAAGTGATGAGCCGGCCTTAGTAGTAGAATGTTTAAATGGTTACAGATTAAAAGAAAAAAAACCTACCAATTTCGGAGCGTTTAAAACACCTATTGGTGTTGTAGAAACTGTAAAAGAAGGTAACGACATAACTATTCTGTCTTATGGTTCTACCCTAAGAATTGTACAAGACGTTGCAAAAGAGTTATTACAAGTTGGTATAGATGTCGAAATTATTGATGCGCAATCTTTATTGCCCTTCGATTTAAACCATGATGTTGTAAAGAGTTTAGCTAAAACAAATCGTTTAATGGTAATAGACGAAGATGTTCCTGGAGGCGCTTCAGCATATTTATTAGATGAAATATTAAACAAACAAAACGGTTACCAATATTTAGATAGCGCTCCAAAAACATTAGCTGCAAAACCACATAGACCTGCTTATGGTACAGATGGTGATTACTTCTCTAAACCTTCAGCTGAAGATATATATGAAGCTATTTACGATGTAATGCACGAAGATAATCCTAAAGATTATCCTAAATTGAGATAAATTATTTTAAAATCATATCGGTCTAATTATCAAAATTTCATACTTTATATCAAAATTAAAATAATTTCAATTAAACCTTTTTAAAATAATCTTGTCATAAGTAGTATAAAACCCAACTACTATGAAGAGATTATTTTTTTTAGGCCTTATTTTCACAATAATAAGTTGTGCTAGTGATGATGCACAAAATACTGAAGATCCTCAAACTCAAGATCAAGATCCTACATTCGATTTTTCTAGCGTATTAGATATCGATTTTGATAATTTATTTAACTATAGCGAACAGCTTATTCCAGTATATATTACTAAAGATAATACGCCTGCTAGTAATATGATAAACGATGAAGTAGCAACTTTAGGTCGTGTACTGTTTTACGACAAAAACCTCTCGGTAAATAACACCATCGCATGTGCAAGTTGCCATAAACAAGATTTAGCGTTTGGTGATGACAACTCTCAAAGTATTGGCGTGGACGGCGTCACCGGAAGACACTCAATGCGATTAATAAATTCAAGATTTTCAAATGAAAATAAATTTTTCTGGGATGAACGCGCGAACTCCTTAGAAATACAAACAACAATGCCAATTCAAGATCATATAGAAATGGGATTTAGTGGAGAAAATGGCGATTTGGGTTTTGAAGACTTAATAGCGAAACTTCAAACTACAGAATATTATCCAGATTTATTCAATTTTGCATTTGGCAACACAGAAATTAATGAAACTAAAGTGCAAAATGCTTTAGCTCAATTTATAAGAAGTATACAATCTTTTGATAGCAAGTTTGATGAAGGACGAGCTCAAGTACCAAATGATGGGCAACCTTTTCCTAATTATACAACAGAAGAAAACCAAGGCAAACAGTTGTTTTTGCAAGCACCAAATTTCAATAACCTAGGTTCACGTATTTCGGGTGGTGTTGGTTGCGCAGGATGCCATCAAGCTCCAGAATTTGATATAGACCCAAATTCCTTAAACAATGGTAATATTGGCAATGCAAATGGTATAGGTACAGATTTCACAATTACAAGGTCTCCAAGTCTTCGAGATGTTGTTAAAATAGATGGCACAGCTAACGGGCAATTTATGCATATTGGAGCTAGTAGTAACTTAGCGACAGTACTAAACCACTACAATAACATAAATACTATCGCAAATCCAAATTTAGATCCGAGATTAAGACCAAGCGGTATCGGACAACAATTAAACATGACGCAAGAAGAAATGAATGCCGTAATTGCCTTTATTAGAACTCTAGGAGGCACAAATGTTTATACAGATGAAAAATGGAGCAATCCTTTTATAAATTAACTATGTAGCATATTTATAGCACTTAAAAGCGTTTACTTTTAGTAAGCGCTTTTTTTATATCTTTAAATCAAACTAAAAAAAATGCTAACAAAAAAAGATAAAGCACAACTTAGAGGTAACATATTTAGACATCTTGATGGTATAGCCACAGCAACTACGACATTTGCGTTGTATAAAAAAGGTGTTTTAGATTTTATTCTGAATAATAAAACAGTAGAGTTATCTACAATTGTTTCACACTTTAAAGCTAATGAAGGTTATTTAAATATTGCCCTTAGAGTTTTGTGTTCTCAAGGCTGGCTAACGCAAGATATTAAAAATAATACTGTAATCTATTCCACTAATAAAAACAGCGAAACGGCTTTTAAAATAGCACATCTTTACGAAGATGCTGTAAATGTATTAAACTACGCTGTTCGCTTTCCTTACGAAGGTATTGGAAGCGATGCTTTCATCGTTTTAGAACGTATATTTAAAAAATACAGCGTAAATTATGGCTTACAGAAGCCAGAAGAAAACACCGTAGAACACCAAATATTAAAACATATCGAAGGTTGCATAGTGGCTCCGATTACGGTGCTATTAGGAGTCAATGGCTTGTTTCATAAATACTTTATGGATGCCTCTTTTTCTGCTGAAGAATACCATAAAGATCCAGAAAGTTTTAAGAAAATATTAGATTTCTTAAGTTATTTAGGATGGTTTAAAAAGAAGAATGGAAATTACCAATTTACAGATCGTGGTCTGTTTTTTGCTAAGCGCGCTTCTGCTTATGGTGTGACTGTGTCCTATTTGCCAACATTCTTGCAATTAGACGAACTACTTTTTGGTAATCCATTAGTACTAAAATCTGCCGATGGTGAAACCGAAAAACATGTACATCGCGAAATGAATGTTTGGGGAAGCGGTGGCGCACATTCTACTTACTTTAAAGTTATAGATCAAGTTATTATTAAGCTCTTTAATAAACCCATAGAACAACAGCCTAAAGGTATTCTTGATATGGGTTGTGGTAATGGTGCTTTTATTCAGCATATATTCGATGTTATAGAACACCAAACGCTGCGTGGTAAATTGCTTGAAGAGTATCCATTATTACTTGTTGGAGCAGATTTCAATAAAGCTGCACTTAAAGTAACGCGAGCCAATTTAATAAAAGCTGATATTTGGGCTAAAGTAATTTGGGGAGATATTGGTAGACCAGATTTATTAGCACAAGATTTGCGTGAAGATTATAATATAGAATTGAAAGATTTACTAAACGTGCGAACCTTCCTTGATCATAATCGTATTTGGGAAGGGCCAAAAACACCTTCTAATCGTGTTAGCAAATCAACAGGAGCATTTGCTTATAAAGGTAAACGTATTAGTAATAATTTGGTGGAAGATTCTTTATTAGAACATTTACAAAAATGGAAGCCTTATGTCGAGCAATTTGGATTGCTAATTATAGAATTGCATACTATAAGTCCAGAACTTACAGCTAAGAACATTGGTAGAACTGCAGCTACAGCTTACGATGCGACACATGGTTACAGCGACCAATATATATTGGAAGTCGATGTGTTTAATACAGTAGCAGAAGAAGCTGGTTTAAAACCAGAAGCAAATCATTTTTCAAGGTTTCCAAATAGCCAATTAGCCACAGTAAGCGTTAATTTACTAAAAGGATAAAAAATATTAACATGCAAAATATTGAAAACCACTTCTAAAATAAAGCTATAAAATAATTGTAGCTTAATTTTTGTATTTTCGCTGGCTGTTTACTATCGTAAAAAACTACTAAATATTTTAAATTTTACAAAATGAAAAGAAATCACCTTTTAATGTTCGCTTGTATAGCTATTTCTATAGCCTCTTTCGGTCAGCGTGCTATGTCTGAGAAAATTAGTTATTTTAATGTTAGAACACCTAACAATCCCTTAGAGGAATCTATTAAAAGTTACAACGTAATTGTTGAGACACCTTATACACTTACTGTAGAAGAGCTAAACATACAATCTTTAGCTGACTTTGAAACTGAGAAAGCAAATTACACCACTATTGTTGAAGAAAGTGAAGCTGAATTTGATGCACATTTAGCAGGACATGATGAGGAAGTTAAAAAAGCAGAAGCACGCTACGATAAAGAAATGAAAGATTTTAAAAGCCTATCACTTTTAGAGCGTTTAACAATAACAGATCAAGGTAAAAAACCAAGATTAACTGTACCTGCAAAACCAAGATATGTTAAACCTAGAGAACCTATTTACACGAAACCAAACTTAGACGATCATCTTATTTTTGATAACCAAGTATTGGCAGATAACGTTGAGTTAATGGGCTATGAAAAAGGTAACGATCTTTTAATTCTCATTAATATTACAAAAATGGAATTTCAGGATAATGGCGGACAAACATTCTACGCACAACCAACAAACCTTAAAGTAATGAAAGGTGCTGATATTATTGGCGAGAAAAAATTTGATGAAGAGTTTAAATTTTTAACATCTTCAAATAGTAACACCATTAATTTAGACCGTTATGAAAAAAGTAACGTCAATAAAATAATGACGTCTATTGGTAAATATCTTGATGAAGAGTATGGGTTTATTCCTGTAGCATCTTCTATCACTATAGAATTTCCGAAAAACAAAAAAAGAGAGTATGATGTTTTAGAGAATGCTAAAATTAAAGCAATTTCTGCCTATAGAAAGATGAAGAAAAACGCGTCTTCAGAGACAAGAGAACGTGCTATATCTGGACTTATTTCGGTTAGAAATCTATGGAAATCTGAACTTGAAAAAGTAGATTACAAAAACAAAAAAGCAACAATGAATAAAGAGGTTGCAAAAATGATTTTATTTAATTTAATGCGTGTCGATATAAGTATAAAAGATAAAGCTCAAGCCGAAGAAACGTTAGAAATAATGCAAGATAGACGCATTGATCTTGATTTGAATTATGATGAAAAAGCAACATTTACAAAACTTGAAGAGCAAGTTTATAAATTAAAATAACTATGAAAAAAATAATATTATCCTTAATTACTTGCCTTACTATTGGCTTTGGTTTTGCTCAAGTATTTAATACAGAACATAGCACACACTTTAAAAAAGAAAGCGAAAAGGACACTTATAAAATTGTGTTTCCTTCTGCTTATGGTTTTACAACCTTACATCATTTAGATAATGTGATGATGGATAACACCAAAGCTATGGTTCTAACAAAATACGATCAAGACATGAAAGCTGGTGAAAGCCTTACTTTTAACTTACCAAAATTAGGATTGCGTGCTGCAGACTTGCAAGAAGTTATAGAAGTTGATGGCAAACTTATTTTTTTATCAAAAGTTATGGATAAAAAATCTGCTAAACATCAAGTTAATGCACAAGTGTTTAGTGAGAAAGGAAATAGTGTGAGTGACAATAAAGTGTTATCTTCTTTTCCTATCCAGAAGTATTCAAAATCTGGATTTTACAAGATAGCGATCTCTCCAGATAAAACAAAATTTGCCATTGTTGCCAATATGCCTTTTGTTAAGAAAACAAAAGAAAAAGTGATGATTTGGGTGTACGATATGGAGTTAAATTTACTTTGGGAACAGACTAAAACACTAACATTCGATAGCAGAAAGTCTTATAGAGAAGCTGTTTTTTTACAAAACTCTGGTCTTGTAGTCATGAACAAAACTGTTGATGCTTTCAAAAAAAGTCGAAATAATAAATTATTGACCTTTAATGGGAAAAGCGTTGAGACCTTAGATTTTTCTTCGGAAGGTTTTATACCAATGGAAATGGAACTTATTGATGTTAACGGCCAATCAATGCTTACAGGGTTTTTCTGGAATGGTAAAAAATCAGTCGTGAAAATAAACAGTAAAGAAGGAAACAACAATGATGGTGCTTTTTTATACAATTTAGGCACAAATAATCTTATAGGAATTCATGAATGGAGCGACACCTTAAATGCTAAAGACTTAAAAAGTCTTCAAGTTGTTGATGTTAAGGTTAAAGGGGACGATATTTTTATGATTGGAGAAAAGTATTTATACGATAGTGAGTTTAGAAAAACTGGCAACACAACAAGTACAGATTTAGACTATTTCTATACTTATGGCTCTAGTGTTATTGTAAATTTTGATACTAAGGGTACTTTAAAAAGTTTCACTCCTTTATTTAAGTCTGAAAAATTAAAAAATCAAGCTAAAGAAAAAGGATCTCTATCTACTTTGTTTTTAGAAAACGGATTACGTGTTTTTTCAAATAACGATAGACACATTACATTTAGCACATTTTTTACAGACAATAAAGGCACATTTAACAGACCTTCTGTGATTCCTTATCAAAGTGGAACATCTACTATTCCTTTTGTGATAACAAAAACGGTTAGAGAAGTAAAGGATTATGCTATGGTATATTACATTACAAATTATGGAGATCGTTATTGGTTTAATAAAATGACTTGGTAATATTATAACCAATCTTTAAATATTAAAAAAAGCTAGTTAGATTATTTTTCTAACTAGCTTTTTATTTTTTTTATGTTTTTATATTGAAATGCATTTCAATTGATTAATTTTAAATTTATATTAAAGATACGTTCTCTTTTAATTTAATACTTAAAATGAAAGCAGTTTCTTTAATCTCAATAAGAGAAGGATAATTTATGATAAACGAAAACGATTTAACTACAAGAGATTGGTTAGCCATAGAACGCACTAAACTAGCTAACGAACGTACTTTTTTAGCTTATTTTAGAACGTTTGTGGTCTTTTTAGGTTCTGGAATAACAATACTTAAGCTAGAATTTTTAACGGACCTTAAAACTTTCGGGATTATATTAACCATTATTTCTCCTATAATTTTAATTATTGGAATATTAAGACTCTTTAAAGTGAAACACACGATAAAGAAACATTACAAAATATAATGATACATTTAATAGTTGGTAATACAGGTTCTGGGAAAACGACATATTCTAATCAATTAAAAAAGGAAACTAAAGGAGTCGTTTTTTCTATTGACAAGTGGAATAACACCTTGTTTTTAAAAGATAAGACTGAAACCGATGGTTTACAATGGTTTTTAGAACGTATTGAACGCTCAGAATCAATAATTTTAGATTTAATTTTACAACTAAAAGAAAGTAAAACAGACGCCATATTAGACTTAGGCCTTTCAAAATTTGAACATCGTGAAAAATTCAGAATTTTTGCAATAGATAATGCTATTGAAGTGAAACTTCATTTTTTAGATATACCTAAAAGTACAAGAAGAAAACGTGTTTTAAATCGTAATATTGAAAAAGGTCAAACGTTTGAATTTGAAGTTACAGAAGCCGATTTTAATTTTATGGAAACTTGGTTTGAAACACCAAGTAAAGACGAATTAGAGAAAGGAGTACACGTAAGGTTATAAACCAAACAGATCCCTTTTTTATTAAGAGATTTCTGTCTTCTCGGAAATAAAAAAATAAACATGTAATGAAAGCAGTATCAGTAGTCACCATAAGGAAAGAACTAAAGCACAAGTCGAGTGAAGAACTTGCAGAGCTTTGTTTGCGGTTATCTCGTTTTAAAAAGGAAAACAAAGAACTACTCACCTATTTACTTTTTGAAGCAGACAGTGAAGCTGGCTATATTGAAACCGTTAAAGAAGAAATAGACGAACAGTTCGACATTATTAATACCGATAGTTATTTCTATATAAAAAAGAGTGTTCGGAAAATTTTAAGAAACACCAAAAAGTACATTCGCTATTCGCTTAACAAAGAAACAGAAGTAGAACTTCTACTCTACTTTTGTAAAAAGTTGAAAGCTATGAAACCTTCTATTTCAAGAAACACAACGCTCACCAATATTTACGATCGTAATATTGAGGCGATAACTAAGAAGATTGTAAATCTTCATGAAGATTTACAGTACGATTTTAATATGGAACTGGATGAAATGTGATTATTAAATATTTAAAAATCACTTTTTAATGGTAATCATTAATAACTTAATCTCATCGAATACTACTTAGACTCTACAATTAAAAACACCGCGGTACTATCTCCAACGTTAAGCACTTCGTGCTCACTTAATTCTGTTTTAGACCAATTAGTTCCTGTTTTAACTGGAACATTTCGTATCCCTTTTACATCTGTAATCTGGAAAGTACTTCCTGCTAACGTATAACCAAAATGTGGATTATGGTAGTGTTTTTCGTGCCCCACATTTGGAGGAAAAACACATTTTAAAATGCGTTGTTTTTTCGTTTCACTTAAAACCTCGCATACTTTCTCTCCATTCCAACCTACTTCATAAGGATCAGGAAGATTTTGGGTTGGTTTACAAGAAAACAGTACAATAACAAGAAGAAATAATAAGTTTTTCATTTGTATTTAAGTTTTAAGGAAATTTTCTATCTGTAGACGATGTCTTAATATGTGTACTATTGCATGTTCTAATAATTGCTCAACATCGTAAGTTACATGCCATCTGGTTTTAATTTGAAACTGCTCTAATTCTTTATCGGTATAAAAGCTTATCTTCTCTAAAATGGCTTGAGTATAATCTAGCATTTTATCAAGTTCATCTATTGCCATTAAAGGATTAACAATAACTTTTTCGTACGCTAACCAAGTACTATCTTGAGTTATAGAATCTATATAATTTGCATAAGTATATCCCGAATTAATACAATGATTTACTACTGCTAAAATAGATTTACAATCTTCATCTGTAGTTTTATAATCTCTAATTTCAGAAAAGTCTTTTTCCGTTATATGAGAAAGAATATCTTTTAACGGTGCAGTTGCCCTTGTATATTCTATCATTATGGCAACAAGCATTCTATTCTTCATTTAAAAGAATGGTTTAATTTAAAACCCTAACTAGCATTTCCTTCAATAAATCTTTCTGTGGTATCGCATTGGCATTTACACCTTTACTTTTTACATCAAACTCTCTCAATACTGCAATAATACCACTCACTTTTCGCATTGGAAAATTTCGTGCAGCATCCAAATATTCAGTTACAAAATAGGGGTTAACACGCAATGCAGAGGCAACACTTCTTGGCGATTTATCACTCATACCATGTAAATGTAATAATTGAGAAAAGAAATTAAACAGTAACGAAACCGTCACTACCATTGGGTTATCTTTTGGATTCTCACCAAAATAATTCACTATTTTAAAAGCCTTTACATCATCACGAGAACCTATTGCTTTTCGTAATTCGAAATTATTATAGTCTTTACTAATACCAATATTTTCTTCAATATGCAATGGAGATATTTCGGTGCCTTGTGGTAAAACGATTTGAAGTTTTTCTAATTCATTATTAATTTTACTTAAATCTGTACCCAAAAACTCTACTAACATTTGTGATGCTTTTGGAGCTATTTTATAACCTTTTGTAGATAATGTTCTTCTTATCCAATCTGGCACTTGATTGTCGTAAAATTTTTTACTCTCGAAAACAACACCTGCTTTTTTTATAGCTTTATAAACTGCCTTTCGCTTATCTACGCTTTTGTATTTATAGCAAATAACCAAAACGGTGGATGGCTGTGGATTTTTAGCATAATCTGCCAATTTATCAATAGTACGCGATAAGTCTTGAGCCTCTTTTACGATAACCACTTGTTTATCTGCCATCATTGGAAAACGCTTGGCATTACCCACGATGTCTTCTATTGTAACATCACGACCATACAAGACCATCTGATTAAAACCTTTCTCTTCTTCGGCTAAAACAGTATCTTGAATAAAATCTGAAATTTTATCAATATAATATGCTTCTTCACCCATTAGTAAATAAATAGGTGCAAGTTTCTTATTCCTTATGTCTGTAACTAGTTTTTTAACTTCGTCCAAAGTAGTTCAAATTCCAAATTAAATAATTCCAAATCCCAAATTGAACGAATAAAAAGCCGTTGTAATTTGGTTTTTGATTGTTGAAGCTTAACTTTGAAAAAACAATAAATTGCTTTGATGCAAGCACTCAATTTTCCAAAGTTTACGTTTCGTTTCAAAAATAGCGAAAATAAAGTATCTATATTCGATGCTATTCGTAAAAAATTTATAATCCTACAACCCGAAGAATGGGTAAGGCAGCATTGCGTGTACTATTTAATTGAAGTAAAAGGCTATCCTAAATCCCTTATTAACGTTGAAAAAGAACTAAAAGTCAACGATTTAAAGAAACGTTATGATATTGTTGTTTTTAATACAGATGGTAGTATTCACTTAATTGTAGAATGTAAAGCACCAAAAATAAAAATTAAACAAGATACGTTCGACCAAGTGGCACGTTACAATTTGGCTTTAAATGCAACCTATTTAATGGTGACTAATGGATTAAATCATTATTATTGTGTTATGGATTTTGAGGCTGAAAAATATGAGTTTTTGGAAGACATCCCTAATTATACTTCAAATGAATAAAACAGTTACTTTTTGGTCCGGAATTATTGGTACACTTTTATTTATTGTATCATCAATTTTAGGTGGAGCTCTAATTCCTGGTTACAATCACATACAACAATTTATTAGTGAAAGTTATGCTATAGATACAACATACGGAATTTACATTAGACTTTTTGGCTATATTCCAACTGGTATTTTTATAACAGCTTTTGCTTTTTCTGCATTAAAATTTTTACCAAAATCCAGTTTAACAAAAATAGGCTTGATATTATTTGGTGTTTTTTATGGCGCTGGGACAATTATAGTTGCCATTTTCCCTTGTGATGCTGGATGCAATAGAGCATTAATTAACCCGAGTATTTCACAGTTAATACATAATTTCTCTGGTGGCCTAACCTATTTAGTTGTCCCTATTTGCCTAATTTTAATAGGAATTAGCGCAAAAAAATGGGGCAATGGGAAAAGAATCGCAATGTTATCTATTATCTGTGGAATCGTTGCTATTGTTTTCACTCAGCTTCTTGTTATTAACTCAGAAAGTAATTACATAGGATTTTATCAAAGACTGGTTGAAAGTTGTATCTTATTTTGGTTAATTAACTTTGCACTTTATATAAAAACTAAAACAAACACTTGAAAACAGCTGTAGTCATATTAAATTGGAATGGAAAAGCACTTTTACGAAAGTTCTTGCCTTCTATTATTGAACATTCTCAAGACGCAACTATTTATGTTGCAGATAATGCTTCTACAGATGATTCTATTAGTTTTATTGAATCTGATTTTCCTGAAGTGAAAATTATTAGAAATAAAGAAAACGGAGGTTATGCTAAAGGTTATAATGACGCCTTAAAGCATTTAGAAGAAGATATATTCTGCTTAGTTAATAGTGATATTGAAGTTACAAAAAACTGGCTCACTCCTGTTATTGACACATTTAAAACTGAAGACAATACAGCCATTATTCAACCTAAAATATTAGACTACAAAAAGAAAACATACTTTGAATATGCTGGCGCAGCTGGCGGTTTTATAGACAAATATGGCTACCCTTACTGTCGTGGTCGCATTTTTGAGGAGATTGAAGAAGACCAAGGACAGTACAACGATAACACTAATATTTTTTGGGCTTCTGGTGCCTGTTTCTTTATTAGAAAAGAGGTTTTTAATGCTTTAAATGGTTTTGACGAATCGTTTTTTGCGCATATGGAAGAAATAGATTTATGCTGGAGGGCATTCAATTTGGGCTTTACTTCCAAGTACGTTTCACAATCTATAGTATATCATATTGGTGGCGCAACACTAAGTAAAACGAATCCAAAAAAAACATACCTAAATTTCAGAAACAGCCTTGCAACTTTAACCAAGAATGCTTCTGGTAATCTTTTTGTATTACTATTTACTAGATTGACTTTAGATGGATTAGCCGCTATTAAATTTTTGTTTGAATTAAAATTCGCACATATTTTTGCCATTTTAAAAGCACATATTAGTTTTTATGCCATGTTACCTATGCTATTAAAACAGCGTAATATGCTTAAACAGAAAACCAATTATTACAAAACAAAATCTGTTGTATGGTCTTATTTTGCTACTAAAAATAAGTATTTTACAAATTTGTAGCACTTTTAGCAAAAGTTTTGTTAATCCTTTTTTTAACATATTAAAATTGGCTATTTTTGACTTGTTTAAATTTAATTTTAACCGATAACAATTATGAAAAAATTATTAGTATTTAGTGCTATTACATTACTAGTCTTAAGTTCATGTGTCTCTAAAAAAGATTTCATAGCTCTTGAAGAAAAGCAAAAAAACACTCAAGATCTTTTAAACACTTCAACAGTTAAACTAAATAAATGTCTTGCTGATGAAGCTGCTGCTTCTGCTCGTTTAGAAGAACTTAAACAACGCGTTGCAGATATGAGGGTAAACAATAAAGCCTTAATAGAATCGTCTAAAGACATGACTGTTTTAACAACTCAAGGTGCCAAAAATCTTGAAAAATCTTTAGAAAGCATTAAAGAGAAAGAATTAAAAATTTCTAGATTACAAGATGCAATAACTAAAAAAGACAGTGTTACTTTAGCCTTAGTTACTAGTTTAAAGAAAGAAGTAGGATTAAATGATGATGACATTGAAATTAACGTTGAAAAAAGCGTGGTTTTTATCTCTCTATCCGATAAGCTATTATTTAAAACAGGAAGTTATAATATAAGTAGTAGAGCAAATGAAATTCTTGGAAAAGTTGCCACTGTAATTAACAGTAAGCCTAACTTTGAAGCAATGGTTGAAGGCCATACAGATAATGTACCTTATAAAAAAGGTGTATTAATTGATAATTGGGATTTAAGTGTAAAACGTAGTACTGCAATTGTAAGAGCTTTACAAAATTTAGGTGTAAAACCTGAACAGTTAATTGCTGCTGGACGTGGAGACCACTTACCTTTAGTCGCTAACGACTCTCCAACAAATAAAGCAATAAACAGAAGAACTAAAATCTACATTCTACCAAAAATCGATCAATTCTATGAAATGATTGAAACGGAAATGAAAAATTTATCTGAAGAAAATTAATCTTTAGGATTATATAAAATTGAAAAGCCCAATCTTTAGGATTGGGCTTTTTTATGCTTAATAACTACCTAGTTGACTCAATTCTATAGAGACATTATGTACTTTTATCTAAAAAAAGGACATTGTTAACAATTAAAAAACTAGATTTAAATGCTACAATAAAAATCGAGACGAAAAATGCTACACAACTGTTTATATAAAATTCTAAGCTTTATTTTAATTCTTATTATTTTCTCGTGTGAAAACGAATCTTCTTATGAAGATATTTCTACAATAGATAGTGAGTTATTAAGCTTAATTGATAACAATTCCATGGGTATTGGTTCAGGTTATTTTTTACTTCCAAGCGCTAACGATTATGCAGCTATACCTCAAGACCCATTAAACCCTATAACAACAGCTAAAGTTACTTTAGGAAAAATGTTAGTTCATGATACTGCAACTGGAGGGAATCCTAAAATGGATAGTGAGACAGGTGCCTATTCCTGTGCTAGCTGTCACCCAATGGCCTCAAGTTTCTATTCTGGAAATACTCAAGGTATTGGTGAAGGCGGTTTTGGTTATGGTAATCAAGGAGAAACTAGGATTCCTAATCTTAATATGCCATTAGACTCTGTAGATATTCTTCCAATAAAAGTACCTACTCTTTTAAATGTAGCTTATCAAAAAGTGATGTTATGGAATGGTGCTTTAGGAGGTACAGATATTAATACACCGTATACAAATTTACATCTTGAGACTATTCCTGAAAACGTATTAGGATATGAAGGTCTTGAAGTACAAGGAATGAATGGCCAAACAGCGCACAGGTTAAAAATTGACTTAGATTTTGTCAATACTCATGGATATAAAGCTATGTTCGATCAAGCATTTCCAGATATAGATGAAAATGAGCGTTATTCTAAATTAACAGGAGGATTAGCTATTGCAGCTTATAACCGAACGCTATTATCTAACGAAGCACCTTGGCAATATTGGCTAAGCGGTGATTACAACGCCATGTCTATCGAAGAAAAAAGAGGTGCAATTCTTTTTTTCGATAAGGCTAATTGTGTTAGTTGCCATACGGGGCCTGCTCTTAAATCTAATGCCTTTTATGCATTGGGTTTAAACGATATGAACGCGACTAATAATATAGTTATTAATGAAGACCAATTAAATACAATGCGAAAAGGCAGAGGTGGTTTCACGAATAATCCTGAAGATAATTTTAAGTTTAAAGTACCGACTATATACAATCTAAAAGGTAATTCTGTTTATGGACATGGTGGCTCGTTTACAACATTAAAAAACATTATTAGCTACATTGCTTCTGGACAAAAAGAAAATGAGTTAGTCCCAAATACTCAATTAGCACAAAGTTTTATAGATGTTGACTTAACGCAGCAAGAAATTTTAGATTTAACATCGTTTGTAGAAAACGCACTTTATGATGCTAATTTGGAGCGTTATGTTCCAGAATCTGTTTTCTCGGGAAACTGTATTCCAAATGGAGATTCTCAATCTCAAATAGACTTAGGTTGTAATTAAACACATAATAAAAAAAACTAATAGTAGTACTCATCAGCATAAGTAAAAACTGTAATTTCATTTCCTGATGGATCTAAAAATGAAAATCTACAACCTCCTGGGAAAGAAAAAATATCAACTTTAATTTTCCGCTAGTTTCAATAATATTTCGCTTAGTTTCAATTAAGTCTCCGTTTTAAATTATAACGAAAGCACCAAAACCTATTGCTTGTTTTGTTTTTATTTTTTGAAACCAATATCTAAGCCTGATTACGTTTGAAAAAATAAAATATAATTTTTACGATAATCTTGGAATTTACAACCACATACTTTACTATAGAATTCTTTAATAGCCTTTAAAGCGTGTGCTATAAATTCAATATAACTTATAATATTAATATATTTAATTTTTCATACTAGAATATATCCAGACTCCCTTTACCTTCTCTAATCACCAAAGGTTCATCACCAGACAAATCTACAATTGTAGATCCTTCATTTCCACCATAACCACCATCAATAACAAGATCGACAAGGTTTTTCCACTTTTCGAGAATTAACTCTGGATCTGTGGTATATTCTAAAATTTCGTCTTCATCACGAATAGATGTAGACACTAAAGGATTTCCCAAAGCTTTTACAATTTCTAAGGTTATATTATTATTAGGAATACGAATACCAACTTCTTTTTTCTTTTTAAAAACTGATGGTAATGACTTTGAACCAGGTAAAATAAAAGTATACGGTCCAGGTAATGCACGTTTTAAAATTTTAAATGTACTAGTACCTATTTGCCTTACATGATCGCTTAAGTTACTTAAATCATGACAGATAAAAGACAGCTTAGCCTTTTCAAGCTTCACGCCTTTAATTCTTGCAATGCGTTCTAAAGCTTTATTATTATTAATATCGCAACCTAAAGCATAAACAGTATCAGTAGGGAAAATTACCAATCCGCCGCGTTTTAAGACATCGACCACCTTCTTAATCTCTTTAGGATTTGGATTCTCTTCGTAAATTCTAATAAATTGTGCCATAATACGTACCTTACATTAACATTTACTAAAGTAAATACTTATTTGTTTATGAAAAAATTATCTTTTCGTTTTTTATTTATTATACCGCTATTTATTTTAAACTTTTCTTGTTCTGAAGATTCTGATAACACAACAGAACCGCAAGAGACAGAAACTACCGTTATGGCAACCCAAATGCTAAATGTATCTTATGGTAACGATAGCGCTCAAGTTTACGATATTCACCTGCCAGAAAACAGAAATAAAAACACAAAAATCATTATTCTTGTTCATGGCGGCGGTTGGACTTCTGGTGATAAAACACATATGAATACTTATAAAACTAATATTCAAGAAGACCTACCAGAATATGCTATTGTTAATATAAATTATCGCTTAGCATCGCAAGGTGTTTCTCCTTTTCCAATGCAACTTAACGATATTACAGCTGTAATAAATCATTTAAAAACAAACCAAAGTGAATACATTATTTCTCAAGATTATGGGTTTTTTGGTGTTAGTGCAGGCGCACATTTAGCAATGCTATGGAGTTATGATTACGACACACAGAACAACATTAATATGGTTGCTAGTATTGTTGGACCAACAAATTTGGCAGATCCAGCCTATTCGAGTATTATAAATCCAGGCTTTTTGTTTTTTGGAGTCACACCATCTAATGATTTTTTAGAACTTTATAGTCCTTTTCATCAAGCAAAAAATACTTCACCTCCAACAGTATTATTTTATGGTGGCATGGACCCATTAATACCAAATTCGCAAGGTGCAGATATGGATGCTAAATTAACAGATTTAGATATTACGCATGAGTTTACTCTTTATTCAAATGAAGGGCATGGTTGGTCTGGAGAGCATTTATTGGATACTTGGACAAGAGTGAAAGCCTTTATTACAACGCATCACTAGTTAATGTAAGCTGACTAATATTGGCCCGGATCTCATAAATAAAGAATCTTCAAATAATTCAATTGAAAATTCTTTATCTGAGTTAATAAGTTCAAATGTATCTTTATACGAACTATTCCTTAACATTTAAATTCTACGTGTACGTATAGGCTGTAACTTCGCAAAACGTAGTAATAATTTCTTTTTACCACCAAATTCAAAGTCAATTTCTGCTTTTACATCTCCGCCTTTACCTTCAATGCTTAACACCTCTCCTCTACCAAACTTTAAATGTTTTACTTTCAATCCAACAACAATATCTTCAGTATTTATATTTGCACTTGCACTTGTATCTGCATTTGTTGGAGCTTCAATATCTGAAGCTTTTTTTAATTTTTTTGGTACACTTATCTCGAAGTTTACAGGTTCTTTCTTTTTTGCCACTTTCTTTTGAAATTTAGGTTGTACTGCTTTTTTAAATCTTATTTTATTTGGTGCTACATCTCCAAAAATATCTGATGATAACATTGGATTGATGCGACGCTCTTCTATTGGTGTTATAATGTCTAAAAACTCATCTTCTATTTCCTCAATAAAACGACTTGGTTCAGAATCTACTAGTTTTCCCCAACGGTAACGAGACAATGCATATGTTAAATACGCTTTCTTTTCTGCTCTGGTCAAAGCTACGTAAAATAATCGACGTTCTTCTTCTAGTTCGCTTCGCGTACTCATACTCATTGCGCTTGGAAACAAATCTTCCTCTAAACCAACCACAAAAACATGATTAAATTCTAAGCCTTTAGAAGAGTGAATTGTCATTAGTGCTACATGGTTTGGATCGCCTTTATCGCCATCTAAGTCTGTTGCCAAAGCGACATCTTCTAAAAATTCTGCTAAATCATCTTTAGAATCTGCAATTTCTAGTTGACCTTCAACAAAATCTTTTATACCATTTAATAATTCTTCAACATTTTCAAGTCTCATTACACCTTCTGGTGTTCCATCTTTATTAAATTCTCTAATTAAACCCGTAGTTTTAGTAACATACTCCGCTAAATCAAAAGCATTAGCCGTTTGGTTCATGACTTGGAAACTTTCAATTAAAGTAACAAAGTCTCTTAATTTATTTTTTGTACCATTATTTATATTAATAGTAATGGTATCTATTTCCTTTAACAAACCAAACATTGTTTTCCCGGTTGCATTTGCTGCTACAACTAATCTATCTATTGTTGTCTGACCAATACCACGTGGTGGAAAATTGATGACACGCTTTAAGGCTTCTTCGTCTGAAGAATTAAGTATTAAACGCAAATATGCCGTAACATCCTTTATTTCTTTACGCTGGTAAAAAGATGTTCCTCCATAAATACGATACGAGATATCGCGCTTACGCAAGGCGTCTTCCATGGCACGAGATTGCGAATTGGTACGGTACAAAATAGCAAAATCACTATTTAGTAATTGATTGGTCATCTTTTCCTCCCAAATGGTACTTGCTACAAAACGGCCTTCATCTCCATCTGTTAAAGAACGATTTACTTTTACCTTTGGACCCTCTTCATTTGCTGTCCAAACTATTTTATCAAGTTTTGTTTTATTATGCTCTATTACCGAATTTGCTGCACCTACAATATTTTTTGTGGAGCGGTAATTTTGTTCTAAGCGATACATTTTAACGTCGTCATAATCTTTCTGGAAATTTAGAATATTACTAATATTAGCACCACGAAAGGCATAAATACTTTGTGCATCATCTCCAACAACACAAATATTTTGAAACCGATCTGCTAAAGCTCTAACAATAAGGTATTGCGAATGATTTGTATCCTGATACTCATCTACCAAAATATAGCGAAATTTGTTTTGGTATTTTGCTAAAACTTGCGGAAAACGCGTTAATAATTCGTTTGTACGCAGCAACAAATCATCAAAATCCATTGCTCCTGCCTTAAAACAGCGATTAACATATTCTGCATAAATATCTCCCATTTTTGGTCGTCTAGCCATCACATCGGCTTCCATTAATTCTGGGTTTTTAAAATATGCTTTTACAGTAATTAAGTTGTTTTTATATGAAGAAATTCTACTATAAACCTGTTTGGTTTTATAAATATCTTTCTCTAAGCCCATTTCTTTAATAATAGAACCTAAAAGCTTTTGAGAATCTTGTGTATCGTAAATAGTAAAGTTACTTGGAAAGCCTAAATGGTGTCCTTCAAAACGAAGAATTTTGGCAAAAACAGAGTGAAATGTTCCCATCCATAAGTTTTTTGCTTCACCATCGCCAACAATTTCGGCAATTCTGCCTTTCATTTCTTTAGCTGCTTTGTTTGTAAAGGTAAGTGCGAGAATATTAAAAGCATCTATACCTTGACTCATTAAGTAAGCAATACGATACGTTAACACTCGTGTTTTTCCAGAACCTGCTCCAGCAATGATAATCATTGGTCCATCTTTTTGAACTGTAGGCTCGTATTGTGCTTCGTTTAACTGACTTAAGTATTTTTCCAATGTAGTATCAAATTTAAAAGGTTAAAAATAACTATTGTGTAGCTTTTAAAGCTTCGGTTTTATTAAAAATTATAAACAATTAATAAGAAAATGATAATTTGTTTTTTTTAGATATCTTTACATTGCTTTTATTTAAAAAAAACAAGCTTCTATGAATAAAAGTATCTTATACTTACTTTTCATTTTTTCTTTAGCAAGTTTTGCGCAATCTAACAAACTGTACCAGAAAACATATACCAAACAAGACGGTATAGAAATGGATAGAATTTATACTTTATGTTATGATAACGATGGCTTTTTATGGTTAGGTGGAAGTAATTATGACGATAGAACTATTATTATTAGCGAAAAAAAATTAGCACTACAACGCTTTAATGGAAACAGCTTTCATTCTATTAATTTACCTGATTTTGAAAATGCAATAGAACAAGTACAACAGCTATACAAAAGAAAAGATGGTAAGTTTTATGTCTCTACAAAATTGACTAAAGGCTATGGTTTACTTCTTTTTGACCCTTTTACTTCAAAATATGAAACCTTAAATTTTGGAGGTTTAGATTTTAATTTAGATGGCTTGTCTAAAATATTTTCCTATAAAAACGAAGATTATCTATTAATACAAAAAGGAACAAAAGTTTCTATAAAAAAACTAGCCATAGATTTATCTTCAACTCAACTCTTTAGCTTCACTGTCATTGAAAACAAAGTTTTAATAGATAGCTCAAGCAGGTTGCTTTTTTTTAAAGACTTCATCATGATTTCTGATGACAACTTCAACGTTAAAGTTTTTGATTGGAATGGTGAATTGTTAAAAGAATTAGACTTGATTAACACCTACAACTTGACAAAAGACTCAAAAACAGTTATTGATGAAGCTTTTGTAAAAGAAGGTGTTACCTATTTATTTTTAAATAAAAACCCAAATCTTTATAAAATAGATGAAGCATTAAAAAACCTAATTCCAGTTAAAAACATTAGTTTACCGAACAAGCATCTTAACACTTATAATGATAGTTTGGGTAATGTTATTATTTTTGCTTCTAATAATGATGCACTAACCTTTAATAGTTATAGCAGTAATCAATTTGAACAAAATTATCTTATAAATTTTGAAGACATAAATGGTATTACTGTATTATCAAAAAACTTAACTAAAGATGTTTGGTTGAGTACAAATGGAAAACTTCATTATTATAAATTCCCTAATAAATCAATTAAAAACTATTTACCCGATTTAGAATTTAGAACCATTAAACCAATAGATTCTATAAACTATCTAGTTGCAAGCGAAATGAATGGTTGGTTTAAAATCAATCCCAGTAAAGATAAAATTGAAACATTTCCATTAACACTAAATAACAAACCATTTAAATCTATTGGATCGCGTAACTTTATTTTTGAAAACAACATTTTATGGTCTCATGGTGATGGTGGAATTATTAAAGTTAATATAAAAAACAAAACACTTAAAAGCTTTAAACATTTTCCTGTAATATGCATGGAAAAAATTAACGATAGTATTATTGTCTACGGTACTAAAAGGTATCGTTTAATGCAATTCAATACACAGACTAAAGTACATTCTTCATTAGTTAATACCGACTCGCTTTACCTCTTCGATATTCAGTATAAAAAACATAGTAATCTCATTGTAGCGGGAACAGACAAAGGCTTATTAACATACAATTTAGAAACTAAAGCACATACACTTTATAATAATAATAATAATAATAAAACAGACTTAGAAGACCCATATATTTTAATGTTAGACTACCATAAAGACTATGGTTATTTATTGGGTACGAGAACTGGGCACATTGTAGCCTTTAATGCTAAAAAAGAAAGCTTTACAACAATTTTTAAAGACGATTTAAAAGCGGGTATAGCTACTATATTATTTGATAAAGAACTTTGGTGGATTAACACTTTTAATGGTTACATCGCTTTTAATCCCAAAACTAAAAGCAAAATACGTTTTTCTGAAAAAGATGGTTTTAGTCACTACGAAGCTAATCGTTATAGTGCTTTAAAAACCAAAGACGGCTTCTTTGTTGGCACACTAAAAGGTCTTAATTACTTTAAACCTTCAGAATTAAAAACAGAAAATGATTCTGCTTCATTAACCCTTTTAAAAATCAATCAATTTAACAATGCTGAAGAAACTTTTAAAAACACCTATGACCGCAGTGTCTTTAGTAAAAACACGGACATTACATTGCCTTCTGAAAACAGAAGACTAGAAGTAGGTTTTGGACTTAAAAATACTGATGCTGTTTATAAAGGTTATAATTACCGATACCGTTTAAATAATAAAGGTTGGATAGCTTTAAAAGATCAAAACGAAATACAATTTCCCAATTTAGCTGCAGGAAATTATACTTTAGAGATTGAAGCTCTAAACTTTTCCGGAAAAAAAATTGCCAACGCATTAATAATAAATATTTATAGCACAGAATTTTTCTATAAAAAATGGTGGTTTTTCACCATTATATCTTTATCCATAATAAGCTTTCTATTATGGTTATTACAACAAGCAAAAAACAGAAAACGACGCCAAGAAGAATTTTCTCAAGGCCTAATTAAATCTCAAGAAGACGAACGCAAACGCATCGCTAGAGAATTACATGATAGTATTAGTCAACAACTCACCTTAATTAAAAGGAAAGCACAAAACACGAATCAAGAGGAAATTAAAGTTCTTACTCACAATACGCTAGAAGAAGTTAGAGCCATTTCTTATGGCTTATATCCTCCATTATTAAAACAATTAGGATTGAGTAAAAGTATAGAACAACTAATTCTAGAAGTAGATGAACAAACTAATTTATTTATATCTGGAGAGGTTGATAAAATTGACACTTATTTTAATGAAGACCAAACTCTAAATTGTTACCGCTTTATTCAAGAATGTGTTAATAACTGCTTAAAACATGGCGATGCAAAGGCATTATCAATAAGCGTGTTAAAAACAAATGATTACATTAAAATTAGTATTCAAGATAATGGCAAAGGTTTTGATGTTACCCGCGCTAAAAAACAAAACAGTCTTGGTTTAAAAACCATTTATGAGCGTATTCGAATATTAAAAGGAGAGTTAACAATCGAAAGTAAACCTAATCAAGGCACACTAACTACTGCAAAAATCCCATTAAAAAATGGCTAAAAATTTAAATATCATAGTAGCAGACGATCACCCAATGCTTTTAAAAGGCCTAACAGAAGAACTAATAACAAATGGATATAATGTTATTTCTACTGCCGAAAATGGAGCAATTGCCTTGGAGCTTATTACCAAACTAAATCCAGACATTGCTCTTTTAGACATAGAAATGCCTTTGCTTGATGGCTTTGAAGTCATTAAAAAATGTGAAGGTAAAGGCCTAAAAACTAAGTTTATTATATTGACGACCCATAAAGGAAGTCGCTTTGTTTATAAAGCGAAAACTTTAAATATTTCAGGTTACCTATTGAAGGACGAGCCATTTATTGAAATTCAAAACTGTATTAATGCTATTAAAAATGGCAACACTTATTTTAGTACTACTTTTAATACCGTTTTTGAAACCGAAATTTCCCCAGAGTTAGAAAAGATGAAACGTTTATCGCCCTCCGAAAGAACAATTGTTAGACTTATTGCACAAGGAAATTCATCTAAAGACATTTCTGAATCCCTTTATATTTCTTTAAGAACGGTACAAAAACACCGCACAAATATTCTAAATAAACTTGATCTCGAGTCCAACTTAGAATCTCTTTCTGTTTGGGCAAATAACCATAAAGATATAATACTCTCATTATAAGCACATAACACATATTCAAAACTACGTACTGGTACGTAGTTTTCGACATACATACGTATTGTTTAATTCTAACAAGCGTTATATATTGTAAATGCTATTAATACTTTATTATATATATAAAACCGTCTTCAATATTATTGAAGGCGGTTTTCTTTTTTTTAGATATCTTTACTTCTGTATTTCTTAAAAAAATAACCAATTTAGTCATAATGAGTAAAAGTCTTTTATACTTTATATTATTATTCTCTATTTTTTCCTTTTCCCAATCCAGTAGATTAAACAAGAAAACCTACACAAAAAACGATGGCTTAGCATTAGATTTAATAGCTACCCTGTGTTTGGATAATGATGGTTTTTTATGGCTAGGTGGCGTTAATTATAATGTGAGGACTATTGTTTTAAATAAACAGAAACTAACATTACAACGTTTTGATGGCAATACATTTCATAACATACCCTTACCTCTTTTAGAACAGCCAATAACTAAGATATCACAAATCTATAAACGAAATGATGGTAAGTTCTACATAAAAGCAGTAACATCGTTTGAACATATTCTATTTTTATTCGATCCTGTAACGGCAAAGTTTACGAGAATAAAAACAAGTAGTTACAGTTCGGGTGCCACACAACTCTCAAAGGTTTTTAAATACCATTTTAAAGACTATATTTTATCACAAAAAGAACAAGAAATAACAGTAAATATAATTCTCAAGGATCTTAGTTTAAAGCCTGTATTTAGTTTTACTAATAACGAGAATGAATTTTTAATAGACTCTTCTACTCAATTTATTTACTTTAAAGACTATTGTATAATTGGAGATGACAGTTTCCCTATTATGATGTTCGATTGGAAAGGAAATTTATTAAAAACAATGGGTTCAAATTCATTTAAAACTACAAATCAATCTAAATACTGGATAACAAATTTATTTAAGGCCAATAAGACTTTCTATTGTTTTATAAATAATAGCTCTCAGTTACATTATATAAATGAAAAAACTAAAGAAATTTTAATTTGCAGCACTACAAACAAAACCTTAAGTAAAAATTTTATTGAAACTTATAATGATGATTTAAAAAACCATCTTATTATATCTTCCATTAATAACAAACTCCGTTTTGATACTCTGGACGACGCTGGTTTGAAGACTATTTATGAGGAAAAAGAATACAGTACCGTTAAAGGCTTTATTGCTACATCTAAAAATATAAATGAAGATTTATGGGTGACGTACAATAATGAATTACATTATTATAGATTTCCAAAAAAACAAATAAAAAACCACCTCAACTCCCATAGCATTAGAGCTATAAGTGCATTAGATTCTACTAACTATATAATAGCAACCGAGGAATCCGGATGGTTTAAATTAAACACTTCTAAAAATACAATTAAGCCTTTAGCATTAAAAAACAAAGACAATGCCTTTACGCCTATCTCAACTAGAAACATTTTTAAAGAAAACAACATTATATGGAGTAATAGCGAAGCTTCTATTTTGAGAGTAGATACCAATACATTTGAGACAGAAACTTATAATCAAAAACCTGTAAATTGTTTAGAGCGTCCCAATGATAGTACTATTATTTATGGCACAACTAATTATAAGCTTATGCAGTTTAATACTAAAACTAGAACTCATAAACCACTCCTTAAAACCGACTCCTTAGATATTATTGACATCGCAATACTAAAAAACAGCAACTTAGTTGTTGCAGTAACCGACAAAGGATTATTAACTTATAATTTAAAGACTAAAGCGCATCATTTTTATAATAGTAAATCTAAACTGGAAGACTCCTATATTTTAATGTGCGACTACCATAAAGATTACGGTTATTTACTAGGAACAAGAAGCGGGAAAATAGTAGCTTTTAATGCTGACAACGAAAGTTTTACAACTTTATACCAAGATGATTTAAATGCAGGAATTGCAAGCATTCTTTTTAATAATGATATCTGGTGGATTAACACCTTTAATGGAGTTGTTTCTTTTAATCCAAAAGACAAAATAACAACACGGTTTTCAGAAAATGAAGGTTTAAGTAATAATGAAGCCAATAGATATAGCGCCTTAAAAACAAAGGATAAAGCCTTTTTAGTGGGTACCATTAAGGGCCTTAATTATTTTAGACCTGAAGATTTAAATATAAAAAAAGATTCGGCAGAATTGGTATTGCTTAAAGTGAATAAATATGATAAAGCCTTAAAAAAATACACAACCAATTTTAACCGTTTAGATTTAGAATCTAACAAACCCATTATACTACCTTCAGAAAACAGAGCTTTAGAGCTTATTTTCGCTTTAAAAAAGGCAAATAAAGTTACAGGAAACTACTACTATAGATACCGTTTAAACAAGAAAGAATGGATAGAATTAAAACATCAAAATGTAATACAGATTCCAAATTTAGCAGCTGGAGATCATAATTTAGAAATTGAAGCATTAGATTTTTCAAGAAAGAAAATAGCAAACACATTAAATCTAACCATCGAAAGTAAAGAGTTCTTTTACAAAAATTGGTGGTTTATTTCGTTAATTTCTATTGTCATTATTTCCACTTTATTATGGCTTTTAAAACAAGCACAAATTAAAAAAACCCTTCAAGAAAACTTTTCACAAGGATTAATACAATCTCAAGAAAATGAACGCAGTAGAATAGCAATAGAATTGCACGATAGTATTAGCCAGCAACTTACTTTGATTAAAAGAAAAGCCCAAAGCATAGATCAAGAAGAAATAACAACACTTACTCATAATACCCTTGAAGAGGTTCGTGCGCTATCTCGTGGTTTATATCCGCCTTTACTAAAACAACTTGGCTTAACGGAAAGCATTGATCAATTGATTTTAGATATTGACAAACAAACCAACCTATTTGTTTCTTCAGAGATTAATAAAATAGACACCTATTTTAATGAAGAACAAGCCCTCAATTGTTATCGTTTTATACAAGAATGCATTAATAATATTTTAAAACACGCAGACGCTAAAGCACTATATGTAAACATTATAAAAGAGCACAACTTCATTACAATAACAATTGAAGATAACGGAAAAGGATTTGATCTTACCAATGCGAAAATAAAAAACAGTTTAGGACTTAAAACAATTTATGAACGTATACGTATATTAAAAGGCGAATTAACCATCGACAGTAAATTAAAAAAAGGAACAAAGATTACAGCTCAAATACCACTATAAAATGTCTAAAGAAATTAAAATTATAATAGCAGACGATCACCCTTTATTATTAAAAGGTTTAACGGAAGAATTAGTATCCAATAACTATAATGTTATTGCTACTGCTACAAATGGTAAAGACGCTTCAGAACTTATTTTAAAGCATAACCCAGATATTGCCATTTTAGATATCCAAATGCCAATACTTAACGGTTTTCAAGTGATAAAAGAATGCAGAAACATAAACTTAAAAACCAAATTTATATTACTTACCTCCCATAAAGAAAAACGCTATATTATTAAAGCTAAAACATTAAATATTTCTGGTTATTTACTAAAAGATGAACCTTTTAACCAAATAGAAAATTGTATCGAAGCCTTGGGTAATGGCGAGAACTATTTTAGTAAAACATTTGACGCTGTTTATGAAAACCAAATCTCACCTGAGTTAGAAAAATTTCAAAAACTATCTCCTTCAGAGCATACAATAATAAGATTAATTGCTAAAAAGTATACTACAAAAGAGATCGCCGAATCCTTATTTATTTCCGTAAGAACGGTACAAAAACATAGAACTAATATTATTACAAAATTAGAATTAAAAACGAGTATAGATGCCCTTTTTAATTGGACTACAGAGTATAAAGAACTTCTTTTTATAGAAGAATAGCTGTAAGCTATAAGTATTTGAGTTGGATTCATAAAAAAAGGAACTGCTTTTAAAATTAGCAATTCCCTTTTAAAATGTATTAATAACGACTTAAATTAATTACACTGTAATTAGTTTTCTGGCAGTTGTTCTTGTATTCTATACGTACTAAAGTTTAAAAAATTCCCTGGATGCGAAAGGGTGTTTTGTAATATAAAAGGCGAGTCTGGAGATGCTCCACTATATTGAATACTTCCATTCATATCAACATCATTTGTATTATATTCTGAAAATGAATAGGTCGGGAAATTTAAAAAATTTCCTGGATTATTTAACACCGTTGATAAAATATTAGGTACATCTGGCGTTGCACCTGTATATTGAACGTATTGATCTCCATTAGTGTTTCCAGACCAAAGTGCTAACTTATTTGGTGAACCTACAATAATAGCTTGCGCATTTGAACCGTAGGTAAATTGGTTATTGACACCTATAATATCGGTAAAATCTAATAAAATCTTAGACGCATCTAGTGTAACCGCATTTTGGGTCATAACACCTAAATGGTTACGATGCTTCACGACCACATAATAATTACCAGTCGCGAAATTTAGGTCTAAATCTGAAACACCATCAATAGCAACAACATCGCCATCACGCTGCAGTAATGCAGATTGACTGGCTGTAGTAATTGAACTATTAGTAGCATCACGAAATTCAACAAAAACCCAGTCTACAATGTCATTATTTATTGGCTCTAAACCTGAAGTTCCTCCAGCATCGAACACTGTTAAGTCTGCCACTAAAGCATCTGTATAAGGACTAGTTGTTGGTAGTAGATTGTTTACACGTAAATCGTCACGCATTAAAGATTCTTCACCAGTATTAGGATTTAAAGCAGCACCTTGTAAAACTACTTTTATAGCAACTTCTGCACAATTACTGCCTGCATCTGTAATTGTCCACGAATATAGCGGGCTATTTAGAATATCGCGTGCGTCTTTGCCAGCACAAAACTTACTATTACCACCGTTAAAGTCAGTAAAAGATGGCACCCTTAATTCTTGTCCAGTTACTGTACTCCAACCTATTAATGTATTGTCGTAGTTAGCAGTAGATAGTGTTGTTTGGGTAAACATATCAGCCATACCACTAGGTGCAATACTACTTATATCCCAAGCTCCAAGGTCTTGATCAAACGAATTAGCACTTCTAAACATCTCAGACATATCTGTAACAGCACTAACATCCCAAGTACTTAAATCTTGATTAAAAGCTGTAGCTCCCCAAAAGGCTTTTTCCATATTAGTAATGGTACTCACATCCCAACCACTAATATCTTGATTCATTGCAGTTGCATCTCGAAAAATACTTGATAAAGAAGTAGCTTGCGAAAGGTCTGGATTATCGGCTGCATTAACTACCAAATTAAGACACCCATCGAAACTGTCTGCCATACTTAACCAAGCTTGGCTTCCCCATTGCTCTATAGATAGAATTTTACGTCTATCACCTGCAAATGCAAAACGTATGTGTGGAAAATCGCCATATATTTTTACGGTGTAGGTTCCTGCGTTAGCATATGTATGTGTCATACCTGCTGTTACATTAGCATTACTAGTTCCATCTCCCCAATACACCGTATAGTTATACGTTTCAGAACTCGAGACCGGTATTGTTATTTGCGTATTATTTGTGGGTCCTAAGTTATTTGTTTTCCAAGTACTAATAAAAGGTCTAGAACAGTCTAAACCACCATCTGTAATAGACCAAAAGTAATTAGTATTTAGACTCGCATGTTCGATAGCACTGTTACAATACCTACTATTACCACCATCAAAACTGGTAAAAGTAGGGACTTTAATTTCTGAACTACTTAGAGTGTTCCAGCCAATTAAAGTATTATCATAATTGGTTGGTGATAATAATACTCCAGCAAACATAGTAGCCATACCGTTAGGTTCTATACTACTAATATCCCAAGACCCAAGATCTTGATCAAACGAACCCGCATTTTCAAACATACTAACCATGCCTAAAACATCACTAACGTCCCAATTATCAATATCTTGATTAAACGCAAAGGCATTTTTAAACATAGAGTCCATACGTGTAACTTTACTAACAATCCATCCACTAATATCTTGATTAAAGGCAATGGCATCAAAAAACATACCACCCATATCATCAACATTACTAACATTCCAAGTACTTATATCTTGATTAAATGCTGTTGCTCCATAAAAGGTTGAAACCATATTTGTAATTGTGCTTACATTCCATCCACTTATATCTTGATTCATAGAAGTAGCTTCTTTAAATATGCGATAAAAAGAAGTGGCCTGCGAAAGATCTGGATTATCTGTTGCACTAATTACTAAATTATTACACCCTTCGAAACTTCGTTCCATACTTGCCCATTGTTGGTTTCCCCATTGTTCTATAGATAGAATTTTAAGTTTATCGCCCGTATTTGCAAAACGCATGTGTGGATAATCGCCATATATTTTTACGATGTATGTTCCTGGTAAATCATACGTATGCACTCTACTCCCAGTAACGTTGGTGTCTGTTTGTCCATCTCCCCAATCAACAATATAATTATATACATATGAACTTGATGTAAGTTTTGGTATTCTTATACTATTATTATTTGTTTGGCCTGTATTATTTGTTTTCCAAGTACTTATAAACGGTAAACAATCTATGACTTTGCCATCATCTGTAATAGTCCAGTTGTGAGTAGTATCTAAATTAGTTCTTGCGGCTTCTCCACTGCAATACTTACTGTTTCCACCGCTAAAAGTAACACCTGTAGGTATTGCTGTTTCCGAACCGCTTAAGGTATTCCAACCTATTAACGTATTATCATAATTTGATAAAGACAAGGCTGCATTATTAAACATATTTGCCATACTTGACACACTACTAATGTCCCAATCTCCAAGATTATGATCGAATACCGTTGCATTCGCAAACATGTTATTCATATTTAAAACATTACTTACATCCCAAGTGCTTAAATCTTTATTAAAGGCTGTAGCGCCAAAAAAAGCAGCTGTCATAGATTCTACATTACCTACGTCCCAAGTGCTTATGTCTTGATTCATAACAGTAGCACCACGAAAAATATTTATAAATGAAGTAACTTCTGAAAGGTCTGGACTATCTGTTGCATTAATAACCATATTTGTACAACCATAAAAACTACCTTGCATACTTTTCCATACTTGGTCTCCCCATTGGTCTACAGAAAGCAACTTTTCCTTATCTCCAGTGTTTCCAAACCAAAAAAGAGGAAAATCTCCATTAATAGTTACTGTATAGTTACCAGCAGTAGCATAAGTATGTGTTATAGTTCCTGTAACATTACTATTGTTTGTGCCATCTCCCCAATTAATATTAAAATTATAAGAATCTACACCGTTTGTAAGGATTCTAATGCTATTATCATTAGTAACGCCTTCATTATCTGTTTTCCATGTGGTTATAAATGCTGAAGAACAATCTTTACCACCATCTGTAATAGTCCAACTGTGTGTAGTATCTAAATTAGTTCTTGCGGCTTCTCCAAGACAAAAATTACTATTTCCACCACTAAAAGTAATACCTGTTGGAATAGCTATTTCTATACCGCTTAAGGTATTCCAACCTATTAACGTATTATCATAATTTGTTAAAGACATGGCCATGTCTAAAAACATTGAAGTCATACTTAGCATGCTACTAATATCCCAATCTCCTAAATTTTGATCAAAATCTACAGCTCCACGGAGCATCTGGTTCATAGACTCTACTTTACTTACGTTCCATCCTCCTATGTTTTGATTAAAATCTACTGCCTCCCTAAACATCTGGTTCATTGCCATTGCTTCACTAACATCCCAAGTACTTATATCTTGGTTAAATGTAGTAGCTCCATAAAAGGCTTGACTAAAACTTGTTACTGTACTTACATTCCAACCACTTATATCTTGATTCATAGCTTCGGCGCCACGAAAAACACGGAAAAAGGAAGTCACCTCTGAAAGGTCTGGATTATCGCTTGCATTTATAACCATATTTGTACAACCAGAAAAACTATTTTCCATACTTTCCCATACTTGGCTTCCCCATTGGGCTACAGAAAGTAACTTTTCTGGATCTCCAGAACTATTAAAATGAATCTGAGGAAAATCACCAGTTATCTTTACTGTATAGGTTCCCGAAGTAGCATACGCATGTGTTATAGCATTAGTTACATTACTATTAGTTGCGCCATCTCCCCAATTAACGTTATAATTATAAGGATCTACACCATTTGTTGGAATTGTAATACTATTAGCATTAGAAACACCTGGATTATCTGTTTTCCATGTGGTTATAAATGCTGAAGAACAGTCTTTCCCACCATCTGTAATCGTCCAATTGTGTGTTGTATCTAAATTTGTTCTGGCGTCTTCTCCAATACAGAAATTACTATTACCTCCGCTAAAAGTAATACCTGTTGGTATTGTTGTTTCTGCACCACTTAAAGTATTCCAACCTATTAAGGTATTATCATAATTTGATGAAGACAAGGTTACATTTGTAAACATAGAAGCCATGTTTGCTATACTACTAATATCCCAAGATCCTAAATCTTGATCGAATGCATTAGCACTTCTAAACATACTGCTCATATTTAAAACATCACTTACATTCCAGTTACTTATATTTTGGTTAAAATTAGATGCACTCCTGAACATATATGACATATTTTCGACACCACTAACGTTCCAACCGCTAATATCTTTATTAAAAGCTGTAGCGCCATTAAACAGGTATCCCATATTAGTAATACCACTTACATTCCAAGTACTTATATCTTGATTAAAAGATGACGCATTCCAAAACATACCAGCCAAAGAAGTGACTCCTGTTAGGTCTGGATTATCATTAGCATTTACAACTAAATTACTACACCCATAAAAAGCCCTAAACATACTAGTCCAATTTGTGGATCCCCATTTTTCTACAGATAGAATTTTTTCTTTGTCTCCCGAATTATTAAAATAAATTTGTGGAAAATCTCCAATTATCTCTACAGTATAAGTCCCTGCACTAGCATAGGTATGCGTAATACTTGCGGTAACATTATAGTCTGTTTGTCCATCTCCCCAATTTACATGATAATTATAAACACCAGAACTTGCTATTGGTATTGTAATACTATTATTTCCTGAGGCTCCTGGATTATTTGTTTTCCAAGTGGTTTTAAATCCATTAGAAAAATTACAATTTGAATTAATTATGGTAACATCTTCCATATCTACAGGACATTCGTCGTTGCCCCAACGTACCCATAAGTCTTTGAGTCCAGGAGATAAGTTAAAGAGTGTTTTACTACCATTTGAGTTGTTTACCAAATAAGGATACGTATTTCCTCCATCTATACTAAATTCAATCTGTGTTCTGTTTATTGTCGGCGTCCATGTTAAAGTTACGCTTCCATTATTATTAATGCAGTCTGAAGTTGTAGAACTAGACACAGAAGCTAGTGGGGTATTATTTTCATTAACAGTTATATCTCCAACCTCGTTAACACAAGAATCATCACCATATCTTGTAAAAACACTATACGTTGCAGGTGTTATACCTGTAATGGTAGCAGATCCTATATCGTCATCATAATGGTAAGGATACGAAGCACCACCGTTGATACTAAATTCAATGCCACCGCGATCTAGGCTATCTGGAAATGTAAATGTAATTGTACCATCATTATTCTCACAAGCTGTTTCTGCGGTAGCAGATAATGTTGCAGTTGGTAAAGGCTCTAAAGTTAAACTCTTAGGCGATGAGATTACTGATGTTGCACAAGAATTAGTAACAACGCATCTGTATTCAGAATTATTCATACTTCCAACAATAACAGGAATAGTAAGTTCATGAGTATTAGAATTACTATAGGACGAATTATTAGTTGAAATATTTGTCCAACCTCCATCGTTTATTTGCCATTGAAAAGATGTTCCATAATTTGAGGTTACTGAAAAGGAAGCAGATTCACCTACACATTCAAAAACATCTGAAGGTTGAGAGGCGATATCTGGATTATTACAACAAATACTTCCAGCATATGTTGTCATCACGGGTTCGCCACATACAGAAGTAGTGGTGCTTTTATTCATAACGTAACTAGCGCCATTTAAGGTTTCTGGAGTTAAAGTTGTAAGACTTTCACCTGTATTTAAAGCATAATACATAACATCGTTTTGTTGTCCTACATGACCCAATTGTTGTGCATGACCCAATTCGTGAAGCGCTACAGTTTCAAAACTAAACTTGTTAGGGTCTCCTGGGTCTCCAAAGCCATAATACCAACTTATATCGCTATTAACCACAATATCAATCTCCTTAACATACCATTCCACTGAATTCCCAACAAAACATCCACTATACCAACTAAACGCTGTAGCTAAGTTACTAGCACTTCCACCGCCAGCAATAATTTGTGCTGAGGTATTATACATTACAGTATTAGTATTATCTGAAGCAACTGCATTTACTGATGTATTTCCTGAGCTTTCAAAATTAACTCCAGAACCACAGTTCCAGGTTGCTAAAGCCCTATTAAAAGATGCTTGCGCATTAGTAGCACTAAAGTTAGGCGCAAATTTAAATTGATAACCTCCATTAGCATCCTTAGCTCTTAAGTTTATCTCATAACTATTTGGTGTACCCGGAACTAATTCATATTCCGTGTTAAGATGCGCCCAGTTTACAGTTAGAATTTGACTGTTGCTACTTGTTATATTTACGTTATTAGATTTTTTTACTCGAAATTGCCCAGTACTTGCACTAGAAATCACTTTTACTCTGATAAAAGTATTGTTCCATGATATAATATCACTATCCAAGGCAGAAACCCAAGTTGCCCCTCCGGTATTGCTATCTCTAAATTGCACTGTCCCTTGAGAGCTACCAAAACCTGTTCCAATAATATTAAACACATCACTAACTCCAGCATTTATAGTAGTTGGACCAAATCCAGTAATAACATCAGCCTGACTTTCATTATTATTCTGAAATAAATTTACCGATTTTAAAACCGTTAAGTTTTTACCAACTTTAGATTCTATGTTTGCATATAATTGTTGTTCTACTGAAGGATAGCGTTTAAAACCATCATTGGCAGAACCATCAGAAGTATCATAATTTATAAATCCTTGTGCACCTTCCACAGTGGTTAAAAAATTGCCTCTTTGGGTTAAGGACACTGGTGAATTCTTCAAAACAAATAGGCCTATATCACCAATATTTAGTTTTAAAGCATTACTAACATCTAATCTGTTAAGACCAACAGTCCCTCCCATTGTAATAATATCTACGGTTGCATTATTAAATAACACGCCTTTAAAGTTTTTAAAAGGCTGTATTGTATTAACAGTATAAATATTTTGACGCTTGGCATCCCAAAAACCTTGTTTCGAGATCACTTCGCCTTCAATAATAATTGATGCTTTATTAATTCTTTCTGTTAAGGATACCTCTTCTACCATACATTGTGAAAATGCAATGTGACTTACTAGAATGGCTAGGACAATTAGTAGTTTATTTTTCATGGATACTTTAATAAAACGTGTTGAAAATGGGTTGTTTATTTCTACAAAATATAACATATAAACCAATACAGCTCTACAACAACCGCAATTTACGTAGGGTACGTAGCGTCTTAAAAAAACATAACCACTTAGAAACAAGCCCTTTAATTGATGAATTATTTTATGAGCACGATTAGCCAGTTCTTAAGATAATTTCTTTTAATAAAGACTTAAATAAGACTAGAAATACTGAATATATCAATGTGCTTAAACCAAGTTTATTTTAATACAAAACCCATTATTACGTGCTAGTAATTTCATAAATTTTTGCACTTACGGTATAGAAGAGCAGTTATCCGAAAAATACAAATTTCTATAGCCTTGATGTTTAGTATAAAAAAGTTTAAAACATGCTCAAACTCACGTCCAACCAAAATACATATTCCATTTAAAGAACCACATAAAATGCATAAACACCACATTATAAACAAATTAATAATTATAAAGCATTACGTACTAGTACGTAGTTTTCGACATACATACGTATTGTTTAATACTTAAATACGTTTTATATTGTAAGTGCTAATAATCTATCTAATTATATATAAAAAACCATTGTAACTTTGTTATAATGGTTTTTCTTTTTTTAAATAATTAGTTTAGCACCAAAATTATAGATTATCCTTATTTTTGAAAAAACCTTTCAAAACCTATGGATACTTTTCTAACCTTTTTATCTGGCATTACTTGGTGGCTATGGATTATTATTGCCTTAGCAATATTAGCACTTCGTGATATTATACAATCAAGGCATACCATAAGTCATAATTATCCAATTGTTGGTCACATTCGTTATTTATTTGAAAGCATTGGCCCAGAAATTCGTCAATATTTTGTAGCAAACAATAGAGAAGAACTACCTTTTAATCGCATAGAACGTAGTTGGATATATGCTTCCGCTAAAAGCGAAAACAATTACGAAGGTTTTGGTACAGATCGCGATATTTATGCGCATCAGCATATTTTTATTAATAATGCCATGTTGCCTTATAAAGTTGCAGACGACCATATTAATGCTAAAGACAAATACTTTTTACCATGCGCAAAAGTTATTGGCGCGCATAACAAACGTAGAAGACCCTTTCGTCCAGCCTCAGTAATTAATGTTTCAGCAATGAGTTTTGGCTCTTTGTCTGCAAGAGCAATCGACTCGTTAAACAAAGGCACAAAAATGGCCGGTGCTTACCACAATACTGGAGAAGGTGGTTTATCTCCTTACCATAGTAATGGTGGAGATGTTGTATTTCATTTTGGAACAGGCTACTTTGGTGTTCGAGCAGATGATGGTGGTTTTTCAATGGAAAAAATGAAGAAACTGGTGGAAGATAATCCGTTTATTCGTGCTATCGAACTAAAACTTTCTCAAGGTGCAAAACCAGGGAAAGGTGGTGTACTACCGGGCGCGAAAATAACGCAAGAAATTGCGGATATCCGTGGCGTGGAAGTTGGTAAAACAGTATTATCTCCTCCAAACCATAAGGCATTTACTACCATTCCAGAAATGGTAGATTTTATAGAAGCTATAGCCGAAGAAACAGGATTACCTGTTGGTATTAAGGCTGCCATTGGAAAACTAGAACAATGGGAAGAGCTAACAAATATTATGAAAAACACCGGTAAAGGTCCAGATTTTATAACTGTAGATGGTGGCGAAGGCGGCACTGGTGCTGCGCCTCCAAGTTTTGCAGATCATGTAAGCTTACCTTGGGTGTATGCTTTTGGTGATTTATATAAATTGTTTCAGAAAAAGGAATTAGAAAAACAAGTGGTTTTTATTGGTAGTGGTAAATTAGGTTTCCCTGGCAAAGCTGCTATGGCTTTTTCAATGGGAGTTGATGTTATTAATGTTGCGCGGGAAGCCATGATGAGTATTGGTTGTATTCAAGCAAAAGTTTGCCACACAAACAAATGCCCAAGTGGCGTTGCTACACAGAGCCAATGGTTGCAACGTGGTATAGATGTACCATTAAAATCTGAACGTGCTGCACAGTATTTTAAAACCTTTAGAAAAGAGTTTATCGAAATTACACATGCTGCTGGTTACGAGCATCCTTGCCAGTTTAAAATGACAGATATTGAAATAAATGTAGATGACCACAATTTATCTTCAGAGTTAAGTGTAACATACCAATACAACAAAACACCCGTACCTTTTAAGGGTATGCAATCTTTAAAAGATTGTGAGCATTTAGGAGGTTATAAAGCACAAAGTAAGGCTTAACAACAAAGTGAATTAATTGTATGTTGATTCCAATTGACAAATCAACTTTTGGTTATCACTTAGCAGAAAACAGCTTTGATTCAATTATCGGTTTTCTTGTGCACTAATTAAAAACGTATTATGTTTGTTAAAAACTAAAAACGAAAATATATGGGAGATCAATTAATTAATCTATTACTATTTGCTGTACCTTCTTTAATTGTTGGCGCATTAGCTTTTATGTTTTTTAGAGAACATGTAGAGAACGAAAACAATAGGCGTAACTTTTTAATGCTTAAAGACCTTAAAAAAGAATCCCTACCTCAACGTTTCCAGGCATACGAAAGGTTTTCATTGTTTTTAGAACGCATTTCACCTAACAAATTATTAACCAGAATTGCACCTGTATCTTCTAACAAACAAGATTACGAAAACCTCTTGGTCAACAGTATAGAACAAGAGTTCGAACACAATTTATCGCAACAAATCTATATTACAGATAATTGCTGGAGTATTATTAATGCTTCTAAAAATGCAACAGTTCAACTTATTAGAAAAGCAGCTTTGAATGATAAAGTAGATTCTGCCGATAAGTTAAGAGAGTACATTTTAACAGACATGATAGACAGAACTCCACCAAGCAGTGCTGCCTTATCATACATTAAACAAGAGGTAAGTGAGCTTTGGCAATAGCCAGAAAATTAAATATATAAAGAAAGCAATATCCCAATGATTTGGCTGTTTTTTTTTAGACAATTCTTTATTAAAAATTACTACTCTACAATTTTATACATTAGGTTTTATTGGCACTGTCGAATTTAACGGATTACTTTCCCCATGTTTTTCTTGAGCATATAAAAACCCTTCCCTCCACCACTTTTCCATTAAAGTCTTATTAAAAATAAGCGAGTTTTCTGTCAATTTTGTTGGAGTATAATACAAATTAAGCTTAACATTCCTATGCTTAGCAGCCAATTTTCCAATAGTAATATCTCCTCTTTCTACCTGGTCTAACAAGTGGCCAAAGAGGTTAATCATTAAAGAAAATGGATTTTTACCCAATACTTTATTGTATTCTAGATTTTCACTTTCTAGTATAATAGCATCTATTTCTGTTGCGCCTCTATTTATGGCTTCTCGAATGGGAACAACACAGCCTAAACCACCATCTGCATACTCAAAACCATTACGTTTTACTAAAGACATAAACGGAATATAATTACATGAAATCCAAATCCAATCGCAGAATTCTTCATAACTAAAATCGTTAATAGATTTGTATTCTGTTCGGTTTTTAGAAAGGTTAGCAACCGTTACAACCACATCTTCTTTTTCTTTACGAATGCGATTATACTCTTCTAGCGTAAAGTTTTTTCTAATTAACTTTTTTAAAGATTTACTCTCGCCAAACGTTCGCCTTCTCTTTATAAATTGAAGTAAGGTATTAAAGTAGTTTATAGACACATACTCTCTACCATTTTTCTTTTTTATAATGAAAGGATTAATACTAAAAATAGAATGTTGGTTTACATGGGTAAACACATCGTACAATTTTCCAATATCGTTTGAAGCTAGATGTGGAACCAATAAACTTCCAGTCGAAGTCCCCAAAAACATATCGTATTCTCGCCCTTCATGCTCAATAAGATATTGTGCAACTCCTCCAGCAAATGCGCCTTTACTTCCTCCTCCTGAAATTACTAGTGCTTTCAATTATTGTTGTTTTTTATTTCCGAAAAGACGGAATTCTCATTAAATTAATCTTTCGAGTTAGCAGTTTGGTAAGCAACGTCATTTAGAATTACTGTTCTTTTAGTTGCTCTTGCAAATTAGCAATTATCTCTTTATATTTTTCTTCTTCACTTAACGATTTTAATAAATCGCGTGCAAAACTCTTAAATCTCCAATTATGGTGAGCTGTTGCATCAATTAAATTTATTAATGTTTCAATATTAAAAATCTGTAGATTATTAATAAAAGAAAATGCATTTTGTCGTGTTTGGAAACTATATTTAGACGAAGTGTAATCGCTTAATTCTTTTATATAAACGGTGTTGAATCCTGAATTATATTCGGGTGTTAATAAGGCTAAAGCCAACCATAAAGTTCTTACATTTTTATCGTTAAAACCAACGACATCTTTTGTAGCATCTAAGTACTTAGCTCTATCTTTAGGGAACTTAGACCATAAATTTGATAATGCTATTTCTATTGTAGTATAAGATGCATCTAGTAATAATGTTTCGCTCTCTTTCTTAAAACCATCTGGACTATGCTTAGCTAAAAGTTGACGTATTTTTATTTCTTTAGAATTAAAAGCTTCCTCAATTAAATCTTTATAAGTAGGGTAATCTGGCTTCTTTAAAGCTTCGCTTAATACAGCAAGTCTTTCAATATAAAATCCTTTTGGCAACTCATGAACTAAACTAGAAGGAATAAACCCATTTTTGTCTGTTCTATAGCTTAAATAAGGTGTATGCTCTATTGTTTCTAAAAAAGCAATGCTTTCGTTTTTCTTTAAAGTAGCTCTCATTTTTGAAATTGGCAACTCTTTTGACAATAACCAATCCTTTTCAAAATCACTTAAATCTTGTCCTGAAATTTTTTCAACTTCAGAAATAAAATCATTAGTTTCTACATTTTTATAAGCATGCTTATTCAAGTAATTAATCACTGCCTTTTTAAACACCTGCTCTCCTACTCTTTCTTTTAAAACATGTAAAGCCCAAGCTCCTTTTTTGTAAAAGGTTATACTACTCGCTTTTGGATCTAGCAACGCAGTTGCTTTGTCTTCTTGCTCTTGAACTATGAGCTGTTTCGCATATTCGTAAAGTCTATTGTAATAATAATCTTCACCAAAAATATCGCGTTCTGCGAGCAAAGCATAATAAGTTGCGAAACCTTCTTGTAGCCAATGGTGTTTACCTTCGGTTGCAGTTACAAAATCTCCAAACCACTGGTGAGCGAGTTCATGAGCATTTACGTTTACATAGTTTTTATCTACAAAACTAGTTTTATCAATCATAAAATCGTCACTAAAAATAGTAAGACTTGTATTTTCCATTCCTGAGTATAAAAAATCTTTTACAGGAACCTGTTTATAGTTTTGCCAAGGAAATGGAACACCAATTTCTTCTTCCAAGAAATCGAACATTTGTTTTGTGTAGCGATACGTTGGTTCTACTTTAGCCGAATCTTCAGGATAATAATAGAGTTCTAATGGAATTCCACTTTTAGAGGTGATTTCTTTTTTATCGTATTTACCAATAGCTAATGCTACGAGATAGCTTGACATTGGTTTTTGCATGTTGAAATGCCATTGAGAAATGTTTACCGCACCTTCTCGTTTTATCAACTTTCCATTTGCAATTACTTTATAATCTGCGTAGTTAACAATTGAAAAATCAAACTCAATTTTATCGTTTGTATCATCAATACTTGGTAACCAGTTACTAGTAAACTTCCCTTGACCTTGAGTCCAGATTTGCCAATCTTCATTCCTTTTAACAAAGTACATTGCTTTTTTAGGATAAGCTACATAGTTGAAGGTAAGAGAATAAGTTACATTTTTTCTAAATTTAGATTTAAACCAAACCTTCTTTAGGTCGTTGATAAATTCTATTTTTTTATCATTTAAAAGAACATCCTTAAACTTCATATTTATAGCGTCAATATAAATTGAATCTATATTCTCCAAGATTTCAAATGAATATTTCACTTTTCCAGACACCTTTGTTGAGTCTGGAACAATTACTAACCTCGCATTCACTGTCTTAAAATCTACATATTCAACCTGTTGGGCTTCCGAAGAAAAGCAAATAAAAATAATTAAAACAAAAATCAAGTATCTCATATAAGGATTAAATCAAGTATCAGACCAAAATACAATTTTTTATAATTCTATGAGTTCGAATACGCAGCAATTCAGTGTACAATAAATAACTACCCTAAAACGAAATATTAGCAAGAATGTGATGAATTCCTCTAAATAAACTACTTTTGCACAAAATTTGAAAATATTAAATAATAATGAAGACCTTTTTAGTACCTATTAGCTCACTTAAAGAGAAAAAAGCAACACTTATTTATGCTATCGACTTTGCAAAAGCGGTTGGAGCAGAAATGATATATGGTATTCAATTAACAGAAATTGATGAGCAAGATCATTTAGAAGAAATTATCGCTCATGCTAAAAATCAAGGTGTTGATATTAATTTTCGCTTTTTCGAAGGAGAAACTTTGGAATACATTAAAGAATTCTGTGTAGATTTTAACGTGGATTTAATTGTAGCTTCTGCAAGGACTCCAAAAACTAACGAGAAACTATATTTAGACGATTTATCTGGTAGTATTGTGAGAAAAACAGATATGCCCGTTTTATTAATTCCGGAAGATTATAAATTTGAAGCAATAGCTACTGTTTTAACAGCTATAAAATCTGGTATAATAAAAGCTGAAGATGCTACAAAACCAATTGAAACTATACTTTTACAACTTAAAGCTCAGATGACGCTTTTACAAGTTAAAACACCAGAATATTTACCTGAAGACTTAATGTTCGATAAAGATTTAGCTATTTTAACTTCAAAATATTATTCTACTGAAAACGCAACATTATTCCAAGGCTTATTAGAATACATTCACGTTGTAGAACCAGATCTTATATGCGTTTTTAGACGTAAACGTGGTTTCTTTCAGAAACTATGGAGCGAAACTTTACACGATAATGGTGTAAGTAAATCTGATTTTGAAAGCAGAAAACCACTTTTAGTGCTTAAAGGAGAACAATAAAATATAGTAGAACTTTATATAAATCAAAAGACCATTTTTTTCACGAAATAGTGGTCTTTTTGTTTTACTCTATTACTATTAATCTATCACATTCGGTGCAGTAATTACCGAATTACTTTTTACAACTACATATGTTGATGTCGCATAATAAGCACTTCCGTTTGCTCCGTTATTTACCCAATCTTCAAAATCATATTCAAAAGTAAAAGTACTTCCAGCCATTGGAGAAGTTAAATTATCTATTCTTGTTGGTACTGCCATTCCAGGACACCAACCTGCTCTATCCGGAGTCCAATTTCCAGGATTTTGATTGTTTACAGGATTAGATGCACAACCCAAAGGCCCTAGATAATGACTAAAAGCATTACTTCCATTTATTTTAATATCGTGTGTTCTGTAACACCATTCTGCACAAGGTCTTCCTCCTGCATCATTTGGTGTTGCGTGGCCCCAACCAGAAATAGCTGTTCTTAAATGTGTACTTTCTGCATTGCCAGGAACACTAATTTGTTTGTCTAAATCTAAACTATACCTTACGCCGTAAGGCACACCATCTATAGAATTAGCATGATAGCCTAAAACCTCAGAAACTGCATAATACGGATAATCTGGAGTCCCTTCAATATAATCAAAATCTACAGAAATTAAATCTGCTTTAGAAGTCCAATTCTCAATATAAATTCTTAATTCTACAGCTCCGGACAATAACCCTTTAAAGTCAGTAACGTCGAATTCTAAACCTCTATCTAATTGCTGTGTTCCTGTCCAATATGGTGTAATATAACGACCAATTTCAAACCAACTTCCTGTTACTTGGTCTTTTACTTTAATATTAGCAAAACGGTCCCAATCATCGCAACCAGAAGTAGGACAATCTATTTGCACAAACATTTTAATTTGCACAATATTAGTTAAATCTGCAGACAAATTAAATGTTTGGGATGCAGATTGATTAAAACCTCCTCCAAAACCCAAAGCTTGTTTATTAAATGAGACATAATTTTGTATTACAGGAATTCCATTACCTTCTACATCAATGACAGCATCCGTAGTGTCTTGATTAGACATGGTTATCGTTCCTGTTCCATTACCAACTACACTTGGACTAAAACGCACATAAACAGTTGTATTATCATTTACTATTGCAGCAGGGACTTGTAAAGAAGAAGTATACGTAACATTATCTAGGGATACATTAAAATCTGTGCTTGCAGAAACGGTAATATCTGACACCAGATTATCTCCATTTACATTAATGTTTTGTTCTACAGCATTTTCCAAAACCATAACATCACCAAAATTATTAATTGTACCAAATACATTTATTATTGGAGTAATACTAACACCCATACCTATTAATGCTAATGTGATTACTGTAGCCTGAGAACTTTATAAAGTTAAATTACCTGTTGTATTACCAATGGCATCCTGTGCAGGTGAGAACCTTACATAAATAATTGTGTTTCCAGCGTTTCCAGACGCTGCATTAATAGTTACTGCGTTACTAAAACTAGCATCATCAAGAGATAATTGAAAATTTGCAGATGTAGAAAGCGATATATTTCCTGTTAAATTGGTGCCTTTAACTTGTAAACTTTGTGAAACAGAATAACACAAAACATCGACATCCCCATATTTTAAAATACTTCCAGTAGATATTATTTGCGCTGATGGCGTTACAGTTTGAGAATCGTCATTACTACTACAATTAATAATAAATAACATTCCAATAATTACGGTAACTATCTCAGCAACTTTAATTAACTTGGTTTTTTCATTTTTAATTATTTTAAAGGCTGCACGAATTTAAGAAAAATTCTATTTTAATTTGATAAATCATGTATTTTAGTTTTTTATTTGAAAAATGGCTACTAATCTTCAAACTTCAATAGATTATCTTAAAGGTGTTGGACCAAATCGTGCAGATTTGCTTCGCAAGGAACTTGGTATTCATACCTATCAAGACCTCATCAATCTATTTCCAAATCGTTATTTAGATCGCACGAAATACTATAAAGTAAATACACTACATCAAAACACTGCAGAAGTTCAAGTTATTGGAAAAATAACTAGTTTTAAAGAAATTTCTCAGAAAAGAGGAAAACGTTTAGTTGCTACTTTTCAAGACGATACAGGCACTATGGAATTGGTATGGTTTCGTGGCCAGAAATGGATTAGAGAAGGGCTAAAAACAAATGTGTCTTATGTTATATTTGGGAAGGTAAATAGTTTTGGGGGCAAGTACAATATGGCACATCCAGATATTGAATTATTGTCTGAACACGAGCAAAGTTTGCGCTCATCTTTACAACCTATTTATCCTTCTACAGAGAAGTTATCTACAAGAGGAATCACCAATCGCATGATGATAAAAATCATGCAAAATCTCTTCATAGAAACTGGTGGGAAATTTGTAGAAACACTCTCTAAAGACCTCCTGGAAAACCTTAAATTAATTCCTAAATCTGAAGCTCTTTTTAACATTCATTTCCCTAAGAATTCCGACTTACTTTTTAAGGCTGAATTTCGACTAAAATTTGAAGAATTATTTTACATACAGTTACAATTAATTCTGAAAAATTTAATCCATAAATCTAAGATAAAAGGATTTCCTTTTGAAACCGTTGGAGCACATTTCAATAGCTTTTTCAAAAACCATTTACCGTTCGAATTAACTGGTGCGCAAAAAAGAGTTCTGAAAGAAATTAGAGCAGATATGGGTAGTAACGCCCAAATGAATCGCTTATTACAAGGCGATGTTGGATCTGGAAAAACAATTGTAGCATTGATGTCAATGCTTATAGCACTTGACAATGGTTTCCAAGCATGCTTAATGGCACCTACTGCTATTTTGTCAGTACAACATTATAATGGATTAGAAGAACTATGCAAAGAACTAAATATCAGCATTAAACTGCTTCAAGGTTCAAGTAACACTTCACAACGTCGTGAAATCCATGAAATGCTCGAGAATGGCGAATTAGACATCCTAATTGGTACGCACGCTCTACTTGAAGATAAGGTGATATTTAAAAATTTAGGCTTAGCAATTATAGACGAGCAACATAGATTTGGCGTAAAACAACGTTCAAAATTATGGAAAAAAAACACCTTCCCTCCTCACGTTTTAGTAATGACTGCAACACCAATTCCACGTACTTTAGCAATGTCTGTTTATGGTGATTTAGACATCTCGATTATAGACGAATTACCACCTGGAAGAAAGGCCATAAAAACAGTCCATAGATACGACTCAAATAGACTAAAAGTTTTTCAATTTATGCGTTCAGAAATCAAGAAAAAAAGACAGGTTTATATTGTCTATCCATTGATACAAGAAAGCGCACAAATGGACTACAAAGATTTAATGGATGGCTATGAAAGTATCTCTCGAGACTTCCCTACTCCAGAGTATCAAATTTCTATTGTACATGGCAAAATGAAACCTGCAGATAAAGAGTTCGAAATGCAACGTTTTATAAAAGGTCAAACACAAATAATGGTTGCAACAACTGTAATTGAAGTTGGCGTAAATGTACCTAATGCTTCGGTAATGATTATCGAAAGCGCAGAGCGTTTTGGCTTATCGCAATTACACCAATTAAGAGGTCGTGTTGGTCGTGGAGCAGAACAAAGTTATTGTATTTTAATGACGAGCCATAAACAATCTGAAAACAGTAAAAAACGTATTCAAACCATGGTAAGAACTAATGATGGTTTCGAAATTGCTGAAGTTGATTTAAAACTTCGTGGGCCTGGTGATATTACAGGAACACAACAAAGTGGCATTTTAAATCTTAGGATAGCAGATATTATAAAAGATAGCGACATTTTACAACAAGCTCGTTTTTCGGCTAAAAAGGTTTTAGAAAAAGACCCATCACTTGGTCACGAGGAAAATGCTGTGATTTTGGAAACCTATAGACAAATGAGTAAGTATAAGAATATTTGGAACTACATTTCGTAATCTATGAAAACAATAAAAACTGATGTACTTATTATTGGTGGTGGCTTAACTGGTTTAACACTCGCCTACTTACTTAAAAGCATAAATATCAAAGTTAAAGTTCTCGAGGCCAACAGTACTATTGGCGGTAGGATTAATACAAAACACAATACCAATCAAGCCCCAATAGAATTAGGCGCTACTTGGTTAATAGACCAACAATTTAATGCTTTAGCATTGTTAAAAGAACTTGGGATCTCTGTTTTTAAGCAACATTATGGCAACACGGCTATTTACCACCCTAACAAAACACAAGCTGTTCAGCTGGTGGAACTACCTGAAAACAACTTAGTAAGCTATCGCGTTACAAATGGCACGTATTCTATTATTAAAAGTCTATCAGAGAGACTTTCAGAAAACACGATTACATGCAACCAAAAGATTCTCACTATAAAATTGCTCGCTGATGACTTAGAAGCAAGCAGTAACGACACAACATACTATTGCAAGCATATTGTATCTACGCTTCCACCATTATTATTTTCAAAAAAAATAGCTATAGAACCTGCTTTACCACAAGACTTTCAAGAGCTTTTATTAAAAACCCATACTTGGATGCATAATTCTATTAGGATTGGCTTTACTTATAAAACGCCTTTTTGGAAATCAAAAGACACTAGTGGCACAATTTATAGTAGCGTTGGTGTTATTCAAGAATTCTACGACCATTCTAATGCTAACAGCAACCTATACGCATTAAGCGGTTTTATGAGCTCAGCGTTTTCAAAAAACAAAAAAGAAGAACGAAAAAAACTAGCTTTAAAGCAATTACAAAGTTATTATGGAGATCAAGCTTTAACTTTTGAAAGCTATGAAGAATGTGTATGGGCAAACGAAAAATACACTACCAGTACTAGTGACCGTTTTATAATACCACAATCCAATAATGGTCATCCCTTATTTCAAAATACATATTTAGACAACAAACTATTTATTGCTGGAGCAGAAACAAGCCCTGTATTTCCGGGTAAAATGGAAGGCGCAATTACTAGTGCGCAATTCGTTTTTGAGAAGCTAAAAGCTATTTATCACAATTAGTAGATTTTCTCAACTCGAATAATTCGACGAAGGAAAACGGTATCGAGAACCTTAAATATTTCTATTGCTTATTGATACAAAATTCTAAAATAAAAATTTCACTAGAAGTGACAAGCATAAATTATATCTATAATAATTATCTTTACAAAAAAAACAGTAAACTATGAGCATGCTTCACTTAAAACTTGAAACCGATCCGCGTTGGGTAACTATTGTAGAAAGTAATATTGAAGAAATATTAACAGACCATGCTTGGTGCGAACAAAAAGCAGCAACTAACGCTATTACCATTATTACGCACAATAGCGAACATCCAGAATTGGTAACAGAACTTTTAAAACTTGCTAAAGAAGAATTGGAGCATTTTGAAATGGTGCATGACATTATTAAAAAACGAGGCTATACTCTAGGTCGCGAGCGCAAAGATCATTATGTCAATCAGTTGTATAAATTCATGAATAAAGGTGGCAGCAGACAGCAAAGCTTTGTAGATCGTTTATTGTTTTCTGCTATGATAGAAGCGCGAAGTTGTGAACGTTTTAAATTACTTTCTGAACGTATTAACGATGAAGAATTATCAAAGTTTTATCACGATTTAATGATTAGCGAAGCCGGACATTACACCACTTTTATAACTTTTGCTAGACAATATGGAAAAGATATTGATGTAGACAAACGCTGGCAAGACCTTGTTGCTTTCGAAGGAGAATTGATAAAGAGTTATGGCAAGAGTGAAACTATTCATGGCTAGAAAACACCTCTCCAGTGACTTGTATAATTCTGTAATTAGGCGTAGCTTCCCTTTTTGAAAAAAAAATATAAAAAATATAAAAAGTATGAAATTTAAGTTTTTAGTCCTGTTAGCAAGCCTTTGCCTAATTTTAAATTGTTCTAAAGACGATGAGACCATTGTATTGAGCAGTGAAAACAAAATCTTATCCTTCAAAATAGAGAATAATGGTGATGTTTTTAATGGAATTATTAATCAAGACTCAAAAGCCATTACTGTTGTTGTAAATGATTTGGATATTTCTAATCTAATTTCTCCAGAAATTACGATCTCAAACAAGGCTATAATAACACCTTCAGCTTCTGTTTCCTTTAATTTTAGTATTCCTGTAGCGTTTACTGTTAAAGCAGAAAATGGAGACGAAGCTATTTATACCGTAACAACAATTAGAAGTGATAGTAAAATTTTATCATTCAATATAAGCCCTAACGGAACTGAATATATAGGCGTGATTGACCATACTAATAATACTGTTTCAATAGAAACAATGGGCATAGAAATAGACAACACACTTATTCCAAATATCTCAATTTCTCAAGGAGCGACAATTAACCCTAGTTTAAATGTAGCACAAGACTTCTCTCTTCCTATTTCTTATACTGTTACTGCCGAAAATGGAGAACAACGAACTTACAGTGTTATTATTAACAATACTCCACTCTCTAATGAGAAAAGAATATTGAGTTTTGAAGTTACTTTGGATGGCGAAACTTTTATTGGTGTAATAGACGACACGAACCTAACTATAGCTTTAGAATCTTACATTTTAGATTTTTCAGGAGCCGTGCCTACACTTACTATTTCTGAAAACGCAACAGTTAACCCAGATACAAACGTACCACAAAACTTCAACATTGGTGTGCCATATACAGTAACAGCCGCCAATGGATCTTCTAATATTTATACCGTTATAACCAAGAAATTTCTATTTTTAACACTAAACACTTCTCCAATAACAAGTAATTCAGCCAGCCTATATTACCAAAATGCAAATCCTTTTGTAAGGACACAAAATATAGATCTCACAATTCCTAATGCTAAAATATTTATAGAGAATTCTGCAAATAGTTATGAATTATCTTATACTAATTACACATCAAACGGTTCTAATAGCAACATATCAACAAGATTTAAAATAGATTTTCCAATAAATATTACATCTGCAACAGATTACAAAATTGTTTACAAAGTTAATAATGTAATTAAAGCAATAACACCTTATACAATAGATATTCTAGCAGAAAATGTACCAATAATATCAAGTACAAATCAAACTAGTTACAATTATGGAGATACTATGGTTTTGTCTGGGAATAATTTAGTCCCAGGATTAAGAGTATCGGCACACAACATAAGTATTTACCAATACAATCAAAATTTCATGTCGGTTAATAGCGCTTCGGACACTCTAACTTTCCCGTTGACTGTTAACCACCTAATGTTTCCAGGTTTTGCAGGACAACCATCTCCTCACCCAACACCTGTAACTATATTTCACCAAGGTAGACATGGTGCTACAGTAATTTTAGATTTTAATTAATAGTATTAGAAATCACAACAAACCTAGTAATTACAAACTAACTGGCATTCTCAATATTTAAGCTAAATTTACTTTAGTAGAATACTAATCCATTTAAAAGCGATACATAATTTAGATTTCATGCTTTCTCAAGAGTAACAAGCCACTTTTAACTTTTTATTGACAGAAAAGCCATAGATTAATCTGTAAATTTGCTAAAAAAATACTATGAAACCTATAGCCTTCATTTTATTATTTACTGCAACTATGATAAGCTCAACAACTATTTTCGATTTTACTAAAGAGGCTAACATTTCTAATTGGCGAATTGTTGATGATGTTGTTATGGGCGGACGTTCTAGCGGAAACTTTGCTTTAAACAAAGATGGACATGGTAAATTTAGTGGTAAAGTCTCTATAGAAAATAATGGTGGATTTTCTTCTTTGCGTTATGATATGGACGCTATAGATGTTTCTAATCATACCAAAGTTTCTATTAAATTAAAAGGAGATGGAAAAGCGTACCAATTTAGAATAAAACACAATAAATACGAGCGTTACTCTTATATTACAGCATTTACTACTTCTGGTACATGGGAAACCATTACTATTAATTTAAAAGATATGTATCCTGCTTTTAGAGGACGTACACTTAACTATCCAAACTTTAATAAAAATAACATAGAAGAATTAGCCTTTTTAATAGGAAATAAAAAGGCTGAAAGCTTTGAGTTGCTGATTGATTCAATTACACTTAAATAAAAGCAGTTTCTCCTACACAAAATAGCTTAACACTACTATTAAGGAAGATGTTTTTTAATAAACTTTATAATATCTGCAAGAATTTCTTCTTCCAATTCTTTTGTTGCGCTAAAAGGTTTACCGTTAGCAAATCTAGCTATACTTCCATTGCCATCTGGACTACAATGGTCTACATCGATAGATTTTCGCCAAACTACAGCATGATTTGTCCATTCTTTCGTATTTGCTTTGGTAGGCGCATCAAACCAAACATTCCAAGCCAATATATTTCCTTTTTGTAACATATTACCGGAACCTGCATTAAATGCTTTCATTATGAGTTCGTTAAATTCTGTTACTAAATCATGTTGACTTGCATCAATATCTCCTATTTCCACTTCAAGATTTGCATGATTCCATGCTTCGGTGGAATGGTCTGTAAACGCTGGTATATTACCACCTAAAAACAAGCCATCTCTTAAAGAAATTGTACGTGTTTTCTCTTTATCTGTACGAAAAGTATTTAATTGTATTGCTTTATGTTTTTCGGAAGGAAAATTAAACCCAAGATGATTTAATTCGAAAATAGACCATAATAATTTACCATAAGCAGATTCTTTCGCGCTTGGACTAAACCAAATTTTAGGTTTTACCATTAAATCTATTGCTTGAGTTTTAGTAGACTCGTCCACCCATCCTTTTTGACCCGTTACTGTAACTTCAACATTTAAAGTTCCAATACCTGGAATAAAAGTACCTTGCTGAGGACAAATAATAGACCATGACTGCCCTGAATCATCATAACCCATTCTTGAAATATCTGGTGCAAACATTTGGAAACAACGCTTTGGATCTTTAGCTCCTTTTTCTGTTTCCCAAGTAAATTCAGGCCATAAAACGCGTTGTTGTCTCGTTATCAAACCTATATTATCTAGGTTACCAGTAAACTCCAAACCATGATTAAGGTTAGGTTTTGGATAATTTGCTTCAGGATGTTTTTTTAGAAATCCACCTTTCCAACCTTTGGCTGGAATATGGTTAGGGATAAGTTTTTTCATAAATATTGATTTTTAAGTTTGAATACGCTAAGCTATTTAGAATTTAACTTCTAAATAGCAGTATAACTTCTCTTAAAAAAAAACAAGTAGTTATACGTGTTCATCCATTTCAGAATTTTATTACAAAATTTATTCCTTCAACAACTCATCAACAAAATCAATAAACTCTTTCTTAAACTCCACAAATTCCTCACCTGTTGCAGGACCATTAAAACCTGTGTGTATTTTACGTACTTTACCTTTTTTATCTACAAAAACGGTAGTTGGATAACTTAAAACATGATTAAGCATTGGTAGTTTCTCTTGTGCCTTTTGTTTACTTGTGGTTCCAGTTTGTGCTAATAAAATTGGGTAGGTTATGCCTATTCTATTTTGAAGACGTTTTATGCTAGCAAAAGCTTTCTCATTGGTTTTGGCATACTCAAAAGCCAAGGCTACAATTTCTAAACCTTTTTCATTGTTTTTTTTGTAGAATTCTGTGTAATATTTACTTTCATCTAAACAATTTGGACACCACGTGCCCATAATTTGAACTAGCACCACTTTATTTTTAAAACGATCATCTGTTAGCGATATCATTTTTCCATTAGCGTCTGGAAAGGTAAATGCTAAACTGTCGTAGCCTTCATTTAGGTATGTTAAGTCGTTTGCACTTGGCAATTGGTAATTTGCATTGCGTATTGCAGAGAAAGGTTCTTTCCAGTGGCTTCCGGAATAAAAGGTTCCGTTAATAGTAGAATCGGTGATTTTACCTTTAAATAAAAAGGCATGTGCTCCATCGAACGTTGAAAGCTTTAAATCGTTTCCGTTTACTACTCCTTCCAAAAAACGGTAATCTCCAGTTTCGGTTAAAAAAGTTCCTGATACTTGATTTCCATTTTGTTTAAACACACCTTTGGCTATATAGGCATCGTCTGGAGTATTTGGACTAAAAACAGTTTCCCAATTTCCAGAGATATTAGCCTCGGCCTTAGCAGTAACATTAAAACGTGTTTTGCTTTTTTTAGCTGTAAATGGTACTACTCTATCTTTCCCTTTTATTATAAAGTTCCCAGTTAGTGTTTCATTTTTAATTTTTGCTGCTAAAAGAGCTTCAAAAACTGGCATATTTATAAAAACTGAGTCGTTTCTGTATTCAATTTCATTAACTTCTATTTGTTCTTCAGCATTAAATACGGTGAGATTATTAACATCTTTTACTTTAAAGGTAAATGGTATTACTTCTGTATCACTTATTTGCAATTCTGCTCTGTAGTCGCCAAAAATTAGCAATTCTTGAGTAGATTTATCTTCACAAGATAAAATCATAAATGCAATTAAAAACGTAAAAACATCTCTCATAATTAGGGTTTATTGTATTCGTCGAAATATTGACATTTTACTCACAAAAAAAAAAAAATGAATGACAATACATCATTCTTTTTTAGTTTTTAAAATTAAACTTCTATATTAATCCTTAATTAGAACAGTTCCCATCTATAATATCCTGAACAGTTGGATCGTATGCATTACCTAGAGCGTTAATTTCTTCAGAATAAGTGTTTTGTATAATTAAGTTGTTTAGTGCACAATAATCATTTAACTGTGTATTAAAACTAAAAAACATATCACCTCCTAGAGACTCTACACTAGAGAGCCCATTTAAACTTGTTAAAGGTGTGAAGTTTATAGATAATGTTCCTCCAATGAGTTTTAAATTAGATAATGCACTAATATTAGTTAATAAAGGAGACTCGGTAATACTAAATTGGCCATCTTCAATAGCTTCTAAATTATTAAGTCCATTAAGACTTAACAAATCTGCATTTCGTCTTACAATGGCATATTGCTGAATATTAGCAACACCACTTAAACCTTCCATATTTTTTAAAGCATCGTTATCTTCTACTTGTAAAAACGTAAGCTCTAACACATTAACTAACGGAGACAATGTAGTAATGATAGCATTCTTTCTAAATTCTAATCCGCGGATAAAATTTAAAGCATTCAGTCCTTCTATATTTGATAAAATTGGATTATTTGATATGTTAAGCTTTCCTCCTATTGCTCTTATTGACGTTAATTGACTTAGACTAGTGATGTCTGACATTTGAGTAGAACTCGCATTAAAACCAATTAACAAATCGCCATCAATTGTGTTATAATTTTCCGCAGCGAAATCATTTACTTGTGCTTGAGAACTGAGCACAGCGTTCCCATCAAACACTTTATCTATAGACGCTACTACTTGAGCCGGAGTAACATCTTCATCATCTTTACAACTAGTGAATGCTACTGGTAAAACACAAATTAACAATACTAACTTTTTTAAAATATTACTTTTCATAGTTTATTTACTTTTATTGCTAAGTTAAAATTTTATATTAAAAAAACATTACTTACCCAATGTCATTTAAAATTAAGTTTAATGCTACTGTATTATTTAACAGGACAAACATAAACTTCATCTCAATAATCGGTTTCAAATTCAAGTTTTCTCTCTTACCTGTAAAATAATAAAAATTCAAATATTAAAAACCGATAGTCCTTTGCAGTTATTTGGTGTTTAGCTATTTCTTAATCGTGACTTTCCATAATTTTAATCACTTCTTTTTTTATATCAATTTGTTCTTCAACTTTTTAATTTAGGTTTGGAGCTACTTATGATTTTACAAATTAGTTGGCTGCAATCGATAATATGATTACTAAAAACAGTACTAATTTTAAATAGATTAATAATTTTTAGTCGATATCGGTGACAAAACTAAATCATTTTACAATTTTAAATACTGATAATCAAAAGTTTAATAGAAATACAAATACTACAATAAAAACCATTTTATCTGTTTTAATACGCCGTAACTATTCTTATATTTGTGCTCTTAACGTATATTAAATGAAGATTTCTTACAACTGGATAAAACAGTTTATAAAAACAGATTGGACACCAGAGCAAACCAGCGAATTACTTACAGATTTAGGCTTAGAAGTTGAAGGCATAGACACTTATCAAAGCGTAAAAGGCGGATTGGAAGGTATTGTTGTTGGAGAGGTTTTAACCTGCGAGCAACACAGTAATGCAGACAAACTAAAGGTAACTACTGTAAATATTGGCACAGAAACTCCCGTGCAAATTGTTTGTGGAGCTCCAAATGTTGCCGCTGGACAAAAAGTACCTGTTGCTACTATTGGTAGTACTTTATATACAGAAGAAGGCGAAGCTTGGACCATTAAAAAAGGTAAGATTCGAGGAGAAGAAAGTTTTGGGATGATTTGCGCTGAAGACGAACTTGGACTAGGGAAATCTCACGATGGTATTATGGTTTTAGCCAAAGATACTATTGTTGGTACCGCTTGTGCAGATTTGTTTAAAATTGAAAATGATCAAGTTTTCGAAATTGGACTAACTCCAAATAGAGCTGATGCCATGAGTCATTTTGGTACTGCTCGCGATTTAAAAGCAGGTTTACAACATAAAGACATTAATTTAGAATTAATAACACCTTCTGTAAGTTCGTTTCACGTAGAAAGTCGCTCACTTAAAATAGATGTTGACGTTTTAAATAAAGAGTTAGCACCACGTTATTGCGGTGTAACAATCTCTGGCGTTAAAGTTGCAGAATCTCCTTCTTGGATGCAGCAAAGACTAAAAGCCATTGGTTTATCTCCAATAAATAATATTGTGGATGCTACAAATTACGTATTGCACGAATTAGGGCAACCGTTACATGCTTTTGATGCTAATAAAATTTTTGATAACAAAATTCAGGTTAAAACAGTTGCTAAAGGCACAAAGTTTACAACCTTAGATGGTATTGAACGCGAATTACATGAAGACGATTTAATGATTTGCGATACAAAAAAACCACTATGTATAGCTGGTGTTTTTGGGGGATTAGATTCTGGAGTGTCTGAAGACACAACAAATATTTTTTTAGAAAGTGCTTATTTCAATCCTGTTAGTATTAGAAAAACAGCTAAGCGACATGCTTTAAATACAGATGCTTCTTTTAGGTTTGAACGCGGTATTGACCCAAACATTACAGAATACGCTTTAAAACGTGCCGCTATATTAATAAAAGAAGTTGCTGGTGGTAAAATTACTAGCGATGTTTCTGATGCTTATTCTACAAAAATCAAAGATTTCGAGGTTCATTTAACTTTCGATAAAGTAACCAAACTTATTGGCCAAGAAATTCCAAAAGAAACGATAAAAAGCATTCTATCGTCTCTTGAAATTAAAGTTAATAATGTTACAGAAACAGGATTAGGATTAACTATTCCTTCTTACAGAAACGATGTGCAACGAGAAGCAGATGTTATAGAAGAAATTCTTCGTGTCTATGGCTACAATAATATAGAAACGACTACCAAACTTAACGCATCGATTTCAAATTCATCAAAATTTGAAGATCATAAATTACAAAATGTAGTTGGAAACCAATTAGCTGCTCAAGGTTTTTATGAAATCATGGCAAATTCGTTAACCACACCAAACTATATTGCACTTAGCGAACAGTTAAAGGAAGAACATAATATTACGATGTTAAACCCATTAAGTAACGATTTATCTGTTATGAGACAGTCGTTATTATTTTCTGGATTAGAGGCCGTATCATACAATATTAACCGAAGACGAAGTGATTTAAAGTTTTTTGAATTCGGAAAAACATATCACGACTACAATGGTACTCATGAAGAATATAAGCATCTTACTTTATTTGTTACTGGAAATAAATCTCAAGAAAGTTGGGCTACCGTACAACAAAAAAGTGATTTCTTTTACTTAAAAGGTACTATTGAAGGGACTTTAGAGCGTTTAGGGATTTCGCGTTATAGAGCAACTCCTACAAAAAATGATGCTTTTACAGAAGGTGTACAATATAGCCAAGGCAAAACTGTTTTAGTAGATTTTGGAATTGTAAAAACGAAAATTACTAAGCATTTTGATATTAGTCAAGACCTATTGTTTGCAGATTTTAATTGGGATAACATTATTGAAGTTGCAAAACGCAATAAAATCAAATTTATAGCCATACCGAAATACCCAGAAGTAAGACGGGATTTCGCATTGTTACTAGACGATAAAGTTACGTTTGAAAACTTGCATACTATTGCAAAGCAAACCGAAAAGCAACTACTTAAAAACGTGAGCTTATTTGATGTCTATCAAGGCAAAAATCTACCCAATGGGAAAAAAAGTTATGCTGTTAGTTTTATATTTCAAGACGAGTATAAAACACTTACAGATAAAGTGGTAGATAAAGTAATGAAAAAACTTCAAAACAACTTTGAAAGTAAGCTTGGAGCTGAATTGAGATAATTAAATTATTAGGCTATTCAATAGTACCTTAAAAAAAACAGAAATACAAGAAGTCTATAGCATCTAGTTCGTTTAGTATGTATTAACTTTTAGCATTACTGTATCATTAGAAAGTATATACAGATTCAATTGTTTTATCTGTAAATGAATTTGAATCACTAATCTTACAAGTATCGACAAACACTATAAATGGAATTATTAATATCAAACTACAAGATAGTAGTGATATAACAATTCAAATTATTAATTTATCGGGTAAAGTTATCTCAACTAAAGACTATAATAATCTTGAAATAATTTCTATTAATATTAATTATTTACAGTCTGCAGTTTATTTCTTAAAAGTTACAACTGCTTCAGGAGCCACAAATACTGCAAAAATTACAAAAGAATAAATACATTTACATTTTATATTATCACATCATAAAAAAGAATACCTAATATGACTTCTTAAAGTCATTTAATAATAACAATATTATGAAAACAGAAAACAATCAACCACAACAAAAAAGTATTTGGAGCTTATTCTCTGGACTAATATTTTCAGGCCTTGGATGTTATATTGTTTACAGATACTTTTTTGTAGACGACTCAGTCTCTACTTTAAGACTCGTTCTTTCTATAGCAATGATTGGCTTAGGAGCATATAGACTTTACAATTATTTAAAAGCAGAATAAATGCTGTGCTTTAGTTTTCTTAAAAGAAACTTAAACACAATCTAGCATGTAAGGTTTTACTAATTATTTCGTATATTTAAGTATAACCTTTAAATACAATAATTATGACAGATTCTGAATACATAAAAATTTACACCGGTGGAACTATAATTGTTCAAGTAATAAAACAACGTTTGGAAGCCGTTGGTATTAATCCTGTAATTAAAGATGAAACTGAGTCTGGTCGTTTGGCAGGGTTTGCAACTGCTCTTCCTTCTTTTCCAGAAATATACGTTCATGAAAGCGAAACAGAAAAAGCAGTACTTATTGTTGAAACTGTTCGTGGTGAAATGGAAGCTTAATTTAGTAGAAGGCATTCAAATGACAGTCTAACTCAAATACATGAAAAAAAGCCTCATTATTATAGATTTTAGAGGCTTTTTTCTACTGTTAACTACATACTATTTACGCAGTAACAGTATACATTTTCTCTCTCTGCTCTTTAATTTTTGGATCTTGCATATACTCATCAAAAGTAGTATGTTTATCTATTACACCATTTGGTGTTAGCTCTATTACTCTATCGCCTACAGTTTGTGCAAACTCATGATCGTGTGTCGTAAATAATACTGTGCCCTTAAAATTCTTTAAAGAGTTATTAAAGGCTGTAATACTCTCTAAATCTAAGTGGTTTGTTGGCTCATCTAATTGTAAAACGTTTGCTCTTGTCATCATCATTCTAGATAACATGCAACGTACTTTTTCTCCTCCAGAAAGCACTGTAGATTTTTTAAAAGCTTCTTCGCCACTAAAAATCATTTTACCTAGAAACCCACGAATATTTACTTCTTCGCGTTCCTCTTCTGTTTGTGCCCATTGACGTAACCAATCAATTAAGGTTAAATCGTTATTAAAAAAGGCACTATTATCTAATGGAAGATAAGACTGGGTCGTTGTAACTCCCCAAGCAAATTTTCCGGAATCTGCTTTTCGTTTATTATTTAAAACCTGATAAAAAGCTGTTGTTGCTCTAGAATCTCTAGAGAATACAACGACCTTCTCTCCTTTATTAAGATTAAAATCGATGTCTTTAAATAATACTTCTCCTTCTTGTAAAACAGTTAGACCTTCGACATTTAATATTTGATCTCCTGCTTCTCTATCGCGTTCAAAAATAATTGCTGGGTAACGACGACTTGTGCGTCTGATATCTTCAATATTAAGTTTGTCAATCATTTTTTTTCTACTTGTAGCTTGCTTACTTTTTGCTACGTTGGCAGAGAAACGACGAATAAATTCTTCTAATTCTTTCTTTTTATCTTCAGCTTTTTTATTTTGCTGTGCGTGTTGTCTTGCTGCCAATTGAGAAGACTCATACCAAAATGTATAATTTCCTGAGAAATGTGTGATCTTACCAAAATCGATATCACTAATATGTGTACAAACCGCATCTAAAAAGTGTCTATCATGAGAGACAACAATAACACAATTATCATAGTTTGCTAAAAAGTTTTCTAACCAAGATATCGTTTCGTAATCTAAATCATTGGTTGGCTCATCCATTATCAGTACGTCTGGATTTCCAAAAAGAGCTTGTGCTAATAATACACGTACTTTTTGTTTTCCATCAAGATCTTTCATCAAAGTGTAATGAAAATCGGCCTTAACACCTAAATTGGATAACATTGCTGCTGCGTCGCTATCTGCATTCCAACCATTCATTTCTTCAAACTGTACTTGAAGCTCACCAATTTTTTCTGCATTCTCGTCTGTATAATCTGCATACAAGGCATCTATTTCAGACTTTAATTTATATAATGGTTGATTCCCTTTTAAAACAGCTTCTAAAACGGTATCCTCATCATGCTTGTTGTGGTCTTGTGTTAGAACAGACATGCGTTTTCCAGATTCTAAATGCACATGACCAGAATTAGCATCTTGCTGTCCAGAAATTATTTTTAAAAACGTCGATTTTCCGGCTCCATTGGCACCAATAATTCCATAGCAATTTCCATTGTTAAAAGTTGTATTCACTTCATCGAAAAGTATGCGCTTACCAAATTGTACCGAAAGATTTGAAACTGATAACATCTATTATATATTTTTAACTCAGATGGTTTTTATTCAACTTTTAAACTAAAAACTAACAAACTAAATACTTTTTACTCCTTGACATAAAAGCGCTTGTTAGCTTTTTTGCAAAAGTAAATAATATCTTCGGTTTGAAAAAACAAAAGCACTGTTATATAAACTTTTGTAAAAGCTTAGAGGTTAATATTTAACTTATTTTATTTCCAATTTAACAACGCATTAACACCACTGCACGTTTACATAACATATTTTTGTTTCTACGAACTATTGCATTTGATTTTTTATGAAATCTATTTTTTTATTCCTTACCCTAATACTAGCAATATCTCTATCGGCTTGTAAAAAAGATACGGAGAACACTTCTATAAACAACGCCTATTTAGGTGGTGAAATCATAAACCCGACTAGCAATCATATTATTATTATTAAATCTGGAGTTCCTTTAGATACCATTGCGTTAAATAAGTACAATAGATTTTCTCACAATTTCAAAGATTTTGAACCTGGTTTATACAGTTTTTTTCATGGTAGAGAATTTCAAAGTTTCTTGATTGAACCCAACGATAGTTTAAGATTACGTTTAAACACATTAGATTTCGATGAGTCTCTAGTTTATACTGGAATTGGCGCAAAAGAGAATAATTTTTTAATGGAAATGTATTTGCTTAATGAAATAGAAGATGACAAAATTCTTGGTTTAGGTCAAAAAACTGCAGAAGAGTTTGATAGTATTTATAAATCTTCAAAAGATTGGAAATTAAAAAAACTAGCGAAACTTAAGCTTAAAAATGAGACTTCGAAGTTGTTTGATGAAATAGCTGAAGCAAGTATTAATTATGAATATTACGCACATAAAGAGCTCTATCCTCTAGCAAATTATAAAACATCTGAATTGGATGCCTTTAAAAATCTTCCAGAAGATTTCTATAACTACAGAGAGACTATAGATTACAACAATACGACCATTAAAGATTACGGTCCTTATCTTTTATTTTTAAGATTTCACATTAACAACCTAGCTCTAAGAAACCATTTTCAACATTCTAAAGATAGCCTTTACAACAAATTAGACATACATTATAATCTAGATAAGCTTAGTATTATTGAAGAAAAGGTAAGCAACGAAGACATTAAAAATAGTTTATTACGATTTGTTTTAAGACAATTTATTAGTGTCTCTAAAAACACTGAAGATTACGACCAAATGCTTCAGTCCTTTAATGAAAAGAGCACAAACACAAAAGATATAAAAAATGCAACTCAATTTGTTAGTTCTTACAAAAGGTTAAAGCCAGGAAAAAAAATCCCTCTTGTTAATTTATATGACAAAGACAACAAAGAAATTAGCATCTATTCGTTAATAAAAAAACCTACAATAATCTACTTTTGGTCTAAAAATAACAAAAACCATTTAATTTCTTCACACAAACGCTCAAAAGAGCTCAAGGTAAAATACCCTGAATTTCATTACATAGCTATTAATGTTGATTCTATTTCTTATCAAGAACAAGAAAAAACACTAAACCGCTATAATGTTAAAATTCATAACGAATACCGTTTTAAAGCACCAAAACAATCTAAAGTGTTACTTTCTGTAAACCCAATACAAAAAGTATTTATTCTCAATAAAAAAGCACAAATAGTAAACGCGAAAGCCAATATGTTTAACATAGGTTTTGAACAGGAGTTACTGGGTTTGTTAAACCAATAATATTACAAATATTAAAACAATAAAAAAGTCCTGAAAAAATTAATTTTCAGGACTTTTTAGATCGTAATACTTTAAAAGGTATTGAACTTTAATTCCCTTTTTTATAGTCTGATAAGAATTTAGCCAATCCAATATCTGTAAGTGGATGTTTTAGTAAACCTTCGATAGAACTTAAAGGACCAGTCATAACATCAGCACCTAATTTAGCACAATCAATAACGTGCATTGTATGGCGTACAGATGCAGCAAGAATTTGAGTTTCGAAAGCATAGTTATCATAAATATGTCTAATCTCAGCAATAAGGTTTAATCCATCTGTAGAAATATCATCTAACCTACCTATAAAAGGCGATACATATGTTGCACCAGCTTTTGCTGCTAATAATGCTTGACCAGCTGAAAACACTAAAGTTACGTTTGTCTTAATCCCTTTATCACTAAAGTATTTACACGCTTTTATACCGTCTTTAATCATAGGTAATTTAACTACAATTTGTTCGTGTAATTCAGCAAGTGCTTCACCTTCTTTTACCATACCTTCAAAATCCGTTGCAATAACTTCAGCACTAACATCTCCAGCAACTAAGTTGCAAATAGCAACGTAGTGCTTTAAAATATTATCGGTTCCAGTAATGCCTTCTTTAGCCATTAAAGATGGATTTGTGGTTACGCCATCTAAGATTCCTAAATCTTCGGCTTCTTTAATTTGTTCAAGATTAGCAGTGTCTATAAAAAATTTCATATTAAATATTTAGTTGTGTTTAATTATTTAGGCGTTACCTAAAGGTCAGGCTTTCGGAAGTCGCTCTCTGCGAGGAGCTTCAACAAAGCCTTAATCCTTAACGCAAAGCTCACGATTACATTAAAAATTATAATTTATAAGTTTTCCAACGCGATGCAAAGTTACGGTTTAACTTAAGCTAGAAGAAAAAATGATATAAAATGATATTAACAAAACAAGAATTTATGACTCTTATAAATTTTAACTTGAAATATTTGACGTTCAAATTTGGAGTTTGCGTTTATAGTTTATAATGTTTAATCAACATCTTTTCATAAACCTTATCTGGCAATAAAAACTTTAAAACAATAGAGAATTTCTGCATAAAAGAACCTACTTTATAGTGCGTTTTAGGCTTTTTAGTATTTACAACTTTCAGCACCATCTTTGCAACTGCAATAGGATCGCCACTTTCTTTTACATGTGTGTCGATATCATTTAAAACACTTTCGTAATTTTTATAAGGCGAATCCTCTTTTAAAGGCGAATGATAACGTCCTGCAGCAATATTAGTAGCAAAATCGCCTGGAGCAATATTAGACATATTAACATTAAAATCTTTTAACTCTATTCTAAACGCTTCAGTTAATAACTCTAGAGCGCCTTTGCTTGCACTATAAATACCACGATAAGGCAATCCCATAAAACCAGCAATAGATGTAATATTAATTATAAGTCCGTTATTTTGCTTTCGCATTTGTGGCAAAACAGCTTTAATAACGTGTATTGGTCCAAAAAAATTGGTGTCGAAATTATTTTGTATTTCAACTTCAGAAATTTCTTCAATTGGTCCAGTAATTCCAACTCCAGCGTTATTTATAAGTACGTCTAATTTTCCTTCAGCAGCAATAACTTCAGCAACAGCGTTAGTAATAGAACTAACATCTTTGACATCTAAACCTACAATTTTAAAAGGATGGTTGGTATATTTTTCTGGACTTCTACTTGTACCATAAACTTTAAAACCGTGTTGTTTTAAATATTCGCCAATCGATTTCCCGATTCCGGAAGATCCTCCTGTAATTAATATTACTTTAGCCATTAAAATAAGTTAAACGTTAAAAAGTTAAAAGTAAAAAAGTTGTGAGTTTAAAACTAATTATGATTAAGAAATAATTTGAAGAGACCGCAGTACATTGGGAGATATAAACTAAAAAATCTTGATTCGCCATGGCTTTCAAGATTTAAATTTATTGCATAAAAAAAGGCAAGCTACCTACATCACACTGCTACGACCATTTACCTTTGCTTCGTTCCCGACCTGGAGGATTCAACAGGAGCTAGTTGTGTAGGACTTGCCGTTGCAAAGATACAATCTTTTAAATTTATCGCAATCATTTTTTAAACCGAATTTTAATAAATATCTTGCTAAAAATTACAAGAATAAAATGAAAGTATTTAAACACCTTATTATCATAATTTTAGCGATTACATTATCTAATTGTGGAGACAGTATCGCTAAAAAAAACTTTGGCATTTCTACAAATGCGACAAATAACACTATTGCTTTAAATGAAGAATTAAAACTCACCATAAAAAATCCGAAAAAACTTGAAATAGAGTCGGTTAGCTACACATTAGACGGTATAGACATTAAGGCATCCACTTCACTTACAGATTTTAAGCTTGGAAAACATGATATTATTGCTACAATAAAATATGATGGAGACCTTGAAACTGCCACACAAAACGTAGCTATTGTTAATAATGTAGCGCCTAAAGTCTATGGTTACGAAATTATAAATACCTATCCACACGATATTACTTCTTACACACAAGGTTTAGAATTTTACAATGGAGAACTTTACGAAAGTACCGGACAAAAAGGTGAGAGTAAGTTGCGTAAAGTAAATTACAAAACAGGAGCCGTTTTAAAAAACGTTGATTTAGCCGACAATTATTTTGGTGAAGGCTTAACCGTTTTAAATAAAAGCATCTACCAATTAACCTGGTTAAGTGGTAAAGGTTTTGTTTACAATGTTGATACTTTTGAGCGTACAAGTACTTTTAAATTTGGAAAAAGCCAAGAAGGATGGGGAATTTGCAACGATGGGAGCATCCTTTATAAAAGTGATGGTACAGAAAAAATATGGCATATAAACCCAGAAACTTTAGTTGAAGATGGAAATATCCAAGTTTATACTAATAAAGGTAAAATAGGAAAGCTTAATGAACTGGAATGGATAAAGGGAAAAATCTACGCTAATATCTATCAAAAAAATGGTGTTGTAATAATAAACCCAAAAAATGGTGCCACTGAAGCTGTAATTGATTTCTCTCCTTTAAAAGAACGAGTAACCAAACATAATGGATTAGATGTTTTAAATGGTATCGCTTACAATCCAGAAACACAAACTATTTTTGTTACTGGTAAGCGTTGGGACAAATTGTTTGAAGTTAAAATTATTGAGAAATAGCAATGCAAAACTTCACCAAAACACTAACAGTAACCAAAGAGGATCTCGACGAACTTAATCACGTCAACAACGTTCGTTACATAGAATGGGTAAATGATATTGCTAAGTCGCATTGGCTAGAAAAGGTTTCAAAAAGCATAACTGAAACGTATTTTTGGGTTTTAATATCTCATACTATTGAATATAAAAGAGCAGCCGTTTTAGGTAACGAAATACTTTTAAATACTTATATCACCAATACTGCAGGTGCTACAACAACAAGAATAGTAGAGATTTACAATAATAAAACTCAAGCTATTTTGGCTAAATCTGAAACCAAATGGTGTTTTATGAGTTATTCTAATAACAAGCCACTTAGAATTTCTGATGAAATAAAAAATATATTCAGTTAAATAATAAGAATACATACTAAAACATAAATCCAAAAGTTATATTTTAGTCGCTTAAAGCTACTTTATTTAATTACCTCATATGAAACGAGCATGTTAGAAGTTTTATCACCTAATTAGGGATAATGGACGGCGAACAACATGTGACCTTAAAAAAACAATAAATATTAATACATGAAACGCATATTTTACTTTCTTGCCTGTTTTAGTTTTTTATTATTTTGGAGTTCTTGTCGACAAGATTTTGACTTCGCTCCTAGTACTGGAAGCCTTGAGTTTTCTAAAGACACAGTCTATTTAGATACGGTTTTTACAAATATTGGATCAAGCACTTATAACCTTAAAGTTTATAACCGTAGTAATAACGATATCTCTATTCCTTCTATAGGTTTAGAACGTGGACAGACCTCTAACTACAGGTTAAATGTTGATGGAAACGCTGGACAAACTTTTAATAACGTAGAAATACAAGCCAAAGACAGTCTTTTTATTTTTATTGAAACGACTATTGACATTGAAGACCAAACACTTTCAGATACTGAGTTTTTATATACAGACAAAATAAATTTTGATGCTGGTAGTAATTTACAATCAGTAGATTTAGTAACATTGGTTAAAGACGCTGTATTTATTTATCCAGATCGCGATAACACTACAGGAATTATAGAAACGCTAACGCTGACTGTAGATGGGCAACAAATAGAAACCGAAATACAAGGTCGGGAATTATTAACTTCAGAATTAACGTTTACAAGCCAAAGACCTTATGTTATTTTTGGTTATGCTACTGTTCCAAGTGGAGAAACACTTATTATTGATGCGGGAGCAAGAGTTCATTTTCATGCTAATTCAGGACTTCTAGTTTCAGAAAATGCATCACTTCAAGTTAATGGAAGTTTAAGCGCAGACCAAGATCTTATGGAGAATGAGGTTGTTTTTGAAAGTGACAGACTGGAGCCTGCTTTTGCAGATGTTCCTGGACAATGGGGAACCATCTGGCTTTTCGAGAATAGCGTAAATAATATAATTAACCATGCGACAATTAAAAATGGAACCGTAGGTATTTTAAGTGATGGTAATCCAAACGCGGCTCAAGACAAATTAACGATTACCAATTCTCAATTATATAATTTTGGAAACTATGGTATTCTAGCTCGAAACAGTTCTATAAAAGCAGAAAATTTGGTTGTTAATAATGCTGGACAATCTTCTGTTGCTCTAACTCAAGGTGGAAAATATAATTTCACGCACTGTACAATCGCTAATTACTGGAATAATAGTTTTAGACAGTTTCCAGCGCTTTTGGTTAATAACTTCTTTGTCGATGCAGATAATGTTACAAACGTATTTACGTCTACCGAAGCTTATTTTAATAATTCTATTATTTATGGAAATGACAACCCCGAATTCTTAATGGATGAAGTATTAGATGCTGCTGTAACTTTTGATTTTAAGTTTACAAATTGTTTGGTAAAATTTTCGGAGTCTTCAAGCAGCCCAAGTGGTGATAATTACGATTTTACGGATACAACACACTACGAAAACCTAATGCGTAATCAAGAACCAGACTTTAGCGCGCCTTTTGCTAACAATTTATTTATTGGTGACGATTCTGCCGCAAATGCAAAAGGAAATGCAACCTTTGCTTCTCAAGTGCAACAAGATATTTTAGGAGTTAGTAGAACGACGTCTCCAGACTTAGGAGCTTATCAGCATATTACTTTTGAGTAAAAAGCTACAATCTTAAACTAAAAAAATCCCTCGAGAGAGTGGATTTTTTAGTTTTATATCTTCAATAAGTATTTCTACATATTAAACAAAGGCAAATCACTCATCATAGCATTTACTTTTACCGCTATAGCTTCTAAAACAGCATCATTATCATGGTTATTTATTACTTCGTCTATTAAATCTACAATAGCTTCCATTTCATCTTCTTTTAAACCACGTGTTGTAATTGCAGCAGTACCAATTCTAATTCCAGAGGTAACAAAAGGAGATTTATCATCAAAAGGCACCATGTTTTTATTAACTGTAATATCTGCTTTTACCAATGCTTTTTCGGCATCTTTACCTGTAATGTTTTTATTTCTTAGATCTATAAGCATCATATGGTTATCTGTACCACCAGAAATAATTTTATAATCTCTAGCTACAAATGCGCTTGCCATAACATCTGCATTCTTTTTAACTTGTAGCATATAATGCATGAACTCATCGGTTAATGCTTCACCAAAAGCAATAGCTTTAGCGGCAATAATATGTTCTAAAGGCCCACCTTGATTTCCTGGAAACACTCCAGAATCCAATAATGAAGACATCATTTTTAAATTTCCATTTTTAAATTTTTGCCCGAAAGGGTTTTCAAAATCTGTTCCCATTAAAATGAGACCACCTCTTGGTCCACGTAATGTTTTATGAGTTGTAGTCGTAACAATGTGGCAATGTGGAATAGGATCGTTTAAAATACCTTTAGCAATTAAACCAGAAGGATGAGAAACATCTGCTAATAATAATGCGTCTACACTATCTGCTATTGCACGAAAACGTTTAAAATCGATATCGCGAGAGTAAGCAGAAGCTCCAGCGATAATCATTTGTGGCTTTTCGCGAGTCGCAATTTCTTGAATTTTATCATAATTTAAAACACCTGTTGCTTCCTCTACTCCATAAAACACAGGATTATATAATTTACCTGAAAAATTAACAGGAGAACCATGCGTTAAGTGACCACCATGAGACAAATCGAACCCTAAAATTTTATCACCAGGATTTAAACAAGCATGATATACTGCCGTATTAGCCTGACTTCCAGAGTGTGGTTGCACATTCGCATAATCAGCTCCAAACAATGTTTTAGCGCGATCGATAGCAATTTGCTCTACTTCATCGACCACCTCACAGCCTCCATAGTAACGTTTACCGGGATAACCTTCGGCATATTTATTAGTTAAAACAGAACCTGCCGCTTCCATAACTTGGTCGCTTACAAAGTTTTCTGATGCAATTAACTCTAAGCCATTTAATTGGCGTTGTTTTTCGGCTTCTATTAATTCAAATATTTGTTCGTCGCGTTGCATAAAAGTTTCATTTTAATGATTACAGCAAAAATAATAAAAAGTATACTTTTTTTTGCTTAAAAAATTCAGATTCTAATAGATTGTTATTATCTTTTCAAATATGTTTATAACTCAAAAATTGAAATAGAATTTTAAGTTTAATTTAATAATAAAAATAATTCAAACTGATAAAAATTATGTAGGTTTGAATAGAATTACTAACAAAAAAATAACTCAAATATATGCCATTATCAGCCAATAATCCAGATAGAAAATCGTGGTTGCACGTCGATAAGAATTCAGATTTTCCTATTCAAAACATTCCTTTTGGTGTTTTTTTAACAAGAGACGATATTATTACTATTGGAACTCGAATTGGAGATACAGCAATAGACTTAGGTGCTCTACATCAACTAGGTTATTTTGAAGGTATTCCATTAACCGATGATATTTTCCTTCAAGATACCTTAAACGATTTCATTGCAGATGGTCGTAAAACTTGGCGTTTAGTGCGTAATAGAATTGCTGAAATATTTGATGCTGAAAATAAAAAGTTAAAAGGAAGCCCAAAACATAAAGAAGTTGTTTTGTTTCGTTTAGACGAAATTGAAATGCAATTACCAGTACAAATTGGAGATTATACAGATTTCTATTCGAGTATAGAACATGCAACAAATGTAGGTACCATGTTTAGAGATCCAGATAATGCTTTATTACCAAACTGGTTGCATATCCCTGTTGGTTATCATGGTAGAAGTAGCTCAGTCATTCCTTCTGGAATTCCTGTACATAGACCTCAAGGACAAACTTTACCTGCTGGAGAAACACAACCTGTTTTTGGACCAAGTAAATTAATAGATTTTGAACTTGAAATGGCATTTATTACTACTGATGCGAACGATTTAGGTGAACCTATACCTATAGAAGAAGCTGAAGAATATATTTTTGGATTAGTTTTATTTAACGATTGGAGCGCAAGAGACATTCAAAAATGGGAATACGTTCCATTAGGACCTTTTCTAGCCAAAAGTTTTGCATCGTCAATATCTCCATGGATAGTTACTTTAGATGCCTTAGAACCCTATCGTGTTGAAAGCCCTAAACCGCTTAAAAAGCAACTAGACTATTTACAACAAAAAGGTAAAAAGAGTTTCGATATTAATTTAGAAGTCTCTATTCAACCTGAAAAAGCCAAAGAAACCATTGTAAGCCGTTCTAATTTTAAATACATGTATTGGAGCATGGCACAACAACTTACCCACCATACCATTAATGGATGCCCAATAAACTCTGGAGACATGATGGGAAGTGGTACCATTTCTGGACCAACACCGGATTCTTATGGCTCTATGTTAGAATTAAGTTGGAGAGGCGAAAAACCTGTAAAATTGAAAGATGGCTCTGAACGTAAATTTATAAATGATTACGATACCGTAATTATGAGAGGGCATTGCGAAAAAGATGGTACTCGAATTGGTTTTGGTGAAGTAAAATCTCAATTACTACCAATATTCAACCCTAAAAAAAAGGATAAAGCACATTAAACCATTTTAATTTTTTCACGTCCTAATTGCGTTGAACAATTAATAACAATTTAAAAATGAAAAAAATATTATTATCGAGCTTTTTACTAAACTTTATATTTCAAATAAGTTTTGCCCAAGAATCTGTAAACGACAAAGCAATGTCACTAATAAACAGTGACTATTTTCATGCTTACAAAATCGAAAAATTCTCACTTCACACCAACAAAACACTATATTTTGCAGGTGAAAAAATTTGGTTTAAAGCTTATATTGCCGAAGATGATACTAATACTGCGTTTACAGAATGTGCAAATATCTATTTAAATTTATACGATGCCAATTTCAAACTGGTTCTTAGTAATTTGTTTTATGCGGAAAACGGGAAATCTTATGGAGAACTTGAACTTCCTGACACACTAGAAAATGGAAGTTATTATTTGCAATTAGATACACAATGGAATAAAAATTTTAATCGTAATTCAATATTTCCCATTAAAATTGTTGATTTATCTGACATGAACTCGGTTAATATAAATCAAGAAATATTAACAGAAACAGTAGATGTTTCTAGGCTTAAAGCTAACACAGAAAGCTTTGAAATTAACAGAACCGATTCTAATAACAAAGCCGCTTTAACTTTCGAAATTGCACCTAAAACAACTATTATTTCGAATTTAGATAATAGCTATGGTTTTGCAGTTTTACATCGCGAAGGCTCTGTAAGGTCAATGGCTCCAATAAAATTCAATAAAGATAAAGAGATTTACAAAATAAACTTTGCTAAAAATGATGTGTTAGAAGGTTTGAATACCATTTCCGTTTTTAATGATAAAAAAGAAGAACTCTACAGTAAAAACTTCTTTATTTACGATAGTAATAGCATCAATTTAAATGTAATTAAAGATGCCGTTTCTGAAGATTCATTAACCGTGAATTTTAATTTATTTGGCACTGATAAATTAGCAAACATTAGTGTTTCTGTATTACCAGAAGAAACTTTGGTATACAAAAATAAATCTAACATTATTTCAGATTATCTTATAAAACCATATCTAAAAGGTGACCACTATAACACCGCAATGCGAATAAATAATTACAAGCAAGAAGATTTTGATGCCATAACACAGTTAGAAGCAAAAAATAATGTGTTTGTATATAACACTTTGTCCAATAGAAACACACCTTATGCAAGTGAAGCCGGAATTATTTTAAGTGGAAAAGTAACGACCAAAAAGAAAAATTTATCAAAATATAAAGTATTGCTTTCTTCTACAGAAAATAAAATTACAGCACTTACAGAGATAGATAACGAAAACAGATTTAAGTTCGAAAAGTTACTTTTAAATCATCCTACAAAATACACCCTCTCTCTTATAAATGAAAAAGGGAAAATCGAAAAATCTAATTTCTTCGTTTACAATACGTATATAGATTACCGAGCTAATCCTTCTCTAAATATTGACATTAACATTAAAGAAGTTCTAGACAAAACGGACAGTCTAAATAGGACAGTTAAAAACACAGAAAATCTTAGATTACCTGAATTTTATGGCGCAGAGCAATTGGATGAAGTGAATATTGAAGTTTATAAAGCTAAAAAAGAACTAGAACTAAAAAGGAAAATAAAAAATAGTGGCATTTTTGGACTTTCATCTTCCAGAGTGGTTAAACCAGAAGACACAGGATTTAATAACACTTTATTTTTAACATTCTTACAAACTTTACCTAATACAATACTTACTTATACCGCAGCTGGTATTCCACAACTTGTAAACACAAGAGGACCAAAAAGCATAAATGATGCTATTAATCCTCCTATTGCTGTTGTTTGGGACGGTGCCATACTACAAGATTTATCTCTACTCGCTTTTATTTACGCCAATGAAATCGATTATGTTGTGCTCAATATAAACGGAACAGGCTATGGCTCAAATTTCCCATATGGTGTCCTTCATGTTGTATCAAAGAATGGTAATGATCTAGAGAAGAGAGTTATAAAAAATAGAAATATAAAAGAGTTTGATACCAAATTTGGGTTTATCAATCCTAAAGAAAAATACAAGCTTCCGGATCTTGCTTTTTCCAGCCAAAGAACAATAGACAATTTTAGCACTATAGATTGGGTTCCTAATTTTAACATTAAACCAAATAGTGATAATCTTTTAAAAATAAATAGAAGAGATTACGATAACATTAAACTTATTATAAACGGTATAACCGAAGATGGCAAGCCCTTTTACAAAGAACACATTATCAATCTTTCTAGTAATTAATTTTATAAACCAAAATATATTAAAAGCCTTTAAACATTCTGTGTTTAAGGGCTTTTTTTTTATTTCAACGGCATGTGACATCTAAAAAAAAGCAAGTACAATCCTACAAAAACTTCTTAATAATCAAAATTTTTGAATAAAAAACCTTATATTAATATTATCTAATTCTACTTAATTAACACAAGTTTACTATGAAGAAACCATTATTTATAAGTTTAGTATTCTGTTTAATTTTTCAACTAAATTTTGCGCAAGATGCTTTAAACGATAAAGCAATGTAATTAATAGATAGTGATTACTTTCATAGATATAAAATTGAAAAATTTTCACTTCATACTAATAAAACAATATATTTTGCAGGTGAAAAAATTTGGTTTATAGCCTATATTTCCGAAGATGACACAAATATACCTTTTGTAGAATCCGCTAACATTTATCTAAATTTATACGACGCAAACTTAAATCTCGTTCTCAGTAATTTATTTTATTCTAAAAAAGTAAAGTTACCGAAGATGGAAGCCATTTTACAAAGAACATATTATTCACCTTCCTAGTCATTAATTTTATAAACCAAAACATTTTAAAATCCCTTAAACACTATGTGTTTAAGGGATTTTAAGGTTTTGGCACACTAATTGATTTTATACTTACAGTATAAACATATAAATCACAAGAAGATGAAAAATGTCACACTATTCACAGTAGTTCTTCTAATACTAACATCCTGTGTTGGAAGAAAACAAATTGAAAAGCAACTACATTCTGGAAATTATGACCAGGCCATTAGTAACGCACTCAAAAAGCTAGAACGTAACAAAGACAAAAAGCGTAAGCAGGATTACATTGTGATGCTTCAAGATGCATTTTATAAAGTAGTAGATGAAAATTACAATACCATCCACCACTTAAAAAAAGATGGTAATCCAGAGCAGTTTCAACAAGTTTATAATATCTATTTAGATTTAGAAAATAGACAACGTGCTATAAAAGCAGTAATGCCAATATATATAAACGAAAAACTATTGACTTTAAATTTTAATAATTATTCAAATTCTATAGCAGAATATAGAGCTAAAGTATCAAACTACAAATACGACACTGCTGTTTCTTTAATGGAAAGCAGCAACAAAACCGATAATAGAAATGCCTATGAAGCTCTAAATTATATTGAAAGTATAAACACAAATTTTAGAGATGTTAGACATCTTATGACTATTGCACATCAACAAGGCACAGACTTTGTAATTGTAGCTATAGAAAACCAAACACAACAAATAATGCCAATACGTTTACAAAACGATTTGTTAAATTTTGACACCTACGGTTTAAACGATTTCTGGACTGTATATCACGCAAATGTAAATCAGAATATAGATTACGACTATGCAATGGCATTGCAATTAAAACGTGTTAACGTATCTCCAGAACATATTACAAAGAAGCAATTACTAAGAAAAAAGAATATTGTAGACGGTTGGGAATATGTTTTAGACACCAACGGAAATGTTATAAAAGATAGCCTCGGAAACGATATTAAACAAGACAAAATTATTACAGCAAAAGCAAGGTTTACTGAATTTACACAGATTAAAACTACTCAAGTTATTGCAAAAGTTGTGTATAGCGACATAAAACAAAATCAAATTTTAGAAAGCTTTCCTATAGATAGCGAGTTTGTTTTCGATAACCTTTATGCCACGGTAAGAGGAGACCGCAGAGCTTTGAACACCAAAGACATACAAATTCTTAAAAACAGAAGAATACGTTTTCCAAGTAACGAGCAAATGGTTTACGATACTGGTGAGGATCTTAAACTAAAACTCAAAAATATTATTAACAAATATAATTTTAGAAGTTAATACAAAAGCCCAAAGAGATTTGGGCTTTTGTATTTATAACGACATCTAATCACTATTCCATTAAAAACATTCCAAACAAACAACGCTAGTATTTAGTTTACAACTATTTTGAAACTTAAAATAATGACAGAATATCAATTAAAATATTAATGCTTATTATATTTTTGCACAGTACTTTATAACGATGCCAAAAACTTAATCTAAATGAAAAAAATACTAATTCTAATTGTATTAGCAACAACTATAATTGCTTGTAATACCACACGTGGTATTGAAAAACAAATAAACAACGGCAACTATGAGGTTGCAATTAATGATGCTTTAAAAAAATTAAGTACCAATAAAACTAAAAAAAGTAAACAAGCTTCTATCCTATTATTAAAGAATGCTTTTAATAAAGCAACCGATAGAGATCTGAATGATATAGTGTATCTAAAAAAAGATTCTAATCCAGAAAATCTTGAACGCATTTATAATATTTACCAGAAATTAAATAATCGTCAAGAAAACGTTAAACCTATTTTACCACTCTACTACAATAATAAACAGGTAAGATTTGAATTCAAAGATTATAATTCAAACATAATAAAATACAAAGAAAAAACTACTAAATACCTATATGGTAAAGCAACATCGTTGTTAACTAGTAATACTAAATTTAATGCACGTCAAGCTTTTGATGATTTCAAGTATATAGATAACATAAATCCTAACTACAAAGATGTAAAACAACTTATGGACCAAGCATTACGTATAGGTCAAGATCTTATTTTATTATCTCTTGAAAACGATACGCAACAAGTAATACCAAAACGCCTAGAAGAAGATTTACTTAATATAAGTACTTATGGATTAAATGATTTGTGGACCGTTTACCATAACAAAAAAGTAGACAACATTGATTACGACTACAGTTTATCTTTAATTTTTAAAAATATCATTATCTCACCTGAGCAAATAAAAGAGCGTGAGATTAGTAAAGAGAAATTGGTGAAGGATGGCTTTAAATATACTTTAGATAGTAATGGAAATGTTAAAAAAGATTCTTTAGGTAACGACATAAAAGAAGTTAAATTTAAAAAAGTAGCCTGTCAATATTTTGAAACACGCCAATTTAAAACGTCTACCATAGTCGCTTCTGCAGAATTTAAAGACCTCAACACAAAACAGCTGTTAGATCGTTTTCCTGTGGAGACCACTTTCTTATTCGAACATTTTTTCGCCACTTTTCAAGGTGATAAAAGAGCAATTGACGGTGTGCTTTTAGATTATATAAATAATCGTATTGTTCCTTTTCCAAGTACAGAACAAATGATTTTTGATACTGGAGAAGATTTAAAGCTCAAGCTCAAAAATATTATTACCAGATATAATTTTAGAGGTTAAAAGCAAAAAAAAACTCCCAAATAACTTTGGGAGGTTTTTTATGAACTCTTGTTTTAAAAGCTAAACAAAACGCTCCAAATCAACCTCATTAATGGCGCCATGACTTGCGTGCGACACCACTACTCCATTTTTAATTACCAATAACTGTGGCGATTGGTGCATAACTTGAAACTTATAGCCTACTTCGTTAGAGACATCTCTAAAGCTTAATAAATCTAGGTAATACAAATCTAAATTAACATCTACATTATACGCAGACACGAACTGGTTCATTACCATAGAACTTATTCCACAACGCGTAGAGTGTTTAAATATAACTTGCGTTTTTCCTTTAGATAATTTGGCGATTGTACCTAACTGTGCTACAGTCGTTAACTGTTTCCAAGGCAATATTTTTTCTTCTTTTGGTTCTTTAGAACCGAATAATTTTTTAAACATAAAATTTAACTTTTTTTTTCATTTCCATATAAACAGAAATCTTTCACTACTTTATAGTCGAAATAATTCCCAAACATTACAAACAGACAAAAAGTCATACAAGTTTAGTGCTTATGAGACGTTTTGTCATGTAATTTTATTTGGTAAGGTAATTGAAATATAGCAAATTATAAAAAGAAAAATATTAAGATTTCTGTGTCTCAAAATTTGGAGATAAAGAAGTAAAAAAACTATTATCATATGAATTTAAATAACTACACAACAAAATCGCAAGAAGCCATACAACAAGCGCAACAGCTTGCTCAAGGCTTAAGCAACGGGCAAATAGAAAATGAGCATATTTTTAAAGCCATTTTTGAAGTAGATGAAAATGTGTTGCCATTCATTTTGAAGAAAATGAATGTAAACGTACCCATGCTAAAACAAATTTTAGACAAACAAATTGAAAGTTTCTCTAAGGTTTCTGGTGGCGAATTAGGGATCTCACGAGACGCTTCGAAAACATTAACTGAAGCCTCTATTATTGCTAAAAACATGAACGATGAATATGTTTCTATCGAACATTTAATTTTAGCTATTTTTAAATCTAAAAGTAAAATTGCTCAGGTTTTAAAAGATCAAGGTGTAACTGAAAAAGCACTAAAAGCCACTATAGATGAGCTTAGACAAGGCGATCGTGTTACCTCTCAAAGTCAAGAAGAAACCTACAATGCCTTAAATAAATATGCCAAGAACTTAAATCAATTAGCAAAAGACGGCAAATTAGATCCTGTTATTGGTCGTGACGAAGAGATCCGTAGAATACTTCAAATTCTATCGCGTAGAACCAAAAACAACCCAATATTGGTTGGTGAACCTGGAACTGGTAAAACAGCGATTGCAGAAGGTTTAGCGCATAGAATTGTTGATGGAGACATACCAGAAAACCTTATCGATAAGCAAATTTTCGCACTAGATATGGGATCACTTATTGCTGGAGCAAAATTTAAAGGTGAATTTGAAGAGCGTTTAAAAGCAGTAATAAAAGAAGTTACAAATAGCGATGGAGACATTGTGCTTTTTATAGATGAAATCCACACGCTTGTTGGCGCTGGTGGCGGACAAGGCGCAATGGATGCCGCAAATATTCTAAAACCAGCTTTGGCTCGTGGAGAACTGCGTGCCATTGGAGCAACCACTTTAGATGAATACCAAAAGTATTTTGAAAAAGACAAAGCCCTAGAACGTAGATTCCAGAAAGTAATGGTGAATGAGCCAGATACAGAAAGTGCTATTTCTATTCTTCGTGGTATTAAAGAAAAATACGAAACACATCACAAGGTTCGCATTAAAGACGAAGCTATAATTGGTGCTGTAGAATTATCTACACGCTACATTACCAATCGCTTTTTACCAGATAAGGCTATTGATTTAATGGATGAAGCTGCTGCTAAATTACGCATGGAAATTAATTCTAAACCAGAAGAACTTGATGTTTTAGACAGAAAGGTAATGCAATTAGAAATTGAAATAGAAGCTATTAAACGTGAAAAAGATGAAGTAAAGCTAAAGTCTCTGCGGAGTGATTTAGCAAATATAAAAGAAGAACGTAACGAAATAAACGCCAAATGGAAAAGTGAAAAAGCCGTTGTAGATAGTATTCAGAATAAAAAACAAGACATTGAAAACTTTAAGATTGAAGCAGAAAAAGCAGAACGTGAAGGTGATTATGGCAAGGTAGCAGAGTTGCGCTACGGTAAAATTAAAGAAGCACAAGAAGTCCTTGAGAAGCTACAAACCGAATTTAATACACAGTCTGAAACGTCTTTAATTAAAGAGGAAGTGACTTATGATGATATTGCAGAAGTTGTAGCTAAATGGACAGGTATTCCTGTTACCAAAATGTTACAAAGCGATCGCGAAAAACTTCTAAGACTTGAAGACGAATTGCATAAACGTGTTGTTGGTCAAGAAGAAGCTATTGTTGCCGTTAGCGATGCTGTACGTCGTTCTAGAGCAGGTTTACAGAATCCTGAAAAACCTATAGGAACCTTCTTGTTTTTAGGAACAACTGGTGTTGGTAAAACAGAACTTGCAAAAGCTTTGGCTGAGTATTTGTTTGACGATGAAAGCGCTTTAACACGTATTGATATGAGCGAATACCAAGAGCGACATGCCGTAAGTAGACTTATTGGTGCGCCTCCAGGATATGTTGGTTACGACGAAGGTGGACAATTAACAGAAGCGGTAAGACGTAAACCGTATTCGGTTGTTTTACTAGATGAAATTGAAAAAGCACACCCAGATACTTTTAATATTTTATTACAAGTGTTAGACGAAGGCCATTTAACAGACAATAAAGGACGTACTGCAGATTTTAAAAACACCATTATTATCATGACTTCAAACATGGGAAGTCAGTTAATACAAGAGCGTTTTGCTGCTACAAAAGATATTGACACTGCTATGGAATTGGCAAAGGTTGATGTTTTAGGTTTGTTAAAACAAACCGTAAGACCTGAGTTTTTAAATAGAATTGATGATACTATATTGTTTACACCTTTATCTAAAGAAAACATTACAGAAATTGTAGGGCTCCAACTTAAAAGTGTCACTAAAATGATTGCACAACAAGGCATAACATTCGATGCTACACCAGAAGCTATTGCTTACTTAGCAGAAAAAGGATACGATCCAGAATTTGGTGCAAGACCAGTAAAAAGAGTCATACAGAAAGAAGTATTAAATGCTTTAAGTAAAGAGATTTTATCTGGAAAGGTAACAACAGATAGTATTATTCTATTAGATGCTTTCGATAAGCAATTAGTCTTTAGAAATCAAGGCGATATGGTTGTTGAGGAACTATAAAAGTGAAAGAAACTAAAACAAGTTCAGCTTGAAAAATCATAAAGTATTGTTAATTCAAAATAGAACTATAATAAACGAAGCATTAGTACGTTTTTGAGACAATGGTTAGTTAGTTAGTTTGAAAAAGCGACATAAAACGTAAAGTTGAGTGTCGCTTTTTTATTTAATATATTCTTAACACCCTTTAGTTTTTAAATTTTGTTAAACAAAAAAAAACCACCTATTGCGAGTAGATGGCTATTTCTATATTACTATTTTTAGTATTATCTCTTTTTTAGAACTTGTTGCATTTGCGCTTTTAATACACTAATTTCTTTTTTCAATACTTCTATTTCACTTAAAGCATTGCTTAAGTCTTTATTAGGTTCAGCAGTTTTACCACTAGAAACACTAGACGTTGTAATGTTCTCTGCATATTTAGCCCTTAAAGCATAAGGTACACTAACAAATTGTGTAGTCCCAATTATTGCAAAAGTAGTACCTCCAGTAATATCGGCTTCTACTTGTAATGAATTGTTATGAGACCAATCTACATCTGCAAAAACACCTGTTGTTGGCGTTCCACTTCCTATTGTTAAACTTACTACTCCATTTGATGTTGTAGTTTGCAAATGCGTTTCTGCATATGGAGTTGTAGCTGTGTTAGAATCTAGAATACTAAATCTTAAATTAACAGCTTGATCTGCTATAAAATCTCCAGACGCATCTCTCATTGCTGCTTGATAATTTAATAATTCTGGAACACTTCCAGAACCAGAACCCGAATTAATAGCAATCTCTTCCCATGCTGTACCATTCCATACATATAATCCTAATGCATCTGTATCATAAACCATCATTCCTGCTGCAGTAGCATCTAAAGAAGTCCCTAAAGTTGTTTTTGCAGCTGTAGTTAAACGGTTTAATAATAATCCTTTATCTACTGCTGTAAGTGCTAAAGATGCATTTGCGTTTGGAATAACACTACCAATACTAGCTTGACCAGCAATAAGAGCATTACCTGTAATTGCTGCATTACCATTTACCTCTAACTTTTCTGAGGGTGAAGTATCCCCTAAACTAACATTACCTGTATTTGCAATATATAGTGAATTTGTTGCAGCTCCAGGCAGAATTTTAAAAGGTAAACGACCACCATTAGTGACATCTCTTACAAAAAAATTAGTCTCGTTACTACCAATATCCCAAGTTTGAGCAGTAAAACCACTAGAACCATCTTGTTCTAAACGCAATGTAGCTGTGTCACCATCTAAAACATGCAACTCTACTATAGGAGCAGCAGTACCAAACCCAACATATCCACTGTTATTAATAAACAATGCATTATTTCCAGCTCCCGCAGTAACAGTAAAAGGTGTTGTTCCAGCTGTAGCATCTTGTACTGCAAAATAATTTGCACCACCATTACTAGAGTCGTTAATTGCAATTCGCCAATCATTACCAGGAAATGTAGAAGAACCCGAAGTGTCATCAAAATGGATTCTTAAATTATTTTCTTTTAACCTAACAGTATCAAAACCAAAGTTTTCGCCATTAACAGCATCCATACCAACAGCTAAACTTCCGTCAACAATTAAATCATCAAGAATAACTTGGTCTTCTGGCACTGGTATATCTTGATCTATTTGCGCAAATAAGGACGTTGAACAAAAAATAGATAAGATAAATAAATAAGGTAAATGTTTTTTCATAATAATTAAGAGTTAGATTAAGTAGCATTCAAATTTAGTCTTTTTGATAATGAATTAAAATTATTTCTTTCTTTTAATCCAAAATACAATAATCATAAAATTATTTTCTCGATATTTTATTTACTTTTACGATATCTAAACAAATCAAATTAATGAAAACTCAAAGTTTCTATACCACTGTTTTCTTATTGCTTATTTTCTTTCCAAAGGAAATTTTATCTCAAGAAAAAACAGCTATTTCAGAAATTATTTCTAAAATCTATGATTTGGAAAAAGAAAAAGATCCAAAATGTTATGCTACAGCAAATAGGCTTGAAGATTTTATATATGGAACACCTTTAAATGAAAATGCTAGAAATTTAAAAATTGAAGTTCAGAAAGAAATAATCTACTACCTAAGAAAAAACGGTTCTGAAAAAGCAGAAAGTGACGGTTTAAAATTTATACAAAAAAAACATATTCAACCTATAATTGATAATTTATCTTCTTACACCAAAAATGATTCTGGAGATTACAGCTTCGAGTTAAAAGAGCGTTCTATTACAGTGTTAAAATTGGATTACAAGCAATACGCTTCTGTGTCTTACACTTATCGTTCTTTACTTTCGGTAGAGCAAGATTTACTGTTTTTTTCAACAAACACCTTATTACCTTTTAATACTGACGCTTTAGAATTAGCAAATCATTACGTTAACCTTATTACTTTAGTTACGCTACAAATTGCGGATGTAAAAGCTAGAGAAAACAACGTATCCTTTATAACCAAAGATATTATTTCTAACAGTTGGATTTCTGTACTTAGCCAATTTAAAAATGCTGAAAACATCTCGAAAAATGAATATCCAAATGCTTCTAAGAATAGTAACACGAATAATGTAGCCAACAATAGTATTGTTAAAGAAATAATTAAACAGAAACTAAAATCTTACGAAAAATACAATCAGTTAAATACTAGTGTATTTTTAAGAAACATTCAAGTCTATTTTGCAAAACAAAAATGGCCAACAGATAAGGCTTTATCTAATGCATTAAGACAGTATTATCTAGAATCCTTGATTCAATTTACTACTGCGCTTATTCAGTTTTCAGAAAAAAAAGCAACCAATAATTCTAATACAATTATTAGAGTAGAACATGTTCAAAATGCATTAAATGCATTTTTACCTGCTTCAATAAATATGTTTGAAGATGTTACCTTTTTTCCTAATAGTGAAACCAATCAAATAACCATAGAATCTTACGATTTAGATGCTTTTAGAGATAGTGGTTTTCACTGGAACATTTTAGATTATGCATTAAACGACCTTCAAAAAAAGGGTGTAAAAAATATAGGTCCAAATGCAGCAGAATTATTAGTTGAAGGGATTGCGCAAATGGGCGTTTTAGTTTTAAGATTAGCAGGAGAATATTCGCATAGTGAAGAAAAAAAACACTTAGACATTACAGATATTGAACAAGGATTTATAATCACACAAGACTATATTAATACCTACGACTTTTCTAAAAAGCAAGTAGCTGAAACCAAAATTTATTCGGCTAACACAAATAGAAAAAGCAATACAACTTTTAAAAACAGTAATAAAAAAACAGGATTAGAGTTTACCCATAAATCGTCTGATTGGTTAAGCAGACACATACGAAGCTATACCGTTTCAAATGCTGAAGGTGTTATAAAACTAGCTATCCCTCCTGCTTTCGGTGGTTCTGGCGTAGCTTGCGAAGATATTAATAACGATGGTCTTATTGATATTTTACTTCTAGGTGGATTTGGAAACAAACTCTTTTTAAACTCAAAGTCTGGTAAATTTAAAGATGTAACTCAAGTGAGTAAAATCAATAATTGGGATGCTTCTTTAAATTCTTATGGTGAGCCTAGACAACCCATTATTGCAGATTTTAACAACGATGGGTTTCAAGACATTTTTATAACGTATGTAAATATGCCTCATAAAATGTATAGCAATACCGATGGATTACATTTTAATGATGTAAGTACGTTAACTAATCTTGGTGGTAAAAATGCCGTTGCTGGTCCAGCCACAACTTTTGATTATGATAACGATGGGCTTTTAGATATTTTTATTGGATATTTCGGCAATTATATTGAAGGCAAATTACCAAACTTAAGTAGAGACAATCAAAACGGAATGCCTAACAAACTTTTTAAAAATTTAGGAGATTTTAAATTTGTTGAAGTGCCGTTTACTCAAGAAACATCTTCAAACAATGGGTGGACACAAGCTTTAGGGCATTCAGATATTAACCAAGATGGATTACAAGACCTTATTATTGGTAATGATTTTGGTGTAAATAAATACTATTACAATTCTAAATCTGGTGTTTTTAATGAAGTAAGTAAGCAATTAAAAACAGATAAACCTTCCTACACAATGAATGTTGGGATAACAGATTTAAATGGCGATTTATTTCCAGATTTTTACATTTCGAATATTGTGGTTATGCAAAAGGATGAAAAATATGTGAGTCCGAATGAGAATACTACCATGAAATTTGACAGAGATAAAATGAGTAGAATTAGAACTATAGAAGCTAATGATTTATTTATTTCTGAAGTAAAAAACGACAGCTTAAAAGCGTTCAACCTTTCCTCTAATATCGGAAGAGGCTACTCGGCAACTGGATGGTCATGGGACGCCGATTTTTTTGATTTTGATAATGATGGAGATGAAGATTTATATTGCTTAAATGGCATGAATGACTTTAGTGTCTATTCTATTGATAATCCATTTTATTTTAAAGATAGTGAGCAATCAAGAACCGTTACCTATGCTAAAAGTAATCGCGAAAAAAATGTGTTTTTTGTTAATAATGCTGGTGTTTTAATAAATGAAGCTGAAACTTTAGGAGCAGATTTAAATAGTAATGCTAGAAGCGCAAGTTATTTAGATTATGATAATGATGGTGATTTAGATATTATTATTAATAACTATCATGATAATGCTACATTACTTGAAAACGAAACGTCTAATGAAAACCGTTGGATAAAGATTAAACTGATAGGAAATCCAGAATCTAAAATTAATAGAGATGCTATTGGCTCTTCTTTAATTTTAAATAGTCCAAATCATAAAAATATTTGGAGAGAAATACATAGTACAACTGGTTATCTTTCTGTGCATCCTAAAATGCAGCATTTTGGTTTAGGCCATGATAAAAAAACCGATGTTAGAATAAAATGGAGTAATGGCGAGGTTTTCAACCTAGAAAATGTAGAAACCAATACCACCTATCACATAACCTATCCTAACATCCTTTTAAAAATTTAATACTAAATTTTTCAATTTTAAATTTCATTATAATTTTAATGCTTTTTTAGATTTTTCTAATTGTGCATTAAAAATTTTGGAATCTAATTCTAACTTCCAAATAGGAACAATTTTTTTTAGCTTTTCTTTTCCTTCTTTAGAATTTACAACTTCAGGAAAAGCGATTTCAAAAACTTCTAGCATTACATGTGTTGCTGTTGACGCACCTGGCGAAGCACCAAGTAAGCATGTAATACTACCATCTTTACTCCTAACGACCTCTGTTCCAAATTGAAGTTTTCCGCCTTCATATTCATCTTTTTTTATAATTTGAACACGTTGTCCTGCAACTAAAATTTCCCAATCCTCGCTTTTAGCCTCTTTTACAAACTTTCGCAAATCGTTCATTCTATCTTCATGAGATGCTGTTACTTGTTCTATAAGGTATTTAGTAAGTGGTAAATTATCCCAAAAGGCACTAAGCATTGGTTTTATATTATCGGTTTTTATAGATTTAAACAAGTCTAAAGACGACCCTTCTTTTAAAAATTTAGGACTAAAACCTGCAAAAGGACCAAACATTAATTGTCGTTTACCGTCTATAAATCGCGTATCTAAATGTGGTGTAGACATTGGAGGATCGTTTGGGCCTGCTTTACTATACACTTTGCCTAAATGCTGTTGTATTAGAGCTTCATTTTTACAAACTAACCATTCTCCACTTACAGGGAAGCCTCCATAACCATCCTTCCCTTCTATTTCAACTTTCTGCAAAAGCAGTAAACTTCCTCCTCCTGCTCCAATAAACACATGTTTAGCATCTAGAAACTGTTTGTTTCCTGTTATGGTGTTTTTTACTTCTACAGACCATTCTACAGTCTCGTCTGGATCGATATCCAAGACTTCTTCATTACAATATACTGGCGTATTGTATTTGGTTTCAAGAATAGAAAATAATTTTTCGGTTAGTGCTCCAAAATTAATTTCTGCTCCACGTTCTATTCTCGTGGCAGCCATTACTTCATCTTCACCTCTATTATTTGTAATTAACGGAAACCAAGTCTTCATTTTTTCTAAAGCGTCTGTAAATTCCATCCCTTGAAACATAAAATGATCTTTTAATGCTTCGAATCTTTTCTTCAAAAAAGCAACATTATCTTGTCCTGTAACCCAACTATGATGAGGAACAGGATTTATAAAATCTTTAGGATCTTCGATAAGATTTTCTTCAACTAAAAAGCTCCAGAATTGCTTAGAAAGCTCAAACTGATTACAAATTTTATAAGCTTTAGAACAATCTATAGAGTTTTCTTTTTCTGGAGTGTAATTTAATTCGCATAAGGCAGAATGGCCTGTCCCTGCATTGTTCCAGGCAGCAGAACTTTCTTGAGCGGCTTTACCTAGACGTTCTAAAATTAAGATATTAAGTTCTGGCTTAACAAGTTTTACCAATAATGCTAATGTTGCACTCATGATACCAGCACCAACACAAACTAAATCGTAATCTGTGTTTACATTTACTTTATTTTGACTCATCTCAATTATTTTAGTTAAATATAAAATAAATGAAATGCATAATTCAATTTTACTCAAAAAAAAAGACTGCCTTTTAAGACAGTCTTTAATAATAAATTAGTTTGATTTAGAATAATCTATAACCAATACCAATACCTGCTATAAAAGGATTTATATCTACTTCTGCACCTACGGTAGCACCTAACGCTGTAGTTGCATTTACGGTAACATCTGTATTTAGCATTAAATATTTAGCATCTAAATTAATAAACCATTTATCGTTAATATCGAAATCGAATCCAATTTGAAAAGCAAAACCAAGAGCACTGTCATAATCCACTTTATCTGCTACAGGACCAGAGTTCGCGTCGAAAAATAAAGTATAGTTTATACCAGCACCAACATAAGGATGTACAAGATCTCCATCAAAATGGTATTGTACTGTTAAAGTTGGAGGTAATAATCTTACATCTCCTAATGGAATATCTCCTGCCACTGTAGAAATTGCATTAACATCGTGTTGTGTTGTTGCTAAAATTAATTCGGCAGCTATATTTTTAGTAAAAAAATAGGTTAAATCTAATTCTGGCACATAAGCATTAGTAATTGTAGCATCTCCTCCAATAGTTTCAATTGTTGCAGACTCATTTGGCACTACAGCCAAAGCTCTTAATCTTACTTGAAACTTAGTAAACTCATTATCTACTGTTGTATTTTCTTGAGCGTTTGTTTTGGTAATAGCGACACAAGCTATTAGAGCAATAAAAAATAATTTCTTCATAATTAATTGGGTTTATATTTTATACAAAACTAATTATGAAAAAGACGTTAAAAGATGACTTAAATCATAGGTGAAAATTTATTATTTTAAGAGTTTAGCAAAACAGTAATCTATTACAATAAACTTTAGTTTTTCGAAAAAATAAGGTAATTTTAAACTCAATTTAATATTCAAATGAAATTAAACAAATACATAGATCACACACTTTTAAAAGCAACAGCTACAAAAAGTGATATTATTAAACTCTGTGAAGAAGCTAAAACACACAATTTCTTTTCCGTTTGTATAAATTCTTGCTATGTTTCGTTAGCAAAAGAAGAATTAAAGAACACCGCTATTAAAGTCTGCAGTGTTATTGGATTTCCTTTAGGAGCAATGAGCACCAATGCTAAGGCCGAAGAAACCAAACAAGCGTTAAAAGATGGCGCAGATGAAATTGATATGGTTATAAATCTTGGTTTTCTAAAAAGCAAAGATTTCGATGCGGTTTGGAAAGATATTGAAGCCGTTAAAAAAGAAATACCAAATAACACACTTAAAGTTATTTTAGAAACATGTTACCTCGAAGAACTTGAAATTATTAAAGCTAGTGAGTTAGCCATAAACTCTGGTGCAGATTTTATTAAAACATCTACTGGATTTGGAACCGGAGGCGCAACACTTGCCGATGTAAAACTCATGAAAAGTATTATTGGAGATTGTGGTACTAAAATAAAAGCATCCGGAGGCATTAGAGATACTAAAACGGCATTAGAATTTATTAATCTTGGTGTGGATAGAATTGGAACATCTAACGGAATAGCTATTGTAACGGGAAGCGCTTCCGAAGGAAATAATTATTAACTGCAAGCGTAAAACTTTTCAACCCAAACACTTTTAACTTTTAGACATAATAAAATGAGCACACATATTGGAGCCAATAAAGGCGATATCGCAGAAACCATATTATTACCAGGAGATCCTTTAAGAGCAAAATGGATTGCCGAAACATTTTTTGAAAACCCAGTTTGCTTTAACAAAATTAGAGGTATGCTTGGTTATACAGGAACTTATCAAGGTAAACGCATTTCGGTTATGGGAACAGGAATGGGAGTGCCAAGTATTTCTATTTATGCACACGAATTGATAACGCAGTTTGGTGTTAAAAATCTTATTCGTGTTGGTAGTGCTGGATCTTATCAAGAGCATATAAAAATTAGAGATATTGTATTAGCAATGGCAGCTTCTTCCAATTCTGGAGTAAACGAATTACGGTTTGGTGGCGCAGACTACGCTCCTACGGCAAATTTTGAGTTATTTCAAAAAGCAGTGGAAGCCGCAAAAAACAAAAATATTCCTATTAAAGCTGGAAATGTATTTACTAGTGATGAATTTTATGCAGACGATTTCGAATCATATAAAAAGTGGAGTAAATTTGGTGTGCTTTGTGTAGAAATGGAATCGGCTGGACTCTACACAGTGGCTGCAAAGCATAATGTAAATGCACTGACTATACTTACTATTTCAGATTCTTTAGTGACTGGAGAAAGAACTACAAGTAAAGAAAGAGAGACTACATTTAAGGATATGATAGAAATTGCATTAGATTTAGCATAAATTACTTATTATGAAAAAACTACTCTTAATTATCTTACTATTTGTTTGTTTTGGATGTAAAAATACTTCCGAAGAAAAAACAGATACAACCACTTACTATCTTATTCGCCATGCTGAAAAAGACAAAAGCGACCCAAGCAACAAAAACCCTAAATTAATAGAAAAAGGACTAAAAAGAGCTAAAAACTGGTCAAATCACTTTAAAAAAGTCGATTTTGACGCTATTTATTCAACAAACTACAAGCGCACAATCGAGACCGCTTTACCAACAGCAACGCATCAAGATTTAGAAATAACATCTTACAATCCTAGAACCCTAGACATTAAAGCTTTTTTAGAGAAAACCAAAAACCAAACCGTTTTAATTGTTGGTCACAGCAATTCGACTCCTGCATTTGTAAATAAAATGATAGGTGAAGAGAAGTACGACACTATAGACGAAACTATAAATAGCAAACTTTTTATGGTCACTATTAATAAAGGCAAAACCACTTCTAAAGTTATTGAGGTTGATTAATCTTAACGAGAACACACAACTAGATCCAGTTACTTTAGAGTCACATTCAAAACTAATTAAACTAGTAAAACGTGTTTATCCTCCTGCCTATAAGCACTTATGGAAAAATGAAGACTCCTCTTTTTACATCAATAATTTCTATAACCCATTACAATTACAAAAGGAGTTATTAGTAAAAGATGCAGAATATTATTTTATAATCTATAAAAACGAACCTGTAGGCATTTTAAGAATTCTATTTAACAAACCTTTTAATACTATTAAAAAAGCCACATACATTAATAGAATTTATTTAGGAAATGAAGCGCAAGGCAAAGGTGTCGCAAAAGCCATTTTTGAATGGATTGAAATGAAAGCATTAGAAAACAAAAACAACTTATTATGGCTAAAAGCTATGAACACTCAAGAACAAGCTTTAAAATTTTATACTAAACAGCATTTTAAAATTAAGGGTAAAACCAGTTTGGATTTCGAATTAATGCATGAGGAGTTAAGAGGAATGATAATTATGACTAAGGAATTATAATATTTCTTTTAAAACAACTAAAAATGTTTAGTTTTGTCCCACAATGCAGAAAACCGTAAACATACTTAATAAAAAAGCTAAATTTCAATACGAAATATTAGACAAATACTCTGCTGGAATTGTTTTAACAGGTACAGAGATTAAATCTATTCGCGATAGCAAAGCCTCTATTACAGAGAGCTTTTGTGAATTTAATACGAAAAATGAACTGTTTGTTATTAACATGACCATTCAAGAATATGTTTATGGTAACTACTACAATCATGCACCAAAAGCAGAACGCAAACTATTATTAAACAAAAAAGAATTAAAAAAACTAGAGAAAGAAGTTACTAATTCTGGTTTAACTATTATTCCTTTGCGTTTGTTTGTCAATGAAAAAGGCTATGCAAAATTAGATATTGCTTTAGCAAAAGGTAAAAAACTCTTCGATAAGCGTGAAAACATTAAAGACCGTGATAATAAGCGTGATTTAGATAGAATTAAAAAGAATTTTTAGAATCTAAATCAATTTAAAATCGCATTTCAATACCGTTAAGCGCTTCAAAAAATAAAATAGTTTAAAATTTTAGCTTTTTTATAACACCTTCAAGTTCGTTTTCTTTTTATGTTTGAATTGTTGTAGGCAACCATTTCAATAAATTAAGCGTCTATAGTAATAGAAACACAAACCAACTCATGAAAAACGCTTTACTCTTAATTATAGCATTTGCTATTTCTTCTTTTGCATTCTCACAAATTACAGGAAATGTAACCTCTATAACAGGCGAAACTTTACCTTTTGTTAGCGTGTATTTAAATAATACTTATACAGGAACTACAACCAACGAAGAAGGAAATTATACGTTAGATTTCCAAAAAACTGGAGAATATACTATCGTTTTTCAATATCTAGGTTTTAAAACACTAAAAAAAACGGTTTCAATTTCGGCGTTCCCTTATGTTTTGGATGCAGAACTTATTGAAGAAAATATTTCTTTAAGCGAAGTCGTTATTAATTCTGAAGAAAATCCTGCAAATCAAATTATAAGAAATACAATTGCCAAACGAAAAGAAGTATTAGAGAAATTGAGCGAATACAAGGCTAATTTCTATTCGCGTGGACTTATAAAAATTGTAGATGCTCCAGAAAAATTATTTGGGCAAGAAGTGGGAGATCTTGACGGCGCTTTAGATTCTACACGAACAGGAATTATTTATTTATCTGAAACAATTTCTAAACTAGAATACCAAAAACCGAGACGCTTAAAAGAAAAAATATTAGCTTCTAAAGTCAGTGGTGACGCCAGTGGTTTTAGTTTTAATAATGCTACAGATGTAAATTACAACTTTTACAATAACACGTTCAATCTTGGAAACACTGCAATTTCTCCAATTGCAGATTACGCCTTTAATTATTACAGATACAAATTAGAAGGTGTTTTTTATGATGACAATAATAACCTCATCAATAAAATACTAATCACTCCAAAACGCGATAACGATGCTGCGTTTTCTGGCTACATTTATATTGTAGAAGACCAATGGTTAATTTATGCAATAGATGTTTCTATTTCTGGAAAACGAACAGGTATTCTTCCTGTAGATTTACTAACTTTAAAACAAAGTTTTTCGTATTCTGAAACCGATGACATTTGGGCATTAATAACACAAACAATCGATTTTAAATACGGCTTTTTTGGATTTAAAGGAGAAGGTAGATTTACTGCCGTGTATAGCGATTATGATTTTACACCAGAATTTGATACTAAAAACTTTACAAGAGAAATCCTTTCTTTTGAAGAAAACTCTAATAAAAAAGATTCACTCTTTTGGGATGCAAAACGCCCTGTGCCTTTAACTGTTGAAGAATCGACAGATTATGTAAAGAAAGATAGTATTCAATTGGTTAGAGAATCTAAACCGTTTTTAGATTCTATAGATCAAAAAAACAACAGGTTTAAACTAGGTAATATTATCGGTGGTTACAGTTATCAAAACTCACACAAAAACTATCGTTTTAGTATAGATTCTCCTTTAGAAAAAATCACATTTAATACAGTGCAAGGTTGGAACGGAAGCGTTGGAATGCGTTACACAAAAAATTATGACGACTATAAACGTTACTTAAGTTTATCTGGAAATGTAAATTATGGAGAAGCAGACGATCGCTTGCGTGGAACAATAGCAGCGCGCTTTAGGTTTAATCCAATTAATAATCGCTACATTTCTCTTTCTGGAGGAATTAAAACAGAGCAATTTAACAGCTCTAACCCAATTTCTAATGTAGAAAACTTAGTAAGCACCTTATTTTTTGAAGATAATTACATAAAACTTTACGATAGAAGTTTTGTCCAAGGACAATATTTTCAAGAGGTCTTTAATGGTTTTAGACTAAATTCTACTTTAGGCTTCGAACGTAGAAAAGCGTTATTTAATACTACCGATTATGTGACTATTAATGAAAAAGGAGATACATACACGAGTAACAATCCACAAAACGAGACCGATTTTACTTCTCAACCTTTTAAAACACATAATATCGCAAGGCTTAATGTAAATGCAACAATTAATTTCGCTCAAGATTATTTAAGCTATCCTGATGGCAAATATAATGTTCCAAATAGTAAATTCCCAACACTATATATTGGCTACGAAAAAGGCTTTACTGCTACACATTCTAATTATAATTTCGATCAGTTTAAAGCCAGGTTAAGACAACGTATAAATGTTGGAAACAAAGGTGAATTTGCCTATAATTTACTTGGTGGTGTTTTCTCTAATGCCGACGACATTGCCTTTATGGATTATCACCATTTTAATGGTAACCAAACCAATGTAAAGCTAGATGGATCTTACTTAAATTCCTTTAAAAACTTACCATATTATGGATTAAGTACAAATAACAGCTATGCCGAGTTTCATGCCGAACATCGTTTTAATGGTTATATACTAAATAAGCTACCGCTAATAAATAAATTGAATTTCAATCTTATTTTAGGTGCAAATGCAGCTTTCACACAAGACAATAAACCATACTCAGAGTTTTCTATTGGTGTAGATAATATTGGCTTTGGAAAATTTAGATTCTTAAGAGTGGATTATGTGCGTTCTTACCAAAGTGGATTCATTAATGACGCTGTACTGTTTGGAATTAGTTTATAATTCAAATTAAGGCTTGGAAATAAACACATGTTTAGCGCTTGGCGCAATTGATTATTAGAAACTTATAGATTTTATTTTGTCAAAAAAATCAGCGAGCTTCGTTTACTTGTTCGGCACTAGTTTCAGTAACCTCTGATAAAAAACACTCGTGCTGAACTTGTTTCAGTATTGAAACGTTTTTTATAAATGAAACATTTACAACAATATGAAAAAGTTACTCCTAATTAGCATATTACTTTTATTAAACTCAAGCTATTTACTTGTAAATGATTTTAAAAACACTCAACTCAAACACCCTAGAGTCAAACAAGCATTTCTAGATAAAGGAAAATGTATTAATAAAATGCTTCTGAATCTCGATATTAAAAAAGTACATATTTACATTCGTGCGTTTAAACTAGAAGAAAAACTCGAAATTTGGGGAAAAGAGAAAACTGAAAACAAATTCAAACTTATAACTTCATTTCCATTCTGTTATTCATCTGGACAACTAGGACCAAAAAGGAAACAAGGAGATTATCAAATACCTGAAGGATTCTATGAAATAGATAGATTTAACCCAAAAAGTAATTATCATCTTTCATTAGGAATTAATTACCCTAATTCTGCAGATAAGATACTATCAGATGCAAATAAATTAGGTGGTGATATTTTTATCCATGGGTCTTGTTTTACTATTGGATGTATTCCAATTACTGATGATTGGATTGAGGAATTATACGTTCTAGCTGTTGAAGCGAAAAACAATGGTCAATTAAAAATTCCAGTCCATATCTTTCCAACTAAATTAAGTGAAGAAAATTATCAAAAACTGATTAATGATAAGTATATAGATTCAGAAAATTTTGAATTCTGGTTAAATTTGAAAGAAGGATATGACTATTTTGAAAATACTCAACTATTGCCAAATATTGAAGTAAGTGATTCAGGACAATATATTATTAATTAAATTTACAACTGCTAACAAAGTAAGATGGTAAAAAACACTTCTATAGCTGTCTTAGCATATTAATTTAATTTTTACCACAGCAACAAATCACAGACCAAACGTTAAACGAACCGCTCTAAAAATTACTCCGTTACCATTTTAAAAGCTTAGACGATATTTTAAAGCAATAATGCCAGATACCTGCACATTGGTATCAATAGCGTTTCCGTTTCGAACTAAAGGAATAATCCTACCGAAAACATCAAAATATTCAATTTCTATATTTGATTTGTTTTCAACAATAGCAATTTCATCTTGAAAAGGATTTAGAAATAATTTGTAATACAAATTAAAACCAAAGAATAAACACATGTTTAGCTTATAGTTCTAATTTGTATTAGAAATTTATAGACTTGACTTTGTCAAGAAAAACCGGTAACTTCGTTTACTTGTCATGAACTAGTTTCAGTAACATCTCATAAAAAACACTTGTGCTGAACATATTTCAGTATTGAAACGCTTTTTTATCAATAAAACATTGGCGTGCATTAAAAAAGAATGGAAAACATTAAAGAAATATTAAATCTTGACTCAGAAAAAATTACCTCACATTTTAATAAAGGGGATATCCTTCAGAGAGATGGAGAAAATTGCTCAAAAGCTTTCTTTGTTAAAAAAGGGTTATTAAGAAGCTATACTATTGATGATAAGGGAAAAGAACATATTTTCATGTTTGCTCCCGAAAGTTGGGTGATTGCCGATATTGAGTCTCAAGAGTTTAAGCAACCTGCCAAACTTTTTATTGATTGCGTTGAAAAATCAGAAGTAATTATTTTGGATAGAAGCCTACTATTAAAATCCGATTTGAATATTATCCAGCTAAAAAACAATATCAATCTTTTATCAAGACGTGTTGCTGTCTTACAAAGGAGAGTAATCATGTTAATGAGCGCTTCAGCAAAAGACCGCTATGAATTGTTTTTAGAAACATATCCTGAATTGCCCAATAGAGTGCCGCAGCGAATGATTGCATCTTATGTGGGCATCACTCCAGAAGCTCTTAGTAAAATTCGAGGAAAAATAGCAAAATCAAAATAATTCCTACTGTTTCATTTCTTAATCTAGGTTAATGCAATTCTTTTCATTGCTTTGGATATTTGTATCTAACAAAATCTTAAAAAAATGAAAACAACAAGTTATTTATTTGCATTAGTCTTAACACTATCAAGTTTTGGATTATTTGCCCAAACGCAAAAAGTTAACACAGAAAAATCAACAATCAATTGGTTAGGCAAAAAAATTGGCGGACAACATGAAGGTCTAATCAAACTAAAAAATGGAGTATTAGAAGAAAAAAACGGAAAAATTGTATCTGGTTCTTTCGTAATTGATATGACGAGTCTCACAAATACCGATCTTCAAGATGAAGGGTATAATAAAAAATTAGTAGGACATTTAAAATCTGATGACTTCTTTGGAGTTGAAAAATTCCCAACAGCAACACTTAACATTACAAAAGCTACAAAATTTTCAAATGGAAAGGCTTCTGTAACTGGCAATTTAACCATTAAAGGCAAGACTGAATCTATAACTTTTGATTTCGTTAAAAACATAAATCATTATACCGCAAAAATAGAAATTGACCGTTCAAAATTTAATGTACGATATGGTTCTGCTTCATTCTTTGATAGTTTGGGAGATAAAGCTATCAACGATATTTTTACATTAGATGTGAAATTAGTAGTTAACTAATAAATATTCATTTTGAGATGGTTATCACCTAAAAAACTCATAGTAGCACTATGAAAACTCTATTTTCAAACAAGGCAGTATTACCTACTAATTATGGCAATTTCAATATTATTTCCTTTAAGCAAGAAGGAGACATACATGAACATTGTCTATTATATAAAGGTGAATTAACTACTCAAGAAAATGTGCTAACAAGAATTCATTCAGAATGCTTGACGGGTGATATTTTTACATCTAAAAAATGTGATTGTGGTGAACAATTAGAAGAAAGTATGAGAATGATGTCAGAAAAAGGTTCTGGTATCATTCTTTATTTAAGACAAGAAGGAAGAGGAATTGGTTTATTTAATAAAATCAATGCATACGCTTTACAAGATCAAGGACAGGACACTATTCAAGCAAATCACTCACTGGGTTTCGATACTGATTTAAGAGATTTTTCAATTGCCATTGAAGCACTTGAATATTTAGAAATCAAATCGATAGAACTACTTACTGTCTAATAATCCTGAAAAAATAAATATAATAAAAAATTCAAATATTAATGTAACGCGAAGAATTCCTTTAATTATTGAAACTAATGAGTATAATTTAGACTATTTGGAGATCAAAAAAGAAAAACTAAACCACCTGCTTTAATTTAGTTTGTATTAAAAACTAATAAAATAATTTAATTATGAGTAAGCCAAAAATAGCTGATAGAAAACCTATCAAAGTAGAATTAAAAAAAGGAGAAGAACAATACTGGTGTGCCTGTGGGTTAAGTAAAAACCAACCTTATTGTGATGGTTCTCACAGAACAACAGATATTACGCCTGTAAAGTTTGAAGCAGAAGAAACGGGTGATGCTTACTTATGCATGTGTAAACATTCAAAAAACGCACCTTATTGTGATGGATCTCATGCTAAATTAAAAGAAGAAAGTGATGCTCCAGAATCACCAGCTCCAGCAAGTTCTGGATCAACAAAAGAAGAACCAACGTTAGCGTATATCAAAGCCCTAGCAAAAGATGGTTTATCTAAAACTGGTCACCATGGTGAAATGGGTGCAATGGGTGTTCCTATTCCTGAATTACCACAATGGAAAGACATACAACTATTAGCTGCCCAAATGGCAACCAAACCATTAATGGAAGATGTTGCTGTTGCTTCAGAATTAATCATTGGTCCAAACGCTAAAAAACCACTTAAATTAGATATTCCATTATTCGTTTCAGATATGAGTTTTGGTGCTTTATCTGAAGAAGCAAAAGTATCTTTAGCCAAAGGAGCAGAAATGGCAGGAACAGGAATCTGTTCAGGAGAAGGTGGAATGTTAGATGACGAACAACAAGCCAATGGCAAGTATTTTTACGAATATGCGTCTGCAAAATTTGGTTTTGAATGGGATAAATTAAAAAGAGTGCAAGCCTTTCATTTCAAAGGCGGACAAGGTGCAAAAACAGGAACTGGCGGACACCTTTCCGGAAATAAAGTCATTGGGAAAATAGCAGAAGTAAGAAATCTAAAAGAAGGTACCCCTGCAGTTTCTCCACCAACTTTTGATGACTTGCATACAACAGAAGATTTTAAAAACTTCGCAAATAAAGTACGAGAAATTACAGGCGGAATTCCTATTGGTTTTAAACTATCCGCAAATCATATTGAAGAAGACATACAGTTTGCATTAGATGCAAGTGCCGATTATATTATTTTAGATGGAAGAGGTGGCGGAACTGGTGCAGCACCATTGATTTTTAGAAACAATATTTCTGTACCTACAATTCCTGCTTTAGCCAGAGCAAGACATTATTTGGATAAAGTAAATAGAAAAGATGTGACTTTAATTATTACCGGTGGTATTCGTGTTCCTGATGATTTCATTAAAGCAATGGCATTAGGAGCTGACGGTATAGCTTTATCTAATTCTGCATTACAATCTATTGGTTGTGTTGCAGCAAGAATGTGTAACACAAATAATTGCCCTGCAGGCATCGCTACACAAAAACCTGAATTAAGAAAATTGATAAATATAGACAAGTCGGCAACCCAACTTTATAATTTCTTTACTGCTTCTACTGAATTAATGAAAGTTATGGCGAGAGCATGTGGACACAATCATTTGAATCAATTTGAGCAAAGAGATATTACCACATGGAAAAAAAATATGGCTGAATTAACTGGAATTAGGTTTGCCGGAATGTAAAAAACGATACGCCAACACTATGTATAAATAATAGCGGTTTGGGTTTAATCTCAAACCGTTTTACGTTATATTAAGTATATTAGGCTTTTAAAGTGTTAGTAAAATAACCCGCTACTACTCATAACATTGAAAGTTAAACGAAACCCTCTAAAAATTACTCTTTTATCATTTTAAAAAGTCTAGACAATGTTTTGGTAGACACTTTAAAGAAATAAATACCAGATGCCAGTGTATTAGTGTTAATAGTATTTCCGTTTTGAACTAAAGGAATAGTCCTTCCGAAGGCATCAAAACATTTAATTTCAATATTTGGTTTGTTTTCAGTAATAGTAATTTCATCTTGAAAAGGATTTGGAATTAGCTTATAATATAAATAAAGACATGTTTAGCGCTTGGCGCAATCGATTATTATAAATTAATGGACTTGACTTTGTCCTAAAAAACGGCAAACTTCGTTTACTTGCACTAAACTTGTTTTAGTATTGAAACGCTTTTTTATCAATAAAACGCTAAACGAAATGTTCAAAAAAGGAAAAATTTTAAATTTAGATGCTCATCACTCTTCGACTATTTAGTACCAGAACGACAAACTTGACATTGTTGAAAATTAACACTAGCTTCGTTTAAGCATAAAATAAAACGTTTTCATCTCAACATACTAGAAAACCAAAACTATGAAAAGAATATTTTTAATACACCTTATAACATTTTTTACTATTTCCTGCTTTTCGCAAGAAATATCAAAAAAAGAGATTCGCAAAAAAATGAAAGCTAAGGAGATAATCTTTAAAGATTACCACGGCGAAGAAATGGTTTTGGCTAAAATGAAAAGCACAAAAAAATGGGGGCTCTATAGTATTTCTACAGCAATGGAAATTGACGATTTTTCTTATGAAGAAGTTGTTTCTCCTAAATTCGATTCACTAAGCTTTTTTGGAACAGAGGATCGCTTTCAAATCGTAAAACAAAAAGATAAATACGGTATTTTATTACTGCCTTATGAAATTGAAGATGCTGAGGACAGAGTGAATTGCAAATTTGATAAAATCATCCATAAGAATATAGATGGAGAAGATTTTTTACTGGTTAAGGAAGGCAACAAATGGGGCTTAATAGATTGTTTTGAAGGATTTTATATTATAGACCCAATTTTTGACACACCAGACGAAGTACCATTAATTAAAATGGAAAGTTGGATGGTAGAAACCTTCAAATTAGCAAAAAAAAATTGAATGCCGACCTTATTATTTTTGATCCAAATAACGGAGATGGTGCTTTGAAAGCGCGAAATAAGGACACTAAAAAATGGGGAATGTACCAATTTTTAGATATCAATATGGAGGAAAAAGAATTAATACCCATGCAATACGATAACTTAAACTTTTTTTCTTTTAATGGAAAGTACACTGCAGTTTATAATGACGGAAAAGTAGGCTTTTACCTCTCTTATTGGAGTTATGATGACCAGACCAAACAAACTGTAGCTTGTAAATATGAAGATTATAAACGTTTTGATGCCGATGGTGTTTCAAAACTTGCTGTTAAAAAAAACGGTAAATGGGGTTGGGTAGATTGGCTAACAGGAATAGAAAAAAGTGAATTTATTTACAACAGTACTGATGATTTGCCTTATCCACACTACAAACAAAATTATTGGTTTGATGATTAGAACTATTACTTTAGCAGGTACTTACATCGAAAATTACATTATAATTTTCAAGGATTAGTATTTGTTTACTACATTAGTTGTTAAACAGGTAATTAATCAAACATATGAAAATTTATCTACGAACCTTAATTGGAATTTATATTTTAATGGTTTCTTGTAAACAAAAAGAAACTCCGAACATTGTAACGGAAAACAAATATAATAAAACCGTTATTGCAGAACAATACATTGAAAATGACAGCCTATTTATTCTTTTAAAATCTAATTTATATACTATCGCTTTTAATCCCATTTTTAACGGAGAAGAATTACCTAAATCTAATATAAAAAACGAAACAAGTGATGCTACAAATAAAACACTTGTTTTTGAGCAAACTAAAATTCACTTTTATAAAGAAGGATTTATAGAAGAGATTATTTCGGCTACAATAAAGAATTCTCAATTTAAATTTTTAGATTCCATTTCTATTGGAATAAAAATAGAGACACTTGAAAAACAAATAGGAACGGAATTAAAAACGAACTTAATTAACATCCTGAATTTTGACAAAAAATCAATTTTCACTTTTAAATTTGAGGAAGGACTATTGAAAGAAATAAATTATGAAGACTAGGGCGGTTAAAATATATTTGCTAATGCTATGAATAATTAATTTCTAGCCTGTTAGCAAATTTCTAAAATACCATTGAAATTTACTATCTGTGATTTATTTTCTAATTTAGTTGATTAACTAGGCTATTAAACAACACAAAGCCATTATTAATAAATTTAAAAATGAAACTGTTTTTAATCCACGTGATAACATTTTTATCTATGAGTTTATATGGTCAAACCGTATTAAATAAGACCATTACTATTGCGCCCAATTTATCTTTTCAAAACTATGAACATTTTAAAAGATTAACTCTAAATTCTCCAGATTCATCTATTGAATATTTGGATAGATTTAACTTTGATTGGGGTTATAGCTATAAAGTAAGTGTTAAGGAAACAAAACTAAGTACAATCTTGTCTGATGGAACACAATATGACTATGCATTAAATCATATCATTTCTAAAACTAAAGTGCCAGATACTACTCAATTTAAATTATTTATTGACCCATCTAGGTACTACCATAAAGTTGAATCAAGTGAACAATTAATTAATAATACTTTAAAACGTATTAATGATAGCACTTATATTTATTTTGATAAAGTTGAAATTGAAGTCCCGACTAATTTAAAAATGATATTTAACCAAATTGTTGAAGGCAAAACATCAAAGCTGGGACATTTTATTTTTATCAATAAAAAACGCATTAGACTTGTACACTTTTAAGAAACGAATACTAACAAAACCTAAACTGTATTACGGCGTAGTTTAGGCCACCGCTAGAGGGATTCTTCGAAAAACTATCATTCTTTTATCATTTTTATAAGCTTAGATGCTTTTTCAGTAGAAACCTTAAAAAAATAAACACCAGAAGTTAAGTTTTTGGTATTTATAGTTTCACCACTAAAATCTAAAATCACTTTTTTTCCTAACACATTAAAACATTCAATTTTAGTGTTTTGAGTATTTTTAGTACATGTAATTTCATCTTGAAAAGGGTTTGGAAACAACTTTATATTTTCAAACTCAAATTCAGCAATAGCTAAAGAACTACAATTAGGATTTATACTACTTGAGGTATTAAAACTCCCATTAGTTACATACCAATTCTCCCAACTTCCACCAATTCCTGTAGTCCAATCGCTTAAATCGAAATAATTTTCTCCTGAGGTCATTCCTGGGACTTTATAAACTTTAAGGGCTTCACCATTTTTGTTCCAATTTAAGGCGTTTCCTGCTGTACAATTTTCTGGTTCAAAATCTGTTAGAGTACAATTGGTCTGTAAAAAAAAGCATGTTCTTCGTAATTTGGGTAATCCCCATAAACATATGCTTTTCCATCACTCTCTATGCAAACAGCAGTATATTCGTTACAGGCAATCCCAAAAGAACGTGCGTTATTATCTTTAGCAAAACGGGCTAAAAAAACGGTGTGTCGCGCGCGTCTGTCTGGATCATCATAATGTGTATCTGTAATCACATTATTCAAAAAGGGAACGTTTAAAAAATCGTTATAACCTAAAGTCATTCTAGTGTGATATGGATTTGCTAAGGCTTGCGTATTGGTAACTGTACCATTTTCTGCACTAAAATAAGCACTACCCAAAATAGCCATTCCTGCACTTGTGCCACCAATAACACCTTGTTTTGTATTAATAAAATTGTTAAGCGCAACTGCAACAGCATTGTCTTTAAAAAAATTAACGTAGTTATATTGATCTCCTCCAGCAAACCAAATCGCTTCGGCTTTTTCAATTTTGTCAAGGACGTATTCATCTGTTGCACCAGCCTCATTATTAATAACAAACGTGCGAACAGAGTTGACTGTTACTCCTAAACCCGTATAAAAATAATTATTATACCCATCGCTTCCAGAGGCTCTTAATACTAAAACATCTCCACCATTTGCTTTATTTAAAAACCAAACCATAGCTTCATCACTTTCACTTGCTCCACCCATTAAACAGACTCCCGAGTTTGGTGTTACTACTAAATCGGTTGTACTTCCTGTATGGTATTCTGTGTAGTTTTGCGAGAAACTAAACTGAGTTATTAAAATGAGTAGTATTATAATTTTTTTCATAATTATTCTTTTTGACTGCCTACTGACTTCTACTTACTAATTTTTATCTTCTAACAAAGGTACAAACCTAAATTCACCTAACTCGGTTTTATCAAACTCCATGACTCCTTTTCTAACAAAAAGTGTCATAACCTGCACATTATCTCCAACAGGAATTACCAAACGCCCACCAATTTCTAATTGTGCTAATAAGGGTTTAGGAACAAAAGGTGCTCCTGCTGTAACAATTATGCTTTTAAAAGGTGCTTCTTCTACCAAACCTTTATAACCATCTCCAAATATGAGTTTTTTTGCTCTATAACCTAATTTTGGCAGGAATGTACTTGTTTTTCTCCAGAGTTCTTTTTGCCTTTCAATACTATAAACTTTAGCTCCTAAATGGCATAAAACTGCAGTTTGGTAGCCACTTCCTGTTCCAATTTCAAGTACTTTATCTCCTTTTCTAATTTCCATTAGTTCCGTTTGAAATGCTACAGTATACGGTTGCGAAATGGTTTGATCTGCCGCAATAGGAAACGCTTTATCCTGGTAAGCATGGTCCAAAAAACTGGAATCCATAAACAAATGTCTTTTAATTTCTCCAATGGCATTTAATACTGCAACATCAGTAATGCCCTTATTTTTAAGTGTTTCAACTAATTGTTTTCTTAAGCCTTTATGTTTAAAAGTATCTTGCAAATTATAGATTGTTTAGAATGCTAAAATTAACTAAAATCTAGTAATTGAAACTAGACAATTTTATATTTTCTTTTTCTTTTTTCTGCTTCAAAAAAGCTATTTTTGTTAAAAACGTAAATAGAATGCTAAACGCTGGAGTTTTAGGTGCTGGACACCTTGGGAAAATTCATTTAAGATTACTTAATCAGTCTAAAAAATATAACCTCGTTGGTTTTTACGATTCAAGTGAAGAAAACGGCAAAAAGGTAGAAGCAGAATTTGGTTACAAATACTTCAATTCTATTGAAGCCTTAATAGACGCTGTAGATATGGTGGATATTGTAACACCAACACTTTCGCATTACGATTGTGCCAAACAAGCCATTGCAAAAGGCAAGCATATTTTTATAGAAAAGCCTATAACCAATACCGTCGAAGAAGCTGAAACCTTAAGGAATTTAGTTGCCGAAAATAACGTTAAAGGTCAAGTAGGACATGTGGAGCGTTTTAATCCTGCTTTTATTGCGATAAAAGAGCAATTGGATAGCCCAATGTTTATAGAAGCCCATCGCTTAGCAGAATTTAATCCAAGAGGAACAGATGTTCCTGTGGTATTAGATTTAATGATTCATGATATTGATGTGATATTAAGTGTTGTACAATCCAAAGTTAAAAACATTTCTGCAAGTGGCGTTTCTGTTATTAGTGACACACCAGATATAGCAAATGCACGTATAGAATTTGTAAACGGTTGCGTTGCTAATTTAACGGCAAGCAGAATTTCGTTAAAAAATATGCGTAAGACACGTTTCTTTCAAAAGGATGCTTACATATCTGTAGATTTTTTAGAGAAGAAATGTGAGGTCGTAAAAATGAAAGACGCTCCAGAAACACCTGGAGATTTCGATATGATTCTTCAAAATGCAGAAGGGATCAAAAAACAAATCTATTTCGATAATCCTGAAATTGCCAATAACAATGCTATTTTAGACGAGTTAGAAAGTTTTGCTGATGCCATAAATACAAATACAAAACCAATAGTAACTTTACATGATGGTACAGAAGCGTTGCGTGTTGCTTCTATGATTATTGATCAATTTTAATCCAAATCTGACTCTTTCTCGAAGGGAAAGACATGCGAATAGAGAGCATAAATAATATTAACTAAAACATAAAAGTTTCCTTTATTTCGGAAAGGATTAAGAATAATGATTCATGAAAAAACGTTTTATTATCGTCATACTAATTAGTTTGTTAGCCTTTTCTTGCAACGGTGAAAAAAAAATAGAAACGAATAATTATAAATTTGAGTTTTCTAAAGCTTCAATTTTCCATCGAGACTTTATTAATAAGACTTATACCAAACCTCTGCAAGTAGCAGCTAAAAAAATAACTTTAAAAAATTTGCTTAATACAATATTTAAAGAAGAATCTGTTTTCTTTAAGTTCGAAAATGAAAAGCTAGCCGGGACAAATTTAGAAACAACAATAGTATTTAAAAATGAAAATATTTCTATTAAAAAAGAAGTGTTTCAATTAATATTAAACGAATTAAATCTAAAAAGTGCTATTGAAAAGGAAATTTTATTTGAACTCAAAATACAAGATACTACTAAGCTTTTCAAACATTATTCTTCAAACGCATCAAATAATAGTTCTAAAGTCTATAGACATAAGGATTCAATTGCTATTAATAACGTATCATTAAAGGAGTTTTCAAAGTTAATAAACGATAGATTTAATATATATTCATTTAGTAATAATTCCACTGCAGTTATCGACTATACTTCTCGTTCAGAAGACTTTGTGTCTTTTAAAAAAGAATTAAAAAATAATCTCGGTTTAGAATTAGTTGAATCTAATAGTAAACAGAACACATATTTAATTAGTGTAAAATAAATTAATCATAAAACATAACAATTTCCTTTCTTTCGGAAAGGATCAAGAATAGGAATATGAAAAACGTAGCAGTAATTGGAGCAGGAACTATGGGAAACGGTATCGCTCATACCTTTGCACAGTCAGGTTTTAAAGTACAATTAATAGACCTTAGTGAAGAATCTCTAAAAAAAGGCTTAGCAACCATTACTAAGAATTTAGACAGAATGGTCGCTAAAGAAAGAATAACTGAAGCTGATAAAGCAGAAACTTTAGGAAATATAACGACTTACACCAGTGTAAACGAAGGTGTCGAATTTGCTAGCTTAGTTGTAGAAGCTGCCACAGAAAACCTCGATTTAAAACTAAAAATCTTTAAGCAATTAGACGAAGTTTGTCCCGAAGATACTATTTTGGCAACAAACACATCGTCGATCTCGATTACACAAATTGCGGCTGTAACCTCTAGACCGGAAATGGTGATTGGAATGCATTTTATGAATCCGGTGCCCATTATGAAATTGGTAGAGATTATTCGCGGGTACAATACCAGCGATGACGTAACAAATACCATTATGGAATTATCTAAGACTCTTGGTAAAACACCAACTGAGGTTAACGATTATCCTGGATTTGTTGCCAATAGAATATTAATGCCAATGCTTAACGAATCGATAGAAACACTTTACAATGGCGTTGCCGGAGTCGAGGAGATTGATACTGTTATGAAATTAGGAATGGCGCATCCAATGGGACCATTACAACTAGCAGACTTTATTGGTTTAGACATTTGCTTGTCTATATTAAATGTTATGCACGACGGCTTTAAAAACCCAAAATACGCACCTTGTCCATTATTAGTAAATATGGTTCGTGCAGGAAAACTAGGCGTTAAATCTGGTGAAGGTTTTTACGATTATTCTGAAAACAGAAAAGCTGAGAACGTTGCTAAGCAGTTTTTGAAGTAAGCAGTGTTCAGTGTTCAGTGTTCAGTAAGTTTATAAATTAGTCAATTGTAATATGTTAAGATTTCAAGATTTATTGGCTTACAAAAAAGGATTTACTTTAGCGATGACCATTTATAATATTTCAAAGACATTTCCTAAAGAAGAAACTGACTCACTTACTGACCAAGTGCGTCGCTCATCAAGAAGTGTATGTGCTAATATGGCTGAATCTTACAGAAAAAGGTTATATCCAAAACATTTCTTAAGTAAATTAACAGATTGCGATGCTGAAAATTCTGAAACTCAGACTTGGCTAGAATTTGCATTTGCGTGTGAATACATTTCAGAATTACAATTTCAAGAATTAACAAAAGAAAGTGTAGAAGTTGGAAAGTTAATAAATTATATGATTTTAAACCCAAAGAAGTTCGGTTCGAGTTAGTACTGCTAACCGATTACTGAACACTGATTCCTAAAAAATGGCAAAAATAATTCCGTTTCAAGCAGTAAAACCAACACGTGATAAAGTGAGTCTTGTAGCCTCTCGCTCCTACCAAAGTTATACGCAAGCAGAACGCGAAGCACGTTTAGATTATAACCCGTTTTCGTTTTTACACATTGTAAATCCAGGCTATAAATATGCTAAAGAAATTTCTGGAAAAGCGCGTTATCAATTAGTAAAAAACAGGTATTTAGAATTTAAAGAAGATGGTGTTTTTGTTAAAGACAAAAAGCCATCGTTCTACATTTATAAAATTGTAGATCGCGATCAACAGACCTTTAATGGTATTGTTGCGGCGGCGAGTGTTGAAGATTACCAAAATGATATTATAAAAAAGCACGAAGATACTATTGCCAGTCGTGAAACCGTTTTTAAAGCGTATTTAAAAACCGTAGGATTTAATGCAGAACCTGTGCTCCTCACCTATCCTGATAACGCTGTAATATCAAATATTTTAGCTGAGATACAACAACAAAGAGCAGAATTCGAATTCACAACAACTTATCGCGACACTCATTATTTATGGCAAATAGATAATGAAGCACATATTAAGACCATTGTTGAAGCTTTTGCCGCAATGGAAACGCTTTATATTGCAGATGGTCACCATAGATCTTCTTCCTCTCTATTGCTTTGTAACGATTTAAAAGCAAAAAATAAAAATCATAAAGGAGACGAAACTTATAATTATTTTATGAGTTTTTTGATCCCAGAATCTGAATTACAAATTCATGAGTTTAATAGACTTATTAAAGATTTAAACGGGTTTACTAAGGAAGAATTCCTAATCGAATTGGATGCACTCTTCCGTATTGAAAATCGTGGTATTATACCTTATAAGCCTTCGAAATCACATCATTTTAGCATGTATTTAGATGGTGAGTTTTATTCGCTGTTTTTGCGAAAATCAAATTATGTTTTTAAAACCTCATTAGACAAACTTGATGCGCAATTACTTTACCAAACCATTTTAAAACCTATTCTAGGCATTATAGATTTACGAAGCGATAAACGTATCGATTATTTAAGCGGAAAGAAAGATATTATAAACCTTAAAAGCAAAATAGATAGTGGTGAATTTAAGGTTGGTTTTGGTATGATTCCTGCTACTATAGAACAAATGAAACACATTGCCGACGATGGCCTTAAAATGCCTCCAAAAAGCACTTATATTGAACCTAAATTGAGGAGTGGCGTTACTATTTATGAATTCTAAAAAATGTTTATTCGATTTCTGTTTAGCTGTTTATTTGACACAACTATTCAACAAGCAATTAAACATCAAACAACAAAATGAGCATACAAAATAACCTAAACACCATAAAACAAACACTTCCAGAGCATATAACATTAGTTGCTGTTTCGAAAACAAAACCTGTTAGTGATTTAATGGAAGCTTACAACGCTGGACAGCGCATTTTTGGAGAAAACAAAATCCAAGAAATGGCAGAAAAGCACGAAGAAATGCCAAAAGATATCGCGTGGCACATGATTGGACATGTACAACGCAACAAGGTTAAATACATGGCTTCTTTTGTCAATTTAATTCATGGTGTTGAGAGTTTTAAATTATTAAAAGAGATTAATAAACAAGCTTTAAAACACGACAGAGTTATAGATTGCTTGCTTCAAATTAAAATAGCTGAAGAAGATTCAAAATTTGGAATGTCTCAAAATGAGGCTTCAGATATATTGCAATCTGAGGACTATTCAGTATTAAAAAACATAAAAATAACTGGTGTTATGGGAATGGCAACTTTTACTGATGATACGCTTCAAATTGAAAAAGAATTCAAGCTTTTGAAATCTACTTTTGAAGATTTAAAAGCTATAAATTCGGCAAACACAAACCTACATACTATTTCTATGGGAATGAGCGGCGATTACCAGTTAGCAATTGCTTGCGGCAGTACGATGGTTCGCGTTGGAAGTAGTATATTTGGCAGCAGAAATAAGTAATCAATATTCAGTAACAGTAAACAGTGCTTACTCAAGTGGAAATGATTAAAAAACAAACAATTTAACAACAAACAGTATTTACGCAATATTAGACATAGAAACCACAGGTGGCAAGTATAATGAAGAAGGCATAACAGAAATTGCAATTTATAAATTTGATGGTTTCGAGGTTATAGACCAATTTATAAGTTTAGTTAATCCGGAAAGAGACATTCAACCTTTTGTGGTCAATCTTACAGGTATTAACAGTAACATGTTAAAAAACGCACCCAAATTCTACGAGGTTGCAAAACGTATTGTAGAAATTACGGAAGGCTGCGTAGTTGTAGCACATAATGCGCAGTTCGATAATAGGATACTAACTACAGAATTTGAGCGTTTAGGCTTTGAATTTGATCGCGAAACACTCTGTACTGTAGAACTCGCAAAAACGCTTATTCCAGATTTACCGTCTTACAGTCTAGGTAAATTAGTCCGCTCTTTGGGCATACCTGTTACAGACAGACATCGTGCTTCTGGAGATGCATTAGCTACGGTAAAACTTTTTAAATTATTACTGAGTAAAGATGTTGAAAAAACAATTATTAAAGCGTTTTTACGGAAACATCCAAAACTGCAATTAGAACCAAAACTAACTGAGATTATTGCCCGAATGCCTTCGGAAACAGGAGTGTATTACATCCACAATAAAGAAGGGAACATTATCTATATTGGTAAAAGTAAAAATATAAAAAAACGAATAAACCAACATTTTACAGGTACTGATAGAAAGTCTAAAAAAATTCAACTTAAAGTTGCTACTGTGACTTATGATGTGACGGGAAGTGAACTCATTGCTTTACTAAAAGAGAGTCACGAAATAAAACAAAACAAACCTCTTTTTAATCGTGCGTTAAGAAAAACGTTGTTTTCGCATGCGTTATACAATACTACAGACGCTAATGGTTATATCAATTTCACGATTGACATTGCAGATGGTCGTAAAAAATCTATTACAACTTTTAGTAATAGACAAAGTGCGAAAGATTTTTTACATCGTGCTGTAGAAACCTACTCTTTATGTTTAAAACTTTCTGGGTTAGAAAAAACGCGTACTAGCTGTTTTAAATATGAATTAAAAGAATGTGAAGGTGCTTGTATAAGCAAAGAAGATACAGCACTTTACAACGAAAGAGTTCATCAGTTTATTGAAAAATATAGCTATAAAGATCAAAACATGATTATTATAGATAGAGGTCGAGTTATTGATGAACGTAGTGCTATTTTAATAGAAAACGGTGTCTTTAAAGGTTATGGATTTTACGAGTTAAACCACCAACTAAACAATATAGACATTCTAAAATCTATTATTATTCCAATGGAAAATAATAGACATACCCAGCATATAATACAAAGTTACTTGCGTAAAAATAAACGTCTCAAAAAATTAAAATTTTAAATGAAAAAAATCACATTGTTACTTTCCTTATTACTTTTTACCGTTATTAGTTTTGCGCAATCAAAATTTAATGCTTCTGGATATAATGTTACTGATAATGATTTAACAATAAACACTTATAGTAAAGACTCTACAGCAAATGCTTTGGTAATCTATGAATATGGGAATTCGTATTTTGACCAAGATGATTTTAGATTAAAAACCGAAATAAAGCGAAAAATTAAAATTCTTAATAGAGATGGTTTTGACAAAGCAAATGTTTCCATTTTATTATATAAAAATAGTGATAGTAAAGAAAAAATATCTAGAATAAGAGGAACAACTACTAATACAAATGCTAATGGCACTTTAGACATCCAGAAACTGGATAAAAGTCAAGTCTTTACCGAAAACTATAACGCTAATTATATTTTAGTAAAATTTACAATGCCTGATATAAAAGAAGGTTCTGTAATTAAATATAGCTACACACTAGACACTCCTTTTACTTTTAATTATAGGTCTTGGTATTTTCAAACTGATATTCCAACACTATACAGTGAGTATCACGCAAGTATTCCTGCTAATTACGAGTATAATATTAAGTTAGTTGGAGAGATTCCTTTGTCTGTAAACACTTCTGATATTGAAAGTGATTGTTTAAAAACATATTCTGGAGCTAAATCAGATTGTTTTAAATCTGTCTATGTAATGAAAAATATTCCAGCTTTTATTGATGAAAAATACATGACTACTAGAGAAAACTATATTGCAAAAGTAGAATACGAATTAAAAGTATATAAAAGTTTTGAAGGCGGAAAAGACAACATCACCAAATCTTGGAAAACGGTAGATAAAGAGTTTAAAACAGAAAAAAGTATTGGCAGACAATTAAATAAGGGCTCTGTTGTTAAAGATTTGCTTTCTAAAGAAATAACCAAAGAAAAAGACCAACTTAAAAAAGCTCAAGCCATCGTAGAATATGTACAAAGCAACTATAAATGGAATAATAAATTTAATATTTTTGGCACTGTTTCTTTAAAAGACTTGATAAAAAATAAAGTTGGAAGAGCTTCAGAAATCAACTTATTGTTATTCAATTTATTAAAAGAAAATGATATTGAAGTATTACCAATATTAATGTCTACAAGAGCTAATGGTTTACCAACGCGAATATTTCCTGTAATTTCAGAATTTAATTACATTATTATTCAAGCTAAAATTGCGGGTGAAACTTATTTCTTGGATGCTACAAGTCCATTCCTTTCATTTGGCCAATTACCATTTAGATGTTTAAACCAATATGGGAGACTACTTGATTTAGAAGATGGAAGCTATTGGGTGGATATTAAGTCAAAAGGTAATTTCTCAGTTAGCTACAAGGTTACTTCTAAAATTATTGAATCAGGAGCTATTAATGGCTCAATAAAATATCAAGCTACAGGTTATAATTCTACTGATCTAAAAGCTTCATATTTTAAAAACAAATCTGGCTACCTTACAAATTATCAAAACGAAAACACAAACATAACGGTTACAAATCATGACGTTAAGACTACGGCTAAGAATAGTGATACATTTATTGAAGTTATAGATTTTGAAATCCCTTCAGAAGTCATTGGGAATTCTATTTACATCAATCCTTTTATTACAACATTTTTCGACGAAAATCCTTTCAAATTACAAGAACGAACGTATCCTATTGATTTTGGATACAAGGATTCTTTCACGTACATCTATAAATTAGATTACGATGCTACTGTGTATGATGTTATTGAAATTCCTGCAATTAAAAAACACCAATTGCCTAATGGAACAGGATCATTGCTTTTAAATGTAACCAAAAGTGACTCCGAAATAATAATCTATTTTAAATTCAACTTTAAAGAAGCTATTTACAACCAAAATTATTATCCCTATTTAAAAGAGTATTTTAGTACTATTGTAGATTTGCAAAAAAACTCACTAATTGTTTTAAAGAAAAAATAGCTAATTAATATTTAGTATTTTTGATGTATGAGTAGCACAAAAAAATATAATTGGAAAGGTAAACTCCATGAGGTTATCTACGAAGCAGATACTCCTGCTGGGAAAATTTTTGATGTTATATTACTTGTCTTTATTCTTGCTAGTATTGTTTTGGTTATGTTAGAAAGCATAAATGATATTGATGCCAAATACCACAATGCGCTTTACATAGGAGAATGGATTGTTACCATTTTATTCTCTTTAGAATATGTTGCTCGTATAATTACAGTAAAAAAACCTAAGAAATATATTTTTAGCTTTTTTGGTATTATAGATTTTCTGTCTACTATACCCATGTATTTATCCTTCTTTATTATTGGTGGTCAAGCTCTAGTTGCATTACGAGCATTACGTTTACTACGAATTTTTAGGATTTTAAAATTAGCTAGATATCTTGGTGCTTCGAACCAATTGGCTGGAGCTATTAAATCAAGTCGCGCAAAAATATCTGTGTTTTTATTTGCAGTTATTATCGCATCCATAATTTTTGGAACTTTAATGTATTTAGTTGAAGGCGAAGAAAATGGATTTACAAACATTCCTAAAAGTGTTTATTGGTGTATTGTAACATTAACGACTGTTGGCTTTGGAGACATTGCGCCACAAACACCTTTAGGCCAGTTTATTGCTACAATTATTATGATCATGGGTTACGGTATTATAGCTGTACCAACAGGAATTGTTTCGGCAGAATATACCAGGAGCGCAAATAAAAAAGACGAAGAAAACAATGGAGAGCTAGAAAAAACACATCTTAACTCCCAAACTTGCCAAAATTGTTTATCAACCAATCATAAAGATGAAGCAGAATATTGCTATACTTGCGGCCATAACCTTCATCTAGATTAATTCAGCACATTGAATTCTAAAAACAAATATCTAATTTCCATTGTTGGACCAACAGCTATTGGAAAAACAAGTTTAAGTATTAAACTTGCGCAACACTTTAATACCGAAATACTCTCAGCAGATTCTAGGCAGTTTTACAAAGAAATGCAAATTGGTACTGCTGCTCCAACGGTTGAAGAGTTATTGGAAGCAAAGCATCATTTTATTCATCATAAATCTATAGAAGACCCTTATAATGTTGGTACTTTTGAAAAAGAAGCGATAGCTACATTAGACACTTTATTTAAAGCACATGATATTGTTATTATGGTTGGTGGTTCTGGGCTTTATGTAGATGCTGTTTCAAAAGGACTTGATTATTTTCCTGAAGTAGACAAAAGTATCAGGGCACGTTTGAATCTAGAATTAGTCGAAAATGGTCTAGAAACACTTCAGTTACAGCTAAAAACATTAGATATTGAAGCTTATAGCACTATAGCTATAGAAAATCCACAACGTGTTATTCGTGCCTTAGAGATTTGTATTGGAAGCGGAAAGCCTTATTCTTCATTTTTAAATAAAGATAAAAACAAGCGTAACTTTAAAACGATAACTATTGGTTTAACAGCGGAAAGAGACATTATATACAATCGTATTAACAAACGTGTAGATATTATGCTTACTGAAGGACAGCTAGAAGAAGCACAATCTCTAGTAGATAAGCAACATCTAAACGCTTTAAATACTGTTGGCTACAAAGAACTCTTTAATTATTTTAAAGGTGAATGGACGCTTGGTTTTGCAATGGAAGAAATGAAAAAAAATTCACGCCGCTTTGCAAAACGACAATTAACGTGGTTTAAACGTAATAAAGAAACCTATTGGTTTGATTATTTAGCAGATATAAATAGTATTATTGAAACTATAGAAAAACAAAAAAGCTTGTAATTTAATTACAAGCTTTTTTAATATCGTACAGTATTATACTTTTAATCTGGTGTAACGACTAGTCTAAAGCCTTCACCATGAATATTTAGTATTTCTACTTTATCGTCTACTTTTAAATACTTACGTAGTTTTGCAATATATACGTCCATACTTCGAGAAGTAAAATAATTATCGTCTCTCCATATTTTTGTTAATGCTAATTCTCTAGGCATTAAATCGTTTTCATGTAAAGCTAATAAGCGTAATAATTCATTTTCTTTTGGAGACAGTTTTGTAGCATCACCACCTTTATAAGTAAGAAATCTCAATTTAGAATTAAGGTCGAAATTTCCAATTTTAAACTCAAATTGTTTACTATCTGCAACAGTATCTGTTGCCTTTCTTGCTATAATAGCTTTAATTTTCATTAAAAGCACTTCGCTATCAAAAGGTTTATTAAGATAATCGTCTGCCCCTACTTTATAACCTTTAAGCACATCTTCTTTCATTGCTTTTGCAGTAAGGAAGATAATTGGCACATCGGCATTTTTCTCTCTAATTTCTTTAGCCAGTGTAAATCCGTCTTTATAAGGCATCATAACATCTAAGATACAAAGGTCGTAATCGTCCTTTTTAAACTTTTCGAAGCCTTCCATACCATTTTTTGCATGGACTACTGCATAGTCATTCATCATTAAATAATCTTTTAATACGGTTCCAAAATTTGGATCGTCCTCTACTAATAATATTTTCTTTTCTTGTTCGTCCATAATGTTATGATATTAACGGAAGTTTTATAGTAAAAGTACTTCCTTTTTCTTTTTCACTCGTTACTGATATGTGACCACTGTGGTCTTCTATAATTCTCTTTACATAAGCTAAACCTAAACCATGGCCTTTTACGTTATGTATATTTCCTGTATGTTCTCTATAAAATTTTTCAAACACACGTTTTACTGCGGCTTTACTCATTCCGCTACCTTCGTCTTTTATATTAACCAGAATATTATTTCCAACATTTACTGTTTCTATAGTAATTTCTGGAGCCTCTGGTGAATATTTAACAGCATTGTCTAAAATATTTACCAATACATTAATAAAATGCGTTTCATTCGCTAGTACAGAAGATTTGGTTGCTTTAAGGTCCGTTTCTATATGTCCTTGTCTATCTTCTACAATTAATTCTATATGAGAGATAGCGTCTTGTATTAAGTCGTGTAAATCGATACCTTCCTTACTAATGTTTAATTCGTTTTTTTCAAGTTTAGATATTCTTAATACATTTTCTACTTGCGCATGCATACGTTTATTTTCTTCACGTATCATTTGTAAATAGCGTTTCACCTTCTCTTTATCGTCTATTACTTTAGGATTTTTAATAGAATCTAAAGCTAAATTTATAGTTGCAATTGGTGTTTTAAACTCATGCGTCATGTTATTTATAAAATCAGTTTTGATTTCTGCAATCTGACGTTGCTTAATAATTTGTGATAAAGCTGTTACAAAAGCAATAAATATTATTGATGTAAACAAAATAGATAAGCCCAACATACCAATTACAGAAGACCAAATAAATTTATCGCGTTCTGGAAAATTAACTAACAAACGGTAATTATTTGTTCCATTGTCATCAGAAAAAATAGGCACTTCCATTGTGACTTGATTTTCCAACTCAAAATTATCTGTTTGCACTTTTGTTGCCAAATCGTTACTGTAAATAGCAAACTCATAATCAATGCCAATATCAAACTGTAATAATTTAAGATTAAGCAATCTGTCGATTTTTTCTTTTGAAGTTCGCTTATGTAATGGTCTTCTATGGGCAAAGTTTTTATAATGTGTTTCAAACATTATTTTTTCGGTTTTACCATATTCGCTAAAGACATCATTGTTATTAACATTACCATCGATCTCACTAGTCTTGTAGACTTTGGTCTCGCTTTCACTAATAACTTTTTTTATACTTGTAGTATCTAAACCTATGTCAAAGAGCGCAGAAGATAATTTATAATTTTCTTCTAATATTCCGTTTCTATAAACGAGTGTTTCGTTTTTAGCTTGATTATCTTGTTTAATATAAAGATTAATAATGGCTGTTGTATCCTTATCTACCTCAACACCTTGATCTATTAATCGTCTTACTTTATAAATATGATCTCTTAGTTCTTCGTTTTCAATATTTTTTGTAACCTGTATTAATGCTTGTTTAACATTAAAATTGAAATTATCTTCTTTGTTACTTATTGAATTAGAAATGTAATAGCCTTGTACAAATATGATCCCTATAAGAGACAAGCTCATTAGGATTGCTAGTACAAAAAACACTTTCTTACTCATCCATTCAAAATTAATATTTTAACATTTAGTAAGCCTAGCATTTAACCTTACATTAACAGAAATGTTAAAATTTAAGATTTTATGATATTATTTAAGAGTTTTTGATGTGTTTTTAACACCTCTTGTTGTGTAGATTCAAGATTGGTATTTACAATTACAAAGTCCGAAAGGCTAGCTTTAAGCTCATCTTTCCATTGGTTAGCAATAATTGCCTTCACCTTTTCTAGGCTGGCATTATCACGCTTTATTACACGTGCAATACGTGTTTTTTCTGGAGCAGTAACCGTAATTATATAATCGTAATTTTTATAGCTTCCGTTTTCAAAAAGAATAGCTGCTTCTTTTATAACGTAGGTTGCTTCTTGTTTGTTTTTCCATTTTATAAAATGCTTCCCAACTTTTGGGTGTACAATGGCATTCATTTTTTCTAATAAACCTTTATCATTAAAAATAGCTTTTGCTAAGTAAGGTCTATTTAATTTATTGTCTTTGTAAGCAACTTCTCCAAAAAGAGCTATAAGTTTTCGTTTAAGAACTTTTGATGTATTCATTAGCCTTTTAGCTTCATCATCCGCAATGTATATAGGTATTCCTAATGCTTCGAATGCTCTAGCAACTGTGGTTTTACCACTACCTATTCCTCCTGTAAGTCCTACGGTTATCATTCTGAAATTATATATTCAATTTTTTGTTCGTGCAAGCGAGAGGTTTTAATCGCTTTTGAAGATTTTACCAATTTTGGTGTTAAATAAGACAATTTATTAGTGTGCTCGTTAAAATCGCAAACCACTTCAAAATCATTAATAGTGATAGTGTTATAACTCTCTAAACTTGTGTAATAGGATAAATTAATAGTTTTTGGAAAATAATTAACCTCAATATTATTTGGAACATTAATTATATTTACTGGTAAACTAAGGGTTCCTTCGGTAAATTTCTCTGCATTTATATTGATACCAACTGTTTTTGTTTTTACATTTATTTGAGAATCTATAGCCTCTAATTTTAAAGCTAGCTGTGCACTAAAAGGTTTATTAACGTCGTTTTTGATTAGCATTTCTGTTTCAATAACTTCTAATTTAGAGAGCAGAGATTCTGGCCCAATGACTTTTACAGAATCTGGTACAGCAACAATAGCATTTAAAACATTGTATCCTGGACTATAATTAATCTCCAGGTTTGGTTTAACAGGTATCATTTTTACAGCATTAATATCTACTTTAAATAAAAGCGTGTCTGGGTTAATAGTTTTTACAACAATAGCTTTGTTAAACTGCTCATTAATTCCAGCAAAACCTCTAGATAATGACCAGACGTAAAGTGAATTGGATTTTTTTACGTCATTTTTAAAATCGATTGCTACAGATGGTGTGTTAATATAGTATTTCACCCACTCGAAACCATCGGTAGTCATGGTAAGTTTTAATGTGTTGGACGCGTCGTTAAGCACTATCATTTCATCTGGAATATTTTTTAACGCGACATTAAACTTAACAGTGTTTGTATAACTTGCCGAAAGTCTTGATAATATCAGAATAAAAAATGCAAGAATAAAGAAGATTAAAAACACATTAAGCTTTCTACTCCTTACAACGTTTTTAAATTTACTTGTAACCTCGGACATTATTTAGATTTAAAAAATAATTTTGGAAATTGAATTTCTGGATTTCGATTTAAAAGACCTATAAAAAAAGTAGCTTTTAAAAAGCCTATACCGTAACCAAAAAACTGTATTGTTATTGCTATTACAGATTGAAATGCGACTACACTATTTTTTGTTTGAAACAGTGCAACACTAAATACCAATACATAATACCCTAATATAAGATATAATGGTAGCATAATATTAATAAAAGCGACTAAAATTGAAAGTATTAAACCCAGCACAAATACAGTAGGAAACCAATAGGTTACTTTTTTTGTCGCCGGATGCCATTGGTTAAGAATTGGCCTTACCATTCCAAACTTATTGACTTGCGTATAAAACTTAGTCCAAGAAATTCTACGTTTATGATACACATAAGCCGTTTCAAAAAAAGCGGTATCAAAACCCAAATTCCATAAACGTATAGATAGATCTGGATCTTCTCCTGGATGAATGCGACCAAAACCTTGTGTGGTTTCAAATGCTTTTTTAGATAAACCCATATTAAAACTTCTAGGCTGAAATTTATCGACGCTATTTTTATTACCTCTTATACCTCCCGTTGTAATAAAAGAAGTCATACTAAAATTAATGGCCTTTTGAAGGTTTGAAAAGGAAGTATGAGCAGCATCTGGTCCTCCAAAACAGTCTACATATTTAGTGTTTAAATTTTTTTCTACTGCGTTTAAATACTGTTTAGGCAGAATACAATCACTATCAAGAATTATAAAATAATTACCATGTGCCTTTTGCATACCATAGTTTCTAGAATCTCCAGGCCCTGAATTTTCTTTAAAGTGATATGAAATATTTAATTGCGATTTATAGTTGTTTACAATAGACTCTGAAGATAAAGTAGAACCATCCTCAACAATAACAATTTCATAATCTATTGTAGATTCTAGTTTAGCAAAGCTTTGTAAAAGCTCTTCTATCTCGTTAGGACGATTGTAAACAGGAATAATAAATGAAAACGATAATTGCATAACACAAATGTACAGTAATACCTATTGAACTTCAAAATAACGGAATGCAATTGTACGTATCAAAATTGAAATTTTTAAAAGTGCTTCGTTTTTTTTAACAACTATTCGGTTTTTACTAAAGTAAAAAATATACGGTTCTTTAACTAAAGAAAGGAACACCTATATAAAACTTTAAAACTTGTATAAGTTTTTAGCTAGGTTAGAATTTACTCCATAAAAAAAGCCACTCTTTTCAGAGTGGCTTTTAAACTATTTATGTAATACTAAATTTTAGCAAAACATTGTATAAGTAATTATTAGTTTTTAATAACTCTTACTGTTTCTACTGCTGTTCCAACTGTTACTTGTACAAAGTAAGGACCAGATTGTAAGTTAGACATATCAACAGCGTTAGATACTGCATTTGGAGCAGTTCTAATAACTTCTTGACCTAACATGTTAAATACAGCTACATTAGTTATCGCTTGTTGCGCATTTAATGTTAATGTATTTTTTACTGGGTTTGGATAGTAAGAAAAAGCTAAACCATTACTAAAATCTGAAGTAGATAAAGTCGTAGTATCTTCTACTTTTAAAGTACTAGATCCTGGTGCTTTAGTTACTGTTCCATCGTCTGTAACAGAGATATAATAAGTAGCTCCACCTGTAAGACCTATGTTAGTAGACATATTACAGCTCACCTCATCTGCTGTAGTACAGCCAGAGAATAATGCATATTGAATACCAGCTGGAACTGTAATAGTTATTTCACCAGTTCCTCCAGCTCCTGTAGTAGGTACTACGAAAGAATACCATAAATCTGAAACTGTACCAGAATAACAAGATACTTGTCCAGAATCTGAAGCTCCTGTGTTATCGAAAGCTGTATCTGTTCCAAGAACTAGAGCTGTAGCTGCGCCACAATCATCGTTTGCTGGTGGTGCAGGAGTAACAGTTAATGCAATAGAATAATTACCTGAACCTGTATTATGTCCATCTACATAAAAATAATAGTCTACTGGTGTTGCACCTGTTGCTGTACTAGTAAAGCAAATAAAACCATCTGATCCAGGTGAAGAATCGTCATCACCACCAACACATACTAAACTACCACAAACACCTGAGAAAACTTGTATTTCTGAATCATAATCAGAATTTACTAAATCAACAGTTATTTGTTCTGCAGCAGCAGAGGTATAAGTGTACCATACACCGGCACCAAAATTAATGGTACCTGTTCCACCACCACAGTCACCTCCACCAGAACATGGTGTTAATGCTTCCACATTAGTGGCATAAGTAGAGTCTCCCATTAAAACATCGCCATCGTTAATTGTAATTGCATCTGCACAAGCATCATTTGCAGGAGGAACTCCTGTTGTTGTAAAAGAAATTGGTCCTTGAAGTGTTGTTCCTGTACCACCACAAGATCCCATTACATAAATATCATAACCTGTCAAAGGATCTAAACCTGTAACAGCCTGTGGAGATGTAGCAGCAGCATTAGTGTAAACTGGACTATTCATTCCAACAGCACTCTCTCCTGTTAAATACACTTCTACTAAAACACTATCGTTTCCTGTTCCAGCAGTGTATACAACATCTACCGTAGCAGCTGTAATATTATCTGCACTAACTCCAGAAACATCTGTACAACTTGCTGTTGTAGTAAATGATATAGGTCCAACTAAACCACTATTTGGAGTTGCACCACTACATGATGTTGTAATATAAGCATCGTATGCAATAGTTCCTGATAATCCAGTAGCTGTTAACGTAGTACCAGTTACAGCAGCATCACTAAACACAGCACTATTCATATTTGCAGCACTTTCTCCTGCTAAATATACTTCTACATAATAAGTTAATGCTTGTGTACCTATTTCTGTCCAAGATAAATCTGCACTTACATCTAAAATGTTTGCTACTGCAAAATTTGTAGCATCTGGACACGTAGGAGGCGCGAAAGCACACATGTTAAAATCTCCAGGTCCATTATCGTTACTACTATCCCAAGCTCTAATATATAAAGTCTCTCCAGGAGTTCTTCCTGTAAGTGCCATTTCGAAACCAGAAGGATCGTTTCCATTTGTAGCAGAACATTGAACACTTGTTAATGCTGTACAATCTGAACCTTCGTATACCTCATACCATAAATATGAACAACAATCTGGTGATGCATCTCCAGAAATAGTTACATTTCCTGAAGCAGGAACAACTAAACTAAACCAAATATCTCCACCATTAAAACTAGTACAAGTTGCAGCAGGAGTTGATGGGTCTAAATCTGAATTTGTAGATGCTGTACTATTACCAACTGCCATTGCTGCACAAACTCCGTTTGTACCTACTGTAATTGGTATAGCTCCTGAACAAATATCTTCTACTGGAGGAGCAGTAGCTGTAAAGCTAAAAGGTCCAGCCCAAGTACTTAACCCAACAGCATCGCAATTAGATTGTACATAAAAATCGTAACTACTACCAGCTGTTAAAGCTGTAGCTGTATCTGTTATCACTCCTACTGCTGTAGTTCCACTAGAAACAGGTGTATTAGTAATAACTGCTGGATCTTCACCACTTGTCATTACTGCCCAATTATAACCAACAGTAGCACTTGCTTCAACATTCCAAGCTACAGTTGCTGTTACATCTCCAGAAAGAGTTGTAGCGACTAAACCAGTAGCTTCTTGACACAAAGGTGCTGGTGTAAAGGTTAAAGACCAATCAAAAGAATTTCCAGCTGTCCATCTGTCATCCCACTCAATGTAGTAAGTAGTAGCACCTGTTACAGCAACACCTGTAAGTTCTGCTGCATAATTGTTCCCTGTTCCATCTGTAGCAAAAGCACAATTATCATCGGTACTTGCTATAGATGGACCTGCACAATCAGTGTGAACGAACAATCTTGTATCTGCTCCACCTAAGCAAGAAGAAATATCAATAGTTCCATCTCCTGCAGGAGTGTAAGAAAACCAAGCTGCATTGTAAACACCAGCTCCACCTCCTATACCACTAGAAGTAGCAACAGTAATTGCAGTAGCAGTAAATGCACCGGGTGTTATAACTGTTGCCGTAGCACAGTCGTCTTGAGCATAACTCTGCAATGAAAATGCGAGCATGGCAAATAAAATAAATGTAATTTTTTTCATTTTAAATTGTTTTAGTTATAAGTTAATAATATGCTAAATATAATAATATATTGTGTAACTTATTGTAAAGTATTAAAAATAAATAGAAGTTTATTGAGAGTATTGAAGTTCTTGGACATTAACTTCTGGGTCGAAGCCACTATAAACTATGAAGTCCAAGGTTTTTATAACTGAATAAATTTAATTGCGCAGCATCTTATTTACTTACCTCAAGAATAAGATTACTACTATTATTATCTAATTTTCGATGATGTTACAGGTATTTGATGTAATAAGCAAACATTCATTTTACCTTTTCATCATTAATATTACCTCTACTCAAACATCCAAATACTTTTGCACAAAAATACTTACACCAATACTTTTACGCAAAACGGTAAACTCTTTTTGAATCTTTTTTGATGTTCTTACTTTTAAGTCTTTAATGATTGTGCTTTTAAATCTTGTAGTTAGCGATACTCAATAGGCATCAATAAATGTGTTTTTGTTAAACAACTCCTTTTAAGATAATAATAATAATAATAATAATCACAAATCTCAATTAAAAGTGTTCTGTATCGTTTTTGAATATCTTCTTTTAGAACTGAATTGCGTTATTTGGTACTCCAATCTATATAAACTGTTATTCTTGAAACGGTATGACTCTTTACGCTTTGAATTGTCAAACTAAAAAGACAGGCGTTTTAAGAAGCGAAATGAACTAAAGTGCATGGTTATAACTACTTTTTAGGCTAATAAAAAGAAACAAAGCCTAACAAAATGCATAAGGAATAAGGAATAAGAGTTTTGTGATAAAAAAAAGTTAAGCGTAATAAACCTAGTCTACCACATTTAAAATTTAATCTTTTATTTCAAAAAATTGAACACGCTCTCTATTATTACTAACCATAAGGTGTTTCTTACCTTTTATTATTATAGTTTTAATATCTCGAGCATCTTTGTCATTAAACAGGCCAGATTGTTTTAGATTAATTGTTTTTAAAGCACTGTTAAAAACAGCACCTGTATGCGCATCATAACGACCCGTTTCTACTTCTACTGGATAGTGATTTCCTACGGTTATAATTTCGTCTAATCCATCGTTATTTATATCGTAAACTAAAATGCTATTTGTAGGCGCTACTTGTGTTTTATTAGGTAATGATTTGTATTCGAAACGCGTTCCTGTATTTTTTAAGTAGGCACTTTTAAAATATGTAGCTTGATGTTTTATAGCGTTACTAGTGTTGAAATTATTATAAATCTCTTCAAAAGTTTGTCTTCCAAATTCTGAGTATGAATTTACATTATATTTAATACTTGGTATTTGTTCGGCAGAACATTGTAATCCTCTTACAGGATACAGCTCATTATTATTATAATATCCTAATGCAATATCGTTTGTCCCATTCCCATCGAAATCTTTTGCCATGACAACAAACGGTTGCTCCTTGGTAGCCTTATGCTTAGTGTTTGTTCCTAAATTACCCACTAATAAATCTATTTTTCCATCTTTATCAATATCTGATGCAGTAATAGTATTCCACCATCCTACATTTTCTTTCGTTCCATACGCTTCACTTTTATTTGAGAATATGCCATTTTTGTTTAAATACACTTCAATAGCCATCCAATGGCCAACTACTATTAAATCTTTTTGGTCATCATTATTTATATCAACAAAAATAGCATCTTTAACCATACCTATGTTAATTAAGCCTTCTGCTCTACCTATAATTTCATTTTTATAAACGCCGTTATTATTTATTAAGAGTTGACTGTCTCCTGCTTTAGGATATTGGCCTGGCACTTGAAAGCCACCAATAAAAAGATCAAGATCGCCATCGTTATCGATATCATTCGCGATAACACAACTCCCACTTGCATTAACGGTAGGAATAACGCCTTTAGTTTTAGAAAACTGTCCGTTACCATTATTTACGTAGAGTCTATCATGCAATAAAGGGTTTTTTAATTCATACTCATTACTACCGCTAACTACGTATAGATCTTGGTCTCCATCGTTATCATAATCGAAAAACAAAACACCAATATCTTCACTCATTTTGTCTTTTTCAAAAGTGCCTTGTTTTGATTTTTTAAATTTACCTTTAGTATTTTGAATATATAAAACACCTGCGAAGCCAACTCCATTTCCTTGGTAATAATCATCTAATCCATCACCATTTACATCGGCAACAGCAATAAACGGTCCTTCTTGCGACAATTTATGAGGTAATAAAATTTCGTTTATATAATCGTCAAAATCTTCTTCTTTGTGTTTTTCTGAAACACCAATATTATTAGTAATATTAGTAAACAATGTCGTGTTAGCTTCTTTTTTGTTATTGTAGTTAACACCACCTTTGGCGGTTAGCTTATGGATTGTATTAATTTCTAAAGCCGTATATAGTTTTGTGCCATCTGAAGGCCAATGTATTACAATAGAATCTACTTTTTTAGCATTTCCAATACCAAAATGCACTCTTGAATCTGAATGCGATTGAAACCCACTTGTATTACCTAATTCCCAAAACTGTTCTTTACCATTGTCTAAAATGGATATTTTTGCTCCATAATAATTTTGAGACTTATTTTTAAGGTCTAAGGTAATATAGTTATTCTCTTCGCTGTTGTTTTTATATAAAACGGCTTTCTCTTCTAGATTATTTAATATTAAATCAAGATCGCCATCATTGTCTAAATCGGCATACGCTGCTCCATTTGTATTTAAAACAGCATCTTTTAGTCCCCATTCTAATGTATTATCTTTAAAAGTAAGATCACCATTATTACTAAAAATATAATTATACGTTTTAGAAACTGGTATTTCGTTTTGAAACACACCAAATATTTTAGCATGTTCTACGCCATTTTTTTCAACTTTTGAAATAAAATCTTTGTTCATTACATCTCTTTTGTTACCGTTTGAAACAAAAAGATCTTTATAGCCATCATTATCAAAATCTGCAAAGAGCGCACTCCAAGACCAATCTGTTTCTGCAACATTTGCCATCCAAGCTATTTCACTAAAAGTTCCATTTCCATTATTAAGTTGTAAACTATTGTGCATATCTTGATAATGTAATTTAGCCTCTACATACCCATGATAAAGTTTAGGGTTCATACCTGCCATATTTACTTTTTTAGAGTAATTATCATTACCTAGCATTTCAGAATTAAAAATATCTACGAGTCCATCATTATTAATGTCTGCAATATCAAGTCCCATACTAAATTTAGACATATGTTTTACGGCACTTAATAATTCATTTTTAAACGTACCGTTTTTTTGATTTATTAAGATATGATCTGGTTTTGAATAATCATTTGCTATATACAAATCTTGCCAACCATCATTATTAAGGTCTGCAGACATTACTCCTAAACTATGAGACACATTTTGAAGCCCTAAAGATTTTGTAATATCTATAAATTTACCTTTTCTGTTTTCATAGAGTTTGTCACTATCACTATATGTAGCACCTTTGTCGACGTATGATAATTTTCCAGTAGAAACAGATTGTTTAAAAGAGGCATGTTTTAAAGGATGGTTTATAAAATAAACGTCTAAATCTCCATCATTATCTTTGTCAAAAAAACAAGCCTGTGTTGATCTAGATTGGTCTGTAAAACCATACTCCTTAGCGCTTTCTGTAAATGTTAAGTCTCCATTATTAATAAACAATAGATTTGTGAGTTTACTTTTTTCGGTACCTTTAAACCATCCAGATCGTGAAATAAATATATCTTGAAAGCCATCATTATTTATATCAATAACATTGACTCCTGTACACCAGTCTTGCGTGTTAGAGTTTATACCTGCTGTAGTAGTAATATCTTCAAATTTAAAATTCCCTTTGTTTAAATAAAGCGTATTAAGCGCCATATTTGCTGTAAAAACAATATCTAAAAGTCCATCGTTATTAAAATCGGCTGTAGCAACACCTCCTCCATTGTAGAAATACTCGTAATTGTAATAGTTAAAATCCTTGTTTTCTTTATTATAATTAATAAAATTAATTCCTGATTCTGTAGCGACTACCTGACTAAATAGAGGTTTTTTTAATGCTGCGGTTTTTACTAAACGCTTTGTAGTGCTATTGTCGTTATTAGTTTCTTCTTTTTGTTTACACGAAATGGTACAAAAAAAAGTTAAAATAATAACTACAAAAGAGATACGAGTTAAAGATATATTGAGTTTCATTTAGTATACAATAAGTGTTAGATTATTTGTAACGCTCTTAATTAATTTAATTAATGTTGAAATATATCAAAATTGTTTTAAACATGTTTACTATATATTATAAATATTTAAGGAATGGTTTTTCCCAAATGATATTTTACCCATAAAAAAAGCCACTCTAAAATAGAGTGGCTTTTAATGTCAATTATTTTTATAATGTTTTATTTTTCTTCTCCTGCGACAAAAGCCTCCATAACCGCCTCGCTTACTCCCATGTTACTAAAACCACCATCGTTATATAGGTTTTGTAGGGTTACACGTTTGGTTAAATCGCTAAACATTGATACTGTGTAGTTTGCGCAGTCTAGTGCTGTTGCGTTTCCTAAAGGTGACATTTTTTCTGCGTACGCTAAAAAACCATCAAAACCTTTAACGCCACTTCCTGCGGTGGTTGGTGTTGGAGATTGCGAAATGGTATTAACTCTTACTTTTTTATCTCTCCCAAAGAAATAGCCAAAACTACGTGCAACACTTTCGAGATAAGCTTTATTATCTGCCATATCATTATAATCTGGAAATACGCGTTGTGCTGCCATATAGGTTAAGGCCACTATGCTTCCCCATTCGTTCATGGCATCTTGCTTATACAAGGTTTGCATTACTTTATGAAAAGATACGGCAGAAATATCTGTTCCTTTTTGGGTCCATGCATAATTTTGGTCTGTGTATACGTTTCCTTTTCTTACGTTAATAGACATACCAATAGAATGCAAAACGAAATCTATTTTACCACCTAAAATTTCCATAGATTGGGTTACTAGATTTTCTATGTCTTCCTCACTTGTGGCATCGGCTGGAATAATTTGCGAGCCTGTTTTTTTTGCTAATTCGCTAATTTGTCCCATGCGCATAGCAACTGGTGCATTTGTTAATACAAAAGTGCCGCCCTCTTCATGCACACGTTCGGCAGTTTTCCAGGCGATAGAGTTTGAGTCTAAGGCTCCAAATATGATTCCTTTTTTTCCTTTTAATAAATTGTATGACATGTTGTTAGTTGTTTGGCTGGTTGTTGTTTAGTTGTCTGGGTTCTGTGATTCAAAGATAATATAAATAAAAAGAGGTTTCGACTGCGCTCAACCAAACAGGAAGTTTAATTTAATAATTCTTTAGCGTGCGCTAATGCAGAGTTTGAAACTTCTACTCCACCAAGCATTTGTGCTATTTCTACAATACGCTCGTCATGATTAAGTTTTACAAGGTTTGTAGTAGTTACCTCATTTACATCCTCTTTGTAGACTTTAAAATGCGTATGCCCTTTGGCTGCTATTTGTGGCAAATGCGTGATACTAAACACCTGCATTGTTGTGCTCATTCCTGCCATAATATCTGCCATTTTATTAGAAATTTCTCCTGAAACTCCAGTATCTATTTCATCGAACATAATAGTTGGCAACTTTATATATTGCGTTAAAATTGATTTTATCGCTAACATTATCCGAGATAATTCTCCTCCGGAAGCTGCTTTTTTTAAGGCTTTAAAATCGCCTCCTTTATTAGCAGAAAACAGAAAGCTTAAGACTTCTTTTCCGTTTGAATAGTACGTGTCGCTTAACTGCAACTCTATATTAAACTGCGCATTTGGCATTCCTAATTGTACCAAAATGCTTTCTAATTTAACTTTTAATCCTGGAATTGCTTTTTTCCTTTTATTATAAATCACTAAAGCTATAGCATCAAGATCTTGCTTTACTTTTGTTATTTCTACTTTCTTTTTCTCTATATCTGCATCTACGCTTTCTGTAGCTAGCACTTTGTCTGCCAGTTGATTTTCAATAGAAATCAAAGCGCTTATTGAAGTCACCACATGTTTTTGAAACAAGTTATTAATAAGTGCTAGCCTTCCGTTTACCTCTGCTAATCTATTAGGATCTGCTTCTAAGTCTTCTTGAAAGTGTTCCAGAGCACTAAACACATCGTCCAACTCGATTAAGCTACTACTAGCACGATTGTAAAGGTCTTGGTATGTAATCGAAATTTCGGCTAATTGTTTAAGTGTGTTTTTTAAAGCCGTTAAGTTTGCTAAAACACCTACTTGCTCATCACTAAATAATTGATTTGAAGCTGTTAGTTTTTCTTCAATAGCATCGATATTACTTAATGTTACAAGTTCGGCTTCTAAAGCTTGAAGTTCTTCTTTTTTTAGATTGGCATCGGTTAATTCATTTAACAGAAACGAATTGTAATCGTGTACTTTTTTAGCTTCGGTTTGAAAAGCAATTAACTGTTCGAGCTCTTTATTGAGCACTCTATAATCTATACGTTTATGTGCGTATTTCTCTATATGTAAATGTGTATGTGCTAAAGCGTCTATTACCTGAAACTGAAAGGCATCGTCCACCAACTGCAGCGTTTCGTTTTGAGAGTGTATGTCTACTAATTTCTCACCTAATAGCTGTAAACTAGAAAGTTTTACTGGCGAATCGTTTACAAAGGCTCTCGATTTTCCACTTGGCAAAATCTCACGACGAATTATAGTATGAGGTTCAAAATCTAAATCTTCAACCTTAAAAAGGTTTTCTAGCTTATAATTGGTGATATCAAAATTAGCTTCTATAATGCATTTGGTTTCAGTATTACGAATACTGCTTAAATCTGCACGTTTTCCTAATATTAAAGACAATCCGCCTAATAGAATAGATTTCCCTGCACCAGTTTCACCTGTTATTATTGTGAATCCATTATTAAAATCGACTTGTAGATGGTCGATTAATGCATAGTTTTTAATGGATAACGAAGTTAGCATATTGGTTTTTATAAATTAGTCTAAAAATGGATTCCTACCGACTCAGGAATAACAGAAATTAAAACTTAATATTTCTCCATTTACTAGCATGCGTTGGTGCCACTCTATTTAATAAATCTATTAAATTGGTGACATCTACATTAGGACCTGAAGAAAAAACTTGCTCAATTTCTTCTGCTTTAGCATCAAAAAAAACACGCGACAAGTATGAGTTTGGTCTACTTGAATTCATTTTCTTAAAGGAAGCCAGAGACAGAGCTATTTGATTTTTACCTTCCTTCTTGTTTTCGCTCATAGTATCCATACCTTTTCTATGGTAATTGTACATTACGTTTCTAAAATCGCTAAAGGTTGGTGATAGAATATTATCTATAAGTGCAAACCTGCTTTGCAATCCATCTTCTAATTTCCAGCCTTTAAAATTCTCTTGTTGAGAGTAGTTTGAAATACGTTGTGCTTGCTTAAAATAGACATCACCTCCTTTATTTTCAAAAGAATCTGCATCCAACCCAAATATAATATTAATATGAAAAGCTAGTACAGAAATTAAGTTAGACTCGTACTGGTTTTCGTTATAAACCAAGTTTTGAAATTCTAAATATTTAAAGGAAAAATCCTTATCGTTTATATTGTAGATAGGTGATGTATATGTAGATCCAAAAACGGGTCTTGAAGATTGTACTTGAATAGAAGCATTAAAGTTTTCACCGGACTGCTCTGTTACATTAATAACAATATTACAGCTTATACGTTCTTGTGGTTTAAATTTTCTTTTAGTCCATCTTGTTGTATTAACAAACTCTTTTAGTTGTACTTCTAAGGTTTTAAAAACCTGAATATTATCGTTACCTGTTAATTGTGCGCTTACAACCACGTTGCAATTAAGCTCTTGAGAAAACCCGAAACTTGTTACAAAAAGGACTAAAAGTATAAGTAGATTACGCATTTAATTTTTGTTTTATGACGTTTAATATATCTATAGCTACTTCTGCTTTAGACTTTAACTCGTAAGCGTTAACGTTATTTTTATTATCGATAATAGTAACTTTATTGGTATCTGTTTTAAAACCTGCTCCTTTATCTTTTAACGAATTTAAAACAATTAAGTCTAAATTCTTCTTTTTTAGTTTGCCTTTTGCATATTCCAGTTCATTATCTGTTTCTAATGCAAAACCTACTAAAAGTTGTTTTGTTTTTATAGCTCCTAAAGACGCTAAAATATCTTTAGTTTTTTCTAACTCTAATGTTAACGTAGTATCTTTCTTTTTTATTTTACTTTGAGAAATTTCTTTTGGTCTATAATCTGCAACTGCTGCCGAAAGGATGGCAACATCTACAGTATTAAAATACTGGTGCGCTGCATCGTACATGTCTTGTGCACTAACAACAGGAATAACATGTATTAAATTATGGGATACTTTTTGATGTGTTGGTCCAGAAATTAAAATAACCTCAGCTCCTAAATTAGCTGATGCTTTAGCAATTTCGAAACCCATTTTACCACTAGAATGATTGCCAATAAATCGCACAGGATCTAAAGCTTCATAAGTTGGACCTGCAGTAATAAGTACTTTTTGGCCTTTTAAAGGTAAGGTTTTTAAAATATCGGCTTCCATAAAAGCTACAATATCTACTGGTTCTGCTAGACGACCTTGGCCTACTAATCCACTCGCTAACTCGCCAGAAGCAGCAGGAATTATTACATTTCCAAAACTCTTAAGTGTCTTAAATGTGTTTTTTGTTGAGGGATGCTTGTACATATCTAAATCCATTGCAGGCGCAAAATACACAGGACATTTTGCCGACAAATATGTTGCTAACAACAAATTATCGCAAGTTCCATTTGCCATTTTAGACAAGGTGTTTGCTGTTGCTGGAGCGACCAAAAAATAGTCTGCCCAAAGCCCTAATTCAACATGATTGTTCCATTCTGCATTTTTATCATCTTCATTATAAAAGGAAGAATGCACAGGATTTTTAGATAGTGTAGACAGCGTAAGTGGTGTTACAAAGTCTTTAGAAGCAGGTGTCATTACAACTTTCACGTTGGCACCTGCTTTTATAAGAGTTCTTACTAATGTAGCTGTTTTATAAGCAGCAATACCAGCACTAATGCCTAAAAGTATATTTTTGCCACTTAATATAGACATAGTAGTTAGTCTTGGTTTTCTTCTTCTTCTTCTGTGTTTCTGTGGTACACTTTACCGTCTAACCATTCTTTAACTGCTAAAGCATGTGGCTTAGGTAATTTTTCGTAAAATTTAGAGACTTCAATTTGTTCTTTGTTTTCAAAGATTTCCTCTAAAGAATCGTTATAAGTTGCAAATTCTTCCAACTTTTCAATTAATTCTTTTTTAATTTCAGAATTAATTTGCTCTGCTCTTTTTGCAATTATTGAAATTGCTTCGTAAATGTTTTCTGTTGGTGCATCAACTTCATTTCTATTGTAAGTTGTTGTACTTAAAGGAGCATCGATTTTTTTTAAATCCATAGTTGTTATATTAACTTTTTGTATTGTACTTTTTTAATTGTTCTAAAGTATTTTCGTACTTGGTAGTTGCATCTTCTAAAAATTCAGAATTGGGATTTACTTTTTTAAAAGCGTTATAGAATTTTACTGCAGCCTCTAAACGTGCTTTCTTTTTATATTCTACACTTCTAGAAGCTAATTGATATTCTGAATCGAATTTTATATACAAAGCTTCCTCACGAAACGCTGTACCAGGAAAATCGATAATAAAGTGATCTATAGAAGAAATAGAAGCCTTAAAATCTGAAATTCTATTATACTGTTTTGCTATTTCAAATGCCTTTTTCTCTAATTTAACGCTTAACTCTTTAACTAAAGCATTTGCTTCTGTTGCGTTTTTAGATTCTGGATAGACATTAATATATTCCTGCAATTTTTCTAAAGCAGTATTTGTATCTCCTTGATCTTTTGAATACACGGGAGACAATTGATAATAACTTTTTGCCGCTTTAAAAAGCGCTTCTTCTTTTTTAGTACTTTTTGGATAAGCAGAAACGAAACGCTCGAAATGATAACCAGAAACAAAATAATTCTCCATTTGGTACGAAGCATCTGCATTTAAGAACATTAATCTTTCGGCTTGAGGTTTCCCTCTATACTGAGGTATAGCTTGCTCGAATAAGCGATTTGCTTTAGAGAATTTCCCAGCATTATAAAGGTCTTCTCCTACTCTATATTTTGTTGCAATATTTTCAGATTTTAAGGCCTTTTGATATTCGCTACAAGAGCTAAACGCGAGTACTAATATTAGTATGTAAAAGCTGTTTTTCATCAGTTATTTTTATAGTTTTTTTGTTTATAAAATGAAATTTGCTATTATTCATCTCAAAGATTTTTAAACAAGATGCAAAAATACGCTATTTATATGGATTTTAAAAATATAATTTCACTGCTAAAATAAGAGTTGAAATTAAGCTATCACGTGCTTTAAGTAATATTTAACTATTAAACTGAGCTAAATATTTATTAATTTTTTGTTTTAAATCATCTGATGCCACAACAAGTGGCAAACGCACAGTATCATTACATAAGTCTAAAGCCTGTAAAACGGCTTTAATTCCTGCAGGATTATTTTCAGAAAAGATAAGACTTGTAATCTCCATGAATTCAAAATGAAGTTTATACGCTTGCTTTGCTTCTCCTGCCAGACCTAGTGCAATCATTTTTGAAAATGTTTTTGGTAATGCTTGACCAATTACAGAAATTACACCATCTCCTCCCGCTAATGCCACCGTAAGGGCTAAATCATCGTCTCCAGAAATGACACCAAAACCGTCTGGTTTATCTTTTAGTAAGTTTAAATATTGTGCTACATTATTCCCTGCTTCTTTTACTGCTACAATATTTTCAAAGTCCTTTGCTAACCTTAACGTTGTTTCTGGCGACATATTAGATGCCGTTCTACCCGGTACATTATACAATATAATAGCCACTGGACAGCTTTGAGAAACAGCTTTAAAATGTTGATAAATCCCTTCTTGTGTTGGTTTACTATAATATGGAGATACAGATAAAATTCCAGCAAATTTAGATAAATCTGTCGTTTGAATCTCATGTAGTACCTCAGCGGTATTATTACCACCTATTCCCAAAACTAATGGTAATCTTTCATTATTAGCTTTAATTATGGTTGCTATAATGTCTTGCTTTTCTTGTTTTGTAATCGTTACGCTCTCTCCTGTTGTTCCAGAAATTACAATATAATCTATACCATTATTTATATTGAATTCTACGATGCTAGTTAAGGCTTTATGATCTACATTTCCTTCAATAGTAAATGGTGTTACAATAGCGATTCCTGTTCCTAAAAAAGGGTTTTTCATTATTTAAATTTTATTTAGAATATTTAGATATTTTTTTAATTCTGAAGTAAAGGTTATAAAATCATCTATTCTGGTCTTAATTATTAAATCGTTAAGACGTTCATCTGCTTCCAAAACTCCTACTTTAAATTTTGCTTTTGATGTAACCGTTAACACCTTCAAAGGCGTAAAATCTTGCTTATAATAACTAATTAGAACATCGAATTCAGTATTTAAAAACTGTTGTAATACCTTATCTTTAATTGCGCCTTTTCGTCCTAAATGCTTTAAACTAAATGTAGGATTAAAAACGTGTTCTTCGTCTTTCACTTTAGTTTTAAACGCTATAATTTTAATATTATCTTCAATTATATTTAAAACTTCTGCTAAAACTTTAAAGTCTAGCTTATTTATTATTTCATCGGCATTAAAAATAACTCCTATATACTTTACTTTAGTATTGGAATTTGGAACTATTCTTTTTTTTAACTGAGAATTAATATACTTTTTATTAGAATTTTCTATAAATCCTTTTAAAATCATTTATATTTAGGCTTTCTACAAAAGTAGCAAAACCTAACTTAATCTTGACTTAAATTTCTAAGTATTACTTATGAAAAAACACCGCTTAATAATTACAATTTGCCTCCTTATTTTCATTTGTGCTTGCAAACAAAAACCAATGGTACTTTCTAAAATTGAAGGTAAACAGATTGGCATAAAAGACAGCCTTAAAATAGATCAAGATTTCGATTCCATAATTGCACCTTATAGAACACGTTTAGAAGAAGACATGAATACTGTCCTTTCTTATGCTCCTGAAACTTACAGTAAAAGAGATGGCCATTTAAACACGGCAATTGGTAATTTAATGGCAGAAATCGTGTTTAAAGAAGGTAATTATATATTTAACAAAAGAACAAATAAAAATATTGATGCTGTATTGTTAAACCATGGTGGCATTCGTTCGATAATTTCCAAAGGAAATATTACTACAGAAACTGCTTTTCAAGTGATGCCTTTTGAAAACAGTATTGTTGTTGTGGCTTTAAAAGGTCAACAAATGGACAGTATGATGACGTATTTAAGTTATGCGAAACGAGCACACCCAATAGAAGGCATTACTCTTACTTTAGATAAAAATTATAAAATATCTGAAGCTTTAATTCAAGGAAAACCTATAATAAAAGATAAAACGTATTATTTAGCTACTAACGATTATCTCTATAATGGTGGAGACAGAATGCGCTTTTTTAAACCTAACGATTCTGTTTACTATTTAGATTATAAAATTAGAAATGCTATGATTGACTACTTTAAAAAAGTAGACACCATAAACCCTAAGATTGATAACCGATTTACCCAAACCAAATAAGAGTACCGCTTTGCTGAAATAAATTCGGCATAAATCGTGAAAAAATAAATATGAAAAGAAAAACATTTATACAACAATCGACAGCTGGAATAGCATTGGTAACTCTTGGCGGATTTGGATTTCAATCGTGTAATGCAAATGTGAAAACTAAAAAAATAACCATTCTACATACAAACGATGTGCATAGTCATATCGATGCTTTTGGACCAGACGATGCTAGAAACGCTAATCAAGGTGGTGTTGCAAGACGGGCCACTTTAGTTGAAGCTATTAGAAACGAAAACCCAAATACTTTACTACTAGATGCAGGTGATATTTTTCAAGGTACACCATACTTTAATTATTATGGTGGAGAACTAGAATTTAAACTCATGTCTAAAATGAAATACGATGCTGCTACCATTGGTAATCATGATTTTGATAATGGTATCGATGGTTTATATGCACAGTTACCTCATGCAAGTTTTAAGTTCCTATCTGCTAATTACGATTTTAAAAACACAGTAATGGATACTCAAGTAAAACCTTATCATGTGTTTATAAAGGAAGGTTTGAAAATTGGTGTTTTTGGCCTTGGCATTAAATTAGAAGGCCTAGTAGGCAAAAAAATGTACAAAGAAACAGACTATCTCGATCCTATAGAGATTGCCACAGATATGTCCAGAATTCTTAAAGAAGATGAACAATGTGACCTTATCATATGCTTATCGCATTTAGGTTATCATTATTCAAAAAACCCAGACAGAGTATCCGATCTTGTATTAGCAAAATCTACTAAAAATATCGATTTAATAATTGGAGGACACACACATACTTTTTTACCAAAACCAACTGTTGCCCAAAATAACGAAGGCAAAAATGTATTAGTAAACCAAGTGGGTTGTTATGGTATTAATTTAGGTAAAATTGATTTCTATTTTGATTCAGAAAATAACAAAACTGCAGATGGCACTTCTATTATAGTATAATAACCAACTGAGTATTTCTTGCTTTTCAACTCTACTACACAGAAGATATTAGTGTTTACGAATACGTTTTAACACGCAATCGTTAAACACTAGGTTTTCGGAGAAATAGGACTAACAATATGCTCTGTCTTAACTTTATCAACTATAAATGTGTGAAATAACAACATAATAATTCCACAAATAAATAAGAAGCTAGACGCATAACTTATTCTAATATCTTCTACAATATAATAGTAACCTATTAACATTAATTCTGAAAACGTAATTAAGACACAAGACACAAATAGTAAAAAGTATTTTTTAACTGCATTTTGAACAAAGTTCAAAAAAGATAAAGACAAGACTATTATTATAATTAAATTATAAACCAACTCTATTAACTGCATAGACACAAGTTGATTAGACTCAAAATCAAGAGGTTTTATCATACTTATTAAGACATAAACCATATAAAGGTCAATTAAAATTAATACAACAAAATCTAATAGGAAATTTTTAAAAACTAATTTAAAACTCAAACTCTTAATAATATACAACATTAAAAAGAAGTACGCACCAATATAAAGCGTGTTGCACACAAAATAAGCCCAATCTGAAATGGCATTAAAATCTAAAATATTAATAATATCTGTTATCGAATAAAGAATAAAGAAGATTGAAAGACATTTACTTCTGTTTTTAACTAAAAGCAAGTATAACACAGTAACAACCGGCACTAATGCTAATTCTAAAGTTGAGGATATCAAGTCAAACTCAAAAACATCTAGTGTTATCACTAATAAAAATAGAGTGATAGCTGTAAAAACAAACCAAGTTGGTCTAGGCATTAAAAAACAGTAACGGTTGATCAAATAAACAACTTCAAAAATGAACTCGCAAATAAATTAGTTAAACGGTAACAATTTTAACTACAATTACTGCAACATTTCTAAAAACTGAACCTCAGAAATCAATGGTATCTTAAGTTTTTCTGCTTTTTCTTTTTTACTTGGTCCCATTTTATCTCCAGCAACTACAAAATCTGTTTTAGAAGATATTGAACTCACATTCTTTCCGCCATTATCTTCAATCATTTTTTTGAGTTCTGTTCTGGAAACTTTTGTAAATACGCCGGAAACCACAAAAGATTGACCTTCTAGTTTGTTGGTCTGATTTGCTAATTTTTCGGCTGAAATCTCAAGTTGCACACCATACTCTTTTAAACGCTGAATTGCACTTACATTGGCTTCCGAAGCAAAAAAAGCAACAACACTTTCAGCTATTCTAATTCCTATTTCATCTACTTTTTCTAAATCTTTTATTGAAGCACTTCCCAAAGCATCTATACTTTTATAATGCTTCGCTAGTTTTTTAGCTACTGTTTCTCCAACAAAACGAATACCTATTCCAAACAATACCCGTTCAAACGTAATCTGCTTTGAAGCTTCAATACCATTTACCAAATTCTCAGCACTTTTTTCTGCCATACGCTCTAAAGGCATGACTTGTTCTTTGGTGAGCGCATATAAATCTGAATAATTAGTAATTAAGCCTTCGGTTACCAAAAGCGCTACTGTTTCCCCTCCCAAACCTTCAATATCCATAGCTTTACGAGAGATATAATGCTGAATCCTCCCAACAATCTGTGGATGACATCCATTATAATTCGGACAAAAATGTTTTGCTTCACCTTCCAAACGTTCTAAAGTTGTTTGGCATTCTGGGCATGTTGTTATGTATTGTGTTGCCTGAGAATCTAAAGGTCTTTTAGATAAATCGACAGCTATAATTTTAGGGATTATCTCTCCTCCTTTTTCGACAAAAACTTCATCGTTTATTCTTATATCAAGTTTTTCAATTTGATCTGCATTATGCAAAGACGCTCGCTTTACAATAGTTCCTGCTAATTCTACAGGTTCTAAATTAGCGACCGGAGTAATTGCTCCTGTTCTACCAACTTGATAGGTAATCTCTTTTAATTGTGTAGAAACCTGCTCTGCTTTAAACTTATAAGCCATTGCCCAACGTGGTGCTTTAGATGTATAACCTAACTCTTCTTGCTGGTACAAATTGTTAACCTTTACCACAACACCATCAGTTTCGTAGGGTAAATTGTGTCTTGCTTTATCCCAATGGCTTATAAACTGAAAGACTTCATCAATAGTGCTGCAAAGTTGCGCTTCTTTTGGTACTTTAAAACCCATTTGTCTTGCTTTCTCTAGGCTCTCAAACTGATTTAGAACACCTAAATTTACACCTGTTAAATTATACAGCAAACATTCTAAAGGTCGTTTAGCAACCTCTGCACTGTCTTGTAATTTTAAACTTCCTGATGCTGTATTTCTTGGGTTTTTATAAGGCTCTTCATCGCTAGCAACGCGCTCTTCGTTCATTTTTATAAACCCATCGAAAGGCAATACAATTTCTCCTCGAATATCGAATTTTACAGGATAATCTCCTTTTAATTGTAAAGGCACTGACTTGATGGTTTTAATATTCGCAGTGACTTCGTCTCCTTGAAAACCATCGCCTCGCGTTACTGCCCGCTGCAAATTTCCGTTTTCGTAAGTAAGACTTATTGATGCGCCATCGTATTTTAACTCACAAGTATAGCTAATTTCTCCATCCACCATTTTTTTAACTCTCGTCTCCCAATCTTGTAAATCTTCAAGAGAATAAGAATTATCTAAAGAATACATTCTAAAATCGTGAACAACGGTATTAAAATTCTTTGTCACTTCTCCTCCAACACGCAAGGTTGGTGAATGTGCATCGTAAAATTCCGGATGCGCTTGTTCTAATACTTGAAGTTCATTTAATTTTACATCAAAATCGTAATCGCTAATGGTTGGATTATCGAGAACATAATAATTATAGTTGTGTTCTCTTAATTCGATACGAAGTGCTTCAATTTTATTTTTAGTATTATCCACTACTCTATTCTTTTAATTTTATTTTTAAATACTGAGGCTTCTTCACAGCACTACCATTCCAAATATTTTGATTCGCAATTTCTATTGCAAACGCAGTATTCGAAATCCATTTTACTTCATTTTTATACGTTTTCAACCAATGCACAAAGTAAAAAGCATTTTCTAAAACAATGGTCTTATCTTCATTTATTTTATAAATTTCAATAAAAAATTGTTCTTCATACACATCGAAAACAAAAGAAATAATTTTCTTTTTATCCGGTGAAATATAAGGATAATCAGCAAACATATATGTTTCCTTTCCTGTTGTTCTGTCTACAAAACTGTAGAATGCATCTTCAGCCTTTGGATACATATGATGCATTAAATACTGGCTTAAAAAAGCAACATCTCCATAATAACTATGCGACGAATTACTATAGCCTACTTTACTATTATACACTATTAAACTGTCTTTTACTGGAAGTGTAATATTTTGAGTCTTATCTGCATTATCTTTAACTATAACGGCCGGGTTAGGTTTAAGAAAATCATTTTTGATAGTTGTTAGTGCATTGAAATCTGTTTCAGAAATCAATTCAAAACCCAAGTACTTCGTTAAGCATTCTATATCTGCTTCATTTACATTGTATCTCGCTGCTTTATCAAGCTTAGAACCATCACAAATCTGGTCCTCATAAATAATAACATCTTCTAAAGCTCCTAAAAACCCTTCAAAAACAAAACGTTTTAATGTTGTTCCTCCAGCTCTCCATTGTACAATTGCCCAACGCCCTTTTACTATGTTCCCTTCGTCTTCGACTTCAATTAGATTGTCTGTATACCCAATAATATTAACTAAATCACCATTATTATATTTTCCATCTACAGTTCCATTTTCTTGCCTAATGTTTAATCCATTTCTTGAAATCACATATTTATGCGCAATTGGTTTCTCGAAACGCACAGTACTATAATAATCTCTAATTAAGCCATAATAAGCGGCATCTGTATATACATGAGAATAGATTGAGAAGTAATCGTTAAAAACTAAAAATGCAGAATAATGAATTGGATCTCGGCTAACCCTGGGTTTAGGACCCAATCTATCGACATAAGTAGTATCATGAGATTCTATAATACCAATAATACGTTTGCTAGTTGTCGTTATTTTATAAGTGGATTTTAAAGAATCTATTACTTTAGAAGTATACATTCCAAAGTCTGAATCTACTTCATAAATCCCTTCTTCATCTTTTAATATCTCAAATTCTTTCTCTGACGGTTTTGTGAAAATAATATACTTACCAGTAACAAACAAAGTATCCTTTGGTATAGACGAAAAATCGTAGGTTTTTAAAGGAATTGTATACTCAATTTTAGTTTTTACAGGAGTTTCAATATGAGGAAACTGCTTTTCTTTCTGTTTTTTACAACTTAAAAAGAGGAAGACTAAGACAAGAACAAAACCAAATCTTTTCATAACCTATAGTTTTGAAACATCTAGCCATTTTGGCGCAGGCAGTGGTACAAAATTATTCATTTTTTCAAGTAGACCATCAATAGTTTCATCCACAACAACAGCATCTAAGTTTTCTTGTTTTAAAAAACCTTTGTCAACCATTGTTTTACATTGTGCCATTAGCGCGTTGTAATATCCACTCGTATTTAAAACACCAATAGGCTTGGTATGCAAACCTAATTGTCCCCAAGTTGTAATCTCGAAAAACTCATCCATTGTGCCAAAACCTCCTGGGATTATTATAAAACCATCGCTTTTCTCGTACATTATTACTTTACGATCGTGCATATTATTGGTTACAATTAACTCTGTTAAGTCCTCACTAACAATTTCTTTCGTCTTTAAAAAACCTGGTATTATTCCAATTACTTTTCCATTATTTTCGAGTGAACCATTGGCTACTGTTCCCATAATACCAATTTTAGCTGCACCATAAACTAAAGTAATATTTTGTTGTGCTAAAGTTTTACCTAAAGCGTAAGCTTCTGTAATTATTGTGTTATCATTTCCCATGCTTGAGCCACAGAATACTGCTATACTTTTCATCAAATTTCAATTTTTAAATTCCAATTTACTCAATTCTTTTTTCACTCTTCACTTTTTACTTTTTACAAAAACAGCTTTTAACATTCTATCTTTACCGAACATATCTTTTATTATTTCTACACTTTTAAATTCTAAACTCTCCACTAGCGCTTTAGTTTCCTGACCTAAATACTCGTTGATTTCGAAGAATAATTGCCCGTTTTCCTTCAGTTTCTCTCTCGCGAATTTAGTAATTGCTCTATAGAAAATTAACGGGTTATCATCTTCTACAAACAAGGCCAAATGTGGCTCGTTGTTTAATACGTTATTTTGTATTTCGGTTTTTTCAAGATTTCTAACGTAAGGCGGATTGGATACGATGATGTCAAATTTTAAATCTTCAAACAACAAATTCCATTGTGTTTCTTCTAAAATACTGCCCTCTACAAAAGCAACTTCAGCGTCATTTAAAACTGTATTTTCTTTTGCTTTTTCTATCGCTTTCGCGGAAACATCCATAGCATAAACTTGTACGTTTTTAATATTTTTAGCCAATGAAATAGCAATACAACCACTTCCTGTGCCAATGTCTAATAATGAAAGTGGAGATTCATCACTTCGTTCTGAATGGCAATCAATTATTAATTGCACCAGTTCCTCCGTTTCCGGTCTTGGAATTAATGTATTTTCATTTACTTTAAAAGGCAAACCATAAAATTCGGTTTCGCCTAAAATGTATTGAATGGGTTTTTCGTTTTTTAAGGCTTCTAAAGCATCAAAAACAACTTGTTGCTCTGCTTTAGTAATCGCCAAATCTCTATTTAGTGCTAATTCAAAACGTGAAATATTATAGAAGGCATCTGTGCACAAAAAGAAAAAACTAGACACCTCTTCTTTACCATAGACAGCATCTAATACTTCATGAAATATATTCTCTAAATCTTTTATTAACACCTGTCTTCGTTATTATTTGTTGTTAAGTTCAAACGATATATCTATGCTCTTTCTACTAATCTTCCTTTCTCTAAAATTAAAGATCCTTTATCATCCAAACACCGCAATTATAATGTCCAGTCTCTCCAAAAGGCGATTTTAGATGCTTAAAACCATGAGATTCGTATATATGTATTGCTTCTTTTAATTCAGGAATTGTTTCTAAGTAACATTTTTTATAACCTAAGGCTTTTGCTTTTTCTAAACATTTTAAAAAAAGTTGTTTCCCAAAACCTTTGCCACGAACTCGGGAGGAAAAGTACATTTTTTGAATTTCACAAACATCGTTTCCCACTCCAATTAAAGATTTTAATCCACCTCCTCCTTCCACAACACCATCCATAGTAACAACATAATAAATTTCATTTGTTTCACTATAAGTCTCAAACATTTTTGGTGTTTCGCTATCTGCATAAGCCGTGCCTACCAAAGGCAACTTGTACTCTATAAAAACGCCACGTATTACGCTTTCAATCTGAGCATTATCTTCTTGCCTAATTTCTCTTATTACAATATTATTATTACTCACGATATTATAGTATTTTTACGCCATATTTAGAGGTTGAAGATACAGTAATACCAAACGAATTAAAAAATTTCAAGATGAAGAAACTCATAATCTTATTAACAATTATAGTTTGTTTTTTTAATTGTAAAGTGAAAGAAAAACCAGAGTTTTTACGCGTAGAAAACATAGAAGTTACAGACTCGAATTCTAAATTTATAGTATTAACTGCAGATGCTTTTTTTAACAACCCAAATAGCGTAGGTGGGAAATTAGAAACCGAAGGCATTACTATTACCGTAAACGATATTGAAGTTGCAACAGTATCTTCTGAAGCGTTTGATGTTCCTGCAAAAAAGGAATTTTCAATTCCGTTATCCGCTAATATTCCAACCAATAAAGTATTAAATCTTAATAACCTTAGTGGTCTTTTAAATAGCGTACTCAACAAGTCTATGAAAGTGCATTATAAAGGAATAATAAAGTATAAAGTATTTGGATTTTCTTACGAATACACAGTAGATGAAACCGAAAATGTAAAGATTAAAATCTAACATTGACCGTTCATCAAACATACATGCAACGTGCGATACAAATCGCTAAAAACGGAATGGGCACAACACGTCCAAACCCAATGGTTGGTGCAGTAATTGTATACAACAACAAAATTATTGGTGAAGGTTTCACTAGTAATTATGGCGGTAACCATGCCGAAGTTAACGCCATAAACGCAGTAATAGACAAATCGCTTTTAGAAAAAAGCACACTTTACGTTACATTAGAGCCTTGCTCACATTATGGTAAAACGCCTCCTTGTAGCGATTTAGTAATACACCACAACATACCAAATGTAGTTATTGGCTGCGTAGATGATAATCCTGAAGTTGCGGGAAAAGGCATAAAAAAATTAATGGATGCTGGTTGCAAAGTAACCGTTGGTATTTTAGAGCGTGAATGCAAAACACACCATAAACGCTTTTTTACATTTCATAATAAAAAGCGTCCTTATATTATATTAAAATGGGCTGAAACAAGCGATGGCTTTATCGCTCCTGTATCTAAAGATGAACAAAAACCAGTTTGGATAACAAACAGATTATCTAGACAATTGGTACATAAATGGAGAGCTGAAGAGCAAGCCATTTTGGTTGGCACAAACACTGTTTCACAGGATAACCCTAGCTTAACGGTTCGTGATTGGACTGGAGAAAACCCAATTCGTGTGGTTTTAGATAAAGATGAAACACTTTCTAAAGCACTTTCAATATTTAATTCTGAAGCTGAAACTATTCTATTAAAAGAAAAATCGGCCAAAAGTATTTGTGATAGATTATACGAACGCAATATCAATTCCATAATAATTGAAGGAGGCGCAAATACGCTTCAACTATTTATAAACGAGGAGCTTTGGGATGAAGCTAAAGTCTTTAAAGGCAAAATAGAATTTAACGGTGGTGTTAAAGCGCCAAAGATTTCAGGAACTTTAATTACTGAAGAAAACATATTAGACGATACACTAAGAATTTATAAAAACGCAAACCAATTGTCAACCTGAGCGCAGTCGAAGGCTCTGGAACGACAACCATTAATCCACTTCGACTGCGCTCAGTGTGACACTAGCACAATCAACTTATGACCAAAATAAAAACAATAATATTCGATTTCGGAGACGTATTCATTAACCTTGACAAAGAAGGCGCAATGGCAAATGCTTTAGAATTATTTGAAATGGAGGCACTTTCGGAAGAATTAATAGCTATAAACGCACTGTATGAGCAAGGCTTGCTCTCTACAGAAGAGTTTGTAGAATTTTATCAAGAAAACTTCCCAAAACTATCTAAAAAACAAATTATTGAAGCTTGGAATTATATAATCTGTGACTTTCCGCCTAAACGATTAGCATTTATTGAACAATTAGCTAAAGAGAAAAAATACAATCTCATCCTACTAAGTAACACAAACGAACTACACATAGAATCTATAAAAAAGCACATTCCATTTTACGATGATTTTAAGGCCGCTTTTAATACATTCTATTTGTCTCATGAAATCATGCTCAGAAAACCAAATGCAGATATTTTTGAATTTGTTTTAAAAGAAAACAATTTAAACGCTAAAGACTGCTTGTTTATAGATGATACTTTAGAGAACACTGAAACTGCTAAAAAACTTGGTTTTAACGTTTGGAATAATAATCCTAAAACTGAAGACATTATAGATTTATTAACCATTAAAAGTGAACTTTTTTGATCTACCTACTACTAAGCGTCCTTGCTTCCACTCTTATATTTGTTATTTTTACACTACTTGGAAAATACAAAATTAATACGCTTCAAGCCATTGTAGTAAACTATTTTACCGCTTTTGCTACAGGTGTTTTAAGCTCTAAAGAGTCGTTAAGTGTTACTGAAGTTATTAATAAAGATTGGTTTTACGGAGCTCTTTTTCTAGGCTTCCTATTTATTGCTATATTTAATGTCATGGCATTAACAGCGCAACGCAATGGACTCTCCGTTGCTTCTGTTGCTAGTAAAATGAGTGTTGTTATTCCAATAATTTTTGGTTTGTATGCGTATAATGAAAGTTTAAGTTTTATAAAAACAATAGGAATATTATTAGCCCTTTTCGCTGTATATCTAACTTCGGTAAAGGCAAACAGCGCTAAAATGAATTTTAAAAACTTATGGCTACCTGTGCTACTATTCTTTGGATCCGGTATTATTGACACCTCAATAAAATTCATTGAAACCACTTATGTTTCAGAAAACGGCATACCACTATTTTCTGCTACAATTTTTTCTATTGCTGGAACTATAGGTATCGTTATTCTTTCCGCGAAAGCGATAAAAGGCACATTAAAACTCGATTACAGAAGTCTTTTGGGAGGTGTTATTTTAGGAATTGTAAATTATTACTCCATATATATGTTATTAAAAGCGTTGCAAGTCGAGCGCTTTGAAAGTTCAAGTATTTTTACCATAAACAATGTAGCTATAGTCATGCTTTCTACATTAATAGGATTAGCCTTTTTTAAAGAAAAACTAAGTATTAAAAACTGGTTTGGAATAGCGACAGCCATACTATCGATTGTATTAGTAACTTTGGCATAATGGAAGCGCATTTTAACGACACCTATAAAACAATTTTAAAACCTTCGAAAGAAGTCCTCTTTAAAGACAAAAACTCTAAATTTTATGGCTATGCATATCCTATAACTTCAGAACAGGATGTAAAATTACACATTGAAGAATTAAAAAAACAGCACCATCAAGCCAGGCATTGGTGTTACGCCTATCAAATAGGGACCGAAACTGTGGCTTATCGCGCAAACGATGATGGCGAGCCTAACAACAGCGCAGGAATGCCCATCTATGGACAAATACAATCTTTTGAAGTCACCAATATACTCATTGTGATTGTACGCTATTTTGGAGGTGTAAAACTAGGTGTTGGAGGCTTAATAAATGCGTATAAAACCGGAGCGCAACTGGCTTTAGAAAATGCTAAAATAAAAGAGCTTACAATTAATATCGACTTTCTTATTAAATTCGAATATGAGTTAATGAATAAAGTAATGCGCGTTATTAAGGAAAAGAACTTAACAATCACTAATCAAAAATTAGAATTAAGTTGCGAGATTACAATTTCTGTTAGAAAAAAAGAAGCAAATACTATTTTCGAAATTTTTGAGTCAATATATAAGGTGTTAATTAAAAAGGTTGAAACTTAAAAATTCAAATTTATAGATCCAAAAAACTTAAATTTCATATTTATTTTATTTTCGGTTTTTTTTGTGCTTTTAAAATTTATTTTTTCAAAACTTCTAAAAAATACCCAGGAGGTCTTGATGGTTTATTTGTCTTTAAATCAACGAATACCAAAACGACATTTGCGGTTGATAAAATTTGGCCATAATCGTCGACAATTTCGTGGTCAAATTCAAGTTTAACAGAAGGCTCCTTTTTAAGCATTGTTTTAACGGTAATTACGTCATCATATTTAATAGGTTTCTTATATTTCACACTTAATGACACTACTGGCAGACCAACTCCTGTTTCTTCCATTTTTTTGTAAGAAATACCCAGTTTTCGCAACCACTCAATACGCGCAACTTCTAGATATAATGCATAGTTCCCATGATGAACGACTCCCATTTGATCAGTTTCTGCATAACGTACTCTAATATCAATTTTATCTGACTTCATATATACTATTGTGAATTATTTTTTGTAGTTTCGTTCCAGTTACTAGTATGCGAAAAAAAAACTAAATATTCAATAGCAAATCATTTTTTTTTTACGTTTTTTGTTCACATATTTGTCTCGCTGATATAAAAGAGAAAAATAACCTACTTTCACTTTTAAAAACTAACTAAAAACACAATTTTTCTACAATGAATATAACTGCGCAATCGGTATGGAATAACTGTCTTAATTTTATAAAAGACAATATTCAACCTCAAGCCTATAAAACCTGGTTCGAACCGATTATAGCAGTAAAGCTTTCAGACAATGCTTTAAGCATACAAGTACCCAGTAAATTCTTTTACGAATGGCTTGAAGAACATTATGTTAAAATTTTAAAAGTATCACTTACTAAAGAATTAGGGGAAACTGCCAAGCTTGTCTACATTATTAAAATGGAAAACACGTATGGTAATAAGCAACCATTTACAGAAAGAATTCCAAGTTCTAATCGTTCTTCGGTAAAAGCCCAAGATGTAGATGTGCCATTAAAACATAAAGACAGAGAATTACGTAATCCATTTGTTATTCCTGGAATTCGTAATGTAAAAATTGATTCTCAACTCAACCCTAACTATAATTTCGACAACTTTTTAGAAGGCGATTCTAACCGTTTAGCACGTAGTGCAGGTTTAGCTGTTTCTGCAAAACCAGGTGGCACTTCTTTTAATCCGTTATTAATTTTTGGTGGTGTTGGATTAGGAAAAACACATTTAGCCCATGCTATTGGTGTTGACATAAAAGATAAATACCCAGAAAAAACAGTTTTATATATTTCTGCTGAAAAATTTACGCAACAATATATAGACTCTGTAAAAAAGAATAATAGAAACGATTTTATTCACTTCTATCAATTAATAGATGTTTTAGTTATTGACGATGTACAATTCTTATCTGGTAAATCTGGAACTCAAGATGTATTCTTTCATATTTTTAACCATTTACATCAAAATGGAAAGCAAGTTATTTTAACAAGTGACAAAGCTCCCGTAGATATGCAAGATATAGAACAACGTTTACTATCTCGTTTTAAATGGGGATTAAGCGCAGAGCTACAAACACCAGATTTTGAAACACGTGTTTCTATTCTTAAAAATAAATTATATCGTGATGGTGTAGAAATGCCAGATGATATTATTGAATATGTTGCAAAACACATTAAATCGAACATTCGTGAATTGGAAGGTGCAATCATCTCTTTAATCGCACAATCGTCTTTCAATAAAAAAGAAATTAATATAGAACTTGCCAAACAAGTGGTAGAAAAATTTGTAAAAAACACAAAACGCGAAGTTTCTATAGATTATATACAAAAAGTAGTATCCGATTATTTCCAAATGGATGTCGATACGCTTCAGTCTAAAACAAGAAAACGTCATATTGTTCAGGCAAGACAATTAGCAATGTTTTTTGCTAAGAAACTTACAAAAGCCTCCTTAGCAAGTATTGGTTCTCAAATTGGGAAACGTGATCATGCTACTGTTTTGCACGCTTGTAAAACGGTAGACAACTTATCTTCTACAGATAAGCAGTTTAGAAAGTATGTAGAAGATTTGACAAAAAAGTTGTCTGTCTAAAAATCCTAATTATGATTAGAATTTTAATGGTTTGCCTCGGAAACATCTGTCGCTCACCACTAGCTCATGGAATTTTAGCTTCAAAATTGGATGCAGACTATTTTGAAGTAGACTCTGCCGGAACAAGTAATTATCATATTGGAAATTTACCAGACCAACGCTCGATTGCTGTAGCTAGAAAGAACGGTTTAGATATTTCAAACCAAACTGGAAGACAATTTATAGTTAACGATTTTGAAACGTATGATTATATCTATGTAATGGATAATTCTAACTTTAAGAACGTTGTGAAAATGGCTCGTAATGCAGCAGACATTACTAAGGTAAAACTCATTCTAAACGAAAGCAACCCAGATAAAGACCTAGAAGTTCCAGATCCATATTATGGTGGGCGTTCTGGTTTCGACGATGTTTACAAAATGTTAGATGAATCCTGTTCGGTTATTACTGAAAAACTTTCTAAATCATAAAAAAGTAATTTGTCATTTTTTGTATCTTACAAAAAAACTACTTGATATGAAATTTAAAAACTACACATTATTTCTTTTAATACTTCCTATATTCATTTTTTCTCAAGACGTGTCTTTACAATCCTTTGCAACAGGATTTTCAAGACCTGTAGACATTAAACACGCAAATGATTCTCGATTATTTATAGTAGAACAAGATGGTCTAATCAAAATTGTAAATTCGGCAGGAACTACAAATACGATACCTTTTTTAGATATTGATGCGCGCGTTCGCTCAACAGGAAATGAACAAGGTTTATTAGGCTTAGTTTTTGACCCCAATTACTCTACCAACAATCGATTTTATGTAAATTATATCAATCTCAGCGGAAACACCGTAATAGCAAGATTTACAACATCTGTAAATCCAGATATTGCTGATGATATGACTGAAGAAATTCTTCTTACCGTTAATCAACCCTATTCAAATCATAATGGTGGATCGTTAGCTTTTGGAAATGATGGCTACTTATATATTGCTTTGGGCGATGGCGGAAACGGTGGAGATCCACAAAATTTCGCACAGAATCTACAATCACATTTAGGAAAGATTTTACGAATAGACGTTAGCGGCTCAACTTCATACACAGTTCCTGCCTCCAATCCGTTTGTTGGAAATTCTGCTGGTTTAGACGAAATTTGGTCTTATGGACTAAGAAATCCTTGGAAAATGTCTTTTGATAGTGCTAATGGAGAACTATGGATTGGTGATGTTGGACAAAGTAATAAAGAAGAAATCAACAATGTACCTATTGTAGATGCTGGCTATAATTTTGGTTGGAAATGTTATGAAGGCAATAGCACTTTCAATACCGCAGGTTGCCCATCGGCTGCAACAATTACGTTTCCAGTTGCGCAATACAATTATGGAGGAAGCCCTTTTAGATGCTCAATTACTGGAGGTTATCGCTACAGAGGTGCTCAATTTCCAGACTTTCAAGGCTTATACTTTTTTGCAGACTATTGTACTAACGAAATTGGAACATTAGAATTATCAAACGGTTCTTGGAATATGACATTTAACGGTCCTTTTTCTGGAAACATTGCTGCTTTTGGAGAAGATTCAAGTAAAGAATTGTATGCGGCAGGTTTATCTAACGGAGTTATATACAAAATAATTGATACCACTTTAAGTGTAGAAGAAAATACACTTTCTAATGATCATAAACTGTATCCAAACCCAGCAAAAAATCATGTTACCATAAAATTCTCACCAAATACAACAAAAATTAAAACCATATCGATAAGTAACATTCAAGGCCAAATAGTAAAAAAAATAGTTCCAAACAACTCTGAAACGTTTCAAATATCAACTGAAACATTTTCTAAAGGTGTATATTTCGTGAAAATCAATACATTTACTGGACAAACATCAGTTAAGAAACTAGTAATCAATTAAATGAACGACACTTACGGGAAACTTTACCTTATCCCAACAACATTAGGCGACACAAATCCATTACACGTTTTACCAATAACAGTAAAGAATATAATTGACCAATTAGATATTTATATTGTTGAAAACGAAAAAACAGCAAGACGCGACATTAAGAAAATTTGCCCTACTAAAGAACAATCAAGTTTAACACTTTTCCCGTTAAATAAATTCACAGATACTAACGAGCTACCAACCTATTTGGAACCTTGTAAAAATGGTTTAAATGTTGGCTTACTTTCTGAAGCCGGCTGTCCAGGCGTTGCAGATCCTGGTGCAGATATTGTAAAATTAGCTCATGAAAATAATATTAAAGTAGTTCCATTAGTTGGACCGTCGTCTATATTAATGGCAATGATGAGCTCTGGAATGAATGGTCAAAGCTTTGCTTTTAACGGCTACTTACCTATAGATAAAGGCGAACGTAAGCAAGAAATTAAACGGTTAGAACGTCTATCATATGAACATAATCAGTCGCAATTATTCATAGAAACACCATACAGAAACAATAAGTTTTTAGAAGACTTATGTAATACTGTAAATGGTAATACAGATATTTGTGTAGCCTGTGATATTACATTGCCTTCAGAGTATATAAAAACAATGTCTGCAAATGATTGGAAAAAAAATAACGTTGACCTTCATAAAAGACCAACGTTATTTATTATTCATAAAAACTAAATGAATCTATAACTATGCGTTAATAGAAACTTTTGCTCTTTTGTTTGCTATAATTCTTGTTGTATCGTAACCTTGAAAACGTTTCATATAACTACCAATAGACGTTCCATAAGCATCTTTAAAGCCATTAGAACCGTAACTTCTTAAGTATTTCTTTACGCCTCCAGGACCTGCAAGATGTGCAGCTGCCAATATCCCAGATTCCGTTACTAGAATTCCATTAATACGTTTACCTACAAAACGTTTAATATCTCTTCTTAACACCCATTTGTTACGTTCTGCATTTGCAATAAATGCTTTTTCTTGTAATTCTGGAGTATTTAAAAAATGTTGTGTGTCATTAATACCAATAACCTCTAAAGTAGTTCTACCAAATTGGTATTTTCCTAAATAGCCTAAAGTATTAACTCTAAAATAATTGTTTTGAGATTCTTTAAAACCTAATTTTTCTTTAAATCCAGTAAAAGATTTACCTAATTCTGGTGAAAAACTATTTTCATACCAAACAGAAGATACACTAATGGTTTTACCGTGAACTATTGTGTTGTCTCCTTGACCAACTTCAATAGTGATGTCTTTTAACAAAGCATAATCTTTGTTACTAGAACTTGATTTAAGCGACACTACAATTAAAATACATATTGTAAGCGCTAATGAAACTAACTTTGCAATACTTTTTTTATTCATAACCTTTTGATTTTTCAAAGTAGCTATTAAAAAATAAGCATACCTAAAATTTCGAGTGCAAATATACAACCTTTTTTTTAATACTGTAAATCAAACGACTAATAGCGGTTAAACGCATACAGAGTGTAGCTTTACACCACATTTAGACGTGAATTCTATAATTAGGAATGATGCCTTTATAGCATTAAACATGATGAAAACAGTTTTTAGTAGCTCAAAATTTGTTTTAATCCTTGTTAAATCTACATCTAAACTTAAATAAAATTAACGACGTCTGTCTGTTTTACTAATACACTATTTACAATAAGCTCATTATTTCCAGACAACAAACCATCTGCACATAGCCAATAGCGAGATTTAGTTATTTAACTATTTTAGAAAAAGAATGCAGATTACAAGACAACCAATAGGTTTGAACATTATAGCCTTTTAAGGCTTCGTCATAGGTCACTACCTAGTTTAATTGGTCTTTGTGAAGCATAATTAGGAAAGCAAAAAGAGTATTTCATGACCATACGCTGTTCTTTCCAAAGGAACTCTTGGCCAATATAAAGTCCAGTTACTATAGTATTTGCAGTAAAATCTCTCAAATTAAAACACCCTTAACTAAAAAGCCTTCCAATACTTGTACGGCTGTGAGAAAGGAAAAACCTAAAGTTGTTCCATATAATAATTGATTTTATAACTTACACCACTACAAATTAATATTTTAGCACCAAAATTAACAAATTGGAAAGCAAAAAAAACATGACCCAATTTATCCAGTTGAAGCCACTCGCTATTATCACTTATAGTCTAAAATCTTGAACACTCCTAGTCTGGATAATAAAGCTGATCTGCACCTAAAAGAGTTAAACCTACAATAGCAGCTTTAGAAAAAGCTACCAAATTCCGCCTTTTCATATTTAAAATATCACTAAGCCTTAAGAAGTTACTATGCTAAGCAAATACAGATATTGAAACATTCGGACAAAACAGGTCTAGAAGAAAACACTTCATTATTATCTATTGACGCCCTGTTTGTTTATCCAACGCACATATTCTCGTTTATTCACATTATGTTGAGATAATGTTTTAGCAAATTTATGGTAACCAAAGTTTTTTACGTTTGCTACAAAATATATATAATTATGTTTTTCTGAATTTAAAATAGCATCTATTGCAGAAACATCAGGCATAAAAATAGGCCCTGGTGGAATACCTCTATGCTTATATGTATTATACTTCGAATCTATTTCTAAATCTTTATAAAGCACACGTTTAATAACACGATTAAAATCTCCTGATTCTCTTTTTAAAGCAAAGATTACAGTAGGATCTGCTTGTAATGGCATGCCCTTTCTTATTCTATTTAAATAAACTCCAGCAACTCTAGGACGCTCATCTACCTTTGCTGTTTCTTTATGGACAATAGCAGCTAAAGAGATCACTTCGTCTTGAGTTAAATTTAATTTTTTAGCTTTTTCTAGTCGACTTTGAGTCCAAAATCGATTATACTCTTTTAGCATTTTATCTCTAAAACCATCCGCCGACGTATTCCAGTAAAACTCATAACTATTAGGAATATACATTGCTAAGGCAGTTTCTTTAGTAAATCCGTTTTTTTCTAAAAACTCAGGATTCCTCATAGATTGTAACAAAGACAAACTATCTACTTCCAACTGAAACGCTATACGACCAGCTAAATTCTCAATACGCTCTTGATTATTAAAGGAAATTTTAAGTGGGATACCATTTTTGATTCTAATAGAATTAATAATATCATTATTACTCATACCCTTTTTTATTACAAAACGACCTGCTTTAATATGTATATTATATTTTTTCTGTTCTGCAAGTGCATCAAATTTATTGATGTCTATTAATAAAGGTTCTAATTGTTCTCTTACCTCAGCATACTTTGCATTGGTAGGCACAAAAATATAGGCTTCATCATTATTAAAAGCTGTATTAGGTTTTAACATTGCGCCATAAATAAAGTAAGCAAAGTAAGCCGCAACTGCTAATCCAATAATAGCGATCGCTCCAAGTATTTTTTTAATATACATTATTAATAAGTTGGTATAAATATTCGTTAGTATAATTTCCATTTTGGAAATTCCAGTCTTTTTTTAATCCTATTTTTTTAAAACCTTGATTTTCAAATAATTTAATACTTGCGTCATTCGTTTCAGAAATATTACAATATAATTGATGTAAATCTAAATGTGCAAAACAATAGTTAGATAATAAAGCTAATGCTTCCTTACCATGCCCTTTAGCTCTATTTTTATTACTATAAATTAAAATACCAATACCGGCGCGTCGGTTTTTAATATCGAAATCAAAAATATCTATTAATCCAATGGCACTATCGTTATCATCTGAAATCATTAAACGTAATTGTTTCACTTCGTAAATATCTTTGTGCGCATGTTCTAGATATTCATTAATTAAAAACTTAGAATAAGGGGTTACGGTACTACTTAACTCCCAAATAGATTCGTCGTTTTCAATAGTGTGAATAAAATCTAAGTCTTCAGGTTCTAAAGCACGTAAATAGATATGTTTACCTTTTAATGTTACCATGATATTTCGCCTTTAAAAACTAATGTAGCTGGACCTTGAAGCCATATGTTTTTGTACCCGCTTGATGATTTCTCGAAAGACACTTTTAGTTTTCCGCCTTCAACATTTAAAGCGACTTCTTCTGCATTGGTTTTTCCTGTGGCATACATTGCTAATGCCACAGCAGTAACTCCTGTTCCACAAGACAAAGTTTCATCTTCAACACCTCTTTCGTAAGTTCTAACGGCAAATGTCTCAGTATTTATTTGGGTTACAAAATTCACATTCGTTCCCGCTTCATTATAAGGAGAACCATAACGAATTTTTGAGCCTTCGGTTTTAACGTCCAACTGCTTTACATTTTCTACTAAAGCAACGTGGTGTGGAGAACCTGTATTCAAAAAAGTGTGATTATCAAAGATGTCTATAGTTTCTACATCTTGCATTTTTAGTTTTACAAAACCATTTACAATAGTAGCTTCATGTAAACCATCAATTGCATTAAATGTTGTTTTGCCATCGATAATGTTTAGCATTTCTGCGAACGCGACAATACAGCGTCCACCGTTTCCACACATGGTACTTTCGTTTCCATCAGCATTAAAATACACCATTCTAAAGTCTGACTTTCGATCATTCTCCAATAAAATCAAACCATCTGCACCAACACCAAAGCGTCTATCGCACAAATGTGCTATTAATTTGGTGTTATTTTTATTGAATAACTCTTGACGATTATCAACAAAAACGAAGTCGTTTCCAGTGCCTTGGTATTTATAAAAGATATGTGTCATTAAGTTGAATTTACTGCGACAAATATAGTGTATTGAAAATTTATTTGTGTTGTTAATGTCTCGTTAAAGTTCCTTTTACCAAGCAATAAAAAAAATAACTTTATAGTTATACTATTAATTTTAAACTAAATTTAGATTTCTGACTTTACTAAAAACGGTCAGTATAATCATTGAAACAAAAAAAAACAATTATATATGAAAAAGATAGCAACGCTAATTTTAGTATCTGTTTTAGGAGGTGCAATTACTCTAGGAGCATACAAAACGGTTTTTGAAAAAGAACAAACAATTGTACAAACAGAACATGTATTACAGCCTGTTTTTCAGCCTGTTTTTCAGCCTGTAAACTACAAGGTATCCAATACAAATTTGGCTGCTATAGAAGGTATAGATTTTACTACTGCGGCCGAAAAAACTCTAGGCGCTGTGGTTCATGTAAAAAATATCACCATTGGAACTTCAAAACCAACTTTTGAAGATTTTCTTAGAGGTAGAGTGCAACAACGTCCGCAGTTAGGCACTGGAAGTGGTGTTATTATTTCGCCAGACGGTTATATTATTACAAATAATCATGTAATTGATGCCTCAGAAAAATTAAGCGTTACACTTAATGATAACCGAACATTAGAGGCCATTATTGTTGGTACAGATCCAAAAACAGATATCGCTTTATTAAAAATTGAAAGCGATCAAATATTGCCTTATGCTACTTTTGGAGATAGTGATACTGCTAAAATTGGCGAATGGGTATTGGCAGTTGGTAATCCATTTAACTTAACATCTACCGTTACCGCAGGTATAATTAGTGCTAAATCGAGAGATTTATCTGGAGATAGCAGCCAGTCTTTTATACAAACAGATGCTGCTGTAAATCCAGGAAACTCTGGTGGTGCTTTGGTAAACACAAAAGGAGAGCTTATTGGAATTAATACTGCCATTTCCTCTCAAACTGGCTCTTACATTGGTTACTCTTTTGCTGTACCAAGTAATATTGCTAAGAAAGTAATACAGGATATTATGGAATTTGGTAATGTGCAAAATGGTATTATGGGTGTTCGTGGTGGCTCATTAAATAGTAATGCTGCCGAGAAACTTGGCGTAGGAGAAACTGAAGGTTTTTATATTGACAATGTAGATGAAGACACGGGCGCTGCTATTGCGGGTTTAAGGAGTGGTGATATCATTAAAAAAATTGATGCCATAAAAATTAATAAGTTTTCAGATTTAAGAGGTTATTTAGATACAAAGCGACCAAATGATGTTGTAAATGTTTATTATCTAAGAAATGGTGTCCAGCAACAAGTAGAAGTTACGCTACTTAAAAATAATACTATTACCATTCCTATTATTGGAGTATTAAAAGAAGCTAATCCAAAGGATCTAAAAAAAGTTGGAGCTAAAAATGGTGTAAAAATTCAACGTCTTACAAGTATTCAAAACTATGCAAGATATTGGAACACAAATGGTATTCAAGAAGGAGATATTGTTACAGCAATTAATGACATCAAAGTAAATAATGTAGATGATATTAAAAGTGTTATTAAAAATAGAATAGAAAATGAACCTTTCACAATTGAAATAACAAATTCTGATGGAGAAAACCAAAGTTATTTCTTCAGATAAAAAACAAATTAATCATAATTTAAAAAGCACTTTAGACCATTCTAAAGTGCTTTTATATTTTTAGTAAAAAACCTTTACGAAAACGTTTGAAATATATACTTTTGCAAAATATTAAGCGAAGCTAAATAGCTTAGCTATAAAAAATTAGTACAATTAATAATAATTTAACAACACACTAAAAACTAAAGCAAATGCCAGTTAAAGAAACCTACGAAAACGAATTAGCATTTCAGGCCGACAGACGTCGTGCTACTGTCGAATTCATTAAAATTGTTAGCGACCTTTGGTACGACAAATCTATTGAATTGGTAATTTTCAGAAACCAATTAATAGACAGAAACGTAAGCCAAATTTTAAACCTTCACGAATATGCAGGTGAATTTGTGGAAAAACCAATTTCGATTTTCGATTCTGTAGAAATCGCACAAGCCATTAAAACTTTAGATTTCCCACCTTCAAAACTAGATATTGGTAAATTAACTTACGAGTATCATTTAGAAGAGCAACAACATACAAATGCTTTAGCATTTGTTTCAACCAAATTAAAAGGTGCTGGAAAAGCTCAAGAAATAACACCTAAAGACGTTGTGCTTTATGGTTTTGGACGTATTGGTCGTTTAGTTGCTCGGGAATTAATGACAAGAACTGGAAAAGGAAGCCAATTACGTTTACGAGCTATTGTAACACGTGGTAAAAATGATGCCGTTGTTTTAGAAAAAAGAGCCTCTTTATTACGTAACGATTCTGTTCATGGAGATTTCTCTGGAACGGTTTCTGTTGATTTGGAAAATGAATCTTTAATAATTAATGGTACAACGGTTCGTGTTATTTCGGCAAACCAACCAGAAGATATTGACTATACAAAATACGATATTAATAATGCTTTAATTATTGATAACACAGGTGTTTTTAGAGATAAAGAAGCTTTAACTCGTTTAAAAAATTCTCCAGGTGCAGACAAAGTATTACTAACGGCTCCAGGAAAAGGGATTCCTAATATTGTTCATGGTGTAAACCATTTAGAAAATAATCCAGACGAAATTGATATTTTCTCTGCGGCATCTTGTACAACAAATGCAATTACTCCTGTTTTAAAAGCAATAGAAGACACTTATGGTGTAAAAAGCGGACATTTAGAAACTATTCATGCTTATACTAACGATCAGAATTTAGTAGACAACTTCCATAGTAAATACAGACGTGGACGTGCTGCTGCATTAAATATGGTTATTACAGAAACTGGTGCAGGAGCAGCTGTTTCTAAAGCATTACCAAGTTTTGAAGGCAAATTAACATCTAATGCTATTAGAGTTCCTGTTCCAAATGGCTCTTTAGCGATATTAAACTTAGAATTAGAATCTAAAACTAGTGTCGATAGCATAAATGCTACTATCAAAAAATACGCTTTGGAAGGTAATTTAGTGGAGCAAATTAAATACGAAATGAGCGACGAGTTGGTTTCTACCGATATTATAGGTAGCTCTGCTCCTTCTATTTACGATAGCAAAGCAACTATTGTTAGAAAAGATGGCAAAAACGCAATACTTTATGTGTGGTACGATAACGAATATGGTTACAGCCAGCAAGTTATTCGTTTAGCTAAGCATATTGCTAAAGTGAGACGTTTTACTTACTATTAATTAGTTTTTTTTCTTCGGAAAAACGTTATCATTAGAATCTAAAAAATCTCACAGCTACTGTGGGATTTTTTTGTTTGTTATTTAATTTTAACATAATCGCACGCAACCTTATACTAGCTTTCGCATCTAAAAATAAATATCAACCATGAAAAAAACAGCTTATAAAGTTCTTTTTCTTTTAATAACTTTATTACTAAATTCTTGTTTTTGGAATACTAATGACGATGATGTTATAAATCCAGGGTTCCAGCAACAACAATATGAAGCAGTAACCATCTTAAGAACAGAATTTGAAAATTCCAGCCAACTTTTGCCTCCAGAACCCATTACGGAAACCGGAAAAATTTATGCAAAGGGTGGTTTTCTTTTCATAAATCAGCCCAATAAAGGATTTCATATTTTCGATAACTCCTATCCTTCAGCACCTGTAAACTTAGCGTTTTTAAAGGTATTGGGTTCTTCAGATTTAAGTATTAAAAATAACGTGCTTTACATCAACAATGCTACAGATTTAATAGCAGTAAAACCAGATTTCACAAACAACACCATTGAAATCACAAAACGTATTAGTAATACATTTCCAGAGTTAGCAGCACCAAATAATTGTTGCTATACTAATACAGCAGAAAACGAAGTGGTTATTAATTGGACTTTAATAGAATAACAAGATGAAAAAATACAGCATAATTTTAGTTCTACTTTTAGTTTTGGGTTGCGATTCGGATTCTAGTGACAACAGCACAACAGCTTTCGATAATTCTACAGGGCAAAGTGGATCTCTAGCACGATTTACAACCTATAACGATTATCTATATACTGTAGATAATCAAGATTTAAACGTTTTTAGCATTCTTGATAACGAGCAACCTGTTCAAGTTAACGAAGTCCAAATTGGTTTTAATATAGAAACTCTTTTTAGTTATAAAGACTATCTTTTTATAGGCTCTCAAAATGGTATGTTTATTTATAGCGTTGCAAATCCTGAAACACCAGAATATTTATCTGAAGCACAACACTTTACAGCTTGCGATCCTGTAGTAGCGAATTTTACTCATGCTTATGTAACATTACATTCAGATATTGGTTGTGGTAATACATTAAATCAATTACAGATTTATAATGTTGAAGATTTACAGAATCCATTATTAATTTCTACACGAAATTTAACCAAACCAATAGGCTTAGGTCTGTATAACGATTATCTAATTGTTTGCGACAACGAAGTTAAAATTTTCGATGTATCAGACCCAGAAAATGCGCAATTGGTTCACAGTATTAATCGAGACGCTTTCGATGTCATTATTCAAGATAATTTACTAATTCTTGTTGGAGACTTTGGCGTGTATCAATACCGTTTAGACGAAACAAACATTCAAAACACAACTGAGTTAAGTACTATTAACATCTAAACCATATCTTTTTAACGTATATATAAAAGCCTTGCAATTTTGTAAGGCTTTTGCAGTATTATACAATCAAACTAAACATTATTCTTTACTTTTGCCGTGGATAATAATCAACATTAAAAAAATGAATCTTACCAAAGCGACCTTACTATTATTATTAGCGTTTTTTTCTATACAAATTCAAGCGCAAACTGAAACTACAGAAGTAGACAATATACTTTCGTTAGATAGTGGCTCAATAGAAAGCCAGTTCGAATACCTAACTAAAAAATCTAATGGTTGGAGAGATGAAAGAGGCCAACGTTACGAGGTTATTAGAATAGAATGGATAGCGAAAATAAAAAAGAACACCATAGATTCGCTTATAGCAGTTCATAAAACGCTTAACGAGACTAAAGCTGTAGTTAAAAAACAAGATAATGAAATCTCTAAATTAAAAACAAGTTTAAACACGACCCAAGGCACTTTAGAACTCACTAACACAGAAAAAGATAGCATGTCTCTTTTTGGAATACAACTGAGTAAAGGTCGTTACAATGGCCTAATGTGGTCTATTATAGCTGGATTATTAGCCTTAGCATTATTTTTCATGTATCGTTTTAAAAATAGCAATACGATTACTAAAGAAGCAAAAAAATCTTTAGTAGAAATAGATGAAGAGTTTGAAGACCACAGACGTATAGCCTTAGAACGCGAGCAAAAAGTACGTAGACAATTGCAAGATGAAATTAATAAGCATAAAAAGAGTTAAGCATTATAAGTAAAAAACGGATCGTTGCTTACGCTTATAAATAATGAATGTCATTGCAGGAACAAATGACGAGTAATCATTTAAAACAATAAATATAAAATCTGTAACTTCAGTTGCAGATTTTTTTTGTTTAACAATAATGACAATAATAAAACACATTGCCATACTGAGCCTGTTAAGTATCATGATACTAAATAAAGCCCAAATATCAATTATAACGTGGTTGCCTCTATCTAAACTTTACGGACTCATATAATTAAGTCCCCTTGCTTTTCCTAGTTTAACACTAATACGCGCATCCAAATCACTAGGACTGTAATGTGTTTTATTGCTCGTGTCTTTACTTCCTTTGTTTCCTGCTCCCGGATGCTGGTCTTGGTCTTTGTCCACTTTTTACTCCGGCGCTTTATAGCGCCTAATTCTTACTTAGTTGCGCTAATGCTCTGCTCTTCTTTACTTGCCTTGTTCTCTTTACTTTGTCGTAAAGGCGATGCCTTATCCATAGCACTTATGTGTTGTATTTTATGCAAATGAGAAGTCAAATCTGCTTCAGGAACCTTAAGTTCTAAACGGTCCATCGAGGCATTCCCTTTTATAGGTACCCAATCTATGGTTTGTGTATGACCTCTCACCATGCCTCTACCAATGCACATTTCTAAAACTTTTGTAAAGGCTGCCTCAAAAACTTCTTATGAAAAAAGTTGACGTGTGCTACTTATGGTAGCATGTTATGGAAGTTCTTCCTCCAAATTATAACCAATGAAAAACAGCATATCCAAACGCATACTGCAATGCTGCATTAACTTTCTGTTACTAATTATATTTTCTAAACACCCTACTAGACACTGTTTAAAAAATACAACAGTACCGATATTCTTCTGGCCGGTAACTCCATAAAAGCACCTAATAATTGGTATAAATAACTTAAATCTAAAACAGATTTTCGCTGACAATAGAAATTGTACTCGGGAACGCGTTCACTCAATAAGAAATTAGTTAATAACTTTTCTTGATATGCTTTTTTTTCCTTGCATAGCATTAAGTTACAAATGTATCTTGCACGTATCAACCTCTTGCACTAACTTTATAAACCGTGTTGTGAAACAGGCACACGGTATATAATTTATTACTAGTTCTAGTGCACTTACGAACTTTGAACTGCAAAAAAAACAAGACATTCTTGAGGGGGTTTTACAAAAATAAAAGTTGAGTATAATTCTGATTTTAAACTACGCTGCTTAGAACAAGTATTAAAACATAATGAAAAAGCACAAGCTGTACTAGACTTAAATGGTTTTCGTCATAAAACTATTTTTCACTAGATTCATATTTATGAGAAACATGGCAAGAACAGTTTAGTAACGAGAAAAGGTAGAAATTATAGTTTAAAATTCAAGCTCAAGGTTCTCGTATCTATAGAGGAAGATTTATTATCTTTAAGACAAGCCTGACTTATAATTTAATATTTTATCTGAAGAACTACAAATCGATAACTCAATTAAAAAAAGAGCTTAAAAACTATAAGGAATATTATTATAACGAAAGAATAAAACTAAATTTAAACAGAATAAGTCTGATTGAATATCGATCTCATTATTATCAAAATTAATTATAATTTCATCTAATCTTTTGAGCACTATCTAATTTCTGTATGAGATTTATTTACTAACTTTGCGAACTTTAATATGCAACAAACCATCTATAAAACCTTTTGGCAGCTGCCAAAAGGCATTTACATCAACAACGGATAAAACTCATTGAGTTGATAGTTTATTTGTTAAGGGTTTACAGTAATTTAAAATACTAAAGAACTCACTTTTAAAATTATATTTAACATTAAAATAAAAAAGCCATGGATTGGAAAAATAGCCTTTACACTTTAAAAACATCTAATAAATACATTCTGTTTTTTTTAGTACAAATCTTATTTACATATAATGTTCATTCACAATATTGTATATCGTCTCCTAACAACATATTAAATTCGCAATGTGATATTGTTCAACTAGTAGGTAATTCAATTACTTTAAATAAGAATACAGCTTCTATCTGTGCATCTTATTCTAATTTCACAACAGGCGAAAATATTCCAGATTTAGAGGTTAACTCTTTATATACAATTAATATAACACAAGGTACTTGTGGAGACACTGACAACAGAACCGCAAATGCATGGATAGATTACAATAACAATGGAGACTTTGGAGATGCTAATGAAATGTTAGGTGCTGGAACATTTATTTCTAATACCAATGGCTATGTTCATTCCTATACATTTACAGTTCCAGCAGGAGCATTAGTTGGAAATACTAGGATGAGAGTGATTGTAAAAAAAGGAGGTGCAAGTACTACAGATTCATGTATAAATAATTATTCCTCTGGTGAAACTGAAGATTATACAGTAGGAATTATTGGTAATGTACTCTCAACGCCTACTTTCAATAATCACATTGGAATTTACCCAAACCCTACCGAAAATCAAATTTCGATAAGTGGTGATAGTGGTGAATTAGAAATAGTTAATATCTATAATGTTCTTGGTGAAAACGTAACAAGTAATGTCCTATTTGTAGAAAATAATGAGCAGAAAAAGATTCTTGATCTATCTAAATTAAGTAGTGGTATGTATTTAGTGAGAACAAAAACAGCTACTAATAAAGTGTATAAAAAATAGTTAGCAAATTCTAAACCGAAAGGTTTACACCTATTTACAAAATCCACCAAATTTAAAAATTCGGCATTTTTTTAGACGAAAAACCATGATCTTTTTACACGCTACGTTTTATACATAAAACCTTATAACAACTGCTAAAAGGTATTTGCTATAGCAGAAATCAACTCAAACGAGAGCTTAAGGTGAAACGTATAATAAACATTAGAGCAAAACACCTAAGACAGTCAAAACAGAAATAGAGTTCAAATTGGAAATAGGAAAAAAAATAGAATTATTTTAATGCTATTAAGAGCGTATTCATTAGAAAAAGAGGAATAATCTGTTTGGTTTGCATTTTACATTGGAAACTCTGAAATAATTATTAGATATAAAATTAGTCATATTCATTACAGAAAACAATATGGTCAAGAAACATGAGAAGGGTTAAATAAGAGCCTTTTGTTTTTTTTACTAAAAAAATGAGAAGGACTAATTTCTAAAAGGAAAAGTGAATTTTAAGAATTTTTATAAAATTCAAGAACAAGTTGAATGTTTTTCTTATCTCAATGCTGGAAAACACGACTAAAAAAGCAGCTGAACATTCTGAATTTATTAAAGCTGAAAATATTATAAAATAACTTTAGTAATTAAGAGAATAAATAACACATACCAACAAAGTACGGTGTTAAAAAACAAGTGCATACTAGTTAATTTTTTACTAAAAATCTCTATAATTGTCTTCGTATATTAATCCCTCTTTTGCAATTGCAAATGCCTATTTTAATAGCTTATTAAAAACGACTATTGACGCTAGTTTTTCACTTTTTCCTTTGGTACTAATCGCTCATAAATTTCTCTACATCCTTTCTAATAGGAAAAATTCTCTTTCTTATAGGTCCTGTTTTATTGTCTCAAGGTGATGATTTTGTATCTGCTCAAGAACCTATTGATTTTGCACATTGGTTTTTAATAATTGGATTAGTTTTACTGATTTCGCAAGTTGTTTATTTTCCTAAAAAGATCTTTAGTTTAATTGTAATTCCTTTGACTTTAATAGGGATTACTTGTATTATTGGAATGTGCGTATTAGACTTTATTTGGTGGCGCTTTCCCTCCGAATAAATGCGGAATAACTTCACTAATCATATTTCACAAGTTCCATCAATTTAGAAAACTTTTTTGACTACAGGACCAAGCTCTAAAATATTTAATCTTGGTTTATTGATTTTAAGCTTGAATTACTTTAAAAGTAAAAAGGTGGGAATAGCTATTATTTTAATAGCCAATCTCATTTTGTGGTATATCATCCCATTGTCTTTTCGACTAATATTTGGGTATGCGCTAACTCTAATTGGTTTCAGTATAATTTTCGTTAGAAGTGGAAATAAAAAAGTGCTACAATAACGTGTATAATTAATTGCTTGGTTATAGCCTACTTGGAAATTCCTTCGGCATATTCTCTAACTCGTATTTGTTTGCTAATTTAGTTAACTAACCACGTAATACATAATATGAATTGTTAACAACAAGCTAAAAATAGAACTCAAATTAAATACCAGACAAACATTTATAAATATTTAGCCTCTTTATAGTTTGATAAACAAAGAATTAAACTAATACAGCTAGGCTATTCTTTCAATGATGTTTACTAGATCAACTATAATAAACCAAAAATATATCAAATTCTTAATATCATATTTGGAGCATTATTTATATTACCGAACATGATCGTAATTTCCGAATAAAAAAACCAGCGCTTAAATCCGCATAAAAATAATACCGTAATTAAGACCTCATAAAAGAGGAGTCGTTTTTTTAAAGTCTAATTTACCAAAAATAAGTCCTCACACACAAAATCAAAACAACCATATTAACGAACGTTAATTAAATTCTCAAACCTTTCTTAAAACAATTCTTATATATTTGCAATCCTATACAGAGCATAATGAGAATAGACATAATAACCGTTTTACCAGAATTACTTAAAAGTCCGTTTGAAGCTTCAATTTTAAAACGTGCTATAGACGCAAATTTGGTTTCGGTACACTTTCATAATCTAAGGGATTACACAACAGATAATTACAAATCTATAGACGACACACAATTTGGTGGTGGAGCCGGAATGGTAATGAGTTGTGAGCCAATAGATAAATGCATTTCTGGCTTGAAAACAGAACGCGATTACGACGAAGTAATATATATGACTCCCGATGGCAACACGCTAAACCAAGGCATGGCTAACCATTTATCTTTAAAGGAAAATATAATAATCCTCTGCGGTCATTATAAAGGTGTAGACCAACGCGTTCGTGATATGTTTGTAACCAAAGAAATTTCGATTGGAGATTACGTTTTATCTGGTGGCGAATTAGGAGCTGCTGTTTTATGCGATGCTTTAATTAGATTAATTCCAGGTGTTTTAGGAAATGAAACTTCTGCACTTACAGATAGTTTTCAAGACAATTTATTAGCACCTCCTATTTATACAAAACCTAGAGATTATAAAGGCTACAAAGTACCAGAAATTTTATTTAGTGGTCATAAAGCAAATATTGAAAAATGGCGTGAAGATCAAGCTTACAAAAGAACAGAAGAACGCAGACCAGATTTACTAGAAGATTAGATTATTTCTATTACTCATTTAGTTAAAGATCTAAAAATAATTAAATTGAAACTATCAGTTTGTATGAAATTGCTTTTTAATAATTTTGTATATAGAATAAATACATATGGATCAAACACCAAAAATAATAACACTAGAAAGCAAAAAATTGGTTGGCCATGCTATAAAAATGTCTTTAATTGATAATAAAACATTCGAACTGTTTTCTGGTTTTATGCCACAAAGAAAGCAGGTTCAAAATATTGTTAATACAGATATATATGAAGTATTAATTTACGATAGCAACTACCTCAAAAAATTTAGTCCAACGCATACCTTTACTAAATGGGCAACGGTTGAAGTAGAACATTACAATACTGTACCAGAAGGTATGGAAACTTTAAATCTAGATGCAGGTTTATACGCGGTATTTAATTACAAAGGCTTACCAAAAGATTTCGGTGTTTTTATGTCCTACATCTATAGCAATTGGTTACCAAAATCTAAATACCAATTAGACCAAAGACCACATTTTAATCTATTAGGTAAAAAATACAAACGTAACCATCCAGATTCTGAAGAAGCCGTTTGGATTCCTATACAATTGAAATAAAAGGAACGTTTTAAAAAAACTAAATAATCTATTGCAGATAAGTTATAAATACTTATTTTTGCAGCCAATTTCGGGTTAACCTCTGGCGATATACGTGAATGTTGTTCTGAATTAATATTAAAAACTAAATAAAGATGGAATCTTTAATTAAATTTGTACAAGACGAGTTTGTACCAAAAAAAGACTTTGCAGAATTTTCAGCTGGTGATACAATTACTGTATACTACGAAATTCGTGAAGGTGAAAAAAGTAGAACACAGTTTTTTAGAGGTGTTGTATTACAAAGAAGAGGTGCTGGTTTAACAGAAACCTTTACAATTAGAAAAATGTCTGGAACAATTGGTGTAGAACGTATCTTCCCAGTTAATTTACCTGCTTTACAGAAGATTGAAGTAAACAAAAGAGGTCAAGTTCGTAGAGCTAGAATCTTTTACTTTAGAGGTCTTACTGGTAAGAAAGCTAGAATTAAAGAAGCGAGAAGAAAATAATCTCCTCCTTTTAAATAATATTAAAAAAGC
>NZ_JSWF01000015.1:47500-60575 GCF_000797445.1 Lacinutrix jangbogonensis | reverse complement strand
CTTTTTGGGTTATTAACATTTGTTAATAACACGAGTTCATAACTAGTTGATAAATAGTAGCTTAAAAACACAAGCTACATTAAACTTATTATGTAATTTAGTAAAACAATTAATAACAACCTTGTGTTGGTTACTGCTTTAAAGTAGTATTTACATTTAATTGATTTTAAAACTTTGTTATGTAAATAGCTAATGAGTTTTAGAATAAATACTTAAGAAATTAAATTTTTAAGTATTGATTATTTTTTGAGGTTTTGAAAATACCATATGTAGATATGACTATTGAAAAACCATGAGGTTTTGAAAATTACAACATGCTTAGGTAGATTGTAATAGAAAAAATTAAAAGTTTCGGATAAGGTAGTAGAGATCGAAAGTGAATACGAAAAGAAGAAACAAGGCTTTAAAGTTAATACAACGTGTAAACGAAGTAAACGCACTAAAGTTTCAAGAAAAATAATTACAGATACAAGAGGTGTAACATGTCAATACATTTTGAAAGTTACCCAAATGTATTATTGATTTAACAGATTTTGAATTGAAAAGATGTAAAACTTAGGTTTTGGATTGAGTTAGTGAAAGCTAAATAGATCAGTTGATGTTACCTCAAAAAAGCCATAATTCTAATAGTTAACTCTATTGTGTTATGGCTTTTGTTTTTGAGATAACTTTTACCCGTTATTTTATTTGAAAACGGTTCGTAAAAGGCCTAGTCCAAAAAACCATAACCAATGTTCGCATCTCTAAAGCACTCCAATCATTTATTATAAAACAAGATTTGTCATTCATGCTTTTGCAAGATTAACAAAAAGTGTACTTTTATTGCAAATATTACAAATGAACCTACCTTACATAACAGACAAATCTTTCAATTCAAAAGATTATACAACAAATCAATTACAAAAAGCAGAGTACGATAACTGTACTTTTAGTAACTGTGATTTTAGTAATACTTACCTCTCAGGATTCTCGTTTTTGGAATGCGAATTTATTAACTGTAACTTCAGTTCTGTTAAACTTGGAGAGACCTCTTTAAAAGATGTACGCTTCAATGATTGTAAATTAGTAGGCACTCCTTTTAATGAATGTGATTCATTTTTATTGGCATTAACATTTAAAAATTGCCAACTCAATTTAGCTTCCTTCTATAATTTAAAAATAAATAACACACGTTTTGAAAAATGTAAATTACAGAAGACAGACTTTTCTAATGCAGATTTAAAACAATCAACTTTTAAAAATTGCGATTTACACCAAGTCATTTTTGAAAACACCAACTTAGAGAACGTAGATTTTTTAACAGCATACAACTACTCTATCTCTCCTTCAAAAAACAAAATAAAAGGCGCTAAGTTTTCAAAAAGTGAAGTCTTCGGACTTTTAAAAGACTATGGTATTATAATTGAATAATTATAAGGTGTTTCTCAAATAAAATTAAAGACCAAAATTATATTCCATAAAATCCATTGAAGTCAAACGCTTCTAGCTTTAAATTTATATCGAAATTTTGTATATTTGCTAACCAAAACTTATTCGATAATACAAATCATAACACCCTTTATATATATGTCTACAACACCAAAAATCATTTATACAAAAACAGATGAAGCGCCAGCTTTAGCAACACGTTCTTTTTTACCAATAGTTAAAGCCTTTGTGAAATCTTCAGGAATTAATATTGAAACTAAAGATATTTCTCTAGCCTCTAGAATATTAGCAGTGTTTCCAGATTTTTTAAATGATAATCAAAAGGTGAGTGACGATTTAGCCTTTTTAGGAGAATTAGCAAAAAAGCCTGAAGCTAATATTATAAAATTACCGAATATTAGCGCTTCAGTGCCGCAATTAAAGTCTGCAATTTTAGAACTTCAAGAACAAGGTTTTAAAATCCCTAGTTATCCAGATGAGCCTAAAAACGATACGGATAAAGAAATTAAATCGCGTTACGATAAAATTAAAGGTAGTGCTGTAAACCCAGTATTACGAGAAGGGAATAGTGATAGACGTGCACCAAAAGCAGTAAAAAATTACGCAAAGAAGAACCCACATTCTATGGGAGCATGGTCTAAAGATTCTAAAACTCATGTCTCTACCATGTCTTCTGGTGATTTTGCACATAATGAAAAATCTGTAACATTAGAAACTGCGACTTCTGTAAAAATACAGCATACAGACGCCAATGGAAAAACGACAATTTTAAAAGATAATTTAGCATTATTACAAGATGAAATTATTGATGCTACAATAATGAGTAAAACAGCATTACTTGAATTCTTAGATGAACAAATTGAAGATGCTTTAGATAAAGGTATTTTGTTTTCATTACACATGAAAGCAACAATGATGAAAGTAAGTGATCCCATTATTTTTGGTCATGCTGTTCGTGTTTTCTTTAAAGGGTTATTTAAAAAACATGGTAAAACGTTTAATAAAATTGGTGTTGACGTAAATAACGGTTTTGGAAACTTACTGAGTAATTTAAGCGAATTACCTGACGATAAACACGAAGAAATTAGAGAAGATATTCGTTATGCTTTAGAGCATAGTGCAGATTTAGCTATGGTAAATAGCGAAAGAGGTGTTACTAACTTACACGTACCAAGTGATGTAATTATTGATGCTTCTATGCCTGCAATGATTCGTAGTTCTGGTAAGATGTGGAATCATGATGGAAAACTTCAAGACACAAAAGCAGTAATACCAGATAGTAGTTATGCTGGGATTTATACCGCAACTATCGATTTTTGTAAAGAGCATGGCGCTTTCGACCCAACAACTATGGGCACGGTTCCCAATGTTGGATTAATGGCTCAAAAAGCTGAAGAATACGGTTCTCACGATAAAACATTCGAAATGGCTTCAAATGGAAAAGTTGAAGTTATCAATGCTCAAGGAAAAGTTTTATTATCTCATAAGGTTGAGACTGGAGATATCTGGAGAATGTGCCAAGTTAAAGATGCACCAATCCAAGATTGGGTAAAGTTAGCTGTAACTAGAGCAAGAGCCTCTGAAACGCCTGCAGTTTTCTGGTTAGATAAAAAGAGAGCACACGATGCGCAATTAATTAAAAAAGTAAATACGTATCTAAAAGACCATGATACTAGTGGATTAGATTTAAGAATCTTATCTCCTATCGACGCCACGATTTTTACGTGTAAGAGATTAAAAGAAGGAAAAGATACCATCTCGGTTTCTGGAAATGTATTACGTGATTATTTAACAGATTTGTTTCCAATTCTAGAAGTTGGAACTAGTGCCAAAATGTTATCAATAGTACCATTAATGAATGGCGGTGGATTATTTGAAACAGGAGCTGGTGGATCTGCACCAAAACACGTTCAACAATTTACAGATGAAAATCATTTACGTTGGGATTCTTTAGGAGAGTTTTTAGCATTGGCAGTGTCGCTTGAACATTTTAGTCAAGTCAACAGCAATCCAAAAGCTAAAATTTTAGGTGATGCTTTAGATAATGCAACTGAAACATTATTAGAAAACAAAAAAGGCCCATCTCGTAAAACCGGAGAATTAGATAATAGAGGTTCTCACTTTTACTTAGCGATGTATTGGTCTCAAGAATTAGCGAACCAAACAACAGATAGTGATCTCGCTACAGAATTCGCTCCTCTTGCAAAGCAATTGGCAGATAATGAAACTGCAATTGTTAAAGAGTTGAATGATATTCAAGGTGTTGCAGTAAATATTGGTGGTTATTATGAGCCAAAAGAAGACTTGATAAACGCAGCTATGCGCCCAAGTAAAACATTAAATAGTATTTTAGATTAATAGATATAAATAGTAATTACCTTTTAAAAGCGCCTTTTTAGGCGCTTTTTTTTGCGTTAGAGATAGAAGTAGCATCCTTTTTTTTGTGTACCTCTGCAAAAAAAAAGATATAGTAGATAACACGACCAAGACCTACTTATTTTGCTTGTCTTGGAAACGCCCAAATATTTGTTAAACTATTCTTACAAAATTAAGTTTTACTTAACTTTGTAATCAAAAAATTTGCTCTAAATGAATCAATCAAAACGAGTTGCGTTCTTACTACTGTTTTTTAGTTGTACGTTACTTTTTGCACAAGAAAAATTTACGCTAAGTGGTATTATTCAAGATGAAGATAATAACGAAACCTTAATTGGTGTAAATATTCTTTTTCCTGATCAAAACACTGGAACTACCACAAATGAATACGGTTTTTATTCTATTACATTACCAAAAGGCACTTATAAATTAGTGCTTAGTTATATTGGTTATACGGATAAAACAGAGACGATTGTTCTTGATAAGAATGTTAAGCGTAATTTTATTTTAACCGAAGCAACCGAGAACTTAGAAGAGGTTGTAATAACAGAAAATATTGAAAAACTTAGTATTAGAAAACCTCAAATGAGTGTTAATGTATTAACGGCTTCAACAATAAAACAAATTCCAGTTGTTCTGGGCGAAGCCGATGTTTTAAAGGCAATCACCTTATTACCGGGTGTTACAAATGCAGGAGAAGGTTCGTCTGGGTTTAATGTTCGCGGTGGATCTGCAGATCAGAATTTAATACTTTTGGATGAGGCTACCGTTTTTAACTCTTCACACTTATTTGGTTTATTTTCGGTATTTAATCCTGATGCTATAAAAGATTTAAAATTATACAAAGGTGGTATTCCTGCGCGTTATGGTGGACGCGTATCTTCAGTTTTAGATATCTATCAAAAAGAAGGAAATAGTAAAGAGTTTCATGCTAATGGTGGAATTGGTATAGTGTCCAGCCGGCTATTAGTAGAAGGGCCTTTAAAAAAAGAAAAAGGATCGTTTTTATTAGGAGGAAGAAGCTCTTATGCCCATCTATTCTTGCCGCTTTTCGATCTTGACAATGTTGCTTATTTCTACGATTTAAATACAAAATTAAGTTACAAACTAAACGATAACAACAACATTTATTTGTCTGGTTATTTTGGTAGAGATGTTTTTAACTTGGCTAATAGTTTCGAAAATACTTATGGAAATACAATCGTCAATTTTAGATGGAATCATTTATTTAACGATAAGCTGTTTTCTAATATGTCGTTTATTTATTCGGATTACTATTACGGATTAAATTTAGATTTCGTCGAGTTTAAATGGAATTCTGGTATTCAGAATTTTAATTATAAATACGATTTCAAACATTATTTAAGCAACAATTTCAAATTGCAATACGGTTTAAATAGTATTTATTACAAATTTAATCCAGGAGAAATAGAACCTTCTACTCCTACTTCTGGAATAAATGCAGAAAAATTAATTGATAAATATGCTTTTGAAAATGCTGTATATATTGATGCAGAACATAAAGTATCAAAGAATCTTACACTCGCTTATGGCTTGAGATTAAGCTCTTTTATGCGTCTTGGACAAAATGAATTAAATATTTATCAAAATAATCAAGCAGTAACATTTAACGACAATTTTCAAATATACCAAAGTGCAGATGCTATTGGGACAGAATCTTTTAGCAGAAACAAAACTATAAAAACATTTCTAAATTTAGAGCCTCGATTTTCTGCAGCTTATACGCTAAATCGAAATTCTTCAGTAAAGGCAAGTTACAACCGCATGTCTCAATATTTGCATTTATTATCTAACACAAATTCTCCAACACCATTGGATGTTTGGGCACCTAGTGGTACATATATAAAACCGCAGATCTTAGATCAGTATGCCATTGGTTATTTCAAGAATTTAAAAGATGGAGACTATTCTTTGGAAGTAGAAACCTATTATAAAGACGTTCAAAATAGAATAGATTTTATAGATGGCGCCAACCTAATTGCTAACGAAGCCATTGAAACCGTTATTTTAAACGGAAAATCTAGAGCTTACGGCTTAGAGATATTATTTAGAAAAAACGAAGGACGATTGAAAGGATGGATTGCTTATACTTTATCTAAATCTGAACAAAAAACCGAAGGTCGTACAGCAAATGAAATTGGCATAAATAATGGTAATTGGTATAACGCAGGTTTCGATAGAACGCATGATATATCTATTACTGGCAGCTATAACCTGAGTAAAAAATGGGATCTTAACGCCAATTTCATCTTTCAAACTGGGCAACCTACAACGTTTCCCAATGGACAATATGTTTATAATAATATTGTTGTACCAAATTATAGCCCAAGAAACTCAACGCGGCTGCCAAGTTATCATCGCCTAGATTTTTCTGCCACATATACACCAAAACCAGATAAAACAAAAGGCTGGCAAGGCTCCTGGATTTTCGGTTTATATAATGCTTACAACCGAAGAAATGCGGCATCTATTTCTTTTGCTCAAAACCAAGACACAGGTAATAACGAGGCCACCCGTTTATCAATTTTTGGGGCAGTACCTTCTGTATCTTACAACTTTAAATTCTAAAAAAGATGAAAAATTTATCATACATATTAATACTATTTTTTATAATTTCTTCTTGCGAAGACGTTATCGATATCGAAGTTCCAAACGCAGAACCAAGATTAGTAATTGACGCTTCATTAAATTGGTTTGAAGGTTCTACAGCTAATTATCAAACTATAAAATTATCGCTTTCTGCTCCATTTTTTGATAGCCAAGTGCCTCCCGCAACTGGCGCAAATGTGCTTGTAACAGATCAAAGTAATAACGTATATAACTTTTTAGACACAAATTCTGATGGTATCTACGAGTGTTTCAACTTCAATCCGCAATTAAATCAAGAATATACATTAACTATTATTTATAATAATGAAATTTATGTGGGATTCGAAACGATGACAAGCGTTACGTCCATAGACTTCATAGAACAAAATGATGATGGTGGATTTACAGGAGATGAAATAGAAATAAAAGCCTATTATACAGATCCTGCAGATGAAGAAAATTATTACTTTTTCGAATTTCAAGGAGAATTGGAAACCAATCTAGATTTAAATGTTTATGATGATGAGTTTGTAAATGGTAATCAAATCTTTGCATTTTATTCTAATGAAGATACCGAACCTGGAAACAATTTAATCATTAGAAATTATGGTATCTCAAAACAATTCTACGAATTCATGTTTCTATTGTTACAGCAAACTTCAGAAGGAGGTGGCCCGTTTGAAGTGCAACCAGCAACAGTTCGTGGTAACTGTATAAATCAAACAAATCCAGAAAATTTCCCGTTTGGCTACTTTAGAGCATCACAAGCAACAGAAGTTATCTATACAGTAGAATAGTTTCTATAAATGTGTAATACTATAAGTTTAAATACAGAGTTATAGTTATTACGAATCATAAACAATTAAGAGGATATTAACAAAAAGAAAATCCTAAAGGTATTTATTTTGTCTACTTTTAACCACCATCAATCGAAAAAACAAAATTCATGAGTAAAAAAAGAATTACCATAATAGTAGTTGCAATTATCTTAGCCATTATTGCTTATTCATATTTTAATTCCAGTAGTGAACAAGACGCATCGCTTACCGCAAAAGTAACAAAAGGCACATTTTTAAATGAAGTTTACATTTCTGGTGAAGCACAATCTACAAGCTCCAAAAAAATTAACGGGCCTAGCAACGCAAGAAGATTCAATATTTATCAAATAAAAATTCAAGATTTAGTAGCTGAAGGTACTATTGTAAAAAAAGGAGATTACATTGGAAAACTAGATGCTTCAGAAGTTAACGGAAAAATAAATGAAGCCCAATTAAACCTTGAGAAAGCACAATCGAAATATACACAACAACAACTTGATACTACTTTAACGCTTAAACAAGAACGTAGCTCTATTAAAGATATGTTATATAATATAGAGGAAGACAGTTTAGAATTAGTCCGTTCTATATATGAACCTCCAGCAACTATTAGATCCCTTGAAAACAAAATAGAGAAAACCGAAAGAGACTTAAAAGAAAAGAAAGCAGATTATTCTATAAAGAAGAGACAAGCTAATGCCAAAATGATTGAAGTAGGTACTGAAGTTTCTAAAATCAGTAAAAAAATAGAAGAGCTACAAACGTTACAAAAAGAATTCACTATCACCTCTGATGATGATGGAATGGTTACTTATGTAAAAGAGTGGAACGGTACTAAAAAGAAAGTAGGTTCTACAATATCTCCTTGGGAACCTGCAATTGCAAGTTTACCCGATTTAACAAAAATGGAGTCAAAAACATACAGTAATGAGGTAGATATAAGAAAGATAAAGAAGGGTTTAGTTACAAAAATTGGTTTTGATGCGTTTCCCGAAATAGAACTTGATGGTATTGTTACTGATGTTGCTAACGTAGGAGAAACCAAAGCAGGATCTGACATAAAACTATTTCAAGTTTTAATAAAATTGAATCAAACAAATGAGAATATAAGACCAGGAATGACAACTTCAAACAAGATACTAATTGATAAACAAGAAGATGTTTTAATGGTGCCTTTAGAAGCAATTTTTGCAAATGACTCAATTAGTTTTACCTATGTGAAATCAGGATTATCAATTGCTAAAAAACAAGTGGAATTAGGTCAATCTAATAACGAAGTAGTTATTATTAAGAAAGGATTAAAAAAAGAAGATATTGTTTATTTAAATAAACCAGAAGGTTCGGATGATAAAAGTATAACGCTATTAAAATAGAGATGATAGATAAAATACTTTTAGAAAAACTAAAATCTAATTTTAGCGAAGCATATTGGTTTATTAAAACAAATAAGGTTAGAACGTTTTTAACTGCCTTAGGAATTATTTTTGGTGTGGCTTCAGTAATTACTATGCTTGCCATAGGTAATGGTGCCGAAAAAGAGATATTAGCTCAATTAGAATTAGTAGGTGTTAATAACATAGTGGTTACTCCTATTCTTGATGAGGAAAATGAAGACGCTGAGCAAAGTGATGAAGATGATGGTAAAACGGAATCGAAACGATTTTCTAAGGGCCTTGATATACTAGATGCACTTAGCGCTCAAAAAAACATCCCTAGCATAAAGCTTGTTAGTCCAGAAATAATTCTGAACACATATGTCATCAATAATGGTAGGCAAAATTCAGTAAAACTCGTTGGAATATCTCCTGCTTTTTTTGAAACATCAAATATAAACTTAGAGAATGGAAAAACTTTTTCGGACTATCAAATTAAAAATGCGTTACCAGTTTGTATAATAGGTAAAAAGGTAGAGAAAAAATTATTTACAGGTAAAAGTGCATTAGGAATGCAAATAAAGGTTAAAGACGTTTGGTTACAAGTCATAGGAGTCATTGAAGAAAAGATGATTTCGGATAAATCACAAGAAAATTTAGGAATAAGAGACTTAAATAAAGACATCTATATACCATTAAACACCTTTTTGGTGCGCTATAAAGATCGCAAGATAATAAGTGATAAAATAGGTACTCGAAATAGAAATCAAAACGGTCCAAAAAAGAGAATCCCAAGAGGGAACTATCACCAAATAGATAAACTGACATTACAAGTTTCAAATTCTAAAGAGTTAAAAGCTACTGCTGAAGTATTAAGCAAAATGCTTAAACGTAGACATAATGATGTATTAGATTTTGAAATAACTATTCCTATACAACTTCTAAAACAACAACAAAAAACAAAACAAATATTTAATATAGTTTTAATAATAATAGCAGGAATATCCTTACTAATTGGAGGAATTGGTATTATGAATATTATGCTAGCTTCAGTCTTAGAAAGAACAAAAGAAATAGGAATAATTAGAGCTATTGGAGCAACAGAGGAAGATGTTATATTACAATTCTTGTCTGAATCTGTACTCATAAGCGTTGGTGGAGGAATTATAGGAATTGTATTAGGTGTAATTGGCGCCTATGTTATTGAAATCGTTTCCGGGATAGAAACCGTACTTACCTTAAACTCAATCATGCTTTCATTCTTTATAGCTGTAATTGTTGGCCTCGTTTTTGGAATATTTCCAGCAAAAGCCGCGGCTAAGAAAAAACCAATCGAAGCTTTAAGATCAGAATAATAAACTATGAAAAAAATACTCTTATTAATTATTGTTATTTTCCCATTACTAAATTATGGGCAATCAAAAAAGATAACACTAACAGAAGCTATTGAAATAGCCAAAAAGAAATCTCCTGATTATAAAACAAACCTTAATAGAAATCAAGCAAATTATTGGAGGTTCAGACGGTATAAAGCCAGCTTTTTACCAGAACTAAGACTTAATGCCGTTTTACCTGAATATAGAAATGCTGTTCGAAGAATAACAAATGATGCTGGAGAAGATATTTTTGTAAACCAAAACCAATTACTTATCGAAGGTGGCTTATCAATATCACAAAGTGTACCGTTTACCGGTGGAACTTTATCTGTAAATACAAATCTGGAACGAGTTGAGATTTTTGGGCTTAATGAAAATGTACGGTATTCTGTTATTCCTTTTACTGTAAATTATTTTCAAAATTCAGTTCTATATAATCCGTTCAGATGGGATAAGAAAATTGAACCATTAATCTATGAAGAGGCACAAAGAGACTTCATTGAAAATATGGAACAAATAGCCGTTAATACCTCCCGTCGTTATTTCCAATTACTAAAAGCGCAAATGCAGCTAGGAATTGCAGAAACGAATCTATCCAACCAGGACACTTTATTTAAAATATCCAAAGGGAGATATAGAGTTGGTAAGATTGCAGAAAATGAGTTATTACAAATGGAATTACGCTTTTTGAATTCTAAAAATACAGTCACCACAAATACCATAGAAGTAAAGAGAACATCTCAAAATTTAGCGCGTTATTTAGAACTAGATACAGAAACGTTAGTATTAGATGTTCCTAAAGAGTTACCTCTTTTTGATGTAGATATAGATAAAGCATTAAGTGAGGCACAATCAAATAGAAAAGCAGTAATAGAGTTTAGAAGAAAACGATTAGAAGCCGAAAAAGAATTAGCTTTTCAAAAAGGTAACAATCGATTAGAGTTAGGAGTATCTGCTAACTTTGGGATTTCTCAAAATGGAGATGATTTTAATAATCTATTCAACGATTATAATGAACAGCAAAGTGTTAGGGTTACTGTTGGTATTCCAATATTTGATTGGGGAGTTTCTAAATCTCGACGAAAAATGGCTGAAGCAAATTTAGATTTAACCAACAATAATATAAATCAAGACAGACAAGAATTTGAGCAAGAAATATACTTGCATGTTTTAAACTGGTCTAACCAACGAGATTTCTTAGTAACATCAGAAAAAGCCAAAGAAGTTTCAATGAAGCGCTATGATATTTCTAAAAAAAGATATGTCTTAAATAAAATAACCCTAACAGATTTAAATATTGCATTAGAAGAAAGAGACAGAGCTATATTACAATATTTAAATTCTCTTGAAAACTTCTGGAACGACTATTATATACTAAGACAACTGACACTCTACGATTTTATAAAAGACAAGAAAATAGAAGTTGATGATATTATTTACAATTAAAACATCAAAACTAATTCTTATTTTTAAAATATGAGTTTTATAAAAACTACTGAGACAGAGTCTAGCTACAATCATCTAGAAAAGATGAGTATTAAAGAATTATTAATTAATATTAATAATGAAGATAAAACAGTTTCAATAGCTGTTGAAAAGTCATTACCACAAATTGAAACACTCATAGAGCAAATCGTACTAAAACTAAAAAATAGTGGCAGACTGTTTTACATTGGAGCCGGAACGAGTGGAAGACTTGGCGTTCTAGATGCATCAGAATGCCCTCCGACTTATGGTGTATCTCATGAAATGGTTATTGGTATAATCGCTGGCGGCGACACCGCTATTAGAAAAGCTGTAGAATTTGCCGAAGACTCCACAACTCAAGGCTGGAAAGATCTACAAGCACATAACATTTCTAAGAACGATATTGTAATTGGTGTTGCCGCATCTGGCACTACACCCTACGTAATTGCAGCTTTAAAAGAATGTAATGAAAAAGGTATTATTACTGGTTGTATTTCATGTAATAAAAATAGCCCATTATCCAATGCTGCTCAGTTTCCTATTGAAGTAATTGTAGGTCCAGAATTCGTAACTGGAAGTTCAAGAATGAAAGCTGGGACAGCACAAAAACTAGTACTGAATATGCTTTCAACTTCCACAATGATCCTACTTGGAAAAGTTAAAGGAAATAAAATGGTGGACATGCAACTAAGTAATAATAAGTTGATTGATAGAGGAGTCGAAATGATTATGTCGGAACTTAATATTGATAACGTTAAAGCTAAGAAGCTTTTACATAATAATAACAATAACGTAAGAGCTGCTATAAATGCCAATAATGCTTCACTAAATGGAAACTAAAAAAACGGATAAAGAATTATTAACCAAAGGATTACAAAAAATGGGGATATCCCTAGCATTAATGTTCTTAGGCCCAACTCTTATTTACGTAGCGTTCAGTAATCAAGAAAAAACGCTCTATATTCCATTACTTCTTTTAGGGATTTTAGGCTGTTGTGGTGCTATCTATTTTGCTTTTAAAGGGTTGAATACAATTCTTGATAGTATGTTTAAGAGCAATAAAAACTAATATAATTTACTACTACTTTTCGAGTTTAGGGATTGTTACCCAAATAAAAAACTTCAAAATGTATATTAAATCTATCAGTGTATATACAATAATGACGGTAGCGGTAGCTTGCTCACAATAAGAGAAATAATTAAGCAAAACCTTCTTTAACAACTACTAAATCACCTAAACCGTCTTCTACATAATAAAATTTTGAATAATTAAATTAGGATAGTTCGTTACACATTAATAACAATAGCTAGATTCAAGTAATAAACGCAACTTCTGTGTTAAACAAAAGATTTTCCATTACTTCTAATGGTGTATCAAATTTATGCCTTTTTCTTGGTCTATCATTTAATTTTCTTTCAATCCTTTTAATTTCTTGGTCAGGTATGTTTGAGAAGTCCGTTTTCTTTGGAAAATATTGCCTTATTAAACCATTTAGATTTTCATTAGCACCTCGTTCCCAAGGTGAATATGGATTTGCAAAATAAAAATCAACGTGTCATCCTTCCGATACTTTTTTGTGTTCTGTAAATTCCTTTCCATTATCTGCCGTTATTGTATTGATATAGG
>NZ_JSWF01000015.1:0-42500 GCF_000797445.1 Lacinutrix jangbogonensis | reverse complement strand
TGATGATTTGACGTCATCCCCACCTTCCTCACAGTTTGCACTGGCAGTCTTGTTAGAGTTCCCGACATGACTCGCTGGCAACTAACAACAGGGGTTGCGCTCGTTATAGGACTTAACCTGACACCTCACGGCACGAGCTGACGACAACCATGCAGCACCTTGTAAATTGTCCGAAGAAAAGTCTATCTCTAAACCTGTCAATCTACATTTAAGCCCTGGTAAGGTTCCTCGCGTATCATCGAATTAAACCACATGCTCCACCGCTTGTGCGGGCCCCCGTCAATTCCTTTGAGTTTCATTCTTGCGAACGTACTCCCCAGGTGGGTCACTTATCACTTTCGCTTAGCCACTCAAACCGAAGTTCGAACAGCTAGTGACCATCGTTTACGGCGTGGACTACCAGGGTATCTAATCCTGTTCGCTCCCCACGCTTTCGTCCATCAGTGTCAGTTGATTATTAGTAATCTGCCTTCGCAATTGGTATTCTATGTAATATCTATGCATTTCACCGCTACACTACATATTCTAACTACTTCATAATAACTCAAGATAACCAGTATCAAAGGCAATTCTACAGTTGAGCTGCAGGATTTCACCTCTGACTTAATTATCCACCTACGGACCCTTTAAACCCAATGATTCCGGATAACGCTTGGACCCTCCGTATTACCGCGGCTGCTGGCACGGAGTTAGCCGGTCCTTATTCTTACAGTACCGTCAAGCTCTCTACTCGAGAGAGTGTTTCTTCCTGTATAAAAGCAGTTTACAACCCATAGGGCCGTCTTCCTGCACGCGGCATGGCTGGATCAGAGTTGCCTCCATTGTCCAATATTCCTCACTGCTGCCTCCCGTAGGAGTCTGGTCCGTGTCTCAGTACCAGTGTGGGGGATCCCCCTCTCAGGGCCCCTATCTATCGTTGCCATGGTGTGCCGTTACCACACCATCTAGCTAATAGAACGCATAGTCATCTTGTACCGTAATCTTTAATTATTAATTGATGCCAATCAATAATACTATAAGGTATTAATCTTCGTTTCCAAAGGCTATCCCTTAGTACAAGGTAGATTCTATACGCGTTACGCACCCGTGCGCCGGTCGTCAGCGGAGCAAGCTCCCTGTTACCCCTCGACTTGCATGTGTTAAGCCTGCCGCTAGCGTTCATCCTGAGCCAGGATCAAACTCTTCATCGTTAAATTTTAAAGTCTTTCGACTAATTTGCTTAACAACCAAAGAAATTTTCAAGTACTCTAAATGGTTTATTCTCTTGTTTGATTCTTACCGTTTCCAGTAAAAATCTTACGCTGTCAATTCAATATGTTTATGAACTTTTATTCTTTTTTTCTAAGATATTTATCTCTTAGCGGGTGCAAATATAAAACTTATTTTTAACACCACAATGCTTTTTGAAATAATTTTAAATTATTTTTTCGAAGCTCTCTAATCAATATTTTTACTTAGAACGTTATGAAAAAATATTGCTATTTTTTCGGATTGCAAACATACAACCTTTTTTGTTATCCCAAAACCTATTTTAAATAAAAATTAATATTTTTTTTAAGTCTTGTAATGAACGTCGCTTTTGCTACTTTGCCAATGGCTGCGTTGCTAAGCGGGTGCAAATATAGACTCCTTTTTCAATCCCACAATACTTTTTTTAATCTTTTTTGAACTTAATTTAAAACTTCTTTTAATGCCCTTATTTACAAAGGATTATAGCGGCCTTTTTTTTGCTCTTTTTTTTAGACTTTGTCCTTATTATATAGACCCTCTTTTACCGTGTTTTCAAACTCTCTATTGCTACAGAATTCTTATTACTTAATTATTGTAGCCTTTTTACTCTTTCATTATAGATAAAATAGGATTGATTTAATACGAAAAAAAAAAAAATCTACGCGTAGATCCTTAACCATTACAAGTCTTTCTTGTTTTTATGCTCTTGTAAAAGTGAAAAATACACAAAGCTGAATCTAAGGACCACTACTTAATAAAATTAAACTTTGATTTAAAATAGGCTGTACCTATTTACCAGCGTTAGGGATTGAGACATTGTTGAAGCTCCTCGCAGAGAGCGACTGACGAAAGCCCGACCTTAAAGGTAACGCCCGAAATATTATTATGCATTTTGATATAGATGTATTGCTTGTCTGTTTATAACCTATTATCTTAGCAGCCTGAATTTAATATTATATATGATACATATTACTTTACCTGATGGCAGTGTAAAATCGTTTGAGGCGAATGTTACCCCTATGGATGTTGCGAAAAGCATTAGTGAGGGCTTTGCTAGAAATGTGATTTCAGCTAGTTTTAATGGTTTAACTGTTGAAACTGTTACGAAATTAACCACAGATGGATCACTTGTTTTATATACTTGGAAGAATGATGAGGGAAAGAAAGCTTTCTGGCATTCGAGTGCTCACGTTTTGGCTCAGGCTATAGAGGAATTATACCCAAATGCTAAATTGACTATTGGTCCGGCTATTGATCGTGGTTTTTATTATGATGTTGATTTTGGCACAGAGACTTTGTCTGACAAAGATTTTAAGACTATCGAAACTAAAATGATTGAAATTGCTCGTGGTAAACATGAGTTTAAAATTCGTGATGTTTCGAAAGCTGCAGCTTTAGATTTATATAAAGACAATCCTTTTAAGACTGAATTGATTGAAAATTTAGTAGATGGTACGATTACTTTTTGTGACCACGCTACTTTCACAGATTTATGCCGTGGTGGACATATTCCAAATACTGGAATTATTAAGGCCGCAAAAGTGCTATCTGTAGCTGGTGCTTATTGGAGAGGTGATGAAACGAAACCACAATTAACACGTGTTTATGGCGTTACTTTTCCAAAACAAAAGGAATTAACCGAACATTTAGCTTTATTAGAAGAGGCTAAAAAACGTGATCATAGAAAACTTGGTAAAGCGTTAGAATTATTTACATTTTCTCAAAAAGTTGGTGCTGGTTTACCTTTATGGTTACCAAAAGGTGCTGCCTTGCGTGAGCGTTTAGAAAACTTTTTGAAAGCTGCACAGAAAAAGGCAGGTTACGAAATGGTTATGACACCTCATATTGGACAAAAAGAGCTTTATGTTACTTCCGGACATTATGCTAAATATGGAGAAGATAGTTTTCAGTCTATTAAAACACCAAAGGACGATGAAGAGTTTTTATTAAAACCAATGAACTGTCCACATCACTGTGAGATCTACAATGCTATGCAATGGTCTTATAAAGATTTACCTAAAAGATTCGCAGAATTTGGTACGGTATATAGATATGAACAAAGTGGCGAATTACATGGCTTAACTCGTGTTCGTGGTTTTACTCAAGATGATGCTCATATATTTTGTACTCCAGATCAATTAGATAAGGAATTTAAAGATGTTATTGATTTAGTGCTTTATGTTTTTGGTTCTTTAGGCTTTGAAAATTTCACAGCACAAGTATCTTTAAGAGACCCAGAAACTCCAGAAAAGTATATTGGTAGTCTTGAAAACTGGGAGAAAGCTGAACAAGCTATTATTAGTGCAGCAAAAGACAAAGGTTTAAATTATGTTATAGAAACTGGCGAAGCTGCTTTTTATGGTCCTAAGTTAGACTTTATGGTTAAGGATGCTCTTGGAAGACAATGGCAGCTTGGTACTATTCAAGTAGATTATAATTTACCTGAGCGTTTTGAATTGACTTATAAAGGAAGTGATAACGAATTACATAGACCAATAATGATACACCGTGCTCCTTTTGGAAGTATGGAACGTTTTATAGCTATTTTATTAGAACATACTGGTGGAAATTTCCCGCTTTGGTTAATGCCAAATCAAGTTTCTGTATTAACTCTTAGCGAGAAATATGAAAAATACGGTGAAAAAGTTTTAAATTTGCTAGAAAAACACGAAATTCGCGCCCTTATAGATAACAGGAACGAGACTATTGGTAAGAAAATTAGAGAGGCCGAAATGAAGAAAACGCCTTATATGATTATCATAGGTGAGAATGAAGAAAAAGAAAACATGATATCTGTAAGACAACACGGAGGAGAAGATTTAGGCACGATAAGTGTATTAGAATTCTCAAAGATTGTCGAAATAGAGATAAATAAGACATTAAAACAATTTTAATAATAACGTTTAACTAAAATTTTACAGCCATAGCAATTCGTAGAAAAAGATCAAGAGGCCCTTTAAGAGTCATTAAAGAAGACCAACACAGAATTAACTCGAAAATTAGAGCAGAAAAAGTGCGTCTAGTTGGAGATAATATCGAAGTTGGTATTTACACAACAAAAGAAGCTTTAGCATTTGCTGAAGAACAAGAATTTGATTTGGTGGAGATTTCACCAAAAGCAGATCCTCCAGTGTGTAAAATTATGGACTACAAGAAGTTTCTTTACGAACAAAAGAAACGTGATAAGGCTTTAAAAAGTAAAGCGACCAAAGTTATTATTAAAGAAATTCGTTTTGGTCCTCAAACTGATGATCATGATTATCAGTTTAAAAAGAAACATGCCGAAAAATTCTTAAAAGAAGGTGCTAAATTAAAAGCATTTGTATTCTTTAAAGGGCGTTCGATAGTGTTTAAAGAGCAAGGTCAAATATTATTGTTGCGTTTAGCACAAGACCTAGAAGAACTTGGTAAAGTTGAACAAATGCCAAGATTGGAAGGTAAGAGAATGACTATGTTTATTGCTCCTAAAAAATAATTTTTTGTTAGTGTTGACATTTTCAACCTAATAACGAAAAGATGCTGATACAAGCTCAGCATAAAATATTATAAGTGAAATAATTAAAAACTAGGAAACAAGATGCCTAAAATGAAAACAAAATCTAGTGCTAAAAAGCGTTTTAAGCTTACAGGTACTGGTAAAATTAAAAGAAAGCACGCGTTTAAGAGTCACATCTTAACAAAGAAGTCTAAGAAACGTAAGCTTAAATTAACTCATGATGGTTTAGTACATAAAGCCGATGAGAACAATGTTAAAGTAATGCTACGTTTAAAGTAACATTACCTTAACAGGTTGAAAATTATTTATAAACCCTGGAGTTCGGCAAACTTAGATTTAAAAAAGTGTCATTTTTAACGACCGCCAACTACAAAACACATTAAAATTATGCCAAGATCAGTAAATTCTGTTGCCAAAAGAGCCAGAAGAAAAAAAGTGCTTAAACAAGCAAAAGGTTACTTTGGAAGACGTAAAAACGTTTGGACAGTAGCAAAAAATGCGGTTGACAAAGCGATGCAATATTCGTATAGAGACCGTAGAGTAAAAAAGAGAACATTTCGTGCATTATGGATCACGCGTATTAACGCTGGAGCTCGTTTACACGGTATGACTTACTCACAATTTATGGGAAAACTTAAAGCTAACAATATCGAATTAAACCGTAAGGTTTTAGCTGATTTAGCAATGAACCAACCGGCTGCTTTTGAAGCCATTGTGAACAAAGTAAAATAAGGGCATTTTGCCAATTGAATAATATCATTTCACTTATATGATAGAAAGTCCGATTCGAAAGAATCGGACTTTTTTTGTACCATAAATTTACAATAACTTAATACTCTTGCTAAGTATTTATTACCAATACTAATTATCTTTGAAGTTTAAAAACACAATAATATGGATTTTTCTAAAGTAAAATTAATAGCCACAGATATGGATGGCACATTACTTAATTCTAAACATGAAATAAGTGATGCATTTTTTGAACTTTTTAATCAGCTAAAATCTCATAATATTTTATTTGTTGCTGCTAGTGGAAGGCCATATTATAGTATGATAGACAAACTTTCGAAAATTAAAGATGAAATTATTATCGTCTCTGAAAATGGAGGTCTTGGTATAAAAAAAGGACAACAGTTTCTGTCAAACCCTATTGATGGAGATCATTTTGTAGAAATATGTAATATAATTGTTGACATAAAAGATTCTCATGCCGTTTTTTGCGCAAAAAATCAAGCATATGTTATTAGTGATTCTAAAACACTTCTAGAGCTTCTAAAAGAATACTATCCAAAATATAATGTGGTTTCTAATCCTTTGGAGATAAAAGAACCTATTTATAAGGTTGCATTATTTCATGAAGAAAGCTCTGAGCGTTATATTTATCCGTTTGTAAAACATATTGAAGACCGTTATAAAGTTAAAGTTAGCGCCAACCATTGGGTAGATATTTCGGAAAACAAAGCTAATAAAGGACATGCGATTGCGTTTATTCAAGACACTTATAATATTACACCTGAGGAAACCATGGTTTTTGGTGATTATAATAATGATATTGAAATGCTAAAATTAGCTAAGTTTAGCTTCGCCATGCAAAATGCACATCCAGATGTTAAAGCTGTTGCCAATTTTGAAACAAAAAGTAATGATGAACATGGCGTTGAGGTAATAATAAAAAAAGTGATTGAAGTAAAAGAGAACGCTTTAAGCACTCTTTAATTAGAAGTAGACTAATTAGAAATTTCGTTTATTGCTGCTTGAAATTCTTCCCAGTTTATAAAACCGTCTCCATCCTTATCGTAACCTTATATTAATTTTGAGCTTACCACAACACTAATAAAACCAATAATCTCTACTTCTTTTAAGAGGTTTATAATTTCAGGTTTTGAGAGTTTTCTATCTCCATTTTCATCGAAAAAAAGAAAAGCTTCTTCTGTAGTACTAAAATGATTAGTTATTAGTATTTTACTATTCTTTAATATTTCGTCTTCAGCTGATATTCTTTATGTTTTAAGAAGTCCCTAATTTACAAAAAAAAAGAGCTACAAAATTAATTGTAGCTCTTTTAGTTTATGCTCTGTATTTGTTATTCCAACATCTAAGATTTCATTTATTTGACCTGCAATAAAATTGTACCACCACATTCAATTATCTTTAAATTACCTATATTAAATGTAAATTATCAATAGTCTGTAGGCGTTCTATTTTAATTGCGGGTTTGTTGTCCTTTCTAGAATATTTAGAAATTTTATTAATTAAAAAATGTAAACTATCATCGCTTTGCCCAGCTATAAAAGGTAGACCTATTCTGTTTAAATGTAGTTATTATGAAACAACCTGAATTTACGTTATCGTTATTTCTTTTTTAACCTTTTCATGGTTTCTTTACCTGCCCTGCAATAAAGGTATCATCACCAACTTGTATTGGAAATAAATTGCCTATTTCGTATGAAAAATCAGAGATATAATCAACTTTCTTAAATTTCAACTTTCCTTCTTCATTAATAAAGACTTGATCTATAAAATAGATTCCTGTATCACTTTGCCCTGACATATAGGTTTTCCCCTCTTTATTAAACGAAAATATACGTTGATAATGATTTTTCCAATTTCGATTATAGATTGGTTTCTCTGAAAGGGTTCCATCTGATAAAAATTCCCAAATTTTTGTTTCAGTACTGTCTTTCAATTGTCCTAAAACAAGATCTTTATCTTTAATTTTTAAAACTACCAATGAAGAGAGTTCATAATTTATTAATTGTTTAACCGTTTTAGATTCTTTAGAAAAACAATAGATAAAAATAGCACTACCACCTTCTTTTAAACCTATAAGATAACCATCTGAATGATTATTAAAAAGATGATCACTTGCTCCTGCTAAATGAGTGTAAAAATCATTCAATTTAATGTCTGCTAATGAGTAGACACCTAACTTTCCATCTTCTGTAACCGCTCGTAAAGTAATCGTATTATCTTTTTTCGATAAACAATGGAGGAGGACAATGCTCTCATCAATTTGGTCTACAAAAATTGAACTAGCTTGATCCCTCCAATCGTGATCTTCAAATGTAATTTCTCCTAAAGATCCATCTTTATTTATTTTTTGTATAAAGAAGTAATCTCCAGACTCACTTTGACCTGTAATATAGCTCTTATTTTGAATAGAAAAACTCACTAATTGTGGGTAGTAATGTTCCAGTATAGAAACATCATATTGTTTTTGATAATCAGTAAGTGTTTGAAAAGGAGAATTAGTCCCTAACTTCCCTTGGCTTGTTATTTTTGAAAACAAAAAAGTATTCTGCAACCCATTTAGTAGTAATCGCCTATTTCTGTTTATAATTTTTAAATGAACGTCTTTTTTTATTCTTTTCACTCTCTGTTTTAGATCTTTTACACTATCTATATTGCTCGTTCCAATGCCATTAACTTGGCCTGCTATAAATACTTTATCACCAACAACTATTGGCAATAGGTTTCCAATTCCAAAAGGTGGGTTTTTAATTTGTTGAATACTTTTAGTTACGATTTTTATATTCTTAATAAAAAACTCAGAAATAAAAAACACATGTTTGTTTTCACTTTGGCCTCCTATATAAGTTTTGCCATTTTTAGTATATGAAAATAAATTAGGATAATAATAATCCCAAGTTTCCTTGTATAAAGTTTTCTTTGAAAAAGAATCTCCTAAAATTGTCCATATTCTTACTTTTAAATCTATTTTAGATTGGACTAGAACGTAAAATTTTTCTTTTATGTTAAATACAGCTAAAGAATGGCTCCCTTCTTTATTTAAACTCATCATATCTTCAACACCAAAGTAATGTGTAAGTATTATACCTTGATAATTTTCGTTTTTACGCAAGCCAATAGATCTGAATTCTGAAAATTCTAAATCATGAATAAATTTAAGTTGTGAATAGGAATAGTGGTAGAGTATGTGAAAATCACCATGTAGTTTTCCATCAATAATAACTTTATAGCATACCGTATTGTCTTTTTTTGATGAGAAATAAAGTATATCATATTTATATAATGTAGATAGAGTGTTTTTAAGATGTTTAGGCTTAAAAGCAAGAAGAACTTTGTCAAGATCCCAATTTTTATCTTGAAAGGTTCTTTTTCCTAGCTGTCCGTTGACTGTTATTTTTTGGATAAAAAGTTCCTTCCCATCCAAACTTTGCCCAGCTATGAATGTGGTCTCTCCAATCGAAACACTAACCAATTTAGAGTAGTGGTTATTCAATTTTATTACCGCAGAAACATCATACTGCTGCTCTGCAATTTGTGCTATGGTATTATCTAAAGATAAATCGACATTACCATCTTCTTTTATTTCATAGCTAAGAAAGGTATTGAATACTTCGTTTGAGTTAGAAAAGAAATTTTTAATATTTATGTCTTTGTAACCTTTAAATAACTGACTAGCCTGCCCAGCAATATATGTATCATCATCAATATGTATTGGAAATAAGTTGTCCATTTTTAAATACCAGTCATAGGAATTAATTATTGTTTCGAACTTCAATTCACCTAAATTGTTATTAAAAACTCTGTGTGTAATGTACCAACCATTATCACTTTGTCCTGTTATATAGGTTTTATCTTCATTATTAAAAGAAATTAAATTAGAGTAATAATTACCCCACTCTACCTCAAGTACTGGTTCTTTTGAAAAAAAGTTATCGGAATTGTTTAATACCTCCCATACTTTTACATTTAAATCTTTTTTTGATTGGACTAAAACATACTGTTTCTCTTCTATATTTAATGCTGTTACTGTGTGTATGCCAGCTTCTAAACGCTTTTTACGTTTTTCAGAAGAGTGATCTGGTTTTTCAGAATCATCTATAATTAAAATATAAGGTGATTTTTCATCTAAGTGATATCCTATCAATAAATCACTTTCAGAATAAGGATTATAAAGAATATCTAGTTCTGAAAAACGTTCTTTGGAAACAGATTCAATATAAGGGTATATTGTTCCATCACTGGTAATAGAAAATTTCTTAACTTCATTATCATTTTTAGATAAAAAGTAGATATAAACAGGACTATCCGTATTATTGTTAGGCGTAGCCGCTAATAAATGATAATTTTTCTCTTTCCAATCTTTAACTTCAGCAGTTTTTTCTCCTAATACTCCATTGGCAAATATTCTCTGGATAAAAAAATAATTACTATCCTCACTTTGACCAGAGATGTAGTTTTTAGCACCTATAGAAAAACTTACTAATTTTGGATAATACTCTTTTAATATTAAAGCATTATTTCTTTGTCTAGATGATGGGTTTGTTAAAGAACAAATTTTATTTTGGTTATCTATTTTTGAAATAAAAAAATTGTTATGGATACCTTCCAAAAGTAAGTCTAGTTTTTTCTGTCTCGTATTTTCATTTCTTACTCTTTCTTTACATACTCTTTTTTCTAGTGCTTCTTTTGTTGATTTTTCAATGTTTTTAGCAAGCGTTTTTTGTTTATTACGGATTTCTATTATTGAATCTTTTCTTATCTTTTTACTATTCTTTATCTTTTCATGCCTTGTTTTTGAGGCCTTCTCATGGGCTATTTTAGTTTTTTGGACTCCAATTAAATGTTCAACCCACTCTATGTGTTCTTCAAACCATGAAAACAAATTCTTACCTAAACTCTCTATTTCACTTTCGCAATCTGCTATAGCTTTTTCACACAACTCTATTGCATTGTCACAAAAGGCAATAATATTTTCAACACCCTTAGTAGCGAATTTATATGTATGCTCTGCTATACTAATGGCTGCTGTAGCATCTTTTTCTATTTCTTTTTTTGTATTGGAATAAGTTTTTGTTATGACTTTTTCAGTTTCTTCAAATGTTTCTTCAACAGCTTTCTCAAATTCCTCAAATTCCTTTTTTAGACCATCAAACTCTTTCGTTACTTCATCTCTAATTTTATGTTCAATTTCCTTTTTTAGTTTTACAAGAGTAGTAGGTATCTTTCCTGTTAACCTTATTTCAGCACTTAATCCAACACCATTTATAAGAAAGGAAGCTTCCAGATTTAAACTAATTTTTTCATTGATGATAGAAAAAGAAACTTTTAAGTTGATATCAATTTCTAATTCAATAAATAAATTTATTGACATATCATATTTAAAACTAGCCCCTCCACTTAATGTACTATTACTTAAGAGCTCTAAACCTAGATGAGCTCCTAAAAAACGTCCTTTTAAACTTAATTTTTCGTTGCTTATTATTATTGTCCCTGTAATAATTTCATATTCAAGAATTAACCATTTTACTTTCGCTATTTTTTGTTCAAGATTAGACTGGTCTATTAACAAATCTAAGCTACCTCCAAAAAATTCTCCATGAATATGAAGCATGTCATTATTTAAAGAAATAGAGCCTCCTAGTATTGTTTTTCCTAGAAAACTAACATCTGCACTACCCGATACATTAAAATTGGTTTTTCCTTTAGTTTGTATAACACCAACTTCCCCTTCTAATTTGTACGTAAGTATTTTGGCTAACGCTCCATCAAATTTAAATTTGGTTATAAACCCATTGTTTGTAGCTACCAAACCAAATAGAGCTCCCATGCTTAATAATGAGCCAATTTCAAACTTACCCTGTAAAAAAAGCAGCGCACCATCTTTAGTATTTGGCAAAGCGACTAAACCACTTAAATCATTTATTTTTGCAGGGAAATTACTTGGAATTAGTTTTGGATCTCCATTATTCTTTGCCTCATTAATCTCTTTTACAGAGAGCAACAACCATTGACCTTCTATTTTAAAAAAATCTAAAAAGCTATAAGATTCACTACCTATTCTATATTCAATAGGGATCATAGCTACTAAATCATTAACACTAGTTTGTTTAATGAAATTAAGCCCTTTGGCTATTGGTTTCCATGCACTAATGCTTTTCTCTTTTGCTACTGTTTTATACTCAACACCAAGTTTTTTACCACCAAGGTATTCTGGTAGTTGAATATAATTTGATCCTACAGAAAGTTTTAGATCATTTTTGTTCGTTGTTGGTTTACCTGTTTCATCTATAGGTGTTACATCTATGGGTGTTATATCTATTAGGGTAGTATTATCTGTTAAATATTCAGTAAAATTCATTGTTTTACTAAACAAATCCACAAAATCTATTTTAGGTTTAGGAAACCTAAAATTACTTTCAAGTTTTAGGCCTAAAATATTACTGTAAGAAAACCTAATATGGTCATAAAATACAGGGACAGGAATAGGAAACTCCTCAGGAATTACAAGAAATAGTTTCTTCAATTCAATTGTGGTAAGTAGTTCAGTACTTTTAGGAGCCGATATTAGACCAGATGCATTAATGGCTTTTGTTCCAAAAATGTCGATTAAATTAAACATATGAACTGTTGCATCAATATCTACCGATGCAGATGTAATAGCCGAAATTTGACCAATTTCAAAACTTCTAAGTGTAATACCATATATACTTGGCCCTGCTAAGAATAACATTTTAACATCTTCTCTAAGTAAGTCAATACCTCCAGTAATAGAGCCAGTAGGCGATACACTTAAATCTATTTTAATGTCTTTTGGAATTTTAACTTGTAAATATTCCTGAAACTCTGTAGGGAAATTATTAAGGAACCCATTTAAGGTTTTTTTAATACTATCTTCTCCCGAGAGTACATCATCTTTTATAGGATCTAAACCTAACGTATTTATTATTGATTTTACCTCTTTTTTCTCAAATAGCTCTGTAGTTATTTTATTAACTTCAGTAAAATTAAACTCTCTATCTTTGCCTTCCCTTTTTGGTTCTAATAGCTTAAACCCCTTTATAGGTACTTTTTCAGGAACTAATTCTGATAAATTACCTAGTTCAATCTCTTGTAAAATAGTTTTTAAAAACCCTAAAGGAATTGCAAGGTCTTTTGTGATATTAAATAATCCACTTATAGAAAACCCTGAAGTACCTGTTCCTTTAGAAAAAGTAAAGTTCGAAATTTTTATCTCACCATAATCACCTTTTTTACCAAATTTTATATCCCAACAGTCTTTGTTCTTAACTTTTGAATTAGTGATGTTTACTACGCTATTTTTGACTAAATTTAAGTTAAAAGGATTGCCAATTAACATTCCAGATATTCCTGCTGTACTTGCATTTATTTTAATACCAAATTTTTCGGTTCCTGTTTTATCTTCAGTTCCTTTTCTAGTTAAAAGCAACTCGGGAACTCCTAAACTATCTAGGTATTTATTTAATCCTTCGGGTAAGCTTAAATATATATCAGTTTCTATTCCTTTAAGTGCCCCTAAAGTTATTTTGGTGTTTTTTATATCTATTATTAATTTACCCAGATCTATATTCTTTTCTTTTAAAGATTTTAGACTTCCTAAATTCACTTCTTTATCTTTAAGCAAATCTATGATGCCTAACTGTAAACCTTTTGTGTTAGCTCCTAAGAAAAATTTGGCTTCATGATCTTTAATAAAACTCAAAAAATCAGGGACATCTTCCTTTACTTTAAGGCTTCCAAAAAGTCTTATACCATAACTTTTAGTTTTATCCTTTTCAAATACAAAATTATAAATTGTACAAACAAATGTTATATGTTCGTTACTGGGTAATGGAATTTTTAGTTCTGGTAATTGAGGGCTTCTTTTACTAAGAACAAACTGAATATGTGGCTGTATATCTGCTTTTTTGCTTCCTGAAATTTCAGTATGTCTTACAGTAAAAGACATTTTCAGCAAACCTTTAACCGAAATATCTAAATTAACGCCTAGGTCTTTGAGTTGCTCTAGGTTTAAGTTAAAATTAGCCGCTTCCATTTCAAATTGAAATGTAAAATCGTCTCCTTTTTTTATAAAAGTAAAAACAAGGTCTTTAAAACCTATTGTAAATGTTTTTGCAATTGTTATTCCCTTATCATCAAATACTATAAATGTATCCAGTCCATTTTTTGCATATTTTAAAACTGCTGCAACAACATCTAACTCTCCTGTTGCGGTTGTTAATTTTTTGCTTAGAGTCGTAATTAAAGTATCAATAACCTTAAGTCCATGTGTAGGTGTCGCCCTTAAAATAACTTCGTAGTCTTTTTGTTTTTTTGAAGTGTAATCAAATGTTACTTCTACATCCGAACAAGAAATACTATAGGTTTTAGATTCTAAATAGTTTAGGATCATTTTTTTGTTTTTTAAGGTTTAAAAAAATACGATACGTAATAGCGCTATTTTTTTGTAAAGCTGCCACCGCTATTTGATACTAAATTGTTTTTAGGGTAGGCAAAGCAGTATTATTAAGTTTCTCTAGAGCGGTATATGGTATGGCTAGTAGATATACTAAAATATTTTTATGGTTATTTTCTCCTATTATTCGCTTTAAAAAAATGGGCAAATGCGCTGTTGGTATTTCTAATTTTTGTATAATTTCTATATTTAATTGTAAAAAATCTGACACTTGTTTTATAAAATAGTCTACTAGCGCTTTAAAGATTTTTATCATTTTTTTTATAAAAGCTACAAAAGTTTCTACTACATAATCTAGCAATGCTCCTAATTGTAATTTACCTTTTTGTAAGAACTGTTCTTTAAAATTTTCTACGCCAGTTTCTATAGCATCTATATCTATTAGGTTACTAATAATATCTTCTATATCTGTTAATACGTTTTCTCGTAAATGCCCTTTAAATAATAAATTCGCCATTTTTTGCCAATCCTTAGCTAATGCGTTATTATCTTCTGTAAAGGTTGCAATCACTTTATCTATTTCTTGTTTTACTATTTTTGTAAAACTGTGGTGATTAGCATCTGTTGTGTTATTACTCTTCTTATTTTCTTGTTTATCTTCTGGTGTGGTTTCTTTAAGTTTTGGAGCTGTTTTTTTATCTGCTATAGCTTGTGCTTTTAGAGTTTCTTTTGGTTCATAGGTTTCTTCACTATATAAATGGTCTCTGTTTTTGGACGTTGACACCTTGTCTTTTACACTAAAAGTGACACCACTGTCTTTCAATTTTTCTAATTGGTGCAACAATTGACGCATTTGATGGTAGATTTTTTTAGCTAAATCTCCTGCAGTATCAATTACACCTTTAAAACTATACACTATTTGTTCTAAAATGTGTTTTAACACATCTAGTATGCCATTAAATTCATTACTATCTAACGTTAACCAACTTGTTATGTGCTTTTTTGCATTTTTAAGTTGTTCGCTTAGGTTTACACCTTTAAAAGATATGGTGCCAATATACTCTAGAAAAGCAATGATTTTGTCTTTAATAAAAGTGAGTATCTCTTTTGTTTTGTAAAGATTAAAGGTGGTAGTTTCTGTATATAAATTTTCTAAATCTTGTAGTACACTATCTAAAGTAATGGCACCAAAACTAAAGCCTTTTGGTATTTTTATGTTTTTAAGTTCTTGCTCTATGTCTGGTGCATTTTCTTTAAGTGCTGCAAAATATGCTGTAGTATCTTCTACTGTTTCTTCTATTTTATGTACCGTGTCTGTAACATTTACAACACTGTTTAACGTGTTTTTTATGGCTTCTTTTTGGTTCTCTGTTATACCTGGCAGGTGCTTAATTAACTCAAATACTCTTGTTTGTAGTGCTGTTAAGTTTTGTTTTAATGTTTTACTGGTATCACTTAATATGGTTTCTGCAAAGGTAAACCAGTTTTCTACTTCTTTTTCTAACCATTGTAAGCTTGAGCTGTTTTTTATAAGTGCATTTAGCACCACTAAAATTGCGTCTTTAATACTATGCAATAATTCTATAATTGGTGTAACACTGTACTCATCTAGGTTTTTATAATTAGTATAAATACTATAAAGGTCTATTTTAACATCTGCTATGTCTTTATAAAAAGAAGTGTTTTTAAGTTCTGTAACAACACCATTACTTGCTGTATTTATTTGGTTAAAAATAAAATCTATAAGCGCTGTGGCTTTTTCTTCTTTTTTAGTTATGGCAGTACTTATATCAACTAACAACTCCTCCGTTTTAGGGTTATTATCCAAAACGTCTTTCCAAAAATGTTCTGGGAATTCTAAAGCTTCTTTTAATTCCATTTTTTTTAGTTTTGGTTGGTTGACATTTATAATGTTTTATAAAAATTGACCGTTAATTGATTTTGAGAGACTTTTACTTTTCTTTAAATGCGATTCTAAAAGAGTCATTTAATTCTATGTTTGTGTATTCTAAGTTGGCTGGTTTTGGTAGAATCATTTTTTCTAATTCTTGTTTTAATAATTTGACTGTAGTATCTGGACTATCACTATCACTTTTACTTTTTTTTACTGTTTCTTTAAAATTATATATTCTGTTCGACTCATTTATACTTAATACCGCAGAGTTCGTAGACAAAAACAAATCTAATCCTGCCTTACCCACAAAAGTCACTGGTCTTTTGATGATTTCTTTTATATTTTTTCCGTAACTATTAATTCCATTTTTTTCAATTTCATTAAGCCTAGTCTTTATCAAAGAAATAGCGTCTTCTTTTGACTTAAATTTTTCTTTAAATGATTCTACGTTCAGTTCCACACAGTCTTTTATTTTGTCAATATCTTTAATTAAATATGAACAAACACTTTTTATAAAAATATCAGTAAACACTTTCATTGCATTTCCCCGTTTGGAACACATTTCAACGTGAAAATTATCTTGATTAACGGCTATATTATTTTCTTCTTGATATATTTCTATGTTAAAAATTTCATACAAAGGCCAAGTCTTCTTAAATGAAATATCACTTAATGTATGAGACCTATTACGAGTGGTATTGTGAGTAATTAAAAAATCTAAAGTAACAATTCTATGTTCATTAACACTAGTTTTTATCTCTGTATCAAGCGATATAGAAACACCACTTTTTCTATAAATAAGCTCAGTTACAGTTTTAACTTCATTAAGTATTTGAAGTTCATTTAGATCACTAATAGTTTCTAATAACAAATTATCAGAAGATTGATTAACCATTTCTGAACCACTGCTATGTGCAACATCAGATTGATGATCATCAGGAGAAGTTCTATTTCTCTGTAGTAATTTAGAGTAATAAAATTTCATCCCTCTTCCTACACCATAAGAGGCACTCCCTATTTTCTCCCAGGGCAAATCAAAAATATTATCTATAATACCATTTCCTATTGCACTTGTAATAAATCCTATTGAAACCAAATTACGAGTAAAAATATCCCGATAATTCGCGACTTCATCTTTATATCTAGGCGTAATGCTAAATGATTTTTCAAGCACTTGCACATCTAGTTCACTTTTTCCAGATACTTTACAAGTATATACTTGATCTATTCCTACAAGAGTATCATCGTCATACTTATACTCTACTTGAAACATTGATAACAATATTCTATCTTGCTCAACATTAATTAATAATTTACTATCAGATATTTTACCTTTATTATCTTCAGGTTTTTTTGTTATAAAATCAGAAGATTTTAAAATAAGTTCTTTTTTGTTTTTATAAGAATAAGCACCGTTTTTATCAAATTGTAAAATACTAGCTTTACTGCCTTTATACTTGAAGTTTTTAATTAATTCTGGCATCACCATTTTCTCTGCAAATACACTACGCTCTATTACCAAAGCAGAAGTTGCTCCTTTTGGTATTGAATTAATATCTACATAACCTATATCATTGTTTTGGTTATTATTAATCATACAGCAAAACGAAAAAATGCAGTTTTCAGTACCTAAAGCTTTATGAACATTTCGTCTTACCGAAAAGGTTTGTGTTGTAGTTGTCATCCAAGGCGTTGCAACACTAAATTTATTTAACCCTGCAAATAATTTATAATATTTATCATAGTGTCTGTCTGTTATATCTGTTGCAACAGTTGTATTATTATGATTAAATAAGTTTTGTAAAACATTTGTAAATGCTACAATAACAAAAGGAGTTAAAGTTCCAGCACTTATTAAAGTACTATCCATAACAACATCTGTAGCAGTTGTAGTCAATATATTATTACCTGTGCGGTTTAACCAATTAATATCTATAATAATTTTCACTTTTAAACCAGTAAAAGAATCTGCACCATATTTGCCATCTAAACCCATTACTGAATGTAAATATGGATAATCACTTTCTGGTAGAATTTCAAAACTTTTAACTACCAATTCCACTGCCTTAGTGTTAGCTACATCATTAAAACTGATATTTTGTATTAAGCTTTTAAAATTAGGATTATTATTTATATCACTTAAACTTGTATTTAATTTATCTGTTTTAATATTATAAATATAATCCCAACCGTTTGTTTTTATAGCCATATTAGAAGATGTAAAATTACTTGTTAATTTAGTTCTTAATTACCATCATTAAGATTTGTATTAAAAAATTCTACTCCAGCTTTATCGGTTAGAATTTCTCTCCAATCTGTACCATCACTTTGTATTGCAAATTGTCTTTGGGCAGGTATTACTACAACTTTTCTATTTGCATCAGTTTCTATTGCTCGTTTATCTAATCTTATATAAGCGTCAGAATTGCTAAAATGAACGCCTAGTCCATTTTCTTCGTATGGAATTGGAAAATTACTAAAACCAGGTTGTGAATTAATTATATAAAAAGAATATATACGTCCTTTACAAGAACTAGCTGCTGGTAAAGTAAACAAGTCAAAAGGTTGTTGAAGCCAGTTACCTTCTACTATAAGCGTATGATGAGATGCATCAAGTTGATACACTGTCCCTGCATAAGGCGTTGTATCAATATTACCAATATTAATAAGAAAAGTAGGCACCTCTTTCCCTTGATGGCGCCATCCATCACTCTCTTTTGCATAAATACCTTTATATTCATCTGTTTGGAATACTAATGTACCGTTAGCTGCGGTAGTCATTGCATTTTTTTGCGCTTCTGTAACATTGGTTATTCCACCACCAGAACTAGGTGTTTCCCAAGCAACGTTTCCAGCAGTTGTTGTTAATACTTGTCCGTTTGTTGTACTTGCTTTCACTTTTAATGGTGTAGCAACTGTACCGTTACCTTCTAAGGTAGTATTGTCTGTTGTTACTGTGGTTGCACCACTATTTAAACTAGTCCAAGCACTACCATTGTAAACATAAAAACCTGCTGTTGCATCTGTTTGGTACACCATTAAACCTGTTGCAGGAGCACTAATAGCTGTACGGTTAGCTTCTAACATACGTGGTACTAACATACCTTGTGTTGTAGAGGTAACATCTAAGGCGGCAGAGGCATCTGGTGAATTTGTATTTACACCAACACTTTGTGCTTGTAGGCTTAATGCTAAAATAAATAGGGCTATACTTAGTAGTTGTTTTTTCATCTTTATGGTATTAATTGTTTATTAGTAAATTGTTATAGAATTGGTTTTAACTTCTTATTAAAAAAAGGATCTTTTTTGTTATTTGTTGTCCATTATTAAATTGTGTTTTAATAATGTAAACTTGGTTTGCGTGTTGGTTTAGATTAATAGTAAAAGTATTTTTGTTTATAGTATTAAAATTATACACTTGCTTACCTGTTATTGTGTACACGTTAATTTGCTTTATCTCTAAACTAGATTTTACATTTAATTGGTTATTAGTTTTATAAAGGCTAAACGTTTGGTTTGCATCTAAACTTGTTACGCTAAGTGTATTTGCTGTATCTGCTGTGTACTTACCAAAACTATTTACACCTGTAAGTGTTATGGTATTATTTGCAGCATCTAGTGTACTTGTAAATTGCGTCCAGGTAGTTCCTCCATTGGTACTTTCCCATATAAATAATCCAGATTCTGTATTAGCATTAAGCTCTGTTTCTAAATAATTAAACGTAAGCGTGGCATTTAAACCTGTATTATTGGTTGGAGTAATGGTATAATTACGTTTTATACTTTGGTCTTGTACTGTTTCTATATTATGCGCTCTTGTAATGGTGGTTATCCCTAAATTACTGCTAGAGGTAATACTTGCGCCTAAATTACCTGGATTGCTGTTTGTTGGTGCATTTAAAGTTGACGTTGCTACAATATTACCAGTTGCGCCAGAAACATAGTTTGTTTCGTTTTCGTTTTGTAACTGTCCTGTAGTTCCTAAATTCACGTTGCTATTATTTAATTCTACACCTCCAGATTGTAAATTTAAAGTGCCAGAAACTGCTATATTACTATCTAATTGTAAAGCATTACTGCTTTTATTTACAGTAAGATTGTTTAGTGTATTTGTACCTGTACCAGATACTGTTGTATTTGCTGTTGCTTGGTTTCCTTTAAATTGTAATGTGCCATTGGCGTCTGTTAACGTGCCATTATTAACCAATTTTGCATTATCTAAAGTTAGCGTACTTGCTCCTGTTGTGGTTATAAATGCACCAGAACCAATATTTAACTCGCTTTGTGCATAGGACAGGCTAGATATTAGGATTAAGGATAATATTGCTATTTTTTGTTTTTTATTCATAACTTTAATTTTTTGAAAAAATATTTTTTTTTTAAAAATAAACATTTGGAGTACCTAGTAATTTTGCGACTATTTTATTAAGCTGCTTTTTTAATAAATCCTCTCAATTTTATTTCCATTTCTAGAGGAGAGAGAGATCTAAGGCTAGAATGTAATCTTTCGTTATTATACCAATACAATTATAAGCCAAAACACGTTTTATAGCAACACCTAACAGCAAAACTCAGGGTTCTCCCTTAGTGAAAAAAGCCTGTTTTTATTAAAATCAGGGTTAACCCTTATAGCGTTTTCACTGCAATTGAATATTTTTATTTTATGAAAATAGAAAACCTCGAAACTAAAAAAATTTAGTTTCGAGGCTTTTTTAAAGTATAAGAAATAGTTTTTATTTCATTAATAAATCATCTTTTAATACTGGTATAATTTCGACAAAGTGATTATTAATTTTTAATTTAAAAATTAAATGCGCTTTTAAAACAAAATCATTATTTGTGTTTTTTGCAACAATTCTATAAGTTCCTGCTTTTAACACCGAAGCACTATTTTTAAGCACATTATCGTTATTAAAAACAGACGCAATTATAAAAACTGATTTAGTTGTTGTTTCTACTATATTAGAATCTAACAGTATAGGCTCTTTAGTAACAATCTTAAACATTAACGTTTTAGATATTTTACTATGCTCGAGACCTGGCATTACATTATAGATTTCTGCCCTTTCTATAGTTTGCTTTTTAGAAGCACAACCAAACACATTCATTATTAAAAAAAAGATATAAAACTTTCTCATTAATTAATAATAATTTTCTTAGAAATTTGAGTGTTGTTAATTTCAAATACTACTAAATATGCTCCAGCGCTTAATGCGTTTGTATTTAATTTATTTCTTGTTTTTGTAACATTACCTTCGCTCACTTTACCACCAATATAGTTATATATTGAATAGTTTAATTGATCTGAGTTATTTGGTAATTGTACAAAAACATCTTTTGTATTACCAGAAGGCACAGGATATACTTTAAAACCATCTGCTAAAACAGCTTCTTCTGTACTTAATGTACTAGATAAAGTACTAATATCTATAGACCAGAAACCTCTACCAAAAGTAGCTGCGTATAATTTATCTTGAGTATAGTTAATAGACATATCTGTTACTGTAACGTTTGGTAAAACTGCTCCATTTAATTTAGTCCACATTGTAGTTGCTGTCCCTACTTTATAGTATACACCAACTTCTGTTGCAACAAATAATATTTCATCATTAGTCCCTAAACCTGTAACTTTATTTAATACTTTTTTCATTACTACATTTGGTAAATTATATGTAATATTTGACCAAGTAGCACCATTATCTGTAGATCTAAATACTTTATTAGCAGCATCGTAACCTCCTAATGTTGCATAGGTATTACCTGCTGTTGCACTGTTTACTGAAATAGAGTTAAAGTTTGTAGAAACTCCTGTTGGTTGCGCTATTGTTTGCCCATTAGAGGTATTACCTAATGCAAAATCAAAATCAAAATGTTTTTGTCCATTTGCACCAATAACAGCTAATCTAGAACCATGTACATCAAAATCTACTGTTGCTCCAAGACCGCCTGCATTCGGTTCAAATCCAAAACTTTGACCAGAAGTATAAGAAACAGCTAAATTAGTATATCCTGCAAAAACCCAAGAACTATTTGTATCATGAGGCATCGCTTTACACACAAAAGGTGCATTGTTATTTGCAGGTATTACAGACGTTTGATCATTTGAACTGGCTTGATACGCCGTTGTTGTTCTATAAAGAGCTCCTCTAGTTCCACCTATCATTCTAATTAAAGGATTAGAAGGAACAATAGCAGCTGCAGTTCCATCTCCAGCTTGTACAGCAACCCATTGTCCACCTTGCGTATTTGGGCTTTTAGACATCCCGTCGTTATCTTGTAAACCTAATAGTGCATCTGAAAAACTTGTATTAGAAGGTACAATTGCAGAATGGTAAATTTGACCTATTTGTAAATCGCTAGTTTTATCGTCTACAACAGCTACACCAGAACCTGCATCATAATTAGTCATATCTATTTCATGTATACCACCATCATGTGTTAACCACCATTTAGATCCAGAACTATGTGCTACATAGTGATGATCTGGATGCACATAAGTTTCTCCACTAGTTGTAGAATTATAAGCATCTAACTTCATAGCCCAATTAGTACCACCATCTTTAGTGTACCATCCATTAACACCTAAAACAAACATTCTATTAGCATCTGTATTGCTTACAGAGAAAGCAATATTATAAGTCCCTTGAGGGCTGTAAGTGGATAATGTAGTACCAACTTGAGTTGCAGAAATTGCTGCAGCTGCGTTTAAAATTTCAGTAGTTGTAAGCTTATATACTTTTGCACCATCTTTTTTAGCTGCAAGAAAATATACGTCTCCAGTACTTTCTGTTTGATTAAAACGTAATACTATATTACCTGATCCTTCATTATTATTATAGATTTCAGTAAAGTTAGCACCATCATCTGTAGATCTATATATTTTACCAAAAATATCAGATACTAATAAGAAATCGTCAGTATATAAAACATCGTTAACATACCATCCTGGAGACGATACATTTGAAGATGTTGCCCAACCATCTGAAGTATAATAAAGATTACTACCAGCTGCTCCTTGTTCAACAAAAGCCATTTTACTATTGTCGTTAGGTTTCATTCCTAAATTGGTAATATAAGTAACTTGTGTTGGATCTAAAACTAGAATTGTTGTACTCCAAGTATCTCCATTATCTGTAGATTTAATTACACCAATAGATTTACTACGTCCAGCACTAGAATCTCTATCTCCAGTTAATGCATAAATATCGCCATTACTAGCAACTTTAATATCTACAATACCAATTCTTGCCAAAAAATCTGTTTTTGGAGACCATGCTGGGTTAGCTACTGTAATATCGTTAGTTTTCCAAATACCACCATTAGATGTACCTGCTAAAGCTTGCGTACCAGATAATGTTTTAATAACATTAACCAATCCTTGCCCAGGATATGCTACATAACCATGTGCTAAAGGTGTTGTTGTTGGCCCAACTTGTTCCCAAGTTAATGCTGAACTTTTTTGACTATTAGCATTTTGATTTTTAAGTGACGTATTTACATTAGCACTTAATTTAGTATTAGGCTTTAATGTTGTTAAAATATCATCACCAGAAGTTTGTGTAAAAGAACCATCTGGAGCAATTCTATCTTGCCAAAAATATTGCCATCTTCCAAATTGCTTTAATGCTTTTTCTGCATTCTTCTTTTCTACAGCTGTAACTGCATTTTTTTCGTTTTCTTCTAAAATAGGTTTAACGGCATTAGTAATAGTATGAAAATTACTATTTGGTTGTGACATCTCAAACTTGTAGTTTGGAACGTCTTTGTTTTGAGCGAAACTTACTGTTATAAAAAACAGAGTTACTAATTGTAAAATTTTTTTCATGAATTTTGTAGTTTTTTTTATTTTAATTATTTAATAAGAACATATACACTTTAATATTGATGCACTTTTCAGGTCTTTCACACAATAGTATCAAAAAGAATTATCAATTCAATAAAAATGTGGTGAACGACAGGATTATGTTACAAACGACATGGTTTTGGCATTTTTAGACCGTTTATTATAATGATTAATAAAAACACAGACACTTTAATATTGATGTGCTTTAAATTAATCAATACAATTATAAGACAATACACATTGTATAGCAACGCTTTACACCAAAGCTCAGGGTTATCCCTGAGGTATTACACTCTGTTTTTAGTAAAAATCAGGGTTAACCCTTGGTTTCTTTTACAACATTTGATTATTTTTTTTATACATTGAGCTCATGAAAATAAAATTAAAAAATGGCTGTTTTATTAAAAGATATCTCTATTCTATACTTCTACCCATTTTATTATTTAGTATGATTATAGGTTGTAATACAACCGACGAAATAAAAATACCAGAAGAGTTTGCTTTACTAGAAAAAAGAGAAAATTTTAAGGACTCACTTTATGAAATCACTTTTTCTAAAGCCTACAAAAAATATTTAGATAAAAAAGAATACCCTATTGTTGCAAAATTGTTAATGGTAAAAGGAAATGCTTTAGATTATTACCTAAAGTATGATTCTATTTACTTAAAACAATCTGTTAACTTTATTACTAAACATAATACTGTAATAAGTGAGAACCAAAACATGGAAATCAGGTACTTTATTGGGTCGCAATACGATTTTGAAAGCAATGTAACGGAAAGCAAAAAATGGTTATTAAACGCTATTACTTATAGTAAAAACCCGGAACAAGAAACTATGGTTGGGTTTTCTCACTTAATACTAGCGTCCTTATATAGACAAACTAGTAAATTAGATAGTTCACAACTTCATGCTTTTAAAGCATTAAAAGTCTTTGAAATAACCAAAGACACTACAAATATTAGTACGATACAATATAATCTTTTTAGAATATCGTCAAGTATAAACGATACTGCTTCTGCTACAAAAGCATTAGACGAGATGATACGGTATGGAAAAGCCGTAAAAGACACAGTAAATATTTGTTTAGCTTTTACTAGCCATGCGAATAATGCTATAAATACAGATACTACTTACCAAAACGTTAATAAATATAGTGATAGTCTAGATCACTATATAAAACATTGGAGTGACCCTGTACCGACTTACTTATTTAAAAACTCCTTAATAAAAGCTAATATCTATCTGCATAATAAAGATATTACCAATGCGGAAAAAGAAGCCATAAAGGCAGATTCATTAATAAATCCTTCCAGTTATTTTGCAAATTATCAAATGGATAATTTGAAATTAAATTTAGAGTATGCAAAAAACGGAAGTTATAACAAAGAGCGTTTTACAAAAATGCTCACAGCATCTAAAAAATATGAAGATTATTCTAGAGCAGTAGGTTTACTTGCAGACATGGTTGCTTCAAAAGAAAAAGCTAAGGATTACAGCAGTGCCTTTTTTTATTTAAAAGACCATAACAGCATGCGTGATTCTTTATGGAATAATGATTTGAAATCAAAAATATATGAATTCGAAAAAAAGTATCAAACAGCAAAGAAAGAACAAAAAATTATAGAACAAAAAAACACGCTTTTACAGAGAAATAGTATTATTGGTTTTCTTGGGTTTAGTATATTGGCAGCTGGATTAGGGTTTATGGTATACGCCAATCAAAGAAAAAAATTGAGGCTAAAAAAAGAATATGAATTGCAAGAAGATTACACGAAACAACTTTTACAAAACACAGAGCATGAACGTAGTCGTATTGCAGGAGATTTACATGATAGTGTAAACCATAAATTACTACAACTAAGCAGTAAAGCAAAGCAAGGAGAACTTGTAACTTTCGATGAGTTTACTACAGTTATAGAACAGGTTCGTAATATTAGTCATAATTTACATCCAGCAATGTTTGAAAAAGTTGGTTTAGAAAAAAGTATTGATGAGTTAGCTCGCAACCTTATGGATACTACACCTTTGCAAATAACCACACAATTATCTTACATTAAAGTATTAAGCACACAGCAAGAATTACAAATTTATCGTATTGTTGAAGAAGCGTTAAATAATATTATTAAGCACAGTAAGGCTAGCCATGCGCTTATTAAAATAGTGAGTACAGAATCTAAATTAGAAGTAAAAATTAAAGATAATGGCGAAGGTTTTGATACTAACAAACTAAAGGATAATAAAAACAGTTTTGGGCTTATGAATATCGAGCAACGCTCAAAAACAATAAAAGGAATATTTAATATTATTTCTTCCAAAAAAGGAACCGAGTTAGGTTTAACCATAAAAACATAAATAATGCCTAAAACTATTATTATTGCAGACGATCATCCTATAACAGCAAAAGGCATGGAAACCATTTTAAAAGGTCTTGGCTTTAATGTTATTGGCCTGTATACAAATGGCTTGCATGCTTTTAATAACATTTGTTTACATAAACCAGACTATGCTTTATTAGATATGCAAATGCCTGGCATGTGCGGTTTAGATATTGTTAAAAATATTCGTGCCAAAAATTTAAAAACAAAAATTATTATCTATACCATGTTTACAGATATAAGCGTATTTAAACAAGCTATGGAATTAAACGTTAATGGTTATTTATTAAAAGAATTTGCAATAGATGACTTAAAAGAATGTTTAAATGAAATTGAAAAAGGTAACAACTGGTATAACCCAAAATTAGAAGAAAAACTTAATAATAGAAAAGCTGAATTCTCCCCAGAATTGTACTGTAAATTAACAACTAAAGAACGCTCTATAGTTAACTGCATAGCTAATAATATGTCGTCAAAAGAAATTGCTTTAGAACAGTTTATTACCGAAAAAACCGTAGAAAGCCATCGTAGAAATATAAAAAACAAACTTGAACTGACTAAAAAAAACAATGCGCTTTTAGTTTGGGCAATAGAAAACAAAGGGTTCTTTTCTTTAATGGATTAGTTTTTTTCACTAGATAGAAGTTTTACCACTACTCTACCCTACTTTTATTATGAACGGTAAATCGTTATTTTATTTATGATTTACAGCAATAAAAAAAGCATACTAAAACCAAGTTAGTTTATAATATTAGTAGTCTCAAAAAAATGTAATGACCAATATAATTATGTTTCAAACGGCATAGTTTTTACCATTATAGACCTCTTATTATAATGATAAATAAAAATACTTTAATATTGATGCGCTTTTAATTAATAAACAGAATACTTAGTATTTCAACGCTTGATACTAAAAATCAGGGTTATCCCTTAGGTGTTAAACGCTGTTTTTACCAAAAATCAGGGTTAACACTTATGTCTTTAATTTGTATAATTTGATACTTTTATCAACAAAATTATACATGCATAAATATGTTATTTATTTAGTATTCGTTTTTCTTATTAATGCAATAAGCACTCAAAAAGTAATAGCGCAATCAGGCTCTTTATTTGAAATGTCTTATTTTGAAGATGTAAATTCTTCTCATTCTTTTAGGTCTGTACAAGAGAGAATATTTACACCTTCAAAAGAAAAGTTTATTAATTTAGGGATTACTAAAAGTACACTTTGGGTAAAAATTAATTTAAATCACAAAATATTAGACCCAGAAACTGTTATAGAAATTAAAACACCATTAAAGGATACCATAACGCTTTTATATACCTTAAAAAACAATAAAATAGTACAAGAGTCTTTGGGTGTTATGTTTCCATATTCTAAAAATAAATTTAACCACTACTTACCTACTTTTAATATCCCTTTAAATGATTTAGCAACTCCTGTTGTATACCTTAAAGTTACAAGTAGATTTTCTTTATTTGTACCTGTTACTATTAAAAGCAAAGAGCAATTTTATAAAGAACGTGTAAATTCTTATTTAATAAGCGGTTTACTTATTGGAGGTTTATTGTTAATGGGAATATATAACTTGTTTTTATATTTTAGTACTAGAGACTTTAGTTACCTTTTATATGTATTGGCTTTGTTTTCTGCCATTTTATCTCAAGGGTATATTTTTGGAATTTTAATTCCTTATTTAAGCCCAGAATCACCAGAATTCTCATTTCGATTCCCTGTTATTATTATGTCTCTTACAGGCATTTTTAGTGCATTGTTTGCCATTCGCTTTTTAAGTATAAAAAAGACCAGTATTTTTTTCTACTACCTATTATTATTCGCAATTACAATTCTACTATTTAATATTGCCTTAGAGTTCATGAAGTTTGACTATATATCTAGAAAAATAAATATTCTTGCGATCATTGGAACTTCTACAATTATTTTTTCTTCAGCGCTATATAGTCTGATTAAAGGAAATAAAATAGCACTTTATTTTACTATCGCTTGGACTTTTTATCTTTTCGGGATGGTTGTTTTTGCCCTTAAAACAGTTGGGATTTTACCTCATAATGGCTTTACTGATCATTTTATGCACTTTGGTACTTTTTTGGAGGTCATATTATTATCCTTTGCATTAGGACACAAATATTCTTTAGTAGGAATAGAAAAAAATCGTTTAGAAAATCAAACCAGAGCAGAACTAGAGGAATTAGTTACCATTCAAACTGCAGAATTAGAAGCTTCACTAAGCGAAAAAGAGGTATTACTAAAAGAAATTCACCATCGTGTTAAAAACAACTTACAAATAGTAATTAGCTTATTAGATTTACAAGTAGCTTCTATAACAGACAGCAAAAATAAAGAGATACTTGCGCAAAGTAAATCGCGTGTGTACTCTATGTCCTTAATACACCAAAAACTATATCAGTCTGATAATTTGGCTAGAATAAATGTAAAAAGTTACATAGAGGAATTGTTTACCTATATACGAGACAGCTATTACCCAGGCGATACGAAAATTGAATATCAGTTATTGATAGACAACAAAGACATGCCTATAAATAAAGCTGTTCCTTTAGGATTAATTGTAAATGAATTACTAGCAAATAGCTTTAAATATGGGTTAAAAACTAATGTCAATAATATAATTAAAATTGCTATAAGTCAGAAAGAAAAAAACTGGGTGTTAATAGTAGCAGATTCAGGTATTGGTTTTGACCATAACACACAAAAACAAGATGTTAAAAAATATTTAGGATTATTTTTAGTTAAATCATTAACGAAACAATTACGTGGAACGATTACACGTTACTTTGATGCAAAATTATTTGTTACAGAATTAATAATACCCATAGAAGAATATAAAGATTAAAAGATGAAGAATAAAGAAATATTAATTGTCGAAGATGAGCTTATTATTGCTGAAAATTTACGGTTTATTCTAAATAAATATGGTTATAACTGTGTGGATGTAGCAGGTGATGTTGAAGAAGCGAAGCAACTGTTTACAATAAAAACGTACGACTTGGTATTAATGGATATTAATTTAGGTGGCAATAGTGCTTTGGATGGTATAGACCTAATAAAACACTTGCTCCAAAAATATGATTTTATCTATATCTATATCACTGCAAATGCTGATGAAAAAACAATAGAAAAAGCTAAAACAACGCAGCCTTCTAGCTATATAGTAAAACCTTTTATTACTACTACAATTTATGCAAATGTTGCAATGGCCTTAAATTCTATAAATGATAAAGCTTGTTTTACTTATACAAATAAAGGTATGCAAGATCATATATTACTTTCTAAAATTAAGTACGTTGAAGCAGATGGTAATTATATTAATATCTATCCCTTTAGCGAAAAAATACATTTTGTTAGAAAATCTTTAGCTGAATTTTTAGAACTCTATACAACTATTTTTATTAGAATCCACAAATCTGTAATAATTAACAAACATACTATACAAGGCTATAATAGCCAATATGTAAGAGTAAATAATAAAAACCTCCCATTAGGAAGAACCTATAAGGAGAATTTCTTAGAACAAATTAAAGATGTCACTTTTCTTGATTAATCTAACATCTTTATCTAATTGATTATGTAGTAAATAGATGTGATTTATGGTTTCTTTTCTTTAGCAGCAGGAAAGAGTACAGAATTCAAAATAAGTCCGTAACCTGGAGCTGTTGGAAGTCTAATTCTGTTTCAGGACCACCAACTTTATGTTTCTATAGTTAACCTTTTATTGTTTTTTAAAGAATAAATACTCTCTATAAACCATATACTGAAAAATAATATAAAATAATGAGTTAAAAACCCATATATCTATATAAGGGTTTTCTAATAATACTAAATCTAAGTTTCCTGATAAAAATATTGAATTACTACAGCATAAATACAAAATTAAACCAATTGAAAAATTAAAATAATTGTGTTCTACATCTAGATTTTTAAAAATAAACAATAGCGCATACGCCACTAAAATGAAAGATGTTGAACTAATTTCATAAATATTAAAACTCCAAAACAATTGAGGATTTGAATAATATGTCCATATTAAAATTATTATTTGTACAATAAAAATTAAAACAATTAACTGCTTCATTCCTTTTTCTTTAAACAACTTATAAAATAAGCTACTTAAAAAGGCAAATTGAAAAATAAAGTAAAAATGAGAAATAAAAAAATTTAAATTAGGATGTAAAAAGCCTATTATATGACAAGCAATTTCTATTATTGACAATGCTATCAAATATGCCAAAAACATTTTATACACTTTCTTCCTAACATCACTATTGGTTGCAAACAAAATGGTATTGAACAATAAAAAAAACAATCCAAGTAAACTAATAATAAAAACGAATAAAAAATCCATAAATTAAGTCTTTTGCTTCTTCTTTTTAGCTGCAGGAAATAACACATTATTTAAAATAAGTCTATAACCTGGTGATGTTGGATGTAAGTCTAGTTCTGTTTTAGGATCGCCAACTTTATGTGTGTAATCTTCTGGATCATGACCGCCATAGAATGTGAAAAAGCCTTTTCCTTTAATACCATGAATGTATTTTGCCTCACCATTTGTTCTGTTTTCTCCCATTACAAGTACATTACTTTTAATTTCCTCACGCGAAAAAGAAGTGGTTTGACCCATAAAACCTTTAACCAAAGCCGTGTGATTTTGACATAACATGGTTGGTATAGGATCCCATTTTGCAGAGAAATCCATTAATGAGAAATAGTCTGTTTGCTTAGGGATTTTTCGTTTTCTAGTCATATCTATGCTTGAAAACTCATACACCAATGGACTACGTTCTAATCTATAATCTTTAAATGCGAATGTTTTACGGTATTCTATTTTAGATTGGTAGTTTGCATCGCTTCCATCTCCGTCGAACATTGGCTCGCAAATATCTACTCCTTCTGCAGATAATGCAATGTCAAAACTATCTGTAGCACTGCACATGGCGAACATAAAACCACCTCCAACAACATAGTCTCTAATTTTTAACGCCACGTCTCTTTTTTCGTTAGACACTTTACTGTAACCAAGTCTTGTTGCCAAAGCTTCAGCTTGATTTTTCTTCTCTATGTACCAAGCAGCTGTTCTATAGCGTGAGTAGAATTTACCAAACTGTCCTGTAAAATCTTCATGATGTAGGTGCAACCAATCGTATAAAATGAGTTCATCTTTTAATACATTTTCATCGTAGATAGTTTCGTAAGGTATCTCTGCATAGGTTAATACCATTGTAACGGCATCGTCCCAAGGTAATTTCCCTTTTGGAGTATAAACTGCAATTTTAGGTGCTTTCTCTAAAACTACAGCTTCCATATTTTTACTTGGACTGCTAATATCTTCAAGAATGCTTTCTGCTTTGTCATTACTTAAAACCTCGAAGCTTACACCTCGAATTTTACATTCTTTTTGAATTTCGGCTGTATCTGGTAATAAAAATGAACCGCCTCTGTAGTTTAATAGCCATTTAACTTTTATGTCCTTAGCTAAAGACCAATAGGTGATACCATAAGCTTTTAGATGATTTTCCTGTGTTTCGGCATCCATAGGAACCAATATGTACGATGCATAACTTTGCGTTACAAATAATAGTATTATTAGTTTTACTAGTTTTTTCATGGGTCCGAAAGTTAATCAAAAAATAGTCTGTCTAAAACTGTTTTAGTACAATTTTAACGGATTGCATATTTAAGCAGTTTTTTATAATGTGGAGTGCATTCCATTAATAATGGCTTAAGATGCTCAGGAAAAGTTTTAGTTTTTGGTTTGTATGGTAAATACCCTGTTGATTTATGAATATTTGTGTACCAATATTTAGCCCAGACACCATCTTCTGGTCTTGCTGCTGCTTGCCAATGCAGCATATTTTCATCAAAAGGAATACCTATAAACGCACACAATTGTGTTAATACTTTCTTTGGGTTTAATAATACTTGTTTAGAGTCTAAAACTATTGGTTTAATGTTATTAGCTTCAAAATAATTTAAGAGTTCAGTATGTTTAGCATACCCAACATCATCTAGACTTGGATTCTTTATTACTTTATCAAAGGAAGGTAGCATTTCTATAGGATCTCGAGTTAGTATAACATTATACACCTCATTCATGAAGTCTCGATTTAAATGCAATAAGTGATGTGTCATGTTTTTAAAAAAGAAGACTGGCTTTTCATTATTAGTCAACATTTTTTCAATCACCTTATTACCATCATGCTCTAAGGAATTTAAGATATCTTGCGCTCCTGGATGGTATTCCTTTGCATCTGTATTACTTAAATAATGTGCATATAGAGGCTCATCAAATACTTTGGTGTCTTGTCTTTGTGCAAAGCTATACATTAATGTTGTAGAGATATTTCTTGGTCCAGACCATAAACAGATGCGTTTAGTATTTATCACTTTCTACTTCTTTGACTATTAATTCGTGATATAAACTACTTAATTTCCTGGTGAAATCTCCATAGGTTTGCTCTCCTATTGTTCTTCCATCAATTTTAGTTACAGGAGTTAATCCTCCAAATGTTCCTGTTACGAAAGCCTCGTCTGCTCCATAAACATCAAACAACGAGAAATCTTTTTGATGACATACAATATTATTTTCTTTACATGCTTGAATTACTTTTGCTCTAGTAATTCCATTCATGCAATATTGTCCTGTAGATGTATACACTTCTTGATCTCTTATAATAAAAAAATTGGTTGCATTACATGTTGAAACAAAACCATTAACATCTAGCATTAAAGCTTCGTCTGCTCCGGCTTCAATAGCTTGAATTAGCGCTTGCACTTCATGCAATTTGCTATGGCAGTTTAATCTTGGATCTAAATAATCTGGCGAACCACGGCGAACAGTACTTGTAAATAATGTTATTCCTTTTTCTTTACTTTCTGGCGAAGCTTTTTTATACTCGGGTAAAATAACCACATTTGGGCCAGAAATAGTAAGTCTAGGATCTTGAGATGGTGTTTTTTTAATGCCTCTTGTAATCATAATACGAACATGAACATTGTCTTGCATATTATTTTTATTTAAGGTTTTCCAAACTTCGGCAACTAATTCTTCTTTAGTAAAAGGGAATTTCATCCCAACAGTTGCTGCGGATTGCCATAATCTATCTAAATGGTCTTTAAGAAAAACTAAAACACCTTTGTGTAAACGTAGCGCTTCCCAAATACCATCTCCTACAAGGTAACCACTATCAAAAACTGAAATTTTAGCATCTTCCCGTTTAAAAAATTCTTTATTAATATAAATTTGAATATCTTTATTTCTACTGTCTTCTACTGCATTATGTGTACCATGAACCATAAAATTATTATCTTTTTATTTTAAAAAAGAAAGATAGCAAAAAAGACGGTAATTAATCTAAGAAATTAAATTTGATATTGTTTTAGTACTCGGAAATTGTTCGAAGATAATCTTAAGAAAAACAGTAATAGGAATCGCCATTATTAAACCTGGAACTCCCCAAATAAATCCCCAAAACATTAGCGATACAAGAACTGTAATAATGTTTATTGAAAAAGATTTTCCCATAAATATTGGTTCTAGAATACTACCATAAAGTACTTGTGTCCCTGCAATTGCAAGTATAAAGAATAGCAATGTACTTGATGCTTCTAGTTCTACAAATGCGAAAATTGATAGTAATATAACTGTAATAAAAGAGCCCACCATTTGTACAAAATTTATAAGGAAGGCAAATAATCCCCAAAAAATTGGAAAACTAACATCGAAGAAAAAACATGCTAGCCCAGTAAACAAACCAGTGAGAAAACTAACTAATACTTTTACTTTAATAAACTTTATTAACTCGTTTTCAATTTTAATGAATGTTTTAATAGATTGGTGTCTTTTCCTTAATAAGGTTTGATTGAGAAGGTTTTCTATATTTATAGATTCTGCTAACCAAAGTACGACAAAGAAAATAGTCATTAACAGAGCTGTTAACGTTCGGCTTATAACCGTTAAAGTGTTTCCAAAATTATTAAAAATAGTATCTTTATTTAGAAAGCGTGTTAGTTTTGCATGGTCGTTTTTTATCGTTTCAGTTCCTAAAACAGATTGTACTTCGTACACCAAATCGTTAACTTTAGTTTCCGCTTTTAAAAAGAAAGACGAATCGCTTTCCATTATTTGCTTACTTGTAAGCTTAACCAACTCCACCCCTAATTTTACACCAAGAATAATAATTAATATTACTATAAAAATACTAATGATTTTATGTACTCCTCTACGTTTTAAAAAACGCAATAGTGGTAAAAACATCAACGCGATAAACATAGAAAACACCAGTGGTACAAAAATGAACGATAGCGTTTTAAGTAAATAAAATACTATTGGTATTACTACAATTAATAGTAAATAATTTGTGGTACGGAGTTTATCCATTATTGTTACGCTTATTTTTATGTAAATATAATTTAATGATTTCTTTTTTGATAGAATTTAACAGTAGTTGTTAAAATGGCACCTCATCGTCTGGAGCGCCAAAGGCGTCTTCTGGAGAAGCTGAAAAATTATCAGCTTTAAAAGTATCGTCGTTAGCGGCGGCATTCATTTTACTATGAAATTCTTGACCAAATGGCGTATCGAAATCATCCAAATTATCAAACTTACCTAAGTTGCCAATAAACTTTAAACGAATATTATCCAAGCCACCATTTCTATGCTTGGCAACAATAAATTCACCTTGTCCCGCCGTTGGAGATTGATCATCGTCATCCCATTCGTCAATTTTATAATATTCTGGTCTATAGATAAACGACACAATATCTGCATCTTGCTCAATAGCTCCAGATTCACGTAAATCTGATAGTAAAGGTCTTTTACTTCCTCCACGAGTTTCTACAGCACGCGATAATTGCGAGAGCGCTATTACAGGCACTTCTAATTCTTTGGCTAGTGCCTTTAAGTTTCTAGAAATAGTAGAAATTTCCTGCTCTCGGTTTCCGCCATTACCTGCAGCCGTCATCAATTGCAAATAATCTACCATAATCACTTTAATACCATGCTGAGATGATAGACGTCTCGCTTTTGCTCGCAAATCGAAAATTGAGAGTGATGGTGTATCATCTATAAATAATGGAGCTTTTTCAAGTGCTTTTACTTTTACGTTTAGTTGCTCCCATTCGTGTTTTTCTAATTTCCCAGTTCTTAATTTCTCTGAAGACAATCCCGTTTCACTAGAAATTAAACGAGTTATTAACTGCACAGATGCCATCTCTAAAGAGAAAAATGCCACAGGAATATTATGGTTTACGGCTATATTTCTAGCCATGGTTAAAGTAAAGGCTGTTTTACCCATTCCTGGACGTGCAGCAATAATAACTAAATCACTTGGTTGCCAGCCAGATGTCAATTTATCAAGCTTATCAAACCCAGAAGGAACACCACTCATTCCATCTTTCTTGGAAATCTCTTCAATTTTCTTTTTGGCTTGTATTACTAAATCTTGTGCTGTTTCACTCGATTTCTTAATATTTCCTTGTGTAACTTCGTATAACTTAGATTCTGCTTTGTCTAATAAATCGAAAACATCCTGAGTTTCATCATAAGCCGTTTCAATAATTTCACTTGAAATTTTAATTAAACTTCTTTGAATAAATTTCTGTAAAATAATACGTGCATGAAACTCAATATGTGCAGAAGAAGATACTTTTTGCGTAAGAGAAATAAGGTAAAAATCGCCTCCTGCTAAATCTAACTTTGCATTAGTCTTTAACTGTGTAGAAACGGTTAATAAATCGATTGGTTGACTTTCTTGAAACAACATAAAGATAGCTTCAAAAATATGTTGATGCCCTTCTTTATAAAAAGCATCTGCACTTAAAATATCGATAACTTCATCGACACCTTTTTTATCAATCATCATCGCTCCAAGTACAACCTCTTCTAAATCTAGAGCCTGCGGTGGTATTTTTCCTTTTTCAAGAGAAATAATTGTACTTTTATCTACTTTATATCCAGATATATTTTGTGGTTGCTTCATCTGTTATTTTCTATTTTTATTAAATGTCAGATGGTGTTCGCCATTAAGGGATTCGGACATAGATTTAGCTTTGATTTTGGCTTGGTTCATGTTAAGCGAAAGTAAAACAATTGTTAAGAGCATGTGAATTTTAATACTGTTCAATCTTAACAATTGAACTGTTAATAAGTCAATAATTTTGTTAATAAGCATAAAAAAAATCTGAAAGACCAGCTTTCAGATTTTAATGTTTTCAGTATTTGTAACTGTTAGCCTTTATAAACTCCCATTTGAGAATATTTATCCATACGTTGAGCAACCAAATCTTTTGGTGATAAGTTTTTAAACTCCTCATAAGATTTTATAATCGCATTTTTAACTGCTAAAAATGTTTTTTCTCTATCGCTATGCGCTCCACCTAATGGTTCTTTAACGATTTCGTCTACAATCTTCATTTTTTTCATATCTGTTGCAGTCAGCTTTAAAGCATCAGCAGCTTGTTCTTTATATTCCCAACTTCTCCATAAGATTGAAGAACAAGATTCTGGAGAGATTACAGAATACCAAGTATTTTCTAGCATTAGCACCTTATCTCCTACTCCAATTCCTAAAGCTCCTCCAGAGGCACCTTCACCAATTACAATAGTAATTATTGGTACTTTAAGACGTGTCATTTCTAAAATATTTCTAGCAATAGCTTCTCCTTGACCACGTTCTTCGGCCTCTAAACCAGGATACGCTCCAGGAGTATCTAAAAGTGTTATTACAGGAATACCAAATTTTTCAGCAGATTTCATCAAGCGTAATGCTTTACGGTAACCTTCTGGATTTGCCATCCCAAAATTTCTATATTGTCTTGTTTTAGTATTGTATCCTTTTTGTTGACCAATAATCATGTAACTCTGGTCTCCAATTTTGCCTAAACCACCAATCATAGCCTTATCGTCTTTAAAATTACGATCTCCATGTAGCTCTAAAAAAGAGTCTCCACATAAAGCTTGAATGTAGTCTAAAGTATATGGCCTGTTTGGATGACGTGACATTTGGACACGTTGCCAAGGCGTTAAGTTCTTGTAAATTTCCTTTTTAGTTACAACAAGCTTTTTCTCTATCTGTTTACAGGTTTCTGTAACATCAACATTGCTCTCTTTACCAATAACTTGGCATTTGTCTAATTGGTCTTCTAGCTCTTTTATTGGTAATTCAAATTCTAAATATTCCATTGAGAATTGTATTAATATAGTTTCTTAGTTAGGTTACAAAATTACACAATTTTTTGGTTTTGTGTATTCTTATTTTTAAAGGCTTTTGTGTTTTTTATTATTCCATTTAATAATACCGTGGATAATATAATAAATGCACCATAGTAAAAGGAGGGTGACATCGTTTCCGTTTTCGGAAATATTATTAATGCCAAAATAACGCCATAAATAGGTTCTAAATTATAGGTCAGTACAACCGTGTAAGGACTAATTTGTTTCATAACATAAACTGAAGCAATAAAAGCATAAGCAGTACAAATAGATGCTAATAGTAACAAGTAAAGGAAATCTTTAGCACTTAATTGCAAGTATTCTAAAGAAAAACCCTCTCCAAATATTAATATAAAAAGTGAAATAAAAATAACGCCAGCAATAAACTCGTAAAATGAAATTTTTGTCGCTGAATCTTTTTCAAGAAACTTACCGTTTAATACAGCAAATAGTGATGAAAAAAAGGCGGATGAAATACCCAATAATATTCCCATAATATGCTTCATCTCGGTTTTTAAAATGATTGTAATACCAATAATTACTACAATCCCGAAGAGAATTTCATACCAAATAATTTTTCGCTTATAGACTATTGGTTCAATAAATGAGGCAAAAAAAGCTCCAGTAGAAAACATAGCTAATGTTATGGATATATTAGAAACGTCTATTGCTGCAAAAAAAGTAATCCAATGCAAAGCTATAATAATTCCGGCTACAGAAAACTTAATAAGTGTTTTTATATTTATAGAGATATCTACTTTCGCTATTTTTATGTAAACAAACATAAATATAGATGCAATTACCATACGATACCAAACTAGAGAGACCGCTTCGATAGTAATAAGTTTTCCAAGAATAGCAGTAAATCCAGCTATAAAAACTAAAAAATGTAGGTGTAAATAACTTTTAAGTTTATCGTTTAGCATTGTACAATAGTATTACAGCTAAAATACCAAAAATTACATTTGGAAACCAAACTGCTATCAGTGGAGAGAAATCTGATTGTGCTGCCATTGTACCAAAGACCTTATCGAAGAAAACAAAAATCATGGCGATAGTAATACCAAAAGCAAGGTTTACACCCATTCCTCCTCTTCTTTTTATTGAGGATACAGCAACTGCTATTATTGTTAATATAAATACCGAAACTGGTAAACTCCATTTTCTATATAATTCTAACTTGTACCGTCCTATGCTCGACGAACCTCGTTTTTCTTCACGTGAAATAAATCGCTTTAAGTCTATATAGTTTAAGGTCTCTGCTATGTAGTCGTCTGGAACTAAATCTTCTAATTCGAAATTAAAAATAGTATCTTTTCTTCTTTCGCTTTCAAGAATATCATCACCTTCAGTAATAGAACGTTTAAAGTAATTTCTTAATCTATATGTAGAATCTTTCTCAACATATCTAATACTGTTTGCTTCAATTTTATAGGCCAATTTATCGTCCTCAAAATGTTCCAATGAAAAATTTAAGCCTTGATTTCTTTTAGCATCAAAACTGCTAACATATATAATTTCGTTATCATTAATCTGTTTAAAAAGCTTTTGGTTTTGATTGTGTTTTTTACCACTTAAATATTTATATTTAAAATCGTTAAAACCTTTACTAGCATTAGGTGCTAAATATAAACCTAAAACGATTGAGATCATAGCCACAATAGTAGCACCAATTAAATAAGGTCTTAAAAACCTTGAAAAGGAAACTCCCGAACTTAAGAAAGCAACAATCTCTGTATTGTTGGCCAATTTGGAAGTAAATAATATTACCGACAGGAATAAAAATAAAGGAAATAGTAAGTGCGCAAAGTAAACAGTAAAATCTAATAGATAAACCATGACTTCACCAAAAGGTGCTTCTCGCTCTAATATTTTACCAATTTTCTCTGCAAGATGCACTGTTATTCCAATAGGGATAAACAATAATATCATCATTAAAAATGTGAGTAAGTATCGCTTTAATATGTACCAATCTAGTATTTTCATTCTTTCTTAAGCTCTCAAAACGAGAGTGACAATCCTGTTCTTTTTATCTCTTTTCTCTTCTCTATCAACTTTCTTAATTAACTTCTAAACTCTAAAGTCTTTTATCCATTTGTTTTACCATCATATCTTTCCATGTCCTAAAATCTCCTGCTAAGATATGTTTTCTTGCCTCACGTACTAACCACATGTAAAATCCTAAATTATGTATGGTTGCTATTTGTGCTGCTAATCTTTCGTTTACGGTAAATAAGTGTCTAACGTATGCTTTAGAATAATCTGTATCTACCCAAGTAATTGCCATGTCATCTAATACAGAAAAATCATCACGCCATTTTAAATTTTTAATATTTATAGAACCATGAGCTGTAAATAACATTCCATTTCTAGCGTTACGTGTTGGCATAACACAGTCGAACATATCGACACCGAGTGCAATATTTTCTAATATATTAATTGGTGTTCCAACTCCCATTAAATAACGTGGTTTATCTTCTGGAAGTATCGCTGTTACTATTTCCGTCATAGCATACATTTCTTCCGCAGGCTCACCAACAGACAAGCCTCCAATAGCATTACCTACTGCTCCTGCATTTGCAATATATTCCGCAGATTGCACACGTAAATCTTTATAACAACTCCCTTGAACTATTGGGAAAAATGCCTGAGAATAATCGTACTTAAAAGGCACTTTTTCTAAATGGTTAATACATCTGTCTAACCATCTATGCGTCATTTTCATAGAACGTTTAGCGTAGTTATAATCGCAAGGATATGGTGTGCACTCATCGAAAGCCATAATAATATCTGCTCCAATGCTACGTTGAATTTCCATTACACTTTCTGGTGTAAACGTATGGTAACTTCCATCTATATGAGACTTAAATTTTACGCCTTCCTCTTTAATTTTTCTGTTTGCAGATAAAGAATACACTTGGTAACCACCAGAATCGGTTAAAATATTACGATCCCAATTCATAAATTTATGTAAACCTCCAGCTTTTTCTAAAACATCTATTTGTGGTCTTAAATATAAATGATAGGTGTTTCCTAAAATAATATCTGGATTGATATCATTTTTTAGCTCGCGCTGGTGCACTCCCTTTACAGAAGCAACAGTACCAACAGGCATAAAAATTGGTGTCTCTATAACGCCATGATCTGTAGTAAGTACTCCAGCTCTCGCACTACTTTGTGCATCTTTTCCTTTTAAATCGAATGTCATAGTTATGAAAATATTCAGCTCGTAAAGATAATTAACAAAATAACATACGTTCTTAAACATTTAATAAAATTCAAAAAAGTTTGAAATTGTTAGCAAATCGTATCAATTCGTTAATAAGTGCCTTTGTACTAATATTGTATTCCCTCTTTAAAAAGCTATTTTTGATGCTTTATAAACCAAGCTAAAAACAATGGCAAACACACAACAATTAGAGGACATTACAACTCAGGTTCGTAGAGATATTTTACGAATGGTTCACAAAGTAAATTCTGGACATCCAGGAGGATCTTTAGGCTGTGCAGAATTTCTTGTAACACTTTACAACGAGATTATGGACAGAAAAGATGGTTTTGATATGGATGGTATTGGTGAGGATTTATTCTTCCTTTCAAACGGTCATATTTCACCAGTTTATTATAGTGTTTTAGCCAGAGCTGGTTATTTTTCTGTAGATGAGTTGAACACCTTTAGAATAATTAACACACGTTTACAAGGGCATCCAACTACACATGAAGGCTTGCCAGGAATTAGAATAGCTTCTGGATCTCTTGGACAAGGTATGAGTGTTGCACTTGGTGCTGCACAAGCCAAGAAATTAAACGGTTGCAAACACGTAATCTATAGTTTACATGGTGATGGTGAATTACAAGAAGGACAAAATTGGGAAGCTATTATGTATGCTGCAGGAAAAAATGTAGATAATATAATTGCAACTATAGATTTAAATGGACAGCAGATTGATGGTTCTACCGATACTGTTTTACCAATGGGAAGCATCAAAGGTAAATTTGAAGCTTTTGGCTGGACCGTTTTAGAAATTGAAAAAGGAAACAATGTTGATGCTATTTTAAAAGGTATGGCAGAGGCAAAGTCTTTAACTGGCAAAGGAAAGCCTGTTTGTGTATTATTAAAAACAGTTATGGGTAATGGCGTAGATTTTATGATGCATACACATGCTTGGCATGGAAAAGCACCAAACGATGCTCAGTTAGCTACTGGATTGGCACAGAATGCTGAAACTTTAGGCGATTATTAATCCTTCAAATTAAGAGACAAAAGATGAAAACATACGAAAATCAAGGAAATAACGATACACGCTCAGGGTTTGGAGCAGGATTAACAGAATTAGGACGAACAAATCCTAATGTGGTAGCACTTTGTGCGGATTTAATTGGTTCGCTAAAAATGGATCAATTTATAGAAGAAAATCCAGAACGCTTTTTTCAAATAGGAATAGCAGAAGCTAATATGATGGGTATTGCAGCTGGTTTAACTATTGGCGGTAAAATTCCTTTCACTGGAACTTTTGCTAACTTTTCTACAGGTCGTGTTTACGATCAAATAAGACAAAGTATAGCCTATTCAGATAAAAATGTAAAAATTTGTGCTTCTCATGCAGGTTTAACACTTGGAGAAGATGGTGCAACTCATCAAATTCTTGAAGACATTGGATTAATGAAAATGCTACCAGGAATGACTGTAATTAATACATGTGATTATAACCAAACCAAAGCAGCAACTATTGCCATTGCAGAACATGAGGGACCAGTTTATTTGCGTTTTGGAAGACCAAAAGTAGCCAACTTTACACCTGTTGATCACAAATTTGAAATAGGAAAAGCGTTGCATTTATTAGATGGAACAGATGTCACTATTGTTGCCACTGGACATTTAGTTTGGGAAGCACTTGAAGCTGCAAAGGCTTTAAATGAAAAAGGGATATCTGCTGAAGTCATTAACATTCATACTATTAAACCTTTAGATGCCAAGGCAATTATAGATTCAGTAAGTAAAACAAATTGTATTGTTACTGCCGAAGAGCACAACTATATGGGGGGACTTGGAGAAAGTGTTGCAAGAGTATTATCGCAACACAAACCAACGCCTCAAGAATTTGTTGCTACAAACGATACTTTTGGTGAGTCTGGAACACCTGCTCAACTAATGGAAAAGTATGGTTTAAATGCTGACGCTATTATAAAAGCTTGTGAAAAAGTGATAAAAAGAAAGTAACTTTCTTTTAGATATAAAAATAAAAAGA
>NZ_JSWF01000014.1 GCF_000797445.1 Lacinutrix jangbogonensis | reverse complement strand
TTTTTATTTTTATTATTATCTTACAAACTTATAGAATAAGAAAATATATTGCAGCGATCATCGTTACAGGTATAGTTCACATTTAAAAACGACACTAATGAAAAATTTTGCAAAGTTTTATAATCACTTCATTAACAAAAGTGATTTAAGTAAAAGGGTATGTTTAACAGTAATTTTTGTTTTGGTTATTGCCTCATCTGCAATAGCTCAAAACGGAAGAGGATTTGGAATTAAAGCTGGTCTAAACTACAATACTAATGGCGATTATTATAATTCGGCTACTAATACATTTCACAATCCAAAAAGCGCAATAGGTTTTCATATTGGTGTTTTTGGTAAAATAGGAGGAAAATTATACATAAAGCCAGAACTCATGTACACAAAAACTACTAGTGAGTATGCGACAGGAGATTTTAGCTTGCAACGTATTGATGCGCCTATTTTAGTTGGTTTAAAAATCATAGGCCCAGTGAGTATTTTTGCTGGTCCAGCGTTTCAATATATTTTAAATTCGGATATAGAGAATGCAACAGTTGTTAAAATAGAAAATGATTTTTCAGTAGGCCTTAATTTTGGGGTTGCAGTGCATTTTAATTCCTTTGGAATAGACCTGCGTTATGAGCGTGGTTTTACTGAAAACGAAACTACAGTTGTTTTAAATAATTCTCAACTTAATGTAGATAGAATAGATTCTAGACCAAGTCAGTTAATATTGAGTCTTTCGGTTAAATTATAGAACCTATAGCGTATAAAAAAAAGCTGATTTAATTGTCACTTTTTTTATTGATTTATTTAAAACTATTCTAATTCAGTGGTTACCGAACTATCTAAATAATTTGGAGTCCCATCATTATTATCATCAGGAACAGTAAGTGTATGTAAAGTAAATGTACCATCTAACTCACCTTCAATACTAATAAATATTTCATCTGTAGCTGTAATAGCATCAAAATATGATTGTGCCTCAGCTTTTGTCATAAATTGATTTTCATCCACATCTTCTTCATATTCATTTTGCACGACTTCGTTTCTAGTTAAAACGCCATCTCCATCATCATCGTTGTCTATGAAATTCACTAATAAATCACCATCTATATTGTCTTCTTCTCCGTCAATATTTCCATCTGGATGTTCTATATGTGAAGGCACTCCGTCTAAGTCATAATCTGTATTACTTCTAGAAATCACCTTCAAATTAAAAAATAATGGAGAGTATATTGGTATAGCAGAAGTTGGTGGTAAAGAAAAATAACCTAAACCTGAATGCATAAAGACTACTCCTAGTCCATGATCGTTGTAAGTTATAGATCCATCTGCATTTTCTGTATAACCCGTAGATGTTTTAAACTCTGTAATACCCTCTCTAAACCCTGGAACTACTCCTCCAATGCTTCCAACTCCTGTTAGATTAAACGGTTGCCCATTTTCAATATTGACAGCACTATCAAATAAAGTACCATCTAGTATTGTCCCTCTGTAAAGCATAGCGGCAGCATCTAAAGGACTTATAGCATCTCCTTCACCTTCTCTAACTTTTAAAATATATAGGTTGTAATCTATATCGTCTTGATCAACTATTTTTATATCCAATCTTGGATAAACACCATCCGCTTGATTTAAATAATTATAGATAGGCGTTTTATCTTGAGTCCCATTATCCGCAGAAATTGTATCTAAAACTAAATTGAAATCATTGTTCGCAGGATTAGTCGCATCGGAAAAATCGAAATCTTCATAATTAAAAAAATGTGTTTCTAAATAAGTTTGAATTTCTATGTCATTCTCATCATAAACTTCTTGTCTATCACGATCTGGAATAATTTCAAATTCTGGTTCATCATCTTTACAAGAGAAAGCGATAAAAAACAACGATAAAGTTGGGATTAAAAATTTTCTTAAATTCATTTTTGCTTATTTTTGGGTGCAAGATAAACTATATAATAATTTTGTACAGTATCATTAACGTAGAATTAAGTTAAATTATATGCGAATTGACAAGTATTTATGGTGTGTTAGATATTTTAAAACAAGAAATATCGCTACAACAGCATGTAAAAAAGGACACATAAAGGTTAATGGGCAAGTTGTAAAACCAAGTAGAGAGATATATCCTACAGATAAAATTGAAATACGAAAGAATCAAATTAACTATACTGTTACTGTTTTAGATGTACCACCAAATCGCGTTGGAGCAAAACTAGTCGATATTTATAGAGTAGACACTACACCCAAATCGGCTTTCGAATCTCAAGAACTACTTAAGTATGCAAAAGATTATTATAGAAAAAAAGGGACTGGAAGGCCTACTAAGAAAGATCGAAGAAATATTGATGATGTCTACAGAGAAAATGAAGAAGAATAAATACTCATCAAATTAACACAAAAAAAAATGACTACTTTAAAAAATTGTATTCTTTCTCATGATGAGATAACACACAAAATACGAAGAATTGCTTATCAAATTTATGAAGATAACAGCAATGAAACCACGGTGGTTTTAGCAGGAATAGATTCTAATGGTTACCTTTTTGCGAAAAAAATAAAATCCGTATTAAGTAAAATATCACCAATAGAACCTATTTTATGTAAAGTAATAATAGATAAGAAAAACCCATTAGAGACTATAAAAACATCTATTAAAAAAGAGGAGTATAAAAATAAATCTGTAATCCTAATTGATGATGTTTTAAACTCAGGCACCACATTAATTTATGGCGTTAAACATTTTTTAGATGTGCCCTTAAAGAAATTCAAAACTGCCGTACTTGTAAATAGGAACCATAAAAAATATCCTGTTAAAGCAGATTTTAAAGGCATTTCGTTATCCACGTCATTAAATGAACATGTTGAAGTTATTTTAGAAGGTAAAAATTATGAAGTAAATTTAAAATAACTGAAGTATAATATTTTTAACAATAGCATCTACAGAATTATTAGCGTTAATCTTCACTTCTGCCTTATTGTAAAAGTAAGATCTTTCAAAAAGATGCTTCCCAATAAACTCTGCTAAAAGAACATCTGTCTCTATATGAGCAATTACTGGTCTTTTAGATGTTTCTCCTTTAAGCCTATTAACCAAGACAGAAATACTTGCGTTAAGGTATACTGTTTTTACACCAGAATTAGCCACCAAAGTCTCCATTGTGTTATAATAACATGGTGTACCACCTCCTAGAGAAACTATCGTGTTATTTGAGTGTTTTAAAAGTGAATCTAAATACTCTTTTTCTTTTTTTCTAAAATACAGCTCACCAGAATCTGTAAAAATCTCGTTTATCGACTTATTTTCATTCTTTTCAATCACATTATCCAAATCTTCAAAGTCAAAAGAAAGAATTTTCGCAAGTTCTGTACCAATTTTCGACTTTCCAGATGCCATATATCCAAGTAAAACAATATTCATTTTTAGGCTTATTATTTGATTATTAAAGATGTAGAAATAGTAAGTACAAAAAAACAAAAATATTTTTAAAAATACGCTTGTATTATTAATAAAACGTTTTATATTTGCACCCCAATAAGGAAAAGACCTGGTAGCTCAGTTGGTAGAGCATCTCCCTTTTAAGGAGAGGGTCCTGGGTTCGAGCCCCAGCCCGGTCACTAAAAAAGTTAAGCTCTGCTTAACTTTTTTTTTTATTTAATTTTAAATGCGCACGTGGCGGAATTGGTAGACGCGCTGGCTTGAGGGGCTAGTGATCGCTTAGATCGTGGAAGTTCGAGTCTTCTCGTGCGCACTAAAATAATCATCATTCTTTTCATTTCTTCTACATAATTATTACAAAAACTTTGTTAATATTGGCGCTATTACATTTTGTTTAATTAATTTAGCCATAGAATGAACAATATAAAAACAAAGTTTAGTATTAAAGACCTTGAAAACTTATCAGGCATTAAGGCTCATACCATTAGAATTTGGGAAAAGCGCTATAGTCTTTTTCAACCAAATAGATCTGAGACTAACATTAGGAACTATAGCTTAAAAAGTTTACAGAGAATATTAAATATTAGCTATCTTAATAAAAACGGTTTTAAGATTTCTAAGATTGCAAAATTAAATGATGAAGAAATATCTTTATTTGTAAATGAAATTTCTGAAAAGCAAAGAAATAACAATTCTGCAATTAATGCTTTCAAAATGTCAATGTTCAGTTTTGATCAATCCCTATTTTATTCAACATTTAATGAATTGGCTTCTAAGTACACTTTTACTGAAATATTTTATTTGTTTTTTGTACCGTTTCTAGATGAAATCGGTCTCTTATGGCAAACCGATACATTAACACCAGCTCATGAGCATTTTATAGTTGAGTTAATTAAACAGAAAATTTTAGTGAATACAGAAAAAGCTATTAGTAAAACTAAAGTTACAAACAAGGACCAAGCATATGTTTTGTTTCTTCCGGCTAATGAAGTTCATGAACTAGGTTTATTATTTATAAATTACGAATTATCTGAAAAAGGATTACATACCATCTATTTAGGACAAAGTGTACCTACTGATAGTTTGGAATATGTAAAAGATTACTATAACGATATTACATTTATTTCAAGTTTTACAGTAAAGCCAGAAGCAGAAATAATAGATCAATACATACAAGAACTTACTCGTAAAGTATTACTTAATACAAATAATAAGCTTTATATTTCTGGAAGGCAAGCACAAGCCATAGATACCAGTCTAATAAATGATCAAATATTTATATCAGAATCTAGTGAACAGGTTTTAAACAATTTAACTTTCAATAACCATAAAGTGGTCAACAGTAATATATGAGTAAAAATATAGCTATAATAGGCTCTGGATTCTCTGCATTATCGGCTTCCTGCTATCTTGCCAAATATGGAAATCAAGTAACAGTTTTTGAGAAAAACGATACTATTGGTGGTAGATGTAGACAAGTAAAAAAAGAAGGATTCACTTTTGACATAGGACCTAGTTGGTATTGGATGCCAGACATATTTGATAAGTTTTTTGCTGATTTCGAGAAGAAAACTTCTGATTATTACCAATTAGATAAGTTGTCTCCAGCCTACAAAATTTTTTTTAAAGATGATGAAATTACCATAGGAGATACTATGGATAAAATTTGTGAAGAATTTGAGCGCATAGAGCCAGGTAGCTCAGTTGCACTAAAAAAATTCATTAAAAAAGCTGGTAAAAACTACGATATTGCTATAAATAAAGTGGTTTTAAAACCTGGAATTTCACCCTTGGAATTAATTACACCAGAAACAGCAATGCGCGTGGATCAGTTTTTTAAAACCATTAGTAGTGATGTTAGAAAAAGTTTTAAAAACCCTAAATTAATTTCTACTTTGGAATTTCCAGTTTTGTTTTTAGGCGCGAAGCCAAATAAAACGCCATCGTTCTACAATTTCATGAATTATGCCGATTTTGGTTTAGGGACTTGGCACCCCAAAGGTGGCATGTATGAAATTGTTAAAGCAATGAAAGCCTTATCAGAAAGTCTTGGTGTTAAAATAAACACCAATAGTCCTGTTTCAAAAATAAACATTGAGAACAAAAAAGCGAGCTCAATCATTGTAAATAATAAAACAATAAATTTTGATGTTGTTCTGAGTGGTGCAGATTACCATCACTCTGAAACATTACTGGATCAAGAGTACAGACAATATTCTGAAAGATATTGGGCAAAAAAAACCTTTGCACCTTCATCGTTACTGTTTTACGTAGGTTTTAATAAAAAACTAAAAAACATAGAGCATCACAATTTATTTTTTGATACTAATTTTGAAAAACATGCTCAGGATATTTACGATGATCCAAAATGGCCTACAGAACCATTGTTTTATGCCAATTTTCCATCGGAAACAGACAAAAGCATGGCTCCTGAAGGCTGTGAAACAGGATTTTTTTTAATTCCTATTGCTCCAGGTATTGAAGATACAGAAGAATTGAGACAGCACTATTTTGATATCATTATGGCTCGTTTTGAGACCTTGACAAAACAAGATGTGAAAAACAATATAATATTTAGAGATTCCTTTTGCGTTAAAGACTTTATAAAAGAGTATAATTCTTACAAAGGCAATGCATACGGTATGGCGAATACGCTTTTGCAAACTGCTTTTTTAAGGCCTAAATTAAAAAGTAAAAAAGTTAAAAACCTATACTTTACGGGACAATTAACCGTTCCAGGTCCAGGTGTTCCTCCAGCTATAATTTCTGGAAAACTGGTAGCAGAATTAATAAATAAACACCACAATAATTAAAATGAAAGCATTATTCGATTCGGTTTCTAATAGTTGTAGTAAGATTGTTACCCAGTCTTACAGCACCTCTTTTTCTATGGCAACCAAAATGCTAGCGAACACTATTAGACAAGATATTTATAATATTTATGGTTTTGTTAGATTTGCAGATGAGATTGTAGATACTTTTCACGATTACGATAAAGAAACACTATTTAAAAGATTTGAAGCCGATTTAGAACATGCTTTAATAGATAAAATAAGCTTAAACCCTATCTTGAATTCTTTTCAACAGACCTTCCATAAATATAATTTAGAAAAGCACATGGTAGATTCTTTTATGCAAAGCATGAAACTAGATCTATCTAAATCTACATATTTAACGGAAGAAGAATACAAAGATTACATTTATGGTTCTGCAGATGTTGTTGGGCTTATGTGCTTAAAAGTTTTTGTAAATGGGGATAATAAAAAATATAACGAATTAAAAAACTCCGCGATGTCTTTAGGTTCTGCTTTTCAAAAAGTAAATTTCTTAAGAGATTTAAAAGCAGATTTCGATGTTTTAGAACGCACTTATTTTCCCAATACAGATTTAAATAATTTGGACGAAAATGCGAAGCAACTTATTATTAATGATATTGAAAACGATTTCTCAAAAGGTTTAGAAGGTATAAAACTTTTACCATTAGAAGCTAAATTTGGTGTTTTTATGGCTTATCGTTATTATAATCAGTTATTAAAAAAATTAAAGAAAACACCTGCCTTAGATATTAAAAACACTAGAGTAAGAGTACCAAACTATAAAAAAGTAGAACTATTAACTAGGAGTTACGTAAAATATCAACTAAATTTATTGTAATGCAAATACTATTCTGGATACTCGTTTTTTTAGCAACATTTAGCACTATGGAATTTATGGCGTGGTCTACGCATAAATATGTAATGCACGGTTTTTTATGGTCTTTACACAAAGATCATCACCATAAAGAGCATGATAGCTGGTTTGAGCGCAATGATGCATTTTTTATTTTTTACGCAGTAGTTAGCATGACCTGTTTTTATCTTTGGAGTTACGAAGCTATTTGGTATTGTTTACCAATAGGCCTGGGTATAATGGCATATGGAGCAGCTTACTTTATTGTTCATGATATTTTTATTCATCAACGTTTTAAGCTTTTAAGAAAGGCTAATAATTGGTACGCGAAAGGCGTAAGAAGAGCTCATAAAATGCACCACAAGCATTTAGGTAAAGGTGATGGAGAGTGTTTTGGGATGCTATTTGTTCCATTTAAATATTTTAAACGCTAATTTTCTCTCAATGTCAATTAGCAACTCTTTCGATTATATTATTATAGGTAACGGTCTTGCTGGTTTTCAATTGGCTTTAGCACTTGCTGAAGATTCCTTTTTCGATGGAAAGCAAGTTGCCTTAATAGATAAATCGCCAAAGACTAAAAATGATAAAACCTGGAGTTTCTGGGAAGAAGGCAAAGGAAAATGGGATGATATAATTACAAAATCTTGGAATGAATCTTTGTTTTTCTCTTCTAAGAAACAACTCACTTTAAACCTTAACCCTTACACTTATAAAACTATACATGCTTTAGACTTTTACACTGAAGCGAAACGGATACTTAAAGCTAAAACTAATTTTTATTTTATTGTAGATGACGTTCTTTCTTTAGAAGACTCATCTAAAACAATAGTAAAAACAGAATTTAACTCCTACTCTGCCCATCATGTTTTTGATAGTAGAATTACTGAAGATTACTTTTCAGAATTAAACAATTACACTAAAATTATTCAGCATTTTAAAGGTATAATTATTGAAACGGAAACACCTAGCTTTAATCCTGAACAATTTACAATGATGGATTATAGGTTAAAAGATGGAGAACAAACCACCTTTACTTATGTATTACCTTTATCTGAAACGACAGCACTTGTTGAATTCACCTATTTTACTACAACAGTTGTAGACGAGGTAACTTATGATAGATTCATAAAAAAGTATATTTCTGAGGTTTTAAAAATTGATAACTATTCCATTTTAGAAACCGAAAGCGGTAGTATTCCAATGACTAATTTTCCTTTCGAAAACTATTCTACAAAAAATATAACTAAAATTGGTACAGGTGGTGGTTGGGTAAAAGGTTCTACTGGTTATTCTTTTAAACACACCGAAAAGAAAGTTGCTATTATTATTAAAAATTTAAAACAAAGCAAAAAGCCTTCAAAAGGTCTGTTTAAACAAAAATATAAGTTTTACGATAAGATTTTTCTTAAAGTTTTAGAAGATGAAAACGAGAAAGGAGAATGGATTTTCGAGCAATTTTATGATAAAAACAACATAGAAACTATGCTTAGATTTCTAGACGAAGAATCTACGTTTATAGAAGAATTAAAAATTATGAAATCCTTATTTTCTTCAGCCTTTATAAAGGCTTTTTTTAAGACGCTTTAATTTTCATTTTCACAGTTTCTATAATCACATAAATAATCATATGATGATATCATATTGTCTGCATCACTAGTTGTTTTAAAAGTAAATTTAGAGAATGGCACATAAAAGTTAAAATCATTTTCTTTAAAATTTTGAAAGATTACTTTCTCTTTAAAAAAATTATCTATTGAGGATTGTTTGAGGAATTTAGATTGATATATCTTACAATCTATAACAGCGAAATCCATATTATCACCTATTAATGTATTCTCATAAACTGCCTTTTTAAGCTCGCCTTTTTCTACTGCATTAATCAAAAACTCATTTACCAAATCTCAATTAGCTTGATAACTATGTCTATAAAGCGCATGGAATTTTATCATTGGACTAATTAAGCTATCATTATAAATAAGAGCACCTATTTTGTCTTCATTAGGAAATCCTTTGTTTTTTATTAATCGAAATAAAAGTGAATCTAAAAAAACTGTTTTATCAAAAACATTTGATAAATCAATTTTTTTTGAAGGCAATAAACAATAAGCTTGCTGATCGATATCTAATAAAATTTCTAGAGAGTCAATCATCTCATTATCCAAATGCTCTTTAAAATATTTTGTGTGTTTATCATAATTTTCAACAAATTGTTTCCATTCTTTAGTTTCATGAAATGATTTAAAAATTTTCTTTTCAAAATAAGATAATTCAACACCTTTTTTAACTAATCGTTCAGACCAGACTAAAGCTTGATTCCAGCCTTTAACTTTTATTGCTAAATTTAGAGCGTTGTTCATATCAAAAGCTAACATATTTTTACGAATACTATAGGCATTGTTAAAATATGTACTTGCAGAATCATATTCATTAGAAAGCAATTGCTTTTCAGCTTTAAATATTGTAGAATCGTAATCTTCAAATTTAAGACCTTCATTAATCGCTTTTTTACAAGAAAACACATTTATAAAAAGGGAGACAAATACTAAAACCTTTATATATTTTTTCATTTAGTTTTTCAATAATTCATCTATAGTATTACGAACCGTTTCACTATTCCAATTTGCAGCACCAGATTCGTCAATAATAATATTTCCATTTCTGTCTAATAGAAAGGTTCTAGGAATGCTTTTTACATTAAACGTTTCGGGAGCTTCAGATAAAGGTGAATAGATTTTTAAATTATAGTTGTTTTTTTTCAAGAAAGCCTCGATTACTTCTTGCGCTTCATCAGAAACTAAAATGAATTCTATTTTATCACTATAATCTTTGTACAACGCTTGAAGTGAAGGTATTTCTGCAATACAAGGAGGACACCAGGTTGCCCACATATTTACAAGGGTAACTTTTCCTTTCGCTTGATCTAAATGATAGCTATTACCTTCTAAATCCCGCAATTTCCAATTATAGCTACTTACTTGCTCTCTAGCATTATTCTTTTCAACGCTTGGGCTCACTTTTGCCATTATAGTATGTATGGCTATTTGAATTTGCTGTCTACTTTGCGGAATAATTAACAAAGCAATGATTACTATGAAAATTATATTTTTAGCTGAAACCTTTCTTGTTGCCATAATTTAAAATAATGAAGCGTTAATTTTACAATTAACACTTCAAATCTAATAAAAACAAACTATACTATAACACCTTATAAACTCTATTTATTGAGATGAAATATAGTATTCTGTACTATTTTATCTAGTTACTGTACCTGTTGGTAATGAATCTAAGTTTAAGCTCAAATCATGAGTTGCAGGCGCTGTTGCTGCTCCTGCAGCACCAACTAATGGCTTCATTGCGAATGGTGCTGGAGAATTATCTGGAAATGGCTCTATAGAAATTACAGCTGTACGTCCTCTAACATCTAAAGGAAATGTAAATCCTGTAGGTGTATTTAAGAAAAAATCTTCTCCTGGGATTGGAGGACCTGCATTATTTTGTGTGCCACTAAAATTATTAGAATCATCTACCTCAGTAACACCTGTAAATGTTCCTGTTGAAATTGGACCAACTCCATCAACAACAACCCATCCTTCATACTTCCATCCTGGAGCTAATGTTGGCAAACCTAGTCCTGCTGCTGGAGGCATTGTTCCTGGAGTACCAAACCATATTCCATTTTCATCATTTCCATTATTAGTTCCTGTCTCATCGGTAGGCGTTCTTAAAAAGAATCTACCCCATGAACCTGTAAACATATCTGCGTTTGTTGTTACTGGAGCAACCCAAACATTAGCCGAATTACCAGAGAAATCACCTGCTAATACTTTTGTTGCTGCTGGTAATGGATCCAAATCCTCTGCTGGCTCAATTGATAATACAAATTTAGTTGCTACATTTAATTGAACAGTATTTACTTGAAAGGTTTGTGGAAAAGCTACAGAGCTAAATGTTCCTGTAGATACTGGAATCCCTTCTACAATTACCCAACCTTCATACACAAAATTAGCTCCAAGGGCTTCTAATCCATTAAGATTAATGGTTAAACCTGAAGTTGTTGATACTACTGTTGCATCGTCGTCGTTACTACAAGAGGTGGCAAAAAGTCCTATTGCCAAGGCTCCTAAAATCATTTTTTTAATCATTGCTACGTTTTTTTTTAAGTTTGTATTTGTTATTACAAAATTAGCAGAGTAGATACTTATTAAATGTTAGCTAGCTAACATAAGGCCATTTTTATGAAAAAAATTAAAAGAAACAAGCTTAGATATTCGTTTATAAACAAAAAACCATAGCATTTGCTATGGTTTTGGTTTGTGTTTATAACTGTAAAAAAAAGTTTTTTATAAATTATGCTGATGTTTTATACATTCTTATTTCATTTCTATTAAAATCCAAAACCTTTTCTTCTTTCAATTCATTAATTAAAATATTTAATGTTGGTCTAGAAGTTCCAATTAATGAAGCAATGTCTTTTTGTGTATAAGGATGTTTGATCACGTGATCTCCTGTTTTTTCACAATCGTAACCATATTCTGTACACAATTCATCCAAAAACTCAAGTAATCTTGTTTTAGTGTCTTTAAACATTAAAAGCTGAAGTCGTCTTTCTAATTTTTTAAATTTAAAACCAATGAATTTATAGACTTTAAAACTAAACGTTTGATTATCTCTCATGAGTTCATGCATGGTATCAACTCCAATTGGACAAATTGAAGTTTCATTGTCAATAGACTGAGCGAATTCATCTCTTTTCGTTTCTCCTAAAATTGCTTTTTCCCCAAATAATTGTCCTTTAGACAAAATAGCTTTTACGACTTCTTCTCCTGCTTCACTATAATAACCGACTTTAACTTTTCCTTTTTCTATAAGGTAAACTTTGTTAGCAGAGTCTTCTGTAAAGTAGATGTAATCTTTTTTTTGTAGGCGTCAAAATCGTGCTCTTTCTCATATGCTTTAAACTTGTGCGGACATAATACTTTGAAAAGATTAGTGTCTTCGAAAAACCAAAGTGGGTTCATGTAATCTGTTTGTTGACTATTAGATAATTCACAGTCGTAATTATTATACAAAACTTACATATTAAACAAAAAAAGCTCCTAATAAATATTAGGAGCTTTTAAAATTTTATATGTACAATCTAATTAAACATTTTCCTTTTTAATTAAGTTTAATGCAGAACCTTCATTATACCAATCGATTTGAGATTGATTATAGGTATGGTTTAACATAATTATATCTTTAGCCCCATCTGCATGAACAACTTCTAATGTTAATTGTTTTCCTGGCGAAAAATCTGCCATGTCAACAAAATTAAAAGTATCATCTTCTAGAATTAAATCATATTCACTTTCATTTGCAAATGTTAAACCTAACATCCCTTGCTTTTTAAGGTTTGTTTCGTGAATACGCGCAAAAGACTTTACAATAACCGCTACAACACCAAGATGTCTTGGCTCCATTGCTGCATGTTCTCTAGAAGAACCTTCTCCATAGTTATGATCTCCAACAACAATTGTATGCACTCCGGCAGCTTTATATGCTCTTGCTGTATCTGGCACACCACCAAACTCACCAGTTAATTGGTTTTTAACAAAGTTGGTTTTCTTACCAAATGCATTAATAGCACCAATTAAACAGTTATTAGAAATATTATCTAAATGTCCACGGAAACGCAGCCAAGGTCCGGCCATAGAAATATGGTCTGTTGTACATTTTCCAAAGGCTTTAATTAATAATTTAGCACCATTAATTTCACTACCAATAGGCTCGAAAGGTGTTAATAATTGTAAGCGCTCTGATGTTGGGCTAACTACAACATTTACTCCACTTCCATCTGCTTCAGGAGCTAAGTAACCATTCTCTTTAACTTCGAAACCTTTTGGTGGTAATTCCCATCCTGTTGGCTCATCGAACATTACTTCTTCACCGTTTTCGTTGATTAAAGTATCTTTTAACGGATTAAAATCTAAACGACCTGCAATTGCAATTGCAGCTGTTATTTCTGGTGATGCAACGAATGCGTGTGTATTTGGGTTTCCATCTGCACGCTTAGCAAAATTTCTATTAAACGAATGCACAATACTATTTTTAGGTGCATTTTTCGGATCGCTATATCTAGCCCATTGTCCAATACATGGTCCACAAGCGTTTGTAAATATTTTAGCGTCTAATTTTTCGAAAATTCCTAAAATACCATCACGAGCTGCTGTATATCTTACTTGTTCAGAACCTGGATTAATACCTAATTCTGCTTTCATTTTTACTCCTTTATCTAAAGCTTGTTGCGCAATAGAAGATGCACGTGATAAATCTTCATAAGAAGAGTTTGTACACGATCCTATTAATCCCCATTCTACTTGAATAGGCCAATCGTTAGCCTTTGCTTTTTCAGACATATCTTTACCAACTGGTGTCGATAAATCTGGTGTAAAAGGGCCGTTTAATAATGGTCCTAATTCTGATAAGTTAATTTCAATAACTTGATCAAAATACTGTTCTGGACTAGCATAAACTTCTGGATCTCCAGTTAAATACTCTTTAATTTTATTGGCTTCGTCTGCAACATCAGCTCTATCTGTAGCACGTAAATAACGTTCCATAGACGCATCGTAACCAAAAGTTGAAGTTGTTGCTCCAATCTCGGCTCCCATATTACAAATCGTTCCTTTTCCTGTACAAGACATAGAAATAGCACCTTCGCCAAAATACTCAACAATTGCTCCCGTTCCTCCTTTTGCAGAAACGATACCTGCTACTTTTAAAATAACATCTTTTGGTGCTGTCCATCCAGATAATTTACCTGTTAACTTAACACCTATTAATTTAGGAAATTTAAGCTCCCAAGCCATTCCAGCCATAACATCTACAGCATCTGCTCCACCAACACCAATCGCTACCATTCCTAATCCACCAGCATTTACTGTATGGGAATCTGTACCGATCATCATTCCTCCTGGAAATGCATAATTTTCTAATACCACTTGGTGAATAATTCCTGCACCTGGTTTCCAAAAACCTAAGCCATATTTATTAGATACTGATTCTAAGAAATTAAAAACTTCACTACTTGTATTGTTAGCATTTTTTAAATCTGTAGAAGCACCATCTTTTGCCTGAATTAAATGATCACAATGCGTTGTAGTTGGCACCGCAACTTTGTTTTTACCTGCTTGCATAAATTGCAATAAAGCCATTTGAGCTGTCGCATCTTGTAAAGCAATACGATCTGGAGCAAAATCTACATAATCTTTACCTCTAGTAAAAGCTTTAGTAGCTTTTCCATCCCAAAGGTGATTGTATAAAATTTTCTCTGAAAGTGTTAATGGTTTTCCAACGACTTCACGAGCTGCATCAACGCGTTCTGCCATTTGGCTATAAACCTTCTTAATCATATCAATATCAAATGCCATATGCTAATAGTTTTAGGTTGTTATTGTTTAGTAAAAAATCCGTACCAATAGTAATCGGAATCGGGATTGCAAAAATACAAAATATTGAAGAATTTAAAAAATTTGTAACGAATTACGAAAACGTTTGCGAATAACTCAATAAAAATAAAAAAACGAGTTGAAATATTATTAAAATGATAATTTTAGGATTAAAAAAATAGCAAATTAATAAGTCGAGTGCGTTAATATTCACTAGTTATAAAGATTTCTAAAATAAATTTTCACTATTCGAGGATAACAGCTATTTATTTCTTCAAGAAGTATTTAATAAGAATAACCATTACAACCAACAATCCAATAACTTCAAAAATTAAACCTAGCATTAATATTTCGCTTCCATACGGCCCATGTTGAATTTTGAATAGCGCACTTATAACAGTAAAATTATTCCTAAAAGAAGATAACTAATGGAAGAACACACTGCTTAGCTTTCATTAAAACAGGCTTTTAATAATCTGCTCTGCAGTTACACCTTCAGCTTCAGCTTTATAGTTTTTAATTATTCTGTGCGTTAAAATACTTTGAGCTACAGCTTGTACATTTTCAATATCTGGAGAAAACTTCCCATTAATTGCGGCGTGCGTTTTTGCTGCTAATATTAAGTTTTGAGAGGCTCTTGGTCCTGCTCCCCAATCTATATATTGTTTTACTAAATCTGACGCAGTATCTTTATTTGGTCTTGTTTTAGCGACCATTTTAACTGCATACTCAATGACATTATCTGCTACAGGAATACGCCTAATTAATTGTTGAAAATCTATAATCTCTTGTGCATTAAATAACGCATTTACAGATGGTTTAGCATCGCTTGTTGTTGCTTTAACAACTTGCACTTCTTCCTCAAAAGTTGGATAATCTAAATTAATAGCAAACATAAAACGGTCTAACTGTGCTTCTGGCAAAGGATACGTTCCTTCTTGCTCAATAGGATTCTGTGTTGCCAATACAAAGTATGGTAAATCTAATTTGTAATTATGTCCTGCGACCGTAACAGACCTTTCTTGCATAGCTTCTAATAAAGCCGCTTGCGTTTTTGGAGGTGTACGATTTATTTCATCTGCTAAAATAATATTAGCAAAAATTGGTCCTTTTATAAATTTAAAATTGCGACTCTCGTCTAGAATTTCACTTCCAAGAATATCACTAGGCATTAAATCTGGCGTAAATTGTATACGTTTAAAATCTAATCCTAAAGATTGTGCAATGGTATTTACCATTAACGTTTTTGCTAATCCTGGCACGCCTATTAATAAAGCATGACCTCCAGAAAAAATGGAAATTAATATTTGGTTTACAACGTCGTCTTGACCTACAATTACTTTTGCAATCTCTTGTCTTAATGCGTTATACTTGGTTACTAATTGGTTGATAGCTGCTACGTCTGACATTCGTTTTATTCTATATTATTTTTTTAGCCAATTGTTGGTGAAATCACAATCTCTATAATCTCCGCTTATTTTAATGTAAGTATCTAAAATGTTTTCTTCTTGCCATTTTCCGATAGTCTCTAAACGTTTTTCGCTTAATGCTAATTCTTTAATTTTTAAGTAATCGCGAGAATAATCTGCTTCATGCTCATTTATTCTATCTGTTACAGTAAGAATTTTATAAAGAACATTACCAATCTCGTCTCTATCCACAAGAACATCAGACACGGTATTGTTCTCTAAATCTTGAATTTTAACGTAGATTTCGGTATCTATTTTGGTTAACTCAAAATTATAATCTTGTGTTGCAGGATTAATTAATTGCCCTCCTTGAAATTTAGTTTCTACTTCATCACTAACTTCTCTTGCAGCATCTGCAAAAGTTATATTCCCTTCTTCTATATTTTTCTTAGTCTCTTCAATTTTATCTTTAGCAGCTTTAACAGAGCTTTCTGCAACTTCTGGTATCATTAATATGTGTCTTACATCATATTCCTGACCTCTAATTTTCTCAAGTAATACAATATGATAGCCGTATTGCGTTTTAAAAGGGTCTGAAATCTCGCCTTCTTGTAAAGAAAATGCTACTTCTCTAAATTCTTTAACCATTCTTGGTCTAGCCCTATTCATTGGAGGTAATTGTCCACCATTTTTTTTAGAACCTGGATCGTCTGAATTAAATAATGCTTTAGATCTAAAATTTCCGCCATTCTCTTCAACATCCTTTTTTATAGATTTTAGTTTATTGATAACCTTGTCTATTTCTTCTTGCGTTGCTACTGGCTTTATAACTATTTGTGCAACTTTAAGCTCTGTACCAAATTCTGGACGTTGGTCTTTAGGTATTTTATTAAAAAACTGACGAACCTCCTCTGGTGTTACCTCGATTTCATCAATAATTTTACCTTGCATTTCGACTCCCAATTTTTGAGATTTATTGATTTCGAACATTTCATCTCTTAAACTCTGCTCGTCTGCTTTTTTATAAAAATCAAGAACTTGCTGCATATCCCCACCAACCCGTTGTTTAATTTCTTGTAATTGCTGATTAACATATGAACGAATTTCGGCATCATTAACAACAATACTATCTTGTATTGCTTGGTGTGCATATAATTTATCTTCTAAAAGCTTTCCAAATAATTGACATCTAGTAAATGCAGATGGATCTCCACCTTGTGCTTTTAATTGTAGAAATGTTTTGTCAATATCGGACTCTAAAATAATATAGTCACCAACCACTGCTGCAACACCATCTACTTTTATGTTTGTAGTAGGCTTTATACTGTCTGCTACTTTTTCTTCTTTCGGTGTTTCATCTATAATTTCTTGCGCTAATATTCCATTAGTGACAAAAAGCGTTAAGCATACTGCTATTATATGTTTCAAATTAATTGTAAATTTCAAATTGTTTATTTTTAATTGCATCCTTTGTAATATCTTTTTCTAGTTGCCTAATAAGTTCTAGCTTACGCTTGTTTACAACTATTTGTTTAATAGTTGGATGCACATATTCTAAAGGCGCTTCCGCAGTTCTAAGTAGGACATCGTTAATTTGCATCAAATATAGTCCTAATGAATCTTTGCGTTGTATAAAATTAGATTTTTTTAACAGTTCATTTTTATTAGCACTTGTAACTGTTGGAATTTTTGTTATGACTTGATCTAATCTTATCCAAACCGAGTCGTTTAATGAATAGGACTTAAATTGAATTGCTATGGAATCTAGCTCGCGTTTGTCATCCTCATTAAAACGTTTAAATTTTTTCTTGATTTCTTTTAAATCGAGCCTGTTTTCATCTAAATTAATATATCTAAATTTTATGAGGTCTTCATTAAGTTTAAAAGCTTGTTTATTTTCGTCGTAATATTTTTTAGCTTCTGCTTTAGAAACGGCAGTATCAAGATTCTTATACACCAATGCTTCTAAATATGCTTTGCTATATAAATCGTTTCGGTATTGGTTTACTAAAGCATTAAACTCATCCTGAGTCTTTTCGTTTAAATTTAATGCAGCACCTTGAACCAACAATTGTTGTGTTGCCCAATTATTAATAAAATTGTTTACAATAACAGTACTATCTGCTTTAGTATAATTTTCAGGAAGTAAGTTTTTAATATCGTCTTTATATAAATAACTGTCCTTAACTCTAGCTATTGGGTCTTGTGTTTCTGTTTGCTTAAAATAATCGCAGGAAGCGAAAGAGAAAGCAATGATAAGGCATAATACAAGTCGCTTAAACATATTAATTTTCTATTGTTTGTTTTACTTTGTTCAACACGTCTTGATTTACTTTTAAGGTGTATTTAAAAGCTAGCTCTTTTAACCAGTTTTCTTCTTTAAATGCTTGATAATCGCTTGTAACATTACCTTTAGCTTCTTTAAACGTTTTTTGTGTTTTTGGTAATATCTCTTTTACATAAACCACAACATACGCATCATTATGTTTGAACATTTTGGATATGCCTGTTTTAAATTTAATCTTATTTGGTAATGCTTGGTGATTTTTATCCATTTCACCTGAGGTAAAACTTACATTGACCTGATCATTGGTATTTACTAAGGCCTTAATTGCTTCTGTGTCTAGACCTTTATCTAAAAGTTTAGGAATCTTTTTTATAACACTTTTTTTAGCTGAAGAAGCTACGACTGCATCTACACGTTCTGGAAAGAAATACCTGTTTTTATTTCCTTCATAATATTTTAGTAATGCTACTGAATCATTTTTAGCAACATTCCATATTTCAGTTTCCATTAAATCAAATAACAACAAACCATCTCTATATTCTCCAACAATTTGGAAGTAATCGATATTTTCATTGATTAAGTTTTCTTCTTGATATTTAAGTAATTCCACTTCTAGAAAACTATTATATATTTTATCTACTACAATACCCATGTCAGTCATTGTTTTGTTCTGACTGCGTTGATTTTTAATTAAAAACTGACCAAAATCATTATAAGTAATTACTTTATCTTGAATTTTAATAAACGTTTTATCTCCTTCAAAAGGTGTTGGTAGGCTCCACTTTCTATTAAAATAGTCAATAGAAACTATAGATTTAAAGTAGTCTAACTCTTTAGTGCTTTCTAGTATTCTATATTTCGCTTTTAAAGTTTTAACTCTAGAGTCTTTTATAACTTTAGATCTAGAATCTCGTTTAATTTTAGACTGTAATTCAGGTTTCATCTCTGCTAATAGCTGAATCCCTTTTTTAGCCTTAAGTTTAATAATATGCCATCCAAATTGGGTTTTAAAAGGTTTAGAAACGGTATCTATAATTTTCAATTCAAAGGCTACTGCCTCGAATTCTGGAGCACTTAATTCCCCACTAGAAAATGGTTTTAAGAGTCCTCCATTACTTGCAGTGCTTTTATCTTCAGACAATTGTTTTGCCAGAGCAGCGAAATCTTCTCCTTGGTTATAGCGTTTATAAATTTCGTTAATTTTAATCTCACTATCCTTTTCGTTCTCTTTACCTGTTTTAATCATAATATGCGCAACCGTAACTTCGCCTCTGGCTTTACGCTTATTAAAAACGGTTACAACATGATATCCAAAACGTGTTCTAAAAGGTTGCGACACTTCGCCCACTTTAGTATTGTACGCTGCACTTTCAAATGGATAAACCATTTTAAATGCTGTAAAATAACCTAAATCTTCAGCATAAACTGTTTTACCATTATGCACCTCTTTTTGCACTACCTTATAACCTTCATTTATAACACGATCCCGTAATTTAACGATTTGGTTATACGCTATTAAAGTATCTTTCGGGCTTGCGTTTTCATCTATTTTTACTAGAACATGACTTGCATTAATTTCGGTTTGCAGTCTGTTATAAGTTTCCTCAACTAAAGCATCTGTTACTTTACTATCTGACAAATAGTTTTTAGCCAGTTGTTTTTTATAACTCTCGAATTCTCTTAAATAACTTGGCTTCTCATCTAACTTTAAACGTTTTGCTTCTTGCAATTTTAATTTGTAATTAACAAAAAGCTTTAAATAGCCATCGATTTCCTTTTGAGATTCGTCTTTAACTAAATCTAAATTTTTATTATAAACTCTAATAAATTCCGAAGCATAAACTGGTGCTTTATCTATTGTAAAAAGCACGTCTTTATCTTGTGCTTGAACTAGAAATAATGAAGAAAAAATAAAAGCAAAAAAGAATAATAGGTGTTTAAATTTCATGTGTTTAAATTTATTGTTTTTTTAAGGCTACATGCTGTTCGCTATCAATCATTTCTTTATATGATGCTTTTTTTAACATGCGCATTTCATATATTTTTTAATAAATAATATGAAAGATGCAAAAATAACAATATTAGCCTATTATGCAAGTACAATAACAAACGATAGGAAAAGATTATTTATTGTTATAAAACAGCTAGTTTAGAAACAAAAATGGTTGATTAATTAACTAAATAAAATCTTTTTAATGTATAAATAAATCATTTTGCAACACTTTAATAATTGGTATTAATTATTTCTATAGTTTTACAGTATTAATTTAGAATACTCTTCGTAAATAATTATTGAAGTTTATTTTAATAATTTTAAATAAAATAGCAGTAGAAAAATGCGTAAACTTAAATTAATTTGGGATTTTAGAGGACCAGATGCTCTAAAAATTGCTGAACATCACGAGATACATTTAAAAGAATACATTACGATTGAGAAATTAAGTTTAAATATAACTGGTTTTGAAGTTTTAAACACTGCACATGCTATTGCTTTTATGGTCGTTAATGAAGACGAAATGAAACCAGTAAGAGATGCCTTAAAACCGCATCGTGGACAGGTTTATGAGGCTTAAGTTATAGCGCTAAATTAATTAAACTTTTGACATAAAACACATGCATTGCAATTTGAGTAAAACTTACAACAAGACCTGTAAAATCAATTGCTAGCTCTTTGTGTACTCTAAAAAAACCCTAATATCTCCCCTAATATTCATCTAGAAATACACGTGTAACTACGTGATTTTTGTATTGTATAATTATGTAATTTAGTTTTTACATAATTATAACTATTTGATTATTATTGCTTTAAATCACAATCAAATAGTTTAAAGCTAGCAGCTATGCAAAATCTACTTACCAAGAAGGTTAATAACATGATTAACCTAGACTATAAAAAAGAAGATGACATCTGGTTACAAAACAGTAAAACACTAAGAAAACTCATTGGTGTTTTAGGTATGGCATTGCCAATACTATTAATCATTATTACCTTTTTATTTTTCGATCTCTCTAGACCTATAGAATCTATAAGTCATTACTACTATACAAGAGCAGGAACTGTGTTTACGGTCATATTAAGTCTAATTGCTATATTCTTAATTGTGTATAGTGGTAAAGAATCAAAAGATTTTTACATCTCCACACTTGCTGGTGTATTTGCGCTGTTTGTGGTTTTCTTCCCAACTGGGAATTTAAGCGAAACATGTTGCGACACTTTAAAAGCGTACTCCGTGACATTTATTAATGGTAATGCAAGTGCAGGCTTTAGAGAGACCTTTCATTTGGTATCCGCAGCACTATTTTTATTATTGCTATCGTATATGTCCTTTTTCATGTTTACAAAATCTAATAAAGCAAAAGGACATCGTGGACAAAAAAAGGTGATTAGAAATCGAATTTTTAGAGTGTGTGCTGGGCTCATTGTAATATCACTTATCATAATATTACTTGGTTTTACGGGTATTATTAGTGCCGATATTTATAATGGGAACCAACTCACCTTTTGGATGGAAACCGTTGCTGTAGAAAGCTTTGGATTCGCTTGGCTTATTAAAGGAGAAGCGATTTTTAGTGATGATCCTGAGTTTATATCTAAGAGTGCGGTTGAAGCCTAAGAATTAAAATATTCCTAGAACTACGTATTGCCTATTTAAACAAAATCAGCCAACTTCGTTTAACTGTGGTCAAAAACTTTATGCTAAACATCTTCTAGTATTGAAACGGTTGATATCTTGATATTAAACAAACCATATTAAAAACAAAAAGCACCTTAATAATTAAGGTGCCTTTTTTAAAATTAAGTAAAATACTATCTAGAATAATTAGGCGATTCTTTAGTAATAGTAACATCATGTGGATGACTCTCATTAATCCCAGAAGCTGTAATTTTAACAAATCGTCCAGTTTCTTTAAGTGTTGCTATATCTTTTGCACCACAATAACCCATTCCTGCTCGCAATCCTCCTATAAATTGATGGATACTTTCATCTAAGTCTCCTTTATAAGGCACACGACCAACAATTCCTTCTGGTACTAATTTTTTAATATCGTCTTCTACATCTTGGAAATAACGGTCTTTACTCCCTTGTTTCATGGCCTCTACCGAGCCCATTCCACGATAGGATTTAAACTTACGTCCTTCATATATAATAGTTTCTCCTGGAGATTCTTTAGTACCTGCTAAAAGCGAACCTAACATTACAGTATCTGCTCCTGCTGCGATTGCTTTTGGTATGTCTCCTGTATAACGAATACCTCCATCTGCAATTACTGGAACTCCACTTCCTTTTATAGCTGCTGCTACTTCTAACACTGCCGAAAATTGTGGAAAACCAACACCCGCTACTACACGAGTTGTACAAATTGAACCAGGACCAATACCTACTTTTACGGCATCTGCTCCTGCTGCTACTAAATATTTAGCAGCTTCGGCGGTTGCTATATTTCCAACAACAACATCTAATTTTGGAAATTTTGCTTTAACTTCTTTTAAAACATTAACCACGCCTTTGGTGTGACCATGTGCTGTATCTATAATGATAGCATCGACACCGGATTTCACTAATGCTGCGGCTCTATCTAATGCGTCTCCAGTAACTCCTATAGCTGCAGCAACACGCAATCTTCCGTAAGTATCTTTATTTGCAATTGGCTTTTGAGTTACTTTAGTAATATCTCTAAAGGTTATTAAACCTACAAGAATATCATCTTTTACTATTAAAAGCTTTTCAATTTTATTTTGCTGAAGAATTTTCTCAGCACCTTTTAAACTTGTGCCTTCTGGAGCTGTAATCAAATTATCTTTAGTCATGACCTCAACAATAGGTCTATCGTTTTGGTGTTCGAAACGTAAATCTCTATTGGTAACAATCCCTTTTAGTTTTCCATTCGCATCTACAATTGGAATACCACCAATGCTATGTTCTTTCATAGCGTTTTTTGCATCTGCTACTATTGCAGTCAATGGTAAAGTAACAGGATCGATAATCATGCCGCTTTCAGCACGCTTTACTTTACGCACTTTATCTGCTTGCTCCTCGATCGTCATGTTTTTATGTAACACTCCTATTCCACCTTCACGTGCCATGGCAATTGCCATTTTACTTTCGGTAACGGTATCCATAGCTGCGGATACAATGGGAACATTAATGGTTATATTACGCGTAAATTTTGTTTGGATATTGACTTCGCGTGGAAGAATTTCAGAAAAAGCTGGGACTAGTAGTACGTCGTCGTAGGTTAAACCTTCACCAACTATTTTATTTTCGTGTGCTGTCATTGCAATTGGAATTAATTGCGCGTAAAGGTAATAATTATAAAGCTAGCAAACATATTTCTGTGAAATACTTTCTTTAAAAACCTTATTATACTTAATTATAGCACTTTAAAACTGAAATAAATATAGTAATGTACTTATTTCTAATAGATTATAAAATTCAGAATAATTATTATTAAGATTTATTCTAAATAGCTTGTTTTTTATGAAAATGAAAAATATATTTGCACCTCTATTTATAATTAGTCTTAATAAAAATAACATGAAAAAAAACGTTTTAAAAATAACATTAATTACAGCTGTCTCAATATTAGCGTACTCTTGTAGCTCAGATGACGATACAGCACAACCAGTAATAAACGAAGATACAGTAACCAAAACTCAAGTTATAGAGAATTATGCTAGTATAGTATACCAGTCTTATTTAGACTCTCAAAACAGTGCTATAAGTATGCAAACTGCTATAAACACGTTTGTAGCAACACCAAACGAAACCAACTTCACTTCAGCTAAAAACGCTTGGTTAGCTGCTCGTGAATTTTATGGTCAAACAGAAGTTTATAGAGGATCTAATGGTCCAATTGACCAACCCGACGAGTCTTGGAGTATTAATAATGAAGGACAAATGAATGCTTGGCCAATTGACGAAAGTTACATAGACTATGTTGAAGCAGGTACCGAAGAATACGCAGGTGATTTTAACAGTATCATTGGTGACAATAGCATCACTATAAGCGAAGCAACCATTGCCAGTTTAAACGAAGGTGGTGCAAACGAAAACGAAAAAGCCATAAGTTCTGGATGGCATGCAATAGAGTTCCTTCTTTGGGGACAAGACAATAGCTTACCAAGCGCAAACTTACCAGGTTTAAGGTCATTTACAGATTATACAACTGCTACCAATGCAGACAGACGCGCACAATATCTTCAAGTTTCTACAAATTTATTAATAAACGATTTGCAAACCTTAGTGAGCACATGGAACACAGGTGGAACGTATAGAACTGTTTTTACAAATTTAAATGAAAACATTGCTTTAAAACAACTAATTACGGGTGCTTTTTTTATTGCCGGAGATGAATTAAGCTTTGAGCGTATGATTGTAGCTGTAGATTCTGCTGGAGGTATTAGCGGTTTAGGTCAAGAAGATGAGCATTCCTGTTTTAGTGATAATACAAATAGAGATGTATATACTAATGCTAAAGGTGTTTACAATGTAATATTTGGAGAATACAGCATCATTTCTGGGGCATCATTTTACGATTTAGTAAAGCAAGCAAACCCAACACAAGCTGCTGCTTTAAAGGTCTCTGCAGACACTATGTTAGCAAAAGTGACTACATTAGGAAATAGCACAGAACCATTTGATTTATTAATTACACAAGAAACATCTACAGACACTAATTTAGGTTTAGTAATGCAAGCTGCGATAGCTTTACAAGAATTAGGAGATGTAGTTAGTGCTTCGGCAACTGCAATAGGAATTAGTCTATAATTATTATTCTTATTACAAATTAAAAGACATCCCGAATATTGTATTCGGGATCTCTTTAGTTTTAAAAACTATGACTAAACTGCAAATAATACTATATATTTCACTTTCAATAACGTTACTTCATTGCAGTAAAGAGGACTACGAACCCATACCGCAAAACGTCTCTATTTACGAAGAAGGAGAAGAATTATTAACAGGCCCTTTAGGTGTTAACGTTACTAATAATACTGCTTTTGGTAGGCAAATAGATGGTTTAACGTTTCAACAACAAGCACTATTTGGTACGGGAAACTCACTATTTAATCAAAGTTGGGTATCCTCACCGGCCTCTACAACAGCAAGAGATGGATTAGGTCCAACTTTTAATGCTCGTGCTTGTAATACTTGCCATTTTAAAGATGGTCGTGGTGAACCTTTGCAGAACGGTATGATCTCTAATGGATTTTTAATGCGTGTTAGTTTAGCTGGACAAAATGCAAATGGAGATGCTATTGCTGTTCCAGAATACGGTACGCAAATTCAAGATCGCTCTAATAACGGGATTCCTTTTGAAGCTAAAGTAAATGTAACTTATCAAGTAATTCCTGGAAGTTATCCAGATGGCAATACTTACGCCTTACAGAAACCTATTTACACCTTTCAAGAAGAGCAGTTTGGGTCGCTTTCTGGTGTACAAAAGTCGCCAAGAGTAGCACAACAAACTATTGGTTTAGGTTTAATTTCTGCATTACCAGATTTTGAAATTATTCAATTTGAAGACATAAACGATAGTGACAATAATGGTATTTCCGGACGTGCCAATTTTGTTTATAATTATGAAACCAATACCACGCAATTAGGTAAATACGGGTGGAAAGCAAATGCACCAACCTTGAAACAACAAGTAGCATCTGCTTTTCATGGTGATATGGGCTTAACGAACTCCATTTTTATGGAGGAAAATTGCCCGTCACCACAGCAAGATTGCATCGATGCTCCAAATGGTGGTAGTCCAGAAGTAACTAACGACCAATTAGATCGCGTATTATTTTATCAAGCACACTTAGCAGTACCAAATAGACGTAATTTTAAAGATGAAAATGTTTTAAAAGGCAAAGTACTGTTTAACACACTTAACTGTATTGGATGCCATACCATTAATCAAACCACTGGAACTACTGCGCCAAGCGCATTGCTTAAAAATATTACTATAAAACCATATTCTGATTTTTTATTACATGATATGGGAAACGATTTAGCAGATAATAGAACCGATTTTTTAGCCACTGGAAACGAATGGCGCACACAACCTCTTTGGGGTATTGGCCTAATTCCTGCAGTTAATAACCATTCTAATTTATTACACGATGGCCGAGCAAGAACTATAGAAGAAGCTATTTTGTGGCATGGCGGTGAAGCTGATGCTATAAAACAAAACTTTAAAAATCTACCTCTTGATGAACGTCATCAAGTTATTGATTTTGTAAATTCATTATAACTACTATGAAAAAAATAAGTCTTTTACTCGTTTTATTATTCGCATTTAATTGTAATAAGAACGATGATAACCAAACTGATAACGAATCTTTTAATGTAAAAGTTCTAGTTTCAGATATCACGAATAAGCAAATACTGCACAAAGTTAATACTTTTGTTAACGAGAGTGCCCTTTTTAATATTAAGGTAGAGGCTTACTTAGCAGCTACAACAGAAACAAATTTATCTGTAGTTCGCGACCAATGGAAACAAACGGCTTTGACTTATGGTGCTATTTATGCTTATAATATTGGTGCTATTAGAGACCAATTTATGGATCGCATACTTTACAATTGGCCAACATTGCCCTCGGCTATAGAAAATGCAATAAATGATAATTCTGAGATTACTCAAGAACTCGTAGCTGGTTTAAGTCCGCAAATAAAAACCTTATCAGGATTAGAGTATTTGCTATTTGGAAGTGACCTTGAAGCGGCTAATAATTTATTTATAGCTTCAGAAAAAAGAAGAAATTATTTGAAATTCGTTGCTTTAGATTTTAAAACTCAAGCAGAAAGACTTAAAGGTATATGGAACACTCCGGGTAATTTTTCACTATCACTAATTGATAATGAGGACACCGGTATTCAGAGCTCATTTAATATAATTTATAATGGCCTGTATAATTTAATTGAAACTGCAAAAATCAGTAAAATAGGAAAACCTGCAGGCTTAGAAAATTCGTCTTTAATAAACCCTGACCAGACACAAGCTTATTTTAGTGCGCTGTCTTTGCTTATTTTAAAAGAAAATATTAATAGTGTGGAAAAGACTTATTTTAATACTGAGGGTCTTGGCATAGATGATTATGTGTTTTTTATTACCAAAAACATGGCTTTAAACACTGCAATAGCAACAAAAATTATAGACGTTAAAAATGCTATCGACGCTATACCTGTTAGTCTTTTTAATGCTATTATATCGCATCCAAACCAAGTCAGGACTTTACACGAAGAATTAGAGGCTTTAAGTATTTTATTTAGTGTAGATGTAAGGAGTACTTTATCTATAATTATAACATCTACAGATATTGATGGTGACTAAAAAACAAAAATAGTTAGCAACTAGAACCAACCATTTTTATAATTTAATTACTAAGCCGAAGCATTTTGTGGTGCCCAACTTGAACACAACATATTTGACGCTGCTTTTTGAGGGTTTGCACAAGATGACTCTTCATATCTGGCGCAAGTTCCACAATTTGAATTATTTTTTAATACTGCCTTCATTTCAAAACTATCGCAAGTATAACTTGTATCGACAATTACGCCATGAACTTTACATTTACTGTTAGATGTTAGACTTTCACAATTTACACAACTGTTTCCTATTCTTATGGACATAAGCTTATTCTTTTTAATTAATATAAATCAAATTTAAGCGTTATGGGCTTTAGAATGAAACAAATAACTGATTACGAGATATTTATACTTAGACTGCTTTAAAATAATACAAAACACAAAAACATAAGTATTGGGTTATTAATCAGTTACATTCAAATCAATTGTATTCAAATAGACTTATAATTTAGGACAACGTTTACAATTCGTTTTTCCTTTTTTCTTAAATTTTTTACAACACTTCTTCTTCTTCTTCTTCTTCTTCTTCTTCTCTTTATTATAAACAATACATGATGAAGTCATTGTTGTACACTTTAAATCGGTATCCAAATCAAAAGAGCTATCTGTTTCCATTTATTATTTTATTCTTGTTCCTGAGAAGCTGCAATAGCCTGTATATCACGATCAAAAAGATAATGTCCAGATTTATCACTACCAATAATATTTAACTTATCTAACAATGTTCTTGCCATTGCTTCTTCTTCCAGCTGTTCTGTGACATACCATTGCATGAAATTATGAACGTTATAATCTTTTTGTTGAAGACACTCATAAATAACATGACTTATTTGCTCTGTCACGAACATTTCACTTTTTAAAAATTTCTCAAAAAGCTCGTTCAAATTTTCAAAATCATCCATCGCCTTTTCTAATTTTGGAATGATTACTTTTCCACCCCTTTCATTTACAAACTTGACTAACTTAATCATGTGCGCACGTTCTTCTTCAGACTGACTATAAAAGAAATCTGCAACACCGTTATATCCTGTAGAATCCGCCCAAGAGGCCATGGCGAGATACTGCATAGACGCTTGTGCTTCGTACCTAATTTGATTGTTTAATAATTTTTCTATTGAAATATTCATAACTATTTAGTTTGTAACAAATTTAATAAAGTTTTAAATAATATGAGGAATATATTCCAAAATTTAGATGGTTTCTTATAATAACTACTGGTTGATATGATTTCAAAAAAAAAGTCGCATTATTAAATAAAATTATGAGAAAACCTTATTTAGAATCATTTTAAATTACTAATTTTGTTTAACTAAAACATACAACTTATGGCCTATAAAACAACTGCTAAAGACGCCGTTAAAATAATTAAATCTGGAGACAGAGTATTTATACACACAGCCGCAGCGGCTCCTGGCATACTTATTCAAGCAATGACCAATAGACATAACGAACTAGAGAATGTTAATATTATTTCGGCTCATACAGAAGGACCTGTACCCTATGCAAACCCAAGATATAAAAACAGTTTCAATATTAATTGCTTTTTCGTAGGTCATAACATAAGACCATATGTACAAAAAGGAAGTGCGCACTATATCCCTATTTTTTTAAGTGAGATACCAGCACTATTTCGAAGTGGCAGAATGCCAATAGATGTCGCTTTAATTACCGTGTCTGTTCCCAACAAAAAAGGGTTTTGTTCCTTAGGCTGTTCGGTGGACATATCCAATGCAGCTGTGGATACAGCAAAATATATTATTGCACAAGTAAATCCAAATATGCCTTTTGTTCATGGCAATGGAATAATACATTTAAACAAAATCCATTCTTTTATAGATGTAGATGAGCCTTTACATGAAATGCCTATTAAACCGATTAGCAATCTAGAAAACGAAATAGGAAAAAATATTGCTAATCTTGTAGATGATGGTGCTACACTTCAAATGGGAATTGGAGGCATACCCAATGCGGCCTTAAACTACTTAAGTAATCATAAAAATTTAGGTATTCATACAGAAATGTGTTCTGATGGCATTATAGATTTGGTAGAAAGTGGAGTAATAAATGGAAGCAAAAAAGTAACTGAACCTGGCAAGATTGTTTCTGGTTTTGCCTTTGGCACAAAACGTATTTATAATTTTATTGACAATAATCCTATAGTAAATATGATGGATGTTGGCTATGTTAATGACACAAGAACGATACGGCAAAACCCTAAAGTCACTGCCATTAATAGTGCTATTGAAATAGATTTATATGGCCAAGTCTGTGCTGATTCTATTGGGACTAAGCACTATTCTGGAGTTGGTGGACAGATGGATTTTATAAGAGGCGCTACGCTATCTAAAGGCGGAAAAGCCATTTTAGCTTTACCATCGCGAACCAGCAAGGGTATCCCTAGAATAGTGCCTACTCTAAAAACTGGAGCTTCGGTTGTTACCACAAGAGCACATGTACAATTTGTAGTCACAGAATATGGTGTAGCTTCTCTTTATGCTAAAAACCTTAAGGAGAGAGCTAAGGCGATAATACAAATAGCACATCCTGATGATCGTGAATTTTTATGCAAAAAAATATACGAGAACTCTAAAATATTAGTGCACAATTAAAATAATTATTTTGAAAGATATAAATCGAATATACCACAACAGCATAGGCATAACATTTACTTGGAATTTTGATAACTCACGCAACGGAAAAAAAATCCAACTTGTTTTCCTTAATTTAAGTATGTGTCTATCTACAAAAAAAATAGAAAAATTTCTTAAGACCATAAAGCGCTTACAAAATGAAATAGCTAATGACAAAAGCAATAACAAAAAAGAGAATTGTGAATCTTATCTATTAGAAACGCCTTCAAAAGATACTTGTATTGTTATAACCTATACAGAATTAGAGACATTAAAAGATTTATTGGAAGGTGCATTATTTGGATATAGTATGAATAATTTACTAAGAATTAATATGATTAATAAATAGCAGTTTATTAACTAAACACTAACAGATCATTATTTTTAAATCCCAATGTAAAAAATCCTTCAATTTTACTACGAGTTGTCATATTAACAATCGACTTATTAGGTAATACTGCGGTATTTAAAAAACCTTGACCAGCAAACTGACATTTTAAAACCTGTGCTTTTAATACGTAATCTGCTGCTTCATTAATCTTAAAATCTTCAATTCTTAAAGCATAACGTTTATGAGCTTCAGGTTTAAAACCAAAACAGAATAAGTCCTCTTGTTGCAAGGGAACTAAAGCCCCAAAAAGCGAAGCCACATAGCTGCTATTTGGGCATTTATAGACTTTCTTTGGCGCACCTTTTTGTATAATCCCCCCCTCTTTTAATACAATAATTTCATCTGCAATAGCGATAGCGTCTTGGGTATCATGCGTAACAAATAATGCCGTTACATTAGTTTGCTTTAAAATATCAAAAATATCATTGCGTAATTTTATTTTAAGATTAGTATCTAGGTTACTAAAAGGCTCGTCTAAAATTAAAAGCTCTGGTTCTGGTGCTAAAGCTCTAGCCAGTGCAACACGCTGTTGCTGTCCTCCAGAAAGCTGAAATGGAAACCTATTGTCAAAGCCATGTAAGCCCACACGTTCTAAAACCGCAGCAATACGTTCCAATTTATTTGCTTTTTTTGAAAGGCCATAGCCCACATTCTCGGAAACCGTTAGGTGAGGAAACAAAGCATAATCTTGAAACACCATCCCAATATTTCTATTTTCTGGCGCCTTAAATATAGTATCACACGCAATGGTGGTATCATTTAATATTATGGTTCCATAATCCTGTGTTTCTAATCCTGCAATTAGACGCGCCAATGTTGTTTTACCGCTTCCACTCTCGCCAACGATAGCAAGAATATCACCCGTTTTAATTTTTAAATCGATAATATTAATAACTGCCGTTTTACTTTGAGCAAACGTTTTTGATAATCCTATAATTTCTAAAATGTACTTCAATATACTATTTTTTAAAATGTAATATAACCGCCTAAATGAAGCATCGACATCATAATTAAACTGCTATTTTTTATTTCCGTTCAAGATAAGTTTATTTAACAAAATGATAGGTAAAACACCTGTTAATATAATACATAAGGATGGCAGTGCAGCTTCCATAATTAATTCATCGCTGGCATACTCATAGGCTTTTACAGCTAATGTATTTATGTTATACGGTTTAAGAATAAGTGTTAATGGCAACTCTTTCATAACATCTACAAAAACTAATATAAAAGCACTTAACAATGCCGTTTTTAATAAAGGAAAATCGATTTTAACAAAAGTGATTAAATTAGTCCTTCCTAAAAGGTTGGAAGACTCTATTAAAGTCTTACCAATTTTAGACTGTGCGGCTTCGATAGGATTAAAAGCCACTGCCAAAAACCTTATGATATAAGCATAGATTAACACTATAATGGTTCCATTAATTATTAGACCTATAGCTATTTCAAAATTATTTTTAAAAAAACTAATCATCCATTTGTCAAATTGCAAGGTCGGTATCATAACACCAATTGCTATAATCGCACCAGGAATAGCATAACCTAAAATAGCAATTCTAGAGCTTTTACGAAGCCATTGTAAACGATTCCATTTTGGAAAATACAAAATTAACAATGCCAGAAATACGGTTAGAAAAGCGGTTAAAAAAGCGACACCAAAACTTTGAAATGCAATTTTAAAAAAGGCAATAGACACCACATTAGAAGCGGTTAAAACACTCCAATACACGAGTTGAAATAGCGGCAATAAAAAACCACTAATTACAGGAATACAAACGATAAGAAACAGCACAAACCTTCGCTTTTTTGAAACCTCGATTTTTGATAATTCTATATCACTTTTATTGGCTATTGCATAGTTTTTAGAACCTCTCTGCCAACGTTCAATACCTATAATAGCGAAGACAACAATTAATAATATTGCAGATAAATAAATTGCTGTAGCAGGTTCTTCCAGAGCAAACCAAGATCTAAAAATACCAGTAGTAAAAGTACTTACACCATAATATTGTGCTGCTCCATAATCGTTAAGCACTTCCATTAAAACCAATAGTAAACCACCTACAATTCCAGGCCTTGCTATTGGCAAAACTATTTTAAAAAATGTTTTTTGTTCTCCAACACCTAGCATTTTTGAGGCTTCTATTAAGCGTGCGGATTGATATAAAAAAACGGAACGCGCACTCACATAAACATATGGGAAAAGCGAAACGCCTAGAATAAATATGAGTCCGAAAATATTTGTAATATTAAATTTAACACCAATAATACCTATTGCTTTTAGCATTAATTCTAGTGTACCTCCATAATCGAAAAACCCAGCATAAGCGTAAGCTGTTATATACGATGGTATGGCCAATGGTAAAATTAACATCCATTCTAATTGCTTTTGAAAAGGGATGGTATATCGGCTCACTATCCATGCACTAGAAACGCCAAACAAAACAGTAATTACTGTACAACCAAATATTAAAAATATTGAGTTTAGAGTGTAATCTAATAGCACATTCTCAATAATATGAAGCCATGATTCTCCAGGACCTAGAAATATTTTTAAAAAGATTGTAATTATTGGTATTCCTATAAGAAGCACAAGGACCACTGTAAATATTGACCACTTGTTTATATTTCTTCTAAAATGCTTTAGGTATTTCATATTAAAACTCTACTTCCAACCTACCTCATCGAATACTAAAACAGCCTTTTTGTTATTGTTACCCAAAGTAGATAACAGTAAACTATCTGCCTTAAAATCCCCCCAACTTTTCAATAAGTCTGAAGGCTCAACGGCACTATTAACAGGATACTCATAATTTGCTTTTGCAAATACTTCTTGCGCCTCCACACCAGATAAATATTCGATAAATTTAATAGCATTCGCTTTATTTGGCGCATATTTAGCAACACCTGCTCCACTAATGTTTATATGGGTTCCTCGATTTTCCTGATTTGGAAAAAATAGACCAACACCATTTCCTGCTTTAACCTCTTCCGGATTACTAGAATTTAATAATTTCCCTATATAATACGTGTTTACAATTGCTATATCTCCTTCTCCAGCAACTATTGCTTTCACCTGGTCTCTATCGTTACCTTGTGGTGACCGTGACATATTACCAACAATATTTCTTGCCCATATTCTGGCGTCATCCTCACCATCGTTAGCAATAATTGATGCTAGTAATGACTGGTTGTAAATGTTTCCAGAAGATCGCACTAATATTTTTTTATTCCATTTAGAAGCGGCTAAATCTTCATAAGTCGATAATTGTTGTGGACTCACGCGATCTTTAGCATAAGCAATAACACGCGCTCTTTTTGTTAAAGCAAACCACTGGTTATCTTCATCTCTTAAATTTGAGGGTATGTTTACCTCTAACACCGGTGAAACTACAGACTGTAATAAACCTTTATCCTTAGCACGCACTAAACGTCCCGCATCTACAGTTATTAAAACATCGGCTGGACATTGCGCGCCTTCTTTAGTCATTTTTTGCATCAGCTCATCTGCTTTTGCATTGACCACATTGACTTTTATTCCTGTCTGTTTTTCAAAATTCGCAAATAACTCTTGATCTGCAGGATAGTGTCTGTGCGTATAAACATTAATTTCTTGCATTTTTTTTACTAAAACAGGACCTTCTATGCCATTACCCTTGTCGTTTTTACAAGCTCCAAAAACTAGTACAGCTAGCAAGATAAAATACATTTTTTTCATATAAAATAATTTATAATTGAACTTGTAATGTGGTATAAAAATTTCGATTTGCCGATGGTATAATCCCTGGTCCAGGATATCCAGTTGCACGTCTTGTAAAGTACATATTATCTAAAACGTTATTGATACCGGCTTCTAATTTAAAACGTTTGTATTTATAAGATACAGAAAGATCTAAAACGTTGTAGCTAGGAATTACACCCACAATACTATTTAAATTATCGCCACCAGGATCGTTACCGGCATCTGTAAATTGCGACGATAAATAGGTGTATTGTATATTAGACAACAAGTTTTTATACCCAAATTGCAAGCCTGTTTTTATATTAACTTCTGGAATGAATTCTACTTTATTACCGACTCTTACATCACTACTAGTATTGTCAAAATTAGTAGATGTGTATTCTGAAGTTACAAAAGAAGCATTGATAAAATAGTTAGCGCTAAACCCTTCATTTAGATTAAAGATTTTTTTAAGATTAAAATCGATTAGCGATTCTATTCCAAAAATTCTAGCATCTCCAACATTAACTCTTAATTTTCCAACGTTATTAATTGGTGGGATTATAGCATCAATCAACCCAATTCTATCGCTATAAAACAAACCAAATACATTAGCATTGTAAGACACATATGTATTAATATTACCACGAACACCAATGTCTGTTGTAAAACCAGATTCGTCTTTTAAATTTGGATCGACAGCATTAGACGGATTTACAATGTTTAAGTCTCCAAAAGTAATCGAGCGATAATTTTGCGAAATATTACCATAAAACTCTAGAGCTTTAGAAGATTTATAACTCACTCCAAGTCCTAAAAGCACAAAAGCACGTTGGTTTTCAATATCTTGAGCTTGTGTTCCTGCATCAATAGGATTTCCTGCACCATCAAAATTAAACGTTTGTATTACACCAACACTTGCTGTTTTTATATATTCGAACCTAGCACCCGGAGTAATCGATAATTTATCATTAATATAAAAAATATTTTCACTAAAAGCAGCGAGGTTTAGGTTTGGGTTATTATAATCTGATTGTGTTGGATAAGAAGGGTATGCTTCTATTGCTGAAGAAAAATCGGGATCATTACCATTACTACCTGGCCCTTGAGAATATCCATTTTCAGCTTTATAAAACTTAGCTCCTACCAAAAAAACGGCTTTTTTATCTGCAATTTTATATTTAGTTAATAACCGTGTTTCAAAACCATAATTATTAAAATCGCTACTAATTAAATCTCTAGCATTTCCTGGATCTGAAACATCTGTTCGCCTATCTCTAAACCCTAAAGCAACTCTATTAGCATCTAAGCCAAAAGCATTAAAAGTAAAATTCGTGTTTTCTGAAAACGAATGCGATAGTTTCAGATTATACAATAACCAATCGACCTGAAACCAATTACGCGCACGATTACTTTGATAAGGATTCTCATCAAATTGCCTGTCGTTTAAACCACCAGCTTGTTTTGCTAAATATCTTAAATAAGTAATTTCTCCAGTTAACTTTGTGTTGTCGTTAAACTGATAACCAACATGTGAATACACATTTTTAGATTCGAAATTAGAATTTGGTCTAAACCCGTCGCCTTTTTTGTAATTGAAAAACGTATAATAACTCAGTTTGTTTTTTGTACCACTTACGCTTGTAAAGTTGGTGTATAAACCATTACTTCCTACTGTATTTCTTGTTATAAATTCGAAAGGTTTATGAGCATTAGGGGTCTTCATTTTAAAATTCACTAAACCCCCAAACTGTGTTCCATACTGCAAAGAAGCTGCACCTCTAATAATTTGAACTTCGCTTAAACCCTCTGCTGCTGGTGTGTAATAACTCTCTGGATACCCCAAAACATCTGCACTAATATCGTAACCGTTTTGCCTAGTATTAAAACTTGCCGTTCTATTAGGATCTAGACCGCGACCTCCAATATTTAATTGTAAACCTGCATCGTCATTCTGATAAATGTTTAAACCAGCCACTTGACTGTATATTTGCCTAGCATTATTAGACGCTAAGTTTGCCATAGACTGCTCCACTAAAACCACTTCAGTTTTTTTACCTGCATAAATAGAAGTTTCTTCAAAATCTCTTAAACGTTTTAAAGCAAATATTTTTACTTTTCTAGACGTCAGTTCTACTTCAGAAAGCGTTTGAGACAACGCATTTAATGTAATGTCAAATACACTATTTTTAGTTGTGCTTACTGTTTGTTCTACAACTTCAAACTCGTAAGAAAAACAGGCGATAGTTAGGGTTTCTTTTTCAGTTTCAAAGGTGTAGTAACCTAGCGCATTAGAGCGCGCTAATAACCCAGCATCTTTATCGTAAATCTCTACATTTTCTAATGGTTTGTTAGAAGATGCTTCTGTAATAGTTCCAGAAATTTTGTTTTGTGCAATGCTAAAAAACATACATAAAAAACAAGCGATAAATAATTTATAATCCTTTAATGTCATCGTTAAATGGTAAAATCCAATATTTGGGTTTAAATGATTCTTTTTCGGCATACAAATTTACGGTTTCATCTATAAATGGCTCACTTAATCTACCATTTAATGCGACATAACTTTTAGCGTAAACGTGTACATTTTGATGGCCTTGATTTTTAAAATGATTCCCTAGGAAATGCGCATATTCAATAATAAAATCTGGTTGAAAACTCATTTGCTTTTCCTGCAAGGGCGTTAAGAAATCACTATTATTAACATAAAAAAAAGTATTTGTTTCTCCATTTGTTATTTTAAACGTGGTATTTCCCATTTTTTCCATGAGCATAACTCGCCATGAAAAACGATAGCCTTCTTCAGTCCAAAATAGCTCACCAGGATATAAAAGGTATCGAAATGGAATAAGTAATTGCAACACCAAAAACACGCCTACAATTGGTATAATAATTCTGTTCTTTTTTGATTGAAACACTGCTTTGGTTTGTATCGCTTTCGCGGAAGAAATACGCACGAATTTTTTAATAAAACTAATAATTTTAATATGAAGATTAGCATCAAAAAATATAAGCGTACTAATAATCATTACATACGGAAACATCCCAATTGGAAACAACACACGTGTAAAAACATGAAAAACTACGACAAAGAAAAACGCCACGCCTCTCGTTTTCTTGTATAATAGAAAAAAAGGAATGAGCAAATCATAAAACATACCAGACCAACTCATGGCATAATGAAACCAATTTTGATGCATTAAGGTATTACCAATTAATGGCACATCATATTTAGACGGCAACCATATTTTTAAAGGCATGGCTTTAAGTAACCAATCGCTATTGATCTTGGCTAATCCTGCATAAATGTAAACAATACTTAATAGTAATTTTATACTATCGCTTGTCCATTTTGGTATATTTCTATATTGTATTTTATTACGGTACGCATCAATAGAAAAGTATTTATTTGCAGGCAAAAAAATCAATAAAAAACTAAGGACACTTATAAAATAATAATGATTTAAATATGTGGTTTTCTCAATAAGTTCAATGTACGTAAAACTTAAAAAAAAGTTATAATTGCCAAACGGTATTTAAAGCCTATCGCGACTAAAAGCGCAGCAATTCCGCAGACGACAAATAAAAGATAGGTGTAATCACCCCAGGTTTTCACCCATTCAAACCCATAATACTTAAAATGAAATTCTGGTTGTATATAAATGGTTTCAATCCAACCTTTTGCCCAGTACCGAATAATACTATATAACATCATTAATCCAAAGCCTATGCGAAATACAGCTAACGGTGCTGCATTTGTGGTTTGTCTTAAATATGTTTTTAAAGTGTTATTCATGATACAAAAAAACGCAGTCTTTAAAAAGGTTCTAGACAAGCTTTACTTTAATCTTTTTAGATTAATCACCATCTGCATCAATATATTCTACACTAACATTTAAGGCGGATAACATATCAGACTTTAAAGAGACAACGGCTAATTGAATCGCATCATAAGCGTCTGTCATTTTACTATTATCTGTTTCAACCTGATTTTTTAGATTTGAATTTAAAGCTTGTACTTTTAGTCTCGCACTATCAAAACGCGTATTTATGACTTCGACTAAATCATTTCTATTTAAGCCCATTAAATAGGTTTTATAACTTTCGCCTTCAATATTACTGTTGTATGCTTTTCCATTAAACACATCTTGCACAGCATCTAAAGCAACTAGTAATAATTCTTTAGAATTATCTTCTTTGTAAAGCGCTTCCACTTTAGAGGGTAGCGGTGTACTTGAAAACACTCCTGATGGCGTACCCACTTTATCTGCTCTTAATCGCTTTTCATAATAAAAAACGTAAGCATTTAGTATTTGGTTTACAGCACCAGACTCTATATTGTTTGTATTAACGACAAAACCATCTCTGTAGCTCGACGTCCAATCTGTGACTACAGTATTAGTTAGTAACTGCATTCTGTTAATTAAATCTGACAGGTGATTTTTGTGATTAACATTAGTATACACCTCTAAAATAGCTGAGTCACTATCTGCTAAGCCATACAACATATAGTCTACAGCAGGAAAACCAACAGCATCGTTATTATTTACATTTGACAAATCGTAATTACCAGTCGCAATATTATTTTCAATATCTGTTGTATTTGTTGGGTAAATATTCATTTGCGCTTCAAAGAAAACTTCTTTTGCTTTACCAATTTGAAACATTTGAACAGCTTGGTATGTTTTGTATGCACTAAACCAATCGGTTCTTAAAGTCTCTAAATTCGCTTGGTTTACATTCGCAACAAAAACAGCTTTAGACGCTACCAATGTGTTTAAATCTGACTCCAAATCTTGATATGCCGGTATAATAATATTGTCAGCAATATTGGTAAGCATTGCCGCTCTGTTAAAGGTGTCACTTGATGCATTGCCAGAAATTGCATCGTCAGATTCTGAACATGCAAATATGGCTAAACTAAAAATGGCTACTGCTATTATTTTTTTAATCATCTTGATATAATTTTATTTTTTTTTAACTTTGCAAAAGTAAGCAATAGTGCTCGTTTAATAAAAAAACACGAACACTATTTATAATTGTTCTAAGTAATTAATTAACTTCCTGCTTGTGCAATAGTAAAATTAAATTCAGCAGAAATAGTATTAGACATTGCATCTAATTGACTTCCTGTAAGCTCCCAAAATCCATTTCCGGCCATTAACGTAGCAATAAAGCCATCAACTTCTGTTTTTGTAAAATAAGGTTCGTTAGTTCCTGCCTTTCTTGTAAACTGTAAGCTGTATATAAAACCGTAACCTTCAGACAAATCATGAAAAGCAGCTGCCCAATCTGTACCTAAACTCCCTTTTGCTTGTTGTAAATAATAGACGGCTCTAATCCCTACAATTTCAGATATTTTTCCTCTTATAATTTCTGCTTGCGCATCACGAACTTCATAATTTTTAGCTACAATTGCTGCACGACCTAATTTAAACGCGTTGTAAACATCCATAGCAATACCAGCAAAATCAGTATCATTTTCCACACGTGCTAAGTATTTATTTAAAAAGTTATCTGCCCCTAAAGCTGGCATTGCAGCATTAACCTCTTTACCATATAAATAACCAAAAGCTTCATCCCATTTGTGCTCCATTGTAGTGTAGTCATTAGAACCATCCAAAATAGCAGCATCGTTATTAGCTCTATTATCGCCAGCATCCAAAACTGCCGTTCCTAAGTAACTGTTAAGCATTTGATCTATCATCAAAGCACCAATTAAACCTTTGTTTAGTGCTTGGTTATTCTCTAATCCTTTACCATTTACGTAGCGCGTAGTGCCACCAGCTGCTTCTTGTATTTGCCCTGCAACACCTATACTTGCTGTATTTCCCCAATTAGGGAAGACATTATTTGCTTGATCTGAAATATACCCGTCAAAGTCTGCTTTTATTGCATTAGCGACTGTAGTATTTGCAGAAAAGAAATCTGTAGATGCCGCCGTTTTACTTCTTACACTTTTACCTGAAGCATTTAAAGTTGCATCAGAAAAATCGGTAGCGCCCTCTTGGTGCGCAAACATAGCATCCAATTCGATTTCTGTTTTTGATGGGTCTTTAATTGCAGCGATTAATTCTTCTGCCATTAAAATACGTGTTGTTTGTCCGGTATAAAACACTGTATTAGCGCCATTTCTTTCAAATACATACGTATCTGGAGCCGTTACATTATTTGTAGGTGGTAAAATTGGTGTATTATCATCGTCATTTGAGCATGATGTTAATCCTAATATTGCTAAAGCCGCAAAACCTAATACTAATTTGTTCATTTGTTATTGATTATTTCTGTTTATTCTTATTTAGACTAATTACAAATAGACTTGTAATTTTTATGCAAAAATAAAAATGAATCTTAGTTTACGCAAGTTTATTTAGACTAAATTTAAATAATAATTAAAAATATAGAATAACGCATTGAAATTCTGCGCGTTAGCAACTGTTAAAGTTCTTTCAATTAAAATGAAAATAAAAAAAATGAAAATCTAAAAAAAGGAGTTCCTTTAACTAAAGAAAAGAACGCGCTCAGGCTTATATTTAACATATGTTTTTATAGAATTGGGCTCTAGAAAAACCTTAGTAGCTTCATAATATCTGCTCTCAAAAGACATTGCATATAAATTTGAATTTTTTTTGTAATTAACCCAGAGCGTAATATTTCGGTTGACATTTGACCTCTAATACGATTTAGAAAAACCAAAACCTCGAATAGAGCCATCGATGCTACTAAAACCTACTTTGCATAAATAAATATAACTGGTGGCAATAATAGTGAGTTTAGAACACTTACTGATTCAGGAAATCTACCAGATAACGAATTCGTTACTTCTAACTTTATTATTGATTTATTACCAAAGTATCACTTTTCAAAAACTAAATTTAAACAATAACGTGACAAAACTTATGCTGTTCCTCAAGTGCCAGCAATTACAACCAGGTTATCCGTATGTCGTAAATTTAGGTTTAGATTTTAGTAATACTATAAACAAAAAATTAAAAGAAGAAAACTATTCAGTAATTCACAGAGAGCATACACATAAATACTATTTGCAAAAAACACTCTAATTTATTTTTTGCTTAAAAAAAACAAAAACCTTATGATTATTTCATAAGGTTCTTAAAACATAAGCAATAATGTAATTAATTATTCTTTAATAACTTTTATAATCTTAAATCCACCATTGACCTCAACTCTAACAAAATAAGTTCCTATTGCATAGTTACTCATATCTATTTGAGTTTCATTTTTTTGAGGTGTTGAATAAAATAAGCTTTGTCCTAAAATTGAAAACACCTCAATTTTACTTATCGTTGAAATATGACTTAAGTAAAGCATATCTTTTACTGGATTTGGGTAAAAACTAAAGCCTTCCAAATCAAACTGATCAGTTCCTAAAGTGCCATTACTTTCTACAGAAATGTCATCAATTAGAATATCATTAAAATAAGGATCAGCTGGGCTATTTTCCTCTATAGTAAATTCAATTTCTATTATATTAGAGCTTGAAGTAATTGTTGTTAGATCTATAATATAATCCATCCATCCGCCTGTTGAACCTTGTAATTGTAATACATTCTGGCTTGCTCCTGTTCCATTATGAACAATAACATTTAAGGTGTTATATTGAAAATCATCTGTATTATAACTATAAATAGAAAACTTTAAAACAGGCTCGGCCAATGGAGAAACATCTATAGCCATTGTTCTTAAATTACTTATTTGTCCGGGTCCATTTGGTGTAGAGCCATTTATCCAAGCATAATTTGTGCCTCCTCCTGATGTATGATCACCAGCATTAGCGGCTTGGTAATCTGCAAAAGTGTTATAGTTCCAAGATTCGCTTCCAGATTCTTGCCAGCAATTTGGAGTCGTAAAAGTAGAAAAATCTTCATAAAAAGGAGCTACAATTACGCCACATAGAGTATTAAACGCAATTGGTCCTATCCAACTACTATCATCTGCTCCTGGATTAGGTTCACAATTAGCACGAAAGTAAACATCGTAAGTTGAAGATGGTGTTAAACCAGTTAATGGATAATTAGTATTTAAACCTGTTTGAGTTAATATACCTGTTCCTTGCACAAAACCAGTTAGACCATGTTCTACTTGCCATTGGGTTTCTGTATTTCCTGCTAACCAACTTAAATCGGCTGTTGTACTACTTATATTTGATACTTGAAGATTTGATGGGTCTGGGCAAGTTGGAGAATCTATTATTCTAATATCATCAATAGACATATCACTTCTAAAATTATTTCCTCTAATCCCTCTAAATCTAATTTGAACTTCTCCAGTAAATCCATTTAAAATTAAAGTTTGTTCTATCCATGCAGCTGAACTTGAGTTCTGTTGTTGACCTGAAAGAATCAAAAGATTATTTGTCCATACTCCATTATTTAAAACATCTACGTGAAGAGAACCCATATCAACGCCATACATATGGTAGTAAAATGATAATTGTGGAACTGTTAACGATGAGATATCTATAATGGGAGAGTATAACTCTGCAACATCACCAGTAGCGTAACCACTAGCCTCCGTATAAAAATATTTTAAACCACTATTTGCAGAATTTGGTCCTGTATCAGGAGAAGGTGTGTTTCCACCATTACCTACAATATCCCATCTGTAGGCGTTATTTGTGTTATTTGGTGAAGATGACCAACAATTTGATATATTTGATGTTGTTGTAGCATTATGGGTTTCGACATCTTCAATATATGGAGCAATAAAAGTACCACATAACGCAGTAAACGCCATTGGTCCTATCCAACTGCTATCATCATCTCCTGGGTTTACTCCACAATTAGCCCGAACGTAAACATCATAAGCTGAAGAAGGTGTTAAACCAGTTAATGGATAATTTGTGTTTAAGGTTGTTTGCGTTAACACACCTGCTCCTTGTGTAAAACCAGATTGACCAAGCTCTACTTCCCATTGTGTTTCTGTGCTACCTGCTAGCCAACTTACATCTACTGTAGTGTCACTTATATTTGATACTTGAAGATTCGATGGGTCTGGGCAAGATATAGCAGTAGTAAACGAAACTGGCCCTACCCAAATGCTATCATCATCTCCTGGGTTATTACCGCAATTGGCACGAACGTATACCTCGTAAGTTATTAAACCTGATAAGCCTGTTAATGGATAATTTGTATTCAACGTCGTTTGCATAATTGTGCCAAAGCCTTGTGTAAAACCTGTTTGACCATACTCCACTTCCCATTGAGTTTCTGAACTCCCTGCCAACCAACTTAAATCTACTGTGTCACTACTTATATTTGACACTTGAGGGTTTGATGGTTCAGGGCAAGATAACCATAGGACCGTTTCTGTATTCGATTGTGTAGATTCACCTTCGTCATAAATAGCTGTAACATAATAATCATAAGTTCCATAATTTGGAAGCGTATCGGTATAAGTTGTTCCAACAATAGAACCCACTAGTAAAACATTATCTCTATACAGATTATAACCTAAAAATGCCATAAATGAGTTTTCAGAAAAATTAAAGGTATAATTTACTCCGGCATTAATGGAGGCTTCACCATTAGGTTCTAATTCTGCAATAATAAAATCATAACTACTATTCAAAGACGTTTGTTTGTCCGCAAACCAACATCCAGCGGTGCCCATAGTACCAGACATATAATTACCTACTATAGTGCCATTGTACTGAAAACCGTTATCATCATATGTCCAAGTTATTTGATTACCAATAAGAACCCAAGTTCCTGTAAGTCCAGCTGATGGAGCTAAAAACGTAAAATCTGCATTAAATGTAATACCAGCTTGATTGTAATTATTATTACAATTAAAATCATAATTTAAAATCCAATTTCCAACAACTGAATTCGAAACGGGTTCGTTCCAATTTAAAATAACGTCGCCCGAGTTTTGGTCTAATTGAGCTACTAAATTAGATGGTGGGTTTATATCTAATGTGGTAAAACTAACTGGGCCAATCCATGCGCTATCATCATCTCCTGAATTCACACCACAATTTGCTTTTACGAACACATTGTAAGTTGTAGCTAAATTGAGATTAGAAATTTGATAATTAGAGTTTGTATTAACTTGCTGTACTAATGTTCCGGTACCTTGAACAAAACCTGATACTCCATATTCCAATTCCCATTGGGTTTCTGTGCTTCCTGCTAACCAAGAAACATCTGCACTAGTGGTATCAATATTTGTAAATTGAAGATTTGATGGATTTGGACAAGATATACTTTCACATATTACTGAAGCATCCCATCCAGAAGATGTTACACTTCCATCGGAAGTAAAAACAAAAGTTAATGCTCCAGAAGTATCAGAAGATGTAATACTTCCTGGACTATTATTACCTCCAAATGAACCTATTAATGGATAACTATTGTCTGGTCCATCATAAATTCTCAGAAAATCGCAACATCCTTCTGTTGAAAATGAATTAAATTGAACACTAACACTATTAAAGCCAGCACTGGGTGAAATTGTAGTTGTATAATTTTCACCATTAGAATAAGTTCCATTTGGTCCACCAGTATCATAAAAATTATCTCCAGAACAAAAATCTTCTGTAGTTGTAAAACTTATTGGCCCTTCCCAAGTACTAAAATTAGAACCACTACATATTGATCTTACATATACATCGTATGTTGTAAATGAGTTTAGATTAGTCGCTAAATAAGGATTTGAGGCTGTAATAACACCAACTCCTGAAGGCGCAGTATTTGATAAAACTATTTCTACTTCCCAAGTTGACGCATTCCCATTCTCTGTCCAGCTAATTTCTGCTGTATCGATTAATACGTTAGAAACTGTTATATTAGATGGTGCAATACAAGAGGTTAAAAACTCAAACGTATTAGAATACATTGTTGTTAAACAATCATTTACACTTCTTACATGCCAAAAATAAGTGGTATTATACTCTAAATTTGATGCGCTAAAAAAGTTATCGGTTAAAATTGCAGAATCAATAACATTGGTAAAATTAATATCTGTCGCAATTTCTATTTCAAAATTAGAGGCATTAATATCTGCTTGCCATGTTAATTGTTCGCTTAAATCAATTCCATTAGCATTATTAGCAGGTGCTATTAATATAGGTGTATTCATACTATTATTAAATACAGATAAAGAGATCTGCGCACTTTTTTCAACATTTGTTGCGTTCCCTTTTACAATTAAATTATAATCTCCTACGGCAAAGTTTACTGTATTTGAAATTGTAAGCATTACGTTTGTTCCATTTGCATTAGCTGACATAGGATTAAAACTTGCTGTTACTCCTACAGGCAAATTGTCGACAGAAAATGTGGTGGTTGCATTAAAACCTAAAAATGTATTGTATGTAAAATTATAAACGGCATCATTAGGTTGGCAAATGGAAGCAGATGTGTTTGCAAAATTCATAACGAACTCCGATGCTTGTATATTAATATCTGAAGCATTTAAAGCATAAAATATATTGTTCGCTGCTTTGACCATTACTCTAGCCTGAGAAGTCGTTGGAACGTTGGGCACAATAATAGTTTCGCTACCGTCATTAAGCGTATTAGAGATCAAAGTGTATGGATATGTGTATCCGCCATCTATAGACAAAAACACATCTACATTTGAAGCATTTATAGGTGATAAGTTGGTATTAGCGACATCCCATGTAATAGTTACACTAGATCCTACATCCCAATTCTCAGTGGTCGCTTGCGAGCTAACGGTAAAAGGCCCTGAACTTGCATCTACTGTTACAGTCATTTCATCTGAAGCTGTTTGCCCTCCATTTAAAGCATTATCTCTTACGGTCAAAACAAAATCCATTGTTCTACCAATAGATGGTACAACTTCCCATGTAGGTGTAATATTTCCACTAATAACATCGCTTAATTGAGGCATATAGCGATCTGGAATACTAATTGGTAATTTGGATCTAAACATTGGACCTTGAACTCTAGTAGGCGACGGTGCATTTATACTAGATGGATCTTCAGGATCATTTTCTTCCCAACAAAATGATAACGTATCGCCTGAGTCTATATCGTTACCTTGTCCTTCTAGCACAAACGCAGTAGAAATAGGAATTGTAAAATCACCTCCTGCCATTACTGTTGGTGCGTTATTAGTTAAAGGCATTAATACTGAACAAGAACTATCGTTAATAGTCCATTGTGCTACATCTCGAATATCGACATAATTAAAATAATCATCGGGAGTGTTTTGCACATTAGCCGGACAAATACCAGCATAACCCATAATAGAACTTCCACTACCCGGTTCAACTTCTTGCAATCCTGCTGAGCTTCTGCAATTAGAACTACTTTGTACATGAAAGCCTCCAAATTGATGTCCAAATTCATGACTTGCAATCATATAAAAATTATCTGAATCCGGTGCACTGTGAACTGTATATGCTTGTCCTTTATCACCTGATGTACAAACACAGGCTATACAACCAGCATTGCCATATACTGAACCTTCAAAGGCAAATAAATGTCCTACATCGTAATTTGCATTTCCAATAGTAGCATCCAATTCGTTTTGCACTGCTGTATTAGAGACGCCATTATATGGATCTGAATTAGAATCTAAAAATATTACTAAATCATTGTTGGCTATTAATTGCATTGTTACAGAAAAATCTCTTTCAAATATTCCATTTATTCTAACTAGTGCAGTATTTATAGCTGCTAAAACTTTATTAATACGCTCTATATCGTCAACTTCTGTTCCGTCAAGAAAATATTGAGAATATTCTCCCGTAGTAGATACCGCTAATCTATATAATCTTAAATTTTGATCATCGGCATTAAAACTGTTATTATTTTGATTGATAAATTTAGAGCTTGTCATAACCGACTCCATAGTGCTGCATTCAAAATCAGAAATATCTTGACTCAAATCGCTTCTTGAAAAAACAGTATACAAGTTGTTTTTAACATCCAAAGGTTTAATTATTGTGGTAGCCCTTTCTAAATTAGATACAAAAGCATGTAATCCTTGAGATGGTGAATAACTTATTCTCGCAGTAGTACCAGTGACAGTATTAATACCGATATAAGATTTAATTTGAGGGTATTTATTTGCTAAAACCGGATCGAAATTTGAAGATTCAAAAATTTTATACGATTCTAAAACTCCAAATTCATTTGGAAGACTAATAATACTGTTAGAATTTTTATTACTAAACCTTTTGGGCGCTGAAACCAATTGATTTAGAAAAATATTAGCATTGAACTTAAAGGTTTTCTGTTTTAACGGTTTTTCGGAAACAGATTTCAAATTATTAACGGTTACAGGCTGTTCCCAAATCTTATTTTGAGAAAAAACAGAAACACAAAATAAAAATGCAATAAAAACTGAATAGTAATCTTTTTTCATAGAAGTCATTTTGTTTAAAAAAAAGCTAAGGTAAGGATTACAAATAAATTATTCAAAAACACTAATGATACTTCGTGAAAACCTTAGTAGCTTCATTATAGCTACTCTCAAAAGACATCGCATTTAAGTCTGAAGCTTTTTTTGTAGTTAAGTACGAGAGTACTTTTTCGGTTGGCATATTACCAGTTAATTCATCTTTTGCCATTGGACAACCACCAAAACCTTGAATGGCGCCATCGAATCTTCTACAACCCGCTTTATAAGCTGCATCTACTTTTTCGAACCAAGAAGTAGGTGTTGTGTGTAAATGTGCTCCAAATTCTATATTGTTGTATTCTGGAATTAAATTTGAAAATAAATAGTTAATATTTTCTGGATTAGAAGTTCCAACAGTATCGCTTAACGACAAAATTTTTACACCCATTTTACTTAAGCGTTCTGTCCACTCCCCGACTATATCGACATTCCAAGGGTCTCCATAAGGATTACCAAAACCCATAGAAATATAAACAACAACTTCTTTATTTACAGCATCTGCTTTGTTTAAAATATCTTGCAAAGTGACTACTGATTGCGCTATAGTTTTATGTGTATTACGCATCTGGAAATTCTCGGAAATTGAAAACGGATAACCCAAATAATCTATTTCAGGATGTTTGCAAGCATCTTCTGCGCCACGCGTATTGGCAATAATTGCTAACAGTTTACTGGTTGTTTTACTTAAATCCAATTGTGCTAAAACTTCTCGAGTATCTACCATTTGCGGTATTGCTTTTGGTGATACGAAGCTTCCAAAATCGATAGTATCGAAACCTACACGCAATAAAGATTGAATGTATTGTATCTTTTTTTCCGTAGGAATAAAAGTTTTAATGCCTTGCATGGCATCTCTAGGACATTCTATAACTTTAACGTGGTCTTTCATGTGTTTATATCTATTGCTTTTCTATGGTCACATGCAGTTCGCTATTAATCATTCCCATAAGTGATAAAACTTTAAGATGCTCGTTTCATTAAGCACAAATAATTTGATTATAAAAGTACTCTATTTTTTTGAAAATAAAATAAAAATCGCAATCCCAACAAACACAACAATTTGCAACCATTTTAAAACAATTCCTATGTTTTTATGAGATTTTAAATATGTAGAAATTGAACCCGCAAGAATTGCTATTGCAGAAAAAATAAGGAATGACGTTACCATAAACAACAATCCTAAAACATAAAATTGCTTTATAGAACTTAAGGTTTCAGAAAATAAAAAACCAGGAAAAAAGGCCAAAAAGAAAATAGAAACTTTAGGATTAAGCACATTCATGATCACACCTTGCTTAAACAATTGCGACATGCTTTTTTTAGGCACAGCAGCATCGTTTAAATCTAATTTCGCATTACTGCAATATACTTTATAAGCCAGATATAAAAGGTAACCAGCGCCTAAACATTTAATTATAAAAAATAGCGTGTCACTTTCTTTAATAATGGCAGAGACTCCAAAAGCGACTAAAGTCGTATGTAATAAACAACCAGAAATAAGTCCGCAAACAGTTGCCAAACCATATTTTGTTCCGTTTACAATGCTTTGCATTAAAACATAAATATTATCTGGTCCTGGTGAAATTGCTAAAACCGAAGTGGCCAGAACGAATGCTAAAAGCGTATCATAATTCACTTAAAAATCTTTCAAAATAGCCTTATTAATTTTCTTTACAAGCGAAGGTCCTTCATATATAAAACCGGTATAAATTTGAACCAAGTCTGCTCCTGCTTCAATTTTCGCTAAGGCATCTACGGCTGAATGAATACCTCCGACTCCAATAATTGGAAAAGATTTTTTACTGTTATCAGATAAGTATTTAATAACTTGAGTTGATTTTTCTAAAATAGGCTGCCCGCTTAAACCTCCATTTCCTATTTCGTTAAGTCGTTCTTCAGATGTTTTTAAACCTGTTCTATTGTTTGATGTGTTACTTGCAATAACACCATCTAGGTTTGTCTCGGCAACTAACGCTATAATTTCATCTAATTGACCTTCATTTAAATCTGGAGCGATTTTAAGCAGTATTGGTCTTTGTATTTTAAATGTCTTATTTGCTTTTTGTACTGAAGAAATGAGTTCTAGCAAATAATCCTTATCATTTAATTTCGCATGACTGCCAACATTTGGACAACTTACATTAAGCACAAAATAATCTACATAAGGATGCAATGCATTAAAACACTCCAAATAATCTTTAGTATAATCTTCAGGTTTAGTTTGCGTGTTTTTACCAATGTTTCCACCAATAATTAGTTTGCCTTTATTCTTTTTTAATTGTGCAATGGAAGCTTGGAGTCCTTCATTATTAAAACCCATTCTATTAATAATCCCTTTATCTTCTTTTAATCTAAATAAACGCTTTTTAGGATTCCCAACTTGCCCTTTTGGTGTTACTGTTCCTATTTCTATAAAACCAAAACCAAAGTTTGAAAGTTCATTATATAACACTGCATTTTTATCAAAACCTGCTGCTAAACCTACTGGGTTTTTAAAGGTTAAACCGAAAAGCTTACGCTCCAATTTAGGATCTTCAACAACATACATACTTTTAAAAAGTGATGCTATTCCAGGAATTTTACACGTTATTTTAATTAACGAAAAAGTAAAATGATGAACTTTTTCGGGATCGAAAAGAAAGAATAATGGTCTTAGGATTAATTTGTACATTTAATACTGTTTGCACAAAAGTAATTCTAAATAAAAAATTGAGCAATTCAAATGCTAAAAAACTTAATAATCGTATTTTTGAAACTCTAAAGCGTTATTTGGTTAATGCTCTCAAAATCTAATTTTTTTTTATACTATGATTTCAAAACAAGATATAATAAAACGCTTCGTAGGTTATGTAACCGTTGACACAGAATCTGATCCAGAAAGCGACACAACACCAAGTACAGCTAAACAATGGGATTTAGCAAACGCGCTAGTAGATGAACTTAAAGCTATTGGAATGAGCGCTGTTTCTATAGACGAAAATGCATATATTATGGCAACTTTACCAAGTAATGTAGAGCATGAAACGCCAACCATAGGCTTTATTTCGCATTTTGATACCACTCCAGATTTTACAGGAGCTAACGTAAAACCTCAAATTATTGAGAACTACGACGGCAAAGACATTACGCTTAATGAAGCTGAAAATATTGTTTTATCTCCAAATTATTTTGATGATTTGTTATTATATAAAGGTCAGACGTTAATTACAACAGATGGCACAACACTTTTAGGAGCAGATGATAAGGCTGGAATTACAGAAATAATTTCGGCAATGGAATATCTAATTGCCAATCCAGAAATAAAACATGGTACTATAAAAGTTGGTTTTACTCCAGACGAAGAAATTGGTCGTGGCGCTCACAAATTCGATGTAGAGAAATTTGGAGCAGATTGGGCTTACACAATGGATGGTAGCCAAATTGGAGAATTAGAATACGAAAACTTTAATGCTGCAGGAGCTATTGTTACCGTAAAAGGAAAAATAGTACATCCTGGTTATGCTAAAGGTAAAATGGTAAACTCTATGCATATCGCTACAGAGTTTATAAACTCTTTACCACGCATGGAAACGCCAGAACATACTGAAGGTTACGAAGGTTTCTTTCACCTCTACTCTATTAAAGGAGAAGTGGAAAGCACTAAGTTAGAATATATTATTCGCGATCATGATCTTGGACATTTTGAAGCGCGCAAAGCAGTCATGCAAAAATTAACTGAAGAGTTAAATAGTCAATACGAAAGAGAAGTTATTGAAATTGAGATTAAAGATCAATATTTTAATATGAAAGAAAAAATAGAACCTGTAATGCATATTGTAGATATTGCTGAAGAAGCCATGAAACAATTAGGCATTAAACCTCTTATTAAAGCCATTCGCGGTGGAACAGATGGTTCTCAACTAAGTTATATGGGATTACCTTGCCCAAATATTTTTGCTGGTGGACATAATTTCCATGGCCGCTACGAGTATGTTCCTGTTGAGAGTATGATAAAAGCTACTGAAGTCATTTGTAAGATTTGTGAATTGACAGCGCAGAAAAAATAACTCATTTTTAATACTATTATGAATAGCCAAAAACAGTTTTGTTTTTGGCTATTTTGCTTTTTACTAACTTTATTTTGTAAAAAAATCACGCTAACTTCGTCTACTTGTGCTTAATTTGTTTAAGTATTGAATTGAACTTTCATCAATGAAACATTGTGGTTAACTACCTTTTTTGATTGGGTTATTACTTATTTTTAAATGCGGTAATTATAAAATAATAGATAAATTATAAAGAGATTTTGAAAAACAAAATGAATAGTAATTATAAAGTTGGCGATTTAATTTATGATGCGAATATTTATGATGGACTGAATACCAACCTAGATGATTTGCAATTTTACAAGCGGTGGCTGCCAAAGAATAAGGATGCCCGTATACTTGAGCTTTGTTGTGGCACAGGGAGACTTACGCTTCCAATTGCAGAGGATGGATATAATATTATTGGGGTAGATTACACCTCTTCCATGCTTGAACAAGCAAAATTAAAAGCTTCCGAAAGAGGATTAGAGGTTACCTTTATTGAAGCAGATATTAGAACTTTAGATTTACCAGAAAAATACGACCTTATTTTTATTCCATTTAATTCAATCCATCATTTATATAAAAATGAAGATTTATTTAAGACCTTTAATGTTGTTAGAAATCATCTCAAAGAAGGTGGCTTATTTCTGTTAGATTGCTATAATCCAAATATTCAATTTATTGTTGAAGGCGAAAAAGAACAAAAAGAAATTGCCAAATATACAACCAATGATGGAAGAGAAGTATTAATAACGCAGATCATGCGATATGAAAATAAAGCTCAGATTAATCGTATAGAATGGCATTATTTTATAAATGGTGAATTTGATTCGATTCAAAATTTGGATATGAGATTGTTTTTTCCTCAAGAATTAGATTCATACCTAGAACAGAATGGTTTTAATATTATTAATAAGTTTGGAGGTTTTGAAGAAGACCCATTTAATGATTATTCGGAAAAACAGATATTTGTTTGTCAATAAGCCATCTCTATTGGCTCATATATTGAAATTCTATTCACAAGTAAATAATACTTTAAGGCGTCTATTATTCCAGTGCAACATTCCCGTATTGCATATGAAATAACTACCTAAAAACTGCAATAAAAAGAGTGCGTGAATTGCACTAAATTGGAAGAACATAACATTTAATAAACGGCCGTGAGCATTGATATATTTGTACTCAAAAACAGGCAAGGCTTCTTACCTCAGCCATTAGCAACAAACTACTTCAATAATTGAATAATATTCGTTTTGTAAGTTTTTCCAATAGGAATACTATTTTCAGAAATAAAAATTCGATTACCCTCAATACTCTTTATATGCTTCTTTGATACCGCAAACGATTTGTGGACTTGAATAAAATCTATATCATTTAATAATTCTAAAACATCAGAAATTTTTTCTCTAATAATAATGGTTTCATTGCTAGTAATCACCTTAGTATAATTTCCAGAGGCTTCAATATATTCAATGGTATCAATTGTTACTTGATTGTATTTATTATTGCTTCGAAGAAAAATACTTTTTGAAACAGCATCCTTTCTGTCTACAATAGATTGCGTTGGTTTGTTAGTTGTACTTACTGTTTTGTTGATTGCTTTTAAAAACCGTTCGAAACCAAATGGTTTCAATAAATAATCTGAAATATTAAGTTCGTACCCTTCCAGTGCAAATTCTTTATAGGCTGTAGTTACAATTACTTTTGGTTGCAAAGTCAGCGTTTTTAAAAATTCAAAGCCTTTTAGTTTTGGCATATTTAAATCTAGGAAAATTAAATCAACGGTGTTGCCATTCAAATATTCAATAGCTTCTAAAGCATCATAACAGTTTTTCATTAACTGCATATTTGGCAATAAATCACAATAGCCCTTTATAATATCATGTGCTATATATTCGTCGTCAATAATTAGATATTTAATCATAGTTGCAGTGTTAATTTTGCCTTATATACATTTTCAGTTGCAGAAAAAGATAAGGTATGTTTTTTTGGATACACCAATTCCAATCTGCGTTTTAAATTTTTCAATCCAATTCCCTTGTCTTCTTTTGGTAGTGTTTGGTCAAAATTATTTTCTATTTCAAAAAACACTTTGTTGTCTATTGTTTTTATATTAATATAAACATAAGCTCCTTTGCTTAAGTTCTCTATACCATGTTTAAAAGCATTTTCTAATAGAATAATAAAAAGTAAAGGCATCACTTTATAATCATCTTCAATTTCAGCTTCAAACTTAACATCAATTTGTTTGTGATATCGCATTTTATGAAGGGCAATATAATTATTTAAATAATCAACTTCTGCTTTAAGTGTTACGACCTCTTTTTCGCCTTCGTAAATACTATACCGCATCATATCTGAAAGCTTAAGAATTAACTCTTGTGCTTTTTTTGTATCTGTCCCAACAAGACCATATAAATTATTTAGTGTATTAAAAAAGAAGTGTGGATTTACTTGACTTTTTAAATGAAGTAATTCTGTTTTAGCTTTTTCATTTTTTAAGTTGAAAAAGGAGATTACTTGTTTTAGAAACCAGAAAAGGAGTAAAACAATTAATAAGACATAGTACAAAAGTATAAGTACACCGATTGACGCTGGATACTCTTCTAAAAAAACAACAGATTCTTTGTCGGTTGTAATTAATTCAAAAGCAGTTATTAGTATTGGAATTAGTGCTGTTACTATCGCAACACTAATAATTACGAACCCTTTCTTTCTATTTATATTGAATATCATTTTGCTAATTTAGGAGTATAAAACTTGATGACAAAAGATGTTGACAAACAACCTAATAAGCGTATTCAAGTTAGTTAATAGTGGGATGAAATAACTTTATACATTGATATTGTTTTTGTGTCCCTTGTAACTATGTTTTGGTCACTATTAATTTTATAAGGATGAAATTGAAATTAGTTTTGCTTCAATCAATTCAAAAAATGAATAGAAATGAATGCATTAAGTAACAGATTCAAAAACAGGGCAGTACTTTTCATTTTTCCTTTATAACAAAAGAATACAATGAGCTCAACACAAAAAATTTATTCGCAAATCGCGATTCAAAAAACAAAAATCACAAAACATTTAAAACCTATCAAAATGCCACAACTAATTAATTTTATGTGTTCACTTATAACACTTTTTGTTATTAATTCAAACCTTTCTGCACAAGAGCTAAGTCCAAACGAAAAAACCAATATATCTATTGCAGGAAAATGGGAAGGAAATCTAGTTATTAATGAGAATAAGTCTATAGGAATTCTATGGAACTTCAAGCCATCTAATGAAGGCCAACTTATTGGCTTTATGGGACCAGCTTCAAAAGGAGTTGCAACAATTCCTATGCAAGATCTTGAGACTACCAAAACGTCTATCAGTTTCTCTATTCATTCTCAGGGCAGCTTTTCAGGTTTAATTTCAGAAACATTAATAACGGGAACTTGGAGTTCGCAAAGCGGCAAGCAAATGATACTTTATATGGCCAGAGAATTAACCCAGGAACAGTTAAGCAAGCGTTATACAAAATCCTCGAATGGTGTTAAGGTTAATATTCAACAAGAGATTGCCGTTGGAAATGTGGAAGCTGTTAAAACCTTTTTATCAAAAGGCAATGCAATAGACTCTCTTTATGGTAAAGGAACAACCTTACTTTTTACTGCCATAAAAAAGGATAGAACACATAAAATAGCTAAGTATTTACTTAAAAACGGTGCCAATCCAAATTTAGTAACTAATGATTTATCGCCATTGATGTATGCCGTTGCTTATCAAAACCTTACGATAGTTAAGGAACTTATTGCGCATAAGGCTGACGTAAATTTTATTAGTACAGAAAAGCAATCAGCAGTTGTATTTGCAATTAAAGGAAGAAACGCAGAAGCGTTACAATTATTAATAGACAATGGTGGAGATCCTAATATAAAACTTCAAGGCGATCATTCTGCCATCAATTTGGCAAAGGAAGAGAATATTAAAGAGATTTTGGAAGTTCTTAATATTCCGTACGAAGGCGTTAGCGATGGCCCTTATGTAATACAATCTCCAACAGGACGCACAGCGGTTTGGGTAAATAAAGGAAAAACGTACACCCAAGAAATCAATTCACAAATAATTGAATACAACGGTGTAACAACAAAACTATGGGATAACACTCCTAAAGAGGTTAAACAACTAGACTACAACGGAAATTTCAAAATTGGAGCTGTCAGCGATATTCACGGCCAGTATGACACATTTATAAAACTCCTAAAAAATAATGGTGTTATCGATAACGAGGGAAAATGGAGTTTTGAAGATGGACATTTTGTGGTTGCAGGAGATATGTTTGATAGAGGTTCACAGGTTACCGAAGTCTTATGGTTTTTATATGATTTAGAAAAGCAAGCGGAAGCAAAAGGAGGAAAATTACACGTGCTTCTCGGAAACCATGATGTTATGGTACTTAACGGGAATTTACGTTCAATACATCCAAAATATACTGAGATTGCCAAGATATTAGAAATGCCTTTCAATACACTTTTTAATAAAGGGACTATTCTTGGCGATTGGTTACGCACACGTCCAGTCTTGATAAAGCTAAACGGTATCTTGTTTACACACGGTGGATTACATCCTAATTTAGTAGAGAAAGGTTTGTCTATGGAAGAAATTAACACAGAATTCAAACAACAATTAGTAGCAAGTGAATGGGTTAAAAAACGCAATAAACTAGGAGACTTTCTTCATAGAGCTAACGGACCAATATATTATAGAGGTTACTTTCAAGGCGAACTAGCCACCGATGAGCAAATTGAAGAATTGTTAAAGCATTTCAAGATTTCAAATATTGTCGTTGGTCATACCACTCATAAACAAATTGAAATGCACTATGGCGGGAGCGTAATTGTCATAGACGCCAATATGAAAAGCGGCACCATGGCAGAAATTCTTTTTTGGGAGAATGAGGTTTTTTCTCGCGGTAATCTTTTAGGAGAGCAATTACCGTTGAACGGTATTAAAAACAATAAATAATCAGCAGAAATGAAAACTCAAATTTACAATTTTTTAACACGACCTTACATAGTTGTTTTAACGATGATAATTGCTCCGGTATTTGGCTTTATTGATCGAAATTTTGTCTTTTTTTTCGGACTTGGTATTGCTTTTTTAATTTTATGGGGAAGCAATTTTGATTGGTCAAGGTTCGGAATAGGAAAGAAAATTAGTAAAAAAACAGTTTTAATCAGTTTAATATTAACGCTAGTATTTCTTGCTGGTTTTTATGTCATAATTGACCCCTTACTTCAATTATTTCTAGGAGATTTTGATTTATCTTCTTTAGAAGATATTAGAGGAAATCTAGTTGGCTATATCGTTTTAATGATTGTAATGTGGATATTTGCTGCATTTGGTGAAGAATTTCTATTTCGTGGTTACTATATGAAAGCATTAGCTGAATTGTTAGGCAACTCTAATAAAGCTTGGTTACTGTCAGCATTTATTACATCGATCTATTTTGGTGTATCTCACGGGTATCAGGGAGCTATTGGAATAATAAGTAGCTTTTTATGGTCTTTCTTTATTTCAATGCTATTTAATAGAAATAGAAGTCATTTACTTTTACTTGTTTTGGTACATGGTTTTTTTGATACTGTTGGAATAACGCTTCTTTATTTAAATAAGGATCATGTTATTTCTGATTGGATTCAACACATGTTTTAAGAAGTATTATAGTTTCTTTTTTTTAAATACTGGACAAATGGAAAGTCTGAAGGTTAGCTAATTGAAAACGATAAATACTCTCGTGTGTTCGCTGAAAGAAAGTAAAGAAAGAATAATACAGTTCCTAACAAAATGTTTAAGCAATGGATAAGAAAGTGCAAACCCCAAAGTTTGTGCTTTTTAGTGTTTTTTAGTGTTTTTTAGTGTTTTTTAGTGTTTTTTAGTGTTTTTTAGTGTTTTTTAAGATAGCCAAAAACTAGGACTATTTTATCGCCATTACTCATGCCTAAAACGTTTAAATGCACTTAACAAGAATCAAAAAAATATTAATAAAACTAAAGCTCTAGAAGAAGTTTATGCATACCTCAAGCTTTCACAAATAGAGAATACTGATAATGGATTGAATATTGCTATAGACATTTTTTAAAATGAATTAATAAATTTGGTTTAAATAAAAACCCTCATTAAAAAAAGAAGCAGAGAGAAAGCCATCAGTATCAAGCATACCGTTATTACCCAAATTAATAACCGCTCAAAGCAGCATTTTGTTTTAGTAAGTTTCGATTTTAAAGACTTGACTTTCTAAAAAATTTCAATTAACTTCGTTTAAGCTCTAAAAAAACCTTGTTCTGAATTTGTTTCAATATTGAAACGATTTATACCAACCAAACAACGCTAACAATACTATTATCATAATGAATTCGATTGAAAACATAATAAACGAATTAAAATTAGAACCACATCCCGAAGGCGGTTATTTTAAGGAGACCTATAGAAGTCATGGAGAAATAAATAAAGAGAATTTAGAAGCGCGTTATGAGGGTAAAAGAAATTACTCTACCTGTATTTATTTTCTTTTAACATCAGGTAACTTTTCGGCCTTACATAGAATTAAACAAGACGAAATCTGGCATTTTTACGATGGTTCTCCAATACTCTTACATATGATTTCGGAATTAGGGGTGCACTCAAAACATGTTATTGGACGTGATTTTAGTAAAGGAGAAACGCCTCAGTTTATTGTTCCTGGCGGCTATTGGTTCGCCGCTGAAGTTATAAATAAAAACGACTATTCTTTAGTGGGTTGCACAGTATCTCCAGGGTTTAGTTTTGAAGATTTTGAGCTTAAAACTAGAAAAGAACTTGTGTCTTTGTTTCCAGATAAAGAAGACATAATATCAAAATTAACACATAATTAAAATACTACTTAAGACATAATATAGTTTATTACGCTATTTTTTTGCTCACCTGGGAAACACTGCAGGTTTAACTCTGGTTCGTTTTCTTTTCCTAATTTAGAGCTAGCCAACTAATAACCAGATGCAAACCCATTACTTCAAAATGAAAAAACACATATCTAAATACGTTTTAGTGTTACTTCTTTTTTCAATTATATCTTGTAAAAATTAAGAAACTAAAAAACCTGAACTCACTAAAACACAAAAAACGTCTAAAACTATTGATGAATTAGAAGTGAAATTAGTTAAAAAAACCGAACTCATTAGAACTCCAGAAACTTTTAAAATCCTCAATGAAATAGAAGGAGATTTAGATAAAGATGGTGTTTCTGAAAAAATTATTGTTTATGATACTGAAAAAGAAACTGATTTTGGAACAGAAAGGCAAATATACATTTACAAAAAGAACAATATCAAATGGGAGTTGTGGAAAAAATCAGCTAGCGCGATATTAACTAGTGAACAAGGAGGTGTGATGGGAGACCCATTTGAAGGTATCTCTATTGACCGAAATTGTCTTGTAATTAACCATTTTGGTGGGAGTCGTCAAAAATGGAATTATACTCATCGCTATAGATATCAAAGTGGCGATTTTCAATTAATAGGTGCTACAGTTAATTCTGGAGCGCCTTGTGATTACTTCGAAACTTTTGATTATAATTTATCTAATGGTAAAATTAGTTACGAAAAAGAAACAGAAGACTGTGAAAACGAAAGTGCTAAAACTGAGAAAAAAGAAATGATTAGGAAATTAGAAACTTTACCCTCTATGGACGGCTTTTCTCCTGGAAGTAATAAATTAACTTTTCCTAAATCTGAAACTACGATCTACTATTAAACAAAATACTTAAGTGCTTCATCATGTATATCATTTTAGAAACATGAGACGGTTCGTTTTATTATATCTTATAAATCATTCGAGCATTTTTTTACAAAAAATCTCTAATTAAAAAGCGAGAAACTAATAATCATTAGTTTCTCGCTCTCTAAAATATACATCTTCTTCTTGCCTATCGTTTAAAGAAAATTCCTTTAATTCATATTCAATAGAAGTTACTTCTTACTCCAATGCTTTTTAGGAGTTGATTATTTAATATAACACAAATTAGTTATTCATATTTTAAGGCGTGAACAGGGTCTGATGTAGCCGCTTGATAAGCTTGAAAGCTTACTGTAATTAATGCTATAACTAACGCTAATACTGTCGCAAATATAAATGGCATAATTGGCATATCTATTTGATATGAAAAGTTTGTAAGCCAATTTTTGGCAAGTAAATAAGTAATAGGCCAAGCAAAGAAATTTGCAATCAGTACTAATTTAATAAAATCCTTGGTTAGCATTTTCATAACATTAGGAACAGAGGCTCCTAAAACTTTTCTAATACCAATTTCCTTAGTACGTTGAGCCGCTGTGTAAGAAGCAAGACCATATAATCCCATTGCTGAAATAATAATAGCAAGAATAGTTAAAAACAAAAACATAGTTCCAAAATTTTCTTGTTGCTTCAATAAAGCTCCAAATTTTTGATCTAAAAACGTATAACGAAATGGGTGAGATGGTTCTAGCTTATTCCATTCGCCTTCAATAAATGCTATCGTTTTGTTCCTATCTGTATTTGCTATCTTAAAAGATGCAAACCAAACTTGATTACTTACGGTTAATACCATTGGTCTTATTTCTTGATTAAAGCCTTCAATATGAAAATCTTTTACAATACCAATAACATTTCCGTATTGTAAGTTGCCTTCTGGACCACGAAACCTTCCTAAACGTTTACCTACTGCATTTTCTATATTCAAATTGTTAACAGCTGCTTCGTTTAAAATATAACTTGGAAAAGAGTCTGAATCTTTTTCTACATTAAATTTACGTCCTTCAAACATTTCAATACTTAAAGTCTTGAAAAAATCATAATCGACCTCCATATTCCATAGTGGTAATTTTTCTTCACTTCCTTCTAAAGAAAACATGTTTTGATTCGGAATATCTCCAGGGTAATATGATGCTCTTGTTATACTTTGTACATTACTATTTTTTAGAAATACATTTTTGTAGTTTCTAAAATTCTCTGTCATATCATCGGTTTGCAAAGGCACAACAATAACTTGATCACCCTTAAATCCAATATCTTTATTATGCAAAAACGAAATTTGTTTAAAGATAATTATCATACCAATAATCAAGACTGTTGAAGCCGTAAACTGCGTAATTACAAGTCCTTTTCTTAAAAGCGCTCCACCTTTAGTTTTTGTTAAATCACCTTTTAATACTGAAATAGGTTTAAATGCAGAGATAAAGAATGCTGGATAACTACCTGCAAAAAGACCATAGAATAAAGTTACAAGTACTGAAAACAATATGGTTTTCCCTAAATATTCATTAAAGAGATTAATATTAGTCTCCATAATATTATTAAAACCTGGTAAAAATAATTCTACTAAAATGTATGCTATAAAGAGTGCTATAAAACTTTGAATGACAGATTCAATTAAAAATTGAGTAATAAGCATTTTACGTGAAGCACCTGATACTTTTCTAACACCTACTTCTTTAGCACGTTTGCCAGCTCTGGCAGTCGATAAGTTCATGAAATTAATTCCCGCAATTATGATCACTAAAAACGCAATTCCCATAAATACATAAATGTACATAATATTTCCATTTTGTTGCACTTCAAAATCTTTATTTGAATACAAATGGATATCTTTAACTGGCATTAATTGATACTCGAACGCATTACCTTGTTTTATAAATTCCTCCACAGTAACCTGCATAAATCGTTCCACATCTGGTTCAATTTTTTTCATAAAATTACGTCGCATTTCTGCTTCAAAACTTTTATAATCTACATTTTCTTTTAGCTTAACATAAGTAATCCAGCTGTTGTTCATCCACATTGTGGTGATACTGTGATCTGCCATAAACATATTAAACTGGAAGTGTGCATGCCCTTTAGGTTCCTTTACAATTCCCTTTACAATATAATCGCGACGGTTATCGTATTTAATTACTTCACCTAGAGCATTTTTGTCACCAAATAGCTTAAAAGCAGTTGCTTCGGTTAAAACTATCCCATTAGGTTCTTTTAATGCTGTTTTTGGATCTCCAAGAACAAATTCGTAATCAAATACATTAAAAAATGTACTATCGACAGAAACTCCTTTTTGAATATAAACTTTTGTTTGTTCGTGACTTACTAATATTTCTTGGTGTACAGTATTAATTCGTGTTGCAGATTCTACATCAGTAAATTCAGTTCTAAAGGCATTAGCCATTGGACTTGGAGATGCAGGAGCATCCATTTTCTGACCCATCATATCTGCCTTTATTCCGGTTCTATAAATACGTTCGTACCCACTCCAATGTTTCTCGTAACTGGTTTCATCTTTAATAAATAGAAAGACTAGAATTGTTACGGCTAATCCTAAGGCAAGTCCTAAAATATTAATGACCGCATATACTCTGTTTTTATTGAGGCTTCTAAAAGCCACTTTTATATAATTCTTAAACATAGTTTCTAATTTTTAAAAATTATATGGCAGATTGCGCTATTTTGTTTTTCTTTTCAGATACAACTTCGCCATCTAATAAATTAATAATACGTCCAGAATAACTAGCATCGTGAGAGGAGTGCGTTACCATTACTATAGTCGTTCCCGCTTCGTGTAATTCGCACATTAATTCCATAACTTCATTACCATGAGAACTGTCCAAGTTACCTGTTGGCTCATCAGCTAAAATTAATGGTGGTTTTGTTATTAAAGCTCTGGCTACAGCAACACGTTGTTGTTGCCCACCAGATAGTTGTTGCGGAAAATGAGATGCTCTATGTGCAATCCCAATTTTTTCCATTAGTTCATTTACACGTTGTTTTCTTTCTGCTGATGGCACTTTATTGTAAAGTAAAGGCAGTTCTATGTTTTCAAATACAGTAAGCTCATCGATAAGGTTAAAGTTTTGAAATATAAAGCCTATGTTTTTTTTACGAACATCTGATCTTCCTTTTTCATTAAGATGCGCTACCTCATTACCTAGAAACTCATAGCTTCCACTTTCTGGTTTATCTAGCATCCCTAAAATGTTTAATAATGTCGATTTCCCACATCCTGAAGGTCCCATTATTGACACAAATTCTCCTTGTTTAATTTCAAAAGAAACAGCATTTAAGGCTGTTGACTCTATTTCATCTGTGCGATATACTTTTGTTAGTTCGTTTAATTTGATCATGATTTATTTGTTTATTTTGATTGATTCGTAATTTTTAAATTCATCATAAGATGAAGTGATAATTTTTTCTCCTTTTTCTAAACCTTCTAATACTTGATAATAGCTAGGATTTTGATTTCCAAGTTTTATAAAGCGTTTATAAGCTTCATCTTCTGCGGTAAGAACAAATACATATTGACCTCCCGAAGACTGAAAATAACTGCCTCGTGGAATTAATATTGACTTTTGGGCTTTTGAAAGTTCTAAACGCACTTGTAATGATTGTCCATTAGTAATTGACTTTGGAGGATCATTTACAAATATTAACTCGATTTCAAAACGTCGGTTCACAACTTCTGAAAGTACCTTTTTTACTTTTAGATCTATAAGCACACCATCGAAAGAGAAACGCGCTAATTGTCCTGGCTTTACCATACTTAAATAATACTCATCTACTTGTCCTCTAATTTTAAAACCAGACTGAACATCTATTTTAGCAACTGATTGATTTCTAGAGTAAGATTCTCCAATTACAGGATCGAATGAAGACAGCATTCCAGAAACAGGAGCACGAACTAACATTTTATCTATGCTGGCATGAATAAACTCTAAGTTTCTCTGCATTAACGAAATTGATCTATTAATTTGCTGAATTTGAGTTAAGTTATTGCGCTTACTATTTTTAACATTTTTATCCGTAAAGTCACGCTTCTTTTGTTGGTATTTATAAGATTCTTTAGAGTTTGTAAAATCATTTTTAGCCACGATGTCTTTTGAATATAAAACAGAATCTATTTTATAAGCACGTGCAACATCAGCTAAACTATTTTCACTGTCGATTAAAGATTCTGATAAATCTCTTTGATCTTTTTCTAATGATAACTTTAAGCTTCTTAAATTATTTATTTGCTCTATAATAGCAGTTTCTTGATTCATATAACTCAAAGTGGCTGCTGAGTTATTTAATTTCACTAATGGTGTTCCTTTTTCTACTAAAATGCCATCTTCAACAAAAATTTCATCAACTGTTCCGCCTTCCATTGTATTTACTAAAACAAGATTTATAGGTTGTACGTCTCCATCAATTAAAATTACATCTTGAAAATCACCTTCTGTAACCGTTTTTACTGTAATTCTAGAACCATCTACTTTATACGTTTTTTTATTTATTACATTGATACCAAAACCAGAAAGCACTACAAAGGCTATAAAGCCAATAAGGTATAGTGTTTTTGTCTGACTCCATTTTTTCTTCTCTATCCGTTTATCCATTCCTACTTGTTTCATTATGATATTTATTTTTTTTCTAATACTATGTATTTAGAATACGCAGAGCACCACGACATCTACTATAAAATTTGCGATTTTAATTAATACTGAAATCATTGTTTTTTGGATTAAATGTTATAGAACTGTCGATTAAATTCTGATAAATGGATTTTTTTACTACTCAAGAAAAGCAATATGTCATTTTGCTTTTGCTCACGTCCGGTTTCAATTATTATTGCTTTTTTCATACTGTTTGTTTTGATTGATTGATTGATTGATTGATTGATTGATTGATTGATTGATGATGCGATTTTACACATTGGTTACTTATCTGTAACGTCTCTTACTATTCCAAACATGGCTTTTTGTTTGTGTAAGCGTTCCTGTTAATTGATTGTTGATTAATGTTCTCATAATGGTATGTTTTTTTTATAGATTGATGATGCTATTTTAAAAATCAGTTACTTATCTGTAACGTCTCTTACTATTCCAAGCATGACTTTTTGTTTGTGTAAGCGTTCCTGTTAATTGATTGTTGTTTAATGTTCTCATAATAGTTTGTTTTTATAGATTGATGATAATGTTATTTTATAAATTAGTTACTTATCTGTAACGTCTCTTACTATTCCAAGCGTGGCTTTTTGTTTGTGTAAGAGTTGCTGATAATTGATTGTTATTTAATGTTCTCATAATGGTATGTTTTTATTTTGACTAGCTAAGAGCAATCGATGTGCCATAAAAAATAAAATACATAAAATGCTTACTATTAGTTATTTATGTTTTTTAAGATTATTAAAAAGTGTTCATTTTCGAACATTTTATTGTTCGTTATCGAACATTTTGTACATTAGTCAAAATAACTAGATCTTATAAAATGACAAAAACCAAGGCCTCAATTTTAATTATTGATGATGATGAAGACATTTTGTTATCGGCAAAATTGGTATTAAAAAAGCACTATGATAATGTTATTACACGAAACAATCCAAAAGAAATAAATCAAATACTTTCAAAAGAGCAAATCGATGTTATTGTTTTGGACATGAACTACCGTATTGGTTTTAACGATGGAAAAGAAGGCTTGTATTGGCTTAAGCATATACTAAAAATTAATCCAAAGATGGTTGTAATTTTAATGACAGCTTATGGAGAAGTAGAATTGGCTGTTAATGCCATTAAGTTAGGTGCTTTCGACTTTATACTAAAACCTTGGACTAACGAAAAATTATTAGCTACTGTTCATGCAGGACTTACACTGAGCAGATCAAATCATAAAATCTCGATTCTTAAGCATACTAATGACACTTTGTTAAAAAGTAGTGATCAACAATTCGGTCCTGTTATTGGCAACTCTGATGAAATGCAAGAAGTCATGAATATTATCGATAAGGTAAGTATAACCGATGCAAACATTATTGTACTAGGTGAAAACGGAACAGGTAAACAGCATTTAGCTAGAGAAATACATAAAAAATCGTCACAAAACAATGGGCCTTTTATTCATGTAGATTTAGGTTCTTTATCTGAAAGCCTTTTTGAAAGTGAACTTTTTGGGCACAAAAAAGGGGCCTTTACAGATGCTTTAGAAGACAAGCCAGGTCGCTTTGAAATGGCTGAAGATGGCACGTTATTCTTAGATGAAATAGGAAACTTGCCATTAAATTTACAATCAAAATTATTAACAGTACTACAAGACAAAAAAACTTCAAGACTAGGAGAAGGTATTGAAAGACCTTTTAATGCGAGACTTTTGTTTGCTACAAATGTTCCCATTCACGAATGGGTTGCCCAAGGTAAATTTAGACAAGATTTATTATTTAGAATTAACACAGTAGAAATCACAATTCCACCGCTTAGAGCTAGGCCAAAAGATATTACTGATTTTATAAATCATTATTTAAATATCTATAGCGAAAAATACCAAAAGTCTCATTTAAAAATAACTAAAGAGGCCATGAAAGTACTTCAAGATCATAAATGGCCAGGAAATGTTAGAGAGATTCAGCATACTATAGAACGTGGTGTAATTATGGCTGATAATAATGAAATATTGCCTACAGATTTTAATCTAACTATTATCCCTAAAGGAAATGAAGTGCTCAGCAATGAATTTGATAATTTAAACCTACAAGACATTGAAAAACTATTAGTTCAAAAAGCAATCGACAAATATGATGGTAACATCTCTAAGGCTGCTAAAGAATTAGGTTTAACCAGAGCTGCCCTTTATCGTCGATTAGAAAAATTTAATTTATAACATTCATTATTTTGATTAAAAGATTCACCTTACAAGTCGCTATTCGTATTATACTCATACTGGTCACTTGTGTACTTTTTTCTTATTTTTTATTGAACTATTTATGGTTTAGCATGATGGGTGTTGGACTTCTAATAATTATTCAAGTAATATTCTTAATTCGCTATGTAAATAATACGAATTACTCCTTAGTAAAATTTCTAGATGCTTTAAAGAATGAAGACTATTCCGTTTACTTTTCACCTTCAAAAAAGGGAGATTCCTTCGCAAAGGTATTTGATGATTTTAATTTAATTATTAAAATTTTTAAACGTAATAAAATTGAAAAAGAAGCCCAATACAAATACTTCAAATATATACTTGAGCATGTTAATTTAGGAATTATATCAATAAAAAAAGATGATTTATACACCAATGAATCTCATGAAGAAATATTGTTTTTAAACAAAGCAGCTTGCGATATATTACAGCAACCAAAACATAAATACTGGCATAGATTAGCCAAGAGTGTACCTTGGTTAGTAAATGAAATAAAAAAAACTGCTGAAGGTGGTAAAACCTTAGTGGACTTTGGGAAAGAAACAGAAAAGAAACAGTTATCGCTTGAAACCATTGAATTACAACTCTTAGGTAAAACGTATCTTATTATTACTTTTCAGGATATTCGTTCAGAAATTGAACAAAAAGAGATTGAAGCTTGGCATAATGTGATTAAAATTTTAGCGCATGAAATGTTGAATTCTTTTACACCTGTGAGCTCTTTGGCATCTACGGTAAAATCGACAACTGAAGACAGTGAAGGCAACGTACTAAAAGCTGAAGCTTTAGATGACGAAGATATTCAGGATATTAATATGGCCGTAAAAACCATTAAGAGAAGATCTGACGGCTTATTAGATTTTGTTAAGGACTATAGAACGATATCTAATGTTCCCATTCCTACATTGAATAAAACGAATATTAAAACATTTTTATTATCCATTGAATTATTGATGAAACCATCAATTCAAAAAGCTAATATTGCGATGGAGTTATCACATATTCCTGCAAATGCCACTATTATGGCAGACACAAAATTGATTGAACAAGTATTAATTAATTTAATAAATAACAGTATTCATGCTCTTCATGGCATCGAAAATCCATTGCTAAAAATTAATTGCGTTATTGAAGCAGATAAAACTGTGATTAGTATTCATGATAATGGAAAAGGGATAGAAGATCAAATTAAGAATCAAATTTTTATTCCATTTTATACGACAAAGAAAAACGGCTCCGGAATAGGATTAAGTTTGTCTAAAAATATCATGAAAAAACATGGAGGGAATTTATTAGTTAATTCTGAAGTTGGTGTTTATACTTCATTTTCACTTGTGTTTAAACAATAACGTTCTTTGAAATTGTACTCATTTCAAATTTTAAAGTAAAAAAATTGATGAAAAAATTGACAAAATATAATCCTCAAGTGTTTTACATACCAACAAATAGCATCGAAGCAGCCGAAGAAGACTATTTATATATCAAGGGTTCTCAAATAAATAATTCTGGTAATGGATTATATACGGCCATAAACCTCTATAAAAATGAAATAATATCTCTTTTTACAGGAGAAATTCTTACCGAAAAAGAAGCTCAAGAAAGAGCCCAAAAGAAGAATGATCGCTATTTTATTAACCTATTAGATGGCAGTATTATGGATAGTATGCATACTGAGTGCTTTGCGAAATACGCGAATGATTCTATTAATAGCAATTTTGATAATAATGCAAAAATCACTTTAGACGATGATAACAATGTTTGTTTAAAGGCCACTAAAAAAATTAAATCTGGTGAAGAAATATTTTGTGGCTATGGCAAACGGTATTGGAACAAACACAAGTAATATTAAACAAAACATTCATTTAAAAAATAGTATAAAGCGTTGTTACTAATAGACCTTTACCATCATCTAAAACGATAGATAATAACTGTTTTTCTTCTTTTACTTTAAAATTAAACGGTGAATGTAAAAGTTTTAAACCACTTTTCTTTTTTAGTCTAATACCTTGTCCAGAAATAATATCTTTATTGGGTATAAAATTTCCATTAGGCAGATGTTCAGTTAAAATAAGATACTTAAAACCGTTCAACTTACCCAATACACTTTGTACCTCTGTATTTGATAAGTGCTGTAATACTTGTCTCAGTATTACACAATCTCCAAAAGGCAAATTATCTACAGCTATATCCAAACAATAAAATTCTAAATTCTCTTCTATAAATTTTTCTTTATTGTGCTCAATAAGATCGTTAACAATATCTATCGCAATATATTTGTTCGTGTACTTCACTAATTCTTTACCAATATAAAAATCTCCACAACCCAAATCACAAACAACAAGAGGGCTCTTAAAAGATTTTAAAAAAGAGGATACTTCTTCTAAATAAGGATTGACAATAATAGGATTACGCGAACCTTCTCCTGAATAGAAAGTAGCGGTATTGCCTCCCCAAAGATTCATTTTATAAACCTGTTCCATAGCAGCCTTAGTTGGCCAAGGCTTCTTAACTCTTTTGGTTCCGTTTTCCTTATTCTTCATTAAAATACTATTAACCTTTACAAACTAGCGAAGCTTAATTATAGGTAACCAAATGTAACATTTTTCAATCCTAAATAAATACTTTTTTTCTTTCATCTGCAGTCTATAATAGTTCTTGATTTGATGGCTGTATCTGTTTTTTGACCTTTAAGAAGAACCTCAAAACAGATTGAAGCATAAAGCAACGAGAAAGTAAAGTTTAGAAATTAACTATGCTAGAAAAGACTATTAGAAAGAACACATATAGACATTACTTTAGTTTAAAACCTATTCAATAAATTTTCTTAATTTAGAGTCCAATAAAATACATTATAAGCACAACAACACCAAAACATGACGAAAGAATAGCAAAAATGACATTCGCTTCTGATTATCCACATTATATTGATAAAGTTGAAAAGAAAGACCGAACAATAAAAGAATTACATACTGTTATAGAATGGCTTACAGGTTTCGATGAGATTAAACTAAACGCTTTAATTGCTGAAAAAATTACATTCGAAACCTTCTTTAAGCGTGCCAAATTAAACCCAAATGCGAAACTTATTACTGGAGTCATTTGCGGTTATAGAATAGAAGATATTGAAACACCTTTAACCAAACAAACAAGATATTTAGATAAATTAGTAGACGAATTAGCCAAAGGACGAAAGATGGAGAATATATTAAGAGGATAATGAATTAGCTCACAGCACTTTAAAATTATAACATGAAGCAAAAAATAAAATTACTGCAAATCATTCATTTAGCATTATGCGCTGGTGTTATTATTGCTTACGTTATAATACATAATATTAATCCAATATTGGATATTTTTAATTTCTCAGAAATTTCTAGTGAAGATTATTTCTATATCGCAATTCCAGTTATAGCTTTTGTAATAAGCAATACAATATATAAGCTCATACTCAAAACCGGAAACAAAAATGCTGCTGAAGATTTTAATTTTCATGTATTTCAATTTGCTTCAATTGCACGTTGGTCAATTTTGGAAGGTTCTGCATTTATTATTCTCTTTTTAAAACCTAAATTTATACTTTTTGGAATTTTAATTGTTATTTATTTAATACTATTAAGGCCAACAGAAGAACGTTTTAAAAACGATATTAACCTGCTATAAATATTAAAAAAGCCTCTTCCGTCGAAGAATACATAGAAGCAAACGTTCATTTTAAAGATGCTTTAGAAATACTTCGAGAACTAATATTATCAACAGATAACCTTGAGTAGTCCATAAAATGGTCTGCTCCTACTTATAGCATACATGGTAAGAATATTTTAAGTATTGGTGCTTTTAAAAAGCATTTTTGTATTTGGTTTTTTAATGGTGTCTTTTTAAAAGATGAACAAAATGTTTTAGAAAAAGCACAAGAAAAAACAAAAACCTTAAGACAAATGCGTTTTGAATCTATAGAAGAGATAAACAAACCACTAGTAATAGCATATACAAAGGAAGCTATTGAAAACCAAAAACTAGGCAAAGAACTAAAGTCAGTGCGTACCACTAAAAAAGATCTTGTAATTCCAGAATTAATAACTAAAGAAACAAAAGCTAACTCTGCTTTTAGTGCAACTTTTAGAGCACTTACACTATCTTGTCAACTACGAATATTACAATTACATTATTGAAGCCAAAAAGGAGGCTACAGAACTGTCTAGACTTGAAAAAATTAAACCCAATATTTTAAAAGGAAGTGGTTTACACGATAAGTATAAAAATTGTTGATTCGTATTTGTAAAAGGCAAAGGTGATTTTTAATTAACAACATTTTAAACATTCTATTTTGAACTCCTTTTCTTCAGATTCTATTTAATAGAAATTAAAAATCATTTCTCGGTTAAAAAAAAAGCAGAGTACTACACTATAACTTTAATTTAAGTTTAAAATCTAGAGCGTAGTTTCACGTAAATTCAAACTAAAATCTATCGTTTTTGTAACAATCTCTATTGGTTCTTTAGACTCTAAACGTTTCACTAATATTTTTACAGAAGCCTCACCAATAGCATCACTATGTTGTGTTACAGTAGAAAGTTTTGGGCTAGTAAATGGCAATACATTATCATCGCTAAAACCAATTATAGAGATGTCTTTTGGAATATTACAACCTCTTTTATTAGCACTATTTAGTGCAATAACACCAGAAATATTATCGATTGCAATGATACCATCAATTGTTTTATTTTTATTAAAGAGTGTTTCAATTTCAGTTTCTAAGTCTGTAGTTTTACCAATCTTTATTTCAGTTAAATTACTTTTAGTGTATTTTGCATCTTCTATCGCTTTAAAACAGCCTTTTGCTCGTAACTTACCAACACTTAATTCATCTATATTATTTATTAGAATAATATTTTTTCTACCCTCTTTTATTAAATGTGTCGTTGCATTGTATGCCGCTTTAAAATCGTTAATAATAACTTTATCACATGCTATTGCATCTGCCACACGATCGAACATTAAAATCGGGATTTTTTGATCTAGAATATCCTTAAAATGTTCGGTATGTTTATTGATTTGGGTTTCTTGAGCGATAGACATTATAAAGCCGTCAACACTTCCGTTTGCTAATAATTCTAAGCTATTAGCTTCTTTTTCAAACACCTCATTAGACAAGCACGTAATAATATTATAACCTTGTTTTGCTGATTCTTTTTCTATACCATATAATACTTTAGCAAAGAAATGATTTAATATATCTGGAATAATAACACCTATGGTTTTTGTCTTACTATTTTTAAGACTTAATGCCACACGATTAGGTTTATAATTATACGCTTTAGCAACCTCTTTTACACGGGCAACTGTTGCTTCTCCAATCTCGCTACTACCATTTAAGGCTTTAGAAACTGTTGATATAGAAACATTCAACTTTTCGGCTAGTTCTTTAAGTGTAATCATATAAAATCGATATTGTATAACAAGATAAAGAATAAACTTATTAAAGTACAATAGAATGTTTAATTACTTATTATTATTTCCCGGAGAAAGAAGCTTTAACTCCTTTTACTCCCGGTTTAACTTTAAAAATAGAACTCGAAAATGGTTTTTGTTTTAACTCTTCGTCCGTCATATCGACTTTTGCCGTTGTTATATAAAGAATATCTAAAATTTTTCCTCCAAAGGCGCATGCTGTTACATTATGTGCTGGCACTTCAATTTTAGATAATAATTTACCTGTTTTAGGATTAAATCTAGCGACACTATTTCCATTCCATAATCCAACCCAAAGCATACCTTCATCGTCTATTGTAAAACCATCACCAAATCCCATACTTTTTGGAATCTCTACTGCAACACGCTCATTACTAATTGTTGCATTTGTTTTATCGAAATCAAAAGCTTTAATTTTCCCTGTTGATGTATCTATATAATACATTGTAGACGCATCTTTAGTCCAAGTAATTCCGTTAGAAATGGTAACACTATCTAATATTTTTTTAGCGTTTCCATTTATATTTATTTTATATAAACGCCTGATCCATTTTTTTGATTGAAACTCATAGAACCAACCCAAAGATTTCCTAATGGGTCACATTTACCATCGTTAAATCTATTTCCTTTTAGTTTAGATTCTACATCAGATAGTATTGTAAATTAGCTTGTCTTTAAGTTTAAAATATAGACACCATCTACTAATGCTAAAACCACTTCCTCTTTAGTAAAAGGGACAACAGTACCAATTTGTGAAGGTGTTTTATACGTTTTGTTCATTTTAGTTTTTGGGTTATAAATATGAAAGGCATTGCCCATAATATCTATCCAATAAAACACTTGTGTTTTATAATTCCAAAGTGCACCTTCTCCTAGTATTGCTTCGGCTTTATATTCTAATTCAACTATAAGTGGATTATTCTTTACTATTTTAATACTTTCATTTTTTCCAGTGACTTCTTCTCTAACCTTGCTATTCAGGTTCGATAATGAAATACAGAGCAATAGTAATATTAGCCTATAAAAATGATTAGTTGGTTTTAATAACATAGTTCTCTAGGTAAATATTTATTTGGTAAAGATAGTTGGTTGTAGATTAAAACAAAATAAATGATTATCGTTCTCTAATTTATAGGCACAAAAAAACCTCAAGCGTTAACTTGAGGTTTTAATATGATATTTAAATAATCTACTTTTTTACTACTGCTGGCGCATTTAATACTCTGCTGCTTTCCATAGAAATCGCAGCACGATCGAACTTTAATTTTCCAGACATAGTTTCTATAACGCAACTACTATCTTTCTCATTAAGCTCTACAATTTTACCATGCATACCGCTTTTAGTAACTATTTTATCGCCACGCTTTAACTCTGCAGCGAACTTTTTTTCATTTTTAGCACGTTTCATCTGTGGTGCAATCATAAAGAAATACACTACAGCAAACATTGCTACAATTGGTAGCATACTTGTAAGATCTCCCATTACTTAATAACTGGAGATAAAGGTGTCGCTTTTACTGGTGCATTAGGATCTGGCTTTACAAAAGCAGTAATTTTAACTACTTCTCTACCTTTTTCTGTATTTGCAGTTACTGTAACAGATTTAGAAACTTTATTGTTTCCTTTACCGTTAAATTTAACTGTAAACTTTCCTTCTGCTCCTGGTGCTAAAGGCTCTCTAGACCAATCTTTAGGGATTGTACAACCACAAGAACTTTTTACATCTGTAATTACTAAAGGTGCATCTCCTGTGTTTTTGTAACTAAATACTGTTTCTACTGGAGTACCATTAATAATTTCACCAAAATCATGCTCTGCTCTATCGAACTCAATTACTGGGAATTTAGATGCTGCTTGATCTCTAACAGCTGCTGCTGCAACCTTTGTGTCATCAACCTTACTTGTTGCATCTTCTTTACAAGACGTTAATGCTATCATGCATAACGCACTAAATAATACTACTACTTTTTTCATAATTTAATTTTTAATATTTTGGTAATTTGGAACAAAAATAACAATATTTTTGAACTACATCAAGCCTCGACCTATTTTATTTAGTTTTCCTTCAGTTTGATACTCTTTTACAAGCTTATCTAGAATCCCATTTATAAAGACACTACTTTTTGGTGTAGAATATTCTTTAGAAATTTCTAAATACTCGTTAATGGTTACTTTTGTTGGTATTGATGGGAATTTTTGAAATTCACAAATACCCATTTTAAGCAACATAAAATCTATACTTGCAATACGATCGCTATCCCAATTGGTTGTTTTTTTAGAAATCTCTTCGGTTAAAATATTTTGATTTAACAACGTCTTTTGAAACAATTTAATAGCAAACTGTTTGTCCTCGATATCTTTATACAATTTTGGTAAAAAATGAAACGACGTAGAATCAGCTTTAACTTTACGTAATAGTTTAAGTATAGAAGTGTTCACCGTTGGCAAATCGTCTAACCAAGTTAAATGCTTGTCTTCTAAGTAATCGTAAAGTTTATCGTTTGGAGCAATTATTTCTTTAAATACGTCTACAATAAAATTACGATCGGCATTAAAGTCCGTCGTTGTTGTTTCCAAATATTCTTTATAAATATCACTAGCTAAGATTTCCTTAAAAATAATCTCTACATATTCAGTATCTAACTCCCAATTATTAATATGGTGAGCTTCAAATTTAGCTTGCAATTGCTCATTATTTTTAAGCATTGCTAACACTTGGTTGTCTACAAATTTACGGTTAGGATTTTTTTCTTCTTCTGTAGGTAGATATTTTTTACTACTTTTTTCTAAATGATTTTCGGCACGCTTTTGCACTTCAATCATTAAAGAGATTAATAGTAAATATAGATTGTACATATTATCTATACTATTTAATAAGAATCTTTGATCTTTAGAGAAATCATCGCTTTCATGACCTCTAAAGGCATAAAGCACTTGCATTACTTTTATTCTAATGTGTCTTCTACTTAGCATTTTTACAAAGAACTTAAAAAAATTAGAGCGAAAGTGATGGTCACTTTCGCTCTGCAAAAATAGTATATTTTATGAATACTAATACCAATTATTAATTAATAATAATTAATAGAATTTTCTTTTTTTCTGGCATCTATTCTTCCTTGTGCTATATTTAAAGCCGCTTGATGCGTTGAAAGGTTATTTGCCTCAGCATTATTTAATATTTGTAATGTTGTATTGTAAATATTTTCGGTTTTACGAATAATTTCGGTTTTACCATAATTCTCTAGTTCTGCATACACATTAATAATGCCACCTGCATTAATTAAAAAATCCGGAGCGTAAACTATGCCCTTATCTTGGAGCATTTGTCCATGAATATTTTCGTTTGCTAATTGGTTATTTGCAGCTCCAGCAATAACTTTAGCTTGTATTCTTTTAATGGTATCGTCATTAATTGTAGCTCCTAATGCGCAAGGTGCATATATATCTACAGTTTCAGAATAGATATCGTCTCCCCTATAAATTTTTACACCATATTTAGTACTGACTGCGTTAAGGCGCTCTTCATTTATATCTGTAATAATGACGTTAGCACCTTCGTCTGTTAAATGTTCTACTAAAGACTCTCCAACATGACCAATACCTTGAACGAGAACACTTTTACCTTCTAAAACTGCCGTACCAAATTTAAATTCTGCTGCAGCTTTCATTCCCATAAAAACACCGTAAGCTGTAATTGGTGAAGGATTCCCTGCTCCTCCTTTAGCTTCTGAAATACCTGTAACATAAGGTGTAACCTCACGTACTAAATCCATATCGCTAGTTTCCATTCCTACATCTTCGGCAGTAATATATTTACCACTTAGCGAGTGTACGAACTCACCAAAGCGTTTCATTAATTCTGGTGTTTTTTGAGTTTTTGAATCTCCTATAATCACAGCTTTACCGCCTCCAAGGTTTAATCCTGTAATAGCCGCTTTATAACTCATACCACGAGAGAGACGTAAGGCATCGTTTAGCGCTTCCCATTCATTATTATATTGCCACATTCTAGTACCTCCTAAAGCTGGACCTAATACCGTATTATGAATGCCTATTATTGCTTTTAATCCACTATCTTTGTCGTTACAAAAAACTATTTGTTCATGATTATCGAATGATAACTGTCCAAATACTGGATCTATTTTATGTAATTCGTTTGCGTTTAAAACTTCTGAAATCATTGATTATTTGTTTAATTAATTTGGATAATATTTTACAGATTCCCTAAAAAGGACGTTCAAAAATAACAAATATTGATGTTATTGCAAAAAAATAGTCATTAAATTGAATATTTCACAACTAAACTTAAAACCATCAAAACTGTAAATGAAAGAATTACAGCATCTTAATAAATATTTCTTAAAATATAAAACACAATTATTAATAGGGATTGCTATTACCATTATTTCCATTCTATTTAAGGTATATGTGCCAAAACTAATTGGCGCTATTATAGACATTGTAAATACTCAATTACAACATCCTGAAAACTCTATTGCTGATTTTAAAAGCGCATTACTGCATAATATTTTATTAATTATTGGAACTGCTATAGTTGCAGGAGTTCTTACTTTTTTTATGCGTCAATACATTATTAATGTTTCGCGTTATATTGAATTCGATTTAAAAAATGAAATCTACCAGCAATACCAAAAACTCTCTTTAAATTTTTATAAGAAAAATAGAACTGGAGATTTAATGAATAGAATAAGTGAAGATGTTGGACAGGTAAGAATGTATGCTGGACCGGCAATTATGTACAGTATAAATACCATTACTCTTTTTGTTGTGGCTTTAGCATTTATGTTTAAGGAAGCACCAAAACTTACGCTTTACACTATTATTCCATTACCAATTTTATCGATATTAATATATTTAATTAGTAAAGAAATACACAAACGTAGTACAGTTGTTCAAGAATACTTATCAAAACTATCAACGTTTACTCAAGAAGCATTTAGTGGCATTTCGGTTATTAAAGCTTATGGTATTGAGCCACAAACACAAGCCGATTTTAAAACACTTGCAAAAACCAGTAAAGAGAAACAACTAAGTTTGGCTCGTATTCAGGCCTTCTTTTTCCCAATGATGTTATTACTTATTGGAATTAGTAATATTATAGTAATCTACATTGGAGGTAAACAATATATTAATGGCGAAATTTCCCTAGGAAATATAATAGAATTTATAATATATGTAAACATGCTAACGTGGCCTGTGGCTACTGTTGGTTGGGTAACTTCTATAATTCAACGCGCTGAAGCATCGCAAAAACGTATAAACGAATTTTTAAAACTTGAACCTGAAATAAAAAACAACACCACTGAACTTTCTACAATTACAGGGAATATTGAATTTAAAGAGGTTCATTTTACTTATGATGACACCAATATTAAAGCGTTACAAGGTGTTAGTTTTAAAGTGAATTCTGGTGAAACTCTTGCTATTATAGGTAAAACAGGTTCGGGGAAATCTACCATATTAGACTTAATTGGTAGACTATACGATATTGAAAAAGGCCAATTACTAATCGATAATAACGCCATCGACAAACTTAACCTTACTAGCATTAGAGATGCCATTGGTTATGTACCACAAGATGCTTTTTTGTTTAGCGACACCATAAACAACAACATAAAATTTGGTAAAGAGAATGCTTCTAACGACGAAGTTATTGCTGCAGCTAAAAATGCACAAGTCCATAAAAACATTGTTAAATTCACCAATGGTTACGAGACTATTTTGGGCGAGCGTGGTATTACATTATCTGGCGGACAAAAACAACGTGTTTCTATCGCTAGAGCCATTATAAAAGATCCAAAAATATTATTGTTCGACGACTGCCTTTCTGCTGTTGATACAGAAACAGAAGAAAAAATATTAAACAATCTTAAAAAAGTATCAGCTGGAAAAACAAGTATTATTGTGAGTCATAGGATTTCATCAGCCAAAAACGCAGATCATATTATAGTTTTAGACGGTGGTAAGATTGTACAAAAAGGAACTCACAACGAACTTATTGACAGCCAAGGTTACTATAAAGAACTCTATTTAAAACAATTGAGTGAAAATACTACTTCATAGCTAATAAATATGCTAAAAGAAAAACCGTAAAATGTTGCATGGTTTTATTTTTTTTATATTTTTGAAAAACAATAACAACAAACTACAATTATGTACAATAACGAGATGATGGAGAAAGAAGAGATTTACTCTAAAGTTTTAAGAGCCGGAAGACGCACTTATTTTTTTGATGTTCGCGCTACCAAAGCTGGAGATTACTACTTAACGATAACAGAAAGTAAAAAATTCACAAATGATGATGGCTCGTTTCATTACAAGAAGCATAAAATCTATTTATACAAAGAAGATTTTAATGAGTTTAATACCATTTTAAAGGAAATGACAGATTACGTTATTACTGAAAAAGGAAATGAAGTCATTAGTGATCGTCATCAAAAAGATTTCAAAAAAGAGTATGATACGCCTGCTCCAAATGAAACTACTTCTGAAACTACAGAACCTGCGCAAGATGGCACTCCTGCCGAAAGTAGATTTACAGATATTGATTTTGATGATATATAAATTAAGACACTAGATATTATAATCTAAACGTTAGACTAAAATACTGTTTCTTTGAAACGGTATTTTTTTTGCTATAATTTTACGGCTAACAATGCGATAATTAAAGCTGAAACCATAAAATAGACAGCACTACTTCCAGAAAAAACAAGAGACACTATCAACGCAATTAATAGCAGCCAAAAAGGCACCAAAGTAATAGCTAAAGCAAACCTAAATGTGGATGTGAATTCAATTTCCTTAATTTTAGGTTGAGCAATTTTTTTCCAAACTAAATAAGGAACAAAACAAATTACAATTAAAAGCATTTTAAAAAATGATTTTAAGTGATTACTTCTCGTTTTAGGTTGCGTTTCGCAGTTTTCAAAATTAGATTTAATGCAAGCGTTTACTTTTTGAGGTTCCAAGAAATTAACGTTTAAACTTTCTAATTTAGACAGTGTATTGTTATAACTATCGGTTTCTATATGTGTTGTTAGTTCTGTTAATACGCAATGCACATCGGTTTTTAGATTAATTATTGCTTCATTTTTAGTGTCATTTATATATTTTGATGCAGAAATAGGCTTACCAAAAAAAACCATGGCTTGGTCTGGACAAGCAGCAGCAGCTTTATAATTTAAGCCAACAGGAATAAGTAGTAATTCGCTTGTTGGGTTTTCTTCTAAAACACCTAAAACGATACGTGTAAATCCTTTACTTAATGGCCTCACTGTTCTTTTTAAATTATGGCTGCCCTCAGGAAAAATAGTAATGGCATCATTATTATTTAATAATGAAATACACTGACTAAAAATAGCATTATTCTCCTTAATATTCTGCCAACCATCGCGAACACGATACACAGGAATAAGCTGCAACGCTTTAAGTATTTTCCCAACTAATGGTTTTTTAAATACTTGGGCGCGTGTTAGAAAATGTGCATAACGACCAGAAGTAACTGCCATTATTAATGGATCTAATAATGCATTCTGGTGGTTACCCAAAAACAAAATGGGTTTACCCTTAGGAATAGGAGCATGTTTTTTAATTTCAATTTTTTTGAAATAGAAAAACAACCCAATACCAATATAGGTTTTAACACAAAATATTAAAAGTGATTTCAAAGGTTTGTTTTTAATTCGTTTTTCGAGACCAATATAAGGATAAAACTAAACCTGAAATAATATGCCAGATTCCCCAGAAAGCTGCAATTATTGCCATACCTCCTAATCCATCGAAAAATGTAAAGATTAATAAAAGACCTAAACCAGAATTTTGAATTCCAGTTTCTATCATAATCGTTTTCTGGTTTTTAAGAGATAGTCCAAATAATCTTGCAACTACAAAGCCTAAAAGCAAAGCCAATACATTATGAAATATCCCAATGCCAACTACATATTTTACGTAACCTGTAAATACATCAATGTTTATATAAAATGCGATGCAAACAATAGCTATAAACACAATAATGGATAGCGGTTTTAATATTTTTGAAAGCTTGATTGCTAAAGTTTCATAGCGATACCTCAACAACATCCCCAAGACTAAAGGAATACCCAATATCAATGTTACCAATTTTAATAATTCTAAAAAACTAATATTTACGGCTTGCAATAAGCTTGCTGTTGGTCTATACAAGTTACCATATAGTTCAAAATTAAGAGGTGTTAACACAACAGCTAAAACAGTAGCAAAAGCAGTTAAACTTATCGATAATGCTGTATTACCATTGGCTAAATGCGTCATGAAATTAGAAATATTTCCACCAGGACATGCAGCAACCATAAACATACCAAGAGCAATACTCGGTTCTGGTTTTATTACTAAAACAAAAAGAAAAGTTACTAATGGCAAAAGTATAAATTGCGATAAAACACCTGCTATTAACAATTTTGGTTCTTTTAATAGTAGTTTAAAGTCCGTTAATGTAATGCCTAAAGCCACACCAAACATAACTATTGCCAAGGCTATGTTTAAAATCCAAAGACCGTTTGCATCAAAATTTATAACAACAGCATCTAATTCTTCCATATTTAAGAAACAGTGCTTCCGTTTTTAACTGGAATTTCTGGGTTTAATAAGGTTACATCTCCTCCATCTGCCGCGCCAAGAACTAAACACTCGCTCATAAATTTACCAATTTGCTTTTTAGGAAAATTTACTATTGCAAGAATTTGCTTGTTTAGCAAATCTTCTTTTTTATAGCGTGTTGTTATTTGTGCGGAAGTTTTTTTCACTCCCAAATCCCCAAAATCGATAGTTAATTGATATGCTGGAGTCCTGGCCTCTGGAAAATCGTTAACTTCTGTTATTGTGCCTACACGAATATCTACTTTGGTGAAATCGTCGAATTGGATGGTTTTACTCATAAGTTAAAGATATGAAAGTTGAATTGCTCCAACAAATTTGGGCGTGAAATTGTATATTTGGTTAGATAAAAGGTTAAATGCAATAATAAAAAATCAAATGCTAAAAATCAAAACATTAAGTTTAATTATTATTATTATTACATGTAGTTCCTGTCAATTTAATCAATCAGTGAATACTGATTTAAATACTGGAGCATATTCAAGAGGAGATGGACTTGGCTGTGAAGATGTAACTATAGAAATAAAAAAGTAAACAATAGAAATGAATTTGTTTATGGTGAAAATATAAACCTAGTTTTTAATAACATTAGTGGATTGACAAAATTAGAACATAAAACGTATCCAGGGTTATCAATGTACCTTGTGAAAAATGAAAAAGACACAGTCCTTTCAGAGTCAAATTTATTAAAAAATTTAAAAAACGGAACTGACCTTTATCCGCTTCAATTACAAGCAAACTTCAAAACGGGTTTACCATATAAAAACAATGAGAAATATAAAATTCATGTAAGCATATGGGACACAAAAGGAGATGGGAAATTCACTTATGAATTACCTTTCACAATAAAAGAAAATGAATTCCTAAATATAGAAAACACCGGAATTGAATATTCAAACATATATTTATGGAATAAAACACTAAAACAAACTGTTTTTGAAAAAAGATGTAAATTCTGAAAACTTGTTTTTGTTAATACTTAACGATATAGAAGGCTTAGAAATAATTAATAAAAAGGTTTTTCCATCATTATCAATTGAACTTATTGATAATGATGAAGATATAATACTTATGAATCCGAATATGATGTCTAATGTAGAAGACATAGGAATGAATCCTAAAGATTTAAAAAATCAGCTAGTAGTAAGTATCAATTTCCCAAAAGGAAAAGTAAATAATCCTTGTAGATTAATAGTAAATTTATCAGACGAGAATTCATCAAAGGAAATTAATATTACAACAAATTTGGAAATAAATTAAAGCAAAATGCAACTACAAAACAAAACAGTTTTAATTACAGGTGGAGCATCTGGAATCGGTAAAATTCTAGCACGTTTATTTCTTGAAAGACAAGCAACAGTTATTATTTGGGATATAAACGAAGTAAACTTAAATGAGACAATAACTAAACTATCTTCCATTGGAAATATTATTGGTTATACAGTGGATATTTCGAATAGCGAACAAATCCAAAATACTGCTAAAAAAGTAAAACAAGAATATAATAGTATAGATTACCTAATTAATAATGCAGGTATTATTATAGGCAAGTATTTTCATGAGCATACCACAAAAGACATTATAAAAACTATGGAGATTAATGCAAATGCTCCAATGTTAATTACAAATGAATTTCTAGAAGACATGATAGCTAAGAATTCTGGCCATATTTGTCATATCGCTTCTTCTGGCGGCTTAATTTCTAATCCTAAAATGTCTGTTTACGCAGCAAGTAAATGGTCTTTAATTGGTTGGTCTGATAGTTTGAGGCTAGAAATGAAAAAGATGAAGAAAAACATTTACGTCACCACCATTATGCCGTACTACATAAACACAGGTATGTTTGATGGTGTTAAGTCTAAATTACCAATTCTTGATCCCGAAACTGCTGCTCTTACTATTGTTAAAGCTATTGAAAAGAAGAAGCGAATGGTAACTATTCCAGGATACATGTATAGGCTTGCAAGAATAGGACAAGCGATTATGTCTATTAATTTTTTCGATTGGTTTACAGGTAGTTTTCTAGGTATTTATGATACTATGGAGGAATTTATTGGGAGGAAAAAATAGAGATAAACTCTTCTAATAAATACAGAGTATTCCCTAAAAACAGTTGACTTGACTTTGTCAAAAAAATCTACTAACTTCGAAATTATAATAACTGATGATATAAAATACTTGTGCTGAATTTGTTTCAATATTTAAACGATTTCATATCATCATGAACGTTGTAGCACATTAAAAACAATCAATATGAAAAAAATATTTATAACTTTTATAGTAACACTCATTTGTTTCCAATCTTACGGACAAAAACCAAGAGCAAGAGAGTTAGGAGTCCCTTTTGTTGGTAAAACAGGAGCGTTTAATGCTATTACAGATGTTAAAGGAGTTGAAGTTGGATATAGCACTATTATTTCTGGAGAAGGAGAAAACATTGTAGGCAAAGGACCTATAAGAACTGGAGTTACTGCAATATTTCCGAGAGGAAAAGCCAAAAAATTTAGCCCAGTTTATGCCAACTGGTACAGTCTTAATGGTAATGGAGAAATGACAGGTACAACTTGGGTTACTGAATCAGGTTTTTTAGAAACACCAATTATGATTACTAACACAAATAGTGTTGGAGTTGTTAGAGACGCAGTATTGAAATGGTATGTAGATACGGATTGGTATAGCGGAGAAGATTGGTGGTACACTTACCCAGTAGTTGCGGAAACTTATGATGGATTCCTTAATGACATATATGGATTTCACGTGAAAGAAAAACATGTTTTGGAAGCTATTGAAAATACATCAAGCGGAAAGATTGCTGAAGGAAATGTTGGAGGTGGAACTGGAATGATGTGTTTGGGTTATAAAGGTGGAACAGGAACTTCTTCGAGAGTTTTTAAAGTCAAGGATTCAACTTATACTGTTGGAGTAATCGTTCAATCAAATTTTGGAGCCAAAAGAAACTTATCAATTGCAGGTGTTCCTATTGGAATTGAATTAAAAGATACCTTAAATTATAAATTTAATGCACCACCAAAATCAAAGAGACAAGAAGGAGATGGTTCAATAATAGTTATTCTAGCAACAGATGCACCTCTTTTACCGCATCAATTAAAAAGAATTGCTCAAAGAATTCCATTAGGAATTGGTATTGTAGGCGGACGAGGAAGCAATGGCTCTGGAGATATTTTTTTAGCCTTCTCAACTGCTAATGAACAAGCATTTAACCGTGATGAAACAACAACAGTAGAATCAATGCCAAATGACAAACTGATGCCAGTTTTTGAGGCCACTGTTCAGGCCGTAGAGGAAGCGATTATTAATGCAATGGTAGCTGCTGAAACTATGGAAGGAATCAATGGTAATAAGGCCTATGCTCTACCACACGATTTACTTATTGAAACGTTGAAAAAATACAATCGACTGAAAGAATAACGTGGTACAACACCGTATAAAATTAATTACTGGTTTTCTTTACGAAATTTAGCACTTAAAAGGCGCAACAAACCATGAAAAAACGTAATAAAATATAGAACATTAAAATTCCAATTTTAAAAACTAATTTTCAACCAATTTCATAACTACCATTCATTCTTCTTCAATAACCGCTCAATATGTGCAAAATGATGATTCGAATGCCAAGCATAAATACCCGAATTTTCGTTTAAAGCAACGGTTTCATTACCATCTGGGTGAATAAATGTACGCTTTAAATCTTCAAAAGTTAAGCCTTTTACAAAATGTACCAATTTTGCATGTATTACTTTTATGTGTAGCAGCGAGTTTTCAATGGGCGCATTATAATCGTGCTGTTGAGACCAGGCATTTTCATTATAAACTTTTATTACAGGATTATCTTCTGTCATTGCCCATTTAAAGCGCGTATAACTATTATAGTGGCTATCGCTAATATGGTGTACAACTTGTCTTATAGGCCAACCTTCTGGTCTGTAAGGTGTATCGAGCTTGGTTATTAATATTTTTAACAAGCGTTTCTAAACGGTTAGGAAATGCTTCTAAAACAGAAATCCATTCTTGAATATGAGCTTCACTTATTTGTGCTAGATACTCGAATTTTCCTATTGGGTATTTTAGAGATTCTAATTCTTGGTTTATCATTAGTATAATGTTTTAAAGATAGTATTCCTTATCTATTAGAATGAGATTACCACGTCGATAAAAAGCTCCACATAATGACATTGCATTTTCATAATGACACTATTTCTTATCATAAGCAGTTACAAAACGTTTTGCACGTCTGTTGCCATTATTGTATTGTAGTGCTTTTTTATAATTATTATAAGCTTCTAAACTGTCTCCATTTATAAGGTAAGCATCAGCTAAACTGTCATAAACATTATCACTTTTTGGATAGAGTGCAACATTTATTTTAAAAACTGCAATAGCTTCATCATACTTTTTTTCATTTAGTTTATTGTAGCCTAATCTATTAAATCCATTTTCTCTTACAAACGCACTTGTAGAGTCATCTTTTTGTATTTTTAAAAAACCTTTAAGCGCTTTTTCGTATTCTTTATTTTTTAAATATGTACTTGGTACTTGTACAACATCTGGTAATTTTTTATAACTGATTTGTTTTGCTTCTAATGCATCATCTTCTAGAACTTCAGAAATAACATATACTTGTGATCCAACTGGTTTTAAAAATTGAACTTTCTTATTCATTTCCTTTATAAAATAGGTGTTTTTATCTAAATATAAAGGTTCAATTTTTTCGGCTCCGCGCCATTTCAGAAAGAGTTCGTTATTTTCAAAATAGACTTCTATTACTTCATTTGCATTAAACAAATAGCGACCTGTGGTGTCTTTAATAAATTCTGGTGAATAATCAGCAGACTTACCACAAGCTAGCATTAGTGTAAATAGAAGGGTGTAAAAAAAGAGTTTGGTTTTCATTTCTAATTATTTTGATTGATTGACTTTATATAATATAAATGTACTAAATGTTAAGCATAAAAAAACGCCTCATATGTATATGAGACGTTTTAAATTTATATTTGTTACTAATTTTAGTAAACTTATATTTTAATATTATGAAAGCCTTTACTATCGTGAGTATAAGCCATTCACTAATTCTTTATAAAAATGAAGCTTGGGTTATTTCACATTCATCAATTCTACATCGAAAATTAAAGTTGCATCTGGTGGAATAGCGCCTCCTGCTCCTCTCGATCCATATCCTAAATCGCTTGGAATTACAAAACGTGCCTTATCTCCTACTTTAAGTAAGCTAACACCTTCATCCCAACCTGCAATTACTTGTCCCATTCCTAGAGCAAAATCAATTGGTTCGTTACGTTTGTAAGAAGAATCGAAAACTGTACCATCTGTTAAAGTACCTTTATAATGCACCGAAACAGTTTTACCTTTTTCTGCTTGAGTTCCCGTTCCTTTTTGAAGAATCTGGTAACGTAATCCGCTTTCTGTTTGTTCGAAACCTGAAGAATACTTATCTAATTCTGCTGCTTTTGCCGCTCTTTCTGCTGCTATTCTTTTTTCGCGAGAACCTTCAAATGTTCTAAACGCTTCAATAGCATTGTATTTTTCTGCTGAACCTCCAACTCTAACAATTTCTAAAGTTTCAATTTTATCATCTTGAGCAATAGCGTTTACAATATCTTGACCTTCTATTACATTACCAAAAACAGTATGATTTCCATCTAACCAATCTGTAGCAATGTGCGTTATAAAAAACTGACTTCCGTTAGTTCCTGGTCCAGAATTTGCCATAGACAATATTCCAGGTCCGCTATGTTTTAAATCTGGATGAAACTCATCGTCAAACTTATAGCCTGGATTTCCAGTTCCTGCGCCTTGTGGACAACCACCTTGAACCATAAAATCTGCAATTACTCTATGGAATTTTAAACCATCATAATAAGGAGTTCCTTGAGGCTTAGCAGAGTTTTCCATGTTCCCTTCTGCTAAAGCAACAAAATTACCTACTGTTCCAGGAGCTTTTTTAAATTCTAGATTAACTAAAATAGTACCTTTATTCGTGTTAAATTTTGCGTATAAACCGTCTTGCATTGTCTTGTTTTTTAATGAGGTGCAAAGATAGGGAATGATTTGAGATTTACGAATGATGAATAACGATTTTTGAAGGACTTACTTAATCTGATAATTCCAATGATGTTAAATTAATACTGTCATTGCAAAGGAGGAATGACTGTGGCAATCTCATGAATATATTTATTATTATTATTATTATTCTTGACTCGGATTTCGCAAATGTTTATGGCTTGTATATTATATGATTACTTAAAATTATAAAATACTATTTCACAGAGATTCGCAGAATTCACAAAAGATGCACTAAAATGATAACTCTTGTTTAATTATTAAAAACACGAAAATAGTAGCTCTTTCCTAAAACTGAAGGCCCAAGGTTTTGCCTTAGTTAAATTGGACGGTTTAACGAAAAAGTGAAGCTCCTTTAACAAATTCGTGTAAATTTTATTAGCTTTGAAATCAAATTAATATAACACTATGGGAGTTTTTGGTAAGCTATTTGGAAATAAACAAAATGAAGATAAACTAGAGGACGATAAATATATTGAAACTATAATTGAATCTAGTGACGACGAACCTTTAGGAGTTTCCAGCAGTAACGTTATGTATGCTGGGTATAACGAACTTGGTGGTTATTATTATTTACAAACTTTTATTATTGGAAGTTTAAAAACGAAAACCAAAGAAGGTGCAAAACTAGTAATTGAAGGTGATAATTATACTTTAGAGCTAAACTCTGATATGCCCGAACTAGAATCTGATCCAGCACATCCTCTAAAGGGTTATGTTACCAAAATTGATTTTGAAATTGAAAAAACTGCAGTTGAAAAACTTAAAAAATCTACCATAAAACAGATTACGCTTTCAATAAAGAAAAAGGAGGTTGTTTTTAGTGTATATATTAAGGAGTAAAGGAGTTTTCGTTTTGTTACCGAATACTGTTGCTTTTGTGATTTAGAATGGCTAATGAAATTAAAACAGTATTCTATTTAAAAATATAGACCTACCCAAAGCATGAAGGGTCTCCGTTATAACTTTTCAGAGACTGTTCGCTTTATTATTAATGACAACCTATAACTTTTTAACAGTTTCTTTTCCAAAGAAAAAGAAACTGTTGTTTGATTACTATTGCATCTTACTATTAGGTTTACCCTATTAAATTATTTTAAAACTACATACTGAGACTGCCTACTGAATACTGCCTGCTCTTTTAATTCGCTACTTCACTAATAAACTTAATGCGATACAAACGTAGTTCTTCATCATCATAATCACCATCAAACTCGTCTATTGCGTCATCTATTTTATCCGTTTCAGATTCCATAAAGTAATCATGAATCTCTTCTTGTTGGTCTTCATCTAATAAATCGTCAATCCAATAATTAATATTAAGCTTGGTTCCAGAAAAGACAATGGCTTCCATTTCTTTAATAAGATCGACCATTTGCATTCCTTTTGCAGAAGAGATATCTGTTAAAGGTAATTTTCTATCCACATTCTGAATAATATATAATTTTAATCCAGAATTAGTTCCAGTAGATTTAACGATAAAATCGTCTGGTCTCATAATATCGTTTTCGGTAACATACTTATCGATTAAAGCGACAAAATCCTTTCCATATTTTTTAGCTTTACCTTCTCCAACACCATGGACATTAGATAATTCGGCTACAGTAATAGGATATTTCAAGGCCATATCCTCTAAAGAAGGATCTTGAAAAATCACAAAAGGAGGAACACCAAGTTTTTTTGCATTTGTCTTTCGTAATTCTTTAAGTATTTTCATTAGAACTTCATCTGCTACTGCTCCATTACCTTTAGATGCCGTAATAATATGATCGTTATGAGAACCGTCGAAAGTATGGTCTTCAGTCATCATAAAAGAAGAAGGCTTTAGAATAAAGGCTTTCCCTAAGTCTGTTAACTTAACAACTCCATACGTTTCTATATCTTTTTTAAGATAACCAGTAACTAATATTTGACGAAGCAATGCCATCCAGTACTTTTTATCTCTATGACTACCATTACCAAAATACGGCTGACTATCAGTCTTATGGGAACTAATCATGGCATTAGAAGTACCCGTAATTACACTTACCAAGTCTTTAGATTTATAGGTTTCATTTGTGGCTTGCACTATTCCTAACAAAATAATAGCATCTTCTTTTGCTTCATTTTGCTTTTTAGGATAACGCATATTATCATCCATATCTCCTCCATCTCCAGTTTCATTATCGAATGCTTCACCAAAATAATGTAGAATAAATTTCCGCCTAGATATCGATGTTTCACAATAAGCAACGACTTCCTGTAATAAGGCATGACCAATTTCTTGTTCTGCTACTGGCTTTCCAGACATAAACTTTTCAAGTTTTTCAATGTCTTTGTACGCGTAATAAGCTAAGCAATGTCCTTCTCCTCCATCTCTTCCAGCACGTCCTGTTTCTTGATAGTAACTTTCTATACTTTTAGGAATATCATGATGGATTACAAAGCGCACATCTGGTTTATCTATTCCCATACCAAAAGCTATGGTAGCAACAACAACATCTATATCTTCCATTAAGAACATATCTTGATGTCGTGCTCTAGTTTTAGCATCTAATCCTGCATGATAAGGCACAGCTTTAATACCATTTACTTGTAAAACCTGTGCTAATTCTGTAACCCGTTTTCTACTTAAACAGTAAATAATTCCTGTTTTGCCTTCGTTTTGTTTTACAAAACGAATAATATCGGCATCTACGGTTTTTGTCTTTGGACGAATTTCGTAGTATAAGTTTGGTCTATTAAACGATGCTTTAAAAGTTGTAGCATCAGGCATTCCTAAATTTTTAAGAATATCTTCTTGAACCTTTGGTGTAGCAGTTGCGGTAAGTCCAATAATTGGAATATTATCACCAATACGCTGAATTATAGTTCGTAAATTTCTGTATTCCGGTCTAAAGTCGTGTCCCCATTCACTAATACAATGCGCCTCATCTACAGCCATAAAAGATATTTTTACAGTACGTAAAAACTCTACATTTTCTTCTTTTGTTAGCGATTCAGGCGCTACATATAGCAGCTTAGTTATACCATTTGTGATATCTTCCTTTACTTGCTTTATCTCCGTTTTATTTAAAGACGAATTTAAAACATGAGCAACACCATGTTCATCTGAAATACCACGAATGGCATCGACTTGATTTTTCATTAATGCAATTAGAGGAGACACGACAATAGCTGTTCCTTCTTGCATAAGCGCAGGAAGTTGATAGCATAAAGATTTCCCGCCTCCTGTAGGCATAATAACGAATGTGTTATTTTGAGATAGAATACTTTCGATAACGGTTTCTTGTAATCCTTTGAATTCACTGAAACCGAAATACTTTTTTAGGGCAGCACGTATTTGACTTTTCACTGTTTATATTAAGCAATTAATTATTTATACAACATAGTTAGGGTAAAACAACTTCTAAAATCAACACTATTAGTATGAAGAATTAAAGATTTACTTTTAATTTTTCGCTAAATTTGTCAAGATTATTAACAATCACGTAAACGTAGTTTTTTTACGCAACTTTTAAAGATAACAAAATCTTTTCAATTGCTACCTAATCTTAAAATGATAAATTTTGAACACTAAGGATTCTATACTAAAAATCGCCAAAGAAACGATAGCATTGGAGAGTGCTTCTATAAGTAATTTAGCGACTTTAATTGATTCAGACTTTGCTGAAGCTGTGCAACTTATATACAAATCTAAAGGCAGAGTTATTATCACTGGCATAGGTAAAAGTGCTATAATTTGTTCTAAAATTGTGGCTACAATGAATTCTACAGGAACTCCTGCTGTTTTTATGCATGCTGCAGATGCTATTCATGGTGATTTAGGATTAATGTTAGAAAATGATGTTGTAATCTGTATTTCTAAAAGCGGAAATACACCAGAAATAAAAGTATTAGTCCCGTTAATAAAAAATGCAAAAAATAAAATGATTGCTATAACTGGCAATAAAGATTCATTTTTAGGAACGCAAGCAGATTATGTTTTAAATGCGTTTGTAGCAAAAGAAGCGTGTCCAAATAATTTAGCACCAACAACAAGTACAACTGCTCAATTGGTTATTGGTGATGCACTCGCTGTTTGTTTATTAAAAATTCGCGGATTTTCGAGTACAGATTTTGCAAAATACCATCCAGGTGGCGCTTTGGGCAAAAAATTATATTTACGTGTTCAAGATTTATCTTCGGTTAATAATAAACCTCAAGTACAAACTGATACTGATGTAAAGAAAGTAATTATAGAAATTTCGGAAAGCTTGCTTGGTGTTACTGCTGTTGTAGAAAACAATAAAGTTATTGGTATTATTACCGATGGTGATTTAAGACGTATGCTTACTAAAGTAGACAATTTCTCTGGTTTAACTGCTAAAGATATTATGAGCAGCAAACCTAAAACAATTAATGAGGATGCAATGGCTGTAGATGCCATGGAACTTATGGAAAACCACGGTATTTCTCAATTATTAGTAGAAAAAAATGGTGATTATGCAGGTGTTGTACATATTCACGATTTAATAAAAGAAGGTATTATATAATGGCGAAAAATAATGTAAATGAGATGTCTTTTTTAGATCATCTTGAAGATTTAAGATGGCATTTAATTAGGATATTTACTGCAATAGTAATCTGTGGTTTTGTCGCTTTCTTATTTAAGGATTTTATTTTTCATATTATTTTTGCACCAACAAAAATGGGTTTCCCCACCTATAAAACATTGTGTCAGGTGTCACAGTTTTTCGGATTTAACGATTCTACTTTTTGTTCTGATGAGTTCCCTTTTATTATACAAAGTCGAAAATTCGCAAGTCAGTTTTCTGCACATATTTGGACCTCATTTTACGCGGGCTTTATTATTTCTTTCCCCTATGTATTATATCAGCTGTGGAAATTTATTAGTCCCGGAATGAAAACAAATGAAAGAAAACATTCTAGAGGCTTTATTATTATATCTTCAATATTATTTTTCATAGGCGTTCTTTTTGGATATTATATCATTAGCCCTTTATCAATTAACTTTTTAGGAACGTACCAAGTAAGCGATCAAGTAGATAATCAGTTTGATTTAGATAATTATGTGGGACTAATAAGAGCTTCCGTTATTGCTAGTGGTATTATCTTTGAGCTTCCAATAATTATATACTTCTTAACAAAGGTTGGATTAGTAACACCTGAATTCCTAAAGAAATACAGGAAATTTGCCCTTGTAATTGTGCTTGTTTTTTCAGCAATTATAACACCTCCAGATATTGCAAGTCAGATTATTGTTGCAATACCAATACTTATATTATATCAGGTTAGTATTTTTATATCTAAAATGGTAGTTAAAAATCAGAAAAAGAAACAAAAAAAAGATGTCAAAGTTAGTTAAAGAATTCAACGATTATCGTTCGAAAATGAATGATAAAATATTAGCAGATAATAATAAAGTAATAAAACGCATCTTTAATTTAGATACTAATGCATTTGCAGAAGGCGCATTAGATGTTGCTACTAAAGAACTCTTGGGTTTAGTTGCTTCAACAGTTTTACGTTGTGACGATTGCGTAAAGTATCATTTAGAATCGTGTTATAAAGCAGGTGTCTCTAAAGAAAAAGTAATCGAAACACTTAGTATTGCAACTTTAGTTGGTGGTACTATTGTCATTCCACATTTAAGAAAAGCATATGAATATTGGGATGAATTGGAAAATCAAAGTTAAAATTTAGCTAAACCGAATTCAGATTATAGTAAGTTTAGTATTTTTATAAACTATATTATTTGTCTATTAAAAGAGCATGTTAAAATCTCTCTACCTAAGAGCATGATTAATAGCGAACAGCATGTGAACTTAAAGAAATTAGAAATATAAGCACATGAAATTAAAAGCCGAACATTTAATGAAGTCCTACAGCGGACGAAAAGTTGTAAAAGATGTTTCTCTAGAAGTAAACACAGGAGAAATTGTTGGATTACTTGGACCAAATGGTGCAGGAAAAACAACCTCTTTTTATATGATTGTTGGTTTAATAAAACCTAATGGCGGAAACATATTTCTAGAAGGTACTAACATTACTAAATACCCAATGTACAAGCGTGCTCAAAATGGTATTGGATACTTGGCACAGGAAGCTTCTGTTTTTAGAAAATTAAGTATTGAAGACAATATTTTAAGTGTTTTACAATTAACAAAACTGAGTAAAAAAGAGCAATTACATAAAATGGAATCGCTTATTGAAGAATTTAGTTTAGGTCATATTAGAAAAAGCCGTGGCGATTTATTGTCTGGTGGAGAACGTAGAAGAACAGAAATTGCAAGGGCTTTAGCTACCGATCCTAGTTTTATTCTTCTAGACGAACCTTTTGCTGGTGTAGATCCTGTTGCTGTAGAAGATATTCAGCGTATTATTGCACGATTAGCAAAAAAAGATATTGGAATTCTTATTACAGACCACAACGTACAAGAAACATTAGCAATTACAGATAGAACGTACCTTATGTTTGAAGGTGGCATACTTAAAGCCGGTGAACCTGAAGAACTTGCTGCAGATGAAATGGTTCGTAAAGTGTATTTAGGTCAGAACTTCGAATTGCGTAAAACAAAGATTGATTTTTAAAAACTAAGGTCGCTAAGCGACGTTTGGCGTTTTCTTTTTGGTTGTTTTTATTCTGTTGGATTTACTTTTGGAGCGTTGCATATCTTTGAAGTTTACTCCTTTTTTTGTCACCAATTACACAAATTCAAACTAATTCTTATGTAAAGACTTACTTGGTGGGAGTTCCATAAAATAGCGAATAACACTTATTAGTTTGCTTCACTACATTATATTCTAATTGAAGTTCAAGTTATTAACCTCTTCTTCTCTCCAATAAAACCATCATCATTAAACTTAGCATAATGCGATCGTCGTCGTCATTATCTATTGGCTTAACAAGTTCTACTGTGAATTCTTTTCCGAAGAAAGAAGGCTCTTTTTTCAACTTTACAATAATCTCATCTCTTACGTTTGTGACATTATAAGTAGGATGAAGCAAGTAACCTGTGAAAAAACCAAGAATTGGAATTTCGCCAAGCAATGAATCGAAAACTTTTACCCAAGGATTATTTTCTTTGATATGGTATTGTAATTTCTCGTGTTGGTCTATAATTTGATAATTGGCTTTCCATATTGAAGCCCATCCTTTTCTTACTATTTTACCTATATTTTTTCCTTGCGCATCTTTAAAGGCATATGCCGCAGAAAAATCTAACCATTGGTTTGCTGCAATGGTATAATCTATTTTAGTTTTATTCTCGTCACTATAAATCGTTATAGCCTCTTTAAGCTTAAACATTTTTTGTTTAACGTAAGCAACTGTAATTCCATTAGTATTTTTAGCAGTAAAGTCATTAGAAAATGTGCCAATATTAAAACTAAAATGCAATGGGAATTTTAAATCTTTCATAGTATTACTTATATATAATTCTTTTTCTGAGGAAAAGATAGTGTTGTATGATTATTATTGTTTTTAGATATTTAAAAACAACTACATTTTAAGCTTCAATTTCAACTTAAAACTATTCAGTTTTACTACTATTTTCTCTAAATAGCTTCTTTTGGTAGCGCCCTTGCACAACATCAACAACCACAAGAATAGCGATTACAAAATAGAACGTTGTTTTACTCATTGGTACAATTTCTTCTCCAAAGAGTTTTATATGAGCTAAATGTCCGCCTTCAGTGACCAACATAATGCCAACAATAAATAGAATAAACAGTCCTAGAACTTCGTACATTCTGTTTTTAGCAAGAAAGACTGAAATTTTATCTGCCATTAATAGCATTAATAATCCACTAGCGACAATAGCAATTGCCATAACAATAAAGGCCGTTGTAGAATTTTCAATTTCACTGGTTAAACCAATGGCTGCTAAAATAGAATCGAAAGAAAACACCAAATTCATAATCACAATACTTGTAATTACTGCATTTTCAGACTTTGTTCGTTTACCATTACCTTCAATATCATGGTTTAAATTATCTTGTCCTATCATGTGCCATATTTCTTTAATAGCAGTATAAATAATAAAAGCACCTCCAATTAATACTATAATACTATGTCCATTAAAAGCGAACTTTACAACGTTTTCTATGCCTCCCGTAAGCCAAGAAAAAGGTTCTTGAAAAAAATCAATAATGCTTACTAAAACAAACAGCAAAACGATTCTTAATACTATGGCTATTAAAATACCCTTTTTACGTACACCTTTCTGTGCAGCTACCGGTGCTTTTTTAGATTCTAAAGAAATGTATAACAAGTTATCGAAACCTAAAACTGCCTGTAAAGCAACTAGCATTAATAGTGTGAAAATAATTTCTAACATTAGTTTTGGTTATTTTGAATTATAGACAGGATAATATAAAGTAATATAATTACCGGAATGGCTGCAAAATGGAGCACAATCAACAAGACCAAACTTAGAAGGATAAAAATATAACGCATTGCATTATTTTTAAAACTATAGTCTTTAAATTTTAATGCGAATAATCTTATTCTTGAATTCAATAAATAGCAACTTAAAAGGCTTAGACCAATTAAAAACCATTTGTTTAAAATAATAGCATTAATAGCATCATTGTGCTGAAATTCCATAATTAATGGCAGCGACATAATAAGCAAGGTATTTGCAGGTGTTGGCAAACCTTTAAAATAGGATTGTTGGTCTTCATCTAAATTAAACGTGGCTAATCTATAAGCTGAAGCCAAAGTAACAAACAATCCAATAATTGGTGCTAGAGTCAATGTAAATCCCGACCAATGCATGGTTTCAGTCCATTCGTTAGAGGCTACCATTGGAGGAGCATCTACGGCAATTGCAATTAATCTATAAAGTACAATTCCTGGTACTAAACCACTAGTAACCATATCTGCGAGAGAATCTAATTGCAAACCTAATTCACTTTGTACGTTTAATTTTCGCGCTAAAAGGCCATCGAAAAAATCGAAAAATATACCTAAAAAAACAAAAAACGCAGCAGTAACAAACTGATTATTAACTGCGAATAGCACAGCAATACTCCCACTTAATAGATTAAGCAGTGTAACAAAATTTGGTATGAATTTTTTAATTTGCATTGGTTAATTTTTTATGTAAAAATAATAAAGTATTTCATTTAAACGATAACATTAAAATTAAAAAAAGGACTGAACACAATATACTAATTCATTTGAAGTTTAATATAAAAAGAAAAATTATTACCATCTTTGTAAAAAAAAATCGCTCTTGAGACTAAAATTAACACTTGCGCTAACTATAGTGTCATTATCACTATTTGGTCAGACAAAATATTCTAACGAATTCATGAACATTGGTGTAGATGCTGCCGCTCTAGGAATGAGTAATGCTGTATCTGCAACTAGTAGCGATGTTAATTCAGGTTATTGGAATCCTGCAGGACTGGTTAATGTTGAAGATAAACAGCTTGCGCTTATGCATTCTAGTTATTTTGCGAACATTGCTAATTATGATTATGCTGCATTTGCAATGCCATTAGATGATAGAAGTGCTATTGGAATTTCATTAATACGTTTTGCCGTTGACGATATTTTAGACACTACACAACTTATAGACGATCAAGGAAACGTTAATTACGATCGTATTAGCCTATTCTCGACCGCAGATTATGGCTTTACTTTTTCTTACGCCAGGAGATTACCTGTTCAAGGCTTAAACTATGGTATAAACGCAAAAATTATTCGACGCGTTATTGGTGATTTCGCAAATTCTTGGGGCTTTGGATTAGATGCTGGAATACAATTTGAAAGCCAAAACAATTGGAAATTTGGAATAATGGCTCGTGATATTACAACGACTTTTAATTCTTGGAGTTATGATGAAGATGCCTTTGCAAGAGTACAAGGCGCAATAGAAGGACAGAATCAAGAATTGCCTGAAGCTTCGGAAATTACAATCCCAAAATTACAAATAGGTATATCTAAAAGTTACGTTTTTCATTATGATTATAGTTTAAAAGCTGAATTTGATTTAAATGTACGTTTCGAGCAGAATAACGATGTTATTTCAACTTCTTTTGCGAGTGTAAATCCAGCTTTAGGCTTTGAGTTTGGTTATATTAATATGATTTATCTGAGAACTGGTGTTGGTAATTTTCAAAATGAATTACAGATCGATAATTCTGAAAGCTTAAGTTTTCAGCCTAGTTTTGGTATTGGATTTAAATACAAAGGTATTCAGGTAGATTATGCATTCACAGATATTGGAGACCAAAGTGCCGCCTTATATTCTAATGTTTTTTCTTTAAAATTAGACTTTAGTGCTTTTAGATAACATCGCGTTTTATATGAAACAAATTCTATTTACTGTTCTCCTCTTTTCATTCTTTATTTCATTTTCTCAAGTGCCTCAGCTCACTGAAGATACAGAGATCAGTATTATTACAATAGGACCAGGAAACTTATTGAACGATAGTTTTGGGCATAATGGATTTAGAGTCAAAAACGAGTCTATTGATGCTATTTACGACTATGGAAGATACCCTTATAATGATCCTAATTTCTATACCAATTTTGCTAAAGGTAAATTAAAGTATTTAATGGGAGCTGCTAATACTAGTACTGTAGTTGCCTTATACAAGGAGCAAAACAGAACAATTAAAGAGCAGGTTCTTAATTTAAACCAAGACCAAAAAGAAGCACTTTTAAATTACTTAGCCAATAATTACAAACCAGAAAACAGACCCTATCTTTATGATTTTTTCTTCGATAACTGTGCAACTAAAATGCGTGATGTTACAGAGACTGTTTTAAAAAGTAATATTGAATATAAAACACCTGAAATTTATAAAGAAGAATCGTTTAGAGACCTTATTCAAAATAATTTATATTGGAATTCTTGGGGTAGTTTTGGTATTGATATAGCTTTAGGTTCTGTAATCGATAGAACTGCAAGTCCAAGAGAATATATGTTTCTACCAGAAAATATATTTTATTTTTTTGAAGCGGCTTCCTTTAAAGATTCAAAAAAATCATTGGTAAAAGAAACAAAAGTAATTTACACTCAAGAAGGGCAGTTTAGTAGAGGCTCTTTTTTTACAAGCCCTATTTTTATACTGTCAATTTTAAGCTTATGTATTTTATTCATTACTTATAAAGATCATAAAAATAGTAAACGCACGAAGTGGTTAGATGTTATACTTTTTGCGATAACAGGCATTATTGGCATATTCTTACTATTACTTTGGTTTGCTACAGACCATACTGCAACAGCACATAATTACAATTTACTTTGGGCTTGCCCAATTAGCATTATTGCCTTGTTTCAAGTTACTAAAAACACTCCTAAACGTTGGTTTATTGGTTACTTAAAGCTACTTGTTATTATGATGTGTCTTATGACTTTGCATTGGGTAATTGGCGTTCAGGTGTATGCTTATGGACTTATTCCCTTGCTCCTTGCCTTGGTAGTACGCTATTTATATTTGATTACCTTTTTTACTCGAAAATAAAATAATTGGTAACCTACTTTTAGCTAGAACTGATTACTCAAAAAATAAATTCTAACTCTCATATAAGAAAAGAAATTGTTTTGTGATAACTCGTGGCTTTTAACACTGTATATTCTTTCGTTTTAGAACAACTAAAAACTACTGTCCTCTAAAGAAAATAACAGTACTCAAGGTCTTTACAATAATATTAAAATCAAGTAAAAAACTACGGTGCTTAATGTAGAATAAATCGTATTGCAACTTCTCTAAGCTATCATTTACACTTGAGCCGTAACGTGCATTAACTTGAGCCCAACCAGTTAAACCCGGTTTTATAATATGCCTGGTATGATAGAACGGAATAATTTGAGCTAATTCGTTTACAAATATTGGGCGTTCTGGTCTTGGCCCAATAATACTCATTTCTCCTTTAAGTATGTTTAGTAACTGAGGCAACTCATCTAACCTTGTGGTTCTTAAAAAACGTCCAAAAGTTGTTACTCTAGTATCATTCTTTTTCGCCCAAACTGCACCACCAGCTTCGGCATTTGTAACCATACTTCTAAATTTGTAAATTTTGAAAGGCTTTCCATTTTCTCCAACACGTTCTTGAGAATATAATAAAGGGCCTCTATTACCAATGGCATTTCCTATCACAATAAATGGTAAAACTAACAGCGAACATATAATTCCTAGTAGAGATAACAACACATCAAAAATACGTCTGTATGCTAGATAGAGTTTATTTTTATTGTTTCGACTAAATGGAAAATACTTATAAAAATCTTTTCCAATAAACTGAACAGGTACTTTATAAGACATTTCTTCATAAACTTGAGTATACTCTCTTATTGGGTATCCTCTTTCTAAAAGCCGTATTAAATCCACATAAATACTAGGTGAAATAGTTTCAGAATTATAACTAGCGACCAAAATTTCAGAAATATTCTCTTTAACTATAATCTCATAAATTTGATCTGCACTATATTCTTTTATGCCCTTATATTTTATAGCGTCTTCTCTTTCAGTTTCACAATTAACAAAACCAATTATTTCATAATTAGGATCTGCTGCTTTAAAAGCTTTAACAATAGCTTCAATACTTGAAATCTCCCCTACTAATAACGCCTTTTTATAAAACCTTGGCGAATCTATAAAAGTAACATAAGCTAGTCTCCAAATTAATAATGGCATTAACACCGCTAAATAGAAGTAAAGAATTTGAATTCGATTTTCTGGTAATATCGGTGTGTAAAATGGAGTTAAAAGAAACACCAAAACGGTTACAGAAGTGGTAAGGACAATAGCACTTGAAACCAACTCTATTTTACTAGATTTTTTTAGATCGTAGAGTTCAAAAACGGTGCCAAAACCCATAATATATATAGCTAAAACAACTAACCAACTCCAATTTGTCTCATCTATTATAAAATAATCGAATTCTGAAAAATGACTCAACCCGCATAAGGCAAGACCAACAACTAAGAGATCGAAGAATCTTAATAAGATCTTTCTTTCTGATAATTCAAAATGAATACTAGATTGCTTTGCCATTAATTATTTTATGGTTTGCTGTAAAGATAAAAAGTAAAAGGAGGATTCCAAGACTTATGTTAAAATTAGCTTCCATTTTACCTTAACCACCTGCCAACTGTACTGTTCTACTTTTTTTCTAGCTTCAATTGTTAACTTTTCTACTTTTTGGTGATTAGCCATAAAAGCAACAATTTCTGAAACAAATGCATCCACACTATTAGGAGCTACTAGTACGCCATCTATTTCATTTTCTATTAAAAAAGGCAGCCCACCAACATTTGTAGATATTACTGGCAAACCTAAAGCCATAGCTTCAATAACACTTACTGGCATATTATCGAAATTAGTGGTATTTATAAAAATATTATGATCAAAAGATCGCTTAATCCATTCTTTTTTTGATAATTTACCTGTAAAATTAACAACTATATTTAAAGACTCTGCATAGGCCTTTGTATCCTCTAGGCTCCCATCATTATCTGGGCCAACCATAGTTAAGCTAGCTTTGATTCCCCTATTTTGAATTGCCTTTAAAATAGCAACCGCTAATCTTGGATTGTATAATTTCGAAAACGAACGTACCCATAGTAACTTTACATCTTCAATAGTTCGCTGTTTAAAGCTATAATTATCTAAATCTATTGCGTTAGGAATAATAGTAATATTTTTATAACCTAAACTAATAAAATTTGATTGTATATACTCTGAAGGTGCTACATTAACGAGTGCATTATTAAAAATAGACTTACATAATTTTGGATTCTTTTTAAGTCGGTTTGGCAAATCTCCTCCATGCAAAATGGGAATAAACTTAAGCTTAAGAAAACGACATAATTGGCTACACAGGTAAGCATAATAAAAATTTTGTGTACTATACGTATCAATTAAAACATAGTCTGCCCAATTTTTGTTTTTAACTATAGACAGCAACATATCAAACAATCGCAGAAGCTTATTTTTTTTGTTGGATACTGCTTTTACAGTGTAACCTTCAGCTGTTAACGCTTTACTTAACGTATCTATTGTCGTTGCTGTTTTTCCCTTAGATGACAACTTATTCCCTATGTAGAGCAGGTTTCTCATTGTAGCAAATACAATTTAAAATTACCTTCAACATGGATAACCTCTAGTTGGAACTGTTTTTTTGAAACGATATAATTAACGCCAAAACTTCTTAATACAGCAGTTTTCTCCTCTATTGAAGGCGCATGACTTAGTCTTGATTGGTCTTTTTTCCATTGAATAAATTGCGAAGGATTACCTTCAATAATCATTGATGCACCTTTAGAATCTAATATTACAGAACGTTTAGAGGCTCCTCTATAATAATGTCCGCCATAAATAACAGCATCTTGGTTTGTATTTTCCAATATGTATTGCCCCATTCTATCTACACTCAATTCTTTTACTGGATTTATGCTTCCAAAACTTAAATTATTTGGTAACACAGATCTCGCAATATCGTCTCCCGCAAAAGGAATAGCATTGAATGTAGGTAATTTACAAACCAATAGCATTATAAAATATATTGAAAATAATGTAGGTAAAAAATAATTGCCTTTAATTTTAGTATTGACATACTGAAGACTATAGGCCATAGCAAAAAACGAAGGAATGATAGCTACTTTTTGTGCACGAATAAGTTGAAATGCTATTCTTAAATTTAAACCTAAAACTGTATTAACAAAATGCTCTACATAAACACTTATAGAGGGTAAAAATATTAATATGGCCGTTAGGATAATAATAGTTTTGGCACACTTAAAATGAAGTTTACTGTCTCTTGAAATTATTAAATAGACTAAAATTGGCACGGCATAAAAAAGGGTTTTAAAATGCAACCAATCTTGTAGATATAATAGTGGTTCAGTAAAAAATGCAGGAATCCTAGCATTAAAAGCTTCTGTAAAAGCACTCATATCATAAGTTACAGTGCTAGACGTTTTCCCAAAATACGTTACTATAAACGGCAGCATTCCTAAGGCTAAAGCACAAAACAGGAACAGTATGTTTCTAGCAGTTGCACGGTTTTTCATTTTAAAAATAAAAACCAGTAACACTAAGAAAACTAAATACAACAGAATACCGCCTAATCCAGTAATGGGATGGAAATTAAATATTAACCCGATTAAAAAAGCAGAGAACAGCAGGCCTTTCCAACTTTTATTTAACACTAAAAAGGGAATAGGAAAAAAGACAATATAAACGGTTCTTGGCATTATGGACCAAAGCTCTGCAATGCCCCAAATTTCTAATCCAGGCAACCAAACAATACCTCTAATTAAAAAAGAAACCAATACGGCGATCCAAAAATCGGGGACAAACCTATATATTAAATAAAACCACAAAATACCAAATAAGAGGTGGCAAAAAGCACTTATTACGTTTAATGCTTGCACATAATCTGCATTCGTAAATTTAGCTACAAACCGCAACGATTGCACAAAAAATGGCGTGTAATATTTTACGTTATTAATATCGTCAAGATATAAATCGTTTTTAAACAATTCGGGATTATCAAATTTTTGAGCAACAGGAATAATATTTTGAAGATCGCCAGACAAACTACTATAATTTGCTTTTAAATTCCCAAAATAGAATCCTAAAGCAATACAAAGATGTATTCCAAAAATGATAAAAAAACGGTTGGTTTTAGATGCTAACATTTATTCGGCTTTTGGTGCTTTAGTAATATCGTAATGTACCGCTTGTAATAGTAATTGAAAACCAATAATAATCGTTAAAGTAACCAACATAATAGTTCCAGTAGGCGCAAACATTGCACGGCTAGAATAAAACCACCAGTTGTAAATGCCATAAATTAAACCAAATAAAAACAAAGGCGTTCCTAACAAGATATAAATGGAAGAGATATTAAAATCATATACAAAATACGTTCTAAACAGTCTATTTATGAAAGTTTTTATCAGTCTTGGAAAAAACACAAATGGCATTTTCCAAACACTCATACTCGATTTTTCATCACCATAAATGGCAGGCATTGGTACATCTTTTATTACAGCATCTTGGAAATATAATTGAGAAATCAATGAGGTTTCAAAATAGTAGCGATTAGAAATTTCATTAAAATCTAAGCGTTTAAGTGTTTCAATTTTAACAGCAAAAAAACCATTAGTTGGATCAAAATTATTCCAATATCCAGTAGCGGCTTTAGTAAGAAAAGACAATCCTAGATTACCAATTTTTCTAACGAAGGGCATTTTTTTTAGTGCTTTAAGATCTCTAAATCTATTTCCTTTTGCATAGCTAGCCTTACCATTTAACAAAGGTGTAATAAGTTCTTCTATATATGCAGTGTCCATTTGGTCGTCTGCATCTACCTTTATCACAATATCCATTTTATCCTCTATGGCTTTTGCAAAGCCTGTTTTTGTTGCGCCACCAACACCAAGGTTTTTTCCATGCTTTAGACACACTACATTAGAGAATGCAGACACAGCTTCTTCTGGAAGCACTTCTGGACTGCAATCATCAATAATGTAAACTATTGTCACCAAATCTGGTAACTTCTTTAAAACGTTTACAATGTGCTTAGCAGCGTTGTAGTAAGGTATTACAACTGCTATTTTATTTTCGTTTTTCATTAATAAAATAATATCGAGGAACAATGAGTAAAACAGTAACTAGTATAAAATAGCCCAATATAGTAAATACAGAACGGTAAAGATACAAATGCTCTCCAAAATAAAGCGTAACGAGCATCGCAATTACGAGACCATTAAGCACTAATTTTAGAGAACTTGCGTTTCCAAATTTAAGATAGAAAAAAGAAAACAACCATTTTAAATATAAGTATAAACCTAATAAACCCACTTCATTTATTAAACTTAAATAAATGTTGTGAGCAGAAAAACCAATCAGAAGTCTATTATTTACACCTATTCCAAAAGGAATGACGTAAGGATTACTCGCAATATAATCTAAATACAAAAGTACTATTCTATTTCTACCAGCACCTAAATCATCATAAAGCTCCTCTACATCTACATTTAAACTCGCTGGATTAAAAGCATCTGGATTACTTATTTTATTAAGTACTCGATTTTCAAAAGTAGTCGTTATCGTCTCTATAATCTCCAAATTTAAAAAAAACCCAACAATTAAAGCAAGTGATAAGACTAAGGACAAAGCTATAAATTTTCTAGTTTTCATTACAAAAATATAGCAGAGAAAAATAATTAATGCTAAATAAGTTGTTCTCGAACCCGATATTCCAATGACTGCTAAGCTGGATAGCATACATCCAATAACGAGGATCTTGTTTACCTTTAATTGACTTTGCATAAATAAACCAACAGCATACACAAAGGACATAAACATGGTCATGCCTAAGCATATTTTATTGGGCCCTAATGCCCCAGAAATAAATCCTGCATAAGTTTCTTTATAAACATCATTCCAAAGAAAAGGAACAACACCAGCATGCTGTAAAAATATTAAAATAGCTTCAGCCATTGATAATATCAAAACAAGATGAGCAACTAATCTATAACGGCTTTTATCTCTTAAATACATAGCCATTAAAACACCCGTATAAAAGAAAACAAGCATATGATAGTAATATAAGAGTGTTTTTATAAACCAGAATGGCTTACCCATAAAAAAACTAAAAAGCGCTGTAAAAGCTAAGGTTAGTGCGCACCACATTACAAAACTGTTCATTGTATTTAAATATGATTTGGAGCGTATAAAAAACAAAACTACAGGCTTATTAGCATAAACAATGTAAAGGATTAATAAACCAGTGATATCGAATAATCGAAGTTCATTATTTCCCTGTACACTATACTTAATTACTGGCAAATTGTAGAAATAAGACATAACCATTAAAAACAAAGCAACTTTCACATACAAAGGCTTAAATAATAACCCTATACGCTCATTTAAATAATCGGTTTTTGTCATTTAGCTTAGAATACGTTTATAATCTTGAACTAGTATTTTGGATATGGCTTCACCTGAAAAATTAGTTAAAACATGAGATTTCAAATTTACACCTTTGGTTTTAGCTTTTTCTTTAGCGCTAATATAATTTATTAAAGCTTGAGATAAAGCCATTGTGCTTTCTGAAGGAATTAATTGCCCTAAAGTTTCATTAGCAATGACTACATTACAATTACCGACATCTGTTGCTATTGTTGGCAAGCTAGCCAACCCATATTCTAGCAAAGCAATAGGTAACCCTTCTGATTTTGAAGAAAGCACAGCAATATTACTTTGATTTAATATGTTTGTAATATCTGGTTTACTTCCATAAAAAAAACATGTTTTTGCAACTTCAGTTTTTTTAAATATTGTTGAATAGCCTCAGAATACTCATCTTTAAAGTCTTTACCAACAGAATGCAAGCTCCACTCAGGAAACTGTTTTATAACTTCAGAAAAAGCCTTAAGCAAAGTGAAATGATCTTTTTGCTCACGTAAATTTGCCAAATGAATAATGCGTTTATTATGCATTCCTTTTAATATTGTTTTAGCTTTGTTTTCGTTTACTACAGCAAAATTCGGCAAATAACTAACAACTTTACTCTTTAATTTTAGATTAGACCAATCCTTTAACTCTTGATTTACACTATAAATTTTAGAAAAACATGGTGAACATACCTTTAACATTTTATACGGCCGTTTCTCTAAAAACTCACTATCACCATAATGATCATGCCAGACAATTTTGACGGTTCCATTTAACATTTTAATAATTGTTGCAATAAAAAAAGAAGTAGAATGCGCATGAATAACATCAATTCTATTGTTCTTAACAAATTTATTTAATTTTTTAATGGCCTTAATATCTATGGTTTTCTTTTTATTTAAAAACAGATAATTAACTTGAGTGTTTATACTATCTTTTAATAAACCTTCCTCACGTGTTACACATAAATAAGATATTTCTACTTTAGATACTAAAGCATTTGCTATGTTTACAGCTACGCGCTCTGCTCCTCCGGTTTGTAAAGAATCTATTAATTGTAAAACTCTCATTTATCTATTTAATAGTTTAATAATTTCATTTTCGAATAAATCCAAAGTATACTGTTGAGACCATTTCAAAGCAGCTTCAGATTTAGACCGCAAATGTTCATTGTTCCCCAAACCTTTCATTAATTCTATTATTGCATCTTCTAAATTAGGAGTCATTAGAATGCCCCTTTTACCATAATCTAGCATATAAGGCACACATGAAATTTCAGTGACTACAGGTATACAACCAAAAAACATAGCTTCTGCAATGGCTTTTGGCCAGCCTTCAGATTTAGAAGGTAATATTGAAAAATGCGCCGTTTTTAAAGCTTCTTTCACAACTTCCTTGGTTTGATTTCCGTTAATATTTATTATTCTTTCTAGATTTTTTTTAGAGATATACTGGATTAATTCATCTCTTAAAACACCATCTCCAAACACCTCTAAACTCACATCAAAACCTTTTTGCTTCAGAGCTTCAATAATTTGAATAGCTAATAATGGGCGTTTACCAACAACTAGGCTACCTACAAAAACAAATTTCAAAAGTGTGTTATAATCACGTTTTTCAATAGTTTCAATTTCCGAATTTCTATAGGTGGCAGTAAAAAACGGTTTAATATTCTTCGATTGGTTCTCCCAATCGCCATATACCAGAACTTGCATGTTTTTAGTTAATAGAGTATTACTCAATATCCATTTTTGAAGACGATAACTTAAGGGTTGTCTCGCTTTTGGATCCCAATTACCTGCATATTTTGCTGTTTTAATTTTGTTCGGAAAAAAAACCTGTATAAAGCAACCTAATAAACCCATGTTTCCAGGACAACGCAAATGAATATGATCTGCTTTTGCACAAGACCTAAAAAGTTTAAAGATGATTAGAGGAAGTTTTATTATTGATTTTAAAAGATGTAAAACGGAAGTAAACTGAATAGCCGTAACGACACTATACTCAACATTTTCATGCTTATAAGCGATTTCAATTGAATTGGGTTTTCCTGCAACTTCAGGAGCAATCACCTCTACTTCATCTACGTGCTTTAACCACAGATTCATTTCACGAACGTAAGGTGCGTAAGAAAACAAATTCGATTGTTCTAATTTGTGTGCCGCGTGAGATATTATAAGAAAACGCATAATTGTATCATTTAACAGTATCCGAATTTATAATCGTTATTATTCTTTCAAAATAATTTTTTGGGTGTAAATATTTATTACTCCAATCTAAATTATTTTTTCCAACTTCTAAATACTTCTTATTCTTTAATAAATTTTCTACTCTTTCAGGAATATCCTCATATGCTGATCGAGAAGATAGTTTTTCATAATTCACTCCTTCAATAAAATGATCTAATGTTACATTAATAGGTGTTGTAATTACAGCTTTACCAAAAAGAAGGTACTCACCTATTTTCCAACCTGGTGTATCCTTTAGTCCATCGTCAGCAACTCCAATATTAAATCCTTTCAAATTTTTTAAATAATTCTTTTTTTTGGAATGGGTATTATCTAATAAAATATCTGGTGCTAGTTCTTGAGATAATTTATCTGAAAATAACCCAACAGAAACATTCTCAAAATTATTTTTTAAAATTCTACAAGCATTTATTCTAAAATCATTCTGTAATCTTCTTCTATACTTTTCTTCTTCATTTGGATGGTTCTCTGCATTCCACAATCTTGTATGAAATATTATATTACCACCATGGTCATTCACTTCTAATGGTAGTTTTCGCGAATCTATAATCCCATGAGCAGAATTTGTTAATAGTGCGTATTTATCTAAAGCTCTAAATATTTCCATTCTATTAGGCTTAAATCTAAAGAAATCACGATTTAAATTAAGCAAAAAAGAATGACTCTTATAACTAATTAAAAGATTAAAATTTAAAGTATGTACGTTCGCTTTAACATCTTCTTCTTTTAAAGATCTTTTAAAATAATAATCGTAACTATTTGTTGAGTCCAAAAACAAAACATCATCTGAATAATCAAAAAATGCTGATTTATTCTCTATAAACAACACTGCTCCATTGTGTCTCACATTTTTATTAAAAACAAGATTAAAGGCTGTTTTTGTACTTTTACAATAGTAAAAATAGGAGTATAACAACTGATTTAAATGATGGGTCCAAGTCGATATTTCTAATTTCATAAAAAATTCATTCCTTTATTAGTTCATATAAAATATTAGATTTTCATCTTTTCTGATCATCCTAAAATCATATTTTGTTATTGCTTTAAAAAAGGATTTAGAAGCACCTTTTTTAAGTCCATCATGTAATTCTATTATTAAAACTTTTGTTATACTTAGCCAATTTTCAAAATCTTTTTCAAACAATTCTTTCTCAGAGCCCTCAATATCTATCTTTAAAATGTCTATCTGTTTAATATTAAATTCAATCATAATATCATTTATAGAAATTGCGGAAATTGTATTTTCATTTTCAAAGTCTACTTCGGTAACGGTAAAGCCCCAATGCCCAAGATTATCATCTTCTATACTCAAGTTTGTGGATTTATTCCAGATCCCGTTATGAAGACAATGAATATTCGTGTAAAATTTTGTGTTTTTTTTTAACATATCAAAATTTGATTTTTCAGGTTCAATAGCTATAATTTGCGCATCTGGAAACTTGTTTTTAAAAAACACCGTTGAAAGCCCAATATTTGCTCCACAGTCTATAATTACTTTAGGCGAATTGTCTATGCCAATATTATAACTTTTTGACAAAAACATTTGATAAAACACACCAATATCTGAAGTGTTATTTCTGAGAAATATTGGTGCCTTATATTTAGGAAGTAAAATTTTAAAGCTATTGTTTTTTCTGATATATCTCTTAAATAGCAACATACCACCCTGAAAACCTAAAGTTTTAAAATGTAGGACTACTTTATGTGGTAAATTTAATATTTGTGTATAATTCATTTTATTTTTTTTTTGAGGCTTATTTAATAGTAAAGATAACCATCCTACAACTCTACCCAAACTTTCGGATAACGCTTCTTTTCTTTTATTACTAGTTATCACATTTATAAAGCGAACACTCGTTAATAAAAGAGCAGTGGCATGCCATTTAAATTGTGATTTTAAAGTGGGATTTGGATACTTAACTCTCCAAACATACCACCCATTTCTTATCACCATTTTACCATAGTTATACTGGTTTGGTCTACCGGAACCATCATGATAATGACATAACTGTGCACTAGTATTTATATAAAGTTTTCCTGTTTTTGCTAAACGGATGGAAAAATCGGCATCCTCGTACAAACCATAACCCTCAAAATAAGACGAAAAACTTAGAGTTTTAAAGATTGATGCTTTATATGATGAAACACCTCCCATAAGCTGTTCAACTTCATAAATCTTACCTGAAGGTGGCAAAAAGCCTATGGAGCGTCCATGCGAAAAAGTAGGCAAAAATCCAGGAGCAGTATCTGGTTCTAAACAAAACTTTTTACGCATTCTAAAACGAGAAGGCTCTTTACGTTGCCAACCATCAAAATAAAATTTTGAAATCAAGTTCTCTTCTTTAGCAGTTTCCCATTGTACTTCATTTGTTATATAACCACCAACTGCCAAGGCTTCTGGATAAGTCACATAGGTTGCCATTAAAGTTGCGAAGTATTTTGAATCTAAAACAGTATCATCATCTAAAAAACAAATAATATCAGAAGCTATATTCGCTTTACTTATTCCAAAATTACGTTGTTTTGTTAGACCGCGATGAACGTCATCCACTTTAAAATATTTTAAGTTATTAAAGCTGTTTTTAATTAAAACACTTTCAGTTTTAGTATCTGTGGAGCCATCTATAATTAAAATTTCATTTGGATATAAGGCCTGCTTATTCACAGAGTTTAGCAGTGTTAACAATGGCTGAGAACGCATGTAGGTACAAATAATTAGAGAGAAATTCATTTTAATTATTTAAACTTTTTAATTGTTCAGCCCAGTAGATACTGAGTTTCCAATTCTTTTTAAATTGTCTATAGTATTTATAAGGATTCTTAATCGCTTGATTTTTATAATATTTAAAAAACAAAGTGATTTTATAGCTTCTTAGCTGCTGTACTGTTTGATGCTTTAACTTAAAAAACATTACCGTAGGAGACGGTTTTGGTTTTTGAACTTGTTTTTCCCATTGTCTAATATAAGGTTTTCTAAAACCTCCTATTGGCGCTTTCAAATGTTTTAACCGTATCAAAGGTGCGTAAATAACATCTATTCCCTTGTTTCTCAATTGCATTCCAAAATCACTATCTTCGCCAAATCCATGCTCAAAAGCCATGTCGAAATTCACGTTTTTTATAGCCTTCACTTCTACAATACTACAACCAGAGCCAAAAGAGAGCCATTGGATAGGCACTTTAACTTTTTCAATATCGTTTTCACGAAGACAACTAAGTGTGATGGCTTTATGCGAATATTCTTTTATAAACTTTAAAGAAGATTTTATTGTGTTTTCATCAAACCTAATATCATCGTCTGCTAGAAAAACATAATCTGAAGTCACCAAATTTAAACCTATGTTTCTTGCATTACAAGCTCCTGTTTGAGGAATCAATTTATGTACTATTTTAAATGGCCAGTCTTTTGTATTTAGATACTCTAATTCCGTTTTTATACTCTCACTATCATCTTGTTCGATAATAATGACCTCTTTAGGCTTTAACGTTTGGTTGGCTAAGTCTTTCAAGACATCCTGCAAGTACTTTGCTCTTCCAAGCGTTGGAATAAGCACAGACAATGTAACATCAGCATTAAGACTCGGTTTATTTGTATTATACGATATATTATTTGCTAACCTTTTTTGGTTATAAAACAAGCTTTTTACTAATGAAAGAAGTGCAACTTTCTTTTCGAAAATTAATAAATTAATAAATAACAAAAGCACCCATTTTGCCTTAAAATGTTCTTTAACAAATTGAAACAATTCTGATGTAGACGCCTTATTTCCTATAGCGTTAGTGTTATTACCAATTACAATATCGGGAGAAAAGTAACAAAATAACCCATTAGTTATTCCTAATTTAGCTATGCTATTTAAAGTATAATTAAAACTGTTTTTAAAGTTTATTTGCTCTCGAAACACTAGCAATACCTCACCATAAATTGCTCCACAATCGCTGTGCATTAACCAAGTAGGAAACTTAACTTTTTTGTTGATATTAATAAAAGGAGTATCTTCAACATAGCCAATAGCATCTCCAAAATAAGTAGAATTACTATTGGAAATCATACTGTTATTTGAATTAAAATGGGACTTTACAACCATAGTATCAATGCAACCTTTATACGCCAGGTGGCTCCATACAATAATACGATTAGGGAATTTTGATGCTAGAGAAAACAACACCTTTGTTGGTTCTTGGTCCAAAAACGTTATCAAAGTATTAGTAACACTGTCGACGACCTCTACAACTCTATTGTTTTTATGAAAAAGTATGAGCATCTATAATTTTTTTATAAAAATCTATATTTTTATTGGCTTGCTTTTCTATATTGAAAGTACGTTCTACTTTTACTCTTGCAGCTTCTCCAATTGTTGCACACAAAGTTGTATTGTTTAAAAGCATACCAATTTTTTCAGCATATAAATTGATATTTGTTGGATGTACTAAAAAACCATTTTCACCATCATCAATTAATTCTTGCGCCCAGCCAATACAAGTATTAACCACAGGTTTTTGTAATGCCATAGACTCTATAGTTACCATACCTAAAGTTTCTGCAAAGGATGGAAATGCGCAAACATGTGCTTTTTCTATTTGTGTTTTCACCTCAGTATAAGGTATTTTTCCTAAATAGCTTACATTAGACTTTGCACTTTTAGAAAACACCCCTTCCATTAGTTTATAAGTAGAGAGACTTCCTGATTTAATATCCGGTGCATCTCCTCCTATTAAAACCAATTTTGCTTCTGGATTTGTGTCTATTACTTTATTAAAAATGGCCGCTAATTCTAAAACGCCTTTTTTTCTTATAATGGTACCAATATAAAGAATCGTGTTTGCTTCAAATTGGTCTGGTGCTTTGTTTACAAAATGATCTAATTGTAATCCATAATGAATAGTTTTTATTTTTTTATGATCTAGACAAAAAATTTTCTGTGTTTCCAAACCAGCAAAAGTTGTCGGTGCTATAAATGCTGAAGCGCTTTTTAATGCTTTTTTCTCAAACATAAAATTCTTAAATTTTTGTTTTCTATTATCTAGTTTACAAAAATAAGCATCACTACCATGAAACCTAATGACTAAAGGCACTTTAAATTTCATAAATGCAGTAATTCCAGTCCAATCTGGAGCTTCTAAAATAGCTATATCCTGATTTTCTACGACTGCATTTATATCGTTCTGAAGATGTTTTCTATACAAATACCAACCCAAAAACCGATATGATTTCTTCTGTATTAAATGAACGGTTACGCCTTGGTCAACAAAAATAGTAGTTTCATCTTGATGGTATACAAATACTGTTACTCTAACTCCTTTTTCAACTAATGCAATTGCTAAGTTTTTTATACTCGTTGCAATACCTGCAGCATGTACAACTTTAGGGTGTGGATATTCTGATGTTATTAAACCTATGTGCATTACCTATATTTTAATGTGTTTAAAGACTAGTTTCCAAACTATTATCCCGTCCGTTTACAAAAATTTATATTCAAGTATACCACTTTAAAAGTAGTCCTACACTGTTTGATAAAATCGTAAACCAATTCGTATTTTCTTTCTAAATCATGACACTCGAAAATCATAGCCGAGAAAGCCTCTTTATTATTCAATATTTTTTATTAAAGCTCATACCTACTAACTCAAATTTTCAATATATAAAAATCAAAAACAGATTACTCTTTATTACTAGTTGCAGAATCTGACATTTTTGTATTTACCAATAATATTTTAAGATTAGGATTAAAACGGAACGCAACATACCAAAAATCTATGTATAAATAAATGCCAAAACTAAACAGTGCAACAATAATAATTTTTTTTTTAGATTTTCAAGTATCAAATAATAGCTACTATTATCTAAACTTCCATATCTAAAGACCTCAACGTCTACAATTAGAGAATCACTATTCAATATCTGGTAATAATCGATTGTAGATTCTTTTATTTAGTTACTATCTAAACCCTTACATTAAAATGAGGTCTTTCTTTTATTTACTATAGTTACAAACCCTAATAACCCAATTTGCTTTTTAATTCTTTAGCTCCTAATGCAATTCCCGTTCTTATTAAAAATGAATTTTTCTTTCTATTAATTGGGTTAAAACCTTTCGTTATTTCTTTTGATTCCCATATGCCTTTTGCTCCAGTTTCTTCAAAAAAAGAAGAGTTAATGACTTTAATACTGCTTAGTTCTTCTATAATTTGTTCTATACTTTTTGGAGTATTAAATTTCTTTTTTAAAGCTTCTAAAACCGTTATATTTTGTTTTACGAGATCCTCATATTTAACAACATAAAACTTACTGAAATCGGGTAAATCTTTTATAATTTGCATGCTGACTTTTCGACAGAAATAATATGGATAAACCCCTAACACTTTCCCTATTTTCTTTATCCAGTACTTATGTCCCATTTTATTAAGATTCATTGCCTTAAAAAGGGAGTTAAAAGTATCTATGGGGTCTCTTAAAAGCAAAATATGAATGTCATCAGGAAAAACTTCTGGTATATGTTTAACACCTTCAAAAGACGTGTTTTTTATCAATATATAGTTACTTTCTGAATGTTTTATAATATTTGATCTTATGTCATTAAGTATTATGGTATCAAAAAAATCTCTGTCAGATTTAAAATGAATGGAATTGTACAACTCTTTATATCCTTTTAAAAAGTTCGACAACCTAGTCTCGCTTCTAGCATGTGCCAAAACCTCATGATCAGTGAATACCTTTAATGCTTCAGAAGCAAAATTATGCCCCGTTCTTGGACTATAAGAATTGGAAAAAATTATTGTTTGTTTTTGACTCATTTTAAAATAGATTTTATGCTTTCCCAAATATATTCAGAAGCTTTATTTGGTTCTTTTCCTGCAATAGTTTCGAACCATTGTAAACCTGGAGAGACATTAGATGTTTTCCCATCTAAAATAGACTTCACAAGACCTTCTAAATCTTTTTTATCTTCACAGAATACAGCTGCTTCTTTGCTTGGCATAGATCTAAAATGCACGTACTCATAATTCTGTCCTATATCTCTAATGCCTTTTTTAAGTTGTGGTTGCTCGTAATTATAATAAATACAGGATTTTTTATGTGCTACAAAATCGAATACGGTTGAAGAACACACATTGGTTACAAAGGCGCTATGCTCGCAAACATTATACAATAATTTAAAATCTTCCTTTGCTGGCAATACATGATTCCATTGCCCTCCAACAGGTTTCCATATTGGATCTATAACTTCAATAATATCTATATTTGCTTCAATTACAGCCTTGTATCTGTTTGTAAAATCGACTGGACACTTACGGTATATAATTGCAAGATTTTCGCCTTTAGCATTTAAACTTCGCACTACATTTGATAAATCTTCAAGATAGTATTGGTCTAATGGTGATGTGGTTTCATCGTCTCCAGAATAACAAATGTATCTTTTATTAATGTCTAAGTTATAGTCTCTAAAAAAGGCTTCACGAGACTGTTTTAAAGCATCATCAAAATGTGGTTCAAACTGTGGTGTTCCGGTAACTATAACTTGATTCTCTTTTACAAAAGGATAATATTTTAAAACTTCGGCCTTCATTAAATTACTCCACACAAAATAGTAATCGGTTTCGACGACTTGCATGGCTTTAGGTACATTGTCCCAAGAATAGACAAAAGCAACAGTAGGAATCCCTAAATCTTTAGCAGCAAGCATTGCACTTATAGATTGTGTCGCACGTTGTGTAGTGCAAAAAACGAGGTCTGGTTTATGTTCTTCTAATTGTGCTTTACAGTATTTATATTTTGAAGTAGAACGCTCTAAAGCATTTATTTTATTACGAAGCTTAACTATTCCTTTTTCTGAAGAATAAAAACCAATAAGCCACTTTGTATACAGTGTTTTAAAAGTGTTTTTTAGGCCTTTATAACTAAAAGGAAACTTATATGTAGGGTACACGTCGTCCTTAAACTTATCTCGAGACACATTTAATTCTGCACGTTTTCTTGCTCTTGTATACATTGGTAATAATTTGTGAGCCGTGTGATCTTCAATCTTAACTTCTTTAAATCCCAGATTATCTTTTAATGAAAAAATAGTATTATTCCAATAGGTAATATCAAAACCCATTTGCTCACCAATAGATTTAAAATTGGTAAACGCGAAGTTTCTTAAACCTACACCATCTGGAAAAAAAACGAATACTTTTTTAGCCATTTTCAATTTCATTTTTAAATGGACAGATACGCATTAACCCATCGCACAATGCATCTATTATTTCTGGTTTTGGCACACTAGGTTTTTCGCTTAGCAGTGCTTTTAAATCTTCAATAGTACTCTTTTTATTTAAAACAGAAGAACTATAAGGTTTTAAATCTATAGACTCAAAGTAATCTTGATATTTAATATCATCTCCAAAAACATCGTTTGAAAACTTCTGCCAAACAGCAGGAATACCATAAGCATGGGCTACAATAATACCATGTAAAGAAGACGATACAATGGCTTCGCATTGTAAAAACTGATTTGTTGTTTCTTCAATATCGTTAGTCAATAAATCGATAATTAAAACACCATCATCATTCCCAAACTTTTCGGAAATGAAACTAAAATCTTTATAATGTGGAACAATGCCTAAAGCATATTTTTTTTTAATTTCAGGTTTATAAAACCTAGGCAATAATAATGCAGGATCGCCATAAATTTCCGGCACATTAAATCCTTGACTTAAAAGATGCGCTCTCGTTTGTGGACCACGAACGGCTAAAAATTTAGCCTCCTTTATTTTATAGTCTTTAGAAATAATACCAGAACCCCAAACAATACAATTCGTGGTTACTTGCGTTAATATACTTCCGATAGTAACATAAATAGGATTAAAAAAATTGGCAATTGAAAATTTTGAAGGATTAGCCCAAACCACCTTTTTATCAGAGATTTTTTCAACTAAATACAAACCCAAAAGGTCACCATAATTCTCTTTGGTTTTACCTTGAAGTTTTTTTTCATTCCACCAAAATAACCTCATGGTTTGGCTTGAAAACATATTATCCTTTTTGGTTTTTTAATTTATCGCGTTGCACTTGCTCAATGGGTAAGATGTCTTGGCTTTTAAAAGCTAAAGCATCGTGAACGGCTCTTAAGTCTCTAGATAGCTTACGTAAACCCATAGGTTCTAAAGACGCTGAATGGTCTGTCCCTTTCCACGTTCTATCTATTGTATAATGTCTTTCTATAATATTTGCACCCAAAGTATAGGCGGCAACATCTACTGCAATTCCTAAATGGTGTCCAGAAAAGCCAATATGTTTTACGTCATCTTTATATTTATCTAACAAGAGGTTTATATCTAATAAACAGACATCATTAAATGGCACTGGATAACCAGATGTGCAATTATAAAGCACTAAATCTTTATTTCTATTGTGCTTTTTAAACAGGTTAACCAAAGCGTCAATCTCCTCTTTGGTTGTCATGCCTGTTGAAATATGAAGTTCTCCTTTATAGTTTTTGCACAACCAATCTAACATGGCAGTATTATTATTACAAGCCGACGGTATTTTTATAAATTCTGGATGCAATGCTGCTATTTCCTTTGCAGATGTCACATCCCATACTGAAGTAGAATAGGTAACGCCTATGTCTTCACAATAGTCTTTTAATTCTTGATGTTCCTTGACATCGAATTCTAAATATTCCCTATGCGCTCCATAAGTATCACCATAAGAATTTAAAGGATTTGGATGTGGGTCATTATATTGTTCTTTAGTTAATAACTCTTTGTTATTACGTTTTTGAAATTTCACAGCATCTACATTACAGAAGATTTTAGCGACTTTAATTAGTTCTTTAGCAAGTTCCATTTCGCCTTTGTGGTTACAACCAATCTCAGCAATAATGTATGGTTTTTTATAGGTATTCATATTTTTTAAAATCTTTTATTATAGTTCAAAATAAACTGGCAAGCTTCTCTAATTGCACCAGCTCCTGATGGTTTAGACAACACGACATCGGCATGTTGCTTTACAGTATCTGTGGCATTATTTGGCGCTAGAGCCCAGCCAACACTACATATATTCGTCAAATCGTTAACATCGTCTCCAATGTACGCGAAATTTTTAATCGATAAGTGGTCTTCTTTCAATATATTCTGCAGTAAACTGTACTTGTCTTTTACGCCTAAATACACGTGTTCAATATTTAATTTCCGCATCCGTTTGGCTACCAATTCAGAGTTTTCCGAAGTCATAACCAGCACTTTAACATTAAATTGTCTAAGGATTTCTAATCCCATACCATCACGCATATCAAAACTTTTGGTATGCTCTCCATCTTTAGTATAGGTTATTGTTCCATCTGTAAAGACACCGTCTACATCTAAAACAACATGTGTGATTTGTGCGGCTTGTTTTTCTCTTTTCTGTCGTTCAATTAGTAATTGCTCTACTGCAATCCAATCTGTTTCTGTATCTATTTCTAATAGCGAATCTTCAGGCATTTTCACAAGAGCTGTTTTCTCTCCTATTCTATTCTTATGTGCTTTTAGCGCCGCTTTTGTGGTTGTATATACAGCACCATTCTCTATTAATAACCCATCAAAATCTTGACGTCTAGGCCGTTTTTGCGGATTATAATTTAGCGCTTCACCTTTAGTATTCCAAAGAAAACGATGTGTATTTACGACGGTTAAAGCAGAGTCAGAATCCCCATCAAGAGCCTTTAAACAATCATTTATATTTTCTCTCTTTGTAAAAGGAGAAGTCGCCTGCAATAAGCAAAAGACCTCGAAATTGTAATGTATAGACTCACAATATTCAAGCATTGCCATTTCTGTAGATGCTGTATCGCTTGCACTTTCGTTACTTCTTAAGTGTGCTTTTACTTTAGTGGTCCATGGGTATTCTTTACCAATAAAATCTATAATATCTTGATCGTCTGTAAAAACAATAATTTCATCCAATTCCGAAAAAATAGCCTCACCTAAAACCCAAGTAAACAAAGGTCTTCCAACCATTTTACGCTTGTTTTTATTGCGAATGCCTTTTGAACCTTTTCGCAGTGGAATGAATCCTATTTTTTTCATTGGTTTAACAGTGTTGCTTTTTTTTACAATGTGCTAAAATACATTTTTTAGGCATGAAACTATAAAAAAATAAGATAAAGGTAACTTATTAATAAAGACTTCTGTATAAAGTCATTAAAAACCGTTTTGATAGATCCGAAAAATTAGTATTAGGCAAAAGTTTTATAAATAATACAGTTGCTTTTATAAATTGTTTACTATTAATAAAAGCACTCATTACTTGTATCTCATGATTTACTATACTTTCTTTTATTACTCTTTTATTATTAAAAAAAGTTTTGTCGTGATACATGTCTTTTAAAATACTAAGATTGGTTATACTAACCATTATCGCATTTTTTCTCATGTTAGATGAAATACCTATATCCTTTCTATAATTAGCAGTAATCTGATTTAAAAACTTAATTTTAGAGCCGTCATTTACCGTTAACAAATAAATTGGCCAGTCGCCATAAGGATATTTCTCTATCCATTTTGGTATTTCTTTTTGATTAAAATTATTTTTAAAAAGAGTCGTTACAGAAGCTATATAATTACCTTTCACTAAATCCTTAAATTCTGAAACGTCTAATTTATCAACTTTGGGAGGTACAATTACATTGTTTTCATATAAATCGTTTTTATTCGTAAATACTATTGAGAAATCATTATTAGCCTCTAAAAAATCAACTTGATTTTGTAATTTATTTTCATCAACCCAAAAATCGTCTCCATCACAAATAGCAATATACTTGCCATCACATTCTTTTATTGTTCTTACAAAATTTCTTATTAATCCAATATTATTTTCTTAAGTAATTATTTTTATTTTCTCAGTATTTCCCTTTTGAAAACTTTTAATAACACCTAAAGTATTATCTGTACTAGAGTCTTCACCTATAACAATATTAATTGGAAATGATGTTTTTTGATTTAGTATGGAATTTATAGTTTGCCCAATGTAAGCCTCCTGGTTATAAGCCAAAACAAATACGCTTACCATATTTTTGGGTGCATCAAGCATAAAAACCCAAGCTTTTTTTTAAATTAAAAAAACGTTCTTTATTGTCCTCAAATTGATAATCAAATTGTTCGATATCATTTTTATAAAATTGATTAAATACGGTCATTAATTCCTTTGTATAATAATTAGAGTAATGCACTTTCTTTTTTTTGGATTTATTAATATGTAAATTGGTTGTATTCATTAAACCTATTCTTTTACAAATAAGAGCTAAATCTTCATTAAAATTTTCAAAACGACCTATAAAGTCCATTTTCAAATGACCTTCAGTATCAAAAAAATCTGTTTGGGGTATTGTGTGATCACCTCGATAATACAACTTACTTTTATCGTTTAATATAGCTTTAAATCGCCCTTGTTTTAATAAATAATTTTTAAAGCTATCTTTTACTTTTCTGTCATTCATCATCCAAAAGTAATCTGAAACTGCTCTATCCCATGGATTCCTAACAAAAGTAAATTTACAATAACTATTCCAGACCTCCTCACTTACCAAACCTGTTTCCAATAATTGATGCGCAGTAGCGTGTTGCATAAAAAAATTTCGCTCCGGACACCAACCATGTAGTTTATCATAATCTACATCTTTCCAACTAATTACTTCATCGGGAAATAATAAATATTTAATTGTAGTACCAGCACATTTAGGAATATGAATAAAAATGCATTTATGCTTATGACTTATCATTTGTTTTGTTTTAATACTAAATTATATGCTAATAACACATTTTGTTTCACTGTTTCTCTTTCAAAAACACCTTTCACGTGGTTTTGATTTATTTTAAAAGCTTCTTCTATTACATCTGTCTGAGCTAAAACTCTTAAAATGTGTATCTTAATTTCTTCGATATTTTCGCAATCTTGAATTAGCAATCCATTTTTGTTATGCGTAATTACTTCTGCTGTTGCGCCACCTGGATTAGATTGTATTGGAAAAGCCCCCATAGAAATGGCTTCTAATAAGGTATTTGGCATACCATCAGAATTACTATTACCTATATAAATTAGAGCTTTTCCCATGAGTTCTAAAATAACTTCATGACTAAGGAACTTAGATTTTGAATACACAGATAAATGTAATTCTTGAAGTTTTTTACTGCTCGCAATATAACTTTGAACCTCTACATCTGCTCCAAAAACAACAATTTTATAATGAGAGAGTTCCACGGTTATATATTCTAAAGCCTGTAACACTTCTATTGCCCTTCCAGATCTTCCTTGGTAACCCTTAACCAAAATAATCTTACGCTCTAAAACTGGTGTTTGTATATATTTATCTGAAACTGAAAAATCATAACCTCCTCCTCCAGGAAACGTTCCTAAAACTTCACCTTTAAACCCTAAGTCTTTTGCTAATTGCACATCTCGTTTACAATCTGTAAACAAGTAATTTAGTCTTGGCAGCACCATTTCAATATCTTTTCTATATTCTGGCAACTCTTTAAAGTGATACAAATCACTTCCCCAAGAAGAATAAACCCATTTTAAAGCATGATACTTTTTCATAACATTTAAAATTGGCGTACAAGAAATATAGAGTACAAAACTATGTACTACATCCGGTTGCACATCCAACAGTACGCTTTCGAATGCTTTTGCGGTATCATTTTCTAAGGCTTTATAAACTTTAGGAAGTTTATTCTTTAAAAAGTGTCTTCCTTTTAGATTAGGGAATTTTTGTTTCCAACCTTGAAACGCTTTCACCCAAGATAAACTTGGCACTTGCGCTCCATCTTTAATATCGAACCAAAAAACCTCATGTTCACCATCTATTAACTGATTGGTCCAGCGTTGAAAATGAATAGAGTTCATAGAAACCATTAATATTCGCATTGCTTATAATTTAATGGTTAAAGCGATAGTGTTTGTATCTCTATTAAACTGATATCGATACGCTTGGTTTCTAAACTTACTAATAATACATTCTAAAATGGTATCATTTAGCACTTGCATGCTATCAAAAGTCATGCTTTTTTTACCTAAGAGTGCTTTTGCTTTCTGTTTGGTGGATTTATACGCGTTATGTGTAGCTATAGAAAGTGTAACAACTTTATCTTTTTCTACTAACAAAACACAATTAATAAATGCTGATAATTGCCCTGTTTTGTTGGTGAGCGTATAATTTCTTTCAATTGTGTTTAGCTTTTGGTAGTCGTCTTGATTATAAACGCCCCAATTATATTCTGTATTTGCTATTACTTTTTTTGTTGAAATGACTAAGTCTAAATATGCTGCATTAATTTGCTCTAAACTACTATGAAACGGAGTAACATCATTTTTAGTTCTGTAATTTTTAGGGTGCCATTGGTGCAACATTAAGACGCGTTCGGTATAAAATTCAACGTGATGTCCAGCGTTTTGCAAACGTATATGCACATCTGTATCTTCACTTCCCCAACCATTAAAAAATTCATCGTAACCATTAATAGATTTTAATAGAGAAGTGTTATATAAGGTCATACCCGTAGCTTCTTTTTGAGATTTAAAAGCAATCTCGTAATCTAAAAACGCCTTGTTTGTTTTAGTTTCTGTTTCACTTAGAAAGCCGACTTGAAAATAGGTTGTAGTCTTATGGTTTGCTTCTTTATGTAAAATAGTAATAAACTCCGGATGGTATAACATATCGATATCTCCAACAAAACAATACGGTGTTTTAATTCTTTTTAAAGCGATATTAATAGCTCTAGACTTACACCATAATTGCAATCCTGTTTCGCATCGCATTAGTGTTACAAAACTATAGTAGTTTAGCACATTTATTAATTCACTTTCATATTTAGAAGCACTGCCATAATCTACTAAAACTACTTCAAATTCACTATTGAGTTGATTCGCTAGAGACTCTAAACAGTTTTTTACAGTGTTTAGTTTTCTGTTTCTGTATGTTAAGATTATGGTTATCATTTCAGAATTGATTTCTAGTAATAAATAATGTTATATGCCTTTTTTTAAAAGCATTCTATGTTGCACTGTTTTCTCGAATAGTTAAAAGCCATTTCTAGAAATGTTATTTTCAATCTTAATTAATTCTGAAATAAATAGCATTAATTATGTGTCATTTTGTTTAAATTTTCAACTACGGGTGTTAAAGTCTCGACCTTAACATCATCTTTTGCTCGTTTTATTAAGCGTATCTTTAATTTGAAATTTTATTTTTAAGAATTTCAATTCATTATAAATATTTTGAAAAAAAGAGCTCATATTAATTATTGTCATTTTGTAAACACTAGAAGCAACAATTTTAAAATAAGACGAATATTTTTCTCCATGTAATTGATAATCCGCAATGGTCTCGTGTTTAAAGCGATTTAAATTAGAAACTTCTGTGCGCCGAGCAAAATAAAAGAATGTTTCTGCCACATCTTTTATTAAAAACCCGTGATCTACAACAGTTTTAGACCAATATTTATCTTCGCTAGCCACCAATGCTTCATCAAATTTATATTCTTCCCAAACTGATTTATTTACCATTGCACAAGCTGTCATCAATCCATATTTTAAAGGGTTCTTAACTTGATAGTCATTTTTATGCGCTCTAATATAATTCTCAAAGGAATTCACAAATCTAATCCCAGCGACTTTACTATTATTCTCAAAACTAGCAATTGCAGACTTAAAAAAAGAAGATCCAATTGGTATTGCATGAGCGCTTAGAAGCAGTACGTATTTAAATTTAGCTTCATTAATCCCTAAATTAGTGGCTTTCCCATAAGTAAAATGACTGATCGTTACAATTTTACATCCATATTTCTCAGCAACTAAAACACTATTATCTGTAGATTTGTTATCTACCAAAATAATTTCTCCTATATCATTTGAATACAAACTTGTTAATATACTAAGTACATGAGCTAAAGCCTTAGCTTCATTTTTATTTCTAATTACAACAGATATCATAAGCTCAAAATACGTTTTATTACTTTATACGGATAATAAAATGCCAAATTACTTATTAAACGTTTCATTTTTTTTGTCTTAAACGACAAATAAATAATATGCCCTAATGCTGTAATACTGAACTTTATTTTAAAGTTGAATATTAAATATTCATAATATGAATAAAAATCATTTAGTAATAAAGCGGCATTCTCTTTATCCAATTTATCATGTTTTTTTAGCATTTTTAAAACGGATGCTCTTGCTAATAAACTACCAATAATATAATTGGTATTTAAATTATTCTTTATGGAGCCTGGAGTCCACCTAACATACGATAAGCATTGGTCTTTAAAAACAAATGTTTTACCTGTAATAATAGCATTTAAATTAAACTCCCAATCCTGAGCACAAGCAAGCGTTTCATTAAAACTTAAAGTCTTTAAGCTTTCTAATTTCCACAAGGCATCCCCAGTATGCCATCCTGCTTTCAAGGCGATAAAATCAGAAATTAAGTTGTTAGATGTTAATTGTTCTCGCCAAAGTTTATAAGGTTTTTTACTTATAAAATTATAATGACTGCTATTTGTTACTGTTGCATCAATAGTAGTTTTATTACTAAACATGTTAATATGCTGTTGCAATTTTTCTTCAAGCATAACATCATCACTATCATACCAAATAATAAACTCTCCATTACTTACTTCAAACCCATAATTACGTGCAGCATTACCGCCTTTTAGTCTCTCCTTTGGTCTTTTATGGTATTGAAATCTAGCATCTTTTTCGCAATAAATTGCTATTACATTTTCTGTATTATCGCTACTACCATCATCAACCACAATACACTCCCAGTTTGTATAGGTTTGCGCTAATACAGAGTCTAATGTATCCCCAATAATCTGTGCTCGATTGTATGTTGGAATTATTATGGAAATTAACGGCTTTATATGCATTTTTATGTTTAATGGGTCAATATACTGAATGTTTCATATCTCCTAAATATTAACAGAATAAAACACAAATATAATAGATAAGAAAGAGTACATAATTATTAAACTTTGCTTGCTTCTTCTAGAATATCTTGTAGGTTTTTAATATGCCTTGCTACACTATAATGCTTTAATATATGTTGTTTCCCATTATTACCCAATTGTTGAGCATAAGTAATATCATTTAAAACTTGCATCATGTTGTTAGCCATAGCTGAAACATCGTGTTCTTTACATAACAAACCAGTTTCACCGTGTTCAATAACATCAGGGATTCCAGCATGATTAGTAGATATCACAGGTAAACCAGCTACACTAGCTTCTAAAACTGCTAATGGCGTACCTTCCATATCACCATTTTTAGCTCTAATAGAATGTTGGACAAAAGCTAAAGATTCTTCTAATATTTGACGATAGCGTTTTGGTGAAATAACACCTAAAAACTGAACCTGATTTTCTAGGCCATAATATTTAACTATATTCTTGCACATATTAAGTAAAACACCATCTCCAGCAAGAAGTAAAAGCGCATCTGGATGTTTGTGGGCTACTTCTTTAAAAGCCATAATAGTATAATACGGTGCTTTTTTATCTGTAAAACGACCAATACCTACAAATTGTTTTTTAGAAAATTTTGGTTGAATAGCTTCAAACTCTCGTTGTGGACCATATACGTTATAAACCAGCTTATCTTTTGGACAACCCAACACTAATAACATTTTTTTCATTTTAAGAGAAACAGCTATAATCTTTGTAGCAAAACTAAAAATATCTTTATAGCTTTCACATTTCGTTATAGTCTTATAAACACTCGCATCATAACCATGAAAATGCACGACTACAGCCAAGTCACTAGATTTTAAAAGAGATAATAATTCATGAGCATGTGTACCGTACTCTATCAACACTACATCAATAGCATTTTTTTTTAAGGAGGTTAAGATCTCTTGTTCATTAATATAAATAAAAGAATAGTTATTTAATTTACGAATAATTCGATAACGCCATTCCAATGCTTTTGGCACCAACCTATCTTGACCTTCTAATTTAATGTACCCCTTAGATCCATAATAATAAAACACATTATCTTTTAAGTGATTTTTATGCGCTTGAATAAAAGTTTCAGAATATGGATTTTGACTGGGTGAAAAAATAGCTATATTCATAATTTAAAAGTTTTATACTTTAAAAATTTTAATATTAAAGTGAAATTATTGTGCTGTTCTAGTTTTATAAAATAAAAATTCGGTTTCAAAAAACTCCATTTTGTATGTATTTCAAACCATCTTTGATACATACTTCTATTTAATTCAATATTATTTATTTGATGTTTATCAAATAAATAATCCCTGATATATTTTTCCTCTATTAATCTATTTTTAATTTTATGAGAAGAATTATGATTTCTAGTAGACGTATTGTGCTGTCTGAAAAAATTTAAATTTTCGTTTATAAACTTTATATTTGTGTATTCACTAATTTTTATCCAAGCTAGCCAATCTCCACACATGTTCATGTTAACCAGTACATCATCAAATGTATTATTACTAATTAAATCTTTTTTAAAGACAACTGCACTTGCATTCGGGATGACATTTTTAACAGATAAATAAAAACTAATAAATTGTTTCCCTTCAATTCTAAAAGAAGATTTCCAAATATTAGATTTAAAATTTTTTGTATAGCTCAATCGATTGTTGCGTATTTCACTTTCATTATTAACGTCGGTAGTTTGAACATAATATACACCAATATCCACTTCAATATTTACTATAATAGTATTCAAAAAGTTTAGATCACAATAATCATCACTCTCCGCGATCCAAACATAATCACCTTTTGCTAATTTTATGCCCTTTTCCCATTGTTTAAATGGTGAACCAGAGTTTTCTGTATTGACTACCAAATGAGAAACCTTATCATGCTTTGCATAATGATTTAATAATTCCACACTATTATCTGTCGAAGCATCATCCAATAAAATAACCTCAAAGTTTTGATACGTTTGATTAAAAACGGAATCTAATCTCTGTGACAAAAATTTTGAATGGTTGTAATTTGGAACAATTATGGAAACTTTCGGGTTCAATTTTCTAAAGCTTTTTTAGTTGCTTCGAGATAAGCTTTGCCATACTTTATGCAAGGTTCTAAGTGGTTCCCTTCTGCCCATTCATTCATCGCGTTAATAAATATAAAATTTTCATCTTTACTATAAGGCTTGAAATTATCAACAGTATGTTTTAACCAATCTAAATATAATTCAGGACTACTTCCGTTAGCAACAATTCCCTTTTCATTTTTTCTTGCCGTATTATCCCAGGAAGGCGTTACACCTCGAAATAACTTATAACCTGGCAAGACTCTGTCTTTACAACTTTGAACACCTAATTTAAAATCGCGTACATCTACTCTTAAAGCTTCTTTGCTTTTTTTCAAGAAACCCAATAGAGATTTCTTTTGTTTAGCCTCTACTTTATGTTTGATGACAGCATGCGGAGAAAACTCAATAGCCGCATCAAAACCTATCGTATTTGGAGGTGTTTTTTCTCCAAAACTTTCAGCTATGCACAAATACAAGTCTTCGTATCCAAATTCATTTTTAGCAATGTCTCGCCAAATAGCGGCTGTCGCTTCTATATTTGGAAATAAATTATGTCTATAAATTACAAATACAGGTTTACCATCTACTTTAATATATCTTTTATCGGAAAAAACATGTTGACACAGCCAGCGCATATGTGCTTTATCATCTTCCAAGCTATACTCCTGATGCATAAGCACATCGTCCTCTCTTCCATCCCATCTGCGTGTCCAGTTTTCATTAGCCCAGCAAAACATAAAAGGCATGTTTAACTCTTTTTGTTTTAGCATCCCGTCTAAAGGCTGATTTAATAATCGCTTACCATTAAACCAATAATGGTAATGACAAAAACCATAAATACCATAAGCTTTTGCTAAATCGGCTTGCGCTTTACGAGCTTCTGGCAATCGCAAATCATAAAACCCTAAATCTGTAGGTAAATGCGGTTGATAATGCCCTTCGAATAAAGGTTTCGCTTTCGTTACATTAGTCCATTCTGTAAATCCTTTTCCCCACCAAAGATCATTTTCTGGAATTGGATGAAACTGAGGTAATACAAAGGCAATTGGTCTCAATTTTTTCATTTATTATCTTTATTTTAACCAATTACTTAAGTCACGATCCAAGAAAATAGACAACTTTTCAATTTCATCTTTGTATAAAGATTGTAATAACATTTTATCTTTCTTTTTCATTTTTGGTTTACTAAAAATATAATTTTTAATAAAACTAGGAATTACGTTGGTATAAGGGATAATTTTATTTGTTTTTTTTAAAAACTTATGGAAAGGACGTATTTCAACGCTAGCATTAGTATTATATTTTTTTTTAAAATTTGGTTCAAAATCTGCAGACACATCTAAAAAACAGCAAATATCTTGATACGTCTTTAACAGATTTGATCTCATATCTTCATTAAGAAATATTTTTAATTGCTTGTCTTTAAAAAGAGCTTTATAAATCTGTAATGATTTTAAATAGCGCCCTAAATAAATATATTGCTTGCCTTGAGGCAAATCTTTACCGTTCAACTCGTCTTGAAGTGCTTGAGTAAAAGTTCTCGTTTCTTCTCCCCAACGCACATACATTAAATAGTTTGAAAACGCCCGTTCAACAGGGTTTCTAAGAATAGCAATCAACTTCATTTCTGGATTAAAATCATAAATATTAGCCGCACAATTTGGATTTGCTAAATAAGAGGTCGATGATTCACCAGCTGCTTTAAAATTCTCACTTCCTTTAAAAAGTTTTTTATAAGATTCTAGCGATTTTATAACTCGAACTGTTCTAAACTTTTCGTCAGCACCTTGTTTATTATAATGATTGAAGAACATAGGCTCTTTAACAGTTGTTTTGAATATTTCAGGATGCTCAATTAGATACTGAAATAATGAAGTGGTCCCTCCCTTATTAGCTCCTATTATTAAGAAGTTTGGAGATATAGAGTCATTTATCATTATTTATCTTTTTTAAAATTAAAATTTACCCAGATTACAGGAACTGTAAATTAGTAGCCTAGTTTTCAAAAACTAATACTTTACAAGGTATAACATTTTGCGAATTATTTTTAAAGCTTTCAACGCAATAACAACTGTATTATAAAAAGAATAAGCTAAATACTTATTCTCTAATTTCGATGAATTTACAAGTTCTGATATAATTTTAATTAATTTATTAGTTTTTAATTTAAATAGTCCATGCTTAAATAGAATTTTCGACTTATCTCTATTAAAAACCAAATCAACATATTGGTCACTAAACCCACCTTCTGCATAATTTGCTACGATTAGATCTACATATTTACTTTTTATCTTAGATGAAAAAAACCATCTTATATTATGATCCCAATCGGCTAATGCTTTATATTTTAAATTAAAATCACCAATCTCTTTAAAGACACTCTTGCTAAAAAAAATAGCCTGATGTCCAATATTCTTAGTTGTTAATTTTTCATAAGTAAACGCACCATCGTATTTACTTCCATATTTAGTACTACATACAGACCCATAAACAACATCTGCATTTGTATTTTTGATTTCTGTATATATATTTGAAAGCACATCCTTATTGTAAAAAGTATCGTCGCTTCCTAAAAAAAACAAATAAGCGCCTTTGGCTCGGGCAATCGATTTATTCATAGCATCATAGATGCCAGAATCTTTCTCGCTAAAAACTTTAATTTTCGGGTTGGTTTTTGCGTATTGCTGAGCTAACTTAGCTGTATTATCTTTAGAAAGACCATCCATTATAATAACTTCATAGTCATTATAGTTTTGTTCTAAAATACTATTTAGTGATTCGGGAAGTAATTTTTCAACATTATAAGTTGGAATAATAATTGTGAAAAATGGATTCATAGCAGTTAAAACTAAATTAAAATTTATTGTTTTAAAAATTTGTTTTCATAAACGTCTTTTAACCCTTCTTTCAACTCTATTTTAGATTTCCAACCTAAACTATTTATTAACGAAACGTCTAATAATTTTCGTGGTGTGCCGTCCGGTTTATCACTATTCCAAACTATAATCCCCGTATAACCTACAGTCTTCTGTATAAGTTCAGCTAATGCTTTAATAGATAAATCTTCACCAGTCCCAACATTAACAGACACATTCCCTTGATAGGACTCCATTAAATGAAAACAAGCTTTTGCTAAATCGTCCACGTGTAAAAACTCTCTTTTTGGTGTCCCAGATCCCCAAACTTCAACCGTTGGTGCATTATTTTCTTTTGCTTCGTGAAACTTACGTAACAAAGCAGGTAATACATGTGAGTTCTTTAAATCGTAATTATCGTTTGGACCATATAAATTGGTTGGCATAACCGAAATAAAATCACAACCATATTGTCTATTATAATTCTCGCATAGCTTCACTCCTGCTATTTTAGCAATTGCATACGGCTCGTTTGTGGGCTCTAATTTCCCTTCTAGTAAATAATCTTCTTTTATAGGCTGATTTGCTAATTTTGGATAAATACAAGACGAGGCTAAAAACAATAATTTCTTTACTTTAGAAACGTAACTTTGATGAATAACGTTATTCTGAATCATTAGATTCTCGTACAAAAACTGACCTCTATACACATTATTAGCCTCTATACCTCCCACTTTTGCCGCAGCTAAAAACACGTAGTCTGGTTTTTCTGCTTTAAAAAATGAAGCTACTTTTTCTTGATCCGTTAAATCCAAATCTAATGAACTACGCAACACAAAATTAGTATAGCCTTTCTCTTTAAGTACTCTTAGAATAGCAGAACCTACCATTCCATTATGGCCTGCGATGTATATTTTAGCGTTTAATTCCATTATTCGTTATAGTTTAAGGTATCGTGACCACCTTCTTTTAAATACTTCTCTTTTTTAAACAATTTAACATCCGCAGACATCATATCTTCAACTAAATCGGAAAGTGAATATTTAGGTTCCCAGTTTAATTTCGTTTTACATTTTGTTGCATCCCCAATTAATAAATCTACTTCTGTAGGTCTATAATATTCTTTATCGACTTTAACAACTTCGGTTCCTATTTCTAATTGGTATTCTGTATGAGTACAGGCTTTTATTTTACCAACCTCCTGTTCTCCTGTTCCTGTAAATTCTAGAGTAATACCAACATGATTAAAAGCCATGTTAACAAAGTCTCTCACTGTTTTGGTAACACCTGTAGCAATTACAAAATCTTCGGCAACCTCTTGTTGTAAAATTAGCCACATGGCTTCTACATAGTCCTTTGCGTGTCCCCAATCTCGTTTGGCATCTAAATTCCCTAAATACAATGTCTCCTGCATTTTTAATGCAATCTTAGCGGTCGCTCTTGTAATTTTCCTAGTCACAAATGTCTCGCCTCTAAGCGGAGATTCATGATTAAATAAAATGCCGTTACACGCATACATATTGTAGGCTTCACGATAATTTACGGTTATCCAATAGCCATATAATTTAGCAACAGCATAAGGACTTCTAGGATAAAAAGGTGTCGTTTCCTTTTGAGGCACTTCTTGCACCAAACCGTACAACTCTGACGTTGACGCTTGGTATATTCTAGTTTTTTCTGTTAACCCCAAAAGTCTTACAGCTTCTAAAATTCTAAGCGTGCCTAAGCCATCTATATTCGCTGTATACTCTGGAGTATCGAAACTTACTTTAACATGAGACATCGCTCCCAAATTATAAATCTCGTCTGGTTGCACCTCTTTTATAATTCGTGTTAAGTTCATGGCATCACTTAAATCGCCATAATGCAATTTAAAACGCACATTATCTTCGTGTCTGTCTTGGTATAAATGGTCTATTCTTTGCGTATTAAAAGAAGATGCTCGCCTTTTTATACCGTGAACTATATAATTTTTAGACAATAACAACTCTGCTAAATAAGCGCCATCTTGTCCTGTAATTCCTGTTATTAATGCTGTTTTCATTTTACTTTTAATTTTATAGATCTATCTATTTACTTGTGCTCAATTTGTTAACTATTAGTTAAGTTAGCTCAAAAGGGCTAATGGTAGAACTAACATCCATAGTGATCTTTTATATATTCAGAATTCTAAATATAATTCAAGAAATAATTGTTTTTAGACATTATAGGTCATATTCATTACAAAAACCTATCACTTAGCATCTAACATCTCTCTTATTTATACTAAGTAAATATAGCATTTCTGAAAATTTAAATTAGCTTTTAAAAAAACATTTTTTTGAGTTTCTTAATTGGTTTTAATAAAAATTGACCTAGCCTATATTCTTTAGAGTTTGAAATGCTTTTGATTTTTTTTTCTAAACTTAAATTTTCATTATATAGATCTAGGATATTATATTTTTGATTGACATTAAATGCTGTTAGTTCTGTATGAAACGCGTCGGCATTGGAATTCAACCCACTTAAACCGGCTTCATTAAAGATAGCAACAATGCTGTCCACATATTTTATCTTAATCGCTTTATTCTTAAAACATCTAATATTAAAATCATAATCAGCATGTATAAAGTACTTTAAATTGTAATAACCAATAGTATCAAAAGTTTCTCTGCTATAAAAAATAGCTTGGTGGCAAATACTTATTTGCTCCCAAACTAATTTATTAAAACTAGACTCACCAGAATGAATGCGTTTACTTTTCTTAAACTCTACACTGCCATAAATAAAATCAAACAACACGTTTCCTTTTGTTAACATGTTTGCTAAAACAGTATTATTGTAAAAAACATCATCGCTACCCATAAAATATAAAAAATCACCTTTAGAGAGATCTATTCCCTTATTCATAGCATCATAAACACCTTTATCTTTTTCTGAATACACAAAAACATTATCAAACTGCTTTTGATATCTTGTTGCTATTTCTAAAGTCTTGTCTATAGACAACCCATCCATAATCAGCAGTTCTACATCCTTAAATGTTTGATTTAAAATACTATCAAGAGTCGCTGAAAGCGTGGAAGCTGAATTATAAGTTGGAATTATAATACTTAGTACTGGTGTTTTATCTTTAGCGTTCTTCATAGAATTAATAAATCATCATTAATTAAGTGTTTAGACATTATGTTTAGGGCTTTACCGTAAATAAAAACATTACTAAAATTGGATAACAATAAAGAACCATCTATATCTTTTTCAATTCCTTTAGTGATGGTTACAAAACACGAAGATTGCAACACTTATCCAATCAGTAAATGCATTTGATAACGCGCAACAAGTTCCTTGCTTCGATCGGTGCATACACTATCATCGACAATATACTCACATTTAGATTTAGGTTGCTCGTCCAGACTATTTATGTTACCGTTCAAGATTAACTTCTCATTATATTTCTCCATAGGAATGGATATTTGTCTAAATAACAATAAAAAGTGATTGAAAATTTACAAATAATCATTTATTATAACGACTTAAATCAATTCTAAAAAAGCTAAACCTGTTCCTTTAAAAACACTAAAGCTTGGAAAATTTCACTTTAAATATTTTGAAGTAAAACCTTGTATTTCACCTTCTGTATAAAAATGGGTGACATATTTATGGCTATATACTTTATTCAATGCAGCTTCCGAAAATTTTATTGTCTTTCGCAATTCAGAATAAACATGAGCAATAGGCTTTTGTGAGGACTGATTTGCATTGCCTTCAAGGCTCAAATTCAACCCTAAAAAAATTTTCATCGCCTCTGTATAGCATTCATTGAGGCGCTCTAACTTTAGAATAAGTATATTGAAACCCTCATACTGATATATAGAAAACCCTTTCTCTTTATCAAAAGGCTCAGAAAACACATCAAAGCCTGTATAATTTAAAAACTCGCTATCAAACCAATTAAAGGTATAGTCGTAGTTTAATTTATTTAAATAGGCTTTTTTTAAATTTTCATTAGACATATCTAGTATATTACCATCAACAAAATCTTCAGGGTTTTGCATAAAATTAGAAATTTCTCGAGAAACTGGTTCTCTAACCAAAGAGATAATATACTTTTTATTATTTGGATACAATTTAAAATGAGCAAACACTTTTTGAGACATCTTGTTATTTACCTCAAAATGATTTCCTTCTTTTAATTTTAAATGCAACCATTCATCCGACAAAAAATGAGTGTGAAAAATGTTGTCCCAAGGACTTACTTTTTTCAATTCGTGATAAATGGTTGAAGATCCCACCTTTCCCAAAGTGTGAACTAATACAGTTCTGTTTTTTAGTACCCTGTAAATTAAAATCTTTAATTTGGATTTTAATTTGCTTTCAATTTTAGATAATATTTTTTTCATTAATAGCTATTTGGTTAAATATTTATAAGTAATTATTATTTGATATAAATCTGGGTGAATTTTAACCGCTGCACCACAGACTAACTGCAAATCAATTTTCCATCTCTTATCTTTTTTTAGAAATGCCTTTATTACCTTTTTTAAAATGATAAGCCTCTCAATTCGAGTAAAACTTAAAAGCTTACGAGTGGAAACACTTTTAACAAACAAATTATAAAGATTGAGTATATTTTGTGATTGCTGATGACCTTCTAATAACTTAACCAAATAGGTGTCGACCAATCTGTTTTTTGTGATATAATGGCTAAATTTAAGGGATTCTAAGTACCATAATTTAAACCCCATCAATTGTATCCATTTACAAAATTCACTATCTCCTCCGGAGCTTAATTCATTACCCTTTCTATCGGAAAGTAAAGATATAAAACCTGTTTGATATAATCTTACTAATAACTCTTTTCTCATTACTATACCTGCTCCCCAAAGATACCCTCTTTTACTAATATCACCACTTTCTTCTGCTTGTTTACCCACCGCGTAATTTGACTTTTCGACCTGCCACCAACTTGGCGGCCTCTCCATTTCTAAAACCCCCTGCGCTTCACCACCTAAAGCTCCAACCCTAGAATTTTTTATCATAAAATTGTAAGCCAGTTGCAAGTAATGTGCTTCTAGCCAATTATCATCATCACAAAAAACAATGAGATCTCCATTGCTATTTAACACTCCGGTTTTTCTTGCCCACGACAAGCCTGGTTGGCGTTCTGAAACAACATGTAATGCAACGTCAGTTTCTAATAGCAACCATAACTGTTTTGCAATTTGTGCTGTTTGGTCTGTAGAATTATTATCGACTAAGACAACTTCATAAAGAAAGTCTTTTTTGGTAACTTGTTTTGCTAAATGGCACAACGTCTCTTTTAATAAGTGTGCGCTATTATAACAGCACAGAATAACAGAAATATCAATCATTTTAATATAAAAAATATTTTTTAAAATTATTTAAAGGTTTCTCAAAGCAATACCAAGATAATGAAGATATTACAAGTAATAAAAGTATTGCTAATATTTTGGTATAGAAACTAGAAAAGTGTTTAAAATTTAGTTCTTCCATTAATAAATATACTATACTATGATACAGATATAAGCCATAACTTATCTTTCCCAGAAAAACTAATGCTTTATTAGTCATTATAATACTACCGAGTCGACTTCTAACTCCATTAACGACTCTTATTACAATACCGAAACTTACTAATGTACACCCAATCGCTTTTAAGTTTATAGGAATAACTCCAGTATGTGTTTCACTAAAACGATAAAAAGAATATAAAAATAGCATAGCTATACCTAAAAATAAAATCAATGATATAACCAATCCCTTATTGAGGTAATTGAATATTTCAATATTGTATATAGATAAATAAGCCAACAAACCTCCGACACCAAGTGAGTCCAAATTAGATATCATTAAAAACTGAACAAACTCATTTTCCGGAAATAAAAGAACCAGAATTGTTCTTGAACAAAAAGCTAAAATTATTGTGAAAATTAAAAATTGTTGCATTCTTATCTTTTTTATAAAAAGAATAATCCATGGCCATATTAAATAAAACTGTTCCTCTACGGCCAAAGACCATCTGGAAGACAATTGACCATGCATTCTATTGTCAAGATAATAATTAAAATTACAATAATAAAATAAGTAAGGATTTAAATTTAACCTTATGTTTTGATAATTTATAATTACAAAAAAGAATAGTGTTAAATAGTATAAGGGAAAAATTCTTAAAGTCCTTCGAATATAAAAACTCTTAATAATGGTCCAATTAGTAGATGATTTTAAATTCTGATTTGTAAGTAGGATTCGTGTAATTAAAAAACCACTTATCACAAAAAACAGATTTACACCTAAAAAGCCAAAAGGCAATATTTTCATTACCATCTCATTTTGCGGTCCCCAATGTGAAAAAATCACAAAAATAACAGCAAAAGCCCTAAGAGCATCAATTTGTTTGAGGTACATCTATCTACTAAAAATTATATTGAATAATTGTTCACCAGCATCTTCTTCATACCTTTTCATTACCATGTCATGAGCAACTTTACCCATTTGCTCCCATTTGTCTCTTTCGTTCCATGCCCTTTCCATTGCATCGTCTAAATAACTCTTTAATGGTGCCTGAGCAATCCATCCATTTATGTTATCATGGATAACCTCAGAAACCCCTCCTACATCTGTTCCTATAGCTACTCGCCCACAAATTTGTGCTTCAATTAAGGATAAAGGTGTCCCTTCACTTATTGATGATAAAACCAAAATATGATTTTTTCGCCAAATACCCTTTACAGATTTAATATGACCTCTAATCACTACTTTATCATTTAAACCATAGGTTGAAATTAAATCATCTAGATATTGATGATCTACACCACTTCCATACAAATTACAAGACCAATCTCTTTTCTTCCATTTTTCTTGACTTAAAACTTCTAATAAAATATCTTGCCCCTTAAATTTGCAATCTAATCTAGCAACTACACCAAAATTTAGTGTTTTGTTTTTTGGGTATTCGACTATCTTTTTATCTTTTAGATTTACAGGGTTATTAACCAAAAGAAAATTATCTCCACTAGAATTCAAATACCTTTTAGTAAGTTCAAGCGAGCGATTAGAAACAAAAAAAAACTTTTCTATTCTGTTTAATGAATTTCTTGCAATCTTTCTAATTTCGGTACTCGGAATTCCAGTATCTGATAAATGCTCACTAATTAAATAAACTGATTTATCTAGTTTTAATAACTCTTGAAACAAAGTATTACCAAAAGTAGAAAATGTATCACCTTGACTTACTAAAATTTTATCTACACCATCCAAAATCAAATCCTTAAAAGGAATATTTCTTTTCTTTAATTTTTTAGTGAAAATTTTTTGAATAAATCCTTTTTGTTCAGGATTCTTTTCACCCAAATAAAAAATTTGAGCTCCCTTACTTCTTAAAATATTAATATTTTCATGATCGTTTGACCATTTTTTTATCAATATTTTAACTTCTTTTCCTTCCAACAATGCATGAGTCGCTGTCTTAAACCATAATTCTTCACTTCCTCCCCATGGAAAACCACTCATGAAAGAAATAATTAATAAACTTCTATTTTCTTTCATAAACTACCAATAAGCTATCACCTTTTGTTAAACTTTTTCTATAAATAAACTTATTAAGTTTATTTAAAAATCTATTTTTTATGCCAATATTTTTAAGTATTTCAGTATTTAATTCCTTTCTCCCGCTGTTTACTGGCTCTTCTTTTATACTCACTAACTCCAAATTTAAGTTATTACTAGCTACTTTTCTAAAAACGTCTTTATCCCAAAGCCCCATGTGATGAGGAGGCAAATTAAGGGCTAAAGTTTGCAATTGATTAATATATCTAACGTTATTTTCGGGAAGTATCTTACTTTGATTAAAGAAAAAGGCCTCATTATTTGGTACTGCAAAAATCAATCGCCCATTTGGTTTTAATAAACTAATGCATTGTGTGAAAAATGAACCAATATCCGATATGTGTTCAAGTAATTGAAAAGCACATACAACATCAAACTTTTCAGGTTTTTCTTCTGCGTACTCTTCAATTAATTTATCTAACACTTTAATATCATTCTTAACTGCGAAACCAATGGCCTCTTTATTTAACTCCAAACCTATGCCTTCAAGATCTCTTTTTTTTAATTGAGATAAAAAGTGACCTCTACCACAACCAACCTCTAAAACTCTATCTCCCTCTTTGATAAATAAATTGGCAGCATCATATTCCCACTTAGATTCTTGATAATACCACTTATTCAATTCAAGTTTCTTATAAAATAATTCTTTTCCACTTAGATTGAAAGGAAAAAAGAATTTGTATCCTGTATCTAAGCATTGATATAAACAAATGCTATCAATTTCTTTAAAATAATCTTCTAATGTTAAACCCAAGCCTTCTTGATATAGAAAATTCAAATAACTTGTTGGAATTTCTTTTAATAATTTTGTTTTTCCAGATGTAATTGGGGACTTAACTATCATTTTCATTATTTCTATAATTTTCATTAAACAAATGACGAAAAGAAATATATTCATCAGTATCTAGAAAAAAAGATTCTCTTGATTTAAGTTGGATAGACAAGTCATAGCTTTCATCAAAAAAATCTTGTTTTATATCTAAAAAGCCCAATACCTCATTTAGCACTTCGATTGTATTTTCAGCATATCTTTCAAAATCAATTTCAAATATATTTTCTTTAGGAAAATAATGTAGAAATCGTTTTTTTTGATGTTCATAATTTCCTCGAGCAATAAGACTAGGTTCATATATAAATTCATTGTTACTTGTAGAAGTTAAACTAACTTCCTCTCTAATTAAATCGGCAAATTCCGGAAACGGTTTTCTAACTAATAATTTCAACATTTTAGATTCAAATTCACTACTATGCATTTTAATCCTGTTAAAATAAGCTTCTGACCATAGTTCACCTTGACTCAAAGCTTTATACATTTTATAAGCAGAAATCGCCCTTTTAACTGGGTCTCTTTTTATTATGATAAATTTCGAATTAGGATTATATTTTTTTATTCTTTCTGCACAATATGGGATATACAAATATTCAGTTGACGAATCAAACTTAAGTAACCTCTTCTGCTTTAAATTTAAATCAAAAAATTTATGATAAAAATCGACACCTTTTTCATAATACCTATCATAGCTAAAAAAATCAGTTTCCTTTGGTTGTGAACCCAAAAATAGAGGATGTTGACTAAGATAATAATGCAATGAAGTAGTACCACATTTTTGTGCTCCTAAAATGAACAACCCTACTTTATCTTTATTATTATTCTTTAAAATTTTAAATAAATTCATTTTTCCTCTATTAAATAAAGTGGCGCAAAAACTATTCTTTCCTCTCCTGTAACTTGAAATTTTCTGTAGTTTACATAATTTGATATCACAAGCGACTTACCATCTTCAAAATTATCAAAACGAACTGTGATAAAATAATTACTCCTAGACAAAAAACTTTTCCCAAAATCAAACTTAAAATCCTGATTATTTGTTCCTTCAATATCAATATAACTAGATTCATATAGCGCTACATTAATTTGTGCCATATTGTAAATAAGTATAGCCACTTTAACATTTTTATATCCAGTATTAGAACTAACATTTACTTCAAATACTGCCTTTTTTCCATATTCAATAATACCATCAACAATTTCATCATCTGAATATATTTTTACAAAATTAAGATTAATATTTTCATTGCCAAAATTTAAGGATTCTAACTGTTTTTGTTTATCAAAATACGATTGAATACCAATACCTACATCTTCAGTTTTCAACAAAATACTCCCCTTATCCATTAAAATGACATTATCGCAAATCCTGGAAATAAAGGGCATACTATGACTTACGAAAATTACAGCGGACGTTTTTAATATCTGACTTATAGCATTAAAAGATTTCATTGCAAATGCCATATCACCAACGGCTAATACCTCATCAATAATCAAAACATCCGGTTCCATTTGTGCCGCAATTGCAAAACCCAATCGTACTTTCATGCCTGAGCTATAATTTTGAACCGGCATGTCTATAAATTCTTCTAGCTCTGAAAATGCAATAATTTCGTCCAGTTTACCATCAATCTCTTTTCTGGTAAACCCTAAGATTGCACCATTATTATAGATGTTTTCGCGACCACTTAAAATGCCGTTAAAACCAGCGCCTAGCTCGATTAATGCGCCAACGCGGCCTTTAATAGTTACTTTACCTGCATCTGGATTAATTAATCCGTTTAAAATTTTTAAAAGCGTCGATTTTCCTGCTCCATTGTGTCCTATTAAACCCAAACACTCGCCACGACGCAACTCAAAATTAATATCTTTAACTGCCCAAAATTCTTTAGGGCGCAATTCGCGTTCGCTTGTATTCCCACGTATACCAGATGCTAAATCTTTAACACCATACCATAGGCTGGTTTTTAAATCCTTACAGAATTTTTTACTTAGGCCTTCTACTTTTATTAAAACATCGTTCTCTTTCATAACTAGGCGCTTAAACGTTCTACAATAATTGGAATCGAAATTCTATAAATAATTAAACCCAAAAATAATAATGGCAAACAGCATAATAAAACAATTACTAAATATGTAATAGAATTAAACTCTACTCCAAGTATTAAATCTCTAACGGTTAAAATAATTGGACTTATTGGGTTGAGTTCCATTATGGTTTTCATGATGCCGTCTTTTGGAATCACATACACCACAGGCGTTACGTACATTAAAAATTGTAACCCAAATTTAATTAATTTATTGACGTCTCCATACAATAATCCAATAGGTGTAATAAATAAGCCTATTGTTGTACCAAATAAGACCGCTCCAAAAATCACCAAAGGAATGAGTAGCAAGTACCAAGTTAATACGACTTTAAAGTAAAACAAAAAAAACACCAACAATAGTAATTTAATACTGGTGTTAAATAGTAATTTATAAATTCCAGAAATAATTAAAGCTTCTTTTGGGAAATTAATTTTTGTTAAAATACCTCGTGCACCATTGGTACTTTGCATTGGTGAATTAATAGATTCTGTTATAATAGACCACATTAGTGTTCCAGTAAATGCAAATAATGGATAAGGCATTCCAGCATCTGTAAGCTTTATGGTTCCTGTTATATTCAAAATAATCCATACCAAAGCCGTTGTTAAAGGCGTGATAAAAGCCCATAGGATCCCAAAATAAGATTGCCGGTATTGTGCCTTAATATCGCGTTCTGCCATTTGCCTGGCTAAAAAACGAGAATTATAAATATCCATTAAACTCTCTTTAAGCAACTTAAACAGGCTTAGTTTGTTTTCTTTTTGATAAATTTTTACTTCCAAATTTATTTATTTTAACATGACCATTACAACTTAATTAAAAACTAGTCACTTTAAATATTAATAGTCTTTTTAAAATAATTCCAAGTCTCTTTTAAGCCTTCTTCAACAGAATATTTAGGTTTATAACCTAGAAGACGTTGTGCTTTACTAATATCTGCCAAAGAATCTTTTACATCACCTGGTCTTGTAGGACCATAATTAGCGGTTATGTTTTTGTTTGCTGAAACATTTAAAGATTCCCACAGTGCATTGACACTTATTCGTTTTCCAAAAGCGATATTAAACACTTGGTTTTGTGCTTCTTTGGAAGCGAAAAAACTTTTAATATTAGCTTGTACCGCATTATCAACGTAGGTAAAATCTCTAGTTTGTTCTCCATCGCCATTAATAGTTGCAGGCTCATTATTTTTAATAGCTTCCATAAATAATGGAATAACTGCTGCATAAGCGCCATTAGGACTTTGTTTTGGACCAAAAACATTAAAATAACGTAAGCCTACTATATCAGTATTATAAGTTTTACAAAAAACATCTGCGTATAACTCGTTTACATATTTAGTAACCGCATAAGGCGAGAGTGGTTTACCAATAGTCTCCTCTACTTTTGGCAAGCTTTTACTATCTCCATAAGTAGAACTTGATGCGGCATAAACCATACGTTTAACCGTTTTACTTTCTTTTAAAGCGACAAGCATATTTAAAAACCCAGACACATTTACGGCATTTGATGTTATAGGATCGTTAATAGAGCGTGGTACTGAGCCCAAAGCTGCCTGATGGCTCACATAGTCTATATCTTGCATGGCGTGCTTACAAGTTTCTAAATCACGGATATCGCCTTCAATAAGCTCAAAATTAGAACAGTCCATAAATTCTTGAATATTAGACTTGTAACCATTAGAAAAATTATCTAATACTCTTACATGCTTTGCATTATTAGCTATTAAATAGTTTACAATATTAGAGCCTATAAAACCTGCGCCTCCTGTAATAAGAAAACGATACTGAGATAAATCTTGAGTATGGTACTTATGCATATTTATATTTTAAAGAGACTTTTGATACGTTTTAGTATTGGTTTTTTTTTGACTTCGTCTTCATTATACCCATTCCCATACGCACCATAACCGTAACCGTAGCCATAACCGTAGCCATAACCATATTTTCCAGTTTGATCGAAACCATTATAGACCAGGCTAATATTTTTTATTTCGCCTTTTTTATACTTATCATTAATTAAATTAAGCATTCCTTTTTTAGTGTAGTCTTGCCTTGCAACATATAGTGTAGCGTCTGCATACTCAGTAAGTTCTAAAGCATCAGAAACCAAGCCAACAGGAGGTGTATCTAAAACAATATAATCATACTTTTCTTTTAAAGATGCTATTAACGTATCTATTTTATCTCCAATTAATAGCTCTGAAGGATTTGGAGGAATTGGACCAGAAGTGACAACATCTAAATTTTCTATTTCTGTTTTTTGCGTGACTTGCTCTAAGTCCATTTGCCCGATTAAATAGTTAACGGCACCAATATCATTTTTAATATCAAAATCTCCAAAAATTTTAGGTTTCCTTAAATCTAAGCCTACCAAGACTGTTTTCTTTCCACTTAGCGCAAAGACGGTCGCTACATTTATAGAACAAAAAGTTTTTCCTTCTCCACTTACAGACGAAGTTACCATAACTGTTTTTGTGCCTTCTAATTCGTGTTTTTTGTATATATACTGTAGGCTTGAGCGAATACCTCTAAAGGCTTCTGCTACTGTAGATTTTGGTTTTCTATGGACGACTAAGTTATTGTCCAATGTGTTCAAGCCTACAACACCTAACACAGGAATACTGGATTCTGTTTCTAATTGCTTTGGACTATGTAATTTGTTGTCGAAAAAAGTGATTAAGAAGGCTAATAATAATGGCGGAAATACGCCTATGACACTAGCCAATATATAGGCCGATTGTAATTTTAAGTCTGTTACTCTCGCGCCTGTGTCTTTAGCTTTATCTATTACTAAAACATCTGACACCGTAGCTGATTTTAATATATCTGCTTCGCCACGTTTTGATAGAAACAGATTATAGGTTTGTTGGTCTAAAGAAAACTGTTGTCTATACCCAAATAAGTCCTGTTGTAATTTAGGCAACTTTCTAAGCTCTGTATTAACACCAGCTATTTTAGAATTTACAAACACCTTGTCTCTTTTAATACCGTTCTTTGCTGCGCTAATATTCTCTAACAGCACCAATTTTAAAGCCTCTATTTGACTATTGTAATCATCAAATATAGCTGCATCACTTATAACGGATTCTTGAAGCTTCGCTTTTTGAACAGATAAGGTGTTTATTTGAGAAATATTCTTTAAAATACTAGCTTCACCAACTCCTGTTGTTGAAGGTGCCGGAAAATTTGTAAACGTATCGCTGGTTTCTAAATAGTTTTTTAATTGCGCATAGTAATGTAATTTCATATCAAGCGCGTCTATTTGCAACTCTAAAGAAATTAATTCATTACTAACCTGAGATGCTTCAGCACTTAAATTAAAAATCTTATTTTTTTGTCTGTAATCATTTAAAGAGTCTGTGTCTTTAACAATTTTTTCTTTGTAGCGATTTAATTGACTATCTATAAATGCTATTGTATTTATTACAAACTGATTTTTCCGTGTTAGTTCATCTGCAACTGCAACTTTAACCGTTTCGTTTAAATAATCGACAATTTTTCTCTTGTTAAAATCTGTCATACTTAAATTAAGAATAGCAGAAGCTTTAGGGTTTTGTATTTTTAATTTACGTCTGTACTTACTAACCACAGTATTATAATCTTGAAACTCTAAAAAGTAGTCACTATTTGGGGCCACAACGGCATTGTCCTTAATATTAATAACGCCATGGATAAAAGGCAGATTTATGGTATCGCCAGAAGTAAACGTAAAGATTCTTTCATTAGGCAACACATCAATAACACCTTTGGTCTTGTCTGTGAAGTTTTGAGTAGTTACTACTATAGACTCTTCTGCCTCACTAATTAAACTTAGCTCATAAGTATTTGCTCCTAAATACGTTACTTTAATAGGGGTATTAAGTATTTGGTTTGTATTGGGCGTTAAGTTAAACTCGAAAGGAGCGCTTTTATAAATATCGTCTTTTCTAAAGCGTGATTGCTTTAAATAAGAGACATATAAGTCCAAACTATCTACTACATTCTCATGAATAGACCGCGATTTTAAAATGGTAACTATTGTTTTTACTTTACCAGAAACACCGCCCCAATTAAAGGTTAAACTTGTATTTGACGTAAATAGCGGATTAGTATTATCGACTATAGATATTTGTGTACCTAAACTATAAGACTGTTGCTTTCTAATATTCTGTTGGTGTGCAAAAAATAAACCAATACCAATGCATATAATAAACAACCACCAATAGCGTAAAGCTCGAAATAAAAACGCTTTGATATCGAAAGCAGGTTGAGAAGACTCTGATAAATCAAATTCATCATTCATAAACTAAAATTTAAAGATTCTTTACCAAAAAATAGGTGGAAACTATAACAGAAAATATTGAAGCTACCGTTCTTAAGGTTTGTGTTGCCGTTTCTCCAGCGCCTATCGCCTTACGTTTTAAAGGTTTAACCATAATAATATCATTAGCTTGAATAAAATAATATGGGGATTTCAATGCCGCAATATCCGTAAGATCAATACTGTGAATTTTCTGTCCTTGAGGATATTGTCTTATAATTTTTATATCTGTACGATCTGCCGTATTAGCCATACCTCCAGCATTTGCTAAAGCATCTATGATATTAACACGATCTTGTTGCAACGTAAATATTCCATTAGCACCTTCTCCTGTAACTGTATAACGTAAGCCTGATAATTTTACAGTTAAAAAAACCTGAGCCTCTTTTTTTAAATATTTTTCAAACAAGGCGTCTTTAATTTTTAATCTAATCTCGTCTGTAGTATAGCCTAAAACATTTATTTTACCCAAAATTGGAAATTCAATATTACCATGCAAATCTACAGAAAAACCACTAAAATATAATCCCGATGCTCCACCGACTTTTGAAACAGGCTGAAAAATTCCTAATAATTTATTAACCTCAGAATCCACCGCTTTAAAATTAACACTTAAAATATCATTAATTTGAACGCGATAAGGTTTTGATAATTCTACTAGTTGCAAAGAATCACTAACAACTGTGCCTTTATCTTGTAGATAAACCACATCCTTATTAGTAATACAAGAGGTACATAACACACTAAATATAATAATTACAATACCGAATAGCAATCGATTCATTTTGGACCATTGATTTAACGCAAATATAGTTTTTCACCGTGAATAATAAAACATTTGTCTCGTTTTTTGGTTTTTTACCCGTTCTTTGTAAAAAAAACAATCCTTGAATTATCTCACAGTAGAAAACATATCGAAATCTTATGGAGCGCTTACACTTTTCGAGAACATTTCGTTTAGCATTCACAAAGGTCAGAAAGTAGCTTTTGTAGCTAAAAACGGAACAGGAAAAACATCCATACTAAATATTCTTGAAAAAACTGACGAGCCGGATACTGGTCATGTTATTTTTAGAAAAGATATTAAAGTCTCTTTTTTACCTCAAGAACCTTATTTAAATAGCGAATTAACCGTTGAAGACACTATTTTTAACAGTGACAACCCTATTCTTGATGTTATAAAAAATTACGAGAAGGCGCTTTTAAATCCTGAAGATGCTGATGCGTATCAAGTAGCATTCGAACAAATGGACATCCAGAATGCTTGGGATTTTGAAACGCAATACAAGCAAATTCTTTTTAAACTGAAGCTCGACAACTTACAGCAAAAAGTAAGTAGCATGTCTGGAGGACAAAAAAAGCGATTGTCTTTAGCGAATGCTTTAATTAATAAACCAGATCTTTTAGTACTTGATGAGCCTACGAATCATTTGGATCTTGAAATGATAGAATGGTTAGAAGACTTTTTCGCCAAAGAAAATATCACCTTGTTTATGGTAACGCATGACCGTTATTTTTTAGAGCGTGTGTGCAACGAAATTATAGAATTGGATCACGGTGAATTATTTTCATACAAAGGAAACTATTCTTACTACCTAGAAAAAAAGGAAGCCAGAATAGAACAGCAAACGGCAGAGACCGGAAAAGCCAAACAACTCTATAAAAAAGAATTAACTTGGATGCGTCGCCAGCCCAAAGCGCGAACAACAAAATCGAAATCAAGAATAGACGATTTCACCGAAATTAAACACAAGGCAAGCCAACGCAGACAAGACCACGAAATACAATTAGAACTAAACATGGAGCGTTTAGGTAGTAAAATTGTAGAATTAAAAAAGGTGTCAAAATCCTACAAGGACAAAGTAATTTTAGATGGTTTTAATTATATGTTCCAAAAAGGTGAACGTGCTGGTATAATTGGAAAAAACGGAACTGGCAAATCGACTTTTTTAAATATCTTAACACAAAGTGCGCAGCCAGATTCCGGGAAAATAGTAATTGGAGAAACGGTAAAATTTGGCTATTACACGCAAACAGGAATTACACCAAAACCCAATCAGAAGGTTATAGATGTGGTTCGTGAGTTTGGCGATTACATTCCATTAAAAAAAGGAAAACAAATTAGTGCGCAACAATTATTGGAACGCTTTTTATTCGATAGAAAAAAACAATATGATTTTGTAGAAAAACTAAGTGGTGGGGAACGTAAACGCCTATACCTCTGTACTATTTTAATACAAAACCCTAACTTTTTAATTCTCGATGAACCGACTAACGATTTAGATATTGTAACCTTAAACGTGTTAGAAAGTTTCTTATTAGATTTCCCTGGCTGTCTATTAGTTGTGTCTCACGACCGTTATTTTATGGATAAAATAGTGGATCATTTATTTATATTTAGAGGCGAAGGTATTGTTGAAGATTTCCCAGGAAACTATAGTGATTTTAGAGCTTACGACGATAGTAAACCTGTAATTTCAGCAATTTCTGAAGAAGAGAAAAAGGAAAAGAAAAACTGGAAAAAAAACAGCACTATAAAGTTGTCTTATAACGAGCAAAAAGAATATAAGAACTTAGAAAGTAAAATAAAAACGCTAGAATTTGATAAAACTGAATTGGAGAAGAAGTTTCTAAATCCAGAATTATCTACAGCTGAAATCAATGAATTATCCGGTAAACTAAAAGTTGTTATCGACGGTATTGAAGAAAAAGAAATGCGTTGGTTAGAATTAACTGAGAAAATGGAAGGGTAGGAAAAAAAGTAGGCAGTGTTCAGTATGCAGTTGCTTACTCTTATGGGATAGTGTTGAATGTTAAATAGAAAAGAAAGAGAAATTAAATAAATTACAACTTTTGTTGAAACATAATGCTACATCAAATAATTTCCTACATAACCTTTCTATTGCGCTCTTCAAACCAACATGGCGTGCATTCTCCTTTTGTATACAACCTAATTACTAAATGCTTTTATGATAAAACTAATTACAATTCTTACAAACAAATTGCATTATACGGTAAAACATTAAGAAAAAGCAAGCTCAAAATTGATGTCACAGATTTAGGTTCTGGTAGTCGTGTTTTTAAATCTAACCAACGTTCTGTTTCTAAAATGGCACAAAAAGTAGGCGCTTCAAAAAAAGAAACAAAACTATTATTTCGTTTATTAGATTACTTTAAAATTAACACGGTTCTTGAATTAGGCACTTCTTTAGGTATTGCAACACATGCCATGCACCTTGGGAATCCAAAAGCTAAAATCACCACTATTGAAGGCTGTCCAAATATCTCGACGTTTACAAAAGGGACGTTTAAGCAATTCAACGTAAAAAACATTGAAATACTTACTGGTGATTTTAGTGAAGTCATTAGGCCTTTAACATCTAAAACCTACGATCTTATTTATTTTGATGGTAACCATCAAAAACAAGCCACTTTGGATTATTTTGAATCCTTGTTACCAACAGCAACTAACGCGTCTGTATTTATTTTTGATGATATTTATTGGTCTAAAGGCATGACTGAAGCTTGGGAAACCATTAAAAAACATCCACAAGTTACCGTAACGATAGATACCTTTATGTGGGGCATTGTGTTTTTTAGGAAAGAACAAAAAAAGGAGCATTTTACTATAAGAATATAATCATGCTTATAATTTTCACAATTACAACACTACTAATCATTGCGTTTATTGGTATTCCAAGAAAAAGAAACACTGCTTATAAAGACAGCTATAAAAAGAAGAAAGGCAATAAGCGCTTAAATCAATAAACCTTTTACTATTCCTTGGCCTCGAATCGCAATAATTACAAGTTCTACGCTAGTCTTATAATAATAAATTTAAAATAACATGGTTACTTACTACCAATCATGAGTTAGTACTCTGCTTACTTTTAAAGCTAATAATGAATTTAACATTCGATTGAGAATTCAAAAAAAGAGACGTTAAAGCCTATAGAAACTAAAATCTATACTATTTATTAAGCCGCCATACATTTATCACAAAACTTCCGAGTTCTGTTAAAACAGCATCCACCTTCCTGCCACTGAAAGAAGGAGCATCACATATTAAACTTATGGGTAAAAATAGTGTTCAATAAATATATGAAGGCAGAAAAATATTTTCTCCTCAAAACTTTTAACTTTCGACTAATAACTTTTAACTTCGTTACCATGAAAGTATATACAAAAACAGGAGATAAAGGAACAACAGCATTATTTGGTGGCACTCGTGTACCAAAACATCATATTAGAATTGATAGTTATGGCACTGTAGATGAATTAAATTCACATATAGGACTTATCCGCGACCAAAATATCAATCAACACTACAAAGACATATTAATTACAATTCAGAACAAACTCTTTACTGTTGGAGCTGTATTAGCAACAGATCCAGAGAAATTAATTTTAAAAAATGGAAAAGAGCGTTTAAACATCAATAAAATTTCACAAGAAGACATAACACTTCTAGAGCACGCAATGGATGCTATGAACGAAGACTTACCACCAATGACGCATTTTGTATTACCTGGAGGTCATCAAACGGTGTCATTCTGTCACGTAGCACGTTGTGTCTGTAGAAGAGCCGAACGTTTAGCCAGCGCATTAAACGAAATAGAACCCTTTTTACCTGAAGCTTTAATCTATTTAAACCGTCTTTCTGACTACCTATTTGTATTGGCACGAAAGTTGTCTCATGACTTGCAAGCAGACGAAGTAAAATGGATTCCTGAAAAGCATTAAACGCTAAACAGAAAGACAATCTTAGGTCCTGTGATTAAATAACACTGCAAAAGATTTATTATCAAATAGTTTCAGTGAAAAATGACGTTCTTTTTTATTACTGAAAAATAATCCTCTTTTTTCTTGCCTATTAAAACTAAAAATTTATTTTTGCAAAAAATAAAACCTATTAAGAAATGTATTGGACATTAGAATTAGCATCTCATTTAAGTGATGCACCTTGGCCGGCTACTAAAGATGAACTTATCGATTACGCGATTAGAACTGGAGCACCTTTAGAAGTGACTGAAAATTTACAAGCTATTGAAGATGAAGGCGATTCTTACGATTCTATCGAAGAAATCTGGCCTGATTACCCAACAGACGAAGACTACCTCTGGAACGAGGACGAGTATTAGACATTATGCTTTGCATAGGCTCTAATACTGCTAAAACGCTGCACAGCAACGTTTCAACAATTATAAGACGCAGCAACGCTACGTTTAAACACTAAAAAGAAAGAAAAAAGTCTCCATTAGAGACTTTTTTTGTGGTTTAAAATTTAGCCAACCACAGCTAAAAACGTATATTTAAGCCCTTAAAATTTGAGTATTAAAAACACTAAAGATAAAGGCACTTCGACTGAACTCATTGAGATAGTCGCCACATAACTAAAATAATAACTGTTCTGTTTTACACAGATAAAACATAACAATCAAAATATAAAACATAAAACTATGAGTTTTTTAGATTCCATACTAAAAGTATTTGTTGGAGATAAATCCAAACAAGATGTGCAATCCATGTCACCTTTAGTAGATAAAATTAAAACCTTTGAAGCTGCCATTGGCGCCTTATCTCACGATGAGTTAAGAGCTAAAACTGACGAATTTAAAGCTGTTATCGCTGAAACGCGTAAGCCTTTTAACGCTCGTAAAGACACGTTAAAAGAAGAAGCAGATGCTACGGAAGATATAGACAGACGTGAAGATATTTATCAAGAGATTGACAAAATCGAAGACGAAGCTTACGAAGCTGTTGAAGAAACATTAAACGCACTATTACCTGAGGCTTTTGCTGTAGTTAAAGAAACAGCAAAACGTTTCACTAATAATACAGAAATTACAGTAACTGCAAGTCCTTTTGACAGAGAAGTTTCTGGAATGGGAGATTATGTAACCTTAGATGGCGAAAAAGCAACATGGTCTAACTCTTGGGATGCCGTTGGAAAACCAATTACCTGGGACATGATTCATTACGATGTTCAGCTTATTGGTGGTATTGCCTTACATCAAGGTAAAATTGCTGAAATGCAAACTGGTGAAGGAAAAACCTTAGTAGCGACATTACCAGTTTACTTAAATGCATTAGCCGAAAAAGGTGTGCATTTAGTAACTGTAAACGATTACTTAGCGAAACGTGATATGGCTTGGATGGCACCAATTTTCCAATTCCATGGGATGACCATTGACTGTATCGATTACCACCAACCCAATAGTGATGGTCGTAGAAAAGCCTACAATTCTGATATTACTTATGGTACAAACAATGAATTTGGTTTCGATTACTTACGTGATAATATGGCAAATTCGCCAGACGACTTAGTACAACGTCGTCACCATTATGCTATTGTAGATGAAGTCGATTCTGTATTAGTTGATGACGCTAGAACACCATTAATTATTTCAGGCCCAATCCCAAAAGGAAATGAGCATGAATTTGATGCTTTAAAACCTAAAGTTGAGGATATTGTTTCTGTGCAACGCAAGCAATTAACACAAACCTTAGTCGAAGCAAAAAAATTAATTGCAGATGGCGATACTAAAGAAGGTGGTTTTCAATTGTTGAGAGTTTACAGAGGTATTCCAAAAAACAAGGCATTAATTAAGTTTTTAAGTGAAGACGGTGTTAAACAAATCCTTCAGAAAACGGAGAACACTTATATGGCAGACAATAATCGTGAGATGCCAAAGGTTGACGAAGCTTTGTATTATGTTATTGAAGAAAAAAATAATCAAATTGAATTAACAGATAAAGGTGTAGAATATATCTCTGGAAAAGACAATCCAGATTTCTTCGTTATGCCAGAAATTGGTATTGAAATTGCTAAAATTGAAACTAAAGGATTAGCATCTGAAGAAGAAGCAAACCTCAAAGAAGTATTATTTAGAGAGTTTGGTGTAAAATCTGAACGTATTCACACCTTAAATCAATTACTAAAAGCCTACGCTCTATTCGAAAAAGACAACCAATATGTTGTTATGGAGAATAAAGTAATGATTGTAGATGAGCAAACGGGCCGTATAATGGATGGCCGTCGTTATAGCGATGGTTTACACCAAGCGATTGAAGCAAAAGAGAATGTAAAAATTGAAGATGCAACGCAAACTTTTGCAACGGTAACACTTCAAAATTTCTTTAGAATGTATCGTAAACTGTCTGGTATGACAGGTACCGCTGTTACAGAAGCTGGCGAATTATGGGAGATCTATAAATTAGACGTCGTAGAAATACCAACCAACAGACCTATTGCTAGAAAAGATAAAGAAGATTTAGTTTACAAAACGAAGCGTGAAAAGTATAATGCTGTTATTGAAGAAGTAACCAAATTATCACAACAAGGGCGTCCCGTTTTAATTGGTACAACCAACGTTGAAATTTCGGAACTTCTAGGTAAGATGTTAAGTATTCGTAAAATAGACCACAACGTCTTAAACGCAAAACAACACAAGAAAGAAGCTGATATTGTAGCACAAGCTGGTAATGCAGGACAAGTAACTATTGCTACAAACATGGCCGGTCGTGGTACAGATATTAAATTAAGTGACGAAGTAAAAGCTGCTGGTGGTTTAGCCATTGTTGGTACAGAACGTCACGATTCGCGTCGTGTCGATAGACAGTTAAGAGGTCGTGCTGGACGTCAAGGAGATCCAGGGAGCTCTCAATTCTATGTGTCTTTAGAAGATAATTTAATGCGATTATTTGGTAGTGAACGTATTGCCAAAATGATGGATAAAATGGGATTACAAGAAGGTGAAGTGATTCAGCATTCTATGATTTCTAAATCAATTGAACGTGCGCAGAAAAAAGTAGAGGAAAACAACTTTGGTGTTCGTAAGCGTTTACTAGAGTATGATGATGTTATGAACTCTCAACGTGAAGTCGTTTACAAACGTCGTTTCAATGCCTTAAATGGTGAGCGTTTACGTGTGGATTTAGCAAACATGATTTTCGATACTTCGGAAGGCATTGCAGAAACCAACAAAGGCGCAAGTGATTTTAAGAACTTTGAATTCGAATTGATTCGTTATTTTTCTATGCCGTCTCCTATTACTGAATCTGAATTTGGAAAACTATCGGCAACGGACTTGGCGCAACGCGTTTACACTGCTGCTTTCTCTCATTATAAAGGCAAAATGGAACGCAATGCAGAAGTTGCTTTTCCAGTTATTAAAGATGTATACGAAAATCAAGGTGATAAATATAAGCGTATTGTAGTGCCATTTACAGATGGTGTTAAAACCTTACAAGTTGTAACAGATTTAGAACGTGCCTACCAATCTAAAGGTAAAGAGCTCGTTACCGATTTTGAAAAAAATATTACACTTGCCATTATTGACGATGCTTGGAAAACGCATTTACGTAAAATGGACGAGTTAAAACAATCGGTTCAATTAGCTGTACATGAGCAAAAGGATCCCTTATTAATTTACAAATTTGAAGCTTTTGAATTGTTTAAAGGGATGATTGATCTCGTAAATAAAGATGTTATTTCATTTTTGTTTAAGGGAGAATTACCAAGTGAAGACACGAATACCATTAGCGAAGCAAAGCAGCCTAAACGAAGAGATCATTTACAAGCTCAAAAGGATGACATTCAGAATCTTGATGAACGTTCTGCACAAAACAGGCAAGCTGGGAATACGCAACAGCAAAGACAAGTCGTGGAAACTATTGTTCGCGACCAACCAAAAATTGGACGTAACGACAAAGTAACCATCAAACATGTTATGAGTGGAGAAAACAAAACCGTAAAATACAAACAAGCCGAGCCTTTAATTTCTAAAGGCGAATGGGTTATGGTTACTGATTAATTAATATTACAACTTTAAAAAAGCTACATTTATATTCTTTTTCGTTTCTTTAGAAATGAAAATTACTCTATTTAAAACCTGATAATTCTTATCAGGTTTTTTTTGTGCTTAGTTTTACATTCCCTTTACTAATTCCTTCTTAATTTCTTTCTAACCACTCTAGTCTTCATTATTTTTGTGACCATGAAAAAGAAAGTGATTATTATTGGTTCCGGTATCGGAGGATTGGGTTCTGCGGCACTTTTAAGCAAAGCAGGTTATGAGGTTAACGTTATTGAAAAAAACGCGAACCTCGGTGGTCGTGCTAATATTTTTAAAGCCGAAGGTTACACTTTTGATATGGGTCCGTCTTGGTATTTAATGCCAGATGTGTTCGAACAGTATTTTAAACTTCTAGATGAAAATATTTCAGATCATTTGGATTTAATAAAGCTCTCTCCTTCATATCGTGTATTCTTTTCTAACGATAAAGAACTTCCTGTCGTTGATATTCATTCAGACTTAGAAAAAGATTTACCACTTTTTGAAACCTTAGAACCTGGTGTTACGCCTAAAATCACAGCGTATTTAAAAAAATCTGGTGCGCAATACGAGATGGCCAAAGACACCTTTATGTATCGCAATCTTGGATTTTCAATGGAATTTCTAAAATGGAAAGTTATAAAAAAAGGGATAGAACTCAATCCGTTTCAAACGATGCAATCGTATTTAAATAAGTGGTTTAAGAGTGATCGTCTAAAAAAAATTCTTGAATACACTTTAGTGTTTCTTGGTTCCGATCCCGCAAAAACACCTGCGATGTACAATATAATGAATGCTATAGATTTTAATATGGGTGTTTACTATCCTAAAGGCGGCATTTATGAAATAGTAAAAGCACTTGTAAATATTAATAAAAAGCATGGCACACAATTTATAACCCATGCACCAGTGGCCAAAATTCTCATTGAGAACAAACATGCTGTTGGTGTGCAACTAGAAGATGGAGCGGTTCTAAAAGCAGATCTTATTATTTCTAATGCCGATTTATGGTTCACCGAAACAAAATTATTAGAAAAACGCTACCAAACATATCCTGAACAGTATTGGGAGAAAGCTGTTTTGAGTCCGAGTGCTTTTATAATGTATCTTGGTTTGGACAGACAAATAGACTTATTAAGTCATCACAACCTACGTTTTGGAGCTGATTGGAAACAGAATTTTAAGGAGTTGTTTGATACACCTCAACTTCCAGACGACCCTAGTTATTACATTTGTAAGCCCACAGAAACAGATCCGGAATTGTCACCACCAGGAACCGATAATCTATTCGTGCTAGTCCCAATTCCTCCTGGCCTTAATCTTACGGAAGCTGATATGAGCGGTTATAGAAAAAAGATTTTAAACCTGATGAAGACGGATTTGAACCTTCCTAAAATTGAAGATTATATTGTTTATGAGCGTTCGTATTGGGGAGACGATTTTAAAAAAGATTACAACGCTTATAAGGGCACCGCTCTAGGTTTGGCTCACACTTTAAAACAGACGCTAAAACGTCCTTTAAATTACAGTAAAAAAGTTAAAAACCTGTATTATGTTGGCGCGAGTACTAGTCCTGGAATTGGGATGCCCATCTGCCTAATTTCAGCAGAACTCGTTTACAAACGTATTCAGAAAATTAAAACAGCAAAACCTTTAGAATCCTTATAACATCATTTCCTTAAAAAACATAGAGAAAAACAAAAGGGCTCCCGTTAACACATTGATAAGAGGAAAGTAAGTATAATATTTAAACAATTTTGACGGATTATAAATACTTAATAACACTATTGAGATATAAACAACACCAAAGACAGCGGCTATAACTCCTACATAGTAGAAACCAATACAAGCAGAAAAAAAATAAGCCATTAAACAAAACCACAAGGCTTTTTTCTCACCAAGCATAATAGCCAATGTATTGAATCCCGCTTTTCTGTCTGCTTCAATGTCTGGAACTGCAGAATAGGTTTGCATACCAAAAGCCCAAATAATACCACCAAGCACGGCAAACCATTGTATGTTTGTGTTTCCAGTGACAAAAAACCCTACTAATGCAGGCGACACATATATAATTGAAGAAAAAACAACATCTAAAGGTGGCTTTGTTTTAGCACGTATTGGTGTAGCCGAATAAAATAACCCTGTAAAAAGAAATAACAATAAGGCGAGTATTGTTGGCACATTAACGATAAAGAGTAAAGGCAAAAAAGGAAGTAATACTAGTGCTATTATTAGCCAAAACTTACTATGCTTTTCAGGATGTAAAACCGTTTCGTATTTCACCTTTTTATCATTATAAATATCGGTATGATAATCATAGATATCGTTAACACCGTAAATAAGGACGTTCGCCGGTAGCGAAAAAAACAGAACAAAAACTATTAAAAGGAGCGTCGTAAAATCGCTATGTAAAAAGAGATTGCCTGAAGACATAACACCTATTAAAAACGTTCCCAGAACATACATCCAGAATCTTGGTCTGGACCTCATTAATATTTCTTTAAATGTTAATTTCATAGTACGGCAAAAATACGTCGATAGAATGAAAAAATCTAAATATATGTGTTTTTTTGTTTATTTTTTTTAAATATTTATTAAACAAAAAAAAACCTTATTAACTAAAGGAAATTGGGTTATAGTCCATTGATTAACAAGTACTACTTATTTTCCATAACCATGGCTATCGAAACCATCGGTAAGCATAAAAAGGTCAGAAAACACAACCGGTTTAGCATTCATTTCTTCATCGGTCATCTCAAGAACGAAGTACGACCTCATGTCGTGACTATAATCAAAGGCACAGACTGAAATGCTTCCTAAGTTATTTCACAATAAAACATATTCAATAATTATTTCGTAAATTTAGTTTTCTATTGCTTTAACACACTCTTTAATAAGGCTAAAAATAAAACAATCATGCTTAGAAATATAGTTGCCACTATCGTAGGATTTATAGCCGCAGCACTAGCTGTTCATCTTTTCGAAAACCTTCTTGGACATACTTTTTTTCCATTACCAAAAGGATCAGATCCTAGTGATATGGAATGGATAAAAAATAATATGGCTAGTATTCCAACTGGCGCGAAAATATTTGTGGTTATAGGCCATTTTATGGGCATTATAACTGGTATGTTTGTCGCTGGTTTAATTTCTAAAACGAGTATGATTCCTGCTTATAGTGTAGCTGGAATTATGATTTTAGCAACAGCCTTTGTTACGTTTGGCTTACCAAAAGAAACAGGATTTGTAATTGCTGAAGTTGTTGGAGTTATTGCTGGTTTTTTCTTCGGAAAATCTCTCGCACAGCGGAATGTTTTTGATTAGTCGTTTTAATCCTTAATAAATTTTTGATTTAGAATTCCTTGATCATTATTTAATCTAATAAATGCCTTTTTGCAGTTTACTTACATCGATTTTATTATTAAAACATTTACCCAAGCTTTTTGTTTATTTAACCAACTATCCGTTAGCACTATATATTAAAATAGAATTAATATTATCTTTACTTTCAATAATTAAGACATCTTTAACTAGATTAGGATAACTTTTAAACCTGAGTTCGACGTAAGAAAAGAGGTTTTTTAGTATCGAAAAAAGCAGAATATTTAGCATATTAAAGTGTTGTTTTTCAATATATTAAAAAACATCCTGCTTATGATTTCTAATGATAAAATTACTGAAATTTTCTGTTCTATTGATGATTTTTGCCTTGTTTTTGAGCCAGCTTTAAGAAAAAGACTGCTTTCCACTGGTAAAAAGAGCAGAAATAGAAAATCTACAATGTCTATGAGTGAGATAGTAAGCCTTACCGTTCTATTTCATTTAAGTGGTATAAGAACCTTCAAGCACTTCTATATTTTCTATGTGCAAAAACATTTAAAGCAAGAGTTCCCAAATACAGTGTCTTATAATCGTTTTGTAGAACTTATGCAAGCTAATATACTACCACTAACCCTGTTTATGAAAATGTGTTGCCTTGGTAAATGTACTGGTATTTCTTTTATAGATTCAACACCAATACGAGCCTGTAAAAAGAAACGTATACGTCAGAATAAAGTATTTAAAGGGATTGCAACTATTGGTAAATCTACAATGGGATGGTTTTACGGTTTTAAACTTCATGTTATTGTCAATGATAAAGGCGAACTCCTTGACTTTATTATTACTCAAGCCAATGTGGATGACAGAACACCTTTAAAAGAAGACCACTTTTTAAAGAAAATATTTGGGAGTTTATATGCAGATAAAGGTTATATATCTAAGCAATTATCGGCTTTACTATTCGATCAAGGGTTGCACCTAATAACGGGTATTAGAAACAATATGAAAAATGTGATAATGACCATGAGAGATAAAATATTACTTAGAAAACGGTCTGTTATAGAAACTATAAATGATCAACTTAAAAATATAGCTCACGCGGAGCATTCTAGGCATAGAAGTTTTGCTAATTTCATTACTAATTTAGTAGCTAGTCTTATGGCTTATTCTTTTCAAGAAAAGAAACCTAGCATTAAATTTGAAACAGAAAAATCTTCACAATTAACTCTTTTTTATTAATTCCTTACGTCGAACTCAGGTTTTAAAGTTTGAAATATTTAATTCTTCGAGACCTAATATTTTATTAGAAATAACAGTTATTAATTCATGATTAAAAAATGAGTTTAACAAAACCAATCCTAAAGTTGATAAAGACAAACCTCTACTCTATAATACACAAATTAATGGGCTACTTATATTTTCATTAGAGTATAATCTTAGACAATGTAATCCAATACCAGAAAGTCCTACCATAATAGATGGATTATAACCGCCGGCAACAATACCTGATGGCAATGAAATAACATTCTTAAATTTGGAAATATAATCTAAAGTAATTGCTCTTGAAAATGACATCAGCTCTTCGTTATTTAGTTTTTGAGCATAACTAAAAATTATATCCGACAAACCTAAAATCCCATGGCATAGCGTTGCATCTTTTTCAGGAAGTGATTCTATTTTTTCCAATAACAAAGTTTTTGTTGTATTAATAGCGATGCGAGCTTTTTCAAAATAAAGCTCACTGTTACCCGTATCTAAGAATGCTGCCCTTAGGTTAGCTAAAGCAATGCCTGGTGCGCCATGGCACCATGCAGATCTGAATGTTCCAGTTATTTTTCCATTTCGTTTTACATGTGGATATCTAGTATCTACCCAATTCCCTTCTTCGTCATTAAATAAGGAGTTTTCGAAAGTAAATGATCCTCTTCCATGTTTAAGGTATTTGTTATCTCCAAAATACTGATAAGCTTCTAACAACGCTACTGCCAAACCAGATGCTCCATGAGAATAACCTGTGGTAGGAGGCGTATCCAGTTCTACGCCATGTACTTTATGAGATGACCAAATACACATATCATCTTTCCATTGTGCAAGGCTTATTAATTCTTCAGTACAATCGGTTGCTACTTTTTCAAAAATATCTAAATTGTACTTTCTTTTTAATTCTAGTAAAACAGGAATAGCTCCTGCATTTCCTCCTATAATATCTAAAGAATGTTTATCATTTAAACCATTTTTTAAGTTAGATATCAACCAATCTAAATGTGGTTGAATGGCCTCACCAAGACTGTTATCTACTTCAAGAAATCTGTAACCAACAAAAATTAAGCCTAAATCTCCAGCATAAAAAGAAATAGAAGAAGCTGGAAAGTCATTAATTCTCATGTAATTAATGGATCTCATCCATGCTCCTAAAGCAATTTTTTTATATTCCTCATTTTGTGTGTTGTGGTAAAGTTCTATTAAAAAATAAGCAACTCCACCAGTTCCACTATAAAATTCAGGACTCAAAATCGAAACTCTTTTTGAGTATTTTGCAATTTGAGCATCTTGAATATCACGAGCACCATTCCAGGTACAATATGTTGAAGTTGAGTCCCAAATTGCTGTAGATATTAAATGATCTCCTATCTCTAAAGCAGCATTTAATAAGGTTTCTTTAGTAGAGTCTATTTGAAGTGTCTCCATCGTTTAATTTAAGATTATTGAGTTTAATAAAATTTCATAGTTGTCCAATTTTGATTGTGAACAATATGGATAGTTGGGATTAATTCCTTTGGATAAAAACGAAGAACAGATTTCATTAGAAATTTCATTCTTTGATAAAATTTTATTTTGAAAGCAATCATATAAGGTATCACTTATAATTTCTGCTCTCGAAATCCCAAAACTATTACCATCTTGTGGGTCTTCGGCAAAACTTAAGCCTCTAGCAAGCTGTTTTGAAAAGAGTGGTGTTTTGTCTTTTAAATAAGATTTAAGGTCGTTGTAAATCTCCATAATAATTGGAAGAGCGACTGATAGTTGGCTTGTATCTAAATATAAAACTCCAGCATCTGATCTATTGTATTCTTGAGGATTAGAAAGTACTTTAGTACGGAAACAACATTTTTTTTCGTTTAATCTTTCCGTAACAAGTTTTATATATTTAATAGCACCTGTAGGAGTTAAATTCCAATAGAAACGGGTTAATTGATTTTCAAATTTATTAATTTTCTCCTTATTCGTATTTCCAAATACCATATAAAAACTTGGGTTTAAGTTTTTAATCTCTTTTTCTATTTTCACAAGGCATGGTGTGTTGTTAACATAAGATTCATTACTGCTTATTACTTCATCTTTGTTAACCCAAAACATAATATCTTTTTTCTTCACAATTATTTTCCCAGTACTGAATTCTTCGCCTACAATTAGCCAATTATCTTCCCAAGTTCCTGAACCATTATTTGCATTGGATAAATTTTCTAAAAAGTTACCATTCATTACTTCTCCCAAAAAGCTGTTTTTATCTGGAACATTAAACTTGTATAGTTGATTATAAATATCGGATCTAAGAATTTCTTTAAAAAATAAATCATTTCTCTTAGGGTCTTTTTGAAGTACCTCTCCATCATCTGATTTTAATTTTATTTGAGTCAAATCTCTTTGAATATCTTTGATATTGTAAGAGGTCTCGGTTAAAATTTCAACAGCATTTAATACCTCTTGAATGTCTTTGTGAAGTTTCGTTTTTATCATGATATCAATTCTTTTTTTGATATTCCAAATAATTTTTCTTGAGTGAGTTCTGGGTTTCTAATAATGCTTTTACCCATATTTAAAAACAATTGTGCGATATGAGGAATAGCATCAAATTTTGAAGAGATTTCAAAAGATGTTTGCAATAACCTGAAGCCAGAAAACAGGGTTACTTTTTCTAATAATTCTATGTTCTCTTTAAACGTTAAGCCTCTTGTACTACAATAACTTTCCCAATAAACATTTATGGCTGGATGTAATTTGTCGAAAGAAAATTTTGCGTTTTTTACCATTTCTTCAGGTGTTTCATTATCAGGCATATTAATTATCCACCAAAAAACAAAATCATTAAATACACCGGCAAGGTCCCAAGCAAAATCGCCATATTGAAGCATTTCCCAATCTACCAATCTCAATTGATTACTAGCAGGATCTTCAGGATTGAGAATAATAAAGTTGTCTAATTTTATATCTCCATGGATTAAAGCATTCTTCTTCCAAATAGATGGAATATTATTAAATGCAATCATTATATCGTCCTCTTTTTGAATGTGTTTAATAAAATTATAACCACCACGACCTATATAAGAAAGGCGTTTGGGATGTGGTTTATACAAATTAAAAATTAAGGGCAATTCATCGTTCAAAAAATCTAATCTTTTATCTTTCATTATTTCCTCTTTAGTGAATGCATTATGCACCTCACCCAATAACCTTCCTACAGTCTCAGTAGTTTTCAAAGGAAATTTTTCAATCGTCTTTTCATTGTAATACTTCCATAGCGGAATAGCATCTTTATAAAAAGTCATAACTAGGATTACTTTTTCCAAATCAACATACTTAACTTCTGGCAGGTAATTATTTAGACTAGGAAGTGACTTTGAAAAATAGTCATAGAATTGAGCTTCTCTTTTCAAGGTTTGAGCATTCTCAGATTTTAAATTTTTAACTTGTTTAATCAAGAAATTAGGATCTGTGAGCGTTGTAACTTGTATATTTTGATTCCTCCTATTAATGCTTGTTACTTCGAAATCACCAAATACAACCGTATCTGAATCAATTAATTTCTCTTGCAATAAAAAGTGATGAATGTTATTTACAGTATACATAAAGTTTAGCGTATTTTAAGTTAGAAATATTGCATAATAAGGCATTAGGTTGTACAGCTAGTAGTAGCAACGACAACCCAGCAACAATCGTTATCTGTTAAATTTTGTTCTAAGGAGGATTTATTTAAGCTTGGTTCATCCATAGTGCACCCTGTAGTTCCCAACACTCCAACCCAACAACAATCATCATTGGTTTTTTTTGAACAACGAACGTTGGATCAGTACTACACATTGTAGTTGAAAGAGGAATCCAGCAGCAATCATAAGGTATCTTGATGTCAACCAATTTATTTGCGTTCAGGTTGCTCTTCTTATCTTTTGAACTATTTGTCATAATTGTATTTTTAAAATTTATTCTACTCTATTTAGAATAGACTATTCGGAATTGAACTATACTAACCAACACGAATGATTGTAGCAACTCAATTAAGAGTTCTTCATTGACTAGTTTATTGTTAAATATTTCGACCATAACCAAAATAAAAATTTGAAAATATTGAGGAACGACATTAATATCCTTCCTCAATATTTTTTAATACATACTTAAGTTAGTATCAAGTTGAACAACCAGTAGTTGCTACAACAATCCAACAACAGCTGTCTGCTGTTTTTTTCTGTACTAATTTGGTAGTTTCTGCATCAGTTGAACAACCAGTAGTTGCTAAAACAATCCAACAACAATCATCTGCAACAGCATTTTTACGTGCTAGAGAGGCCTCTGCAGAAGTAGATTGTACTTCTGTTGAACAACCAGTAGTTGCTAAAACAATCCAACAACAATCATCCGGTGCCGATTTTTGGGCAACTGCGGAAGCTTTCTCTGTATTAACGTCTGTTGAACAGCCAGTAGTTGCTACTATTATCCAACAACAATTAGAATTTGCCATAATAAATAAAATTTAAAATATTCCTACTCTATTTAAAAATAGGTTTTTCGGATTCCACCTTTGTAATCAGAATAATTGATAGTAGCTACTCAATCGAATAATTTGTTCTTACATTACATTGTAAATATCTGATAAAACAATTGTTTTTTTTAGAGTACAAATACTGCTTTTTAAAAAATAGGTATTAATACCCGACCTTTATTATTCTATATTATTTGACAATTTAAAGATGAGGAAATAATAAATTGAATTATAAGAAAATGCTATACATACTTAATATTGATATATGAAAGGATACAACTAAGACTTAAAAAAACAGTTAAACGAACATCCTAAAACTCAAAATTCCAAAACTCTCTCAGGATTAACAGTATTCTCCTTATAAAACTCTAAATCTTGTAAAGAACAAACTCCCGGATAATCTCCAACACATCCTTGTAAATCTATAATCATTTGAAAATGTAAATGTGGCGCATAATCACCATTTACTTCGGCTTTGCCTAAATATGCAATAATTTCACCTTGACTTACCATTGCTCCTACTTTTAAGTTGGCTAAAGATTCGCGAGATAAATGACCATAAAGCGTATAGAATACAAAACCATCCAAATCATGTCTTAGAATAATTGTTGGCCCATAGTCGCCAAAGTTAGTATTGTCTTTAAAACTATGAATTTCACCATTAAACGCTGCTAAAACAGAGGTTCCAGCTGCTATCCATAAATCTAAACCAATATGAATATTACGCTCAGCTCTTGGATTTGGGTTATTAAAATAATCGCTACGATTATAAATACCACGTTTTTCAAGATAACCACCAAAGGCTACTTTTTTGTTACGTTCTTTTAAATATTTGGTAATGTAAGTATCCCAATCTTGAGAAGAAGAACTATCGAAAGTGTCAAGGTCTGTGTTTGCTTTAGATAAATCGATTGGAGTGTAGTCGCTTTTTGGAATTGCAGCATCTATAACAAAAATATTTTGTGAAGTTAAAGCCGCTAAGCGTATTTTGAAGTTTTTCGAATTCATTTAAAACAATTGAATTCAAAAATAAAATTTATTCAGCAATAACGTTACTATACTTGGCATTAATTACAATGGTTTTATTAGAATTTCCATCATTTGGAGTATGTTTTATTGTTTTACTATTAGTTGTCTTCTTATTAAGTTTAGAGTGATTGCCTTTAAAATACAGGTTGTAATTTATTGTTTTAGGTAAACTTAATAGCGCATCGCTATTTTCTAAAAAAATATTTAGGTTATTAAAATTGTCCAAAATATTCTGCACATACAAATCGCCAAAACTACCATCTATAACAGAGTTCCCACATAAATTTTCGATATCAACATTAGAAGACACAGCGTTAAGCATTAAATCTTTAGCAGTTTTAATTTTTGTTTTAGACGCATAATTTAATTTTAAAGTGCCTTCGTTCCATGCTTGAATAGCTGCATTAGAATATGAAATATTGATGGAAGCGTCGCTTCCATCAATAGTATTTGCTAAAAATTTACCGTGTGAAATAGTAATGTCTGGATTACTAATTACAGATGCCATTTTAAGTTCTCCATGTCTAACATCAAGCTTTAATTTTGCTTTTTTAGGCATTTTAATTTTTATGGTTTTTATTAAATCTTGAGTTTTGTTAGATTTCTCAAATCTGTTTTTAGATTTAGAATCTCCAAACGCCTCTTCCATTTTTTCTTCGAAAGCTTTGCCAAATTCTTCTCCCCATTTCTCCATTGCAGGCGCGAATTTTTCTTCAAACTGTTTCCCAAAATCTTCTCCCCATTTTTCCATTTTCTTTTCAAAATCTTCCCCGAAACCTTCTTCGATAGCTTTCTCAATATCTCCACCAAATTTCTCTCCCCAAATGGTCATTTCTTTTTCGAAATTGTCTAAATCTGACTGCTTGATGCTTTTTGCCCAATCACGCATTTCTTCTTCATACTCTTCGCCATATTCCTTTCTGTATTTCTTACTCCAAGCGTCTAAATACTTCTCTCCATCTTCTTGATATTTATCAAAATCGAAATCCATATTATAGCTACCATCTGGAGATTCTGGAATACGTAGTATTTTTAAAGTTTCTGGTAAATCTTGTAAAGATTCTAAGCTGCTTAAGCCTTCTAATAAGGGTTCTAAATTTAAATTAATGTCCATATTAGATAGTGCTTCTAGAGACTCTTCATCTAAAATTTTTATACTAATATCATTAGACCAGTTTCCTTGAGAGCCTTTAGAATGAATATTTATGCGATTTTCATTGGCATCAACATCAAAGTCCCAAGCTTCTAAAGCCTTTGCAAGTTCTTCTTTACTTAATTTCTTACTTCCGATGTAAGCTTCAATTTCTACATAATTCTTGTTCCAAGTATCTACTTCTACATTAGTATGCGTAGCATCAAGATAAATTTCAACGTTTTTATTAACCTTTATGGTTTGCTTTGTTTTTGTAAGTTCATTCTGTGCCACAGCACTAAACGATACTAGCAAACAAAGCATAGTAGTATATATATATTTAAGTGTCATAAGTTTATTTTTAAGTGTCACATGCGGTACGCTATTAATCACTTCGTGAGTTGATAGCGTTCTACATGCTAGATTCATAATTTTCGTTTTGATTGATTTGCTGACTATCCTATTCAGCTTCATTTTTAAATTTGATTAGAATTGATTGTATTCAAGTCCTTTAATTGTTCTTTTAAACGATACATTAAGTTTAATCTTAACTTCAAATTACTAATAAGCGCATCTACTGTTAGCTCATCTGGCCCTTCTTTTGTAAGCTCCACATTCAAGCGTTGGTATTCAGCTTTCAAATCGTCTAAACGTTTAACGTAACCATCGAAAAGTTCTTTATTTTCTGGTGTTAACTTTACTTTAGACAATTCTATATTGATATTAGCGAGATAATAATCTTCAATCTTTTTTAGATCTGGAGAAATATCACCAATTGTTTTGGTGTCACTAGTCTCCACATCTGCAATTGTAGTACCTTGATTTCCATTAGCAATAAAAAACTGAAATGCTCCAAAACTCAACCCTAAAAACACGACAACACTCGCTGCTATTGATAACCAATTAAATTGTGAGGCTTTCTTTTCTGGTAAAGCGGTCTCTAGCTTATCTAGAAAACGTACTTCATGACCAGTTGGCATTGTATCTTTAGACAGTTTATTATCTGCTTCAAATAGGTCTCTAATATCTTTCGCCATAACTTTTATGTTTTAGTAATTCTTGTAATTTAACTTTCCCTCTAGACAACTGTGTACGTGATGCGACTTGCGTAATATTTAATATTTTTGAAATTTCCTCATGGTCATAACCTTCAATTAAAAACAACATCAAAACATATTTGTACTTTTCTGGTAGATTATTAATAGCTACCTTAATTTCGTCTATAGTTGTTGTATCGTCTACTAACCAATTGTTATTATCATTAGTATCGATCACTTTTAAATGAACGTCTTCTAACTCAACTAAACGCTGCTTTTTTAGTTTGAGATAATCGATACTTTTATTAATAACAATACGTTTTAACCACGCTCCAAAAGTAACGTCGCCTTTAAATTGATGCAGTTTTGAAAATGCTTTTATAAAAGATTCTTGTACGACATCTTCGGCTTCTGCTGTGTGATTTACAAAACGTTTCGCAATACAATACATAGCATCACAATACTGGTTATACAATTTCAATTGCGCTTTGCGATTGTTTTGTTTACACAATTCAATACTATCTAATTGAACGACTTTCACTTATTGGTTTTTGGTTAGTATATTTTCGAGCTCATTATAAAGACGACACAAAATTTAAGATGTGGCAAAAAAGTTACATTTTTTTTATAAAGGTAACAACAAAAATGATTAAATAAGAGTTAAGCTATTGACCAGCCTTATCTTTTAGAGTATCTTTAACGCACAAACTGACACCAAATTAATTTCAAATAATTGACTATAAATTTGAATTATATTTGGTATTCACTTAATTACAATCGCTATGAAACGATTTATCGTTTTTTTATTACTCATTATTGTTGCCGCTCTTGGGTATTTTTACTTTACTAAAACCGGTGTTTTTGTAGAACGTAAGAGTCCAAAAAAAACTGTGGTCTTTACTGTCGATGATTTAAAGTTAGAAATATTCTACAACAGACCATCGAAACGCAATCGAGACGTTTTTGGTGCTTTGGTGCCCTTTAATAAGGTTTGGAGAACAGGCGCAAATGAGGCGACCACCTTTGAAACTAATAAAGCTTTAAAAATTGGTAACGACTCGCTTCCTGCTGGAAAATACACGTTATGGACCATACCAAATGATACGTCTTGGAGCGTTATGTTTAACGCTAAACAATATAAATGGGGCGTTGACGAGACTATGGAACCTATGCGCATTCCAGAATTTGATGTTATAATGTGCTCTGCTTCTGTGCAAAAACTAGAAAAACCTGTAGAACAATTTACTATTGCTTTCGATAATTCTACAGATAATTTATCTTTAACTATGGCGTGGGATGATGCTAAGGTTGTTGTACCGTTGAAGTAAGTAAGCAGTCTTCATTTGGCAGTCTTACTCGGGAAATGAGTTGGCGGTGTTCAGCTTTCAATTGACGGTCTTAATCGAAAGGTTAAACAATTAGGCAGTATTCAGTCGTCAGTAATTACTCAAACTTAAAAAATAATATTTTTGTCCGGTCACGCGCAGTCGAGACCTTATAAAACAAATAACACAAAATGGTAAGATTTTCCGCCTCTACTGAAACAAATTCAAGGAAACACGGACATGACAAAAAAGATGGCAAATAAAAAATCTGCACTAAAAGAAAACGAAGGTATTTCTGCTCCAGAAATAACCAGTAATTCTGCTATTTCAAAAATTAAAGAAAGCCGAAAACATAAAAAATCGACTGATACTTTAGTATCAGCCATTTTAAATGAAAACATTACAGCGCTAAGTCAAGCCATTACTTTAGTCGAAAGTAAAAACACGAAACACTTAGAACAAGCCCATGCTATTATAAAAGCGTGTTTACCACATGCAAATCAATCCATCCGCATAGGTATTACAGGTGTTCCTGGTGTTGGAAAGAGCACGTTTATTGAAGCTTTCGGAACCTATTTAACAAGCATTGGTAAAAAGGTTGCTGTGTTAGCTGTAGACCCAAGTAGCTCGCTTACAAAAGGTAGCATTCTAGGAGACAAAACCCGAATGGAAGATTTGGTGAAAGATAAAAATGCTTTTATTAGACCAAGTCCTTCTGGAACATCGCTTGGTGGTGTTGCTAGAAAAACACGAGAATCTATTATTTTATGCGAGGCTGCTGGTTTCGATACTATTATTATTGAAACTGTTGGTGTTGGACAAAGTGAAACCGCTGTGCATAGTATGGTGGATTTCTTTTTATTACTAAAACTCGCTGGTGCTGGAGACGAACTTCAAGGTATAAAACGCGGTATTATTGAAATGGCAGATGCTATTGCCATTAATAAAGCGGATGGTGATAATACCATGCGTGCTAAGCTAGCCAAGGTAGAATTTAATCGTGCATTGCATATGTATCCTGTAAAATCGTCTACATGGCAACCAAAAGTGGTCACATGTAGTGCTATTGAAAATCAAGGTATTCAAGACTTATATACTATGATTTCCGATTACCTGAAACTTACCGTTGACAACAACTACTTCTATTCTAAACGAAACGAACAAAACAAATTTTGGCTCATACAAACTATTGAAGAGCAACTTAAAAGCGATTTCTTTGATAATACTGACATTAAAACAGCCCTTAATAAACAGTTGAAGCTAATTGAAGCTAATAAAACGACGCCTTTTGTGGCTGCTGAGTATTTGTTGGGTTTGGGGAGTACTAAATAATTTTTGCGGTAATTAAGATTAAAAACTGACTTATGTCTAACATAAGATTATAATAGTTACTAATGATTTGGGTTGATTTTGTGAACAAATTAGTATAAATTCGTTGGCCATATGATAAAAATATTAGCTTTTTATAAACTAAACACCGTGCACCATTGAAAGGGAAACTATCTTGGTTAGATAATGTTAGAGTAATCTCAACGATCGCGGTGGTTATTTTGCATGTGTCATCACCAATTCTATATAAGTATGGAGAAATCCCTGTAAGGATATGGAATATAGGAAACCTCTTTGATGGAGCGACTCGATTTTGTGTTCCTGTGTTTTTTATGATTAGTGGTGCACTGTTATTGAGTAAAGACTACGAATTAAGTTATTTTATCAAAAAAAGATTTTGGAGAATCATACCTCCATTACTATTTTGGAGTCTGATTTATATATCTTATGATTATATAATACTGGGTGAAAACTCCTATTCACTTATAGATACTATAAAGTTAATAATAAGAAAAATATTTTACGGTAGTAAATTCCATCTATGGTTTGTATATACGTTATTGGGGCTTTATTTATTTATTCCGATATTAAGGAAATGGATTAAAAACTCAAATGAAAATGAAATTCTATATTTTTTAGTCATTTGGTTTGCAACAATCCTTTACAGTATACCACATTTCAAGATGTATTTCCCAAAAATCCCATTAACTAATTTTACGGGTTATATTGGATATCTAGTATTAGGTTATTACTTGTCTAATTTTAAATTAAAATATAAATACACTCCAATCATATTTATAATATTAGGAATAACAATAACTATTTATGGCACATACTACATAACACAAAACAAAGGTGAATTTGCAGGTTATTTTTATGGATACTTAACCCCTAATGTAGCACTTAGTTCAATTGGTATATTTCTAACATTAAAGAATATTAGTATTAAAAACAAAATGATTAAAGCTATAATTTCATTTTTAAATAATCACAGCTTCGGCATATATTTAGCTCACATTCTTATCTTAACGCTTATAAATAAGCTTGGAATCAGTTGGGAATTCACTACCCCAGTAATTAGTATTCCCATAACATCACTAATTTGCATTTCACTTTCAAGCTTAACAATTTTTTTACTTCGCAAAATAAAGTATGGCCATTATATTTCAGGATAAAAACACTAATCTATGACTCTAATTTTTTTGTTTCTAAAATTCAGAAAACTACTAGGAATTCTTAACGACTCTTTGGGTATACAATTAAGTAAAATTAACCTTATACCATTCCACTTGCGCTTTCACGCCTTCTAATAAAGTAGTTTGTGGATTATAATCTAAAAGCTCCCGTGCCTTATCAATATTTGCCTTAGTTCGCAATTGATCTCCTATTCTAGCAGACACATGGTTTATTTGTATTGACTTACCAATAACAGCTTCTACAGCTTCAATACCTTCTTGAGTGGTGTGCTCGACTTCGGTTCCAAGATTAATAATTTGACCATCAACTTTGGGTTCATTTCCAATGACACTTACAATACCATCTACAATATCACCAACGTAAGTAAAGCTTCTTAGGTGAGACGCACTGCCTTCGTATAAAGGAAACTCCGTATTAGTAAAAGCGCAAGCAATTAATTTGGTATACATTTTTTCTGGACGTTCGCGTGGACCAATTACAGAATATAAACGCAACGAGCACGATTGAAACAATTTCTCTCTACTTTTCTGAAGTACTAATTGCTCTGCAGTTAACTTTGTTACACCATAATACGATGCTGGTTTTGGTACAACCGTTTCAGGAAAAGTCGCTTCTAAACCGTAAATTGAAGACGTCCCAATGTTTACCATTAACTGTAAATTAGAGAGTGTTAAAGCATAATCAATTAAGTTTTTGGTAGCTATAATGTTATTAGTAAAATAATCTTCGAATGTTGATGAAGCCGAAATACCTGGTTGTGCAGCAAAATGAAAAATATAGTTAACCTCTTTTGGAAGTACATCAACTAAACTATCTGCTCTTAAATCATGATTAATAATACTAATACCTTTGGCGTTAAGGGCTTTTTCATTTAAATGTTTCAGCTCCAAACTGTAATAATCATTAAAATTATCTAAACCAACCACATCATGCCCTAAACTTTTTAAGCGTTCGCAAGTGTGAGAACCTATAAAACCTGCTGCTCCTGTTACTAATATCTTCATATTTTAAATTCTATACCCAATAAACCTCAAGATAATACATTAGATTCGTTTCTATTTCCTTTATATTTCAATTTAAATATAATCTAAACTTGGCTATCATTCTATTTTCAAATTATCAAACAAAAACATAATTTAAATCTAATAGTTACCCTTTTAAAATCTGTTTGATATACAAAGAAACATATTTTATTTGATACTCATTTTCTATTCTTAAAAAAACAATACATTTGCATTACAATCAAGATTATTTATGACTTATCAATTTACAATTGTTGTTCCTGTGTATAATGAGGAAGATAACCTATTACGTGTAGAAACTGAACTTTTAGCCTACACCAAAATAGCAACTAAAACAACCAAAATTTTGTTTGTTAATGATGGTTCTAAAGATAAAAGCCAGTCAATTATTGAAGCTGTTTGCAATAGAAATCCAGAATTTTCATATATTTCCTTCAAAGAGAATAGAGGTTTAAGTGCTGCCATTAAAGCTGGTTTCGATTTTACAGAAACAGAACTCGTTGGATATATTGATAGTGATTTACAAACTGCTCCTAGCGATTTTAATTTACTTTTAGAACATATTGGAGAGAACGACTTGGTTACAGGCGTTCGCTCAAATAGGAAGGATAGTTTTGTAAAAAACATGTCGTCTAAAATAGCAAATGGTATTCGTAGAAGTTTTACACACGATGGTATGGATGATACTGGTTGCCCTTTAAAAGTAATCAAAACAGATTTCGCTAAGCGCATTCCTATGTTTAAGGGTTTACACCGTTTTTTACCAGCTATGATTTTATTACAAAACGGAATCATAAAACAAATTCCTGTACAACATTTTCCAAGAGTTGCAGGTGAAGCAAAATTTGGCGTTTGGAACCGGTTAATTGGACCATTAATGGACTGCTTTGCTTACTTATGGATGAAAAAAAAGTATATTAACTACACTATTGCTAAACAAAAATAATGAGTGATTGGTTAATATATAGTGTTGGGTTTTTAGCTCAAATTTTATTCTCATCGCGTCTCATAATTCAATGGATTTCGAGTGAAAAAACCAAACGTGTTGTCACGCCAACTTTATTTTGGACATTGAGTTTAATGGCTTCTTTTCTTCTTTTTATTTATGGCTATTTACGAGACGATTTTGCTATTATGCTTGGTCAAGCACTCACCTATTTTATATACATTAGAAATTTACAGCTCCAAAATCAGTGGAAAAAAATTCCAATAATTCTGCGCTACGTGTTACTATTTATGCCTCTATTTGTTTCTATATTCTACTTTAATAACAACAGAATAGATGTCAATATTTTCTTTAAAAACGAAAACATTCCCTTTTGGTTATTAATCTTAGGCATTATATCGCAAACTATTTTTACTTTACGCTTCGTTTATCAGTGGCTATATTCTGAAAAACAAAAAGACTCTTCTCTACCTCTTGGGTTTTGGGCTTTAAGCTTAATAGGTTCACTCCTTATTTTAACTTATGCCATATTTAGAAAAGATCCTGTGCTTTTTGTTGGACATATTTTAGGCACCGTTATATACGTAAGAAATCTAATTATTCTAAAAAATCAGAATGTTTAAATACCTTAAACAACATCCTATACTTGCTATTTGCTTATTTGTAGCCATCATGCTCTTACCAAACTTAGACCTATTACAAGTCTCAATTATGGAAGCGCGAAACTTTATTACTGCACGCGAAATGCTTAATAACGACCATTGGTTTTTAACAACAATGAATACTGTTGCGCGCTACCAAAAGCCGCCTTTACCGTCTTGGATGTCTGCTTTTAGCGGCTTACTTTTTGGAATAAAAAGCCCTTTCGGAATGCGATTTCCAGCAGTTTTAATGGTCATGCTTTCAGGAAGTTTTATGTTCTATTTATCGAGAACCATTTTAAAAGGAAGAACCCATAGCATGATTAACGCATTCGTTTTAATCACTTCTTTTTACGTTATAGGAATTACTATTGAGGCACCTTCAGATATTTTTACACATGCTTTTATGCTCATGGCCATTTACTTTTTATTCAAGATTTTTAAATCTGAAACTAAAAGTTGGAAGCTTGTTATTAAAGCTGGCATATTCTTAGGACTCTCCATTTTAGCAAAAGGACCAATTTCTATTTATGCTTTATTATTACCGTTTTTAATTGCCTATGGATTTAGTTTTAAATACAAAAATATAACACAAAAACTGCCTTCGATTTTAGGTGTCATTGTATTAGGCTTAACCATTGGTGGCTCTTGGTATTTGTATGTTAAATTAAATGACCCTGCAACATTAGATGCGATTGCAACGCGAGAAACAAGTACGTGGACAGGCTATAATACCAGACCTTTTTACTATTACTGGAGCTTTTTTGTACAAAGTGGCCTTTGGACCATTCCTGCTTTTATCTCCTTGTTGTATCCTTATCTAAAAAAACGTGTCAGCCATTTTAAAGCTTATAAATTTAGTATACTTTGGACTATTACCGCAGTTGTTTTACTGTCGTTAATACCCATGAAGAAATCTCGTTATTTAATGCCTGTATTAATTCCGTTGGCGTTTAATATTGGATTTTATATTGAATATTTAATCAGGAAGTTTAAAACGTTAAAAGACAAACGAGAAACATTTCCTGTCTATTTTAATTTTGGATTAATTGGGGTTTTGGGTATTGCGTTTCCAGTTGTTATGTTTGTGTTATTTAAAACTGAATTGCAAGAACATTTATTCCGGTTCGTATTAGCATCTGCAGTTTTATTTACTATTGGAGTATTCATTATATTTAAACTAAAAGCAAAAGACATCAAAACCGTTTTTCTATTAACGGTGCTCTTTTTTGTCTCCGTAATTATCTTTGTTTTACCACTTTCTGAAGCCTTTAAAAATGAAAAATTTAATAGCCTGTCTTCTTTAAATAAAGAAAACCAACAACGCGATCTCAAACTATTTGCAATTAATTACATCGCTCCAGAAACCATTTGGGATTATGGCGATATAATACCTGAAATTAAAAGAGAAGCAAAAGCTTATGTGTTTCCAAAGGACAATACCTTTGGAATACTAGTTAATGCTATGAGTCCAGAAAACGAAGTAGAAATTCGCAATAAATACACTATGAAAGAAATTGGAACTTACGATTTAAATCACTTCGGTAGCAGTTCAAAACAAAACAATACGCGTTTAAAAAGCGTATTTTACATTCTTACTTTGAAATAGAAAATCGTTTTAACACATACGTTGCTAGTTTATAAAAAATAAACCCAGAAAACACTCCAAATAACATTCCTGAGACAATATCTAATGGGAAATGCACACCCACATAAATTCTACTATAAGCCACTACAACGCTCCAAAAGACTAATATAAATATTAGATTTTTATAATATGGTTTTAATAACAAACCAGCGAAAATAGCTGCTGCCATAGTATTAGAAGAATGCCCAGAAAAATAGCCATACTTGCCACAATAAGCAGCAACCATTCTCATTTTATCCATAATACCATCTGTTCTGCAGGGCCTCAAACGCATAAAACCATCTTTAAATTGATTTGTAATTTGATCTGTAAATGTTACCATTAATACAATTACCAAAATCATAAACAGCATTCCTTTTACCCCTAGTTTTTTAAAAACCAAAAATAACAAAAGTGCATAAAGCGGTGCAAAAGTAAATTTATGAGTGATTATAAGCCACAAATTATCCCATGTTTCACTTCCTAAATTATTTAGAAATAAAAAGAGTTCTTTATCGTATTGTAGTAATTGTTCTAACATTGAACAGATTTAAAATTATTAAAAAAATCGCCTCGCTGCTAAAAACCGCCTCGCAATAACAGTAATATTAACCGTCGTAACGTGCTACTTCTCTATCGTAAAAAGCTGTAGCTTCTGTGATCATGTTTTCAGTTTCCATTTCCAGTTCTTTCTGGTCGTGTTGATCAAAATCTTCTAACCACTCCACCTCATCATCTTCTAAGTTTATTATAAACATTGGAAACTCTGTATGGATTACATAAATAGCGTTTGGAAAATCGGTGTTATCACCTAGTATGAATTTTGGAAGTGTCATTTGTTGTTGTTCGTTATTTGTTTGTTGTTAATTCGTTTGACAAAATTAGCTTTTTTGTAAGATAGTTAAATCGAATATATAATAAAATTGAAGCCGTAGTTAAACCTGCTAATAATCCTAACCAAATACCAAAACTGCCATAAGCGTCCTCTTTCCCTAAAAACCAACTAACAGGAAAACCAATAAGCCAATAGGACACAAATGTTATTAAGGTAGGAATTTTTACATCTTGTAAGCCTCGCAATGCTCCTAATACAACCACTTGAATACTATCACTTATTTGAAAAATGGCTGCTGCTAATAATAATTTTGAAGCTATTGATACCACTTCCATATTATCATCAAAATTTACAGCGTCATCAAAATCGACATAAATTCTAGGCAAGTAATCATGAAATATGGCGAATAAAAGGGCAAAACCAACAGCGAAAACTGTTCCTAATAAGAATAACGAAAACGCAATACGACGCAACTCATGATATTTCTTTAATCCTTTTTGGTTACCAACGCGAATCATTGACGCAACACCTAATCCCATAGCTACCATAAACGTCATAGAGCTAAGGTTTAATGCAATTTGGTTTGCTGCTTGTGGATTCTTTCCTAATAAACCACTTAACCATATGGCAGCTGTAAAAATGGCAACTTCAAAGAACATTTGCATAGCACTTGGCGCTCCCAAATTTATAATTTTTTTTAGCATTAAGGTATCTAAAACAAACAGTTTTATATTGCTTACAAAGGCTTTCGACTTGTCTTTTTTCTTTAACAAATACCACAAATACCAAAGCATAATAAATCGTGAGACTACCGTTCCATAAGCTGCTCCAACAATCCCTAATTCTGGAAAACCAAATTTTCCGAAGATGAATAAATAGTTTAAAACAACATTTATAATATTACCAAGAATGGTTGCATACATTGGATATTTTGTCATAGACAAACCATCACTAAATTGTTTAAACGCTTGAAAAATAATTAACGGAATTAAAGAAAAAGCCACCAAATCTAAATATGGTAATGCCAATTCTACAACCTCAACAGGCTGTTTCATTAAATACATTAATGGCTTAGCGAAAAATAGTAATAAAAACAATAAAACACCTAAAACAGAACACAAAAAGAGACCATGCTTAAATGCTGATTTTCCTTGTGCAAAATCCTTAGCAGAATCTGCTTCTGCTACCAAAGGTGTAATGGCTGTGCTAAACCCAATTCCAAGAGACATGGCTATAAACATAAAACTGTTTCCAAGCGATACTGCTGCCAGTTCTGCTGTACCCAGTTGACCAACCATAATGTTATCAACAAAGCTTACAAATGTATGACCAAGCATACCGAGCATTACTGGTGCTGCCAGTTGCCAATTGTATTTAAATTCTTTAGTATAGTTGCTTAAAACCATTTGGCAAAAATAGTGCTTAGGTTTTGGTTTTTGGATTTTATTTTTGAAGAATTTTTTAAGTTACATATAAGTTAAAACACTTTTTGATTCTCTTACTCTGAAAATGTTAATTTATTTTAAATTCAAAAAACAGTTCCCAAAAGAAAATCCTCCTATAATTATCCCAACCGGTATTCACTTTTGAAAAAGTCCTGTATATTCCGTATTGCAAATCAAATCGCTAGAAACAATTTTTAAGATAAAAGCATCAATAATGATTCTAATCTCTTTAGAAAATAAAAACGCACAAATAGAAAGAACTAAGTTGAATTAATACGAAAACAAGATAATATTTCTTAATTTTTTATTACATATTCACTTTTATATAGATGCTTATAAACAAGAAACACTAGCCTTCGCTTCCTCAAATTCACTAACCATTTCCTCAACAATATCCTTGACAGACTTAATCTCATGTATTAATCCTGCAATTTGTCCAATCTCTAATTCGCCATCTTCTAAATCACCTTCAAACATGCCGCGTTTTGCTCTTGCTCTTCCTAACAATTCTTTAAGTTGTTCAGGAGTTGGTGCCGTTTTGTACAATTCTTGTAACTCGTTATAAAACTTGTTTTTTATTAAACGTACAGGTGCTAATTCTTTTAAAGTTAATTGTGTATCTCCTTCTTTTGCATCTACTACAACTTGCTTAAAACCGTCATGAGCGCTAGATTCGTTACTAGCAACAAAACGGCTTCCAACTTGTACAGCATCTGCTCCTAAAACCATACACGCTAACATGGCTTTTCCGGTTGCAATACCTCCAGCCGCAATTAATGGAATTTGCAACTGCTCTTTTACCATTGGTATTAAAGTTAGCGTTGTCGTTTCATCACGACCATTATGTCCTCCAGCTTCAAAACCTTCTGCAACTATAGCGTCTACTCCTGCGTCTTGCGCTTTTAAAGCGAACTTTACACTACTTACAACGTGTACAACTGTTATACCTTTGTCTTGTAACCATTTGGTCCATGTTTTTGGGTTTCCGGCGGAAGTAAATACAATCTTCACACCTTCTTCAACTATAATATCCATAATCTCTGTGATATTAGGATACAGCATCGGTACGTTTACACCAAAAGGTTTGTTGGTTGCTTTTTTACATTTTTGAATGTGCTCGCGTAATACTTCAGGATACATACTTCCTGCTCCAATAAGACCAAGAATTCCAGAATTACTTGCTGCAGATGCTAATTTCCAACCAGAATTCCAAATCATTCCAGCTTGGATGATTGGATATTTTATATTGAAGAGTTTTGTTATTTTGTTTCCGGTGTTACTTTTTGTTTGTTTCATTTAAAGAAATTCCTGTTAGAACAGACTAATTAATTATTAATTTTAATGTTTTAGAAAAACCATCGGCCTCTACTTTTAATAGATAAACACCTTTTGAAAAATGACTAACATTTACTTTTCGCTGGGTTTGCGAAACTTGGCTCTCTAGCACTTTTTTTCCAAGAATAGTATAAAAAATCAGGTTACCACTTTCGTAAATTGATGGCAATTGTACATTTAACTCATTAGTTACAGGATTTGGAAACACTCTTAAAATAGTTGCGCTAATAGGAAACTCATCTACCGACAATCCTTCGTTTAAAGCCAAAGACAAATCAGGGATACCATAACCTATAAAATAATCAGGATTATTAAATTGTGATGCAGATTCTCGTACCAACTGCATAATTTCAGCATTATTAAAATTTGGTAACGCTTGCCATAAACAAACTAAACCACCAGCCATAATTGGTGAACTAAAAGAAGTGCCGCTAGCTGTTGCTATTATATTATTCTCTCCAATAACATAACTAGATTGTCCTTGTGTTGCTACATCTGGCTTTTGAGTAAGTTGGATAACACTACCTTGAGAGCTAAATCCTGCATAATTCCCATTGGCATCTACAGCTGCAATGGTAAAGCTTCCTGGTGCATCTCCTGGTGCACTAATACCACTTGCTCCAGAATTTCCTGCCGAGGTTACTATAAGCATACCTTTTTCGAAAGCAATATTCGCACCTTTAGAGATATACGTTGTTAAACCATCCAAATCAGCAGCGCTGTGAGAATAATTTGTATTGTCATAATTTTTATAACCTAAAGAAGTATTTATGACATCTACACCTAAACTATCAGCCCGCTCTGCAGCTTCTACCCAATAACTTTCTTCTACAGGATTTTCGTTTGGCGCGTCTTCTGTAATAAATAAATAATATTGTGCATCTGGAGCAGTACCCACGAAATCATCTTGAATAAAACCTGCCATATCGCTAAAAACCAATGTACCGTGATTACTTGTAGTATTTAAATAAACATCGACATCACGTGCAACAAAATTGTAAGTTCCTAAAATGTTTCCAGCATCTCGAACATACTGAAAACCTGCAATATTGTCTACACCTGGAAAACCGGCATCAATAACAGCTACTGTCATTCCCGATCCGGTATAATCTGCAATATGCAAATCATCACCATTAAACATCTGTATTTGGTTTAAGGCATCACCATAGTTAAAAACTGCGCGTACTCTCTCATTTTTAAAATCCGATTTAAGTTTGCTTGTTCCCGTTTTAGCATTTAGATTATTGTCAGCAAAAATAATTTCATTTACGAACATAAGATTTTCCAAAGCCAAAATATCCACTTCCAAACCACGCACGTGAACAGCATTAAACCATTTCGATTTGGCTAAAACTGTTATTCCCATTTGCGTTTTTAATTGCGAAATATAATTTTCATTTACTGGAACATCTCGTTCATCGATGGTAACATTATGTGCACTTTTTCTATCAATAGCATGTTGTGTAAGTATGGATATCGGGTTGGATATTGAAGTTTGTACGTTTTCCTTATCTGCTAAATAAACCCAAGCATCCTCTTGAGCAATAGCATTAAACTGAAAACATAGCATAACCAATAATGCAATTTTCTTAATCATGAGATATGGTTTATTTACTACAAATTACGAAATCACACCAGAACCAACTAATTCGTCCTCTAAATACCAAGCCACAAACTGACCTTCAGTAATTGCAGATTGTAAGTTTTCGAATTCTACATACAATCCAAATTCTACTTTGTGCAGCATCGCATTCTCTAGGGGCTGACGATAACGAATTCGTGCTAAAACACTTAATGTTTCATCTGTTTTTAATGCTAGATCTGGTCTTACCCAATGCAACTCTTCGTTAGAAACAAATAATGCTTTTTTATATAAACCTGGATGTCCTTTGCCTTGTCCAGTATAAATTACGTTTTCTTTTACGTCTGTATCAATAACAAACAATGGCTCCACTTTTCCACCAACAGATAACCCTTTTCGCTGACCTTTAGTAAAATAATGAGCACCTTGATGTTTACCTACTACTTCTCCATCTGCCACTGCATATTCTGGTTTTCTAGATAAATATTGAAGTTCTTCTGTTTTTGTACTGAAAGACTTCTGAGTCGTGTTATAATTAAAATTATCCTTTGGGATCTCAACGATAACGCCTTCTTTTGGTTTTAATTGTTGCTGAAGAAAATCTGGCAAACGTACTTTACCTATAAAACATAAACCTTGAGAGTCTTTTTTATCCGCAGTAATTAAATCGGCATTTGCAGCAATCTCACGTACTTCTGGTTTTTGAAGTTCTCCAATTGGAAACAATGCCTTCGCTAATTGCTTTTGAGATAGCTGACATAAAAAATAAGACTGATCCTTGTTATTATCCTTTCCAGCTAACAATTGAAAGACTTCCTTTCCATCTTTTTCTATCACTCCTTTTCTACAATAGTGACCAGTGGCAACATAATCTGCACCAAGGTCTAAAGCAATTTTCATAAAAACGTCGAACTTTATTTCTCTATTACAAAGTACATCTGGATTTGGCGTGCGTCCCATTTCGTATTCATTAAACATATAATCTACAATACGTTCTTTGTATTGTTCGCTTAAATCTACAGTTTGAAAAGGAATTCCTAGTTTTTCGGCAACCAACATAGCATCATTACTATCATCAAGCCATGGACATTCATCTGATATTGTTACAGAATCGTCATGCCAGTTTTTCATAAAAAGACCAATAACTTCATAACCTTGCTCTTTCAATAAATAAGCTGCAACGCTAGAATCTACACCACCAGAAAGTCCTACAATTACTCTTTTTTTCATGTTTTTTTCCTAAAAATTAGGACTGTTTTTATAATGATTGCAAAGATACAAGATTTAATTTTTTTGACAGCAATATTCTTTTTTCAAAAACCAAAGCCGTTTTGTTGTTTAACATTTCGTGTAAAACATTTAACAAAATTTTTGTATCTTATTGTTTAACCTTTTTTTAATTTTGTGAAACATAAAAACAAAAAAAATATTAACTATGAAAAATTTAAGAAAACTTTCAATTTTATTATTAGTCGTGACATTATTCTGGTCATGTAGTAATGATGATGACAACAATGTTGCTGTAAATACACCGGTAGCATTAAACATTGTGCAAACTGCACAAGCTACAGGAGATTTAAGTAGTTTAGTAGCTGCTGTTATTGAAGCAGATTTAGCGACTACGTTAAGCGGCCCAGGTCCATTTACAGTATTAGCACCAACAAACGCAGCTTTTGCAGAATTTTTATCGGCAAACGGTTGGGCTAATGTTACTGAAATACCAGATGCAGCTTTAACACAAGTGTTATTAAACCACGTAATTAGCGGAACTGTAGATGCTGCAACATTAACTGGTTTAGGTGCAGGTTACTCAAACACTTTAGCAGATGGCGCTGGTGGAAATAAAATGAGTATCTATTTTGACACATCAAGTGGTGTTAAATTTAATGGCTTAGCATCTGTATCAACTGCAGATGTATCGGCATCTAATGGAATTGTACACATCGTTGACAAAGTAATTACGTTACCAACATTAGCTACTTTTGCAACAACTAATCCTGCATTAGCAGATTTAGTAACGGCTTTAGGATCTGCAGATTCTCAAATGCCATCTCCAATGCTAGTCGCTACTTTAGCTGATGCTACGGCTGGACCATTAACAGTGTTCACACCTACTAATGCTGCGTTTGACGCCTTATTATTAGAATTAGATCCTACTGGAGGAACTGGATTGGGAGATATAGCTCCTGCAACTGTAGAAGCAGTATTAAACATACACATTGTAGGTGGAAATATAACTTCTAATGATTTAACTACAGGTCCTGTTACAACTTTAGGAGGAACAATTAATGTTGACACTTCAAACTTTACTATTACAGATCCATTATCTAGAGTCACAAATATTGTAACTACTTTAATAAATATTCAAGCGGTGAATGGAGTTGCTCATGTTGTTGATAAAGTAATTAGACCATAAAAGAAATTAAAATATTAAATGACAACTATTTAGTTTGAGAATAGCAAACTAAAGTCACACCATATAAAAAGCGCTTTGATTAATCAAAGCGCTTTTTTTGTTATCTAGTGCTAGCTTGTTATTTTTTTTTTCTTTTAGGATATTTACTACGTCTAGTAAAATCTTTTTCTTTTACAAATTTTCCATCTTTATAGAATTTCCAAATACCATGCCGTCTATCCTTTTGATATACGCCTTCCATTTCTATTCTCCCTTGAGAATCGAAAACTTTAGAAGAACCGTGTAATTGACCGTTTAAGTAATTAAAGGTTCTAAGCACTTTTCCAAATTCAGAATAACTACGCGATTCTCCAACCAATATTCCAGAGCTATAATTATCTTGCTGTGCTAATTGTCCACTTAAGTAATATGTTTTCTTTGAACCTTCAAGCTTTCCTCTATTATCAAAAAACTCTTCAGTCATAACAACCTTAGATTTATTATGAAAATAAATCCACTTACCAACATAGGTTTTCCCACGCATGTCACCTACGCTAATAAGATTTTTGGTAGATGAGAAAAACTTCACTTTTGCTAAATCATTTTTTGAACTAAATGCTCTGGTAGCTGTTAAAACCGGTTTATCGTCTATTTTTTTATAGAATTTAAAGGTTCCAACTTCGCGTCCATGATTAAACTCGCCTTCATATCTTATTACATTTGTGCCTTCAAAATTCTTACTCCACTTGCCATGGCGGTTTCCGTTTGAGTCTTTTTTATTAATGTCTTGCGCGAAGGTTAAGGTTGAAACTAAAGCTAAGATTACAATTATTAGTTTTTTCATGTTTTGAGTTTTCTTGTGGATTCCGCATCACGTGCGGAATGACCTATCAATAGTATTATAACGATTAATAAATCATCAAATTGTATTAAACAAAAAAGCTGCCAAACTCTATAAATTGAATGGCAGCTTTTTAAAAATTTATAATTCTTACTTCTTATTTTTCTTCTGTGATTGTTTTTGCTGCTCTGCCTGCTCCATCATATTTTTCATTTTTTTCTGAAATTTACTCTCTTTTTTAGGCTTCGCTTTTTGAACTTGAATTTTTGCAAGAATTTTATCTTCATCTAAAATATAATTCTTAATCACAAGTAAAATACCAATACTAATTAAGTTAGATATAAAGTAATATAAACTTAAACCTGACGCGTAAGAGTTAAAGAACACAATCATCATAATTGGTGCAAAATAAATCATGTACTTCATCATTTTGGCCATATCTGGCATCCCTTCTTGCTGTGGTGCAGACATTTGTTGTTGTCCTGTTGTTAACTTCATATAAAAGAAGATGGCAACACCAGCTAAAATTGGAAACAAACTGATATGGTCTCCGTAAAGAGGAATACTAAAACCATCAGGGAATTGGTAAATAGAATCGAAAGATGATAAATCGTCTGCCCAAAGAAACTTTTTCTGTCTTAATGCAAAAGCTACTGGGAAGAACATAAATAAAGCATAAAATACTGGCATTTGAATTAATGCTGGTAAACATCCCGCTAACGGACTAGCACCTGCCTTATTTTGCAGTGCCATTGTCTCTTGCTGCGCTTTCATCTTATTGTCTTTATGCTTCTCCTTAATAGCTTCTAATTCTGGTTTTAGAATTTTCATTTTCATTTGCGACAAATACTGCTTGTATTGTACAAAAGACATGGCTAATTTAATAAGTACCGTCATTACAATAATGGCAACACCGTAAGGTAGATAAGAACTTAAAAAAGTAAATAATGGAATAAATAAAAACTTATTAATCCAACCAAAAAGTCCCCAACCAAATGGAATACTTTCTTCTAGATTTTTTTCGTAGCTACTTAACGTTTTACTTTCTGTTGGGCCATAAAACAACCCGAAATTTTGGTTTAACTCATTTCCGGTTAAAGCTAGAATGGTTTTTGCTCCAAACCTTTTTGTGAATAAAGTATCTATTTTCTCGTCTTCTACTAAATCTTTAGATGTTAATGTTACCGATTTTAATGGCGTATCTGAAACTAAAATAGTACTGAAAAAGTGCTGTCTAAACGATAACCAATCTAAATCTTCAACGGTTTCTTCATCTTCACCAGCTTGAGATAGTTTGTCTACAGAACCATCATCATGTTGATACGTTAAACGCGTGTAACGGTTCTCGTAACTTATACTTTCGTCATGACGCTTACTGGTTTGATACCAGTCTAATTTAATATCTTGAGAGCCATTGATTACAGTGTTTAAACCTTGAGATTTAATAGTAAAATCTATCATGTAATCGTTAGGTTTGATTACATACAAATACTCTAAGAACTTAGTTTCCGACACTTTCAATTTCATAGAAACTAAAGTGTTTTCTCCGTTTTTAGTTACTAGAGATTGAAACGGTAAATTTTTGGTGTTTAATATTCGACTATCAGTTGTTCCGAAATTGATATTAAAACTCGCATTGTTTTCTTTTACTAAGTAAATAGGAATAGAATCGAAATCGACGAATTTGCTAAGCTTAACTTCAGATAAATGGCCTCCTTTTTTTGAGAATATTAAGTGAAGCACTCCATTATCTACAGTTACATCCTGAGAAGCCAAACCAGCTGCATAAGCAAAAGCACCTAATTTATTTTGAGCTGCCAATTGTTGTAACGAATCTCCAGGTTGTACATTAGAGAAGTCTTCTACAGCAACAGTTTTTACATCTTCTTGAGCTTCAACTTTAGCTTTTTCAGCTTCAACTTGTTCTTGTTTTACTTTTTCTTCTGCTGCTTTTTCTTCTGGAGTTGGTTGGTTACTCCACATCATGAATAATAAAATTCCAAATATAAGTACAAAACCTATTATCGATTTTACGTCTAATTTCTTTTCTTCCATATTATTTCCGTCTTTCGACTTTGCTCAAGATAAACTCCAGCGGTAATCTAGTTAGTTATTTCAAAAAACCTGTATGTTAAAAAACAAACAGGCTTTATACTTTCAACACTTACTCTTCAAAAAGTAATCCGTTATTTATTTTATGCCAAACTGACACCTTAGTTATTTTTCTTATGCTTTAAAGCAGCTGCTACAAAGGCTACAAAAAGAGGATGTGGACTCTCAACAGTACTCTTATATTCTGGGTGGTATTGCACACCAACAAACCAAGGATGGCTTGGTATTTCTACTATCTCGACAAGGTTTGTATCAGGATTTAAACCTGTTGCAATCATCCCTTTATCTTCTATTTGCTTTTTATAATCACTATTAAACTCGTAACGATGTCTGTGACGCTCTTTTATCGTTTTTGTATTGTAAACTTTTCCAACAATACTATTGCTTTCCAATTTACAATCCCAAGCACCTAATCGCATAGTACCACCTTTATCTGTAACGTTTTTTTGATCTTCCATTAAATTAATAACAGGATTGGCTGTATGCTCATCCATTTCTGAAGAGTTAGCATCTTTTAAGCCCAATACATTACGAGAAAACTCGATAACTGCCATTTGCATACCTAAACAGATTCCAAAAAATGGAATGTTATGTTCACGAACATATTTTATAGCATCAATTTTACCTTCAATACCACGTTCTCCAAATCCTGGTGCTACTAAAACACCGTCTAAATGAGATAACATTGCTTTTACATTGTCTTCATTTAAATATTCAGAATGAATAGATTCTACTGTTACTTTAACCTCATTTACTGCGCCTGCATGAATAAAAGCTTCTAATATCGATTTATAACAATCTTGAAGCTCTACATATTTACCAATAAGCCCAATAGTAACTTCGGATTTAGGATTTTTATGACGCTTTATAAAGGTGTTCCATTGTGTTAAATCTGGTGTCTTTCTTTCTAAACTTAACTTTCTAAGAACCACAGTATCTAAACCTTCTTCTAACATTAAATTAGGGACATCGTATATTGTCGATGCGTCTATAGATTGTATTACAGAATCTGGTGTTACATTACAAAAACGTGCTAATTTATGACGAATATCTTGAGACAGCTCGTGTTCTGTTCTACACACCAAAATATCTGCTTGCACACCACCTTCCATTAGTGTTTTCACACTGTGTTGTGTTGGCTTTGTTTTTAATTCTCCTGCTGCAGCTAAATATGGCACTAAGGTTAAATGTATAACCAAAGCGTTATTTTCACCAAGCTCCCATTTTAACTGTCTCACACTTTCTACATAAGGTAAGGACTCTATATCACCAACGGTTCCACCAATTTCTGTAATTACAATATCGTAATCCCCAGAGCGTCCAAGTATTTGGATTCTGTGTTTTATTTCGTCTGTAATATGTGGAATAACTTGAACCGTTTTACCTAAAAATTCGCCACGGCGTTCTTTTTCAATAACACTTTGATAAATACGTCCCGTGGTTACATTATTTGCCTGACTTGTAGGCACGTTTAAAAAACGTTCGTAGTGCCCTAAATCTAAATCTGTTTCTGCACCATCATCTGTTACATAACATTCACCATGCTCGTACGGATTTAATGTTCCAGGATCTATGTTAATATAGGGATCTAATTTTTGAATTGTAGTTCTGTAACCTTGTGCTTGAAGAAGCTTCGCTAAAGAAGCTGCTATTATGCCTTTTCCTAGTGAAGACGTTACTCCTCCAGTTACAAATATGTATTTTGTTGTAGTTGCCATTGTGCGTTGTTAAACGCGAGCAAATTTACAATTTTTAGTTGAAACCTTAGAGATTTATAAGTTTATTTTTAGATGAATTTAGGGTTGGTATTTTATGTTATAGGAATTGTATTAGACTTGACTTTGTAAAAAAAATCAGCTAACTTCGTTTAACATCTGATAAAAAACATTAAAACAATTTTTTATCAATGAAACATTACCATTAATTATTCCATACTAAGAAAATCTAGCATCATTCTTTATGTAAACCAAAAAAAACCAATAGTAACTGTTACGATACGATTAGTTTTTTTATTTTTTTAAACCGGTCGCTTACGCGACTTTTATTTAAATTGATAAATAACTAAAAAGCCCGAACCGCACGCACATAGAGTGCGTTGAACTTATTGGAGCCGTTCTGAACACCATTGTTGAAATACTGAATCCACGCGGCATTGTTAAGGTACTCCGTAGAACTCCAGTAGAAAACATTAAATGGAGTAAACCCAGCGACAGCCTCTAAAGTTGCTTTATTATCATACATTTCGTTTAACTCCTTAGCACTTGGTAAAAACCATTCAGATCCGTAAGAGCGAGCAGCTAAAGCAGCAGGGGCTGTAGGGCAATCATTTAGTATATTATTTGTATTACTTAGACCATCTCCTATTTCTGCACCGAGGCCAGAAGGAAAGGAAGTCACATTTGGTACGTTTGGTAAATCTGTACCAAAACAACCCCATTCTCTAGTACTGGGGTAATCTGAAAAAGCACAAACCAAACCGTGACGGTTATCTGCTGGGTCTACCCAAAACACAACTCCACCTGCTCTTAAGTCGCCTACTCTTGCCGAAGTTTGAGATTCTAATAGTGTTATTTGAGATTGTAAATCTGTTATTAGGTTTATTACACTATCGTCCCAGGAAGCAAGACCATCTGCATCTGAGGTGAGTATCTTTCCAGCTCCCTGCGTGCCATCTGCTATTTTTATATCTCCGGCAACATCTAGTTTCGCTGTAGGGGCATGAAGACCGATACCTACATTTCCGCTAGAATGATTCATTGACAAAATAGAACCGTTTATAAAAGCACCTCCATCATCAGAAAGAGATCCAAAATAGGTGGTACCCTCACCGCTTACATTTTCATTAACAAGTACCATCGTTTTTTGAGCACTTGAACCCGTTAAATTTTCCAGAAAAATCCTTGCCCCTGAATTGCTGTTGGTTGAAAAGATCATACCATCTCCAAATGATGACGTCAATAAAGATGTGCCACCACGCTGAATGTGTAGCGCTTTTAATGGGGATTCTGTACCAATACCCACATTAGTACCATCATCAAATAGTTGAGAATCACCTAAAGCAGTGCCATCTATAGATTTAGGTAAAAAATGAGTCGTACCGCTATTTCCCAAAACAGCTGTTGCTGTTTTGGCATGTAAGGCATAAGGCACACTCATAAATTGTGTTGTTCCTACGCTTACATAAGTACTACCATTTGCGAGGTCAATACTAATTTCTAGGAAATGTAAATCGTTTGCCCAATCTATCGTATTAAAAGTATCAGCGCTTGTGCCTTGACCTACAATTAGATTAAAAACACCATTAGCATTTGTTGTAGGACTATGTGTTTCGGTATAAATAACAGCACCTGCAATAGTTGTTTCGCGTAATTGAATTTGTACACCAATGGTAGTGCTTACCATTATATCACCAGCAGCATCTTTAGCTACTGCCTGATAATTGAAGCCTTCTGGCGTTTGGGCATACATCCCTACTGTAAATAACAGTAATAGAACTATTGAGGTAGCTTTCTTCATAGAGTTGGTTTTTTAGTAAGATTTCAAAAATCATAAAAATACAAATAATATTTCAAAGAATATATACGCGTTACTACGTAGAAAAAATTATAGTTTAGCCCAAAAAATACAACTCATTTTCCAAGTAACAAAGAGCTATTAAGCTCAGAACAAATCCAATAGTGAAAAATAGTAATTTTTAGTTCAGTGGTGGATAGGGCGTGCCGTAACTAATGGTAACAACGTATAACAAAAATGGCTTAGATTTTTACTAGAATAAGGGTTCGTACAAATAATTAACTATCTTTAAATCTGACAACAACGAAACTTCGATAGGCGCCACTTTCGTTATACAAAACCGTTAAACGAACCTCCCGAAAACTAAATCCTAGCGAAATTGACGTGTATTTGAAAATTAAAAAAAACTAATGATAACAACATCTCTAATTAATTGTTTGGTTTGTGTTGTACTAGGAAAATTCCTTCGGATTTCCCTCTAGTCATTTTTTTTTACTAATTTAAGCTACCCAAATGCAACGAAAACCTTGTGCGAACACGTTAGCAACAAAAAACCGAAAGTGTTAGATAACAAATCAAGTACCTTACAAGAAGTCTATGAATTCTTCGAAACGATGCCGTTAAGCAATGACATTATTTGATATTTTTTACTTCTGAATTTAAACTGCTTGATTGAATTAAAAGCTCATTTTTAATCTCTAATAAACAGTTTATACCCTATGAAGTATTTATCAATTACACTCCTTCTATTTATTTCGTTACAAGCAAATTGCCAAGATGTTGATTTTAAAGACCTGCAAAAAACAGCTGAGAAAGGCGATGCTGTTTCACAATATAAACTAGGATTAATCTACTTTGATTCCAAATTTAAAATAGCAGGTATCCAACAAGATATTAAAAGGGGATTGGAGTGGTTAAAAAAAAGTGGAGAACAAGGAAACGTAAAGGCTATTCATAAATTGGGTCTGTATTATGGTATCATGAAGAATCCTGGTGAAGGTTATCTTTGGATCGAAAAATCTGCTGAACTTGGTAATAAGGTATCGCTACAGGGAATTTATTTATATTATGAAGTTACTTCACCTGAATCTGAAGATGCGTTTAAATGGCTCAAAAAGCATGTTGAATTATCGGGCTGTCAATGTGATGCTACTTTAGGTTTTGATGCGTGCTATTTACTAGGGAGAAAATACGTTAAAGGCTCTGGAACCTCTAAAAATGGTATTGCTGCCAAAGAAACTTATCAAAGGGGAATTGATTGCGATTCTTCAAATTGCATGGTTGGTTTAGGCTTTATGTATGCGAATGGGACTTTAATTGAAAGAAATTTTAAACTCGCATTTAAAATGTTTAAAATGGGAGCCGAAAAAGGAAACTCTAACGCACAATTCTATGTTGGCTTTTTATATCTTGGAGGCAATGGCGTTGAGAAAGATGAAAAAATTGGAGCAAGTTGGGTAAAAAAAGCAGTAGATCAAGGAAATGAAAAAGCAAAAGAACTATGGCTAAAAGAAAACTTACAGCAGTATTTGGATTGATCATTTTAACGAATAAAACACAATAACGAAATGGAAACACTCACATCCATCTTTACACTTTTAATAGGAATAGTATTTGTTTACGGAATTCCAATTGGCATTGCCTTTGGTATTTATTGGTACGTAAAAAAGATGAAGTATAAGAAAGTATGGCGATTACTTGCATTGCTCCCTATATTGTGGTTGAGCTATGCTAGTTATCAAGGTATTTATAACCCAAACAGCATGTACAAAGAACATTTTAAAGAAGTTACAGGTTTAGATTTACCAGAGAGCGCTCACTTTATTCATCAAGAAAACTGGACTTTTGGTGCCTACGCTAGAGGTTATATTAGTCTTTCCTTAATCCATATGGATGAAACACACTATCGAAACCTTGCAGACCACATGGACACTAAAGGCTTTTCAACAAAAACAAGGCTTAAAGGAAAAGACAAATTACTGGATCAAAAAATTCAAAACATTCTGGATACTACTAATAATCTTCAAATCTCCAGTGAATATAGTCTTACAAAAGGCAATCAATTGCATTCTTATGTGGCCCTCCTTTCAGACGATTCGTCTATAATTTTGTATGCTTGGCACCATTAAGCTTAAATAAATAATAAAGAAAAGAGATCTAACGGGAAAACATGTTTGTGTACTAATGAGTTCCATCTTGATACTGCACTAACCTTATAATTTGGCATTAGAAGTCTAATTTGAGATGAATTTAGGCTTGGTTTTTTTATTATAAATTCGATTAGTTGAATAGTGTGCGCTGACGTTTTTAATCTTTCATTATTATTAAACCCTACAATTACACCGCTTCCAATTCCGGAATTGTAACTTCGATAAGTTCTTCTTTATAAAACTGAAGTTCCTTTTGTATGTTTTCACTTTCAGAAGATATAGGCGCTTGAAACAAATCCTGATAATAAGAAATGCCGTTAAACAAATTGTTCCTGAAAGCGACCCATTTCTTAATTTGCTTAGTTGTAACTTCTTGTGAAATAGCAGTGATTTCATTTTTTAAATAATCTACATACATTTTCAATTCTTTGACAAACATATTTGGGCGGTTGATATGTGAAAGTACAGATCCATTTCCATAAATATGCTGCATCATTTTCGAAAGCGACACTTCCTTATCAAAATAAGCCATATTTGGTCCTGGACAAATGACTACACCTTGCTCCTGACCTTTTATTTTAATATCATTTTCCAAATAAGACGCATTGGCCAAACCTACGCAAAGGCACGCTTTTTCTATAATTTTGGCTTCAGCATTTTTAGACATATCTGCAGTCACTCCAAATCGTTTAGCTTCTAATTCTTGCAGCTTCACATCTTGATATATTTTTGAAGCTGTACAAATACCTTCTGGACCAAATTCTTTACTCAAAGCCAAGTATTTTTTTGGACAAGAACTTCCTGCTTTATTGTTATCGATACGTTTTTGTTTGTAGAACTCATTTGAGGTTCCTTTTATCGTATTAAAAGGAACTCCTAGCGGTGAAATACCACTTAAATACAAATCTTTCTCTTTAGCATTTACTAATAATGCCCTGGTTTGTTTATCTACAGATGTGGCTTCTGGAACTAATAAAAATGGAGTTCCCCAACCTACAGAATCTACCTTATAGTTTTCAAGCAAAAATTCGTGTTCATCTGCTATTCCAACACCACCTTGAACCGTGATCTTTAAATCTAAAGGTCGCTCTGGAACAATACATTCTTTTAGACTTAGCGCTTTTTCAAAAATAGCGTACGTGTCTTGCATTAGTTCTTCTTTTTTATTCTTAATTTCTTCTAAAATAGGACCTAACAAAAACCCATCTGTTGCAAAGGCATGTCCGCCACAATTTAGACCAGATTCGATACGATATTCTGAAACCCAAAGTCCTTTTTTAGCTAAAAACTTTCCTTGAATGGTAGCTGAACAATAATCGCTAACTTTAAGAATAATCTTCTTTTTTAACTGACCCTCGCGATCTGGAAAAAAATCGTTAAAATTTTCAAAGTAACTGTATAATCTCGGGTTCATTCCTGCAGATAACACAACTGAAGAATTCAAATTACTATTAGCAAAACCACGAAGTGAAGCATGTGCATCATTAAACTCAACTGGTAATTGTTCGCCTTTAAAAAAATTATTCTTATCAACTTTTGTCATGATATTCACATCAATATCACCAACTTTTAAATGCTTTTCCAAGTAGTCTAAAACACTCCCTTTCAGAGTAGAACCTTCATCTAACACATTGGAAATCCCTTCTTTAATACTGGATTTATTTGGCAAGGTAGCCATGAAATTTTCTAAAGCTAATTTGCTTTCTGATAATTCTGTTTTTAATTTTGAGAATTTTTCTCTAACAATAGCATCCACAACATTTAAATAAGAAGTAATGCGCTGGGCACGATAATCCTTATCTTTTTTTGATATTTCCTTATATGGCAGATTGAATTTTTTGCTATAAAATGCATTCATTTTTTCCATAAGATCGTCGTCAATAATTGATATTACTGAAGAAATTCCATATTGAGCCACACGAATCGGACTATCTATGGTATACGCTAATCCCATTACCGGAATATGAAAAGTGTGCATCGATTTAGGTGAAATCATCTTTTAATCTTTTAAAAATTAAATAAATCACAATATAATCGTTCCTATTTCACTAAAAGCTGACATATATCATACCTCTTGTCTTTTTATTACATTAATCTTGGAAACATCATTTTAAGGTACATTTAAATTTCATTGGGTTATAACTCTTCAAAACTCTAAGGCTTTACATTTGGTTAGTATTCTATTACTAATTTAGTTGCTAGCCAACACGAATAACATACAACGAACCTTCTTGAAATTAAATCTTATCGAAATTACGTTCTATCTTACTCACCTATTCTTTAAAATTAATTAGTTAAAGCGTTAATCTGTTATTTTTACCATAGTTTAGAATAAAACTCAAACAACTTTGTTTACTTTTAGAATCTAAAGAACTAAATAAAAATGAGACACTTATTACTTTCTTATAGTTTAATCTTCTTTTGTATTATTTCTGCTACTAGCCAAATAACAAAAAAAGTATTATTTATTGGCAATAGTTATACAGCATCAAACAATTTACCATCACTTGTAAATAACATGGCGATGAGTACAGGAGATGTATTGATTTATGATTCTAATACACCAGGAGGTTTTCGCTTTATAAACCATGCTTCTAACACGACTACTCTAAATAAAATTAATTCAGATAATTGGGATTATGTTACTTTACAAGCTCAAAGCCAGGAAACGTCTTTGAGTCCATCGCAAATGGCAACAGAATTATATCCCTATGCAGCATCCTTAAGCAATACAATAAGAGCTAATGATGTATGCTCTCAACCTCTATTTTATATGACTTGGGGAAGAGAGAATGGAGATGCAGGAAATTGCGCAATTAGGCCTTGGGTTTGCACCTATGAAGGTATGGACGATGCCATTAAAGCGACTTATAGTCTCATGGCAGATACCAATGAAGCTGAAGTTGCACCAGCAGGAGCCGTTTGGAGGTTTATTAGAACAAACCATCCTAGTATTGACTTATACTCAAGTGATGGTTCACATCCATCTTTAGCCGGTTCTTATGCCGCAGCATGTGCCTTTTATACTATGATTTACAAAAAAGACCCAACGACAATTACATGGAACTCATCTTTATCTGAAACTTTAGCTAATACTATTAAGATGGCAGCAAAGACAATAGTTTTTGATACTATTACTAACTGGGATTTTACTATAAATCAAGCCATGGCAGATTATTCTGAAGTTATTACTACAGATGTTGTTTCATTTACAAATACAAGTGCAGATTTTGACTCCATACTTTGGGATTTTGGTGATGGCACTGCATCTACAGAAATAAACCCTGTCCATACCTTTTTAGCCATTGGTAATTATTCCGTGTCTCTAACAAATACTAAATGTGGTAAATCTAACACCAAAACAAAAAATATAAGTATTACTAATTTAAGTGTCGCGGAATTTGATATAGAAGGCGTAAGCTTGTTTCCAAACCCTGCATATAATACTCTTAATATAAAATTGAATAAAAACTATGCAGATCTAAACATTCTAATTTTTGATATTAGCGGCAAAATTGTTTTAGAAAAAACGGTACAAGATGTTGCACGTTTAGACCTAAATGTGAAGAGTTTGAGTAACGGAATGTATATAATAAAGATGTCTGCAGATAAAGATTTTTACATAAAAAAAATATTAAAAAGCAATTAAACTATTGTAAATACTTAGACAAGTAATTACGTAACTAACTGGACAAATTACGTTTAAACGCAGATTCCTGAAAACTAAATCTTATCGAAATTTCGCTGTATATTTTTCACTAATCCTTCCAAACCATTTAATTTAAGTGTGTAAACGGTTTCTAGCATGTCTCCAAGTTTACCTTTTGGGAAGCCTTTGTTGTGATACCAAACCACATAGTATTCTGGTAAGTCTATTAAATATCTGCCCTCGTATTTACCAAAAGGCATTTTGGTATGTGCTAACTTGATTAGAAAGGTTTTGTCTGGTTGAAGTTGCATTATAACAATTTAAGTTTTGAATGTCGCATAAAATAAATTGGTATTACTTAGATTTATATTTTTCTAATCGTTTTAATTCTTTCTTTACAAAAATCACCCATCTTGCTTGACATTCTTTATTGATAGAATAATTACTTTCCGCATCATAAAGCTTTTGCATTTTTCCTAAATTCTCATTGATTTGATTGTTTAAATCATCAAGTTGATTTTCAATTGAAGAAGAGATTTTTAGTTTTGAAACTTTCTCGCGAAAATATCTAACATTTAACTCTGTAATGTTAAAATGAAATTGCTCATGTTTTAGAATATGATTGTCTATTATGTCTTTTTTACACCAAGACTCTTCTGGATAAAAATGCGCAAATGCTTTAGTTTGAAATCCCGTAATTCCATCTGTACTGCTTTTTTGAATAGAATAACTAAAGGTAATACCTGAAGCTGTAACTGCGGCTGCACTAGAATCCATATCTGGTTCGCCTTCAAAATCCGTCCATTTTAATTTATGGTTTTCATGCCATGAAAATTCAGGAGAATCACTTTGAATACATAACAAAAAGCTAATGATTATAAAAAATTTATTCATACGTTTATTATAATCTACTGAAAACGAAAAGCATACAATACTTATTGCTTTACTTCTTCTATTTCTAAATCATTATACCATACTAAATATACGCTTTCATTATAATAACCTCCAAACAATTTCTTTTTGTAAGCAAATTTATTTTCAATGTAAGAGGTCATAGGAGCATCGTTTATAGACTGATATAAATCTTGAGACGTTACCAAACGTAATACCACATCCATTGTTAAGTCGAATCCACGAATAGCATAAGCATTTGGTGAAATGCTATACTGCTGTTTGTAATGCTTTACAAATGAATTGGTCGTTTGCGAATTCAATATTTTAGAAATTGAAGGATATGTAAAATGAAGGTTAGACAAATGGTAATTTGAAACCTCTTCGCCTTCGAAAGCCTTATTCTGGTCTGTAGTTGTTAACGTAATTTTGGTGCCTTCTATTTGTAAACCATTAAGAATGCTAGATACATTCGAAACAAAACCAGCATTATTGGTTTCTAAAAACACCACATTATTCCCAGGCTTAATAAGCTCTATTAAGTCTTCTTCTGTAAGATTATAAGCATCCTTACTTGTTTCTTTATCTAAACGAGAAGTTACTAATTTAGAATTAGCAAACTTACCTTTTAATCTTGCACTAGCAGCTTTTCGTTTTAAATCTGTTATTATTAATACTTGTGCAGTAGAATCGGTTTTAAAATACTCTATAATTTTAGATTTTAAATACTCTTCCTTTGGTCTCGATTGAAAAACATTACGCCCAAGAGTAACGGTTTTAACTATAGGAGAAATTACAGGTATATTATCGCGTTCTAAAGCATTAGCAACAGCATTAAAATTAGTAGTAAGTAAAGGTCCAATTACAGCATGTGTGCCATCAAAATCGTTTGCTCTTATAATAGAATTAACTTCACTAAGTCTGTTTTGAGTATCATAAACATCCACTTTTAGGTTTATACCTAATTTTTTAAGAGAATCGAAAGCTACTAAAACACCGGAATAAAAATCTAAAGTAATTCCTAAAGTTCTATCGTTTTTTATTTTTCGTTTTACATCGAAAACAGAATCTATATCGATTTTATTAAGTGTAAAAGGTAACATAACTGCTATGTTTTTTATACTAGAATCTCTTACTATATTAGATAATTCAACAGTACCTGAAACATTATAAATAACAGTACCTTGTGTGATACCACTGTCTGTATTATTAACAGAAGTATCGAAAGGCACTTTTAATATCATACCTTCTTTTAAACCTGTAGTTGCCAGTTCTGGATTTAAACGCTCTAAATTGGCCTGCTCTAAACCTAATTTTACTTTTAACCTATAAAAGCCTTCTTTTGGTAATACTTTGTAATAGCTATATTCTGCTTCAATCGTTTTTACCTTATCTGCTTCTAGATTTGGAATGGTTATAGTTTGACCGGGTTGTAATATATCTGGCAGGTTAGGGTTTAAGCTTTCTAACTCTTGAACGGTTATACCATATTTGTATGCAATTCTCCATTTACCTTCTTTTGGTTGCACTACATAAGTTGTGTTTTCTGTCTTAATTTCTGGTACAGTTTTAATTGTTACCACTGTTTTATAGACAGGTATTTTTAGTTTATTTCCTTTTTTAAGATTGTTAGCATATAGAAACGTATTATACTTTTTAATATCTTCAATTTCTATATTATACTTTTGGGAGATACTAAATAAAGTCTCTTTCCGTCTTGTTTTGTGCTTAGTGAAACGTTTTAAAGTTCGCTCAACTATTTTCTCAGTTTTGGGTTCTTCAATTGTTGTTGAATCTAAACTTCCCGCTTTGGGAATTATTAAAACTGAATTTGGTTTTAGTTTTTCTCGAGAATCTGGATTTAGCTTATAAATATCTGAAGTCGAAACTTTATATTTTTTCGCAATAGTTTCTACTGTTTCTCCCGTCTTAACACGATGTGTATTATATTTCTGCGCATTTGCAGAAGCACAACTAAATAGCACTAATAGGCTAAGGATGTATATTATTCTCTTCATATGTTTATTATACGTTCAAAGTTGCGTTTGCGGTTGTAGTGGCATCTTTTTTTGCTTAAAATCGCGGTATTCTCTTAAAACAAAAACACCATTAGCTTAGAGAAACACTGAAACAAGTTCAGCAGAAAAAAGATATAACCTTTCGACTGCGTTCAAAATAAATTGAAACGCGACTCTCATGGTAACGTCCTTCTTATCGCTGCTATTTTTTGTCTTTTCTCAAAAAAGCACTAGAAGTGACAGTTATAATTATTATTCCCACTCTATTGTTGCTGGCGGCTTGCTACTAATATCGTAAACCACTCTGTTTACGCCTTTTACTTTGTTTATTATATCGTTACTGGTTTTTTGCAAAAACTCATAAGGTAAATTTACCCAATCTGCAGTCATACCATCTGTACTTTCCACAGCCCTAAGTGCTACACATTTTTCGTATGTTCGCTCGTCTCCCATAACTCCAACACTGTTTACTGGCAATAAAATCGCACCTGCTTGCCAAACCTTGTCGTATAATCCAGCTGCTCTTAATCCATTAATAAAAACGGCATCGACCTCTTGTAAAATACGAACTTTTTCTGGAGTAATATCTCCCAAAATTCTAATAGCCAAACCTGGACCTGGAAAAGGATGGCGCCCTAAAAGCGTTGCGTCCATATTCATTGAAGCTCCTACTCTACGCACCTCATCTTTAAATAAGGCTTTAAGTGGTTCAACGATTTTTAGTTTCATGAAATCTGGCAATCCACCCACATTATGATGACTTTTTATAGTTACACTTGGTCCACCAGTAGCACTCACACTTTCTATTATATCTGGATAAATTGTGCCCTGTGCTAGAAATTTCACATCTTCTATTTCGTGTGCTTCATCATCGAAAACCTCTATAAAGACACGACCTATAGCTTTACGTTTTTCTTCTGGGTCACTCTTTCCTGCAAGGGCATCCAAAAAGCGTGCCGAAGCATCTACTCCTTTTACATTTAAGCCCATGCCTTTGTATTGCTCCAATACCTCTGTAAATTCGTTTTTACGCAGTAAACCGTTGTTTACAAAAATGCAATATAAATTTTCACCGATAGCTTTATGCAATAACATGGCTGCTACCGAAGAGTCTACACCTCCAGATAAACCAAGCACCACTTTATCCTTACCTATCTGAGCTTGTAAAGCTTCTACCGTTTCGCCAACAAAGGCATTTGGTGTCCAATCTGGATTTACATTTGCAATGTTTATTAAGAAGTTTTCTAATAATAGTTTTCCGTCTTTAGAATGGTATACTTCTGGATGGAACTGGATTGCATACGTTGCTTCTCCTTCTATTTTATAGGCTGCATTTTTTACATCGTGAGTACTGGCTAACAATTTTCCGTTTGTTGGTAAACTTTTTATAGTATCACTATGGCTCATCCATACTTGACTTCCTACCGAAATTCCTTTTAAAAAGGCATCTTCTTCAACAAAGCTTAAGTTAGCTCTACCATATTCACGGGTATTAGATTCTGCGACTTCTCCTCCTGAAAAATGAGCTAAATATTGGGCTCCATAACAGACCGCAAGCATTGGTTTTACACCACGAATACCTTTTAAATCTGGATGAAAAGCTTCCGCAGATCTCACAGACATTGGGCTCCCCGAAAGAATAACCGCCTTATAATCGTCTAAATTTGTTGGAATTTTATTGAATGGAAATATCTCTGAATAGATATTAAGTTCTCGAACTCTACGCGCAATAAGTTGTGTGTATTGCGATCCAAAATCTAAAATAAGTACTTTATCATGTTGCATGCGCAAAAATAGTAATTGATTTTTGATTGACGAATGACGAATTAAGATTTTTTTACTCTACTTTTTAACAGTCTATATATTTTACCTCATAGACTCCAAAATAGCTAAAATATCATTTTCTTTAGTATCTGGATTTATAAAACAAAAACGTGAGACGGTTTCAAAAGCATCTCCATTTTTCCATTTTGTAGGTGTTACTAATGCAAAACCTTTTTCGTGATTAGTAAATGTCCAATCTCGATATTCGTTTGGTGTCCATCCTTTTCTTCGGTATAAGACACAAGATAAACTTGGTGCTCTAACTAATTCTACATGGTCTAAACTTTCTATTAATTTACCTGTAATAACAGCTAACTCCAATCCTTTTTCTACTGCTTCTTTGTATCTATCTGTTCCATGTGTTGCCAAACTAAACCATAGTGGTAATCCTCTAACACGACGTGTTAATTGCACTTGATAGTCTGATGGATTAAAACCATGCGCTCCTTCATCTTTAAAAATATCTAAATAAGAACCTTGTTGTGAATGCGCCTTTTTGGCTAATTCTGGTTCTTTATAAAGTACTGCTCCACAATCGTAAGGAGCAAACATCCATTTATGGGGATCTATGGTAATACTATCTGCCTTTTCAATACCATTAAACAAATGCCTTACAGAATCTGCTACTAAAGCGCCTCCTCCGTATGCAGCATCTACATGATACCATAATTTTTCAGCTTCACAAATGGTTGCAATACCTTCTAAATCGTCAATTATCCCTGCGTTTGTCGTTCCGCCTGTAGCTACAACTGCAAACAAACGTTGTCTTTCGTGTGCTGTTAAACCTAAAATAGCGTGCTTTAAATCTTCACCTGTTAATTTATCTTCCGTTTCCAACAATAACACATCAACATCTACAATTTTTGCCATTGCTTTTATAGAAGAATGTGCTCCAGAAGATGTAATTATCAAACCTTTTTCTACTTTATTTTTATCGTTTAAACTTCTCCAATATTCTCGTGCAGCAACTATTGCCGATAAATTTGCTGCAGTTCCACCACTTGTAAAGACTCCAAAAGCACCTTCTGGCAAACCGGTTAGGGATACGATCCATTTCATGGCCTCGTTTTCGCAAAAAATCCCTCCGGCTCCTTCCATCCAATATGAACCATGAATACTAGAAACCGAAGTTACTAAATCGAACATAATTGCTGCTCTTGTTGGAGCTGCAGGAACAAATGCTAAGTGTCGTGGATGATCTGACTTTACATTAGCATGCATTAAATGTTTTTTCCAAAGATTAAATGCCGTTTCACCACCAATACCTTCTCGTGTTACGGTTTCGCCCACTAGAGCTTTTAGTGTTTCTGCCTTTTGTGGTCTACCAATTTTATCATCTGATTTTGAAATACGATCTATGGTGTGTTTCATGACATCAAGTGTCATTTCAATTAAATCTAAATCTATTTTATGCATTGCTTATAATTCAAGAATTGAAAATTGACCCTCTAAAGGCTTTAAATATTTAATTAATTGAGGGATTAATTCGGTTCCAAATTCCAAATACAATTCGCTAAAATTAGCATTTCGCTCCTGCAAACTATTATTTGGAAATAGCTCGTTTTGAAGCAGCGTCATGCGAGCTACTTGATCTTTTAGTTTTCTCTTTTGTGCAGTAAGCAAGCGTTTTTCAAGGTTTTGAAGTCCGTTAATTTGCTTTTTTTCTTGTGCAGACACTGCACCAACAAAAGACACATCTGTTTGTTTCGCTAACGTATATAAATCTTCAAACTGACTTTTTAAATATTTTATCTGTTCTGAAAAATCTATATCTATATTGGAAACTTCTCTTACTTTCTTATTAATGAAAGACTCTCGCTTTAAGAAAACATCTTTATTAGAAATGTTGAGCTTCTTTAGCTTATCAGCTTGCTGTTTTGTTTTTATTAATACTGAATTACGCAGTAATAGCATAGGAAAAACTACGTTATGAGCTTCAAAATTAGATTTTAATTGAAACCAATACGCTAATTCCCCACCACCACCAATGTAACACAGGTTGGGCAATATCACTTCTTGATATAATGGTCTTAAAATAACATTTGGTGAAAACCGTTCTGGCACCTCATACAAGTGTTTTATTAATTCACTTTTACTCCAACTAATTGTGGTATTGAGTACTTTATAAACATTATCTTTTAAAACAATGCGTTCTCGTAATCTTTCAGTAATATAAAAAAGATTTATTTCTCTGGGGTTTACCTGTATCCCAAAATCTAAAGCTTCTATTTTAGCATTAGTTTCTAAAACCTTTTGTTCTGAAATTTGTTCTTTTAACTCCTTTTCAATATGTGGTACAAATAGACGTTTTAATTCTCTATTGTTAGCTTCTACGATTACTAAACCATAGTCACCAAATAATTTGTTTGCAAGATACTTAGTAGCATCTGCAAGATTATCATGTTCTAAATAGGCGCTCTTGAAAAACTGGCGAAGGGTATCTGCATTTTTACCAACACCCAATTCTTTAGAGAACGTTTGGAAAACAGCTTCTAATCCTTCTGTGTTTAGTGCTCCAACAGCACCAGAAGATTTTCTGTTCCACTGAATTTTCTTTCCTTTAAAATTAAAATAGTTAATTTCTTCAAAATCATGATCTTCGGAAGCCATCCAATAGATTGGCACAACATTATGTTTGGGATATTTTACTTTTAATTCTTTAGCTAAATTTATTGTGGAGACAATTTTATGTAAAAAATACAAAGGCCCAGTGAATAAGTTTAATTGATGACCTGTGGTTACTGTAAAAGTTGTGCTGTTAGTTAAGGCTTCAATATTATCCAAAGTAGCCTTAGAAGTTTCAGTATTTTTATACTGTTCATGCAAAACATCAACCAAAACAGTTCGTGATTCTTGATTAAAAGAAGTACTTTTCTCTTCTATTTGCTCCTTAAAATTTTCAAGTTTAGGGAAACGGTTATATAATGGCTTTAGCATTTCAGCTTCAGCTAAATAATCACAAATAAGTTTAGAAAAATATCCTGTGTCTTTAAACGAAATACAATCTGACGGCATAAAAAAGCTTGTTTTTGTAAAGATACTCTCTTTTTAAAACTAAAATTAATATCTATAACTTTTAATATTGATTTAACTAAAGTAGTATTACCCTACGATTTTTTACTATTTTTAATAAAAAAAACTATGAAAACTTTAAAACACCTTTTGGCGTGCCTATTACTTTTTACACTAATTTATAGCTGCAGTGATAGTGACGACAGTAACGCTCTTCCTGCAAGAACTTTTGCAGATGTTCAAAACGACTTTAACAGTTTAACATTTTCAACTGGTATTAACGATGTTTCCTTAATTGGTGTCGATAACGCTTTTTGGGAATTTAGAGTCATCATGCCTAATGTAGACTTAACAAATAACAACAGACCTCTAATAATTACATTACATGGTTTTTCTGGAGGTGATAGTAATGCTCATAAAAACACAGCTTGCTATGCCGAACCAGGTTTCGAAGCTTTAGACGCTATAATAATAAGCCCTAATAACAGAGGATTACAATGGTTTGAACCTTATAACCAAAGACAAATAATTACGCTTGTAGATTTAGCAAGTGATTATTTACCTGTAGACACCAACAAAGTTGTTGTTAATGGTTATAGCGATGGTGGCAATGGTGCTTGGTGGTATAGTGAAAATTACTCCAATATCTTTTCTGCGGGTATCCCAATGGCTAGTGCTTATGGCTCTTATAACCCAGACAATACAGCTCGAATAATACCAACGCCAACTTATGTCATTCACGGAGAAAATGACACCTTATTTCCGCTAGAGAATACTCAAACTTGGGTAAACGACACTTCTCTTTCTGGCAGCAACACAACATTAGTAATTGCAACTGGGTTAACACATGTAGAACCTTGTAATTACATTAGCTATTTGCAAGACGCGGCTACCTGGCTTACAGATGTGATATGGTAAACTACTTATTTAACAGAATTGGCGACCATTAAACAGGCTTTATGCTTAACTTTAAGCATTATAGTATAAAATATCGTTGTTATGACATCTGCAATTAAAAATAATAGACAGAGCCTTTTTTACGCCCTCTTATTGACACTCCTTTTTACGAGCTTTCAAAGCATAACTTATGCTCAAAACAGCCAAGAATTCAAAGGAAAAGTTATTGATACGGATTCTAATAAAGCGTTAGCATTGGCCGACTTATTAGTTATTGGCACAAACATTAGCACTATAACAAACAGTGAAGGCGAGTTTATACTAAAAGTCCCAAATAAGCATCTAGACAAAGCTGTTTTAGTATCGTATTTAGGGTATAAAAAACTACAAATTCCATTAATAACATTAAAAAAAAGGAATACCAAAATAAAACTAATTATTGCGGCAACTGTGCTCGCTCAAGTAGACATTAACGCACCTAAAGACGCAGAAACTCTCGTAAAAAAAACATTGAATTTAAAAGCTGACAACTACTTAAATACAGAAACGGTAATGACGAGTTTCTACAGAGAAACTATTAAAAAACGAAATAAAAACGCATCGCTTTCTGAGGCCGTTTTAAAAATCTACAAATACCCTTATGTTTCAAATAGAAAAGATGCAATCAAACTTATTAAAGCTAGAAAAAACACAGATTACTCTCGATTAGACACTTTAGCATTAAAATTACAAGGAGGCCCATTTAGTACTTTACACACAGATATAATTAAATATCCTGAGTATATTTTTAATGCAGACGATATAGACGATTATACTTTTAGTTTTAATAAATCGACACAAATAAATAACAAACTCATTTTTGTAGTACATTTTAAACAAAAAGATAATATTACAAGACCAATGTATTTTGGTAAACTATATATAGATGCAGAAAACTATGCCTTAACAAGTGCTGTTTATAATCTTAATGTTAGTAATAGAAAGCAAGCCAGTAAATTATTTGTAAAAAAGAAACCACGTAAAGCTACTGTATATCCTACTAGAGCTTCCTACCGTGTTAATTACAGAGTGAAAAATGGAAAATGGCACTTTGGTTATAGCAATATTGAATTGTCTTTTAAAGTTAAATGGGACAATAAATTATTTAATAGCCGCTATACTTTACAAAGTGAAATGGCAATTACAGATTGGGATAAAAACACCAGTACTTTTGTTAATAAGCCTAAAAACAGATTAAAACCTAATACTATTTTAGCAGATGAAGCCTCTGGTTTTGCAGATCCAGAATTTTGGGGAGAATACAATATTATTGAACCAGAAAAATCTATAGAATCGGCTATTAAAAAAATCAGCAAACAGCTTAAAAAATCTTAGAAAACTACAAATACTCGCTATACTGAAGAACTCTAAAAGCGAACGTGTTAAATTTGGGATTACTCGCTTTCAGTTGTTTATAAAAAGGATTACTACCAATAGAAATGTTGGCTGCTCCAGAAGACGATGTTAATGAGACTGTTTTAATTTTTCTAACTTTTTTACTATCAGGTTCTTTGTGAAGTTTATCTTTAACGTTGTTGAAAGATGCGGAATGACAGTGTAATTCAAATTGATGTATTCTTGGCGTTTCATTTGACACCAATTCTAGCTTTATATTATAATTTTTTATATGTTTTCTAAAAAAGTACTCTGGACCATTTTTAGATTTTCCGCCAATAAATAAAATAGTTTCAATACTTGGATAGTTCTTTAAATAGCTAACGATATCGCGAAGCTTAATATTTTGCATACCTATATCTGAGGCATCTACTTTTTCTCGCTCGCAGCTTTCTACAATATCGCAAACACCAATTTGGTGTTTAATTAAGAAGTTTTGTCGCTGCATTATGGCTTCACTAGAATGGTCGTAACGTAAATTGAGGTTATGAATTTTCTCTATAAACAACCACAAACTATTATAATAACTTCCGTAACAGAAATTCACATCTTTTTCTAATAGATTCCCTGTAGTAAATCTTGGAGGTGGTAACGTACCGACAATTAGTTTTTTAGTGTCGTTTTTTATGAAAGGCTGGTATGGATGAATGTGTTTAAACATATTTTTCCTGCGAAAACAAGAATCTTTTTTAGATTATTTTTCTTTTAAGGTTCCGGAAACACTTATTCTTTGTTCATTTTCTCGACAAGTAACTACACTACTATGTTTAAAAAGAGGTTCTTACTTGCGTAGGAATGACAAATTACAAACTCTTTAATAGCTTTTCTACTTCACTAATAGTTTCTCTATACTTTCGTTTGTTGAGCTTTGTCATGTGCTGAGATTCAATAGCAATTTCGTTTAGAATCTCTATTGCTTCATCACCCTTTTCTTTTGCTATAAAAAAATTAGCCAATACTAGACGTTCGCTATAATTAGAATACCGTTGATCTATAGATTTTAGATGTTTTTCGGCAGCTTCATAATCACCTGTTTTATCTAAGGCCAATCCATAAATAAATTCTGATTTCGATTGCTTAAATTCAGGATAACTCATTAGCTTTTCAGCGTAAACAATGGTTTTATTATAATCTTTCAAATTATAGTAAGATGCTATCAATTGCTCTAATATGAAATAATTATTTTGAGTTTCATCTTTTAAAGCGACTTCATAATGGGTAATAGCATTGCTATAATCTTTAATTTCGAAAAACGCGTCTGCTACGTCCAATCTGTTTTGAAACGTCTCTGAAAACTGAAGCTTTTTCTCTAAATCTTTAACCTTTTTTGTAGGAATTAAAACCGAGGTTAGGTTTTCTTTTATAACATCAGCGTCACGCTTATTATAAACCTGAGTAACAAGATAAATTATAGAGCCAATTACTGGAATAAATAGGATTAGAAAAATCCAATAATATTGGTTCCTATTCTTTATTAAATGATAAATACAAAATCCTTGTAAAGCTATTGTTAAGTAATAAAACATTAATTAAATTTAGTTAAAACGTTAAATATAATATATACAAAAAACCTTGTAATACGAAATAACTATCGTGTAAACACCAAATGGTTTTCGCTTGACAGCTCATCGCTTAAACCATAACCTTGTGCCGTAAATCCTTTTAAATCGTCAATTGTATTCGCATTTGTGTCTACAATATATCTTGCCATTAAGCCTCTAGCCAATTTAGCAAAAATAGCTATGATTTTATATTTACCATCTTTAAACTCCTTGAAATCAATTGTAACAACTGGCACTTTTAATGCTTTTACATCTATTGCTTTAAAATATTCTTTACTTGCTAGGTTTACAAAAATTTCACCGTCTTCTAATTCTTCATTTAAAACACTCACGATATCTTTTTCCCAGAATTCGTAAAGATTCTTTTTTGTTCCAACCGGCAGTTTTGTTCCCATTTCAAGCCTATATGCTTGCATTAAATCTAATGGTTTAAGTACACCATACAAACCAGAAAGGATTCTTACTTTGTCTTCTAAAACATCTATTTTTTCCTTCGGAATAGTATAAGCATCCAAACCTCTATAAACATCACCACTAAAGGCGTAAATAGCTTGCCTTGCATTGTCTTTTGTAAATGGTAATTGCCACTCTTGATTACGTTCGTAATTTAATTGTCCCAAGGCATCGCTGACATGCATTAATTTAGAAAGACCTTTAGCAGATTTCTTTTTAAGCACTTTATTTAAACGTAATGACTGCGGCAAAAACTGAGCTTCTGTGGCTTTTGTTGTTGGCAATTCGCTTTTAAAATCTAAAGATTTTGCTGGAGATAGTACTAGTTTCATTAAAAATTTATTTTCATTTCCGTGAAGACGGAAATCTCATCATGTTAGGTTACGAATTTACAATACTATGAAGGTTTTTAAAGTAGTGTTAACAAAGATTTATTTTATACGTTTATAATAATCTATTGATACTGATTGAATATACTTTATTAATTAAAAATTCTTGAATTCTGTATCTAAAAATAACGAATCCAAAATTCGTTATTGATGTTGTTTCTGAAATTGAATTTGCGTTAAGGATTGACAGGTTTGCTTGAACTCATTTTTGATATCGAGCCTTAAAGCCCTGACCTTTAAAGAACGTTAAACTAAGAATCCAAATGCGTACTATAACCTCTCCACTTCTCGATACACTCTTGCATATCTTTTGGCACAGGTGCTTCAAAACGCATAAATTCATCAGTTTCAGGATGCACAAAACCTAAAGTTTTTGCATGAAGCGCTTGACGCGGTAATATTTTAAAACAATTATCTACAAATTGCTTGTATTTTGTAAATGTCGTTCCTTTTAAAATACGCTCACCTCCATAACGTTCATCGTTAAAAAGTGTATGCCCAATGTGTTTCATGTGTACACGAATTTGGTGTGTTCTACCAGTTTCAAGTTTACAAGTCACTAACGTAACATACGTTAAACGCTCAATAACTTTAAAATGCGTTACTGCATGCCTTCCTTTATCTGCATCATCATCAAAAAACACCGTATTCTGTAGTCGGTTTTTAGGATGACGACCAATGTTACCTTCTATGGTACCTTCGTCTTCATTCATATTTCCCCAAACAATAGCAACATACTCGCGTTCACTCGTTTTATCTTTAAACTGTTTAGATAAATGAGCCATTGCCTTTTCGGTTTTGGCTACCACTAACAATCCGCTAGTATCTTTATCTATTCTATGCACTAAACCTGGTCTATCGCTTGAATTTTTAGGTAAATTCTCAAAGTGAAAAATTAAACCATTAATCAACGTTCCAGAATAGTTTCCATGCCCTGGATGCACTACTATTCCTGATGGCTTATTAACTACCAAAAGTGTCTCGTCTTCGTAAACAATATCTAAAGGCATGTCTTCACCAACCAATAAATTCTCAAAAGGAGGATGCGATAATAATACACGAATTTTATCTAAAGGTTTAACCTTATAATTAGACTTAACAGATAGATCATTTACATAAATGTTTCCATCTTTTGCTGCCGCTTGAATTTTATTTCTAGTAGCATTTTCTACTTTATTCATGAGCCATTTATCAATACGTAAAGGCGATTGCCCTTTATCTACAGTAAATGCATGATGCTCGTAAAGTGTTTCTCCAGCTTCATTTTGTTCTGGTAATTGTGGTGTATATTTATCCATTTAAAATTTAGTTAGGACGATTACCATTTCCTAAAACAACATCTATTTTAGAGTGTTTTGGTAGTAAAGTCCCAGGTTTTAAAACCTTTCCTTCAAAACGTAGACTTAACACTTCATCTTTTCCAATGTTATCTACGAACGTTTTCTTACCTATTTCGAAATTTAATGATTCTAAAGTAGGTCTCGCTTGGCGAAATGTACGGTTGATAATATTTGGCACAGGAATTTTTCTATACCCTGAAGGATTAAGCGTTAAGTATATTTTTCGGTTTTCTTTTACATTTTCTCCTGCAGGAGGATCTTGTTCTATTACTGAGTATTTAGGGTAATCCGGATTAAAATTAGCAGAATCCTGAATTTCCATAACTAAGTTATTCTCGTCTAATTCCATTTTCGCAACATCAATAGACTTTCCTCTTAAATTTGGTACTGTTTCAAAATCTCCATGATTAGTAGTAAAATTAAGCCATTTAAAAATTATGAAACATAATATTATTACAGATACCGTGGCTAAACCAAGTTGTTTAAAAAACGTTTTACTCGTTAGAAATTTAAGAATACTCATGTTTAATTATTGTTAAAATCTGAATGGCAAATATATAAAAACAAAAAGGTTTTCGTTTGCTATAAAATAAATGATATTTTAGCTAAACAAATAAATTTGAAGCTTATTAGTTTGCTTTATTTAAATTATACGAGGATTAACGGTTTTAAGATTACCGTTGAAGATTGTTTTTAGCGCAATCTGAAGACAAAAATAAAGATATTGTAAATATTAATCAGATTTCCGTCCTCATGGAAATGACAAAAATAGTGTTGTGAGAAAAAATATTGCCATAATAATGGGTGGTTATTCTAGCGAATACCAAATTTCTTTAAAAAGCGGAAACGTTGTTTACAACAGCTTAAACAAAAACAGGTTTAATGCTTACCGTATTCATGTTTTTAAAGACGAATGGGTTTTTGTAGATGGTAATGACTTAGAATTTCCAATCGATAAAAACGATTTTTCTGTTTTAGTAAATAAAACTAAAATCACATTCGATTGTGTTTTTAATGCTATACATGGCTCACCTGGGGAAGATGGTTTTATGCAGTCTTATTTTAAACTTATTAGCATGCCACAAACAAGTTGCAATGCCTATCAAGCAGGATTGACGTTTAATAAACGTGATTGTTTAAGCGTGCTAAAACCTTACGGGATATTAAGCGCAGAAAGCTATTACCTTAATTTAGGTGATATAATACTAGAAGATGACATTATTGCAAAAGTAGGCTTGCCTTGTTTTGTAAAAGCCAATAAAGCTGGTAGTAGTTTTGGGATATCTAAAGTGCATAAAAAGGAAGCCCTACAAGCTGCAATAGATAATTCTTTTAAAGAGGACGATGAGATTATTATAGAATCTTTTCTAGATGGAATGGAAGTTTCGGTTGGCGTTATTACTTATCAAGGCAAAACCAAAGTATTACCAATTACAGAAATTGTAAGTGAGAACGACTTTTTCGATTACGAAGCCAAATACCTTGGTAAGTCTCAAGAAATTACACCTGCAAGATTATCTAATACACAAGAAGAAAAAGTAAATGCCGTTGCAAAAAAGATTTACAACGTTTTAAAAATGAAAGGCTTTACTAGAAGCGAATTTATATTTAAAAATGGAGAACCACACCTAATAGAAATAAATACTGTTCCTGGTTTAACAAACGAAAGCATTTTGCCTCAACAAGCTACTGAAGCTGGCATTACAGTAGCTGAATTGTTTGAAAGCGCAATTGACGAGGCTTTGAGGTAGTAATCAGTAATCAGTAATCAGTAATCAGTAATCAGTAATCAGTAATCAGTAATCAGTAATCTAAAGTGTTTAAAAATTAATTATATTGAAACTGAAATAAAAAAACTACAACTATGAAACGCGCACTTTTCCCGGGATCTTTCGACCCTATAACATCTGGCCACTACGATATTATTAAACGAGGAGTTACCTTATTTGATGAAGTTATAGTCGCTATTGGTGTAAATTCTTCAAAAAAATATATGTTCTCTTTAGAAGAACGGATGGATTTTATAAAGGAAGCTTTTAAAGACGAACCAAGAATAAAAGTAGTAAGTTATAAAGGTTTAACTGTACATTTTTGCCAAGAATTAGGAATAGATTTTATTCTTCGTGGTTTAAGAAACCCTGCAGATTTTGAATTTGAAAAAGCAATTGCACATACCAACAGAGATTTAGCTCCTATAGAAACTGTGTTTTTATTAACAGCTGCAAGCACTTCTTATATTTCCTCTTCTATTGTTAGAGAAGTCATTAAAAATAATGGTGATTACACGAAGTTGGTTCCTGATAGCGTGAGAGTAAATCAACAAAACTATATCTAATAAAAAAGGCTCCATTGGAGCTTTTTTATTAGAATTTATATTCAGAAAGAGGTTTTGGGAACTCTTCCGGGTTTGCTGCTAAGTGATATCTTGGGTCGTCTATATCTTCAACAATAACATCTCTAAATTTCGGATTTGCTTTATACATCAATATTTTACAATCTTCACTTAAGTGTTTAAGCTTAATACTTTTACCTTCAACTTCATATTTTTCGACTAAATTAGAAATAGCTTCTAAAGCAGAATGATCGCTTATTCTAGATTCTACAAAATCAATTTCAATTTTTTCAGGATCATTTTTAGCATCAAATTTATCATTGAATGCCTGAATACTTCCAAAAAATAATGGACCCCAAATTTCGTAAACCAAAGTACCATCATCTTTAAAACGTTTTCTAGCTCTAATTTTCTTTGCATTTTCCCATGCAAAAACTAAAGCAGAAATTATTACACCTACAAACACTGCAACTGCTAAATCTACAAAAACTGTAACTAGAGACACCGTAATAAGTACAATAGCATCAGACATTGGTATTTTCTTTAAAATCCTAAAGCTCGACCAAGCAAAGGTTTCAATAACCATCATAAACATTACACCAACTAAAGCTGCAATTGGAACCATTTCTATTAATTTATCTGCAAATAAGATAAAAGACAATAAAGTAACAGCCATCATGATTCCAGATAATCTTCCTCGTCCTCCAGCATTAATATTGATAACGGTTTGACCAATCATTCCACAACCTCCAGTCCCACCAAACAAACCAGAGACTATATTTCCAGCGCCTTGAGCCACACATTCTCTATTACCGTTCCCTCTCGTTTCTGTTAACTCATCAACAAGATTCATAGTCATTAAAGATTCTATTAATCCTACCGATGCTGCTAAAAACGCAGGCAAGGCTATAAATTTAAGTGTATCAATATTGAATGGTAATTTCTCCCATAGCTCCATATTTGGCGTAGGGAATTCTCCTTTTAATCCTGTTCCTCCACCTTCAACTATATAAGATCCAACCGTAGAAACGTCCATATTAAAACCAATAACAATAAGGCTAGTTACTAAAATGGCAGTTAATGCAGCAGGTATTTTTTTAGTGATTTTAGGTAAACTCCAGATTATTCCCATTGTTAATAATACCAACCCAATCATAGTATATAATTCTCCTCCTTGCATATATGTACTTATATACTCTTTTACACCTGCAGAAGAAACGTTTAAAGATTTATGTGAAAACATTTTTACCTGTGCCATAAAAATAACAATGGACAAACCGTTAACAAAACCCATCATCACGGGATGCGGAATTAAACGTACAAAACGACCCAATTTAAAAACGCCTGCAAAAATTTGTATGATCCCCATTAACACAACACAGGCCATAAGGTAGAAAAATCCCATGTTTTCAATGGGCACATCCATTAACATTCCTTTCGTGTGGCCATCGGCAATCATGCTAACAAAAATAACAGCAACAGCTCCCGCAGCTCCAGAAATTAAACCTGGTCTACCTCCAAAAATTGCAGTAATTATTCCAATAATAAATGCACCAGATAAGGCCATTAATGGATCTATTTGCGCAACAAAAGCAAAGGCTACAACCTCAGGAATCATTGCTAAAGACACGGTGATTCCGGCTAAAACATCATCCTTTGCATTTGGCACTATCTTTCTTATAAACTCTGTCATTATCTATTTTTGAAGCTGCAAAAGTACGCTTAATTAATAGATACACAAACTTGCAATTCCTATATTTGCTTGAACTTCGACTATTAAATTACTTATAATGAATAAAATACTTACGCTACTTCTTGTGCTTTTCAGTTTTAGTTGTATTCAAAAAAAGATTTTGATTTCACAACTATTTTCGAAAAATCTAATGGTTTAGAAACGGCAACTTATGCCGAAACTATTCAGTATTACAGAAACCTATCTCAAGAATATGCTTCAATAGCAATAGATTCTATTGGAGACACAGATTCTGGAAACCCGCTTCATATTGTAAGCTTTAATAAAGACGAAAACTTTAATTTCTCTGATATTAGAAAAAACAAACGTATTCTTTTAATAAACAATGGTATTCATCCAGGAGAAAGTGATGGAATCGATGCAACTATGATGCTTTATCGCGATATAGCCCAAGGTAAAATTAAAGTCCCAGACAGTACAGTAATTGTTACTATTCCTATTTATAATATTGGAGGAAGTTTAAATAGAAATTCTACAACAAGAACCAACCAAAATGGACCCAAAGAATATGGTTTTAGAGGGAATGCAAGAAATTACGATTTAAACAGGGATTTTATTAAATGCGACACCAAAAACGCTAGAGCTTTTACAGAAATTTTTCATTTAGTACAACCAGATGTTTTTATAGACAACCATGTTAGTAATGGTGCAGATTACCAATATACTTTAACACATTTATTTACACAACACAATAAACTTGGCGGTGATTTAGGCGAATATTTACATACTAAGATGATGCCTGATCTAGAACAAAAATTAGTTGATAAAAAATGGAATATTACACCCTATGTCAACGTATATAACAAAACTCCTGACAACGGATTCGCTCAATTTAAAGACTCTCCGCGCTATTCTACAGGTTATACCACACTATTTAATACTCTAGGAATGATGGTAGAAACGCACATGCTTAAACCATATAAACAGCGTGTTGAAGGCACATACGAGCTCATGCAAAGTATGATTGAAATAACAGAAAGAGATGGTGAAAAAATAAAACAACTTCGAAATGAAGCTAACAACAAATTAATAGCACAGCAGACTTATGCTTTAAATTGGGCAATAGATACTTTAAAAAGCTCAAAATTAAACTTTAAAGGCTATGAAGGTGAAACAGTAACGAGTGCCATTACTGGTAAAGAACGCTTAAAATACAATCAGCAAAAGCCTTTTGAGAAAGAAGTGATTTATCAGAACTATTTTAAAGGAATCGATAAAGTTACCATACCAAAAGCTTACATTATCCCTCAAGGTTGGTATACTATTATTGACTTATTAAAATTGAATAACACTGAAATGCTTCAGCTAGAAAAAGACTCCTTACTAACAGTAGAAAGTTATAAAATTGAAGATTACAAAAGCAATAGAAATCCTTATGAAGGACATTACCTGCATTTTAATACTTCGGTTTCTTCAGAAGAAAAAACAATAACATTTAAAAAAGGAGATTACATAGTTTATACCAGTCAACCCAATTTTAGATATATCATGGCAACTTTAGAACCTCGAGCACCAGACTCATTCTTTAATTGGAATTTTTTCGATACTATACTGCAGCAAAAAGAAGGTTTTTCGGCTTATGTTTGGGAAGACAAAGCTTTAGAGTTATTAAATAGTAATCCAAAATTAAAAACTGAATTCGAATCTAAAAAAGAGAAAAACGAAGGCTTTGCTAAAAACTGGTACCAACAACTAGCTTGGTTACATAAACATAGTGAAAATTATGAAAAAGCACATTTACAATATCCTATTTACAGAGTATTAAAATAGAAATTCATTGCAGATCATCATTAAGCAAGCGTTTGATGTTGGCATAAGAATTTGATAATGCTTGATTAGCCTTTTCATGATTAAGCCATTCTACTTTAGTAATACCTTCTTCTTCTTGAGGTAATAATTCGCCATTAAAACCGGTTGTCATTTCAAACCAATGCGTGATTTTAATTTTAAACTTCTCGTTTCTCCTAAAAATATGATAGGTCGTTTCTAATGGTTTAACAATTTGCAACCCAGAAACGCCAGTTTCTTCCTCTACTTCTCGGAGAGCAGTATTTTCTATAGATTCTTTTTTCTCAGCTTTACCTTTTGGCAAATCCCATTTATTGTTTCTGTAGATAAACAATATCTCCTTTTGCTTATTATAAACTTTACCACCTCCAGCAATTACATTAGGTAATTTCCTTAAAAATTTTTTTAAAATATTCTTTTCGGTGTGATGTATAAATCTAATCGATTTAATTTTTTTATTACTCAAGACTTTTAAAGCCTGATCCATATTTACATCTTTAAGAAGGAAGTTTTTAAAGTCCGTTTCCTTTTCAACTAAAGTTGTTAAAATGATGGGTTTGTTGTTTACAAAAATGTGATGCATCTTTTGGAGTATAGCAAATAGTTATCTTTTGTAAAAATATTATATTTATTTTACTTTAGATCAACTAAAAAAATAATTTTTAGCTCAATAAGTAAGCATATAAAATTAAATTATTGCTTATTTTTGCGAATATGATTATCGACAAACACATCGCTAGACAAGCCGCTAAGATATTATTACAAATTAACGCTATTAAATTAAGTCCTAAAGACCCCTTTACTTGGGCTTCTGGATGGAATTCTCCAATATATTGCGATAATCGTATTATTTTATCCTTTCCTCCAATACGAAATTATGTTCGTGAAGAAATGGCAAAATTTATAGAAAGAGAATATGGTAAACCAGATGCCATTGCTGGCGTTGCAACAGGAGCAATAGGCATTGGTATGTTAGTTGCCGAATATTTAGGCTTACCTTTTATTTACGTAAGACCAGAAGCAAAAGGTCATGGTCGCCAAAATCAAATTGAAGGTTTTATAGAAGGCGGACAAAATGTTGTGGTAATAGAAGATCTTATTAGCACAGGAAAGAGCAGTCTTAATGCTGTAAAAGCATTAAAAGAAGCCAATATAAATGTAAAAGGTATGATTGCTATTTTTACTTATGGTTTTGAAGTTGCAAAAACCAATTTTGAAAGCGAAAACATTAAACTACATACTTTAAGTAATTATGAAAACTTACTTATAGAAGCTGCTGAAACAAACTATATTAACGAAGATCAATTAGAAACTTTGTCTGCTTGGAACAGTAACCCTAGCGAATGGAATGCTTCTTGATATCTAAAGACTTAGAGAATGTCCATTACAGACATTCAAAAAATCAATAAAAAACGTACTCTAATATGAATTTAGAATCAAAAAAAGTAACAATAAATAAATCTGCAGAAGACACTTTCGTTTTTTTAAGCGACGTTAAAAACTTTGAAACGCTTATGCCAGAAAATATAAGCAAATTTGAAATGCTTGGAGAAGAAAAATTTCTTTTCGCTCTAAAAGGCATGCCAGAGATAGTCCTTAAGAAAAAAGAAACTACGCCTAATAGCAAAGTTATTCTAGGAGCTGCAGGCGGAAAATTAAATTTTTCTTTAGTAGCAGACATTACAGAAATAGAAACTAATTCTAGCGAGGTGCAACTTCATTTTGAAGGTGAGTTTAATGCTATGATGGCTATGATGATTAAAGGACCAATAAGCAAGTTTATTGATACTTTGGTAACAAACATGGTTCCTACAATTTAAAACAATATAAAGTTTTAATAGAGCAACGTAATTTCGTTTAAAGTAAACTCTTCAATAATTTCGTCCTCTAAAAGTAGCACTAAATTTCCACTAGAAGAAATACCTTTTATAAAACCAGAAAACAAAGAACCTTCAGCATTTTTAAATGTTGAAGGTTTATTTTTTCTAAAGAGTTTAGACTCATAATCGGCTTTTAAAGCTTCAAAGACACCTGATTCTAATCTTTTAAAAGAAAGTTTAAACTCTATTAAAAACTTGTGGAGCACTTCATCTAAATTAAAAGTTTTCCCAGAGCAATTCTTTAAAGAAGTAGCATTCATTAGATTATTAAATTCTGTTTGATTGACATTTAGGCCAATACCAATAACAGAATGCTCCAATTGGTTTTGTTTCACGACATTTTCGATTAAAACTCCTGCTATTTTTTTATTCGCTGACAAAATGTCGTTAGGCCATTTTACAAATAAATTTGGAATATTATAGCATTCCAATGTTTTATATAGCGCAAGAGAAGTGATAATACTAAGATAAAACTGGTTAGAAAACGTAAGTCCTTTGATGCGTTTAAACACACTAAAAGTGAGGTTCTTACCCGCATTAGACTGCCATTCCTTTCCCATTTGTCCTCGTCCTTTATTTTGTTGTCTTGCTACAACTACTGTGTAATCGTCAAGCGTCTCTACACTACTAATCTCTCTAAGAAAAGTATTTGTGGAATCGGTGGCATCAAGTTTGATTATACGCATACAAATTGGTTATCTTCGTGGTTAAATTTTTATAACAAATCTTTATAATAATTTTAAAGCATAAAGAACCAAAAAATAATAACTTTGCACAAATTAAATCTAATTAATGAATAAAAAACAAGCAAATATTGATACACTAATAGCTACAATTATTAGTGGTATTGAAGATGTAAAAGGAAAAGAAACAATTATTCTAGATTTAAGAGAGATTGAAAATACTGTTTGCGATTATTTTATAATTTGCGAAGGCTCCTCTAACACTCAGGTTAATGCCATCGTTAGTTCAATACAAAAAAAAGTAAGTAAAGAGCTTAAAGATAAGCCTTGGCATATTGAAGGTCAAGACAATGCAGAATGGATTCTAATGGATTATGTAAACGTTGTTGTGCATGTTTTCCAGAAGCAAATTCGCGAATATTATGACATTGAAAGTCTTTGGGGTGATGCAAAAACAACAATTATTGAATCTAAATTTTAAATCCATACATGGCAGAAAATAAAAAACCTGAAGCATCAAAGAAACCAAAATTTAATCCTTATTGGATTTCTGGGGCGCTTTTAATTGCACTAATAGTTTTTCAAATTTTTGGTAGCAGTGATACAAACGATGATAAAAAAATAACACCAATTACCTTTTTTGAAATTCTAAAAGATGGTGAAATTGAACATTTTGATATTATTAAAAATACGGGTTACGTAAAAGTTTACCTTACAAATGATGCTGAAGCACTAGATAAGCATAAGCAATCTATTTCTACAGGCTTTAAATTTGGCAGTACAGAAATCCCTAACTATATTTTTCAATATGGTGATTTAAGTAATTTTGAAGATGATTACACCCAAATTATAGCCGATAATAGTCTTACCACAAAGTACGATAACGACAGAGAAGAAAACGTTTTAGCAGATTTACTATTCAGTTTATTACCATTTATATTATTAATTGGTGTGTGGATATTTATTATGCGTCGTATGTCTGGTGGAGCTGGTGGAGGAGCTGGTGGACAGATTTTTAATATTGGAAAATCTAAAGCCAAATTATTCGATGAAAATACTAAAGTAAAAACTACTTTTAAAGATGTAGCTGGATTAGAAGGCGCAAAAGAAGAAGTACAAGAAATTGTAGATTTCCTTAAAAATCCAGAAAAATACACCTCTCTAGGTGGTAAAATTCCTAAAGGTGCATTATTAGTTGGCCCTCCAGGAACTGGTAAAACCTTACTAGCAAAAGCTGTTGCTGGTGAAGCAAAAGTGCCATTTTTCTCATTATCAGGATCCGATTTTGTTGAAATGTTTGTTGGTGTTGGAGCGTCTCGTGTAAGAGACTTATTTAAACAAGCAAAAGAAAAATCTCCTGCTATTATTTTTATAGATGAAATTGATGCTATTGGTAGAGCTAGAGGAAAAAACGCAATGTCTGGAAGTAATGATGAACGAGAAAACACGTTAAATCAACTACTAACAGAAATGGATGGTTTTGGCACAAATACAAACGTTATTGTATTAGCTGCGACAAACAGAGCCGATATTTTAGACAAAGCATTAATGCGTGCTGGTCGTTTTGATAGACAAATACATGTTGATTTGCCTAACTTAACAGAAAGGCGTGCCATTTTTGATGTACACTTAAGACCATTAAAAAAAGTTGAAGGTTTAGAAGTAGATTTCTTAGCGAAACAAACACCTGGTTTTTCAGGAGCAGATATCGCTAATTTATGTAATGAAGCAGCATTAATTGCCGCAAGAAACAATAAAAAAGCAGTAGATAAACAAGATTTTTTAGACGCTGTAGATCGTATTATTGGTGGTCTAGAAAAAAGAAGTCACCTGTTCTCTGTTGAAGAAAAGAAAACCATAGCATACCACGAAGCTGGACATGCCACTGTGAGTTGGTTCTTAGAACATGCAGATCCTTTAGTAAAAGTAACTATTGTGCCACGTGGACGCTCGTTAGGCGCTGCTTGGTATTTACCTCAAGAAGCATACATTACTAGAACTAGCAAGTTTTTAGATGAAATTTGCGTAACTATGGGTGGACGTGCTGCCGAAAAAATAATCTTTAACGAGATTTCTACAGGAGCATTAAGCGATTTAGAAAATGTAACTAAAAAAGCAAAAGCTATGATTATGATTTACGGCCTGAATGAAAAGGTTGGAAACATAACGTATTATGATCCTGCTGGAGAAAGCGGTTTTGTAAAACCATATAGCGAAAGTACAGCTGAACTTATTGATAATGAAATAAAAAATATAGTTGAAACCCAATACAGCCGTGCTATAGAATTATTAATATCTAAACGTGATGTTTTAGAGAAACTAGCCACGAGACTTTTAGAAAGAGAAGTGATCTTTAAAGAAGACCTTGAAGAAATTTTAGGCAAACGTCCTTTTGATACTGTTGCAGAAAAACCTTCTGAAAAACTTATCACAGCGAACAAAGTTGAAAAAGAGGAAGAAGAATAAAGATTCCAAATTATAAAATAGTCTTAAAAATCTCAATAAACGCTTATGTTAATTTGAGATTTTTATATTTGTTAAGGTCATTTAAGATTTCGGTTAATAGCAACAATACATAGATGAGCATTTTTAAAAACATTTTCCGTTCTAAATCTAAAAAAGAAAACAAAGAGATTAGCAACGAAAATAGAGGTAAACATATGCCTCAAGAAAAATTACCAATAGATGAAGGGTTTACAATAAACTTTAAAGCTAATGGTGGTAAATTCTTGTATTGCGAAAATTTAGACGAAGTATTCACAAACGTAGATCTTATTTTTAAGGAAAACAATTGGACAGATAAATCCGGATATTTTTTCGATAAAAACTTAAAAGAGCGTTTTAAAAGTTTAAATCTAAAAACCGAAAGCCTTAAAGAAGCTACATACTTTTTTACAACTTGCGAAAATTTAATAGCTAACGACGGCTCGCTGCTAATATCATCTCGTCAAATAGCAGAATCTAAATTAACAGAATTTCCAATTAACTTTATAGTATTTGCTACTACAAGCCAGATTGTTACCAATATTGGCGAAGGACTTCGCCAAATTAAAAATAAAAACGCACAAAAAATACCTACAAATATTACTACAATAAAACATTTTAAAGATCTTGACGAAAAAGACTTTTTAACTTATGGTAGTTCTTCAAAAAACTTATATTTGCTGCTACTTGAAGATTTATAATTAGCACGCGCTTAAACTTTTTACGTTGAAGCGAAAATCAGCTATTTTGCTATCAATTTAGGTAGCTTTTGAGTGTCACAGTATAATTTTACAAAGAAAAAAAAGATAAAACGAGTTCTTAATGAAAGAAACTACAACTAGAGTACTGTCGGGCATAATTTATGTATCTCTTCTTGTTGCATCATTATTAAACCAGAATGCATTAATCCTTTTGTTTTTTGTTTTCGGTATCATATGCATTGCAGAATTTAAAAAACTTATTAGTCTAAATAGCTTTATACCTTACGTTGTTTTTACAATAATGTACTTTATTTTTGGGTATTGGCAGTTACTAATGAACTCTTCTGTAGGTTTAGACGAAGCCACGCAGATTCTCCAAGTCATTACCATATTTGTACAATTGCTCTTAATAAAAGACTTGTTTTCAGAAAAAGTAATTCCGTTATTTATTACAAAGCGTTTCATATTAACTACATTTTACATTTCTAGTGGTTTTATATTTTCAATACTCATTGCAAACTTTAACCACACCTTTTCTCCTAAACTATTATTAGGTTCATTTATTATTGTCTGGGTTAATGATTCATTCGCATATTTAGTTGGAAAGAACTTTGGAAAACAGAAGTTATTTCCAAGTATTTCGCCTAAAAAAACAGTAGAAGGCTTTCTTGGAGGTTTATTATTTTCCTGTATAGCGAGTTATTTTATAGCAACATACACCGAAACTTTAAACTTTAATAATTGGTTAATTTTAGCCGTAATTATTAGTGTTATTGGCACTATTGGAGATTTAATAGAATCCAAATTTAAGCGACAAGCAAACGTAAAAGATAGTGGCGTTATAATGCCAGGTCATGGCGGTTTGTTAGACCGTTTTGATAGTATTATATTTGCTGCTCCATTTATATATTTATTTTTAAGAATATTACACTATGTTTCATAAAGAAGGCCATAAAATTATTGTCATTACTTTTATTATTATCATTGCATCTTACTTAACTGTAGATCGTTTTATTGATATTATTTGGCTTAAATACATATTGTATGCAACATTTGCTGTATTTCTATATTTAATCCTTCAATTTTTTAGAAACCCTAAACGAAATACAGTAAATAATAACGCTCATGTACTTTCTCCTGTTGACGGAAAAGTTGTTGTAATAGAAGAAGTCTTTGAAAAAGAATACTTTAATGAAAAGAGATTACAAGTTAGCGTATTTATGTCGCCGCTAAATGTTCACGTAACACGCTATCCAATTAACGGTAAAGTATTATTTAGCAAATACCATCCTGGAAAATACTTAGTCGCATGGCACCCAAAATCAAGTGAAGAAAACGAACGCACAACTGTTGTTTTAGAGAATGAAAATTATGGAAAAGTGCTTTACAGGCAAATTGCCGGAGCACTAGCAAGACGTATTGTAAACTATGCAAAAGAAGGAGAAGCTATAACACAAGGTAGTGACTCTGGTTTTATAAAATTTGGTTCTAGAGTAGATTTATATTTACCTTTAGATACTAAAATAAAAGTAAATTTAAACGATAAAGTAAAAGGAGGCGAAAGTATTATTGCCGAGTGTAGATAATGACTTCTGAAGAAATAGATATCGAATTTAATGAAGCTGTAGAACGTGTAAACGATCATACCGAGCTGTTTCCTGCAGATTTTCTTCTTCGACTGTATGCTTACTTTAAAAAGGCTACTAACAACTACGAAAGGCCAAGTAGTCGTACTCCTATCATTAATGCCTTTAAAACCAATGCCCTTTTTCAAATTCAAGGCATTACTGAAGACGAAGCCAAACAGACTTACATTGAATTGGTTAACAATTACTTTTTATACAGAAAGTAAACTCACATAAAAAAAAGTATTTGGAACATCTATTTAATCCGCTATCAATGGTTGCAATTGTATTTATTATAGTTGGCATTCTTACTTTTATTTTCCCACCTAAAACAATTAATACGCTTTATGGTTATAGAACTAAAACGTCTATGAAGAATCAGCAGACTTGGGATTTTGCTCAGGTTTATTCTTCTAAAAAAATGATAGTAATAGGTCTCGTAATGCTACTTTTAAGTTTAAACTTTATTGTTATCGATTTTACAGGGAATCAAATAATAATTATTGGACTTATTATAATTGGTTTTAGCGTAGGCTATTTAATTCTGAAAACTGAAAATGCTATACGATCTGAATTTAAAGAATCTTAAGACGTTTTAAACAAACATTATACATTGTCATTCCTAATCAATAACAAAACCTAATACATTTCCTGTAGTTCCGTTAGGAAAGCTAATACCTAATAAAGCAGAAATTGTTGGTGCAATATCTGTAATTTTTGTTTTAGTTAATGTACTCCCTTTTTTTATTCCATTACCATAAAATAATAATGGCACATGTGTATCGAATGTTGAACCAGAACCATGCGTTGATCCTGTTTTACTGTAACTAATAACTGCTGGATCCTTTACTATAATAATATCTCCAGAACGTTTTTGGTGGTATCCATTTTGCAACAAAGCTTCAATTCCTGCTGTAAAAGTGGCATTCTGCATCGTTTGGGATGAATATACTTTATCGATATGCTTGTAATTTATTACCTCGTTAACAATGGCGTATTGCACATCATTTAAATCTAATTTTAGTTCTTTTAAGCGTGATTTATTCAAAAATATTTGATCGTTACTTATACTTTCTATTAAATCTGAAGCAAAAAATTCATTAACTAAAAAGGCATTCAATTGTTTTTTTAATTCATCCTTATCAAAATAACCTGCAGGTATATTTACGCTTTGCAAATAGGCTGGCACTTCCACTGCTCCATGATCTGCAGTTAAGAATAACGTATACTCTCCTATTCCAACTTGAGCATCTAACACCTTAAATAAACGCTCTAAATCTTTATCTAAACGAATGTATGTATCCTCAATCTCTTTAGAGTTCACCCCAAAATTATGTCCTACATAATCTGGACTAGAAAAACTTACTGTTAACACATCGGTAAAATTATCTTGTCCTAATTGTTCTGCTGTAATAGCCTGAATGGCAAAATCTGCTACAATACTATTTCCAAAAGGTGTTGCTTTTATAATATCAAAACCTTTATTTTTATCTTTTAACGCTGCCAAATCATATGGAAAAGTTGCGTTTTCTTTTCCTTTAAAACCACCTTCAAAAGAATTTAAATCGCTCCCACTTTCTGTATACGTGTTAATATCGTATAGCGTATTCCATTCACGTAAATAACTCTCAGCAGTAGTACTTGTATTAAAATCTTCAACCCATTTCGGAAGGTTATTCATATAATAAGTTGACGTAATAAACCGACCTTCATCTCGACCACTAAACCAATAGGCAGCATTAGCAGAATGACCTGCTGGCAAAATTGCGCCTCGATCTTTTATAGAAATACCAATTGTTTTTCCTCGCATTTGTGTAAATAACCTATTCTCATCTGCAAAGGTTGTGGTTTTCATTCTATGCGGAGACATACGTCCTGATTCACTGTCACTTCCAACAGCTAAAACACTAGAATCTCCTGCACAATACACAGTCTCTTTGCTAAACTTATCATACCAATAGTTTGCTATTATTCCATGATTTTTTGGAGTTGTTCCTGTAAAAATGGAAGCATGACCAGGTCCTGTAAATGTAGGTACATAGTTATAGTGGTTGTTTTTACAATTAAAACCATCATTAATTAAACGTTTAAATCCACCGTTACCATACTTGTTATAAAAACGAGTTAAATAGTCGTATCGCATTTGATCTACAACAATACCAACGACCAACTTAGGATTAGCATTTAAAATAACAGTTTCTTGTTTTTTAGATTGTATTACATTGTTTTGTGCCTTACAATTAAATAGAAATAGCGTTAAAAAAATAATTGATAAAAATCTCATGTTACACTCTTTAGTTTTACAATACAAAAATAAACTATTTTAAATATTTTATTGTAAAATAACCTTAAATACAGCATTCAAAAAAGCAAATATATTATACAGTTTTAGATATAAATGTTTTAGATTTTTATACTTTAGCACTAATTACAATTACAGTTTTAATTTTCAACTTTAAAACTAATAATGTATTAATACTTATATGAAGTACCTACACAATATTGGCACTTACTTTTTAATGATTATAGAACTATTTCGTAAGCCTACGAAATGGTCTGTAATGAAAGAACTTATACTTAAAGATATAGACGATTTAATAATTGGTTCTTTGGGTATAGTAGCGTTTATAGCTTTTTTTGTTGGTGGTGTTGTTACTATACAAACCGCCTTAAATATCGACAATCCACTAATTCCAAAAGAATTAATTGGTTTTGCTACAAGACAATCTATTCTTTTAGAGTTTGCACCTACCTTTATGTCAATCATTATGGCAGGAAAAGTAGGCTCATTCATTACTTCAAGTATTGGAACCATGCGAGTTACAGAACAAATTGATGCTTTAGAAGTTATGGGAATCAATTCCCTAAACTATCTTGTATTCCCAAAATTAATTGCGATGGCCTTTTATCCATTCGTTATATCTATAGCTATGTTTCTTGGTATTATTGGTGGATTAATGGCATGTATTTATGGTGGTTACGCTTCGGCAGATGATTTTATTACAGGACTTCAACAAGAGTTTAATCCATTTCATATTACCTATGCATTTATTAAAACTTTTCTGTTTGCCTTTGTTTTAGCAACAATTCCTTCTTTTCATGGTTATTATATGAAAGGTGGAGCGCTAGAAGTTGGTAAAGCGAGTACAACCTCTTTTGTTTGGACTAGTGTCGCTATTATCCTCATTAATTATTTAGCAACCCAATTATTACTAAGCTAATGATAGAAGTAAAAAATTTACATAAATCGTTTGGAGAAGCTCATATTTTAAAAGGTATTAATACCTCTTTTGAAAAAGGAAAAACGAATTTAATAATTGGACAGAGTGGCTCTGGTAAAACAGTGTTCTTAAAATGTTTATTAGGGTTGTACGATTATGAAGAAGGAAGTATTGAATATGATGGTGAAAATTTCGCCAATTTATCAGAAGACAAAAAGAGAGATATGCGTGCAAAAATTGGTATGGTATTTCAAGGAAGCGCCTTATTCGATTCTTTAACAATTGAAGAAAATGTTATGTTTCCTTTACGTATGTTCACCAAGCTTAAAAAAGAGGAAATGCGCGAACGTGCAAACTTTGTATTAAAACGTGTAAACCTTGAAGATGCGCATAATAAAATGCCTAGTGAAGCATCTGGTGGTATGCAAAAACGTGTTGCCATTGCACGCGCAATTGTAAACAACCCAAAATATTTATTTTGCGATGAACCTAACTCTGGGTTAGACCCTAAAACGGCTACAGTAATCGATAATTTAATTAAAGAAATTACTGAAGAATATAATATTACTACTGTAATAAACTCTCACGATATGAATTCTGTAATGGAAATTGGAGAGAAAATTGTATTCCTTAAAGAAGGATTGAAAGCATGGGAAGGCAGCAGACATACTATCTTTAAAACCGACAATGAGGTTGTAACAGACTTTGTTTACTCTTCCAATTTATTTAAAAAGGTTCGCGAAGCTATACTGAAGGAGAATAGTTAATCTACTTTTGCACTTCTATAACTAAAGTATCTAGTTTTAATTTAAATTTTAACCAGGCTTCTAATTTATTCTTTTGAGTTGCATTTAAACTATCATTTGAAACAGAATCTTTCCATTTAATACTAAAAACATTAATAGTATCTATTGTTGTAAAGTTAGAATTCACTTTTGAAGCATAACCAAAGGCATCAATATTTTCATAATTAATCCTTACTTCTTGAGATAGATTTTCAAAAGGAATTTGCTTGCGTTCAAATCTTGATAGTTTTCTAACTTTATCCTCTAAGAAAGCGATTTTTTGTTGTTGCGACATCAAATCTAAAGAATCACGGGTACGCAATTCTTCCATATACTCAAGATTATTTACAATTCTATTCTTTACTTGATTCACTTGTAGTTTCGTGTTTTTTAAAGCGTTGTAATGACTAAAACGTTGCTGTAAAACTGCCACTGTGGCTTCGGGTATTTCATCTGCACCAAAAGTAGTCAACTCGATAGTCGATATTTCTTTAGGATTATAGTTTTTTGATGCGTTCTTTTTAATATAATTTGCGTTTGGCAAAGCTTCTAATTCCTTAGAAATAAATCTATCCGCATCATGGTTAAAATTACTCTTTTTTAATACATTTAAAAAAGTAAGTACTGCAGGAATCATTACTAAAACCGCAACAAAAGAAGCTAATCTAGCTATACGTTTTCGTTTTGCCGAATTCGCGTATTTAAGCATAGGAAAACGTAAAAGTTTTAAAACAATAAAAGTTGCTAAAGCTATAAAAATCGTATTAATAGTGAACAAATACATTGCTCCAATCGCAAAATCAAAGCCCTTTTTAAAATCACCTTCTGCTATTACAGATAAACCATAACCAACGGTACATAAAGGAGGCATTAAAGCTGTAGCAATTGCGACACCAAAAATAACTGAAGCTATTGTTCCCCTTTTAGTACGTGCAATTATTAATGCCAATCCACCAAAAAAGGCAATAAGCACATCTCTTATATCTGGTGCTGTTCGACCAAGAAGCTCAGATGTTTCATCATTTAAAGGAAACAACCAAAAAAACAAAAAAGCGGTTAATAAACTTAACACAATCATTGTAGATAGGTTTATTAATGCTTTTTTTATTGTATCAATATCATTAATTGCTAAAGATAAACCTATACCTAAAATGGGACCCATTAATGGAGAGATTAACATGGCACCAATTACTACTGCTGTTGAGTTTGCGTTTAACCCAATAGAAGCCACAAAAATAGAGCATATTAAAATCCAAGCTGTTGCGCCTTTAAAAGGAATATCGGCTTTTATAGCTTCTATTGTAGCATCACGGTCTGTATCATCTCTAAAATCAAGCAATTCGATAAAGAAAAGTTTAATACTCTGAAAGAAAGTCTTTGCTTCCTTTTTTATGGCATCTTTAGACTGCCGTACAGCTTCGTCCTTTTTAGCTGTTTCATCTTTTTCAGACGCTTCATCGAAATCAAATTTACTCTTGTCGCTCATATATTATCCTAATTGGTCTCCAAATTTTGCTTTAACTTTCTGAAGCACTTTTTTAATATCTTGTTCTTTTGTCTTTGGGAAGATAAGCAAAACTTCTTCTTTATCCACAATTATATAATCTTGTAAGCCATCGACAACAACAACTTTATCTGCTTTTGTACGTATCATGTTACCTGAAGCATCTTCTGTTAAGGTTCTAGCGTTTACTATGGCATTGTTATTTTCGTCTTTATCTAACTTATCGTATAAGCTTCCCCAAGTTCCAAGGTCGTTCCAATCGAAAGTTGCAGGTAATACAAATACGTTTTCAGACTTTTCCATGATAGCATAATCCACAGAAATATTTTCGGCATTACCGTAATTGTCTCTTATAAAATCGTCTTCAAATTCTGTATTATAAACCGCTATTCCTTTTTCGAAAAGCTGAAATAATTGTGGTTGATTATTTTGAAAAGCTTCCACTACACTTTTAACACTCCACATAAAAATACCTGCATTCCATAAGAAATTGCCTTGATTTATAAAGCTCTTTGCTGTGTCATAATCTGGTTTCTCACGAAACTGATTTACCGATTTTATAGCAGCGTTTGAATCTTTATCGTATTCTATATAACCATAACCCGTATTTGGAAATGTAGGTGTAATCCCTAAGGTCATTAAAGCATTATTGCTTTCACAAAAATCAAAAGATTGTTGCACATTATCCGCAAAGGCTTGTTCGTCTTCAATCCAGTGATCACTTGGCGCTACAAGCATTACAGCATCTTTATTTTCTTTCTGAATTTTTAAAGACGCGTATAAAATACAAGGCGCTGTATTACGCATTGCTGGCTCTAAAACCACTTGCCTTTTGGTTACTTCTGGTAGTTGCTCGAATACCAAATCGTTATAACGTTCGTTAGTTAAAATAAAAATATTCTCTTTTGGAATTAGCGTAGCCAAACGGTTAAACGTTTTTTGAATTAGTGTATCTCCTGTTCCTAGCATATCGTGAAATTGCTTTGGAAAATCTTGAGTACTTACCGGCCAAAATCTTGAACCTACTCCTCCAGCCATTAATATGGCGTAATAATTTTTATTTTTCATAACTGTCATTCCTGCGAAGGCAGGAATCTGTTTTTAATTAATCTAAATATGTAAATTCCTGCCTGCGCAGGAATGACAAATACTTTATGTTATTTTCGCCAGAGATTCACGAATTTCCCGCTAACACTTTGGTGAATTATAATGCTTACGCTTGCTTATAATTTCACAAATGGTAAACTTCAAATTGAAGGTATTATTTCTACCTCAGCATTTGGGTTAAACAAATACATTTTACCAGTTGCTAGTTCCATACATTCGTATCGCTTCGTGCGTTTTTTACCTTTTTTAAAAATCTTTTTATTTCTAAATTTAAACGTTTCACCCAAAGGTAATTCAAATATAAAGGTTTTATTGTTTGGTTCGTCGAATTGCTTTAAAGCTAAGGCCAACTGCGCGTCTGTATCGCTAGATGCTTTTGGGTTTTTAAAATGATTTGCCAATAACGGCAATAAATCTATTGGGAATACCTCTGGATTTATAAATGGCAACATTAAATGCTGAAACGTTCGCTTCCACTCTATCCCATGTGGTTTAATAAAGCGCCCAAAGCTTTTATAAGCTTCAAAATGTGCGATTTCATGAATAAGCGTTATTAAAAAACGATAGGAATTAAGATTGTTATTTATGGTTATTTGGTGTTTGTTATTTTGCAACTTTCTATAATCACCATGTCTGGTTTTACGCTCATTTTTCACTAAAACTATTAAATTATCATGTTCTAAAAGCTCTAAAACTCTTGGAATGGCCTGACTAGGAATGTAGTTTTGTATAGTGTTGTGCATTATTGCTAAAATAAGAAAAGAGAATTAACTTTATCCTTTATTTTTTTCAAACATTGTATAACTAAATCGGTTAAACGATAACTTCATTCTATTAAGAAATAATACCGACAACAAATCTATTTATATTTTAAACTAAAGAAATATATAAAACCTAAAAACCCCAAAACTTTTAAGTTTTGGGATTTTTAAACTTAAATAACACTTGTTTATTTAGAGCACAACATAAGTTGATTTTTAATTAACAATACCTGTAAGTATAAATGAACCAGAATTTTGTTGCACAAGTGAAATCGATCCACGTGGAGGAACAGAAATTGTAGTAAGGCTTGATAATATAGCACTACCAAGAAATGAAAATGAAGATCCACTACCATTAATTATGGTAAAAACCTGCCCATCTTTTCCATTAATAAAACCAGTATAAAAATCTGAAACTGAACTAAGTACAATTACACTTCTATCTAAAATGTCAATAAGTTGATATAGTCCTGGTCCTGCTTCTGTAACAACATTTTTTATTAATGCTCCAGATAAGCTTAAGTTACCTGTTTCAATATTTTCGATTTTTAAATCTCCATCAACATCTAAACTAGCGATTGGAGCCATTGCTCCAATAGCGATATCCCCATTATTTTGTATGGACATTCTATTTTGGTTTTGGGTTTCAAAAATTATTGCGCCATTAGCATCTTCATTTGTATCTGCACCAATAGTTGTACTTCCTGTATTGGTAGTAGATGCTGTACCACCTCCAACAACATTTGTTAAATTTGATGCATCACCAACAAAAGATGTTGCTATAACACCATTAGGCACCTCTAAAGCTTCTGTTGGAATTTCTGTTTGTAAACCTACATTACCATTTGCAAGCAGAGAAAATGAATGTGTTGGTGCTTCTGCCATAATTTTAAAATTTGAAACAGCGGCATTTACATTCTCAATACTAAAATAATCATCGCCTCCATCTGCTAAATCATTAATTCTAATACGCCAGTCTGCAGAAGGAAAAGAAGCAGAACTACTGGTGTCTTGAAACAAGATATTTGGTGATGGTGATACAATAACAAAATTATTATCATTAAAATTATAACTTGATGTTAAATCAGTACCAATTCCTAGTTTCCCAAAAATGTTTACGTCTTCAGACGATATAAATATATCCCTATTTCCATTATAAAGTTTTAAATTACCAAAATTATCTCCGTAAAAAAAATCGTTAGTAAATGGATTCGAATTTATATAATCTAAAGCCCCTATTTCTGGTAAAAACCCAGCATTAACAGGAATTAAAACACCACCCTCTACTATTAAACTTGCTGCGCTTGTTTCTAAATTAGCATTGGTACCCATACCTACGGTACCTGTTGTAAAAAAAGAATTATTACCCACTTTAGACCATAAGACTTCCAAGGCAGTTCCGCTGGTGGTTCCAAAACCAGGAAAATCTACTTTTAAAGTATTTACATCTACAGCCGTTTTTGTTGTATTTAAATCAATTGCATTTGTAACGTCTATAAAATCAATTTTAGAAGTTTCAGCACCCGTTATTGTTACCGGTGTATTAGTTAAAGAATTGTAGTTTAATGTTGCTGCAGAACTGGTTTTAGAAACGCTAGATGCAAATGGAATACTATTTAACTCTGTAGTTTGTTGTAAAGTGTAAGACATGCCTCCAAGAGGATCTATTTCTGTACTTATAAAATACAAACCTGTAGTCCAATCTATAGCGGTTATGGTACCAATAACGGGAGAACCTGCTCCAATTTTAACAGAAACCATTCCAATACTATTGGTTGTTGTTGTGTGTGTTTCTTCAAAAACAACAGTTCCTGTTTCTGTATCTTGTAAGATTCTAAATCGTAACCCAATAGGTGAATTTACAAGTTGCAAACCACCCGAGTCACGAACAATCATTTGAAAATTAATCTTATCGCCTACTTGAGCAAAAAGAGAACCGCTTATTATAAAAAAGCAACTAAATAAGAATATAATTTGTTTCATCATTAGTTTTGTTATTAGTTATTTTTAGAAATACAGTACCATACCATACCATCGAACAAAAAGGTTGCACCTTGATTTTGTGCTAAACTTAAAGCTACATTACCTGGAAGTAAAACCGACTGTGTTCCTGTGTTATGCGTTATGGTTTTTATACCTGCGCCGCTATTAAATACTGTAAACTGTTGCCCAGCAACTCCAGAGGTAAAACCATCTATAGTTTGATCAATAGCGTTATTGATATTAACTACCGTTTTATTTGTTACATCAATTTCAATATTTAGTGAGGTATCATCTGCATTTGCAGTAATACTATAACTTATGGTTTGAGTACTTAAGTTCCCGGATGCTTCTACACTTTGAAATTTTCCAGAACCTGCAACTTCAAGTTTAACAGAAGGTGCGCTGACTCCAATACCAACATTACCTGCATTAGTAATTACCATTTTTGTTGTATTCTGGGTTTGAAATGCAATTTCACCAGCGGTGTCTGCACTAGTATCTGCTGCAATGGTTGTATCATTAAGATTGGCAATACCACCTGTTCCTCCAGTAATTCCTGTAAGTCCAGAACCATCACCAACAAAACTTTGTGCTTTTACAGTTCCTAAAACTTCTAGTGTTGCACTTGGTATATTTGTACCAATACCAACATTACCATTACTAGCAATAAAAAAAGCATTATTTGGTGCTCCAGCACTAACTCTAAAAGGGCGTGTTGCATTAGTTATATCATTAATAGCAAAATGAGAATCTCCTCCGTTACTAGAATCGTTTATTTCTATTTGCCAATCGTTAGCAGGCATTGTTCCTGAAGGATCATCGCTATCATCAAATAAAATACGTAGATTATTCTCTTTTAATTTAAACGAATCTAATCCAAAGTCTTCGCCGTTTACAATATCGAAACCTACTCCTAAACTACGTTCAATGAGTACATCTGTACTGGTTGTAACGTCACCGTTTACAGTAGACCATTCTCCACCGCCTAAAACTACAGTGCTTCCGCTATTATTTACAAAACTAAATTTTCCATCACCTTGCGTAGCATCGTAAAACAACAACCCTGGTTCTGTTAATGTTGCTGGTACTCCACTAAATTTTATACCGCTACCCACATGCAATTTTGCAGCACCAAACGTCGTGTTATCTGGAACGCCAATACCAATATTTCCTTGGTTATAAAAGGCATTGTTATTAGATTTAGTCCATATAAAGTTATCGCCTTCCAAAGCTAAACCAGAAGTAGTCCCAAAACCTGGAAAAGCGGTTTTTGCTGAATTGACACCTACATCTGTAGATAATTGGTCTAAATCTATACTACTAGTAACCGTTATTAAGCCTAACTTATCTATTTGTGCTTGACTTATTGTGGTTGGTACATTAGTTAATGTTGTATAATCTGCTGTTTCGGCAAATCCTGCAACATTACTGTATAAGGCAAAAGGCGCACTTGTAATTTCGGCTACAGTTTCTAAAGTATAGTTTGTGCCGCCAGTTGCATCTGTTTCAGTTTTAATAAAATAAACTGCAGCTGTCCAATCTATAGTATTAAAATCTCCAGTGACAGAAGTTCCTGTTCCTATTTTTATTGTAGCCAATCCATTTGCATTGGTTGTTGGGTTGTGCGTTTCGTTATAAACTATTGTTCCAGAAGCGGATCCTGACAGAATACTCACTTGCATGCTAACATTTGTATTAATAACAAGTACATCTGAGGCATCTCTAATAACAACTTGGTATTGTAAGAACTCTGATACTTGGGAAAACGAAAGACTGGTAAACACCAGAAAAAGCGATAATGTAAAAAGTTTTTTCATGTTAATTATGGTTTGATATTGATTAGATATTGATTTAATTTTTTATAATTTTGAAGGTCTTCAAAATTTTACCGTCTATATCCTTCACCTTTAAAAAATAGGTACTTACAGGATAAGCACTCATTTCTACGGTAGTTTTAGAAGTGTTAATTTTTGAACTTTTAAGCAATTTTCCTTGTAAATCAAATAGACTATAAGTAGCATCTTTAAATTCTAAATTAGAAATTGAAAGATTTACAAAACTTACTGTAGGATTTGGATACACTAACATTTTAATGTTAGCAGTTTGTAAGTCTGTATCACCTAAAGTTGGCAAAGTAAAGATCTCAAAAGGTTGTTGTACGCCTTGGTTTAATAAACCAGAGCCGTCTGCTTTTTCTTGGGACACTTGCCCGATACTGTAACTAACGCTAAAATTAGCATCAGAGATATCTCCTCCTGATACAACAATTGCTTTTTGTGCATGAATAGACATAGAAAAAATGCCCGCGAATAATGTAATATAGATTTTTTTCACGTTGATTGAATTTTGGTTAAACTAATTATGTATTGAATTTTTGCTTTTATTGTTGTCTAAGGTAATACATCTTATATTTATAATCCTAAAAAACTAATGTTTAACAAAGTTGGAAAGCAGATTTTCAGCAATCTATACACAAATACGCTTTACAAGCCTTGTCTGTAAAATTCTGGAAATAGCTTGACTGATAATGTAGTTTTGGTTTGTGTTTTATATTGGTTCTAGAGTAATAAAAGTGAGTTGACTGTGTCAACTTTTTAGGCTAACTTCAATTACACGGGTTTTGTATCAGAATTAAAACAATTTCTGGCCAACTAAACAGAGTTTAAAATTGTACCTAATGAATAAATCACCTACATCATTGTATAAAGATAATACCTATTTTAGTACTTAATCAAATGCGCACTATTCCTATTCCCAAGTGTTAGAAGTTATAGCAAAAATCACTCAAATTCAATCATGAACAATCTAGCAAATACAATTACTATTACATTGGAAATTCAAATAGAAGCAAACATTAACTTTGTATGGAAATGTCTTATTGAAGACATTGGAAAATGGTGGAGAACCTATTTTTACACCAGTTCAAAGACTAAAGGTTTTAAAATTGAGCCCTTTGTAGGAGGTAGAATGTATGAGGATTATGGAGGTGATAACGGATTGCTTTGGGCAAATGTAATAGTATTGGATGCCCCTAACAATCTTGAGTTGAAAGGCCATCTTTCTCCAAGTTTTGGTGGACCTGCAATGAATTTTATGAAACTGTCTTTAAAAGAAAGTGAGGGAATAACGATTATGACTTTAACAGATACAACATTTGGTAACGTATCCGAGAGTACTAGAAATCAACTTTCTTCTGGTTGGAAAATGCTCTATGAAGATACTTTTAAAAAATATGTAGAATCTAATACACAATATTATGAAATATTTACCTGTTTTAATTCTAAGTCTTTTACTTCTGTTTTCCTGCTCTAAAAAAGAAGATAAACAAAATCAAGTGAAGCCAGCTGTTTTGCTAAAAAAACCATTACCTCGAATGAATCACTTGAAAACAAACCCATTAACAACAATGCATTATACGTAAAAGCTAAATTTTTAGAATTCTCGTTGGGAGATGCCGAACACTATTCATTTGAAAAGGAATCTGGTGAAATAATAGTTTTTGATGGTTGTGAAATTGACAACTTTGAATTTGGAATTGAGCTAGACGATTCAGAAAGCAACTTACAAAATCAAGGCTGGAACTCTAATAGTAAACTTCAAGGAAAATGGTTTAAACTAAATTACATCGAGAAAGAACAACCAATGTATTTTGATGGCCCAATGGGAACAGTAAGCATTATTAACAAAGCAAATCTTGATGAAAAATAAAACGAATAATACTACTTCACATATTTAATATTTGCATTTAAACGAAATAACAGTAATCAAACACATTAAACGAGATAATAAAAGCGATTTGACTTTATTAAATTCTTAGAGATCCTAAACGACAATAATAGAACATTAGGAAATAGCTTACTAGCTGTTGTGGTATTTGGAGATAAAGCTAAAACCATGCTTACTGGCAGACAAATTAGCGATCCTAGCGCGACACATATTGATATCCAATCCCAACGTTATGCCGATGGTGCTTTTAAAGACCTTGCGTATTATAGCGAAGATGTTAAAAAAAGAGCAAAATTAATCTATCATCTAGGTGACAATACACAATAACCTTTAAAAAATAAATTCTAAATAAAAGTGTGTGACCGAACAAATAGCATAGCCTAAACGAGATGTTTGAGGTGATTTAACGTTGTCAAATTTTTAGGTTAACTTCGTTTAACAATAGATAAAGTTCATTAAAACGATTTTTTATCAAAAAAATATTTTATGCTCTATATTAGAATCGGCTATAAGACTAAAAAAACATTTCTTTCTTTCTTAACACTTCTATTTTTTTTATCACTGTATTCACAATCTGACACATTAACTATAATGAAACATCTCAATGTTTCTAAGGCGTTTTATAATACTAATTTAGATAGTGCTGAGATATATGCTAATAAAGCAATAGAGTATTCAGAAAAAAATAATTTTTATAAAGGCTTGGGTTATGGGTATTCTAACCTCGGTATAATATATGAATATAGAGGAGAATACGCACAATCCATTCTAAATAACGAAAAGTCAAAAGAGTTTTTTATAAAAGGTAATCTAACAAAAGGGATTGCAATTTCTAATCAATATTTAGGTATTGGTTATTTTTATCTTTCGGAATACGAGAAATCTTTAACATACTATTTCGAAGCATTGAAATCATATGAAAAATTAGATTTTAAAGAGGGAATAGCAGGTGTAAATAATAATATTGGGGCTGTTTATGAATACCGTAAAGATTTTCCAGCAGCTCTAAAATTTTATAATAAATCATATCTATTAAAAAAGGAACTCCAGATTAATTCTTCATCATCATTAAATAATATCGCGAATGTTTATTGTGAGCAAGGTGATTTTGAAAAGGGATTGGAATATTTTCTAAAATCTGAAAAGGAAAAGTCTAAATTCAATAATAGTTCAGGAAAAGCAAGCCTTTATACAAATATTTCGGGCTGTTATATTGGACTATCAGAATTTAGTAAAGCTAAAAATTACATTCTAAAGGCAATAAAAATAGATACCACAAGAAATAACCTTTATGGATATTCATACGATTTACAAGTATATGGTGATTTAGAGAACGCAAGAAACAACAAACAACTAGCGCTAAATAAGTATTTGAAAGCTTACGAAATTGCTAAGTCAAAGGACTATTTGGATCTTCAAATAAATTGCACTTCAAAAATCAGCGATTTATACCTTAGTCTTGGTGATCATGAAAAAGCATTTCAGTTTCAAAATGAATCGTTGCAAATTAAAGACAAAGTTCATTTTCAAGAAAACAAAGAAGCCATTGCTAACCTAAATGTGGTATATGAAACTGAGAAAAAAACCCAAGAAATCGCTTTATTATCACAAGAAAACAAATTAAAAGATGTTACCATAGAAAGAAATAGAGCCGTTCGTTTAGCACTAATTTTAGGTTCGTTTTTATTACTACTAAGTCTATTTTTATTGTACAATCGGTTTCAGCTTAAAGCCAAAACAAATCAAATTTTAAATACTAAAAACAAAGAATTAAAAGAACTAAACGCAACGAAGGATAAGCTATTTAGTATCGTTGCTCATGATCTTAAAAATCCTGTTTCGGCATTTAAAACCCTAACTGAAAATATGAGTAAAGGTTTTGATAAAATACCGCAGAATATGTTGCTGAAATTAATATCGCAACTACGAGATTCTTCTACTCAATTATATGATGTTCTAACCAATTTATTAATATGGAGTAATAGTCAGCGAAATAATATTAAAGTTGATAAGATAAAAGTAATTCCTAAAATTTTAGTTGATGAAATTATTGGAATGTATCAAATAAACAGTAGTTCAAAATCAATTAAAATCACCAATAAAATTGATACAGAACTAGAACTGATTGCAGACAAGGAAATACTTCATACAGCTTTCAGGAATATTATAATGAACGCCATAAAGTTTAGTCCAGAAAATGGTAGTATAGAAATCTACAAAAAAGAAAATAGTATTATCATTGAAGATAATGGCATTGGAATGTCTGAAAAAGACATAAATAAATTGTTTGATATTACTAAAGATGTAGCATCTATAGGTGATTCTGCAGAAAAAGGAACAGGATTAGGCCTGCTGCTCTGTAAAGAACTTTTAGACAAAGCAAACATTAAAATAAAGGTTGAAAGCGCGTTAGAAAAAGGAACAAAAGTTATATTGATTTTTTAATATTATAATACTATCTTTATAATAATGAAACGAGCATGTAAAATGTTCAAGTTAAGAGAATGGTAAATAGCGAACAACATGTGTTACCCTTATAAATTATAACTTAAACACATGAAAGACCCAAAAATAAAAATAATTCTCGTTGACGACCATCAAATTGTAAGAGAAGGGTTTAAGTTAATATTACTACTCGATGACAGGTTTGAAACTATAGGTGAAGCAGAATCTGCTAATACTCTTTTTATACTTCTAAAAGAAAAAACGCCACATGTAATTGTGTTAGATATTTCTATGCCTGGATTAAGTGGCATAGAAATATGTAAACAAATAAAATCAATTACACCTTCCATTAAAATACTTTTTGTTACTGCAAATGTTGACACAACACATTTAAAAGCTGCTATTAAAGTTGGTGCTGATGGTTTTTTACCAAAAGACACTTCCTCTCAAGAATTTACCACAGCCATTACTGAGGTTGCAAAAGGAAACACCTATTTCAGCTCAAAAATAGCAGGTTTAATGGTGAAAGTTATGTCTCAAAATAGTTCAGATCCTGAAACAAAACTGACTTTACGAGAGCTAGAAATTGTTAAACAATTAGCAGACGGCAAACTGCAAAAAGAAATCGCATCTTCACTTTTTATATCTCCAAGAACAGTTGAGACCCATAAAAAAAACATCCAAACAAAACTTGGTATAAACACTACTGTTGATCTTGTAAAGTTTGCTATAAGAGAAGGCATTACTCTACTTTAACTCTCTTTCTACGGGATTTCCCGTAGCTATTTTTACGTAAAATCCCCGATTGATTTCATTGATTAGTTGTAAGACCTTTGAGCAAACCAAAATCGTTTAATCATGAAAACCAAAATTACTATTTCGAAAAGATTTTTTTTAACCTTTTTTACATGCTGTTTGTTTGCATTGTCAATAAAAGCGCAAACTGCTCCTGTTGTTGTTTCAACAGTTCCAGCACACAATGAATCAAATGCAATTAAAGGTGCTCCTATTATTGCAACCTTTGACCAGCCAATTCTGCCAAATCTTGCTGTCAAAAGAATTAGAGTTGAGAATGCAGATACTGGATCTACATTTGGTAGTTATGGTTTTTTGGATTCTCAGGTAGTAATTTCTGGAAATACTCTAACTCTTAATATAACATTACCTTTTGACACAGAATTTTGGATCAAAATAGATGCCGGGATGGTGAAAAATGCAAGTAACCAAACCAATCCAAACTATGGATATGCTTCTGGTTGGTTATTTTCAATGGAAAGTGACACTTATATTCCTATACTGCAGGCTATGAGCCCACCAGAAGGATCTGTAAATGTTTTTGAAAAGAACAATCTTTTACGATATTTTTTCAATGAAAAAGTTCAAGCAGGTACTGGAAATATCCTTGTTAAGAGAGTTGATGATGACTCCACTACGCTAAATATAGATGTAGCTAATCCTGCCAATGTTTCTGTAACTACATCTCCTCCTTATGAATTTATAGTGATACCAACGCTTGGTTTAGATTATAGTACAGAATATTATGTAGAAATCCCTTCTGGTGCAATTGAAGATTTAGCAGGAAATCCATTTGCGGGTATAGGGGATCCTCCTTTACCAGATCATGATTTTACAATGAGAGATGATCCAGATATGATAGCTCCTTTAGCCAATTCTTTTTCTCCTACAGATGGAGCAATAAGCGTAAGTACTAATACTAATTTAGTTATTAATTTTAATGAAGATATACAAATTGGAACCGGAACTATTTTTGTTCGAAATTCGTCAACATTAACAACGGTACAATCTATAAGTGTTGCAACAGCATCAATTATCGGTAATACAGCAACAATACCTTTAACATCAAGTTTAGCTCCATTAACTGGGTATTATATAGCAATATCTCCGGGTGTTTTCCAAGATATGGCTGGAAATGATTTTGCAGGAACATTAAATTCATCTACTTGGAATTTTACAACAATAAATTCAGATATAATCCCTCCAACAGCAAATGTATTTACTCCATTAGATAATGCTACAGGAGTAGATATAGCAACCAATTTGTCGCTTGTCTTTAGTGAACCTATTCAACTAATAGGCACTGCAATCTTAAAGGATTTTGGAGGTATGGTAATTCCTTCAGCAAGTACAGTATCTGGAAGTACATTAACAATTAATCCTACTTCAAACTTATTAAATAGCACTCAATACTATGTCGAATTAGCTAATGGTGAAATACAAGATTTAGCAGGGAATAATTATGTTGGGTTTAGCGGGAATACTACTTGGAATTTTACTACAGCAGTAGCAGTAGATGTAACAGCGCCAACCATAAGTAATTTGAATCCTTTAGATGACGCTACGGGAGTTGCAATTGACGCAAACCTTGTAATCACTTTTAATGAAAGTATCCAACTTAAAAACGGTACGCAGATTCAAATAAGAAATGGAAATGGCACCCTCAAAGAGAGCTTCGTTATCCCAAACGCAAACGTGACCTCATCTGGAAGCACAGTCACAATCAATCCAACTTCCGACTTTGCTAATAGTTCTGATTATTATATAAGCTCTTCCTTTTCTTTCGTTAGAGATTTGGCGGGAAATAATTTTGCTGGAATCGTTGGCGCCACTACTTGGAACTTTACAACTGTTGCGGCAGTAACAGATGTAACGCCTCCAACAGTAAATACATTTACACCATTAGATAATGCTACAGAAGTAAATATTTCAAACACTCTTACACTTACTTTTAATGAAACAATCCAACTCACAGGAGGAGCCGTATTAAAACAATTTGGAGGTGCAATAATTCCTTCATCGAGTGCTGTCTCAGGAAGTATTTTAACAATTAACCCAACTTTAGATTTAGCAAACAATACACAATATTATGTAGAAATTGCTAATGGTGTAATTAAGGATGTCGTAGGAAATAGCTATACCGGATTTAGTGGTAATTCTTCTTGGAATTTTACAACAGTTGCACCTGTAGATATAACCGCTCCATCGCCAATAACTTTTGTTCCTACCGATAATTCTACAGAAGTAAATATTTCAAACACTCTTACACTTACTTTTAATGAAACAATCCAACTCACAGGAGGAGCAGTATTAAAACAATTTGGAGGTGCAATAATTCCTTCATCGAGTGCTATCTCAGGAAGTATTTTAACAATAAATCCAACATTAGATTTAGCAAACAATACACAATATTATGTAGAGATTGCGAATGGTGTAATTAAGGATGTCATAGGAAATAGCTATACCGGATTTAGTGGTAATTCTTCATGGAATTTTACAACAGTTGCACCAGTAGATATAACCGCTCCATCGCCAATAACTTTTGTTCCTACCGATAATTCTACAGAAGTAAATATTTCAAACACTCTTACGCTTACTTTTAATGAACCTATTCAACTAATAGGAGAAGCAGTATTAAAACAATTTGGAGGCGCAATAATTCCTTCATCGAGTGCTGTCTCAGGAAGTATTTTAACAATAAATCCAACATTAGATTTAGCAAACAACACACAATATTATGTAGAGATTGCGAATGGTGTAATTAAGGATGTCGTAGGAAATAACTATACAGGATTTAGTGGTAATTCTACATGGAATTTTACAACTGTAGCAATGGCTGATGTAACAGCACCAACTATTACTAGTTTAAGTCCAGCCGATAATGCAACTAATGTCTCCTTATCTGCTAATCTAGTATTAACTGCGGATGAAACCATAGTTCGTCCTGTGTCCGGAAATATTATTATAAAAAACGGCCCAACTACAATAAGTACTATTCCTTATGGTGATGCATCTGTAGATTTCACTGGAGACGTAATGACTGTTACAGGAGCATTATCTAGTCTGAATTATAGTACAACTTATTGGGTAAGTGTAGCAGGTGTTAAAGATTTAGCTGGTAATATTCTTCCTGGAACAAATGCTGTTACTTGGAACTTTACCACGGAAGAAGAACCAGATATTACTGCTCCAATAGTCTCCAGCTTTTTACCATTGGACAATGCTACAGAAGTAAGCCTTACAAACACTCTTACGCTTACTTTTAATGAAACAATCCAACTCACAGGAACGGCCGTACTAAAACAACTTGGAGGAACAATAATTCCTTCATCAAGTTCTGTTTCAGGAAGTGTTTTAACAATTAACCCTGCATCAAGTCTAATAAACGGTACTCAATACTATGTAGAATTAGCAAGTGGAGTAATACAAGATTTAGTAGGTAATAATTATACAGGATTTAGTGGTAGTTCTACTTGGAATTTTACAACTGAAGTTTTTGTTGATGTAACAGCTCCAACTATTACTAGTTTAAGTCCAGCCGATAATGCAACTAATGTCTCTTTATCTGATAATCTAGTATTAACTGCGGATGAAACCATAGTTCGTCCTGTGTCCGGAAATATTATTATAAAAAACGGTCCAACTACAGTAAGTTCTATTCCTTATGGTGATGCATCTGTAGATTTCACTGGAGACGTAATGACTGTTACAGGAGCATTATCTAGTCTGAATTATAGTACAACTTATTGGGTAAGTGTAGCAGGTGTTAAAGATTTAGCGGGAAATATTCTTCCCGGAACAAATGCTGTTACTTGGAACTTTACCACAGGAGAAGAACCAGATATTACTGGTCCAATAGCATCCAGCTTTTTACCATTGGACAATGCTACAGAAGTAAGCCTAACAAACAATCTTACGCTTACTTTTAATGAAACAATCCAACTCACAGGATCGGCTGTACTAAAACAAATTGGAGGCGCAATAATTCCTTCATCAAGTTCTGTTTCAGGAAGTGTTTTAACAATTAACCCTACATCAAGTCTAGTACACGGTACTCAATACTATGTAGAATTAGCAAGTGGAGTGATACAAGATTTAGTAGGTAATAATTATGCAGGATTTAGTGGCAGTTCTATATGGAATTTTACAACTGAAATTTTTGTTGATGTAACAGCTCCGACTATTACTAGTTTGAGTCCAGCCGATAATGCAACTAATGTGTCCTTATCTGCTAATTTAGTATTAACCGCAGATGAAAACATAGTTCGTCCTTTGTCTGGAAATATTATTATAAAAAATGGCCCAACTACAGTGAGCATTATTCCTTTTGGAGATGCATCTGTAGATTTCACTGGAACTGTTATGACTGTTACAGGAGCACTATCTAGTCTTAATTACAATACAGATTATTGGGTTTATGTTGCAGGCATTACAGATTTAGCAGGTAATATGCTTCCTGAAACAAATGCCATTTCTTGGCGCCTTACCACAGGAGCACAACCAGATACTACCGCTCCAACAGTATCAAGTTATTTACCATTAGATAATGCTACAGGAGTAAGTGTTTCAAATAACCTTACGTTAACCTTTGATGAAAATATACAAATCCCTTTTGGTAGCGCAATGCTTAGGAACTTTAATACCAATTTAGAAATACTATCTTCAAGCTCAATATCTGGAAATCAATTAATTATTAATCCAATGGTAGATTTAGACGCCAATACTCAATATTATGTTGAAATAGCAGGCGGTATCATTCTAGATATGTCAGGAAATGCATATACTGGTTTTTTAGGAAGTAGTACTTGGAGTTTTACTACGGAATCAGTTTTAGCAACAGAGAATTTTAATTTAACTCAACATTTAAGTATCTTTCCTAATCCTACTTCTGGATTATTGAAAGTAAACATTTCGGATTATAACGAAGTCTATACGGTTGCTGTTTTTGATATGATTGGTAAGAAGGTTACTTCAAAAACGCTGAATAAAAACAAGAATCTATTGAATATAGAAAATTTACCATCAGGAATCTACTTACTTAAAGTTACTACACCTACCAAGAGTTATGTAACCAGAATAATAAAAAAGTAATAAAAACGATTAAACATTACTTTGACAACAACAAATTACAGAAAAATTAAATCCGAAATATCAATTTCATTTGTAGTTCTATATTAAGGTGAAAAAAATCCCAAACTTAAAAGCTTTGGGATTTTTTAATTATTAAAATATTTTCTAAACCTACATGCGCTCAGGAACACTAATTCCTAACAAGCCAAAGGCATTCTTAATCGTATTTGCAACCGCATGAGACAATTGCACTCTAAAGTCTTTTTCGACAGCATTATCTGTTCCTAAAATGGGTACATTTTGATAAAACGAATTAAACTCTTTTACCAACTCGTAAGTATAATTTGCTATTAAAGCTGGACTGTGGTTTTGTGCAGCGCTTTGAATTATTTCAGGGAAACCTTGTAGCTGTTTTAATACTGATTTTTCTTTGTCGTGTAATTTATAAGTCATCTCGAACACACTCGACGAGGAATCAGAACTACCTTTAGCCTTTCGTAAAATAGATTGTATTCTAGCATACGTATACTGAATAAAAGGTCCTGTGTTACCTTGGAAATCGATAGATTCCTTTGGATCGAACAGAATACGTTTTTTAGGATCTACTTTTAAAATATAATATTTTAACGCACCTAAACCAATCGTTTTATACAACTCTTGTTTTTCTTCTTTGCTGTAACCATCAAGCTTTCCTAATTCTTCAGAGATTTCTTTAGCTGTAATTGACATATCCGCAATAAGATCGTCTGCATCAACAACAGTTCCTTCTCTACTCTTCATTTTTCCACTAGGTAAATCTACCATTCCATAACTTAAATGAAATAGGTTTTTAGCCCAATCGAAGCCTAATTTTTTCAATATTAAAAACAAGACTTGAAAGTGGTAGTCTTGTTCGTTGCCAACAGTATAAACCATACCTCCAACATCAGGAAAATCTTTTATACGTTGTATTGCCGTACCAATATCCTGCGTCATATAGACTGCTGTGCCATCGCTACGTAATACTATTTTTTCGTCTAGACCATCTTCGGTTAAATCGCACCATACAGAACCATCTTCTTTTTTAAAGAACACACCTGTTTTTAAACCTTCGTCAACAAACTCTTTTCCTAATAAATAGGTTTGACTTTCGTAGTACAATTTATCGAAATCAACACCAAGGTTTTTGTAAGAAATAGCAAAGCCATCATAAACCCAGTTATTCATTTTATTCCAAAGCTCTAAAACTTTTTCATCACCTGCTTCCCATTTTTGAAGCATGTGTTGTGCTTCAATTAGAATTGGAGCTTGTTTCTTCGCTTCGTCTTCCGTTTTACCTTCAGCAATTAAAGCAGCTATTTCTTTTTTATATTCTTGATCGAACTTAACATAGTAATTACCAACTAATTTATCGCCCTTTAAACCTGTAGATTCTGGAGTTTCGGCATTACCATAACGCTGCCAAGCCAACATACTTTTACAAATATGAATACCACGATCATTAATTATCTGTGTTTTATAAACAGTTTTACCAGATGCTTTTACAATTTCGGCAACACTATAACCTAATAAATTATTACGTACATGTCCTAAATGTAACGGTTTATTTGTGTTTGGTGAAGAATACTCTACCATTACTGACTTATCATCGGTATTTGGTTTTGTAAAACCAAAAGTCTCTTCATCTTTAATAGTATTGAAAAAATTAATATAATGTACATCGTTAATTTCAATATTTAAAAACCCTTTTACTACGTTAAAGGCTTTTACTTCCTCTACATGTTCTAATAAAAAAGAGCCTATCGCTTGTCCTATTTGCACAGGATTTCCTTTTACCACACGTAACATTGGAAACACAACAACTGTAATATCTCCTGCGAATTCTTTACGTGTTGCTTGAAATTCTACAGTTTCTAAAGCTTTAGAATATATAGACTTTACAGCTTCTTTTATTTTATTTGATAGGATATTTTGAAGGCTCATTTTACTTTTATTTTTAAGGTTGCAAATATAGTGCATATAATTGCTGGAACTATTTTTTGTATTATTTTAAGCCTTAGGCAAAAACACCTCAGCCATCATACAGCGTGCACTTCCGCCACCACAAGCTTCAATCGTATCTAAAGAGCTAGACAGTATTTCACAATGCTTTTCTATACTCTTTATTTGAGTTTCCGCTAAAGAGTCGTATGCAGCTTGACTCATAATTAAATATAATTTATCGTCTTTACCTTTTACTTGTAACATGTTACCCGCAAAAGTATTGACTTGTGCTTCAGAAATTACTACGACTTCTTTACCATCTGCTTTAAGATTTTTGAGAACGTTTTTACGTTCTTTTTTATCGTCTATAGTATCTAAACAAATTACTGCAAACGTTTCCGCTAAACACATCATAACATTAGTATGATAGATCGCTTCACGTTTTCCGTTTACTGTTTGGTTTGCAGTAAAAACAACTGGAGTGTATTCAAAATCTTCACAAAATTCAATAAATAAACTTTCGTCTGCTCTAGGCGATAATGCACAATAGGCTTTTCCGTTTTTACGATCTAAGAGTAAACTCCCTGTACCTTCTAAAAAAACGTCTTCTTCTTCGGCTGTTGTATAGTCTATAATATCATTTATTTTAAAGCCTTCAGTTTCTAAAACATTAAAAACATCGTCTCTTCTTTCTAATCTTCTGTTTTCGGCAAACATGGGATACAAACCTACATTACCATTTTCATGAAAAGAAATCCAATTGTTTGGAAAAATAGAATCTGGTGTATCAAATTCCTTTGTGTCTTGCACAACAATAACGTGTATACCAACTGCTCTTAATTTTTCTACATAGGCATCAAATTCATGCTGTGCTTTTGTATTTACCGTTTCTGGCAAAGTATTATCTAATACTTTTTGATAGTAATTATTAACAGCTGTTTGTTCGTTCATTCTAAAACCGATTGGACGAATCATTAATATCGTATTAGTTGTTTGTTGCATTATTTAGATTTTTAAATTAGCGTTTCTATTACTTCCACTTAATACCGCAACCAATACTTGGTTTTTGATTGTCTAAAGGCGCTTTGTCATCTAAAACAGCATCTATAGCCTTGCGTAAAACTTCTCCCGTAACTGGTATACTATTTCCAGGTCGAGAATTATCTAGTAGTCCATGATATGTTGCTTTTAAATTGGCATCAAACACATAAAAATCTGGTGTGCATGCCGCATCATAAGCTTGAGCTACTTCTTGAGTTTCATCGTATAAATAAGGGAAAGGGTATTTTAAATTTACTGCAACCTGCTTCATTAATGCTGGTCTGTCTTGAGGATAAGTCTCGGCATCATTACTACTTATAGCAATAAAACCAATACCTTTTTCTAGATAATGGTTAGCAACTTTAACCAATTGGGTATTTATATGCACTACAAAAGGACAATGGTTACAAATAAACATAACGACAGTCCCTTTAACTCCTTTTAACTTTTGAAGATTTATAATTTGACCAGAAACAACATCTATCAAAGAAAACTCTGGAGCACCTGTTCCATTTTCGAAACGATTAGATTCTGTTAATGCCATAACACTATACTTTTAAGCAATCTTCTATTTAACTACTGCCTCTGCATACAAATCGAAATCTGCAGCTTCTGTAACTTTTACAGTAGCATATTCTCCTGTTTTCAAATACGTTGTTGATGCCTTTATTAACACTTCATTATCAACGTCTGGAGAATCGAATTCTGTTCTTCCAATAAAATATTCACCTTCTTTTCTATCGATAACGACCTTAAATTCTTGTCCTATTTTTTCTTGATTCAATTCCCAAGAAATCTGAGATTGAATTTCCATAATTTGATTCGCACGATCTTGTTTAACCTCTTGTGGCACATTGTCCTCTAAATTAAAAGCATGTGTATTTTCCTCATGAGAATACGTAAAACAACCTAAACGTTCAAAACGCATTTCGCGAACCCATTCTCGTAATTCTTCAAAATTCTCTTGTGTTTCTCCTGGATAACCAACAATTAAAGTGGTTCTAATCGTCATATTTGGCACAGTCTTTCTAAACTCTTTTAGTAGTTTCGTGGTCTTCTCTTTTGTAGTACCACGGCGCATACTTTTTAATATAGAATCGCTAATATGTTGCAATGGAATATCTAAATAGTTACAAATTTTAGGCTCACGATTCATAATATCAAGCACATCCATTGGAAAGCCTGTTGGAAAAGCATAGTGTAAACGAATCCATTCTATACCTTCAACTTTTACTAAGTTTTCAAGCAACTCTGCTAAGTTTCTTTTCTTATATATATCTAAACCGTAATACGTTAAATCTTGAGCAATAAGTATTAATTCCTTTACTCCATTTGCTGCAAGTTTCTCTGCTTCAATAACTAAATTTTCAATAGGTGTACTTTTATGTTTCCCACGCATTATTGGAATAGCGCAGAAACTACAAGGTCTGTCGCAACCTTCAGCAATTTTTAAATACGCATAATTTTTAGGTGTCGTTGTTAAACGCTCGCCTATTAATTCATGCTTATAATCTGCTCCTAAAGCTTTTAATAAACCTGGTAATTCTGTCGTACCAAAATATTGATCGACATTAGGAATTTCCTTTTGTAAATCTGGCTTATACCTTTCAGATAGGCAACCTGTTACAAACACCTTGTCCACATCACCATCTTCCTTTTTTTGCATGTATTCCAAAATGGTATTCACACTTTCCTCTTTGGCATTATTAATAAAACCGCAAGTATTAATCACCACAATATTACCTTCTTCTTCATGCACAACGTCTTTGCCACTGGCTTTAAGTTGTCCCATTAACACTTCGCTGTCGTAAACGTTTTTACTACAACCTAATGTTATTACATTGATTTTATTCTTTTTAAGTGACTTTGTACGCATATCTCAATTTTGGACTGCAAAGATACGTAATGATTTAGGATTTTAGTATTTGGTTTTGAAAGATAATATAAACAGTAAAATACTAATAATCATTTAAAATATTTAAAACAGATTAAAACTAAATTTCATGTATATTGTATTTTTGCTGTTTTTAAGCAACAGAGCACTTTAGTTCTCTATTTAATTTTTCAAATAACTAACCCATTTTTTATCTATTTTTTATGGCTTTTATCGTATAATTGTTGTTGAATTAAATTCACTATTACAATTGTAAGGAATTTAATTGCATCCTAACAAATCTTACTTAACAAACATAATTGACTATGAAGAAAACTACTTTTCCCTTTTTCAAAAGTATTTTTGCACTTTTCCTGCTAATGAGCGCCACAGGTTTTGCTCAAAATGTAGATATTATCCTTACGGTAGATTGGCCACAATGGTCCACCGAAAATAAAGTTGAATTTTACGATCCAGCTGGAATGCTATTGCAAACAATTGACAATGGCTATGATGGAGCTGGCCCTGCTGCAAATCCTTATAACGAAACTACAGTTGCAGTAAGTTATCCTGTAAATAGTAGTACTACTGCTGGATATTATGTAATTGTATATGATTTTTATGGTGATGGTTGGAATCAAGCTGGAAGCTTAACTATTACTGCTGACGGAGATACAGCTTTTACATTTAATGGTAGCTTTGATACATCTGGTACGAATACTCCAATATCGCAAACAATTTATTTTGCAGTAGAAGAAGCTCCTGCACCACCACCACCTTTCCCTGGAGTTTCTCAGTTTGATACAAGTGGAAACAACTATATTGAATACATTCGTGGAAACATGCCAATCATTATTTCTGCACCACATGGTGGAGTAATACAATCTGGAGAAACCATTGGAGGAACTTTTTATCCTGACAATGACAGTGCTTTACCAGATAGAAATTGTGGTGGAAGCGATGTAAGAGATGATAACACAGATATTCTAATTCATGAAATACAACAATCTGTATTCGATCAAACAGGATGTTATCCATATATTATTATCAATAACTTACACAGAAGCAAACTAGATCCTAACAGAGAATCTACAGAAGCTACTTGTAGCGATACTGATGCTTTATTCTATTGGAATGCATATCATGACTTTATTGATGATGCAAGTAATAGGGTAATGAATACATATGGAAAAGGTTTATATATTGATTTACACGGACAAAACCACGGGATTCCTAGAATTGAAGCTGGATACAATATTTTGGCTGCTGATTTGAACAATACAACTGCAAATTATTTAAATACGGTGTCTAACTCTACAATTACAAACTTAGTAAGCAATAATGTAGGTGGATTGACACAAGAAGAATTGGTTCGTGGACCAAATAGTTTAGGTGGTATTTTTCAAGATACTGGCGGCGTTTTTTACCATGCTCAAGGAAATTCAAGTTGTGGAACAACAAGTGGTTACCGCACAGTTCCAAGTGATTATGACCAAGGTAGTTTTGATGCCTGTGATGATACACGTCCCAATAACAATGCATACTTTGCTGGAGATTACTATAGTAATATGCGTCACGGATCTGGCCCAGCAGCAGGTGATGGAGTTGGCGGCGGTGGAACAATCGACGGAATTATGACAGAAGTAAACAGAAGAGTACGTGATTTAGGAACGTATAACGGAAATGTATATGATACACGACCACAAACATTAGTTCCTTTTGCAGATGATTATGCTATAGTAATTAAAAACTATATTGACTTACACTATAATGATTTTGCAACGTTTAGCTATACCGCAAATACGTATGCAACTGGCGGTGCAGATCCTACACCAACAAAAACACCTAGTGTATCTAGTGTATTTACAGCAACACCAGCAGGGTTATCAATCCATGAAGGAACTGGAACAATTGATTTATCAACGTCTACAGCTGGTTTGTATGAAATAACACATGCCATTGGTGTTGCTGGTGGTGCTGGTCTTGGCACTTGTAGTGTATATAGTTTAACTACGATGATAACAATTACAAATACATTAAGTACACCTGATGTTTCAGAAGCTACTTTTGCAATGTATCCAAATCCAACAACTGGAAAACTACAGATTGAATCAACACAAACAATTTCGAAAGTAATTGTCTACAATTTAATTGGTCAGCAAGTAAAAACTTTTAACATGGAAGCGGATCAAAACTCAATTGATATTAGTGAATTAAAAATAGGAAGTTATTTTGTAAACGTACAAAGTCTTTCTGGAAACACATATACGAAACTTATTGTGAAGAAGTAATTCGGATCAAAGTAATAATTCTAAATCTTGAAAAAGCCTCGCAATTGCGAGGCTCTTTTTATTTAATATATTTTGAGCTGCAAAGATAGCAATGAAAAGAGATTTAAGATTTAGGAATTAATCTCGCTCTTGAAATGGTACGACAACTCCTGTTTCTAGATATTTTTTCAAACCTTTTAACAACAAAGCCCAACAATAAGATGTGTTACGAAACTCATGATTGTTTTCTTGCCAATCTTTGTGAGTAAACTCCATTAATGTTCCGTGTTCGTGGTCTTTTAATTCGAAACCAAAAGTTGTTGGATTCCAATCTTTATCAGAACTAGTCATTTTCAAATAGAATGATTCGTTTGATTTTACATGAGAAACTTCACAAAACCAATTGTATATATCTGTGAAGTTTAAGTTGTATTCTACTCCTAATTCTGGTTTACCTGAAGATTTTAAAGTCCACCAATTATTAAGATGTTCGGGTTGAGTGAATGCGTTGAAAACGTTTTCTTTTGAAGTTTTGATTACTAGGTCGAGTTGGATTTTATGGGTCATGGCTATAAAACTATGAAAAATTAATTTAAAGCTCTTAATTATTATTTTCCTTAAACAAATTGATTTCGTTTTTAAGTTTTTCCATATCAGACCTAATCAAAGGTTTAAGTTTGAACTTACCAACTTTACTTAAATAATCTTCAGCTTCATTAATATTTTTGCGTTCAAATTCCACTTTAGCTAGATTCAATAATACAATTGACGTATCATTTTTAGTTCTCAAACCAATATTTAAGGCATCATTTAATTCTGAATAACTTACTTCCCAATCTTTTTTATTGATTGCTATTAGACCTTTAGCGCAATGATAATAATTTTTTTGAGATTTACTTAAAGTATTGGGGTTTTTAATTTTAAAAAGTAATTTTTCTGCTTTATCATATTTTTCTTTTTTCAATTCGTTAAAAGCTGCATAAACAGTTCCAGATTTGAACTATCCATATATAAAAAGACCAGCAGACAATAACAACATTGACATACTTAAGAAGTCATTATTGAAAAAAAAGAAAAAAGCCATTACTAAACTAAGCACAACTAATAATACTCTTATAGCAGGTGTAAACATAATTTATTCGCTTTTTTTAGTCTTAAATCAATTAATAAGACTTCAGAACTCCCTTGAATTTATTACTTAAAGAAGCTATCCACAAACTCATGCTTATTAAAGACTTGTAAATCTTCAAGACCTTCACCAACACCAATATATTTTACAGGGATTTTAAATTGGTCACTAATACCAATAACAACTCCACCTTTTGCTGTTCCATCTAATTTGGTTACTGCAAGTGAAGTTACTTCTGTGGCGGCTGTAAACTGTTTTGCTTGTTCGAATGCATTTTGTCCCGTAGAACCATCTAAAACCAATAAAACGTCGTGTGGCGCATCTCCAATTACTTTTTGCATAACACGTTTTACTTTAGTTAACTCATTCATTAAGTTAACCTTATTGTGTAAACGTCCTGCTGTGTCAATAATAATAACATCTGCATTTTGGGTCACTCCAGATTCTAAAGCATCGAAAGCAACACTTGCTGGATCAGATCCCATATTTTGACGTACCATTGGCACATCTACTCTATCTGCCCAAACTTGTAATTGTTCTATTGCCGCTGCTCTAAACGTGTCTGCAGCACCTAAAACAACAGTTAACCCTTGCTTTTTAAATTGGTAAGCCAACTTACCAATAGTTGTTGTTTTGCCAACGCCATTTACGCCAACAACCATTAATACATAGGGTGTTTTTGTTCCGTCTGCTTGTGGTGCTAATTTTGGGATCGTGTATTCTGTATCTTCACCAGAATTGGTTTCACTTAATAAGCCTGCTATTTCTTCGCGAAGGATTTTATTAAGTTCGTCTGTTCCTAAATATTTATCTTTTGCTACGCGCTCTTCAATACGTGTAATTACTTTAAGCGTTGTATTTACACCAACATCACTGGATACTAAAACCTCTTCAAGGTTATCTAAAACGTCTTCATCTACTTTAGATTTTCCTGCTACTGCTTTACTAAGTTTACCTAAAAAGCTTGTGCTCGTTTTTTCTAGACCTTTATCTAATGTTTCCTTTTTTTCTGAAGAGAATATTTTTTTAAAAAAACTCATTTTTGTTGTGCGTTGTGTTTTGTTTAGTTGTAAAGCTAAAGCCTTACTTAATGTGCGTTAGGGATTAGAACGGCATCCTTTTGCTTTTTTCGCAAAAGATACAGTGGAAAGCCCGACCTTTAGGTAATGCCATAATTGTAATAACAATAGTTAAGCCTTTTTAACAAAACTGCTATTTTGTCACTAATAATTGTAAAGTAACACAATATTTTGGAATTATTGAATATATTTTATTGTCGCATAAAAAATCCCGTTGTAAAAACGGGATAATTTAAAAGGTATCTTTTGGTAAGAATCAAAAGACTGTATCATTAAAAAAGCCGCTTTCTATAAGAAAGCAGCTTAAAATATTATATAAGAAGTAAAATCTATTTCTTGTTTAAGAAATCGTTTACTAATTCTGGCGCCATGATTTTTTCAACAAACATGTAAGCTCCTGTTTTTGGAGACTTTTCCATTCTTATTGCTTTTGATAATCTTTTTGACGATGTCTGTAAAGACGCTACGGTTTTCTTTGCCATGGTTCCTTATTATTTAATTTCTTTATGAACAGTCATTTTCTTCAAGATTGGATTAAATTTCTTAATCTCCATTCTATCTGGTGTGTTCTTTTTATTCTTAGTTGTAATATAACGAGAAGTTCCTGGTTGTCCAGATCCTTTGTGCTCTGTGCACTCTAATATTACTTGTACTCTGTTTCCTCTTTTTGCCATTTTCTTATTCCTTTATAGCTTGGCTATTATTTTATAAATCCTTTAGCTCTTGCATCTTTTAACATTGCCACGATACCAATCTTGTTGATTGTTTTTAAAGCAGATGTAGAAACTTTTAAAGTTAACCACTTATCTTCTCCAGGTATGAAAAAACGTTTTTTGATTAAATTAGCGTCAAATGTACGCTTAGTTCTATTCTTTGCATGCGATACGTTGTTTCCAACCATTGCTTTCTTTCCTGTAAGTTCACAAACTCTTGACATTACTTATAACTTTAAATTGTTATTAAAATTCGAGGTGCAAATATAGAAAATGTTTTAGTATTGACAATCTGTTTTTTGTCAATTTTTCAAAATTTCTTTTTGAAGCAGTTCTAAAGCCTTATTTACCGCCTTGTTTATTACTCTTACCCTATTGTTCCCAAGTTCAAATTTTTGAGAAAAAACACCTTTTTTGGTTGCTAATGCAATAAAAACAGTTCCAACTTCTACCTCAGAATCGCCTTTTGTAGGTCCAGCATTTCCAGTTGTTGCCATTGCATAATCCGAATGGTATAGTTTTCTACATTGTGTTGCCATAGCCTCTGCAACTTGAGCACTAACTACAGAATGCGCTTTGATTATAGTTTCCGAGACGCCTAAAACATCAATTTTAGTTTGTGTTGCGTAAGTTACCATCGCGCCCTTAAAATAAGATGATGCTCCTGCGTGTTGCGTAAAAGTTTCTGCTAATTTTCCTCCTGTACAACTTTCTGCAATAGAGAGTGTTTGGTTGTTTTTAGTAAGCTGATTTGCTATTAAAACTTCTAAATCTCCATCTTCTTCAAACCCAGTAAAGACTTCTTCAATTAATGGTAAAACGGTTTGAATTTGTTTTTCCATTTCATTATTCAGCTCTTGTTCGTCGAAACCTTTTCCAGAGAGTCTTAATCTAACTTTTCCTAAATTTGGCAAATAAGCTAGCTTAATATAGCTAGGTAAACGGTCTTCCCAGTCCTCTATTTTTGCTGCCAACATACTTTCTCCCATACCATAAGTAAGAAGCGTTTTATGCACAATAAATGGTCGTTTGTATTTTATTTTTAACTTCGGAAGTACTTGTTCTTCCATTAATGCTTTCATTTCAAAAGGAACGCCTGGCATTGAAATAAATACTTTATTATCTTTTTCAATCCACATGCCTGGAGCACTACCAACTAAATTCATTAACACTTTTGCTTTTGATGGCATAAGTGCTTGATCTAAATTTACTTGCTGAATAGTTTTTTTGACGTAATCGCGCCACAACCTTGCAATATTCTCTGTCACGGAAGCGTCTCGAACCAGTGTATCGCTAAAGTATTCGCAAATGGTATGCTTTGTAATATCATCCTTAGTTGGCCCTAAACCACCTGTAAGTATAATAATATCTACATTCGCTTCGGCTTCTGCCAATGCTTTTAAAATATGTTGTTTATCGTCTTGAATGGAAGTTATTTGGTAAACAGAAACACCAATACTATTGAGTGCCTTACAAATAAATGCGGAATTAGTATCTATAATTTGCCCAATGAGAATCTCGTCTCCAATGGTAATAATTTCAGCTTGCATATTTTGAACGCTTTAAACTTTAAAAAATAGCCCTTTTACAAACACTTTACTGTTTTTTATCTTTACGAAACAATGCTATGCCACTCTAAAAAGAGTTCTAGGGATTACAAAACTACTAATTTTCACTAAAACCTTAAAAATTTAAACGCCTTCATTATAAATTGAAATCACTTTTAATTTCGGTTGCCGCTCTTTCTACAGCCGCTAACACTTCTGCTAATTGTGCAGAGACATCCTCTCCTACTTTTTCTAATCGCCCCCAATCTTGTACTTCAATTAATTTATCAAGTACACCCAACTCAAAAACATCTATGGTTGGTTTCATTTTATGGGCAGTTTGGTAGGTTTGGAGCATATTTTTACTTTCGAAAGCTTCCTTTAACACAATAGCATCCGCCGGTACTTCATCTAAAAAAGCTCCGGCTAAGGCTAAGATAAAATCTTCATCGCCTTCTGCTAATTCTCTTAATCGATGTAGTTTATAATGCTTTTCCATATTATTTTACTTTAATAGAAAATAACGCTATATTTTCTATGTACCCATTTAACTTATCGTTAGCAACGACCTTACCAACTCCTGCTGGTGTTCCAGTAAAGATAACGTCTCCAATCTTTAAAGTGAAATATTTTGACACATATTCGATGATCTCATCTATTTTCCAGAGCATTAGACTTGTATTTCCTTGTTGCACGAGTTCATCGTTCTTTTTTAAGCTAAAATTTAAATTATTTAAATCTTTAAATTCCGTTTTAGATAACCAATCTCCTATTACTGCAGATCCATCAAAAGCTTTTGCTTTTTCCCAAGGTAAACCTTTTGCTTTTAATTGCCCTTGTAAATCTCGTGCTGTAAAGTCTATACCTAGTCCTATTTCACTGTAATACTTATGCGCGAACTTTTTATCGATATATTTGCCAACGCGGTTTATTTTTACTAAAACTTCCACTTCGTGATGCACATCGTTAGAAAATTCTGGTATAAAAAATGGTTGTTTCTTTAGCAAAATTGATGTGTCTGGTTTTAAAAACACTACTGGATCTGTAGGCTTTTCATTTTCCAACTCTTTAATATGGTCTGTGTAGTTTCTACCTATGCAAATTAATTTCATATTTTTGAGAATAAAGAGTAAAGACTGCTTCGCTGTTAGAACAAGGACGCTTACTCTTATGTTTGTAATAAGAGAGCAGTCTTGCTTCTAGACTCTATTCTCTCTTCGTTTTTTTTAAATCTTATTATTAAACGCACGTAATTTAATCGCTGTCAATACCTTTTTTGTATACAAAGGGAAATCTGCATTTAATAGCCATCCAAAATAACCTGGTTCTTTGTCTAACACGTCTAACACTTTTTTATTTTTATGTTTCCCAAAACTAAAACACTCTTCGCCTTCTTCATTATAATTTATAAAACCTGCAAAATCAGCAAACTTTTTATGCGAACTAAATTCTGCCAAAAACTTAGCGTCATTCTCTAAATCCTCATAACGATCTAATTGTGCTTTTAAAACTTCGTAAGTTGCTAAAGTATCTGCTTCTGCAGTGTGCGCATTTTCTAAACTTTTATCGCAATAAAATTTATAGGCTGCTCCAAGCGTACGTTTTTCCATTTTATGAAAAATGGTTTGCACGTCAATAGCGACTCTTCCTTTCATATCAAAATCCATATCTGCACGGAGCATTTCTTCGGCTAGTAACGGAATATCAAAACGGTTAGAATTAAACCCTGCTAAATCGCAGTCTTTAGTCATTAGGCTAATCTCTTTTGCTAATTCCTTGAATGTTGGTTCGTTTGCTATACGCTCGTCTGTTATACCATGAATAAGTGAAACTTCTGCTGGAATAGGCATTTCTGGATTTACCAACCACGTTTTACTTTCTTTATTTCCGTTTGGAAAGACTTTTAATATAGAGATTTCTACTACCCTGTCCTTAGAAATATTTATTCCTGTGGTTTCTAAATCGAAAAAGCAAACTGGTTTTGTGAGATTTAATTGCATCTATTTATTAATTTTGAACCAAAATATGGTACGGTTTATGCAAATATAAATGTATTATGTTATTTTTACTTATTAAAATAACCGATTTACATATTCACTCTGTTAAGCTTTGCTTATCTGCTTTTCATGACATTATATTTCATTTTTAAGAATCCTCAGTGTGACAGCGTCCTTTTTATTAAAAAAAAATCAAATATTACTATGAAATTATACCTAACACTATTTGCCTTCCTATTATTTACATTGAGCGGTTTTACGCAAAACGACCACGAATTTGTAAAGCTTTCCGAAGTGATAAAAGGCAAGAGATTAACACTTTACGTTACAAATACAGACTCTATTTCTTACGATATTTTCTTAAAAGTAGACACTAAAGATTACAGACGCAGCAGTAACAGGCCTATTATAAGGAATGTTGCAGCAAATAGTAAAATAAAGCTGATGACTTTGATTAAATTAGCTAAAACTGAAGGTCAGTACGAGTCCATATTTATTGTAAACGAAGTAGCTTATGCTTTAGAAATCGATAAAGACTTTGAGGCCTTAGATTTTAAATTAGATAGAGCGATTAAAGATAAAAAAGTGACACTATTCACAAAAGATGATTGTATTATTTGTCCGGATACAAAACGCATTTTAGAGAATAACAAGATTGCATACACAGAATATAATATTGATAAAGACAGTACAAATTATCTTAAAATAATTAAAGAGTTAAAATCAGATAAAGAAAACCGTATTCCTCTTTTAAAAGTGGATGGAGACGTTTATAATAATATTAAGAGTATTGAGGATTTTATTGTAGCACTGCGAAAGGCTTTTAATTAGGCTTGGCTTTGTCAAAAAAATAATAGAACTTCGTTTAACGTCTAACAAAAACAATTGTGCTGAATAGGTTTGAGTATTGAAACGATTTTTTATCAACACATTGGCAAACAATTCAAAAGCAACTATGACTAAAACAATTTTCTCTTTTTTCTTAACAATCTTTATAAGTCAAATCCTATTTGGACAGGAATATAATGTGTATAAATCAAAAATTGACACCTCTTTCGTATCATTATATTTGGGCTACGAAAAAAAATATCCATCATATTGCCAGATGATTGGCAAAATAACAATCAAAAAAAATATCCGCTGATTATCGTTTTTGATAGACAAAATAGTAGAAGTCACAATCATATAATACACACTATAGACTATTTAACTGCTTCAGAACAGATGCCTCGCGCAATCATTATAAGCATTGAGTCTGATAATTCTAGAAGAATTAGTGAAGCTAAAAGTCCTATTTCGTCTAAAAGTGGAAAAGCACACCTCAATGAAAAATACCTATTTAATGAAATTATAAATTTAGCAGAATCAAAATTTAAAGCAAGTCAATTCAGAGTCTTAATTGGTCATTCTTGGTATGGACATTTCACGACATCAATGTTTACCAAGAATATTAATAATTTATCGGCAGTTATAGTATTCGATCCTTTTTTCAAACAAAAAAACGTTTCTTTAATTGATTCAATTTCGACATTAAATAATATTAAAATTAAGCATACAAAATATTTCCGCTATTCAATAGGGAGAGATTATCCCGAAGATTATAGAGCTATTGAAATTGTTAAAAATAAAAATACAAATTCTAAAATTAACATTCAAGGCACCTATTTTCCCAGAGCGTTTCATAATGCAGTACCAGGATTGGGAATTGGAGAGGCTCTATATGATATATTTGAATATTGGTCAATTCAGCAATACACTTTTTTCAGACCCTCAAATAAAAGAATAGATTTATTTGCTGAATTAAAAAACAATATGATAAATCATTATGGAAACAACTTAGATTTTTCGTTAGGAGTATTGAATGGAAAAGGTTGGGGCTTCTATAATGAAGCAGAATATCTAAAAGCTATAAAGATTTGGAATGTACTAATTAATCAGTATCCAAGTTTTTCAGAAGCTTATCTTTATATTATAGAGGCTCAACAACAATTAAAACTTGACACATCAAAAACCAAAATCAAATTCAAAGAGAGCTTACAACTTTCTCAATATTATACACAAGAAGAAAAGAAAGAACTTCTATCTGAATTAAAATAATTAAACCATTTTGACTAATGATAGATATAATGAACTAAGCTCTAATTATATTGCTTCAAATTCTATATTAAATCTTAATATATTTGGTTATAATGAATACCGCCAAACTGAAGTTGCGGGAGTAATTAATTATTATAGCCTTATTTTTATTGATTAATAGCTAAAAACACGATTAAAAACATGAAACATTTAAATTTACTCATTGCTATAATATTCTATGTTACTGCTTGCGTATTATTTTTCTTAAAACAATATTATAGTCTTAAAAATCAAACTGAATATTACTGGCTGTACTATGTAATTATTTTATTAATTATTTTAAGTGCAATTTTTCTTCTCAAATGGGTTTATTCAATTTTAAAAAAAAGGAAAGTTAATTCTTAGTAGATAAAATCTACTAATAGTTAGCACTAGTCAAAAAAGAGAGTCAGCTTAAAAAAATATTTGCACACAAAAAAGCACAGTCAGAAAACTGTGCTTTTTGCTTTTATATACTGAAACTAGTTCATTACAATTATTTTTAGAAATCATTAATGAGATTCTTCGCTGCACTCTGAATGACAATTACACAGAAATTAGTTAAATCTCACGATTTGAACCCCAAGCTTATAAATACTCTTTTACTGCTTTTACAAATTGCTCACCAAGCGCAACATTTACAACTCTGTGATCGTAAGAGTGCGACAAGAACATTTTGCAAAGAATACCAATAAAACCTACATCTGGAGCTTCGAAAAACTGAGTACGATAGCATCAGACATTTCTATTAAACTAGTCTTTGCAGATAAAGATTCTTATGATAACGTTTTACAGACAAAATTTTTGAAGATCTAATAGTTGCAGTCATAAAAACATATAGAAGAGAAATACCTAAAAGCGCAGTTCTATGTTCTAAAAATTCGCAATTATACTGTTATAACAAACATTAGCAAGTCATTTGTTACAGGTGCTTAAACAAGGTTCACTTTGTCGAAAAAATAGTCGACCTTCGTTTAATCTCGAAGTTCCGGGAATAAAAAACAATTGCAACACGCTTAAAAAATGAAAATAAAAATTCTAAAATCAAACATTCAACTTGAAAACGACAGCGTCTTACTTCTTCCTTTTGATAATGAAAGAAATGAAGAACTCAAAGAAATAATCTTCGATAAAGAAATCTGGCAATTTATGGGATCTAACATAAATAACGAACAAGGTTTAAAAAACTATATAGCAAAAACGATTAAGGACAAAAACAACCGTCTTTGTTATCCTTTTTTAATTATCGATAAAGAAACTAATAAAGTTGCAGGCTGTACAAGATTTGGGAATGTAAATACAGCAGATAAAAAATGTGAAATTGGCTGGACCTGGTATGGAACAGAGTTTCAAGGCACAGGATTAAACAAAGCCTGTAAATACGAATTATTGCAGTTTGGGTTTGAAACTATTGGCTTTAAAAGAATACAGTTTAGCGTCGATAATAAAAACATAAGATCTCAAAAAGCAATAGAAAAATTAGGCGCACAGAGAGAAGGTGTTTTTAGAAACAACAACGTCGCTCCAAATGGAGATAGCAGAACTGATATTTATTATAGCATTATAAAAGAAGAATGGGAGTCGATTAAAGCTGAAATTTTTCCGGAATTTCTAATCTATTAATAACCAAGCAGAGTTTAAAAACCAGTTACCAACAAAGCTTAAACTTTAAACGGACTTTTTAAAAACACGTATTAAAACCACAAAAAAGTACAGTTTTAGAACTGTGCTTTTTGGGTTTTAATTAGGCTTGACTTTGTCATTTTTTTAGGCTAACTTCGTTTAACGTCTGATATAAAACATTAAAACGATTTCATATCAACGAAACATTGCCAGTAATACCTATGAAAAAAACATATCTAAATTTAATAACTCTATTAGCTCTTTACCTTTCCTGTTTATTGTTAACATTTCCATTGAATAAGCTTTTATTAGATTATGATATTTCAGAATTAAAATCTAGATTTATTAGCCAGATTATTGTTTTGATTCCTCTTTTAATTGCACTATTTTTTTTAATAAAGAAATTTGACTTGAAAACTTTCAATGGAATTGATAAAGGCTTAAATATCGGAAAATCGAAATTTTTACTTTTTCCATTACTATTTTTGATTTATATCGTTTACAATAATTTTTATAATATTTCAAGTATAGAAAGTTCAGAATTATTGCTAATAATAGTAATGGTTCTTTTAGTTGGTTTTACTGAAGAGCTCTTTTTTCGAGGTATTTTATTACCTTTTTTTATATTTAAACTAAAAACGAAAAAACATTTTTTGTTGTCAAGTATTCTTCTGTCCTCTTTAGTATTCGGAATAATACATCTTTTAAATTTAATTAATAATTCATCTACAATCGTTGGAGTAACTATTCAGGTCATTTTTGCTGTTTGTATCGGCTGTTTTTTTAGCGGACTTATATTACGGACAAATAGTATAATTATTCCATCACTTTTCCACGCAATAATAAATTTTAAGGCATGGGTTGGTCAAGTAACATATAAATCCAAAGAACCTATTGAATATACCGAAGAGTTTTTATCTACAATGCCAGAAATACCTGAACCGACGATTTGGAATAGTTTGATTAATGAATTACCATATTTCTTATTACTATTATTATTAGGATGTTTAATTTTATGGAAAATTGATGAACAAAAGATATTAAAAAAGCTAAATCCCAAAAGTACTACTGGCAACACCGTATAAAAATAATTGCGGTTTAGTGCTTAATCAAAGGTCGTTGCGTGTTTGTAACGTCTGATTTTCCTTCGGAAAATCCTCGCATACAAACCCGCAACTATTCTTATACATAAACGTTAAACGAACTTTCCCAAAACACACAAAAACATAAAAAAAAGCACAGTCCTAAAACTGTGCTTTTTACTTTTACATACTGGAAACTAGTTCAGCACAATTATTTTATGATTTAGAAATCATTAATGAGATTCTTCGCTGCGCTCTGAATGACAATTACGCAGGAATTAGTTAAATCTCACGATTAGTATCCCAAGCTTCTAAATAATCTTTTACTGCTTTTACAAACTGTCCTCCAAGAGCACCATTTACAACGCGGTGATCGTAAGAGTGCGATAAGAACATTCTGTAACGAATACCTATAAAATCGCCATCTGGAGTTTCAATAACAGCAGGCACTTTACGTATTGCACCTAAAGCTAGAATACCTACTTGTGGCTGACTAATAATTGGTGTTCCCATAATACTACCAAAAGTACCAACGTTAGTTACTGTATACGTACCACCTTGGATATCGTCTGGTTTTAATTTATTCTCTCTTGCTCTACCTGCTAAATCGTTAACCGCTTTCGTCATCCCAACAAGATTAAGTTGATCTGCATTTTTAATCACTGGTACAATTAGGTCTCCGTTGCCTAATGCGGCAGCCATCCCAAGGTTAATATTTTTCTTTTTAACGATTGTATTACCTTGAAGCGAAATATTCATCATTGGGAAATCGCGTAATGCTTTCGCAACAGCTTCCATAAAGATTGGTGTAAACGTAAGGTTTTCGCCTTCACGTTTCATAAACCCATCTTTCATTTTCTTTCTCCAATTCCAGATGTTTGTAACATCTGCTTCGATAAAACTTTGAACGTGAGCACTTGTTTGCACACTTTCTACCATGTGATGCGCAATTAGTTTGCCCATTCTGGTCATTTCTATAATCTCATCACCTTCTGCAGCAATAATTGGAGCAGCTGGTTTTTTAATTTCTGCTTTTACAGGAGCTTGCGCAGTTTGTGCAACAGGAGCAGCAACAGCTTGAACTGGTTGCGAACCTCTAGTTTTTAAATACGATTGCATATCTGCTTTAGTCACACGCCCCTCTTTTCCAGAACCAGGAATAGTATCTAATTCTGCTTGTGCAATACCTTCGGCTTTAGCCATGTTTTTTACTAATGGCGAATAAAAACGTTCTCCATTAGAACTAATTGGAGTTGCAGTTTCTTGAGCCGCAACAACAGTTTGTGCAATAGCTGCGACAGCCGGAGCTGTTTTTTCTAAAACAACTTCTTCTGCTTTTGGAGCTTCGACAGTAGCATTTCCTTGTCCTTCCGTTTCAATAACAGCGATAGTTTGCCCAACTTGAACAACATCGTCTACATTAAAAAGTATTTCGACTAAAACGCCATCTACCTCACTTGGTACTTCACTATCAACTTTATCTGTTGCAATCTCTAAAATTGCTTCATCTTGTTCTATAGTATCGCCAACTTCTTTTAACCATGAAGTAATTGTTGCCTCAGCAACACTTTCTCCCATTTTCGGTAATTTTAGTTCAAATCTTGCCATATTAATAAAAAATGTGTCTTTTTGTAATTTAAGAATGCAAAATTACTAAAAAATAGTCGATTTATCTGACTATTCAATATAATTTTAAAATCTGTTTTATAATGATGTGATACTTAAAAGTGTATCACTTCTCCTCTACTTTTAGAGGAATTACTTCCGAGGATAAAATTAGCGTTTTTTGGAAGTATTTTAAACGATAAATTTTTATTTTTTTCTAAAGCTTCCATTTGCTTAATAATCTTTTGAAAACTAATATAATTAGCATCGAAAATAATCTGTGTATTCTCTACTCCTTCAGTTACATTTAAAACGTGAGTTACCGCTTTCGAAAGCTTAGTCGCTAATACTTCATTTTTAGCATTTGAAACCAATGTATAGTCTTGAAAATCTAATGCTTCAGATGAAATATTACCTCCAAACCATCTAGCAGATTGTATTCCAAAAAAAACCAAAGCATCGAAAACAAAATTACTTTTAAAATGTTTTTTGTAGAAAATCTGCATCGCTCCATAAAAGCGTTTTGCGTACCTTTTATCTTTTAATGTACTTTCACCTTTATAATGTATTACAGAAATTTCTCCATAATAAAAACTCCGGTAACCGGCTTTTTTAATCTTGTAACTTAAATCTATGTCTTCACCATACATAAAGTAATCTTCATCGAAACCATTAATTTCATTGTAAACACTGCGTTTTAACAACATAAAAGCACCAACAAAAACATCAGCTTCCCCAATCTCCTGCTCCTTTAAATGGTTTGCATAATAGTGTTTAGAATTCCCTAAGGCCTTATTAATTGCAATTTTAGTTACTGGAACATTGCGTTTACTTTCTGGCAAATAATTACTGTTGCCATCTATTAATTTGCAACCAACAATGCCGAGATTATTTTGTTTTTTAGCAAAGCCCAAAAGAGTTTTAAAGGTATTTTCTGGAACTACCGTATCTGGATTTAAAATGCACAAAAACTCACCTTTGGCTTGTGCCACTCCAATATTATTACCTTTTGAAAACCCTGAGTTCTCTTTGTTTTCGATTAGTTTTACGTTTATAAATTTTTCTTTTACCATTGCACAACTCTCATCTTGAGAGTTGTTATCGATTACAATAATTTCAGCATCTAAACCTTGAATAGCAGCTTCCACGCTTTGCAAACACAACTCTAAAAAGTAGTGTACATTGTAATTTAATATGATAACTGAAAGTTGCAAATGTAATTATTGTTTTAGTGAGGCTTCAAATGGAATACGATTTAAAATACTACGTCCTAGTGTAATTTCATCTGCATATTCTAACTCATCTCCAACCGAAATCCCTCTAGCAATCGTAGATGTTTCTACTTCTAGCCCATTTAATTGCTTAAAGATATAGAAATTGGTAGTATCACCTTCCATGGTTGGACTTAATGCGAAAATAAGTTCCTTAATATTACCGATTTTTACTTTTTCTACTAAACTTACAATGTTTAAATCGTGTGGTCCAATACCTTCAATTGGATTAATTTTACCACCTAAAACATGGTATAATCCTCTGTGAGATGCTGTGTTTTCAATTGCCATGACATCGCGAATGTCTTCGACAACACAAATAATATCGTCTTTTCTTAGTGGATTACTACAGATTTCACACAAATCGACATCACTAATATTATGGCATGATTTACAAAACTTTAAGTCTTCTCGCATATGGGTTAATGCTTGAGATAAATTAAGAGTTTGTTCTTTAGGTTGTTTCAATAAATGTAATGCTAAACGTAATGCTGTGCGTTTACCAATACCAGGTAGTTGCGAGATTTCGTTAACGGCATTTTCTAAAAGTTTAGACGAGAATTCCATAGAATGCGAATTTAAAGCTTAGCCACGAATTTCACTAATTTTCACTAATCTATGTTTAATTACTCTTGCGCTTATCCGATTACACTGGTTTTTAATTTCATTGAGATTCGCTGAGAGCTTATCAAAACTTTCAACAGTAAACTCTTTGCTCAGAAACTCAACTTTAAAGACTTATAACTCTAAGTACTTTTAACTTATTTCTATTTTGTATTTTGGACCTCAGAAAATCATTTACATGTCAGCAACACAAATACTACTTCTTATTGCAGCCTATTTTGGCGTGCTAATTTTAATTTCATATTTCACTGGAAAGGAAGATACCAATGCCGCTTTTTTTAAAGCTAACAAATCTGCGCCGTGGTATTTGGTCGCTTTTGGGATGATAGGCGCATCGCTTTCTGGAGTCACTTTTATTTCGGTTCCTGGAGCCGTTGAAGGAAAACAGTTTGGATATTTTCAAGTAGTTTTAGGTTACTTTGTTGGTTATCTAATAATTGCTTACGTATTATTACCATTATATTACAGACTAAACCTAACTTCAATTTATACATATCTAAGAGATAGATTTGGGAACACGAGTTACAAAACAGGTTCTATTTCATTTTTAATTTCGCGTACTGTTGGCGCAGCTTTTAGATTATTTTTGGTTGCAAAGGTTTTGCAACTATTAGTTTTCGACCAGTTTAATATTCCTTTTCCTATTACTGTAACAATTACGATTGCATTAATATGGCTTTACACTTTTAAAGGCGGTATAAAAACTATAATTTTCACAGATACACTACAAACATTATTTATGTTAATTGCTGTAGTGGTTGCTATTTCATTTTTAGCTTCAGCCTTAGATTTAAATAGTGTTTCTGAAGTTTATGCTAATGTCACTAAAAGTGATTTAAGTAAAGTGTTCTTTTTTGGAGATGGTAATGATCCACAATATTTCTGGAAAAGTTTTTTAGCTGGTATTTTTATTACTATTACAATGACAGGTTTAGATCAAGATATGATGCAAAAAAACCTAACATGTAAGAACATTAAAGATGCGCAAAAAAATATGATAACGTTTGCTGTTGTGCTAGTTTTTGTAAATATATTATTCCTTGCGTTAGGGCTAATGCTTACACAATATGCTGAACAAAATGGTATTACAGCTAGAAAAGACGATTTATTTCCTACAATAGCAATGTTACCCGAAATTGGTGTGATAACCTCAGCCTTTTTTCTATTAGGATTAATTGCTGCAGCCTATTCGAGTGCAGATTCTGCATTAACATCCCTAACAACTTCTTTTTGTATCGATATTATTGAATTAGATAAAAAACCACAAAACGATCAGAAGAAAATTCGTAAACGTGTTCATATAATATTCAGTATTGTTTTAATAGCAGTAATAGTGTTGTTTGACACTATTTTTACTGACGTCTCTGTAATTTGGGAACTATTTAAAGCAGCAGGTTATACTTATGGACCATTACTTGGATTATTTGCTTTTGGTATTTTAACCAAAAAACATATTAGAGACAATTATGTTTGGATCATTGCAATTGTAGCTCCAATTATTTCATATTTTATGAATATGTATTCTAAAGAACTACTCTTTGGATATGAATTTGGTTTCGAGATACTAATTATAAATGGTCTATTTACCTTTTTAGGATTACTAATAATTTCTAAAAAAAACATTTAATACTGGTTTGTAGAGAGTAAAACTAAAGTACAGGCAACTTCAAATTCAATATTATTTTCCTTTAACAAATTGTAAAGTTCAGGATTCTCTGTTCCCGGATTAAAAATCACACGACTAGGTTTTAAAGCTAAAATATACCCGTAATACTCTATTTGCCTTAAAGGGTTTAAATATAAAGTAACGGTGTCTAAATCTGTGTATTGTTTTAATTCTGCATCAATAATGACACCATGCGCTTCACCTTCACGCATTCCAAAAGCTACAGTATCGTGATTATAATTTGTTAATTTTCTAATAGCCATATTAGAGTAACGTTCTGGCTTAATAGAAGCACCAATTACTAATGTTTTTTTATTCATATAAATAGTATTAATGGTTAATTCCGCGAAAGCGAAACAGCTTAAATGTTAAAACAATGTTAACGTCTCTTTAAAAGAGTAACACAATTCAAAATTAATCGTCTTTACTGTAATACCAAACAAAACTACATCAATCAATCAATCAATCAATCAATCAAATGAAACAAATCATTACTATTTGTTTGTTACTAATAGCAACATTAGCCCAAGCACAAACTTCTAACAAAGAGTTTCCAATTGTTAAGACTGGAATTATTACAGGTACCGTTTTAGACGGAATACTTAACGAACCCTTACCTTATGTAAATATAGTTATTCGCGACTTAAGTGGAAAAATTATTACTGGCAGCATTACTAAAGATGACGGTACTTTTTACATGGATAAAATACCTGAAGGCACTACCAAAGTTAGCATAGAATATTTAGGTTTCAAAACGGTTAGTAGAAATATAACAATTGATAAAGAACATAATAAAATCGATTTTGGCGAAGTAAAGGTTTACGAAACTGCTATGAGTTTAGACGAAGTAGAATTGACAGCTGAAGTCTCTACAATACAGCAAAAAGTAGACAGAAAAGTTATTACTGTTGGTAAAGATCTCACAACTTCTGGGCCAACCGCAAGCGATATAATGAACAACTTACCAAGCGTAAGTGTGGATTCTCAATCTGGAGCAATTAGCTTACGTGGGAATTCTAACGTACGTGTTATGGTTGATGGCAAACTATCTAACATTCCTGCAGCTCAATTATTAAAACAAATCCCTTCTACCTCTATTAAAAGCATTGAATTAATTACTAATCCATCTGCCAAATATAATCCTGAAGGTATGAGTGGTATTATAAATATCATTCTAAAAAAGAATATAAAAATTGGCTTTAACGGAAATCTTAATTTAGGATTAGCTTATGACGAAAATGCAAAGTTTAACAGTGCTATAGATATGAATTACCGAAACGGGAAATTAAATTTCTATGGTAATTATGGTAATAACATATCTAAAAACAATAATGAAGGTTATATAAATAGACCAGATAATAATTCTGAGCAAATATTTTCTTTTAAAGACAACACTAAAAATCATTTATTTAAGGCTGGAGTTGATTTTTATTTAAATGAAAAAAACACGATTTCCTTTTTTACAAATCAAAGTGTTACAGATTCTAAAAATTTGGGAACAACTGATGCTTTGTTTAATGATATGCCTAGTTTTAATCAATATCAGGAGTTTGATAATACAAATGACAACAATTCATCGCAATATAATTTTGATTACAAATTAGAATTAGCAAAAGAAGGTTCGGATATAGAATTAGAAGTGGATTACAATGTTTTTGACCAACAAGAAGATGCAGACTTTAGATTCGCTGGTGCAACAGAATTAAATAATTATCTAGATTTTGTAACTACCGATAGAGAGCGTACTACTATAAATTTAGATTATGTAAACCCTTTAAGCGATTCTGTAAAATTAGAATTAGGACTACAAGCACGTATATTTAGCACAAGTATAGATTATAGCTCTACTGGAATTTCACTTAACGATTTAGGCGTTTTCAGACCAACACCAAGCACGGTTTTCGATTATTCTAGAGATATTTATTCGGCTTACGCAACCTATGGCAAGACTTTAGAAAAGTGGACCTACCAAATTGGTATACGTGCAGAAAGCGTTGAAGTTATCGCAGATGCTTTATCTACCGAGGCAACTAACGAAACAAGTTTATTATCCTTTGATAATGACTATTTTCAAGTCTATCCATCAGCCTTTTTTACCTATTCACCTTCTAAAGAGAATTCTTATCAACTAAGTTATAGTCGTCGTGTAGATAGACCAGGAATTGGACAAGTAAATCCCATTCGAGAGTGGAGCACACCATTAATATCATCATTTGGAAATCAAAACCTAGAACCACAATTTACTAATTCATTAGAATTAAATTACACAAGACAATTAGAAGAAGGAAGTATTACAGCAGGTGTTTTCTATCGTGCAATACAAGATGAAATTAATCAAGGTTTAACAATAGACAGAACTGATGTTACTTCTGGCCGCGTTATTTTAACACATAATAATTATGATGATACTGAGGCGTACGGTTTTGAATTATCTAGCAATTATAAACCAACAAAATGGTGGAGTTTAAATGCCAGTTTTGACGCTTATATACAAACTCAAAAAGGAATTACGGAAACCCTTACTGCTCCTTTAGCAACTGCAACTATAAACGACATATTAACTAATGTTGTTGAAGTTGATAATGTCGCATATAACTTTAGAGTCTTCAATAATTTTAAAGTCACAAAAAAGTTAAGCTTATCAGCTTTTGCCTTTTATCGTGGATCTGCAGAAGATTTACAATTTAAAAGTGAACCAATGTATTTTGTGAATTTAGGTGCAAGACATGACTTTGCTGAAGGAAAAGGTTCTATTAGCTTAAATTTTAATGATGTTTTTGGAACTCAAGAATTTGGTTTCACAGGCAATAGACCCTTTAAACAAGTTGGAGCTTTTAATTGGGAAAGTCAGACCATTTTTGCTGGATTATCTTATAGATTTGGAGGCCAAAAATACCAAGCAAAATCTAGAAAAAACAGAGATAATAACGAAAAATCTGGAGGCGGATTTTTATAGAATAAAATATTAAAGATGCTAATTAGTTTTAATAACCTTTTTAATAGTTAATGGTTAGTGTTATTCAAGGTTATTAAATAAGAAAACCCAAAGCTTGATCAGTTTTGGGTTTTTGATTTTATAAAATTTAGATAATGAATAAGTGTTAGAAATAGTTAAATAAATACTAAATTCTAAAAATCAACTATTTAGACTAAATTACATTTGTATATTTGCATAGATTAGTTCTTTAATCCGATTTTTCATAAGTCGATATAGAGTTGGTTAATAGCGATAAAATCCTGAGACTTCTGTTTCAGGATTTTGTATTTTAGTAAATGCTCAACACTGTTAAAAACGTGTTAAATACTGATTTACAATGTAATAAAATACAAATCTGAGCGTCTTTATAGAAACACAACTCAGTTAACGAATATATTTATTTGAATTAGTCTTCCATTAAAACACTCGTAAACACCTTAAGTTTATAATATTAATAGCAAGGAATCTCAATGTTGACACATTGGGATTTTTTTATTACTTTAATTCTTAAAGTATGATAAATTCTAACCAGATCTAACACTCTAAAAAAAGATAAACTTTAAATAAAATTACAATAACAATTAAGTTAGACCATTAACAAAATAATTTATATAAGCTGAGCTGATTATGTCGTTAATTAGACTATTATAGGAGTAATGAGTGATAAAAAATGTAATATTTCAAAAATATTCTTTCAAAATAATTATATTTGAAATCGCATATTAACCTTTACTATTGAAAAAAAATATTTTTTTAATCTATTTACTATTGCTATGCTGTGCTTTAACGCAAGCACAATCTGTAAACACCGCATATTTAAGTTTATCTAATGGAAATGTTGTATTAGCAGATTTCTCTAACTGCACAACAACAGTAGTTGCAAGCTATTCCTCTAACTTTGTAGATATTGCTCAAGGTGATACAGACGATACATTATATGGAATTAGATTTGATAAGCTCTACAGGATAAATGTAATAACAGGAATGGTTACTTCATTAGGTGACTTAAATGCAGTTGGTTTCGGTGGAAGCCTGCAAATAGATTCATTAGTAAAAGAAAGTAATGGCTTTCTTTTAGGTGTAAATAAAGGGAGTTCTGGTGAGTTATTTAGAATTAACACTAACACTTTGACTGCAACATTTTTAGGAGATGTTGGTTATGGTAGTGCAGGTGATTTAACGTATTTTGAAGGAAACCTATACCTAAGTGCAACTGGAGATAAACTTGTAGAAGTTGATGTTACAACACCTTCTAATTCAACTTTAATTGGCACCATTCCAAACTCTAGCGGCATAAACAATATATTTGGAGTGGTCACCATTATTACCGCAGATCCATGTAGTAATAATCCAACGTATCAACTTATTGCTACTGGAGGAAATGATTCGGCAACAATAAACATATCACCTTTTCAAGCTAATATAAATTGTAGTAATTTAACATCAGCTAACATTTATGGCGCATCAGAAGTTGTTTCTGATATTATTTGCTCCATAAATTTAGATATAGAAGAAGATGTAACTATGAGTACTGCTCCTTCTTATTGTAACAACGCAACGACACAACTTAATGCTATTCCAGATCCTATTAGTGCATTAGGAACTTACACCTATGAATGGACAGTGCAAGGCTCGACAACAGTTTTAGGAACAAATGCCAATTTATCAATTAATATAAACTCAACCACTACTTACATTTGTTTAGTTACAGATTCTGGAAGAGTTGCACCAGATAATACAGCTTCTGCACCTATAACTGTTACTATTACTCAACCACCAACTCAACCAACAGTAGCATGTTGGGAAACTGCAACATTAAATACTACAAGCTGTCTTTGGGAGGTTTCTGGTACACAACCAATACAACCAAGTAATTTAGAATGTTGGGAAACAACCACTTTTAATAATATTACGTGTATTTGGGATATTACAGGAACACAGCCTGCACAACCAACGAACACAAATTGTTGGGACAATTTTCAATTTAACACCACTTCTTGTACTTGGGTAAATAATGGCTCACAACCTGCGCAACCAACAAATACAAACTGTTGGGACAATTTTCAATTTAACACCACTTCTTGTACGTGGGTAAATAATGGTTCACAAGCTGCGCAACCACCAAATGTTAACTGTTGGGACAATTTTCAGTTTGATATTACTTCTTGTTCATGGATCAATAATGGATCACAGCCTATGCAACCTACTTTAGAATGTTGGGAAACAGCAATATTTAATAACACGACTTGTGTTTGGGATGTTTCAGGTTCACAAACAGTCCAGCCTAGTAATTTGGAATGCTGGGAAACGGCTACATATAATAGTGTTTCTTGTAGTTGGGACATTTCTGGATCACAGCCTATGCAACCTACTTTAGAATGTTGGGAAACAGCAACATTTAATAACACCACTTGTATTTGGGATGTTTCAGGTTCACAAACAGTCCAGCCTAGTAATTTGGAATGCTGGGAAACGGCTACATATAATAGTGTTTCTTGTAGTTGGGACATTACTGGTGCTCAGCCTATGCAACCTATTTTAGAATGCTGGGAAACAGCAACATTTAATAACACGACTTGTGTTTGGGATGTTTCAGGTTCACAAACAGTTCAGCCTAGTAATTTGGAATGCTGGGAAACGGCTACATATAATAGTGTTTCTTGTAGTTGGGACATTTCTGGTACTCAACCAATACAACCAACTAATTTAGAATGTTGGGAGACTACTATCTTTAATAACACCACTTGTATTTGGGATATTTCTGGAACACAACCTGTACAACCTATTAATTTAGACTGTTGGGAAACGGTTGCATTTAATAACACATCTTGTAGTTGGGACATTTCTGGTGCTCAGCCAATACAACCAACTAATTTAGAATGTTGGGAGACTACAATCTTTAATAACACCACTTGTATTTGGAATATTTCTGGAACACAACCTGTACAACCTATTAATTTAGACTGTTGGGAAACGGCTGCATTTAATAACACATCTTGTAGTTGGGACATTTCTGGTACTCAGCCAATACAACCAACTAATTTAGAATGTTGGGAGTCCACTACATTTAATAACATGACTTGTAGTTGGGATATTTCTGGAACACAACCTGTACAACCTATTAATTTAGACTGTTGGGAAACGGCTGCATTTAATAACACATCTTGTAGTTGGAACGTTTCTGGTGCTCAGCCAATACAACCAACTAATTTAGAATGTTGGGAGTCCACTACATTTAATAACATGACTTGTAGTTGGGATATTTCTGGAACACAGCCTACTCAACCAATATTAGAATGCTGGGAAACTGCAATATTTAACACTACTTTATGTAGTTGGGAAGTATCTGGTACACAGCCTATACAACCAACTAATTTAGAATGTTGGGAGTCTACTACATTTAATAACACGACTTGTAGTTGGGATATTTCTGGAACACAGCCTACTCAACCAATATTAGAATGCTGGGAAACTGCAATATTTAACACGACTTGTAGTTGGGATATTTCTGGAACACAGCCAATACAACCTATTAATCTAGACTGTTGGGAAACCACAACATTTAATAACACCTCTTGTACTTGGGCAGTTTCTGGAACACAGCCTATACAACCTACTAATTTAGACTGTTGGGAGTCTACTATATTTAACAATACAAACTGTATTTGGGAGGTTTCTGGAACGCAACCAATAGAACCAACTAATATAGACTGTTGGGAAACGGCTACATTTAATAACACCTCTTGCAGTTGGGTCGTTTCTGGAACGCAATCAATACAACCTACTAATTTAGACTGTTGGGAAACGGCTACATTTAATAACGTCTCATGTATGTGGGAAGTTTCTGGAACACAAGAAATAGATACTATAAATATAGATTTAACGATTTGTGATGGCGAAACATTAACATTAGGCGCTAATACCACAATACAAAATCCACAATACCTATGGAGCACTGCAGATCAAACGTCTTCTATAGAAATTGATACTCCTGGAACGTATAGCGTTGAAGCTACAGATGGTTGCGCTGTAGAAATTACAAATTTCACGATAACTAGTTATGATAATCCAATAATTACTAATGTTGAATCAGTTAATAGCACCATTATTGTAACCACGAGCACACAAGGTAATTATCAGTATTCTTTAGATGGTATAAATTACCAGAATAACAATATCTTTCCAAACATGGCTAATGGTGTTTATACTGTTTACGTGAAATCGTTAGAATGTAATTTGGTTATTTCGCAGCAACATTTACACTTTTATATTCCGAAATTTTTTACACCAAATGGAGATGGCATAAACGATTATTTTGCACTTAACGATTTGGAGTACTTTAACAGTTCAAAAGTGATTATATTTAATCGTTTTGGCAAATTACTTTTTGCTACAAAAAACAGAAGCGTAAGATGGGATGGAACCCTAAACGGTTATTTACTGCCAACCGCAGATTATTGGTATTTAATAACAATAGAAGGAAAAGAATTTAAAGGTCACTTTACTCTAAAGCGCTAAAGAATATTGATTGTATACTTCTCTACCAATAATCAAAATAAATACAGAAGTTTAATGCTAACCCTTTTAGTTAAAAATTAGCATATACGTGACACACAGTTATATTTGAATACTAAAAAATCCCAATGCTTCTGCATGATTTTTATTATTTATTTATTTATTTATTTATTTATTTATAATTCCTCCGAAGGTAGGAATGGCATCTATTATTAATTACTCTTTTTACTCTTGTATAAACCATAAAAACCTAAACAAATAATAATTGCAGAAGCTATCATACCATAAGTATCATTCGTGGTATTAAAATCTATGAATTTATACGCAAAGAATACACCAACAATTACTAGAAGAAATCCACCACCTTTATTCCTGCTTTTTTTCATATCAATGTATTTAATTTACCATTTATGAGATTGCCACGTCTCTAAAAATCGTCTCGCAATGACAGATAGAGTTTTACCACTTCATAATCACACTTCCCCAAGTAAAGCCACTACCAAAAGCAGCCAATACCACATTGTCGCCTTCTTTTATTTTGCCTTCTTCCCAAGCTTCAGTTAAAGCAATTGGTATTGAAGCAGCAGTTGTGTTTCCATATTTTTGAATGTTATTAAATACTTGCTCGTCACTTAAGCCAAATTTCTTTTGAATAAATTGTGCAATACGCAAATTCGCTTGATGCGGAATTAACATATCTATAGACTCTTTATCTAAATTGTTTTTAGCCAAACCTTCCATAATCACTTCACTAAAGCGAACGACTGCATTTTTAAATACAAATGTGCCATTCATGTGCGGAAAATAACTTTCGTCATTAGGATCGTTATCTGCTATAATGTCGTTAACCCAACGTTTTCCCATTCCCGGTGCTACTAAAACAAGTTCTTCGGCATGTTCACCTTGCGAATGTAAATGTGTTGATAAGATTCCTTTACTGTTATCTTCTTCTCTCGTTAAAATTGCTGCTCCAGCTCCATCTCCAAAAATAACGGTTACACCTCTTCCACGGGTAGTTTTATCTAAACCATGAGAATGCAATTCACTACCAATAACAAGGATGTTTTTATACATACCTGTTTTAATAAAATTATCTGCGACAGAAATAGCATACACAAAACCAGAACATTGGTTTCTTACATCTAAAGCACCAACCGTTTTAATATCTAAAGCGTGTTGTACTTGCACGCCTGGACCAGGAAAATACATATCCGGACTTAGAGTCGCAAAAATTATAAAATCGATATCATCTTTATCTATTCCTGAGCGTTCAATAGCTTGCTTGGCAGCTTTTACTCCCATTGTCGCAGTAGTATCTCCAGAACCTTTAACTGCCCAACGACGTTCTTTAATACCTGTACGTTCTGTAATCCAATCATCGTTGGTATCCATCATTTTCGACAGATCATCGTTTGTAACTACATTATCTGGCACGTATTTACCAAGTCCTATTATTTTTGAATTGTACATCGAAAATCTTTTATTTTCGCTTCCGAGAAGGCGGAAGTCTCATTAATTTTTTATTGCCCTGATTTATGCTAAACTTATTTCAGTAAACAAGGAAATCTTATTGTTGCTATTTATTACTTTAACAATAGCGCTAATTTAAGTGTTTAAAAAATAAACAATCTAGCATTTAACTCTATTTAGTATGCATGCATAGTAGTCTGTTTTGACACTTTGTCACTTTTGTTTAATTGGTTTGTTTTTTGACTAATAATTAAAACAGAAATTAATAATAAAGCGCGTCAGTTGAAGTTGAGGCTTTAGTCGAAGTATCGAGAATTTCACGATACACTTTTCGCTAACTCAAAGCACTTGAAATGACAGTTTTTAAAAACAATAAAACGATGGCAAAAGGAAATATTAATGTTTCAGTAGAAAACATTTTCCCATTAATTAAAAAATTCTTGTACAGTGATCACGAAATATTTTTACGTGAGCTTATAAGTAACGGTACAGATGCAACTTTAAAACTAAAGCATTTAGCAAGTATTGGAGATTCTAAATCTGAATACGGAAATCCTGTAATCGAAATAAAAATTGATAAAGAAGGCAAAAAACTTCATATTATCGATCAAGGTTTGGGTATGACAGCCGAAGAGGTTGAAAAGTACATTAACCAAATTGCTTTTTCTGGTGCTGAAGAGTTTTTAGATCAGTATAAAGATTCAGCAAAAGATTCTGGAATTATAGGTCATTTTGGTTTGGGTTTCTATTCTGCATTTATGGTTGCTGAGAAAGTTGAAATCATCACAAAATCTCACAAAGAAGATACCACTGGAGCACATTGGACTTGCGATGGTTCTCCAGAATTTACTTTAGAAGCTTCAGACAAAACAGACAGAGGAACAGAAATCATTCTTCATATTGCAGAAGACTCTACAGAGTTTTTAGAAGAAGCGCGTATTGGCTCTCTATTAGCTAAGTATAATAAGTTTATGCCTATTCCAATTAAATTTGGAACTCAAGAAGTAAACGATCCAGAACACACGCCTGCAACTACTAAAGATGCAGAAGGGAAGGAAACAACTGAGCCTCAGAAAAAAATAACTGTAGATAATATCATCAACAATCCTAATCCAGCTTGGACAAAACAACCCTCGGAATTAGAAGATGAAAACTACAACAGTTTCTATAAAGAATTATATCCTTCTCAATTTGAAGATCCTTTATTCCACATTCATTTAAATGTAGATTATCCGTTTAACTTAACAGGAATCTTATATTTCCCAAAAATGACTCAGGACATGAGCATGCAAAAGGATAAGATTCAGTTATACCAAAACCAAGTTTTTGTAACCGATAATGTAGAAGGTATTGTGCCAGAATTTTTAACCATGTTACGTGGTGTAATTGATTCTCCAGATATTCCTTTAAATGTATCGCGTTCGTATTTACAAGCAGATGGTGCTGTAAAGAAAATCTCATCTTACATCTCTCGTAAAGTTGCCGATAAATTAAAGTCGTTATTCAATTCTAATCGTGAAGATTTTGAAGCCAAATGGAACGATATTAAAGTTGTTATTGAATACGGAATGCTTTCTGAAGACAAATTCTTCGAAAAAGCAGATGCTTTTGCTTTATACCCAACAGTAGATAATAAATATTTTACTTACGAAGAATTAGAAAGCGCTATTAAAGCAAACCAGACTGACAAAGATGGTAAAATGGTCATTCTTTATGCTAGCGATCAAGATTCTCAACACACGTATATTGAAGCTGCCAAAACTAAAGGCTACGAAGTGTTATTATTAGATTCTCCAATTATTGCACATTTAATGCAAAAATTAGAAAGCTCTAAAGAGAATATTACATTCGCTCGTGTAGATGCAGATTCTATAGATAAACTAATTAAGAAAGATGAAACAACCATTTCTAAATTAGATGAAGCACAAACTAAAGTATTAGACGAATTATTGAAAGAAGTAATCCCTTCTGATAAGTTCATGGTACAATTAGAAGCTCAAGATAGCGCTGCTACTCCATTTATGATTACACAACCAGAATTCATGCGTCGTATGAAAGAAATGCAAGCATCTGGTGGTGGAGGCGGCATGCAAATGTTTGGTAATATGCCAGAAATGTATAACCTAATCGTGAACACAAATTCTGAATTGGTTGGTGAAATTTTAAATACGAAGACCAAGAAGAAACAAGAACGTTTAATTAGCCAAAGTTTAGATTTAGCACGTTTATCTCAAGGTTTATTAAAAGGTAAAGAGCTTTCAGACTTCGTTAAAAGAAGTTATGAAATGATAAAGTAATGAATATTACAAGTCGCTTTTAATGCGATAAACCAATCTCATGAATATACTTTTTTCGCTGTCGCGGAAATACTAAAACCACCTTTCGAGGTGGTTTTTTATTACAAAACATTCTCATTTTTTTAACCTAACTTCGTGTAATATTTAATAAAAAAACCAAAATGAAACACATCATCTACACTTTATTTACAGTATTAATATTTGTAACAAGCTGCAAAAACAACAAAGTAACTGAAGTCTCTTTAAACGAAGACACCTCTGTAAACGAAGCTGTTAAAACACCTACGGCAACTTTTATTACAGAAACTTTAGAATTAACACATTGCGAATCCGCAGTTTATGATGCTGAAAACGATATTATTTACGCATCATTAATTGGAGACCGTGAAGCTGGAGATGGCTCTATTGCAACTATAAATACAGATGGAAAACTAATTAATATAAAGTTTATTAATGCCCTTAACGATCCTAAAGGAATTGCAATTACAAAAGATAGACTTTTCGTTACTGATCTTACAGAACTTGTAGAAGCAGATTTAGCAACAGGAAAAATAATTAAAAAACACACCCTTGATAGTATTAAATTTTTAAACGATGTGGCTATTGATAATGCCGGAAATGTTTTTGTATCAGATACCGCTACTTCAGAAATATACAAACTTGATACTGAAGGCAATTTTAGCTTATGGTTAGCAGATGTCGCTTTAGACAATCCAAACGGGTTATTGGTACAAGACAACACCATGTATGTAGCTTCTTGGGGAAGTAACCCAAATGGTGGTCGTGTGTCTAAAATAGATATGGCAACAAAATATATAGATTCTATATCTACTATTATTGGTAATTTAGATGGCATAAGACCTTATGATAAAAACCACATGATTATCTCAGATTGGAAAAGCGGAAACATTCATTTAATAGATTATAATGGTCATACCGAGCAGGTACTTCAAGTAGGACAAAGTGTTGGCGATATCGCTTATATAAAAGAGAAAGACTTACTTTTATTACCAATGAATACACAAAGTCGTCTATTGTTTTATAAACTAGAGTAAATGATAATAAATTTATCTTACCCAGAAACAATTAACAAATAAACCAACTTTACATTATCATTTAAAACGTACGCTAAAACAAAAAAACCACCTTATGAGGTGGTTTTTTGTTTCTTAATATTTTTCAGGCTAACGTTCTTTAACTTCAAATGTAAAACACGTGTACTAAACGAACTTCAGTATTAAACGAATATTTGTCAAACAAAAATCAAATGCAGATTAAAAAACTATTTCTAAACCAATTATGAATCTAAATCAATAAGTAATAATCTATGCTTTTAAGCTACCCTTTATAATCAAGCTTGAATCGCTTCCGTCGCGCCTACTAATTCCGGGTGCTTCTCAACAAATTCTTCAAGAACCTTAAAGAAATTCAAAATATCTTGCTTCTTATTATTAGCATTAATTGTTACCAGTCTAACAAAGGTATCATCGTTAAAAGACCCAAATCCTACAACCGTAATTTGATGCTCATATAAAGCAGTACAAAGCGTTGTTGGATCGATGTTTTTGTAATTAAAACAGATTGATATAGAATCGTCGAAACTGTATAATGTATAATCCGAATGACTTCTAATGTAATCGAGAGCTACATTAGCCAATTCAAATTGTTGATCTACAATCTGCTTCAAACCATTTGTTCCAACAGATTTCCAAAGTGTCCAAAATTTCAAAGCATCATTTCTTCTGCCGCATTGAAACGATGTTTTTCCTAAATTAAAATCATCACCATCTGTTTGATACAGATAATCTGCATCATTACTAAACGAATTGTGTAAGTGTTTTTTATCCTTCACCAAAATAATAGAACAAGTTAAAGGCGTTCCTAACATTTTGTGTGCATTATAGCTAAATGAATCTGAGCGTTCTATTCCTTTTACAAGGTGCTTAAAGCTATCGCTAAAGATTACACTTCCGCAATATGCGCCATCTACATGAAGCCAAATTTTATATTTTTCAGTAATGTCAGCAATTTCATCAATGGCATCAAAAGCACCTAAAACTGTGGTTCCCGCCGTAGCGTTAACATAAGTTGGTACAAATCCATTACTAAGGTCTTCAATAATTTGTGCTTCTAGTTTCTCAGGCATCATACGCCCTCTTGAATCTGCTGGAATAAACCGAATATTATTTTTACCAATCCCTGCAAAACTCGCATTCTTTGCAGTCGAATAATGCGATTCTTTAGACGTGTAAATAACCATTGGTTTAGACATACCATTTAATCTACAATCGGGATCTTTAGCATCACGTCCCATAACAAGCGCCATATAATTGCTCATTGAGCCTCCCGTAGGAAAGGTTCCATTACTTTGAGATCCATAACCAATCATATCGCAAGATTGTCTAATAATCTCCAATTCAATACCAACTTGAGGTCCAGCAACCTTGTAAGTGTACATACTGTTATTAAGCATCACGGCAAGCAAATCGCCTAAAACCGCTTTACCTTGTCTTCCACCAAAAAGTTGATTAAAGAATAATCGTGTTGCCGTTTTTGGAGTTGAAACTAGCACGTCTTTTAATACCGTTTTAAGCTCTTCATCAACCATAGCCGTTGCATTAAGAGACAAATCTATAGCGTCGTAGAGTTTATCCGCTTCTATTCGGTCTGCAACTGGATGTTGCTCTTCTTCATTTATCAATACATCAACAAGTTCATTGAATAGTACTAAATCACTGCTTATATTAGACATATAATTTTTATTATTTAAATTCTTTATTATTTCGCAACCGTGCAATAATTCATATCCTTACGCACAAACTGTCCTGATTTATCATCAAAAATTTTGCAATTACGTATTGGCTTCGCATATAAATGAAGAGACATCGCTCTACCATCTGATATGTTTTCTAGGCTATGAAAGCCCATAAAATCAATCATATAAGAAATATCATCGGTCTTTGAAACGGCTGTCTTACCTGTTTTAAGTTCGCCGTCTTCATTATATTTATAATGCGTTTCTCGTAATTCACCTTCAATAACTTTTACCCAACATTCTTCGCCTCCATGATCATGAATAGGTGTTTTCTGACCTTCTTCCCAGCACAGTAGAATTAATTCAAATTTCTCGTTTTCAGCAAGACAATTTCTGGTATAACGCGAATTAGACCATGAGCTACAAGGCTCAAAAGTGCTATTAGGTATTTTTATGGAATGAAAGATGTTGCTATACGTCGTCCTCTCCTCTTCGGAAAGCGCAGTAACTAACTCATCTAATGTTTGGTATGTTGCGTGATTGCTTTCTTTAGGATTCAAAGTGACTACCATCTTTTCTCTGTTCATTTAATGTACAGATCCAAGGTGAATTCCCAAGACCAACTATTTTTTTTCGTATGATTTCTTTAATCGTTTCGATGGTGCAAATTTAGTGATTTCTATGTTTATTTTAAGGTTTTTACGAAGTTATTAGCTAAAAATTGCGATTTATCAAATATTTTTAAGCATTTTAGTGCTTCTTATAAAAGCATTATTTAGTGTTTTCTTTAAAGATTTTTATTCAACTAACGATACCAAATCATAAATATCATTTACAATGAACGATTCAGAATTTGTACTCAAAATAGTTATTCTAGCCCTTTACGTAGGCATTTTATTTCTTATCGGAATTTTTGCATCCCGAAAAATCAAAGGCATGAGCGATTATTATGTTGGAGGAAAAAACATGGGATTTTGGGCCGTTGCCTTTTCGGCCAGAGCTACTGGTGAATCGGGCTGGCTACTCATCGGGCTCACAGGAATGGGTGCTATGGCAGGCTATTCAGGATATTGGGTTGTTGTTGGCGAGCTTCTTGGCGTTTTTATATCATGGCAATTTATGGCCAAACGTTTCAAAAAAAGATCAGATAAATATGGAGCCATTACCATTCCCGATTATCTTCAAAGTCATTTTAAATCTAAAACGCATACTCTTCGTATTATAGCGGCAGCAGTTCTCGTCATTTTTATTGTTATTTATGTGGCTTCACAAATAGACGTTACAGGAGTTGCTTTTGAATCTATGCTTGGCATTGACTATAAATTAGGCGCACTCATTGGTTTTTTTATTGTGCTTACTTATATTTTTATTGGCGGCTTCGTTGCTGCAGTTTGGTCCGATTTATTTCAAGGACTACTTATGTTTTTCGGTCTCGTTTTACTACCAATAGTTGTTTGGTTCTCTATGGATCATGGTGATGGTGTTACTGCAGGACTTAACGCTATCGATCCAACACTGACACAGATAATGGGAAGAAGTGATGACCAATGGATGAATCTCTTTACAATTTTAGGATTCTCAATGATTGGACTCGGTTTTCTTGGCTCTCCGCAAGTTTATGTTCGGTTTATGTCTATAAAGAGTGAAAAAGAAATAAAAAAAGGAAAATGGGTAGCCATCGCTTTTACCTTGTTAACCGATGCTGCTGCAGTAACCATTGGGATTCTTGGTCGTATTTATTTTACAAAAGCTGGCCAAGATCCAGAAGTGGTTTTAGGAAATAATGGCGAAAATGTACTCAGTATGATTACCGAAAGCTTCTTACCTACTATACTGGTAGCCATATTTATTGCTATTGTGTTATCGGCAATTATGTCAACTATCGATTCGCTTTTAATATTGGCCTCAAGTGCCATAACGCGTGACTTTTATCAAAAAATATTTCGTCCACATTTAAAAGACAAAGAACTGACTAAGATTTCTAGAATATCAACAATCATTATGGCGTTTACTGCTTTAATAATTGCAATGGTTATGAATTATGTCTCTCCCGATAGGCAGATATTCTGGGTTATAATTTTTGGCTGGTCTGGCATTGCTGCGACTTTTTGTCCCGTAATTATTCTCACGCTTTTTTGGAAAGGTTATTCTGAAAAAGGAGCCATTGCATCAATGCTTTCAGGATTTATTTCTGTTATATTATTCAATTTTGTTTTCAAAGAAATGGAGACTGTTGGCGCCTATTTTGTTGCACTAGATGTACTTGCGCCTTCGTTTGCAGTAGCAATGCTTATTGGTATAATTGTCTCAAAAATGTATCCACCTAGAGCAGAAGCTGTAAAAATGATTGAAGAGATTGATTCTGAAATTTTAGAGGAATAGCCCAGATTTAAATGGCTATAAACAGGTCTTCAGCGCGCTATATTTAATGTACTGAAAACAACTTGTGCTACATTTATTTCAGTATTAAAACATTTTATTAGCGACAGCGCATAGAAGCATCTCAAAAATTAAGTGATCAAAATTAAAGCGAAAAAAATTGACTTATAACGAAACAATAGCATGTCTTTACGACTTAAAAGATGCCGAAAAGGTCCTTTTTAAAGAAAAAAAATTTGGAATAATATCAAATAACTCTTTAGGAATTTATCATAAAGACTTAAAAATGATAGCTAAAGATATTGGGCAGGACAATGCATTGGCATTACAACTTTTCGATAGCGGCATTTACGAAGCACGCCTCTTATGCAGCAAAATGTTTAAACCTAAAGATGTTACTGAAGCTTTAATGGAAAAATGGGTTAAGTCCTTTGAAAATTGGGAGATTTGCGATAGCTTCTCAATGGGCCTTTTTTCTAAAAGCGAATTTGCACTTGCTAAAATAATGGAATGGACTAAAAGAACAGCCGAATTTGAAAAAAGAGCAGGTTTTACTATCATCGCTTCGTATTGTATGGCAGATAAAACTTCAGAGAATGCTCTATTCGAACAATTTTTCACCATTATAAAGCGTGAAGCAAACGACGACAGGCCGTATGTAAAAAAAGCTGTGAATTGGGCCTTACGAAATATTGGGAAACGTAATATAGATCTCAATAGAAAAGCAATAGAAGTCGCTTACCAAATATTAGAATTCGAAAGTAAGTCTGCTCAATGGATAGCAAAAAATGCATTGACAGAATTAGAAAAAGAAAACATAAGAATGTCAGATTATCCAAGAACGGACTATAGAAAGCCTATGGACAACCGTTTTTATAACTAATCCTTTACCAAGCGAACAAAGCGGGTCGGATTAAAAAAATAGGTCACGTTATTCTACAGCTTATCATCAAAATTCAACATTTCAGAATATAAAAGTTCTCAGGTCTATAGAAAAGCCGGAATTTTGAACAAGATAAATGAGAAGTCATTAAAAAAGCACAGCGCACTAAAATAGTATGATAAAGAAACAAACAAAACGAATACTTAGAATTGTATTTATTATCGCCAGCATAAGCTCCTTATTCTTCGTACCATGGATTTTGGTAAAAGCTTGGATATTACCATTACCAGATACGGTTCAAGAACAAGTTGACGAAGCTATTGGTCATGGATTCGATGGCATAATTGTTTATGTAGACCAAGCCGGAAAGCCGCCAGGTTTTTATGCTTCAGGATGGCACGACCGAGAAAATAAAATACCTGCTAAACCAAATGCACTATTCAAAATCGCCAGTATAGCCAAGCTTTACGACGCTGTTTCTATAGCAAAATTAGTGAACGACAAGCGTTTATCTTTAGATAAAACACTCGCCGACTACTTCCCTGAACTGGTCGGAAAAATTGAATATGCAGATAAAATCACATTGAGAATGATGGTTCAGCATAGAAGTGGTATTCCTAATTTTATTGACCATCCTAAGTATTGGGATAATAGACCAAATTTCGATAAAAGCGCACTTGAATTAGCTATAGACATGCCAGCCAGTTTTGAACCAGGTGAGGATTACGAATACTCTAATACCAATTATTTATTAATTTCTCAGCTCATGGATAAAGAGTTAGGTTATAGTCATCACCAGTTTATTAAAGAAGAAATTTTGATACCACTAGAACTTAATAATACGTTCTTTTCGCTTAGCGAAGTAAATATCGACGATGTTATGGGTGGCTATTACGTTGGAACAGATGATAATTTTAAAACCGAAGCACAAGGCATGTTAGCTACAGCAGAAGATGTTGGCATATTCTTGAGAGCATTAAACGATGGTTCTGTATTTAAAGACGGTGAGCAAAACATCTATTCTTCTATCTACAAGTACGAACATACAGGTCTTGTTTTGGGCTATCAAAGTATTGCTAAATACCACAAAGATAGCGACACCGTTATTATTCAATTTAATAACACTACTAATTTTGATGGTGGCTACCTCTGGAATACAGCCGAAATAGTTTATAGTCGTATTGTAAAAATAGCGACTAAAAATGAAGATTAATAACCATTTACAAACGCTATTAAACACTCTTTATAAATAAATTATAAGCCAAATTTAAAAAAAATCACCACCAATTTATGGTGGTTTTTTAGTACTTGATAGTGTCGTTTATTTACCCTAATTTCGTTCAAAATATTTGACGTTTATTTATGCAACTAAGTATAAAACGCTATTGAATAGTATCAAAACAATTAATACAAATGGAAATTACAGACTGGATACAACATTGGTTTAAAAACAATTGTGATGGAGATTGGGAAAATGGCAATGGCATACAAATTACTACCATTGATAATCCAGGTTGGGATGTAGAAATTGATATCTCCAATACGTCCTTAGTAAATATAGAAATACCATGGATTCTTAATGAACATAGCAAACAAGATTGGTATGGCGTAAAAATTGAAAACCATGTATTTAACGCTTCGGGTGATTCGGGAAAACTAACCTTCCTACTAGGCTTATTCAAGGAAATGATAGAGAAATTCGAAAACTCGTAACACAATCTTTTTACACAGTCAAAAAATTATTAAACCACCTTTTACAGGTGGTTTTTCATTTTAACACAAAATAAAACGAAAAAATACTATGCACGCATAGTATTTTCAGTAATTAATAATTACCTTATAGCTTTACATTCAGAAATGTTAGTGAGAAACTCATTTCTGACAAAAAACAACATCCACAAACCATTAAACACACGACTACAAAATGAAAATTAAAAAGGTTCTTGTTGCCAATAGAGGAGAAATTGCTATTCGTGTTTTACGCGCTTGTACAGAGTTAAATTTAACGACTGTTGCTATTTACACTTACGAAGACCGTTACTCTCAACACAGAAATAAAGCCGACGAGTCTTACCAAATTGGAGAAGACAACCAACCTTTAAAACCGTATTTAGACATTGCTGAAATTATAAATTTGGCAAAATCTAAACATGTAGATGCTATTCATCCTGGTTATGGTTTTTTATCTGAAAACTCAGAATTTGCAAGACAATGTGCCGCAAACGGTATTATTTTTATAGGGCCAAAACCTGAAGTTATGGATGCTTTAGGCGATAAAATTACAGCCAAAAAAGTAGCCGTAAAATGTAACGTTCCTATTATAGAAAGCAATAAGAAAAAACTAACCTCACTAAAAGTGGCCTTGTCTCAAGCAGCAACCATTGGTTATCCTTTAATGCTAAAAGCAGCGTCTGGTGGTGGTGGACGTGGTATGCGTATTATTAGAAAAGATGAAGATTTAGAAGTCAATTTTGATTCTGCAAGAAACGAAGCCTTGAATGCTTTTGGAGACGACACCATGTTTTTAGAAAAATATGTAGAAAACCCAAAACATATTGAAGTACAAATTGTAGCAGATAATCATGGTAATATTCGTCATTTACACGAGCGCGATTGCTCTGTGCAGCGTCGTCATCAAAAAGTGGTAGAAATTGCACCTTCGCATAATGTAAGGGACAACGTAAAACAAAGCTTATACAAATATGCCATTGCCATTGCAAAAGAAGTAGGCTATAATAATATTGGTACCGTTGAATTTTTAGTAGATGGCGACGATAATATCTTTTTTATAGAAGTAAACCCAAGAATTCAAGTCGAACATACCGTTACCGAAATGGTAACAGGAATCGACATTGTAAAAACACAAATTTTTGTTGCTGGAAATTATAGATTAGACAGCGAGCAAATAAAAATATACGCCCAAGACTCCATAGCAACTTATGGTTTTGCCTTACAATGTAGATTAACAACCGAAGATCCTTCAAACAATTTCACGCCAGATTATGGCAATGTAACCACCTATAGAAGTGCCTCTGGAATGGGTATTCGTTTAGATGCAGGAAGCATTTACCAAGGCTATCAGGTGAGTCCGTTTTTCGATTCTATGCTCGTAAAAGTATCGTCTCATGGTAGAACTTTAGATGGCGCCACCCGAAAAATGGTGCGCGCCTTAAAAGAGTTTAGAATTCGAGGTGTAAAAACAAACATTCATTTTTTACAAAATGTCATTCAGCATCCCACTTTTAAAGAAGGAAAGGTGACGGTTAATTTTATTCAAAATACACCTGCGTTATTCAATATCAAACTCCCTCAAGACAGAACCTCTAAAGTGGTTCAGTTTTTAGCCGAAGTGATTGTCAATGGTAATTCCGATGTTAAAAACATTGAAGAAAACAAAGTCTTTAGAACACCTAAAGTACCAAAGTTTAATGCAGCAGAACCACATCCAAAAGGCACAAAAGATTTGCTTACAGAACTAGGTCCAGAAAAATTCTGTGCGTGGTTAAAAGACGAGAAAAAAATTCATTTTACAGATACTACTATGCGCGATGCGCATCAATCTTTATTAGCAACCAGAATGCGAACCTTCGATATGCTTAAGGTTGCAGAAAGTTTTGCTAAAAACCATCCCAATACGTTTAGTATGGAAATTTGGGGAGGCGCAACTTTCGATGTGTGCTTGCGTTTCCTGCACGAAAGTCCGTGGACGCGTTTAAGAGAATTACGAAAAGCAGTACCAAACATTTTATTCCAAATGTTGCTACGTGGTTCTAATGCGGTTGGTTATAAAGCCTATCCCGATAATTTAATCGAGAAATTTGTTGAGAAATCTTGGGAAAACGGCGTCGATATTTTTAGAATTTTCGATTCCCTAAACTGGGTAAAAGCCATGGAACCCAGCATTAATTATGTCCGTAATAGAACTGGCGGTATTGCAGAAGCGGCATTAAGTTACACAGGAGATATTTTAGATGTCAACGAAACAAAATACACGCTAAAATACTACACGCAATTGGCTAAAGATTTAGAAAATGCAGGTGCCCACATGATTGCGATAAAAGATATGGCAGGTTTATTAAAACCGTATGCAGCAACAGAGTTAGTTGCAGCATTAAAAGACACCGTAAACCTACCCATTCATTTACACACGCATGATACCTCATCACTGCAAACAGCAACCTATTTAAAAGCTATTGAAGCTGGCGTAGATGTTGTTGATGTGGCATTAAGTGGTTTATCTGGTTTAACGTCTCAGCCAAATTTTAATGCGACTGTAGAGATGATGAAAGGCCAACCCAGAGCACATGCTTTCGATATGCCAAAACTAAATGAGTTTTCTAATTTCTGGGAAGATACACGCGAACTGTATTATCCGTTTGAGTCTGGTTTAAAAGCTGGAACTGCCGAAGTTTTCGAACACGAAATTCCTGGTGGACAGTATTCTAATTTGCGGCCGCAAGCCACAGCTTTAGGTTTAGGCGATCGCTTTGACGAGGTGAAAAAAATGTATGCCAGCGTAAATAAACTCTTTGGGAACTTAGTAAAAGTAACACCAAGCTCTAAAGTGGTTGGTGATATGGCTATTTTTATGGTTACCAATAACCTCAGCACCAAAGATGTTATGGAACGTGGTGAGGAGATTTCGTTTCCAGATTCTGTAATTAGTTTCTTTGTTGGAGATTTAGGGCAACCGTCTGGCGGATTCCCTAAAAAACTTCAAAAAATTATTCTTAAAAACAGAAAACCATATACTAATAGACCCAATGCACATTTAGAACCTATCGCTTTTGATGTGGAATACAAAGCCTTTAAAAAGAAATTCCAAAAAGGCTTTACACGCGACATAGAAATGGAAGATTTCTTGTCGTACACCTTATATCCAAAGGTGTTCGAGCAAGCGCACGAAAATTATAAAACCTATGGTAATTTAGCCTTAGTGCCTACTAAAAATTTCTTCTATGGTATGAAATTGCGTGAGGAAACCTTAATAGAACTAGAGCCTGGAAAAACGGTAATTATCAAATTACTTTCTGTTGGGATTCCTAATGATGAAGGCATGAGAACGGTCTTTTTTAAAGTGAATGGCGAAAACCGTTTTGTAGACATTTTAGACACTTCTTTAAATATTAAAATCGAGCAAAATACAAAAATAGATCCTGCAGATGCTAACCAGATTGGAGCACCATTACAAGGTTCTTTATACAAAGTATTGGTAAAAAAAGGACAAGACGTTAAAGAAAACGATCCTTTATTTGTTATCGAAGCCATGAAAATGGAAACCACTGTAACGGCTTTTAAATCTGGAACTGTAAAAATGGTGAGTTTAAAAGAAGGCAGTATGGTAAAACAAGATGATCTGGTGGTTACTGTTGCCTAATTTTAGAATATTTAATTTCGCTTTCACGGAAATACTAAAACCACCTTTATAGGTGGTTTTTTTATGCTTATAATTTGCGTTTACGGGTAACCGTAATGTTTAGATTAGTACATAAACTACCTTTGTTTTATTACTAAAAACAGGTAGTTATACGGATATCTATTTTGCTAAAAAAGCACTAACTTCGTTTAACATCTGATAAAAAACATTGAAACGCTTTTTTATCAATGCATTGGGCTTAATTTGAAAACCGAAACTGGAAATTAAAAAATTAACATAATAACCGAGTAGGAATTTTATTTTAAATTTGACACTATCAAAGTTAAAGACAATTAAAAAATTGAAAGAAGAAATAACAATCATAGAAAAACAAGCAAAACCTTTAATTCGTTGGGCTGGAGGAAAAAGATGGCTACTAAAACATCTTGAAACTATGATAGATATAAATAAGTACAATACTTATCACGAGCCTTTTATTGGTGGAGGATCTGTCTTTTTTAAATTTTCACCGAAAACTTCATTTATTTCGGACTCTAACGAATGGTTAATTGAAACCTATATTTCAATAAAAGAAAACCCAAATGAAGTAATTAAATATCTTAAAAAATTCAAAAAAGATAAAGAGAATTATTATAAAATAAGAAAAATCAATTATTCAAATCAATTTAAAAGATCTGCTCAATTTATTTACCTCAATCAAATGTCATTCAACGGAATATTTAGAGTTAATTTAAGTGGAAAGTATAATGTTCCATATGGTAACAGAGAGCACTACAACTTTGATTATGAAAATATTATTTCTGTAAGTTCTGCATTACAAAACACACAAATCTCTCATTCTGATTTTTCAAAAACGATTGACAATGTTAAAAAAGGAGATTTAGTTTTTTTAGATCCACCTTATACGATTACTCATAATTTAAATGGCTTTGTACAATATAATCAAAAGATTTTTTCACTTGAAGATCAGTACAAACTCGCAGAAATGATTCAAGAAATAAAAAGGAAGGAAGCATTTTACATCTTAACTAATGCAGCACACAAAAAAGTCAAAGAAATATTTGACGACACTGATACATTATTAGAAATATCAAGAGCAAATGTTATTGGAGGGAAAGGTGCTAAAAGAGGAAAGTATTCAGAATATTTATTTACAAACATTATTTAATTTATGGCATTTTTAAAACAGTTCCAAGTTGAGGAAATAAAAGAGAAACTTGTAAGTGATGCATCTAAATTAGGAAAATTACACAAAGCAAAAAAAAGCGAGTATCAACACTTAAGTGTAGATCATTCATTGGTTGAAGATTACTTAAAAGAAGGTTGGGAAACAGAAGGAAAACCTTTAAAAACAAAAACCAAAATAAGAAAATCAAAAATCCATTCTAAAAAATTTGAAGATGATATTTGGTGTCAATTCTACAATTTGGGTTATCGGACTTTAAACTTTGATGAAAATTTTGTTTTACCATTTTCAAAAAATGAAGAAGATAAAAAACAAATTGATATTATTGCTGTTAATGATGAAACCATATTATTGGTAGAATGTAAATCAAGTGAAAAATTAAAAAAAGCGCCATCATTTAAAGATGAATTTGATCTTTTAGAACATAGAATGGAAGGTTTTGTAAAGTCTTTAAAACAAATTTTCGGAACAGATAAAAAAATAAAATTCATTTTTGCAACAAGAAATTTAAGAATAAATGCAGATAGTGAAGATCTAAAAAGGCTTGAAAACACTAACTCTTTTTATTATAATAACAATACTTACGATTACGTTAATAATCTTATAAAGAACTACAAAAACGCATCGTTTTATCAATTTTTAGGTTTAGTTTTTAAAAATGAAATTATAAATTTAAACAAGATTGAAATTCCAGCAGTTAATGGAAAAATGGGACAGAAAGATTATTTTATGTTTTCAATTGAGCCATCATTATTATTAAAAATGGGCTTTATCTTACATAGAACAAGAGCAAATGAATCTGAATTCCCAACTTATCAACGTTTATTAGTGCCAAGTCGTTTAAAGGGGATTACAAAATTTATTGATGAAGGAGGCTATTTTCCTAACTCAATAATTATAAACTTTAATACAAAAAAGAATAAAATAAAATTTGAACCTCATTCAAAAAGTAATAGTTCAAATTCAAGAACAGGTATGTTGAAAATTCCAAATGCTTATGGAATTGCGTACATAATAGATGGTCAACATAGAGTTTATGGTTATGCAAATTCTAAATATGTAGAGAACAACACAATTCCTGTAGTTGCATTTAATGGTCTTGATAGTATTGAACAACTTGAAATATTTATGGATATAAACCAAAATCAAAAGGCAGTTAGTCCAAGTTTGAGATTGGATTTAGAAGAGGATTTATATTGGGATTCTGATAGAGCAGATTCACGTTTGAAAGCATTAAGGTCTTCTATCATCAAAAAATTAGGCAATTCAGAATCAAGTCCATTATTCAACAAAATATCAGTTGGAGAAGATAAAGCAATCCTAACTTTTAAACCTTTCACAACTGCAATTGCCAATTCAGGTCTTTTACCAAGTGCAAGAGGAAACACATACAATGACAATTCTTTAATTGGTAGCCTATACAACACTAATAATCAAGATCACAATCAAGAAATGAATCGAGCAAAAAAGAAAATTGTTGATTTCATAATTCATTGCTATGATTATGTAGAACAATCATATCCTAAAATATACAATAGAGAGAAGTACTTTATAATATCAAACAGAGGAACATTTGCATATATCTCTTTAATTGGTGATTTAAACAAATTTGAAACTGAAAAAGGTAATTTAGATAAAACCACCAAATCTGCTGATCGTTTTGAAAAAATTAAACCTTATTTAAAAAGTTTATTAGATAGTTTAAGTAAATTATCTAATGAAGAAGAAGACAAACAACTTACTCTCTTAGGTGCAGGTGCAGACACGAAATGGTTAAGGTACTTTCAAACATTTGTAAATTCGGCTCACCCAAATTATAATCCGATAGAATTAATTGACTGGAAAGAGCGTCAAAATGAAGTTTACCAAAGTAATGGAAGAAAATATATCAAAGAAGTTGAAAGACTTATGAAAAGTAAAATTCTTGAAAATCTTCAAATATTATTTCAAGATAATTGGGAATTAGAAATTGAAACAATTCAATCCGCTTGTCAATTAAGGGCAAATGCAGAAAATAAAAAAAATTACAAAGACGGAATAAACAAAAGAGTCGAATGGACTGAAATGTTCAATATAAATGATTACAAAAAAATGATTTCAGATTATTGGTCAAAAAAACCTGATCCAATAACAGAGAATTTTGTCACTTTTGAAAAAACATTTGCCATTAACATTGGTATTGGAAAAAATAAAGCAGATGTTCTAAAATGGATTTCATATTTTAATTCATACAGAAACCAATTGGCACACGAAGGATCTAAAAATAAAGGAATAAACAAAAAGGAAGTTGATGAATTGAAAACTATATATGATCACTTCTTCAATAAAAACTAAGCCCAACACCGTATAAAATTAATTGCTAGTTTTAGTCTATTTACGAAAGCCCTCGCGGACTTTCTATCTGTGATTTATTTGCTAACTTTAGTACTTAAACCACGCAACTATATAGAAAGAGAGGACTCGTACGTGTAAGGGAGCGTGATTCTAAAACACGTTATAGTTCTCCTCTTTTTCTATCTAAAGATATTTATTACAAACTAAAGAAACACGTTAAACGAATCTTCCCAAAACCAAAAAACCTCCAAATTCCCAAAACACCCAACCTCTTCCCTACTCCATAAAAACACGTATTTCTACCTATACACATTTTAACAAAAACAAGTAACTTCGTTTACATATGCTAGACGCGTTTCGGCATTGAAATACTACCACACCTGCTGTTGCATTTTATGGTGCATAGACGATTATCAATTACCACATAAAATAGCAGGTATAAACACCTGATTTTAGGGCAGAGTTTGATTTTTACAACAATAATAATTATCTTAAAACATTAAAACAACTGAGATGACCTCTCTTAAAACTATAATCATGAACAAAGTAAAAGACAGCCTAAAAGAAAACCTAGATGAAATTCTAAAAAACCTTCCTTCAGAATTTCATGAGGATGCAAAAAAAGAACTAGATAACATGCCAGATGTTGCGGAAGCGGCACCATCGAGCGCTGCACAAATTTCGGCTATTAAAGCAGAATTAGTAGCCAATCCAGATGTTGATGAATCTGCAGCTGCAGCTGAATTGACAGATATTAAAGCTCCAGAAGTATCGGTTCCTGCAACAAAAGAAGAAACCGAAGCAGAAATGGCAGCATTGCTTGCCGAAGTAAAAAAAAGCATAGATTAACTACATTATAAAAGGCTAGCGTTACTTAGTTTCTGTAGTATTTAAGGTGCTTACTTTAACGGTCTAGGCCACACGAATACTTTACCAAAACTTAAAACCACCATAAAATATGGTGGTTTTTTTATTTATAGCAAAGCAATAAAAAAGAGTTTTAAAGCTTCTTATATTTAATTAATAGAATGGAAGAACACCATAAAAAGCAGAAAAAACAGTGAAATACATTTGACCACAACTTCGAAATTTGAAAATGCTATTAAAAATAGTGCTAATAGCAGTAGTCTTTTTTAGGGTTATCAATATTGTATTCTTAGTTACTTTTGGAGACTATACTCATCGAACAGATTCCCGAAGGTACTCTGCGGCCGAAAAACAAGATGTGACTATAGTTACTCGCGGCGAAACAAGATCTATAATAAACCGAGAACATAGCATAGGGTTCCGATATTAAAAGCTCAAGTAAATGCTAACCATCATCGTATTCCAAGGCAAAACTCCAAAGTATTTAAAAAAATAGTAAAACAGTTTTATAGTGATTTCACTAATAAAAACAGGTAGTTATACGCATATTTAGTGCAATAAAAACAAGTAACTTCGTTTGGTTGTGCTGCGCTTGTTTAAGTATTGAAACGCATTTTTATCAGCTAAACATTCTAAGCAATAGTGCCCAGTCTTAAATAAAGACTAGCGATGCTTGCTAACAAATAATCACTAGTTATTAATCTCTTAAAATTACAAAAAAATGAGTACACTTAACAAAATTACTGTAACCAATAGTTCGAATCTAGACCCTAAAAATTATACCGTTTGGGTGGCAGGATTTATTCAACAAATGAAAACGGTAACCCTCCCGAAAACTAAAAAACAAGAACAAGTACCTACTTACATGGCTTTGCAATCTGACGGTTCATTTTTACTGTCTTCCAGTGAAACTGCAGCATTTATGAAGATTGATAATGGTATGGTGGTTCATGTACCTGATGTAACAAACTACGGTAACAACCGCTTAGTATTTACGGTTACTGCAGTGGGTTCGAAAGCACCAACAGCGCTTTCTCCTATAACAGGATATACAGCTTATCCATTTCCTGGTATTCCTGGTGTGGCACCTTCTGGACCTTATGATATTTTTGAATTTGGACCAAACGCACAATACGATACCTCTGCTGTGGACTCCTTAGGCATAAACCTATCGTTCACAGTAAAAAATGACGCACTTACTTACGGAACGGTTACGGCGTTTACTAGAGCTGAGATTGGCGCTTCATTTCAGTCTTTTATGGCAAGTGATCCCTTAGGAAGTAATGGGTTTGCACAATTATTATACACCAACCCAACTACGGATGATTATCCAGACGTTATTAAAGGTCAGTTTTCTGCTATTGTAGCGCCAAAAGATTGGTTAGCAATATATCCATCAGCTACTGGTTTAAAAGGTTTTTGGACAGACACGGTTGATGCGTGTTTTACGAAAGGCAACCAACTCAACTTTTATTTGAATGCTGCAAATGTGGGCACATATTCGGGAACTTCAGACGGTACAAAATTTACACTTACTGGTCCAGCTTCGGCAAAAGTAGCAGATCAAATTACCTATAGTATTCCAAAATCTGATTTCGCTAAAAATCAAGGATTCATTCAAGCGGTGCGTGCAAAAAGTGCAAACGAGACTGCAGAGGAATACGGTACTTTTGGTCAAATTGAAGCGGCTTTATTTGAAGCTTTATCTCGTGGTGTGCTTCTAGATGGTGTTGTTCCAAAAGGAAAAACGATTGCGGACAATTACAGTTCTGATGCCTGGATAAAAATCTCTAACTGGTACACAACACATAAAAATGCCTATAACAGTGTAGACAGTAAATATGATGCCTATGCTAAATTTATGCACCACGGAACGGTGACTCCTAAAAACGGGAAGCCGGAAACTATTTTTGGTTTGAATAAAGGAAAAACATTTGGAATGGCCTATGGTTTTAGCCTTGATGAGAGTCCAAACGTGAGCCAGAATTGGAATGCCGATAACAACGTACCTTCGAAACCTGAGTATAATATTGGAAGCGGACAGGATGTTGCACTTGTTATTGGACCTTGGATACCTGCCGTAAAGTTAATTTAACCTTGTAAACGGTAAATTAAAAAACATCAACATAAGTTTGATCTAACTTTTATTTTGAGCTTGGATGCAAGTCCTAGCTCAAAATAAAATTCTTATGCCTAAAGAGCGATCCGCCATCGCGTAATGATAAGGAAGCACACTAATAATTAGACTTAACACCAGTGACCTATTTCTAACACGTTGAGGTTTAACAAACATGTAAACCCGAAATTTTTAACTTCCCTTTATGTCAATACCTTCGAATATATGAAATACTATTCTCCAAAGAATGCTTCGTTTCAATTGCCTTTTGCGTTTAATTCTGAACTCCTTCTAGCCGATCTGGAAAAATGCATGAAATTTGATTTTCTAAAAAACTATATAAAAGAAAATTACGATGGTGAAAATTACATTTTACCACTGCGCTCAATAGAAGGAAAAATAAATAGGATTGCAGCAATCCCTGGTAATCTTGAAAATTATAAGGATACGATTGCCCTTAACGAATGTGCCTACTTCAAAGAAGTTATCGCTTCATTTTTATGCAAAAAAGAAACTATTCGATTAATGAATATTCCTCCTGACGGCATTATAAATACACATATCGATCATGAGAGTGGATATGAAGATGGTTTTTTTCGCATTCATATACCTATTCTCACTAATAATAAAGTCCATTTTATATTAAATGATCACATAATTATCATGCAGTCTGGCGCCGCTTGGTATGCGAACATAAACTTACCTCATAGCGTTGTAAATAATGGGCAAACTAATCGTGTACACTTAGTAATTGACTGCATTAGAAATAACTGGTCAGATGATTTATTTAAATCTATGGGATATGATTTTGATGAAGAAAAAGAAATAGAAGAAGTACATTCCAAAAGTAACGTACTGCGAATTATTGAAGAACTTGAACACCAAGACTCTGCCGGAACTAAAATATTCTTAGAACAGTTTAAACGCGAGCATGGCATTGTTTGAGTGTCGATAAATACCTAAAAATTTCGAACAGCACGCACATTAGCCGTCGTAGTCTTAAGGTAATTGTGTTGATTTCCATCTTGAAACCTCTGCCTCCAAGCAAGCGTTGTAGAAGTCTCAGAAGCACTCCAATACCACGTAGTATTTAAAGCATTGATATTCATGCGATTGGCATGTATTAGATTTAACTCTCTTTTGGCAGGCATTCTCCAGTCTGTAAATTCTGCACCATTAACATCATGATTAACAGCTTCCCCTAACAAGTCTTTAGCTTCAAACCATCGTAATACCTTGGTCTACCATAGCAACCACCAAACCATGTTTACCATTGGTACTAACTTCTATTACGTAACCGCCTAAGGCTGCATAAAACGTATTTACGTTGTAAGTTGGTGGAGTGTTTAAAGCAATTGCTACAGTATTAACTAAGATCCCTGAAATATCTTGATCACCAGTATTTGCACCACTGGTGTTGGCTACGTTTTCTGCTATTTTAGCGTGTAATGCTTAAGGCACGCTCAATAATTGAGTTGTTCCTATGCTTAGATAAGTACTCCCATTTGCAATATCAATACTGGTTTCTATAAAATGCACATCGCTAGCCCAATCTACCGTATTAAAAGTATCTGTGCTTGCACCTTGACCAATAATTACATTAAAAACACCATAATCATTTGTTGTAGGGTTATGGGTTTCAGTATAAATAATAGGTCCTGCAATAATAGTTTCATGTAATGTAAACGCAACTCCAATTGTTGTATTGGCAATAATATCTCCAGCAGCATCTCTAGCTACTGCTTGATAATTAAATCCTTAAGGTGCTTGTGCAAAAGTGATTGCAGTTATTAATAACGTTGCAAGTATACTATATAGTTTTTTCCTTAGGTGTTTTTTTAATGTTCGTAAGAATTCAACTCGAATAAAAGTAGAGGAAGAAAAATTAGCCTAGTTTACAGATTGCTAATACACTCTTAATAAAAAAATGAGTAATGGTTCTGTTCTTTTATTAGAAGCTGCTGACTTAAAATGAATGTATTTATTATCCCTGAAGTATGGTAAAGGTTTTAAAAGAAACGACAGCATTCAATAATTTCAACATCTCATTATTTTGTAACCTAAATGTTTAATCTATCGTCCAACGAATAACAGAACATTTAGAATAATAAAAAACCAATGTATTTAAAGTCTCTATTAGTAGTCATTACCGTTTTATCACTTAATTTCCAATCAATAAGCTATGCGCAAAACTTAATCAAAATTGATAGTTTATTGCAGGCAAAATATCCAGACAATGGACCCGGAGCAACTTACTTGATTTCCAGGAATGGAAGTGTCATTTATAAAAAAGCATTTGGACTTGCGAACCTAGAATTGAATGTTCCTATGCAAACGGACAATGTTTTCAAAATAGGTTCTGTAACAAAACAGTTTACTGCTGTATCCATTCTAATGCTTATGGAACAAGGACAATTGAATTTGGATGACGAGATTACTAAATTCATTCCTGACTACCCTACAAATGGAAATACAATAACGATCCACCACTTGCTAAATCATACGTCTGGGATTAAAGATTATACTCGCATTAAAGGTTTGAATGCTATTTCACAAAAAGACTTGACGCCTTTAGAGCTCATTGATTTTTCAAAAAGCGAGGCTATCGCTTTTGTTCCTGGTGAAGACTTCGAATACAATAATTCAGGATATGTGATATTAGGGTATATAATAGAAAAAATATCAGGACAGTCTTATGGTAATTTTGTCGAGGAACACATTTTTAAAAAACTCGACATGACAGCTTCTCAATATGCCAGTCAGAGACAGATAATTAAAAATAGAGCTTCTGGCTATCAAAAAAATGATAATTATACTAACAGAATGAATTTTAGCATTACGCTAGCATATTCTGGAGGTGGTTTGATGTCTACAGTAGATGATTTATTAAAGTGGCAAGAAGCAATAAAAAACAACCTTTTAATTAACAAAGAAACGACAGAGAAAGCATTTACAAATTACACATTAAATAACGGAGAGCATACTAATTATGGCTATGGATGGCATATTAAAACTATAAACAACACTAGGACTTTTGAACATGGAGGCGCCGTTTTTGGTTTCAAATCCATGGGTGTTTATTTCCCTGATTTAGATATTTATGTTATTGCTTTATCAAATTGCCTTTGCAACTCGCCAACTAAAATCACAAGAGACATAGCAGAATTGGCTTCGAAAAGCTAAACACTTAAAAAAAAATTATCCCTTTCGCGGCACTGCTAAACCACCTTTTAAGGTGGTTTTTTTATGCTCGACCCTGTCAAGAAATCCATGAACATTATTAGACTACGTAAAAGCATAAAAGAAAAGCCTGTTACCAACACCAATTATGGTATATAAATTAATCGCATAAAATCAATTTTAAGCTAAAGCCATATTCCAGGACAAGGCATTCTAAAAAAAAATTACAATTCCCTTAACACTTAACCACTACTCTATTCCAAAAAATTAACTAAATTGTACCAACAATAATTACAAGCCATTATCATGATAAAAAAACACAGTGTATTACGTTTATTTTCAATTTTATTTTTAATCGTTACTATTGGTTTTGCACAAGACAAAACCGTTCCTGTTTTCGAAAATGGAGAAGCACAAATAGTAAAAGGTTTTAGCGATCCAGAAAACTGGATAAGACACGATCTTTGGGTAGAAACTACTTTCGACACCGATGAAGATGGCAAACCAGACCGCATGCACGTTGCAGTAACACGACAAAAACAAACAGAAACAGAAGGTTTAAAATTACCAATAGTTTATGTTACAAGTCCTTATTTTGCGGGAGTAGCAGCAGATGTTCCAGGCATTATGTGGGAAGTTGAACATGAACTTGGCGACATTGGAAAAGAGCGCGCACATCCAGAAGTGAAACGTAGAGGACAACGTCCAATAATATCGAATTCTCACCTTAGAAAATGGATGCCACGTGGTTATATTGTGGTACACTCATCTTCTCCAGGCACAGGATTATCTGATGGTGCACCAACTATTGGTGGTCCAAACGAATCTTTAGCACCAAAAGCAGTTATCGAGTGGTTATGTGGCAGAGCAAAAGGATATACAGAAAGAGATGGTAACGAACCTGTAACAGCATTTTGGTCTACAGGAAAAGTAGGTATGACAGGAACATCTTACAACGGAACATTACCTCTAGCAGCTGCAACAACAGGAGTTGAAGGTCTAGAAGCTATTATTCCAATTGCACCAAATACGTCTTCATACCATTATTACCGTTCTAACGGATTAGTACGTTCTCCAGGTGGTTATTTAGGAGAAGACATTGATGTACTTTACGATTTTGTACACAGTGGAGCTGAAGATAAACGTGCGGGAAATAATAAACGCGTTAGAGATACTGAAATGAAAAACGGTATGGACAGACAAACAGGAGATTTAAACGACTTTTGGAACGATAGAGATTACTTAAACCAAATGGCACCTATGAAAGCTGCTTTATTAATGTCTCATGGTTTTAACGATTGGAACGTGATGCCAGAACACAGTAATAGAATCTACCAAAAAGCCAAAGAAATGGGTTTACCAACGCAAGTGTTTTATCATCAAAATGGACATGGAGGACCACCACCAATGACAATGATGAACCGTTGGTTTACACGTTATTTACATGGTATTGAAAATGGTGTTGAAAAAGACAAACAAGCTTGGATTGTTAGAGAGAATGATAAACGTGATGAGCCAACTGCTTACGATGCGTATCCTAATCCAAATGCCGAAGCTGTTACTTTGTATTTAAACAAAGGCGGAAACGCAATGGGAGCTTTAACAACAAAGCAAAACAAAAGACAAAAGACCGAAATTTTGGTTGACGACTTTACCATTTCGGCTAAAGACCATGCACAAGCGTCAAACTCTAATAACAGATTATTATACGCAACACCAAAGTTAACAGAAGCACTTCATCTTTCTGGTGAAAGTGAAGTTACAATTAGCTTATCTAGTAGCAAAGCGGCTGCAAATTTATCAATTATGTTAGTCTCTTTACCTTACGAAGATGATGCTAAAATAATTACAGATAATATTATTACACGTGGTTGGGCAGATCCACAAAATCATAAATCGTTAAGAGAAAGCGAACCATTAAAAAAAGGTGAATTTTACGATGTCACCTTTAAATTACAACCAGACGATCAAATTATTCGTGCTGGACAGCGCATTGGTTTAATTATTTTTTCTAGTGATAAAGAGTTTACAATACATCCAAAACCAGGAACTGAGTTAATTATCGATTTAGACAAAACACGTTTAACCTTACCGGTAGTTGGAGGTTTAAAAGCACTGACTAATGCGACTGAGTAATACGACAAAATTTAGATTTTAATTTCTGAAGACATAACAACTCTATCTTTTAAAAACCACTTCTGTTTGAAGTGGTTTTTTGTTTTTAAACTATATTTGCTCAACTAAACTTTTAGATGGCTATTACACTACTTTCTTCACCTTTACAAGGCTTTACCGATTTCAGGTTTCGTAATGCGTTTCATCATTATTTTGGAGGCATCGATACCTTTTACGCGCCTTACATTCGGTTAAACGGAAAGTTAAAAATCAAGCAATCGTATCAATTAGATTTATTACCAGAAAATAATACCACCTTAGAAGTTATACCTCAAGTAATGACTGCTGATGCAGATGAGTTTATGTTTGTTGTAAAATATGTGCAAAGTTTAGGTTATAAAGAATTGAACTGGAATTTAGGCTGCCCTTATCCCATGGTTACAAAATCGGGAATGGGTTCTGGTTTAATTTGTAATCCTACTAAAATTGATGAGATATTAAAAAAAGCACACAACGAAAGTGATATTACTGTCTCCATGAAAATGAGAATGGGTTATGAGCATGCTGAAGAAATCTTAGACACCTTTCCTATTCTAGACAGTTATCCGCTTAAAAACATTGCTATTCATGCTAGGATTGGCAAACAATTATACAAAGGCCCTGTGAATTTAGATGCCTTTGAACGTTGCCTAACAAGCACAAAACACAAGTTATATTACAATGGAGATATTACTAGTGTTGATGCCTTTAAAAAAATGGAAGCGCGTTTTCCTAGTATTGATCATTTTATGATTGGACGTGGCTTAATCGCAGATCCTTTTTTGCCAAGCATGATTAAAAACAACACTACAGAATATCCTAAAAACCGTTGGGACATTTTTTCTGAATTCCACGACACCATTTACCATCAATACGACGAATATTTATCTGGACCAACACCAATTAAAATGAAAATGTTAGGGTTTTGGGAGTTCTTTTCTCAATCGTTTTCCAATCCGCAAAAAACATATAAAGCCATTAAAAAAGCTGGTAATCCTGTAAAATACAAACAAGCGGTTGCCATGATTTTAAATAATGAAAATTAGTTTTCATAATTTAAATTATATTTACATCAACCAACCAGACTAAAACCATGCATAATAATTACAAATCTAAAGCCTTTAAAGAATGGCTAGATAAGTTACAGCAAGAAAGCTGGCAACTAGAGCTCATTATTTCTGGGTTTTCGGTCTATGGATTATCTCAAGCTTTTGAACCACTAAAAATTTACTTTAGCATTGCTCAAAATGAAGAGAATAATGTAATGTCTATTGCTTTAATGATAGCATTAACCTCCTGTACAATATTAATGTTTACCTTATTGTTGCATGTGGTATTAAGAGGCTTATGGATTGGTGCATTAGGTTTGCGTTACGTTTCTGGAGATATTGATTATGAAACACTAAATTACAGGCCCAAATTTGATAGCTATTTAAGAAAAAAAATAGGCTCGTTTGATAAGTATATTGGAAATTTAGAAGATTATTGTAGTGTGATTTTCGCTATTTCGTTTTTACTTATCTTTTACATTATCTCTGTTTTTCTATGCATAGGAGCAATAGGTCTTATTGTCTATACCTTTTTTAGTGATAAAGCAAACAGCAACACCGTATTAAACATAGTAGGTATCGTTTTATTGGTTTTCATGATTTTCGGGATGTTATTTACTTTTATAGATTTTTTATCTCAAGGGTATTTAAAAAAGAATAAAAGGCTCTCCAAAATTTATTTTCCGTTTTATTGGGTATTTAGTTACTTAACACTAGCTTTTTTATACCGTCCTTTAGTACATAATTTTTTAGATAATAAATTCGGGAAACGCTTAAGTTTAATATTAGTTCCAATTTACTTTCTTGCCATAGCTGGCGCAACTTATAGTTTTAAACGCTCTAATTATTTATCATCCTCATCTCGTTCTAATCTGTATACTGCAAATAGCCTTAACTATGATGAAAACATAACAGAAAAAGGCATGTTTATAAGAAGCGCTTCGATTCCTTCAAAAATTATTAAAACCTACTATTTACCAATATTTATTGAATATAACGAGCGCGTTGAAGATGCTATATTTCAGTTTAACGAAGGATTAAAACCAGAAAACGATATTCGTGGTTTTAAGTCTGATTTTATTAGAGGGATTGAAGAGTCGTCTGCTATTAGAAAAAACCGAGACAGCTTAAAAATAGAGTATATGAAAACGCTATCACAAATTTATAGCTTTAAAATTGATAGCTTAGCGTATACAAATCCTGGTTTTTTGTTTACCAAACACAACAATAATCAAGATGGTTTTGAAACCGTGTTACCGATAAAAAATGTTAGTGAAGGAAAACATGTTTTAAACATTTATCGATTGTCAAAAAAGGATACTACCGAAACTAAAAACAGCATTGTAACGATCCCTTTTTGGTATTATAAAGAGTAATTTTAAAGTACCTTTGTCATTCTTATTAAAATACAATTTGTGAAAGACCTTTTACTAATAACACCACCTTTTACCCAATTAAACACACCTTATCCTGCAACGGCATACTTAAAAGGGTTTTTAAATACTAAAGACATTTCTGCTTTTCAGATGGATTTAGGCATTGAGGTGATTTTGGAGTTGTTTAGTAAAAAAACGTTTGAAGAACTATTCCATTTAGCGATTGAAAACGATAGCATTTCATCTGAAAACTGCCAACGTATATACACATTAAAAGATGATTATTTACAACCTTTAGATGCTGTTATTCAATTTTTACAAGGCAGAAACCAAACCCTAGCAAGACAAATTTGTACTACAAATTTTTTACCACAAGCCTCTCGTTTTGAGCAATTAGAAGATATGGATTGGGCTTTTGGTGAAATGGGAATGCAAGACAAAGCCAAGCATTTAGCAACCTTATATCTTGAAGATTTATCAGATTTTATTATTGAATGTATTGATCCCAATTTTGGATTTAGTCGCTATGCAGAACGTTTAGGACAAAGTGCTAATGCGTTTGATGAATTGTACGACAGCTTACAAAACCAACCCACTTTTATTGATGCGTTAACGCTAAACCTTTTAGACAAAAGGCTTAAAACCATCCAACCAAAACTGGTTTGTTTTTCTGTGCCTTTTCCTGGGAATTTATATAGCGCCTTTAGATGTGCACAATTTATTAAAACTAAATATCCAGACATTAAAATCGCTATGGGTGGCGGTTTTCCAAATACAGAATTACGACAAGTAACAGATACAAGAGTTTTTAATTTTTTCGATTTTATTACGCTTGATGATGGTGAATTACCAGTAGAATTACTACACAACGCAGTTTGTTACTCAGAGCCAAAGCGAAGAATCTCAGAAAACCAATTCAAACGCACATTCCTATTAGAAAACGGAATTGCAACCTATAAAAACAACACCACAAAACCAGATTACAAACAGCTTGACGTTGGCACACCTGACTACTCAGATTTGTTATTGGATCAGTATATTTCTGTTATAGAAATCGCCAATCCCATGCATAGTTTGTGGAGTGATGGCAGATGGAATAAACTTACAATGGCTCATGGCTGTTATTGGGGGAAATGTACATTTTGCGATATCTCTTTAGATTATATAAAAATTTACGAACCCATTGCTGCTTCACTTTTAGTGGACAGAATGGAGCAATTAATTGCTCAAACTGGAGAAAATGGATTTCATTTTGTAGATGAAGCTGCGCCTCCTGCTTTAATGAAAGCATTGGCCTTAGAAATTATAAAACGAAAATTAACCGTTACGTGGTGGACCAACATTAGATTTGAGAAAAACTTTACTCAAGACTTATGTTACCTACTAAAAGCATCTGGTTGCATTGCTGTTTCTGGTGGATTAGAAGTGGCTTCAGACCGTTTATTAAAACTAATAGACAAAGGTGTTACTGTAGAACAAGTTGCACAGGTTACGCGAAATTTTACGCAAGCCAATATCATGGTGCACTCGTACTTAATGTATGGCTATCCTACACAAACCATCCAAGAAACGGTTGATAGTTTAGAGTTCGTTAGACAATTGTTTGAATTGGGTATTATACAATCTGGTTTTTGGCATCAGTTTGCCTTAACAGCACACAGTCCTATTGGTCAAAACCCTTCAGAATATGGTATTACACCAAATTATAAAGACATCTCTTTTGCTAATAACGATATTGATTTTACAGATAGCACAGGTATTGATCATACTCAATTTAGCTTCGGATTAAAAAAATCGTTATTCAATTTCATGCATGGAATCGGTTTTGATATGGATTTACAAGACTGGTTTGATTTTGAAATTCCGCAAACCACAATTACACCATATCATATTGAGGATTGTTTAAATACAGAAACAATATTAAGCACAAAACCAACGGCTAAAATTGTTTGGCTAGGACATTTACCATTAGTTGCTGAACGCACAAAAACTAAAAAAGGGTTTACTAATGAATTGTTAGACATGACATTTCATGACAAAACAGAAAGCCTACAAATTACTTTAAATAAACCTGAAGGCGAATGGCTATTGCAAATGCTTGACACCTTAAAACCTGCACATGGTAAAGCACTTTCTTTTTCAGTATTAAAAAAAGATTTTGAAACACAGTTTGAAGATTTTGAGTTGTTTTGGTTTTCAAAAGGAATGCAGAAATTGAGAGATTTTGGGTTGTTAGTATTATAATAACACGGTCATAATTATTAATTAACACATCTAAAAACTTACTATACCCAATTCTCTTACCTTTGCAAGGTAATGCAAACCAAGTTTAAAAATTATCTAAAAACTACCGAATTATTCTTTAAAGGCTCTAGCTTTTACAGAGGTGTTGTTCTTACTTTTGCTATTGTTTTACCGCTAGCAATTTTTAACATTATTGATTTGTTTGTATTTGCTCCTTCTATTGCTGTTGGTACATTTCTAAATGCACCAAGTGATATTCCCGGTAGTTTAAAACGCAAAATTAATGGGACTTTAATTAGCATAATCCTAACCATGTTGGTAACGTGCGTAATATTATTAACGAAACCCATTTTTGTTTTACTCCTTATTGCAATTGCCTTTTTAAGTTTTTGTATTAGTTTAATTTCGGTGTATGGCTTTAGAGCGTCACTAATTTCTTTTTCGGGTTTATTAGCCATTGTGATTGGGTTAGCTGTAGAGAAACCCGATTTAAAATCGATTCTATTACATGTTGGACTCATTGGTGTTGGCGGTTTATGGTATTTAATAATATCATTAGTATCGCAATGGCTTTTTCCTAAAAAAGACGATGACCAACTATTATCAGACACTTTAAGACTTACAGGGAAGTATCTAAAAATAAGAGCCAAACTATTAACCAAACCAAACAAACGAGACAAGCTTTCTGAAAAAGCATTAATAATTCAAACACAAATAAGCGAAAAACATGAAACCTTAAGAGAATTACTTTTACAAGGCAGAAAACGTTCTGGAAGATCACACTCTAACGAAAGACGACTACTAATGTTTATATCTTTAGTAGATATTTTTGAGCTGGCTTTAGCAAACACACTGGATTACTCAACAATAGATTCACTCTTTGGTTTACATAAAATGCATTTAAGTCCTTTTAAAAAAATGAATAAAGTGATGGGCAATCATCTTATTGCTTTATCAGAAATTTTAATAAAAAAAGCAGTCCTTCCTGATATTAAGTTACTAAATAAAACCTTTGAAAACACTGAAAATGCAATACATGATTACGTTACCGAAGTCACATTACCGAGAGCAAGAAAAGGCGCTATTACATTAAGAAACCTGCATGATTACCAAGAGCAGCTATTACAAGAAGTAAAAGCTATTAGATGCGTTTTAAGCAAAGTAAAAAACAATACTAAAGCCTCATTAAAAGCTCATGATTCTAAACAGTTTTTAACCTCTCAAGAGTATCGATTTAATATCTTAATACAGCATATTAGTTTAAAATCACCAATGTTTAGACACGCACTAAGGTTGACAATAGCAATAGTTTTCGGCTTTGTTTTAGGTAGTTTATTAGACTTAAAAAACGCCTATTGGATTGTGTTAACCATTCTGGTAATTATGCGTCCAAATTATGGATTAACAAAAGAACGCTCTAAAAATCGAATTATAGGGACTATTATTGGCGCTCTAATTGCAACAACCATTGTTTTAATCACTCAAAATACGACAGTTTACATGGTGTTAGCTGTACTATCCTTAACCTTTGCTTTCTCATTAATGCAACAAAGTTATAAAGCAGGAGCAGCATTTATAACTTTAAATATTGTCTTTGTTTACGCCTTAATGGAGCCTAACGCATTTGCTGTTATTCAATATCGTGTTATTGACACTATCATAGGCGCATTAATAGCTGTATTGGCTAACTATTTATTATTTCCAAGTTGGGAATACAAAAACCTGAATTCGGTTATAGCCAATGTCATTGCATCTAACAGTAGTTATTTAGAAGCCACTAAAAAGTTATACCATGATAAAGACACAAATGACTTGCAATATAAAGTGGCTAGAAAAGAAGCCTTTTTAGCAATGAGTAATTTAAATGCAGCTTTCCAACGGTTAACACAAGATCCAAAATCTAAACAAAAAGAATCGGCTTTAATTTACAATATAGTAACCTTAAATCACACCATACTTTCTGCAATAGCCTCTATTGGAAGTTATATTTTAAACCACAAAACATCTTTAGTTTCAGAAGAATTTGAAACTATTGTAGACGGCATTTCTTCAACATTAAAAAACTGCACTTCAGAATTAGAAAGCAATAAAACTTCAGTTCCTTCCAAAGAAAAAGAAATACATCAAGCACATCTAAAACTTAAAAATCGATATGACAATTTATCTCAAAAAAGAGATATGGCAATTGAAGCTGGCAAAACTAAAATCGATGACAAAACACTATTGAACCTGCAAGAAGCACATTTAATTAGCAATCAATTATTGTGGCTAAAGTCGTTATCAACCAATTTAACTAGCGTAATATTAAAATATAAATCTGCTTTTAATTAACTTGCTTAATGACTAGATATATAGATCCATAACTTATTAGGCTCATTAAAAGTAGTGTTTCACTCACTGAAACGCAGCGTTAACTAATTCTACATTTTAAAACACGAAGTTGATGTGTAAGTTTGATGTATATTAACACATAAAAACTAATGCCATGAAAAATCAATTGAGTTTAAACATTAAAACACCTTGCCAGGAAAATTTTAATCAATTTGAAGCAACTCCAAACGGTGGCTTTTGCGGTTCTTGCGAACAAGAAGTTGTCGACTTTACTAATAAAAGCCCTAAAGACATTGAGGCATTCTTCAATCTAAACACTGCAGAAAATACTTGTGGTATCTTTAAATCAAATCAGCTTAACAACCCGTTACGGGCTAAAAAATATGGTATTTTAAGCGGTGTTGGCTTAGCATGTCTAGCATTGTTTTCTATGTCAACAATACATGCTCAAGACACAAGAACACAGTCTAATTCAAACCAAATCTCAACAACTATAACTCAAGACAGCTTTGTTGTAAAAGGAAATGTATCTGACGATATCGAACCAATTCCTGGCGTTAATGTTGTTTTAGACGGTACAGAATTTGGTACAGTTACAGATTTCGATGGCAATTTTGAGTTTCCAGAAAAACTAAAAAAAGGAGATGTACTTGTCTTTAGTTATATAGGTATGGAATCGCAAAAAGTAATTATTGAAAACAAAACATCAGCTTCAGACATTGCACTAAAAATAAACATGACATTAGATACTGTTATAATTATGGGAAAAGTTGCGGTTAAAGGCGTTTATAAATCTAATAAAAGTAAATAGACAGCACCGTTATGAGAAACGCACTCCTTTTACTATTCATATTTATCTTTAATACTACTATTGCACAAGTTTCAGATTTTAAAGCTGTAAACTTTACCATTGCCGATAATGTTGCGAAGTTAAACAAAGGAGCTAGTTTAGAAAACTTACCAGTATTGGCTCATAAGCTAACTCATAAATTACCAACTAAGGTCGAGAAATTTAGAGCCATTTACACTTGGGTTTGCAATAATATTGAAGGCGATCATTATCAATATGAAAAGGTTAGTAGAAAGCGTAAAAAGTACAAAAATGATAGTATTGGGTTATTAAAATGGAATAACGAATACAAGAAAATTGCATTTAAAACCTTAGTGAAAAAGAAAAAAACCATGTGTACTGGTTATGCTTATTTAATAAAAGAACTTTGCTTTTTTGCTAATATAGACTCTAAGATAGTAGATGGTTATGGACGCTCTATAGTCTCTAATATCGAAAAACTAGATAAGCTTAATCATTCTTGGAATGCTGTAAAACTAGATAACAAGTGGTATTTATGTGATGCCACCTGGTCTAGTGGTTATACCTCTGCCGACAACATTTTTATTAATGAATATAATGAAGGCTACTTTTTAACAGAGCCCATATTATTTGCAAAAAACCATTATCCTTTAGACAAAAAATGGCTGCTAAATGATACTTTAATACAATCAGACTTTATAGCTTCTCCTCTAGTTTACGGTGAAACGTTTAAGCATAAAGTTGTTCCTGTAAGTCCAGAAAAAATGGCTGTTTCAATACAAAAGCAAGACCACATCACTTTCAGCTTTAAAACATTAAAAAATAGTACTAAAGACAAAGTCTCATTGGTTCAATTCAATGGAAATAATGAACATGCTTTTAAAATTTTTGATCTTAAATCTGAAAACGGAATAACCTCATTTAAACACCAATTTAATCGAAAAGGTTTTTACGATGTACACTTGAAGATTAATAATGATATTGTTGCCACCTATACAATAGAAGTCACGAAAAGTTAAATTATAAAACTACCTTTGCAATAAACACTTTTGCATGTCATTTAAAGACCTAAAACTTAACAGACCATTACTTCGTGCTATTGCCGAAAAAGGCTACGATAACCCAACACTTATTCAAGAGCGCACGATTCCGTTGGTTTTAGACAAAAAAGATGTAATTGCTTCTGCACAAACAGGAACTGGAAAAACTGCAGCTTTTGCTTTACCTATTCTACAATTATTATACGATAAACAAGATTCTGCAAAGAACCAAAAGAAAATTCGTGCACTAATTATTAGCCCTACGCGTGAATTAGCAATTCAAATTCAGGAGAATTTCGAGGAATATGCTACACACACGAACTTAAAATCTGCAGTGATTTTTGGTGGCGCTTCCATAGAACCTCAAAAAGATATATTAAAAAAAGGTATCGATATTTTAATTGCAACACCAGGACGACTACTAGATTTACATAAACAAGATTTTATAAACTTAGATTATATAGAAACTCTAGTTTTGGACGAAGCAGATTTAATGCTCGATATGGGTTTTATTGATGATGTAAAGAAAGTTGAACGTTTGTGTCCTGAAGAAAAACAGACACTTCTGTTTTCGGCTACTATGCCTTATAAAGTAGAACAGCTAGCAGAAACTATTTTAAACAATCCAAGACGTGTTGAAGTTTCCCAGAATTCTTCAACCTCTAAAAATGTAAATCAGGCGTTATATTATGTGCCAAAGCCGCAGAAAATCGAGTTGTGTTTACATTTACTTAGAAACACAATAAATGGTCGCATTATTATTTTCCGTCGCACAAAATATGGTGTCGATAAATTAGAACAAACACTACTTAAAAACAATTATAAAGTAGAGAGTATTCATGGTGATAAAAGTCAGACTTTAAGACAAGAAGCCTTAAGTAACTTCAAAAAAAACAAGGTAGATATCTTAATAGCAACAGATGTCGCTGCTCGTGGTATTGATGTAGATGATGTAGATGCCGTCGTTAATTTCGATATGCCAAACATACCAGAAACCTATGTACACAGGATTGGTAGAACGGCAAGAGCTGGAAATACAGGAACTGCTTATTCTTTTTGCTCTGCAGATGAAAAAGAATACATAAAAAATATCCAGCAACTTATTAATTTACAGTTGGATGTAGTAGAAGAGCATCCTTATCCTTTAGATCCAAAAGCAAAAGCTCCTGTTCATAAAAAACAAGGTTCGAAATATAAAAAAGGTCGTAAAAGCGAAGCTTCTAAAAAGAAGAAGAAACGTTGGTATTAAAGTGTTAGTCGTTTATTGAAATAGTTTTCAAGCCAAGGAATCTGTGCACATACCAACAATCCAAAAAACAAAATAGCGTACATAAAAGTCTTTGGTATTTCAAATTTAGAAATAGCACCTGTAAATCTATTATTAACTAATTTATTAAAATCTAAAGAAGCTAACAAACTTGTTTGTTCTGTATTGATAGTAAAAAATAAATAGAGTGTTATTGCAAGTATTAGAAAACATAAAACAAACCAAAAGGATTTAGAAATCAATGGCTTATACGCAATTACAGCTTTACTTTCTAAAGCTTCTACTTGAGACATTACGATACTAGTAAAATCTATAGATGGAGATGCTTTTGGCATTTCCTGCATCATCTTATCAGTCAATCTTTCTATGTTTTTATCTATTTGCTCATTCATAGTATTCTATAATTTCTGGTTCTAACTTATTCTGCAAAATGGTAGTTAGCTTTTTTCGGCTTCTAAATAATTTAACTTTTACGTTATTCGCTTTAATACCAATAATTTTCGCAATCTCTTCTAAAGATAGCTCATCAAAATAATACAAGGTTAATAAAGCACAATCATCAGCTGGTAATAATTGTAAGCAATCTTGAATGGCTTGTTTTCTTTCTTTGGCTTCTAATTGGCTTAAAGCATTATCTAATGTTTTCACATTATGCTCTGTAAACTCATTAATTGCGACTGTGTTTAGCATGCGTTTGTTACTTTTTAGTCTATCTAAACAAGTATTATAAGTAACTCTATAAATCCAAGTTGAGAACTTTGAATCCCCTTTAAACTTTTCCAGTTTCTTAAATACTTTTATAAAACTATCTTGCGACACCTCTTCTGCTTCTTCCTTGTTTTTAAGCATTTGCATCGCTAATGAAAACACTAAGCCCTTATAACGATCCACGAGCACTGAAAATGCTTTAGTATCGCCATCAAGGATTTTATTGATGATTATTTGGTCTTGGTTAGTTGTCATTTGCCCTTTTGACGACACAATAGAGGTGTTGGTTACATCAATAAGAGAAAAATATTTCGAAAAAAGTGTAACCATCATTTAAAAGCTATCGTCTTAAACATAAGAACAAATAAAAATAATCAATTAAAAACAAACAATTATGGGATCAGAATTAGTTATTATGCCAGTTATAGTAGGAGCAGTTTTCGGAGTTTTCTACTTATACTTCTCAACAAGAAACAAAGAACGTTTAGCACTTATTGAAAAAGGTGTAGATGCTAGTATTTTTATGAAAGGAAAAGGACAAACAGCACCAATATGGAAAGTATTGATTTTAAATACTTCACTTTTACTTATGGGAATTGGTATTGGAGTTTTTATAGCATCTTTATTAGAAAGCTATACTTCTTTAGATGAAGAGGCTGTATATCCTGCAACTATTTTCTTAATGGCTGGAGTTGGCTTATTTATAGGTTTTAATAAGACGAAAGACTTGGACAAAGAGTAACCAATACACAAATTACCAACTACTAAAACTGCTAAAAAATCATTAGCAGTTTTTTTTGTTTATTGAATGTATCTTAACCTTTAGTTTCAACATTAAACAAAGCACTTCTATTGCATTATTCAATAACTTTTATCAAAATAAATTTAAAAAAACAAGGCTCAAAATATAAAAAAGGCCGTAAAAGCGAAGCTTCTAAAAAGAAGAAGAAACGCTGGTATTAATATATCAACGTTTTTTTTTAGAAATTATTTATTTACTCACCAAGGTCTATAAAGCCTTCTCCAAATCTAATAATACCATGAATGGTATTAATCTTAATTTTATTTGGATTTGATTCTTTGCCAATTACAATCATTTTTGAGGACTCATTTTTACAGCTTTCTGTAATTTCTGTAGTTATACTCTTATTTTTATGTAGTGTATTATAGCCTATAGTTTCTAAATAAAACTTTATGTTTTTTGGGTAAAATAAATTAATATCAGAGTATTCAGTATACATATTAAAATCACCAAAATCATTTCTGAAATTGTATAAATAGTACTTACTATTAAAATCTATAATTTTATTTCCTCTTCCTATTTCACCTATTTCTAACTTAGTAAATTCGGAGGTTATTTGTGCATTCTCTAATTCACCAATTATTACTTGTTTTACATTAGCAAAACTATAAATACCATTAGCAACTTCTGTAGCTCTAAAATAACCATTATCAACATCAAAAATATTTAATGGATTGCTAAGTGTTTTAAATTTTAACTTAGAGTTTCTAGCATTCATTGTTGAACGATTAAAGAAATCATCAAAGAAAACTAAATTGGAGCCCTCTAAAGTTGCTCTTACATGTATGTTTTTAGGTATTTTTATAATCATTTTAGTAATCGTAAACTGATTGTTTTTTTTATATCTTGGATAACTTGTTTTTCTGTTTAAAGCACTAATAAATCTATTCCTGTAGATTGATTCTGATGCTTTTATGTCATGTAAAATAGAATCTAAAGACTTCCTTAAAACTACTTTTGTAGTAGAACCTTTTAAATATTTTTCTTTTTCTGAACGCTTCAAAATAAATTCTTCAAAATCATATAAATTATAATGCATATCATTTCTAATTTTTGCAGAATATGTTATTTTATTTCCTTCTTTTTTACCTAATACTATTAAATGCTTTAACTGATTTTTAATTCTTTTTTTTCTAGTATTATTGAATTCTTTTGTATACTCAATATATACTTTATCATCAGGCGACTCAAATATTTGAGCTGATGTATTTTTCAAATTTAAAACAAAGGTTGTGTTTTCATTAGTCTTAAAATTTTCTTTGTAAATAGTATGCTTTTCGTCCATTTGAAAAGCAGGTGAATTTTGAGCGTAAAACAATGTTGATGTGCTAAACATCAATATTAAAATTTTAAATTGTGTTTTCATATTGTTCGTTTTCTTTATTTATTATATTAATGTGTTTTTGAATATCTTTTAGTATTTGAAGTCGTGTTTGTAAATTATCTATTAAGATTTCTATAACTGAAATGCTTTTTTTATCATTTTTAAACTCTACAGTAATTTCTTGGTAATCTTTGTCTAACTCATTTAGCTTTTTCTTAAATCTTGCAACTAAAACCTCATCATTTGCAATGGCAATAAAATTTTGCCACTCGGTTTCTATATCCACTAAATACTCTCCTTCTATAGCTTCAATCTGTGCAACAATTGTTAAATCCTCATCATCTTGTTGCTTATAAAAAGCATTATACCCAACAGTTAAAGTGATAAGCAATACAGCTGCTATCTTTAGAAAAAAGAAATTATTAGTGTTAGTATTTTGCTGTTTTTTAAGCTTTTCTAAAAATTCATCTCTATGATTATCTGGTAGTGTTTTATTCCCCAGATCTTCGCCTTTAAATAACGCTCTAATATCTCGCTTCATTATAGTAGTCTTTTAAATGGTTTTGTAATGTTAAACGCGCGCGTCTTAACTGTGTTCGTGAGGTTTTTACTGGTATTTTTAATATCTCTGAAATCTCCTCATGATCGTATCCTTCAATGAGATACAAAGTGATAATAAGTTTATAGTGCTCCTTTAAATTTGAAATAGCTTTTAAAATTGTTTCTTTGGTTATTGTGTCATCAAATTCCCAATGTTCTTCATCAACTATTTCTAAATTATCCTCAGTATAGGTAGTAGTTTCAATATTTATCTTTCGTAAAAAATCTAAACATTGGTTAATAATGATACGTTTTAACCACGCTCCAAAACTATAATCTGGAGCATAACTTTCTAGTTTTGAAAATGCCTTTATAAACCCATCCTGCATGGCATCTTTAGCATCTTCATTGTTTAAATAACGACAAGCAATAGTATACATCGCATCACAATAATTATCGTACAACTGCATTTGTGCTTTTTCTTCACCATTAATACAGGCTTTTATAATGTCGTTACTTATTTTAAACATTCAGTTTGGTTAGCGGTTTCAATATTAAAAACGATAGGTTTTGTTTAAGGTTTCAATTTAGGGTCATTTTTTTTTTAAATAAAATAAGTTAACTCATAAACTTCCATCTAAATTTGGCTATAAATCTGTATTTTAGTGTTTCATATCTAAAATCATAAAATGAAACACTATTTAGCCATTTTTTGCATGATTACTCTTTTTACGTCATGTAAAAACGATAAACCTTCAGAAACAAATACCAAAACAACTTCAGAAAAAAACACAGAATTCAGCACTATGCTAGATGATTTTTATGAGGAAGGATTAAAACTGAATCCGTTAAATGCGACTTCTGCAGGAGACAACAGGTACAATAATAGCTTACCAAATACTTTAACTGTCGAATTTACAACAAAAGAAAAAGCATATTATACAGACTTTAAAACTAAGGCAGAATCCTATAGTAATACTTCGTTAAATAAAACGGAGCAACTAAGTCGTGCTATATTAATTTGGGATTGCGATATTAATTTAGAGCGCTTCGATTTCAATGAAGGTTTAACGCCTATTAATCAAATGTGGACCAAGCAATTAACAATGGGTCAATTAGCAAGTGGCGCAAGCTCACAACCTTTTAAAACAGTTGAGGATTATGATAATTGGCTACAACGTGTAGACCAATATTTAGAATGGGTAGCTAGTGCAGAAGCAAAAATGAAAGAAGGTATTAGCGCTAAACACGTATTACCAAAAAGCCTAATTGTTAAAGTTGTCCCGCAATTAAAAACAATTGCAGAGACGACATTAGAAGATCATTTATTCTATACGCCAATTAAAAAATTACCTAAAGATTTTTCAGATGAAGATAAAGCACGTTTAACAGAAGCCTATACAGATATGGTTGAAAAGAAAGTGATTCCTGCTTATGCTTCACTTTTCAATTTTATGAATGGTGATTATATGAAAGCCGGAAGAACAACCTCCGGTATTGATGACACACCAAACGGAAAAGCATACTACAAACATCAAATTAAGCTATATACTACTACAGAAATGACTGCAGACGAGATACACAATCTTGGATTAAAAGAAGTAAAACGTATTCTTGCAGAAATGGAAAAAGTAAAAACCCAAGTAGGATATAAAGAGGATATTATTTCGTTTTTTGACTATGTAAGAAATAATAAAGAATTAAAGCCATACAAAACACCGAAGGAGATTATAGACAACTTTAATGCTATTCATGAAACCATGAAACCTCAAATTGAAAAACTATTCGATGTAAAACCAAAAACAAGTTTTGAAGTAAGACAAACAGAAAAGTTTAGAGAAACTTCTGCAAGTGCAGAATACAACCCTGGTTCTCTAGACGGCACGCGTCCTGGCATTTTTTACACGCCAATTCCAGATGCTACAAAATATAATGTGTTTAGCGACGAAGCCTTATTTTTACATGAAGCAATACCAGGTCATCATTACCAAGTATCATTACAACAAGAAGATGTAGATTTACCAAAATTCAGAAAAACACTCTGGTATAGTGCTTATGGAGAAGGTTGGGCTTTATACAGCGAGTCTTTAGGTAAAGAACTTGGCTTATACACCGATCCATATCAATATTTTGGAATGCTAGGAATGGAAATGCATCGCGCTATCCGTTTAGTTGTAGACACTGGGATGCACACTAAAGGCTGGACAAGAGAACGTGCTATTACATACTCATTAGAACACGAAGCAGAAAGTGAAGCAAGCATTATTTCTGAAATTGAACGCTATATGGCTAATCCAGGTCAAGCACTATCTTATAAAATAGGACAACTAAAAATTAGAGAACTACGTGCTAAAGCTGAGAAAACTTTAGGAAACAAATTTAATATCGCTCAATTTCATAATCAAGTATTAGAATCTGGTTGCGTACCATTAGCGCTACTAGAAACTAAAATTAACACTTGGATTGAAGCTTCAAAATAAGGTTATTAACTTTGTTAAATGAGAAGATTATTATATATCTAAAATATTGGAATAAAAATTGAGTTATTATAGTATAATATTTACATTAGACCATGCTTAAAAAATATCTATTTTTAGTTCTCCTACTTTGCGTTTCGATTTTTAGCGTTGCACAAAACACAACTATAGTTTCAGAAACTGAAGAACCTGTTTCTTATGCAACAGTATCTTTTGGCAATGGTAACGGACTTTTCGCAGATGATTCAGGCAGGTTTTACTTCACAAAAAAACTATATAAGGATATCGATTCACTATTTATTTCTGCTATTGGTTTTACTAATTTAAAAATAGCAACTCAAGGTCTAGCCGATACAATTGTTATGAAACCTAGCATAAATAGACTTGATGAAGTCTTTTTAAGCAAGCCAAGAGGTAAATTTAAAATTGAAAAAATAAAACCTACTGTTCACGAAGATTATTATAAATGTTGGCTACCAACAATAGAAAGTGAAATAGCAGTATATTTTCCTAATAGTTCCACAAAAACGCAACGCCTTTCTAGTTTACAAATTCCCATAAAAGTAGAAGCCAAAGATTGGAAGAAACGTAAAAGAAAGACGGCTAATAAAAGACCTTTTTCAACATTATTAAAAGTTAATTTTTATAAAAACAATAATGGTTTACCAGGTGATGTTTTAACCTATGATAATGTGGTTTTTATTGCTAACGAAAAAAACGATAGAATTTTAGAATTAGATGTTACCGAACACGATATTTATATGCCTAAAAATGGTTTGTTTATTTCGCTACAAGTTCTTGGTTACACAGATAAAAACGGCAAACTCCTTCCTAATAAAAAGTATCAAGAAATTAAAACTAAACGCGGCATTGTAAAAGTCTCAACTACGTTTAGACCACTCTTACCTTTTACTGACAAGATTCTTGAAAAAAGAACTTTTGTAAGACGTATTTTCTTAAATGGTGGACAATGGACACTTTTCGATAAACAAAACATCAAAAAATCTAACTTACTTAAAGCGGGCTTAAACAATTACGGCTTAGGTTTAAATCTAGAAGTTTACAAAGAAGATTAATTTAATTTAACCTCTATTTAACGAAGCTTTATTTCTTCATATAAAAAATGAAAAAAAACTGCTTGCGCATTCATATTTAATTCTTATTTTTAATTCTATGACTGAAGTAGAAATTGAAAAAGAAAATGCGCAAATTACAAAAGCTTATAAAGATCTATTAAAGGTTAGTTATACGTCGTTATCTAAGGACGACAAGAAACTAATTCGTAAAGCTTTTGAAGTTGCTGTTGATGCACATAAAACGCAACGCCGAAAAAGTGGAGAAGCTTATATATTTCATCCTATTGCTGTCGCGCGCATTGTGGCTTCAGAAATTGGATTGGATGCGACTTCTATTGCTGCTGCTCTACTTCACGATGTTGTTGAAGATAGTGACAACTATACAGTAAAGGACATAGAAGAGTTATTTGGTGAAACTGTTGCGAAAATTGTAGATGGTTTAACCAAAATTTCTTCAATGAGTAAGGAGAAAGACATGGATGTGTCGCTTCAAGCAGAGAATTTTAGAAAAATGCTACTCACACTTAATGATGATGTTCGTGTTATTATTATTAAAATTGCCGACAGACTCCACAACATGCAAACCATGGATTCTATGCGTCCGGATAAGCAGGAGAAAATTGCAAGCGAAACGCTCTACATTTATGCTCCATTGGCACATAGAATTGGATTATATAACATTAAAACAGAACTCGAAGATTTAAGTTTAAAATACACCGAACCAGAAATCTACAACGACATTCTATTTAAAACTAAAGAAAGTAAGCAAGACCAAGATGTTTATATTCAGGAATTTAATAGCGTTATAAAAACTTCTTTAGATAAAGAAAAATTAAATTACGAAATAAAAGGACGTCCAAAATCAATTTTTTCTATAAAACGAAAAATGGAAAAACAAGGCGTTTCTTATGATGAAGTGTATGATAAATTTGCCGTTAGAATTATCTATAAATCTGATAAGGATAATGAAAAATTTCTAGCTTGGAAAATATACTCAGTTGTTACAGATCACTTTAGACCAAATCCAACACGATTACGAGATTGGATATCTTCTCCAAAATCTACTGGTTACGAAGCGCTTCATATTACTGTAATGGGCCCTAAAGGGCGTTGGGTAGAAGTACAAATCAGGAGTGAGCGCATGAACGAGATTGCAGAAAAAGGTTATGCTGCACACTATAAATACAAAAACAACGACAACAAAGAGGATAATCTCGACATGTGGATTAATAGACTCCAAGAAGCTCTAGAAAATCACTCTACTAATGCCGTAGATTTTGTTGAGCAATTTAAGCTTAACCTCTACTCTAAAGAAATATTTGTTTTTACTCCAAAAGGAGACTTAAAATCATTACCAAAAGGCGCAACACCATTAGACTTTGCTTTTAGCATTCATACAGAAGTTGGCATGAAAACTAGAGGCGCAAAGGTTAACGGAAAATTAGTGCCTTTAAGTCATGAACTTAATAGTGGAGATCAAGTAGATATTTTAACTAGCGAAAATGTAAAACCAAATCCTAACTGGTTAGATTATGCTACAACATCTCGTGCCCGCGGAAAAATAAAATCGTTGTTACGTGAAGACGAAAAACGTATTGCCGAAGATGGTAAAGAGATTTTACGTAGAAAATTAAAACAGATTAAAATCGTACTTAATGAAAAAGCAGTTAACGAAATGGTTAATTACTTTAAACTTAAAACTAGTTTAGACTTATTCTACCGTGTTGGTATTGGCGCCATAAGCAATCCCATGCTTAAAGACTATGCTGCTTCTCGCAGCAACGCTTTAGTTAGTTTTATTAAGAATAAAATGAATCGGAAAAATTCGATTTCAAAAGAAGACATTGAAAAAGATGAAATTACCAGCAGCTACGACATGTTGGTTTTTGGAAAAGAGGAAGAAACTTTAGATTACATATTAGCAACCTGTTGTAATCCCATTCCGGGAGATTCCGTATTTGGTTTTTTAACCATTAATGATGGTATAAAAGTGCATAAAAAAAACTGCCCAAATGCACTAAGCATGCAATCCAATTATGCTTACAGGATTATGCAAGCGAAATGGATTGACTCCTCAAAACAAGAATACCTTACAAATATAAGACTCTCCGGTATTGATAATTTAGGTTTAGTAAACGATATTACTAAGGTTATTTCAGAAAACATGCATGTTAACATGTCTAGTATTAGTTTTCAAAGTCACGATGGAGTTTTCACCGGCAAAATTAATGTAAGTGTAAAAAACAAAACCTTGCTTAAAAAACTAATAGATAATTTAAAAAAGATTAATGGTATCGAAAAGGTCACAAGGATTTAATGCGCTCATTTAAACAAAAATCTTGTCATTTTCATCAACTATACAACAAAAAAAACGCTTTCCTTTAACTTCTAAATTCCCGATTTCCTCTAAGATATAAAATGTTAAAATGAGTTCTATTTCCAGCTTGTTAATAACTGCTTGATAACACGTTATTCTATCTCTTAAAATCATAGAATTACCTCAAAAAAAGATGTAAATTTGTCGCTTAGACTATGAGCGCAAATACAGATACAAAAAATCAAGAGATTGTAAAAAATGTTTTTACATCTTTTTTAGAAGGTAATGGTCACAGAAAGACACCAGAACGTTACGCTATACTTCAAGAAATCTACAATAACAAAGAACATTTTGATATTGAATCTTTGTACTTAAGTATGAAGAATAAAAAATACCGAGTAAGTCGCGCAACACTTTACAATACTATAGAATTACTTCTAGACTGTGGTTTGGTGCGTAAGCACCAATTTGGAAAAAACCAAGCACACTACGAAAAGTCTTATTTCGATAAACAACACGATCATGTTATTTTAACAGACACCGGTGAGGTTATCGAGTTTTGCGATCCAAGAATTCAATCTATAAAAAAAACAATCGAAGAGGTTTTTGATATCGAAATCACTAACCACTCACTATATTTTTACGGTAACCGAAAATCAACTAAAAACAACTAACTACTATGGCAGTAGATTTACTACTAGGTTTACAATGGGGAGACGAAGGCAAAGGAAAAATTGTCGATGTATTAACCTCAAAATACAATATTATTGCACGCTTTCAAGGTGGTCCAAATGCAGGGCATACACTTAAATTTGATGGCATAAAACACGTACTTAGAACAATTCCTTCTGGAATTTTTCATAAAGAATCTATGAATGTTATTGGAAATGGCGTTGTTGTCGATCCGGTAGTTTTTATAAAAGAACTAGAAGGTTTAGATCCCTTTGAGATAGACTACAAAGCACGTCTAATTGTATCGCGCAAAGCACATTTAATTCTACCAACGCATCGTTTATTAGATGCTGCAAGTGAAGCCTCAAAAGGCAAAGCTAAAATTGGCTCTACACTAAAAGGTATTGGTCCAACATACATGGACAAAACAGGTAGAAATGGAATTCGTGTTGGTGATTTAGAGATGACAGGCTGGAAAGAAAAATACAGAGCTTTAGCTAATAAGCATGAAGCTATGATTGCTTTCTACAACGTCGATGTACAATACGATTTAGCAGAAATGGAAGTTGAATTTTTCGAGTCTATAGAAAGATTAAAAGAATTACAATTTATAGATAGTGAAGCTTATTTACACCAAGCGCTAAAAGATGGTAAAACCATTTTAGCAGAAGGCGCTCAAGGTTCGCTTTTGGATATTGATTTTGGAACGTATCCATTTGTAACTTCTTCTAACACAACTGCTGCTGGAGCTTGTACAGGTTTAGGTATAGCACCAAACCAAATAAAAGAAGTCTTTGGGATTTTTAAAGCGTATACTACGCGTGTGGGTTCTGGACCTTTTCCAACGGAGTTATTTGATGCAGATGGTGAAGAAATGGCCAGAGTTGGTCAAGAATTTGGAGCAGTAACAGGTCGAGGAAGACGTTGTGGCTGGTTAGATTTAGTAGCTTTAAAATACACCTGTCGCGTTAATGGTGTAACAAAATTAATGATGATGAAAAGTGATGTGCTTTCTGGTTTTAAAACCTTAAAAGTTGCTACTGCCTACAAATATAAAGGAGAAACAATCGAACATTTACCGTTTAACATCGAACCTGAGAATGTAGAGCCAATCTACACAGATTTTAAAGGCTGGAAGGAAGACTTAACTAAAATGAACGACTATTCGCAACTACCAAAAGAATTAAACGATTATATAGATTTCCTTGAAAAGGAATTGGAAATTCCTATTACAATTGTTTCTGTTGGACCAGATAGAAAACAAACTATTTTTAGAGATTAAATCTAATACAACACTCAAAAACCTGCCAAGTATAATCTTCGGCAGGTTTTTTTTGTATTAAAATTACTGTAAAAAAAACCTATCAACTAAAAAATTGATAGGTTTTTTTGTCCTAAATAACTACTAATTAAAATTAGCACTAGTTAATTTAAAGATTAATCCTTTTTAACTAATTTAATTGTTTTGCTTGCCGTTTCTGTATTTAATTGAACAAAGTAAACGCCTGTTTGAAATGCACTAACATTAAAAGACTCTAAATTATTTGTCGCTGTTAATACTTTTTGTCCTGTAACATTATAGATCTCGATACTTGTTAAGTCATTCTCTAAGCCTGTAATATTAACAACATCTGTTGCTGGATTAGGAGAAATTGAGTAACCTACTAATTCTGAAGTCGGTGTACTTAATGTAGTAAACATATGAGAGAGTGTTCCAGACAAACCACTAGCATTCGGGTCTACAACATTTGTAAATGCCACCATTGCATCATCTACCATATCTGCTTGCATAAAACTTTTTAAAGGTGTTACTGTCGTAGCTAAAGCAGAGTTGTTAGCTAAAAGATACATCATACCTGTTGTAGGTGATCCAGATACTTGAATAGTTACCACAGTTGTGGTAGTTCCTGCAGAAGGTGCTGGTAATGCAGCTGGACTCCCTAAAACTTCAGTTATTAAATACCCATCAATAGTTGGCATTCCAACAGCGGTCCCATCGAAAAAGGTGTGAGATGCTGAACTTCCTAGTGAGGAAGTGATACCTAATGTTACGCCATCGGGAACAATAATAGTAAAGCCATAACTCTGCACCGAGGAAGCAAAGTTTGATGCACTTGCATTTGGCACAGCAGCTATAGAAAAGCTAAGGGCCCCATTATCTACTAATGTGTAGGTATAACCATCTTGAGCATTTAATTGCCCTGAAAAAAAACAGAGTAATAAAATAATTAGTGTAGGCAAAGTATTTTTTTTCATGATTTTATATAATTAATTTTCTGGTAATTGTTCTTGTATTTGGTAAGTACTAAAATTTAAAAAATTTCCTGGATGAGACACTACATTTTGAAAAATAAAAGGAGTATCTGGTTCAGTTCCTGTATACTGAGTGTTTCCATCCATATTTACATCACTTGTTTTGTATCCATTCACAGAATATGTTGGGAAATTTAAAAAATTACCTGGATCATTTAATACTTCAGCTAAAATACTTGGAACATCTGGAGCAGTACCTAAATACGATACAATATCATCCCCATTTACATTACCTGCCCACATTGCTACTGCACCACTTTGCACTCCAAAAGTTGTTTGTGCATTGGCACCGTGAGTAATTTGATTATTAGCAACTGTAAAATCGACTATTACTAATGCACTAGACAACGCTATAGTATTAGCTGTCATTATGCCTAAATGATTTCTATGTTTAATAACTACATAATAGTTTCTAGCTTCTATATTAAATTCTAAATCTGAAACTCCATCTACACCAACTATATCTCCATCGCGTTGTAATAAAGCCGACTGGCTAGCTATTACTGAGGTATTATCTACTGCATCTCTAAGCTCTACAAAAACCCAGTCTACAACATTGTCTTGAGCTAAACCAGTAGTAGCAGTTCCTCCATCTGTAAACACAGAGGAATTACAAACTAAGACATCAGCATAAGGTGATGTTACTGGCACAAGTGATGTACGTAAATCGTCGCGCATAAAATTATCTGGGCTATCTAATAAAGCACCTTGCAAAAACGCAATAGGATTTATTTTTATTCCTAACAACACACTTGGTTGATGAAAACCTTGACTTAAAGTCGTGGTACCGTTAGTAATTGTTGTTACAGCAAGCTCACCTACTGTAAAATCTAGTGAAACAGTACCATTAGTTAATGTAGTACCCGAAGCACCTATAACCTGTCTTTCAATGCTTTGCGCTTGAGAAAAGCAAACACATAAACAAAGAGTAAATTTTAATAGTGTTTTCATTTTTTTATTTTAAATAATTATAGCGATAATATTCAAGTTATCAATATAGTGAAAATATTATAATAATTGAACCGTTTTCCATAAACCGTTAACTCTTAATTTTAAATGCGTACCATCAAAATAAATAGTACCATTTACTGGATTTAACGGCGCAATTGTTTGAGGTGTTAAGTTTAACACAGAATTTATACTTACAGTGTTGTTAACACTAGATTCTTGTAAACCAGAACTATGATAATTTGCAATAGCTGAAGCATTTTGACTTGCTAAAGAATATGCCGCACTTGCTTGTGATTGTGCTGAACCTGCTTGAGATTGTGCTGAACCTGCTTGTGATTGTGCTTGTTGTGCTTTACTGTATGCCGCATTTGCTTGAGATTGTGCTTGTTGTGCTTTACTGTATGCCGCACTTGCTTGAGATTGTGCTGAACCTGCTGATTGCGAAGCTGACTGAGCACTGCTATATGCCGCACTTGCTTGTGATTATGCTTGCTGAGCACTACCATATGCAGAACTTGCTTGGGATTGTGCTTGCTGTGCTTCACCGTATGCCGAATTTGCTAGTGATTGTGCCGAACTCGCTGCACTATCTGCTTGATTAGCCAAAGCCTCTGCATTATCTGCTGTTGCTTGTGCAGAAATGACTAAACTTAATGGTGCTTTCTCTGCTTCTAACTCAGCAATTGCTGCATCTACATTAGTAGCTTCAATGCCTCCTGTTACTGTAGAAGGTACTTCTGCCGCTGTTTGATTACCTGAACCTGCAATTGGTGTTTCCCATGTAGCATTTCCATCCACATCTGAAGTTAAGACTTTACCAACTGCTTCGTTTCCATCTTCATATTGAAAACTTCCAACGATGTCTAAATCTGCTGAAGGCGAAGTAGAACCTATTCCAATAGGAACTGTAGAATATATTTTATCGCTTAAAACAACAAGTTTATCTGCATTATTAATCTTTAATCCCAAAAAAGTAGCTCCTGATAATTGAGTGCAATTATTACTAACAAAACGAAGGTAATTTCCTGCTGGATATTCACTAGAAACTAAACTGCTTGCCGTAACATTACCTGTAAATGTAGGGCTAGCTAATGGTGCTTTCTCTGCTTCTAACTCTGCAATTGCTGCATCTACATTAGTAGCTTCAATGCCTCCTGTTACTGTAGAAGGTACTTCTGCTGCTGTTTGGTCGTCTGCGCTTACTGGTAAATTTGTTAACATTGAACCATCACCTATAAAATTTGTTGCAGTTACAGAATCATCTTTTAATATTACACCATCTATTTCAACACCATTATCAAGCGTTTCTTCTTCAATACCATCTGTATATACTTTTCCTGAAATAGTCTTAATATCTGTTGCCAATACATCTCCTGAAACAATAACATCTCCTGAGCCATCAATATTTCCTGTTTCAGAAATATAGACATAATTAGAACCATCCGTAACCGATACTGTGCCTGTTAACGTGGGCTAGCTAATGGTGCTTTCTCTGCTTCTAACTCAGCTATTGCTGCATCTACATTAGTAGCTTCAATATCTCCTGTTACCATAGATGGTACTTCTGCTGCTGTTTGGTTATCGGTTCCTGTAGCAGCATCTGCCCAACTTGCTAATCCATCCACATCTGAAGTTAAGACTTTACCAACGCCTTCGTTTCCATCTTCATATTGAAAACTTCCAACAATGTCTAAATCTGCTGAAGGTAATACAGTTCCTATCCCAATAGGAACTGTAGAATATATTTTATCGCTTAAAACAACAAGCTTATCTGCATTATTAATCTTTAATCTCAAAAAAGTCTGTGCTGCTAATTGAGTACCATTATTTCCAACAAAACGAAGGTAATCTCTTGTTGGGTTTGCACTATGAACTAGACTGTTTACCATTGTAATATCACCTGTAAAAGCAGGGCTAGCTAATGGTGCTTTCTCAAGTTCTAACTGCGCAATAGCAGCCTTTGAATTTATTGCCATTGGTGTAAATTTTAACTGAGAAGTGCCTACAACGGCGTACATATTGCCTCCAGTTTCATCGATTGCGATCTCTAAGAAGTACAAAACAGCTCCCCAATTTAATGTTGATAAATCTCCAGAAACATTTGCACCTTCTCCAATTGCGAGGTCAAAAACACCATTTGTATTAGTGGTTACGGTCCAAGTTTCGGCAAAAACTTCAGGTCCAGAATTAGTTCCTGAAAGTATTCTTACTTGAACACCTAAGTTTTCTTGAATAATTAAGTTCCCACTAACATCTCTAGCGGCTGCTTGGTAGTTTAATGATTGTGCTGAAGCAAAGCTTGCAGTAAGCACAAAGGCTGCAATAAGTAAAATTTTTTTCATCTTTCTTTAGATTATTAATTAATTGTGTAAAATAATTTTGCTAAAGAATTGATTTGTGACTTTAAAAACCTGTAGAATAGTATAAGAATATATACTACTTAGACATTAGTTTATTTTTGTGATTTTAGAGGATATTCAATTAATAGCTGAACAAAAGAAATGTTTTTTTTAAGAAATAAAAGAAAATGAAGAAAAATTTACAATATATAGGTATCATCTCTTTGAGGCAGCATTATCATAATCAAGACAAATAAAACCAAGAACAGCCTCAAAACCTTCATAATAAAAACAGAGTGTTTTCAAAGTATAACAGCATTTATAAATTAAATACAATACCGCTACTTCTATTGTGTTTTTATTTTAAAAAACATATTACAATTTTCTTTACAGCACGTTCAAAATAGCAAATGGTATTAAAATTATGCTAATACATAATGTGAACTCATTATAATCGTTATTTTTGTTCAAAACTCTAAATTACAAGATGTTTAAAAACTTTTTTATAGTACTTTTTTTAAGTTTCATTTCTTTTAACAGTTTTGCACAACAACGTAAAAACATTGAAATTAAAGACTCTGGCGCTTTTGGCGAAATAGACGAAGAAAAATATCCAGGCGCAAGAATTCTAACACGAAGTGATGCTGGACAAGTACACGTCTACCATGATGGTATCGATATGTATTGCGATCAAGCTGTTTTATATGGTAAAGAAAATTTTGTTGAAGCTTATGGTAATGTGAAAATGGTACAAGGTGATACCATTACTATGGTTGCCAAATACGCAGAATACAGCGGAAAAACACAATTAGCATATGCTAAAGGCAACGTCGTTTTAACAGAGCCAAGTTCTACATTAACTACAGACAAACTCTTTTTCGATCGTGCCAAACAAGAGGCTTATTATGAAGAAGATGGAATGGTGGTAAGAGACTCTTCTGGAACGATTACTAGTACTGTTGGTCGTTATTATATGACAAAAAAGAAATACCGTTTTCTTAATGATGTAAAACTGGTAAATCCAGAATATGTGCTCACTACAAATCAATTAGATTTCTACTCAGAAAGTGGACATGCTTACATGTATGGGCATTCTAAAATTGTAGGAGAAACAAGCACTGTATATTGCGAACGTGGGTTTTATAACACCAATGAAGACATAGGTTATTTTACAAAAAATTCAAGAATAGATTACGACAATCGCGTTGTGGAAGGAGACAGTTTGTTTTTTGACAGAAATCGAGATTTCGCCTCGGCTTCAAACAATATTGTAATAACCGATACTATAAATAAAAGCATTATTACTGGCCATTATGCCGAGGTTTATAAATCTAAAGATTCGGCTTTTGTAACTAAACGCGCATTAGCAATTTCGGTTCAAGAAAATGATTCTATTTATATACATTCGGATACCTTGATGGTTACCGGAAAAGAAGACAAGAGAATTACTAGAGCTTTCAGAAACGCAAAATTATATAAATCTGATATTAGTGGGAAGTCAGATTCTATTCATATTAACCATCAAACGGGCTTAACACAACTTATTAATCTGTCACATTTATCTTCAAAGGATGCCTTTGCTGTTAAAAGACGCCCTATTCTTTGGCATTTAACAAACCAAATTACAGGTGATACTATTCATTTAAAATCTAATCCTGATACTGAAAAATTAGATTCTCTTATTGTTTTCGAGAATGCTTTTATTATAAGTAAAGACACATTAAGCACAGACTATTACAGCCAAATAAAAGGAAAACGATTGGTTGGTTTATTCGATGACAACAACCAATTAAAGCAAGTAAACATTTTTAGAAATGCTGAATCTATTTTTATTCTTAGAGATGAAGAAGACGCCTTTGTAGGCTTAGACAAAGCGCGCTCTGCAAATATTGAAATGTATTTTGAAGCAGGTGGTATTTACTATTATAAGCGATTAATTTCAACCGATGCCAACACCTTTCCAGAAGATGCTATTCCAAAAGGCGCTAAGCGATTGAATGATTTTGATTGGCGAGAAGAGGAAAGACCGTTAAGTGTGGATGATTTATTTAAAGACGATCCTCCTTTAAATTTACCTGTTATAAAAGGCCTAGCTCCTGCTGTTCCCGAAGAAGAGTTTTTTGATGACAATTTATTAAACCGAATTGATCAAGCAGACCAAGAAGGCAAACCTAAAGTTCGTTTTGGAGATGCTCGTGATGATAAACCGTTAAAAGCATCAAGGCAAGTTCCTAAAAAACAAGTGAAGCAAGACGTGATAAAAAGCAATCTGCCAAAACAAAAAAAGCCAAAAAATATAAAAGCTAAACCTACACTTTCGAGTGCATTGGAATTAGAAAAAGACTAATGAAAGATCAATTCTTAAAATACCAAGCACAGACCACACCACATCCTTTAGCCATAGAAATTTTGTATGCCAAAGGCTCTTATATTTTCGACACCAATAACAAAGCCTATTTAGATTTTGTTGCAGGTGTTTCGGTTTGCAGTTTAGGGCATTCGCATCCAAGAGTTGTTTCGGCAATAAAAAACCAAGTAGATAAATATTTACACGTTATGGTTTACGGAGAATACATCCAGAAACCAGCAGTAGAATTATGCGAATTATTAGCTAAAAACTTACCAAAACCACTTGAAAAAACATACTTAGTAAATTCTGGAACCGAGGCTATTGAAGGCGCTTTAAAACTAGCACGACGCGCCACTGGCAGAACCCAAATTATTGCTGCACATAATGCGTATCACGGCAACACAATGGGCTCCCTTAGTTTAATGGATTTTGAAGAACGCAAAGCTCCTTTTAGACCATTATTACCAGACATTAGCCATATTACTTTTAATTACGAGCCACATTTAAAACATATTACAACAAAAACGGCTTGTGTAATTTTAGAAACCATACAAGGTGGAGCAGGTTTTATTGAACCGCAAAACGACTATTTACAAAAAGTTAGAAAACGATGTGACGCCGTTGGTGCATTATTAATATTAGACGAAATTCAACCAGGAATTGGTAGAACAGGAACATTATTTGGATTTGAAAACTATAATTGTATTCCAGATATTTTAGTAACAGGAAAAGGACTTGGTGGCGGTTTGCCAATAGGAGCATTTACAACGTCTGCCAAATTAATGGACACCTTGCAAGAGCATCCTAAATTGGGACACATTACTACTTTTGGTGGTAATCCTGTAATTGCCGCAGCAGCTTTAGCAACATTACAAGAAATAACAGAAAGTGACTTAATGTCACAAACCTTAGAAAAAGAACAACTTATTAGAAGGCATTTAAAGCATCCTTTAATACAAGAAATAAGAGGACGAGGCTTAATGTTAGCTGCTATTTTAACGTCTTCAGAAATAGCCAATCAATTGGTTTTGAAAGGACAAGATCATGGTTTAATACTTTTTTGGTTGTTATTTGAAACTAAAGCCATTAGAATTACACCACCACTCACCATTAGCAACCAAGAGCTCATTAAAGGCTGTGGCATTATTGTTGAAGTACTAAACACTATATAGCGTAAACAGAATATTGTAACCTATTAATTATCAGTGATAAAGCTATAAAAATAACGCTAACAATTTACAGTTGTTCATTACTTTGTTAAAAACATTTACTTGTAAGACTTAAAGAATAGTGCTTTGAGCGTTACATTTATTTCTGAGAAATGCTAAACTAATGCCTATGGATTTTAGCCAAGAAGAAGAACATAATAACGTATCGCTCACTAAATTTGAGTCTATGCTTAAAACAAACAATGTGTTGTTTTTTGACTCTAGTGAATTCGAAAATATTATACACCACTACCTTAACCAGGGTAAGGTCGCTCTTGCAAAAAAGGCCATTAAACTGGGTCTAGAACAGCATCCTAGTTCTACAAATTTAAAACTTTTTAAAGTTGAAATTTTCGTTTTTGAAAATGAACTAAGCAAAGCCAATACGTTGTTAAACGAATTGTATATTCTTGAACCGTCAAACGAAGAAATCTATATTCAAAAAGCCAATATCCTCTCTAAAGAAGATAAGCATGATGAAGCTATTGATATTTTAAAACGTGCCTTAGATCTTTCTGAAGATACTGCAGATCTATATTCACTTATTGGCATGGAGTATTTATTTCTTGACCAATTTGATAATGCTAGAGATAGCTTTATGCAATGTTTAGAAGCCAACCCAGAAGATTATGCGTCGCTTTATAATATTATATATTGTTTCGATTTTTTAGACAAAAATAACGAAGCTATAGAATACCTAAATATCTATTTAGATAAAAACCCATATTGCGAAGTTGCTTGGCATCAATTGGGTCGTCAATATTACGAGTTAAAAGATTATGAACAAGCCTTGAGTGCATACGATTTTGCTATAATTTCCGATGATACTTTTGTTGGAGCTTATATTGAAAAAGGTAAAGTTTTAGAAAAACTTAAATTGTACAACGAAGCTATCGAGAACTATAGTATTACACTCTCTTTAGAAGACCCAACTTCTTTTGCTTTGCTTAGAATTGGAACTTGTCATGAAAATTTAGGCAACGACGATTTAGCTGTACATTACTATTACAAAACGGTTCATGAAGATCCGCTTTTAGACAAAGGTTGGATTGCAATAACCAAATTTTACTGTAAAAATAAAAACTACCAAAAAGCTTTATACTACATAAATAAAGCCATAAATATTGATGGTGAAAATGCATTGTATTCTAAATACTATGCTAAAATTAATCACAGACTAAACTTTCTTGAAGAAGCAGAACGTGGCTACAAACGTGCTTTAGACCTTGGGAATTACGAATTAGAAACATGGTTAATTCGCAGTGATTTATTAGCTGAACTAGGAGAGCATGAAGCTTCAACTTTTAATTTAATTCAAGCTGCAGAATTCTTTCCGGAAAATGCTGAAATCGAATTTAGGTTAGCAGGTTTATATTTTCAGCTATTAGAAACAGAAAAAGCAACTTACCATTTAAGCAATGGAATGCATTTTGATGCTGAACATGTTATTATTTTAGAAGAATTGTTTCCGGAGGTTTATGAGTCGTTACTTGTTAAGAAGTTGATTAGAAAATAAATTACCATATACCGACGTATTTGCCGGGTATCGATAATAAAACTTCCTATATAATGAGTTGGCAATAATATGACTGAACACAACGAAAAAGCGAACAAATTGAATAAAACTGAAATTCTGAAAAATCTATTGTGGACAGGATTCGGAATAATTGGCGGAATAAGTTATTATTCAAAATCAAAATATTTAATTTGCGCAATTATGTCTTTAATCGGAATTTTATACGCGTACAAACTGATTAAATCAATAGCGGGAAAATGAAAAAAATACACTTTGGAAATTTGAATAAAAAGGGTCGTTGGATTTTATTACCTCTTATTTTAATTGGGTTATTTCTAATAATTAATGGAGTCTTTGATTTTATTGAATTTGCAAACCCTAAAATGAATAAATATTTGAACGCAATCGGATATCTAATAGTTTTCGGATTTAGTACTCAAATGTTCTGGTATCAGAATTATGTTCAGTGGAATAAAAGAGGAATCTTAATCAGAATAAAATCGTTCCTTGGGAAAAACATAAAATTCAAAGAAATAAAATCATCTGAATTGAATGACAAAAAGTTGATTATGATAGAAACGTATGGAAATAAAATTGAGATTGATTTAAGTCATATAATAGAATCTGACGTTGAAAAATTAATGGATATAATAAATAAAAATACTATTGCCAACACCGTGTATAATTAATTGCTGGTTTTAGCCTACTTACGAAAGTCCTCGCGGACTATCTATCTGTGATTTATTTGCTAAGTTTAGTACTTAAAATACGCAACTAACCATACACGTTGGCTTTCATTTTTGAACTGACGAATCAAACCAAAAAGATAGAGTTTTAATGAGAAAAAGATTCTTTAGAGATTTAGCTGATGTAGAAGGCGGGGAATTCTATTTTAAAGACAAAGATATTTTGAGTGGTCACGAACTAGGTGTCAGAAATCCTAATGTAACTTACTTATTGATATTTAGTTATAAAGACAATCAGTTTTCAATTTTCAATAGCACAGGAACTTCATTTGTTGGAGAAATAGCTTGCGAGTTCTCATCTACTTTAAAACCAATTGAATTTGAATTAAATAGCATTTCGTATTTCTTAAATTTGTTTTTAAGAAGAAAAAACCGTTTTAAAATAAAATCTGATAATGAAAATATTAAACATTTTCTATCGAAAAGTGAGGCAATGAAAAAATTAATTCTGATTGCTAAAAAAGAAGCTTTTAATCCTTTCATTGTCTGTGAAATTGAAAAAAATAAAAGGATTTCTACAAAATATCATTTGGAGTTTGATGATTGGACACAAGTGATAGAACCAATAATTGAATTATACAAAGAGTTGATTGATGAATTTGAAAAAGGATATCTAAATGTTTCGAATAAAGCTTACAAAGAATTAAACTAACTGAATAAACGAAATGCCAACAAAATATATAATTTATTGCTAACCGAATTCCTATCGGAATTCTCCACATTTTATTTACATTTAGTCTAGCGGATAAATCCGCTTATTAAAATCCGCAACAATCCATATACATAAACGTTGACAACAAGCTTGACCCATCCTAAAATAAGGCTACATTTCCTTGTTAATGTTAAGACTATACTTCAACTTCATTTTATCAAGAATTTAGTAAACGCGGCATAGTAGACAAATGGAAAAAAATTAGAAAACACCTCTGGTAATTAACAAGAAAATAAGAGTTCCAACAATGGACAAAAAAAAAATCACAAGAACGAGCCGACTGATAAACAGAACCAATTAGATAAACTTTCGGGTATAGCGTTAAAATCTAAGACGAATGAAGGGCTCAATGAAGAGAAACCTGCCAAACGAAAAAGGAGACTAGCTACTGAAGAACAGCTAAACAATCCATTTCACGGCGTAAAACTAGCACAAGTATTAGAACGTTTGGTAGCCCACTACGGTTGGGAATACCTAGGAGAACGTGTCAATATCCGCTGTTTCATAATCAACCCTACCATGAAATCGAGTCTCGGGTTTCTAAGAAGAACGACTTGGGCTCGAGAACATGTGGAGGATATCTATTTGGAGATGGTGGAAAAAGAATAGCTACAAATACACCATATATTATGAAAAGAGTATTACACAGGTTCAACTTCTATTAGGTCATAGTTACAATTAAACAAAGCATAACACACACACACCATGCTGCAATAAGTCCCTTTACAGTAATTAAATATTTATTATTTTAGTGACATCTAAGGTGCACGTCATTTAACAACAAAAGCGACATTATCACTCTATTTCTAAACTAAATGTCGCATAAACGACGTATCAAACACATTACTTAAATTTGATAAAAACTAAAGATTGAATTAATCTTGCATCAAATTTTTAAAAATGAAGCAAGCTCAATTAGGCAAAAAAATATTAGAGTTAAGACTTGGAAAGGGCTTAACTCAATCTAAGCTCGCTGAAAAATATAATTTAAGTTTAAAAACTATTCAAAGAATAGAATCAAAAGAAGCGGCTTTAGCTTTTATGAACGACCCTGAATATCTTCCACATCTTAAAGCTCGCACGAAAGGCTCTGTGAGTAACTACTATCTTATTAAAGGTAAAGATGAACTCAAATAATAATACATAAAAAGAAAAGTATGAATTTTATAGAAACGATGAGAAATCGCTATACCACTAAAAAGTATGATCCATCCAAAAAAATTGAAAATCAAAAAATTCAGGAGCTAAAAGAGGTTTTACATTTAAGTCCTTCTTCAATAAACAGCCAACCTTGGAAATTTACTTTTGTTTCAGATAAAGGAATAAAACAAAAACTTGCAAAAGTCTCTTGGCTGAACACAAATAAAGTAATTGATTGCGATACAGTTGTGGTATTTAGCCGAATCAACAACATAGACTTATTCGAAGAACAAATTGAGCAAGAACTGCAAAAAGGAGCAGTCGACTATTATAAAGAGTTCATTAAGCCACAATCAGAGGAGCAGATAAGATCTTGGTTTGATAGACAAGTCTATTTGGCTTTAGGTATTTTTCTAAGTGCTTGTGCAGAAATGGGTATTGATGCTACACCAATGGAAGGTGTTGAACCAAAAAACTATGACAAGCTATTAAATCAAAATGACTACTCTACTCTTATGGCCGTAGCAATAGGTTATAGAGACATAGAAGATTTTAACCAACCAAGCAAAAACCCTAAATCAAGAAGAGATATTAATAAAGTAATAGAAACAATTTAAAATAGTATTAAAGGGAAAGAGAAACCATTTGCTAACCTGCGTATATAACAAATAGGAATCGACGAAATACAACTTCAGGATTACTATTTCTGTTTGTAATTAATTTTTCATGAAAAACTATGATAAGAAAACGCAACTAGCTTATCATGATAGCTGTCTTTGTATAGAAATAAAAAAATATTCAGTCCTACAAGGTTAAGAAAGCACTTGCAGAATTACTAAAATTGCATACCTTTGATTTGATATAAAAATCACAACATGCAAAGAAAATTTAAAGACTATTTTATTATTGCGCTTAAAGGCGTTGCAATGGGAGCGGCAGATGTTGTTCCAGGTGTTTCTGGTGGAACTATCGCATTTATTTCTGGTATTTATCAAGAACTCCTAGAGAGCATAGATAATTTGAATTTAAGCTTTTTCAAAACTTGGAAAACCGAAGGATTCAAAATGGCATGGCTTAAAATTAATGGTAATTTTCTACTCTCATTATTCTTAGGAATCGCAATTAGTATTTTCTCATTAGCCAAAGTAATAAAATGGTTATTATTTAATGAGACTATTTTATTATGGTCCTTTTTCTTTGGCTTAGTTTTATCAAGTATCCTATTTATTGGAAAGCAAATTAAATCATGGAATATCCCTGTTGTATTACTCCTAATATTAGCAGCAGTTGGATCCTATTTTATTACAATTGCAGAACCTTTTGCATCTCCAGACAGTAATTTGTACTTGCTTTTTTGTGGCGCTATTGCTATTATTGCTATGATTCTTCCAGGAATATCTGGAGCATTTATTTTATTAATTTTGGGTGCATATCAAATTGCAATTAACACTGTCGATAATTTACTTCAAAGTGTACTGACTTTAAATTTTGAATTATTTAAAGCTGCTTTTATTAAATTTTTAATGCTTGCTATTGGTGCCGTTATTGGAATAAAAGCTTTTTCTAAAATATTAAATTGGATGTTTAAAAACCATAAAAACCTAACGCTAGCTATTTTAACTGGTTTTATGATTGGCTCTTTAAATAAAATCTGGCCTTGGAAAAAAGTATTAGAATTCCGCATAAATTCTCATGGAGTAGAAGTTCCATTTATTGAAAAAAGCATTTCTCCTTTTAGTTTTGAGGGAGATCACCAACTATTACTTTCCATTGGATTAATGATAATAGGTTTCTTAACTATATTTATTTTAGAGAAAGTAGGTTCAAAAAAAGCATAATGCAAAGCACACGCACGTTTAAAGACAGAATTTTCTTAATCTTAAAAGGTTTAGGAATGGGAGCTGCTAATAAGGTTCCTGGAGTGTCTGGAGGTGTTGTAGCTTTTGTAGCTGGCTTTTACGAAGAATTTATTCACTCCTTAAAACGTGTTAATTTTACTGCTCTAAAACTCTTAATAAACGGTAGATTTAAGTCATTCTTTAACTACATAAACGGTAGATTTTTAAGCTTACTATTTTTAGGAATGCTGGTCAGTTATTTTAGTGTGTCCAAAATACTCGACTATTTTATAAAGCATTACGAACTTTACGTTTGGAGTATTTTCTTCGGGATGATTATTGGTTCCATTTATTACATTAGTAAGGATTTTAAAGATTGGAAGGTAACTACGTATTTAGCACTTCTAATAGGCGCTGTACTTGGTATTAGTATTAGTTTTTTCGATCCTGCAATGGAGAATGATAATCTTTGGTTTGTATTCATCTGTGGCATTATTAGCGTTTCTGGCATGACACTTCCTGGATTTTCGGGATCCTTCATATTAATTCTATTAGGTAATTACGTTTTACTTTTGGTAGATTCTGTAAATGCACTTTATAATACATTTTATGAAATTATTGGCGGCGATTTTAGCTTTACAGAAAACATAGAACGTATAAGAATGCTAAAGGTTCTTGTTGTATTCACTTTAGGCTCTGCTGTTGGCTTGGTAACATTTTCGCATGTATTAAGCTATATATTAAAACACTACAAAAGCGTAACCACAGCATCAATAATTGGCTTTATTATTGGCTCACTTGGTGTTGTTTGGCCTTGGAAAGAAACTATTTTTAAAACAGATAATTCTGGAGTAGCAATTTTAGATTCTCGTGAAAAACATAGTATTGAAAACTATAGACGCTTTATTCCAGAATTTAATACTGAAACTTACATCGCTATATTTTATATTTTTATTGGAATTGCTATTGTACTAGGTTTAGAATGGTATGGTAGAAAAACGAGACAGACACATGCGTAGATTTGGTTTAATAGGAAAAGACATTTCGTATTCATTTTCAAGACACTATTTTAAGAATAAGTTTGAAACTGAAGACATATTAAATACAACTTACGAAAATTTCGAACTTGAAAACATTACTTTATTTCAATCCAAACTGAAACAAGAAGAAGGCGTTAAAGGTTTCAACGTTACTATTCCTTATAAAGAAAGCATCATGCCCTTTTTAGATAAACTAAATAAAAAGGCTGAAGCTATTGGCGCTGTAAATACCATTAAAATTAATAAAAAAGGAAAATATATAGGTTATAACACAGACTACTACGGGTTTAAAAAATCTCTAAAACCGCTACTAAAAACGCAACATAAAAAAGCACTGATTCTAGGTACTGGAGGTGCAAGTAAAGCCATTGCTTACGCCTTAAAATCGCTTGATATTGAGTATCAATTTGTATCCAGAAAGGCTTCAGAAAAAGTAAAACACACGTATAGTGAACTTTCAGAGACTATTATCGAATCGCATCAAATTATAATTAACTGTACGCCTTTAGGCACATTTCCAAATGTAGAAGACTGTCCAAATATTCCTTATCATGCGGTTACTAAAAACCATATTTTATTCGATTTAATTTACAATCCTTCAGAAACAAAATTTCTAACATTAGGCAAGCAACATAATGCAACTATACTAAACGGAGAAAAAATGTTAGAATTGCAAGCAGAGAAAGCTTGGCAAATTTGGAACAAGTAATACCAAATAAAATTCAAATTTATTATCATTAATTTCAAAATCCTTTTGGAAGAAAAGAGATTTTTAGTCTAAAAAAAGACTTAAACCTTTATTAAAAGGCAAGTTTTAGTATCTTTAAAGTCTAAATTTTTACCATAATCATAACATTTCATAAAATGTCAGAGCAAGATAACCTGCAAAACGCAGACGGAAAAGAAGAAAAAAGCACACTAGAAAACATAGCTATTGAAAACGTTGAAGAGACGGTTGAAGATACTATTGAAGACATTACAACAGACACGCAAGAGACTCAAAATGAGAACAATGAGGATGCTGTAATTAACGAAATAGACGACTCTAATGCAGAAGATGCAGAAGACGAAGGTACGAGTGAGCGTCATACTATCGAGGAGAAAGATTATCATGAGATGACTCTAGATGTTTTAGTTATCGAACTCGAAAAATTGGTTAAAGATGAAAAAGTACAGGCCATAAAAAAGCATGTAGAAGCTATAAAGAATGAATTTAACGAAAAATTCAATGCGCTTGTAGAAGAAAAAAAGCAAGAATTTTTAGATAAAGGAGGTAATGAAATAGATTTCCATTATACCACACCCTTAAAACGCAGTTTTAATGATGCTTATAAAGAGTATCGCAATAAGATTTCGTCTCATTATAAGAGTTTAGAAAAGGGATTAAAAACCAATTTATCGACAAGACTACAAATTATAGAAGATATCAAGGCGCTTACTAACCTTGACGAAACTATGAACACCAAATATAAGCAGTTTAAAGAGTTACAAGACCAATGGAAAGCTGCTGGGTCAATACCAAGAGACAAATACAATAATGCTTGGAACAGTTATCATTTTAATGTAGAGCGCTTCTACGATTTACTGCACTTAGACAGAGACTTACGCGATAAAGATTTTGAACATAATCTTGAAAAAAAGACAAAAATAATTGAGCGTGCCGAAGAATTAGCAAAAAGCGATGACAACAATCGTGCGTTTAGAGAATTACAAGCTTTACATAAAATGTGGAAAGAAGAATTAGGTCCTGTTTCGAGAGAACATAGAGAGCCTATTTGGGATCGTTTTAAAGAAGCTACAAAGGTTATTAATGATCGACGACAAGAGTATTACCTACATTTAGATGAGCTTTATGAGAAAAATTTAGCTTTTAAAATTGGAATTATTGGTCTTATTGATGAAAAAACTAGCGACACTGGAAACTCTCATAAAGACTGGCAAACAAAAATTAAAGAGGTCGAAATGCTTCGAGAAGAGTTTTTTAAAGCAGGTAAAGTGCCTATTAAGGTTAACGAGGCTACATGGACTAAATTTAAGGTTGCCGTTCGCGAATTTAACCATAAAAAGAATTCATATTATAAGAGTTTAAAGAAAGAGCAATACGATAATTTAGACAAAAAAGTAGCGTTAATTAAAATTGCAGAAGCTAATAAAGACAGTGAAGACTTTGATGCTACAACGCAATTAATGAAGAAAATTCAAGGCGATTGGAAACATATTGGTCATGTACCAAGAAAAGATAGCGATAAAATTTGGAAACAATTTAGAGCAGCTTGCAATCATTACTTCGATCGTATTCATGCTAAAAGAAATGAAGCTAGTGCCGAAGAAGAAAAAGCTTTCACAGAAAAAGAAGCATTTTTAAAGACCATTATAGAAACTAAATTATCTGGCGAGCAAAAAGCAGATTTGGCTGCTATTAAAGAATACATTGCAAAATGGAAAACTTTGGGTCGTGTTTCAGGAAATAAGCGCAAAATTGATAGCGATTTTAATAAAGCATTAGACACTTTATTTGGAGCGTTAGATATGAATAAAAATGAAGTTGAAATGATGAAGTTTGAAAACAAACTTCAAGATCTATCTTCTGCTAAAGACCAAAGAGGAATTGAAAACGAATACACGTTTATACGTCAGAAAATTACTGAAATAAATGCAGAGATAAATCAGCTAGAAAACAACTTATTGTTTTTTAAACATGCCGATGAAAAGAACCCGTTAGTAAAATCGGTTCTCGATAATATTAAGAAGCATACTGAATCTTTAACCATTTGGAAAGCTAAAGTTAAAATGATTAAAGTTTTGGAAAATGCTAAGGCTAAAGCTGAAGCTGCAGAAAAAGCTGCTTTAGAAGCTGAGCAAGAAAGTGAAGTAAATGAATAAAAAAATAGCATTAGCTTTTGCTCTATTTTTCACCACAATAGTAGCAAAAGCTCAAGATGCTAGTGTTGAAAAATCAGTATTTGGAATCCAAACAGGAATTTTAGGGATTTGGGCTCATAATGAGGCAAAATTATCTAACACCATAGTTTTACGTTCAGAATTAGGTGTTGAACTTGGTTTTTATAGCAGTAGTCTAATTAATGATTCTGGAGTTTTTGCTGTGCCCTCAATTACCTTAGAACCGCGATGGTATTATAATTTAAATAAAAGGGTTAAAAAATCTAGACGCATTGATGGGAATAGCGGAAATTTTGTTTCTATTAGAATTAATTATCATCCTGATTTATTGTTAACCTCATTAAAAGATAACTATAATTTTATAAGTGATCTTTCAATTGTACCAACTTGGGGAATTAGAAGAAGTATTGGAAAACATTTTAACTACGAAACGGCCATTGGAATTGGCTACATCAAATACTTCGAAGAAGCTAATACTATTTTTGATCAAGCAGATGTTGGTGTAAATCTACATTTAAGGATTGGTTATCGTTTTTAACTATAGTTGAAAACATCAAAAACAATCGTTTAAGACGTTCTTGTTTTTTAGCACATCAACGACATAAAACCCTCATAAAAAGACCTTAACCTCTGTTAACATTAGCCTGACTAACACTTTTCTACAAGAACTGCGTTCTTGAAAACAGAAAGTCTCACTAAAAACCAAATCCTGTTCGATTTACATCAAACAGGATTTTGGCTTCTAACTAAACTAACAAATTATTTCTATTTCGCTTACTAGAAATAATTAAATTTAAAATGACCTTTTAATAAGTATATGCTATTAACCAATTTTCCTTTTTTGAAGAAATAAGGCCATTTGATATTATATACGTCAAGACACTAATTTTGGATTACGAAGATTTGAAAAACTACATTTTTTTGACTTCCTCCCAAAAAACTTGAGTAGTTGAAAACCTAAGGTTTTCGAATTACAGTTTTTTTGCTTCCTCCCAAAAAACTTGAGTAATTGAAAACCAAAAGTTTTCGAATTACAGTTTTTTTGCTTCCTCCCAAAAAACATCCATTTCACCCAAAGTCATGTCTTTTAAATCTTTGTTTAATACTTTTGCTTTAGATTCTAAATACTGAAATCTTTTAGAGAATTTTTTATTAGTTCTTTCTAAAGCGTTCTCTGGATTTATATTTTTAAAGCGAGCATAATTAACCAAAGAAAACAAAACGTCTCCAAATTCGCTCTCCATAGCATCTACATCGTTTTTAGCAACCTCAACTTTAAACTCATTAAGCTCCTCCTCTACTTTTTCCCAAACTTGTTCTGGTTTTTCCCAATCAAAACCAACTCCAGATACCTTATCTTGTATTCTACTTGCTTTTACCAATGCTGGTAAACTTTTTGGCACACCTTCTAAAACACTTGTTCGACCTTCTTTAAGTTTTAGTTTTTCCCAATTACGTTTTACTTCTGCTTCATCTTTAACTTTTACATCTCCATAAATATGTGGATGTCTGTGGATTAATTTTTCGCAAATAGAATTACATACGTCTGCAATATCGAAGGTATTGGTTTCGCTTCCTATTTTAGCATAGAATACCAAATGCAACATAAGGTCACCAATTTCCTTTTTTACTTCTTCTAAATCATTATCTAAAATGGCGTCTCCAAGCTCATAAGTTTCTTCTATAGTTAGGTGACGTAAACTTTCCATGGTTTGCTTTTTATCCCAAGGACATTGCTCACGAAGCTCGTCCATAATAGTTAATAAACGATCGAATGCTTTTAGTTGACTGGCTCTAGAATTCATGAAAAAAATATTTTTGTAAAGGTATTTAAAAACAAAAAAATCCAGCTAAAAAGCTGGATTTTAATTTATAAAGCAAAAAGAGAAGGTCTATTCCTCTTCTTCTGATTTCTTTTTATCTTCTAAATCCAATAAATCATTTTTTTGAAGCATATTATACCATTGTAATACTTTCTTGATATCGCTTGGATACACTCTATCTTCATCGTAATCTGGTAAAACTTCAAAGAAATACTCTTCTAATTTATCTTTAGAATCTTTATGACTTATAGAGGTTGGCGCACCATTTTCTTTAGCTTTAATTTTAACTAAAACCTCACGTAAAGGCACTTCCTCAGTTAATGTGTAAATCGCAATTTCGCTTAGTATGCTAACATTTTGTTGCACACTAACAGAAATCTTACGATTATCTGATAAGGATTTTGCAATAAAACCACCTCTGGTTTGTGTTATTAATTCGTATAAACCTGGTTTTCCAGAAATTGATAATATTTTATCTAATGCCATGTATTTTTATTATTAAGGAGCGCAAATATCTTGTACTAGATTTTGTTTTGCAACTTTTTAACGTTTCTTTTTTTGTTAGGAAATTTCATTCTATAATCTACAATAATCTTCCCTTTAGAAATATTAAGTAGCTTCCCTTTTATTAAGCGTTTTTTTAAAATAGATAATTTATCGACAAATAACACACCTTCGATATGATCGTACTCATGTTGAAATACTCTTGCTGCCAAACCGTCTAATTCTATAGTATGTTTTTTAAAGTCTTCGTCGAAATATTCTACTTTAATGTTTGGTTTTCTAAACACATCTTCGTTTACGTCTGGAATGCTTAAACAGCCTTCGTTAAAAGCCCACTCGTCTCCAGTTTCCTCAAGAATTGTTGGATTAATAAACGTGTGTTTAAAGTCTTTTAAGAAAGCACGTTCTTCGTGTTCTAAAATATCGTCTTCTGCAAAAGGAGAAGTATCTACTAGAAACATACGAATTGGCAAACCTATTTGTGGTGCTGCTAAACCTAAACCATTAGCGCCATACATGGTCTCTTGCATGTTTAAAATTAGCGCTTTTAAATTAGGATAGTCTTTAGCGATTTCTTTCGCTTTTAATTTTAAAACTGGATCGCCATAAGCGACAATTGGTAATACCATATTATTATTTATTATAAAGGTAACTTTGTAATATTATTGTTGCACTAATCTCATCTATAAGTGCTTTGTTTTGCCTTTGCTTTTTCTTTAATCCGCTATCAATCATGGTTTGCATTGCCATTTTAGAGGTAAAACGCTCATCTACACGTTTAATAGGAATCTCTGGAAAAAAGGTGCGCAACTTACTAATAAAAGGTGTTATTAACACTTCGCTTTCGCTGGCTTGGTTATTCATTTGTTTAGGTTCTCCAACCAAAAACAACTCAACGCTTTCTTTTTTAGTGTAGTCTTTTAAAAAACCTAATAGCTCTTTTGTTGGCACAGTAGTTAGCCCAGAAGCGATAATTTGCATATCATCTGTAACAGCTAATCCTGTTCTTACTTTACCATAATCTATTGCTAGAATTTGAGACATTGTTAATTTTTGTGCAAATTTAAAGTTTTATTACTACATACATAAATATTATGCCAAATTATAAATTGAAGTTATATTTGCGTGAAGGATTGAAGCGGCATCCTTTTTTGCCAATGAAAGCAAAAAAGATATAGTGTAAAGCCTGACCTTTAGGGCACGCCCAAAAGAATAAAAAAATTAAGACTAAGCGTTTCGACTGCGCTCATCGTGAAAAATTTGGAAAACAAGATTATGAAAGCTTTACAACACACCATAGAAAACGCTTGGGATAACCGAGATTTATTAAAAGAAGACGCTACGCAAGCTGCTATTAGAGAAGTAGTTGCATTACTTGATGAAGGCACTTTACGTGTTGCCGAACCAACTACTGAAGGTTGGCAAGTAAACGCGTGGATAAAGAAAGCTGTCGTGCTGTATTTCCCTATTCAGAAAATGGAAACTATGGAAGTTGGTATTTTTGAATATCATGATAAAATTCCATTAAAAACAGGTTATGCTGCAAAAGGAATTCGTGTGGTACCACATGCTGTTGCTAGACATGGCGCGTATATTTCTAGCGGAACTATTTTAATGCCAAGTTATGTAAATATTGGTGCTTATGTGGATGAAGGGACGATGGTAGATACTTGGGCAACGGTTGGTAGCTGTGCACAGATTGGTAAAAACGTACATTTATCTGGTGGTGTTGGTATTGGTGGTGTTTTAGAACCTTTACAAGCCGCTCCTGTAATTATTGAAGATGGTGCTTTTATTGGATCGCGTTGTATTGTTGTTGAAGGCGTACGCGTTGAAAAAGAAGCCGTTTTAGGTGCTAATGTAGTATTAACGATGAGTACAAAAATTATTGATGTCACTGGAGATGAGCCTATAGAAACTAAAGGTCTAGTTCCTGCGCGTTCTGTGGTAATTCCTGGTAGTTATACTAAAACCTTTCCTGCAGGAGAGTTTCAAGTGCCTTGTGCTTTAATTATTGGAAAAAGAAAAGAAAGCACGAATAAGAAGACGTCTTTAAACGATGCACTTCGTGAGTATAATGTGGCGGTATAAAATAGTAACATTTAGCAGTCTTTAGTTGGCAGTGCTTACTCAAGACTGCTCACTGAATACTGAATACTGAAACCTACTTTTTCTTATTTAAGTACTTACGTTTTAAATACTTTTTGCGGTTAATTCTGCGCTTAAAATCTTGAGAAGATTGGAAAAGTAAATTGTAAACTTCTTGGTAGGGATAATCACTTATTTCTGCATACTCTTTAGCAATTACCTGAATCATTTTTTTAGATAACCACAAACGTTTTAGATTATCCATACGCTTTGAAAGATCCATCGTTTCAAACTGCATTCGGTTTAAATCAATAAGATAGAAATCGTATTTAGATTGGTCTTTAATAATCAAGGTATTCCCTGGAGAGTGGTCTAGAAAATTAATATTATTCTCGTGTAGCTTGAATGCGAATTGCGTAAACTGCTTTAAAATTTGATCTCGATTATCGAACAAAGGATTATGGATTAAGTCTCTAAAATCAAAATCGTAATCTACATGTTTGCTTATATAATAGCTAGATGTTAGTCCTGTTGAGGATGAATTTTCGACATAACCAACAGGAAAAGGTGTTAGAATATTGTAAGAAATTAACTTTTTGGCATACTCAAAAGAACGTTTGGCTTTACTTTTTCTAAGGTGTTTATATACAAAACTATTTATTAGTTTTGGTGTTTTAAACGACTTGACGTTTAACGTCTCTCCTCCTACTTTAAAACTTTTAATTACGTTTCTTTCTCCTTTAGTAACATAATCGCCTTCGGTATTAAAATGCGTGATACACTCTAAAATATCAGTTTTTAAATGTTCGTATTTGTTATGTAGGTGAATGTTTTGCATTAAATCTAATTATTTATCAAAGATATATGAATCTAAATTTTAATAAAAGCCGAAAAAACAATAATTTGCATTGATGCATAAATAAAGCACTTTAGATTTTTCGTTTTTACGGAAAAATAATGACTTTAACATGTTCAGCATACATGAAAAAAATCTTAGTTATACAGAATAAACGTATTGGCGATGTACTTATAGCATCCGTCATAGCGCAAAATATGAAAAAAATCTATCCTAATAGTTTGATTGACTATTTGGTTTACGATTATACAGTTGGTGTTATTGAAAACAACCCTAACATAGATAATATAATTGCTGTTAATGATGCTGAACTTAAAAAGTTTGGTAAACTCACCTCGCTTATTAATACACTTCGTAACAATAAATACGATATTATTTTTGATCCTTATGCTAAATTACAGAGTCGTTTAATCTGTTTAGCTTCAAATGCACCTATACGAATTGGTTTTAAAAAACGCGATAAAAATCCACCATTACCATTTTACTCGCATAATATTCCGTTTTTAAAAGAGAAAACTAAAAATTGTGGTAAAGCGATTGAAGACCGTATAAATATGGTGACTTCGGTTTTTGATATTAAAGCCAATGACATTGATTACGAACCAAAAATTAGTTTAACAGAAAGTGAGAAACAGTACAACAAACTAACTAATTACGACCAGCCTTTTGTTATGCTTGGCGTTTTAGGTAGTACACCTCAAAAATCAATGCCTTACGAGTATATTGTTGAACTTATAAATTACATTACAAAAGCGTACGCTGTTAATATTCTCTTTAACTATGCTCCACACCAAAAAAAGGATGCTTTAGATATTTACGAGCAATGTGCAGATAAAAATAAAATAGTTATCGATATCTACGAAGATAGTATTCGCGGTTTTATTACATTAATGAATAAATGCGCACTATTAGTAGGTAATGAAGGTGGAACAATTCATATTAGTAAAGCCTTAAACAAACCTACTTTTACTATTTTTTCACCTTATGTTCTAAAAGAGCATTGGGCTAGTTTTGAAGATGGTAAAAGGCATACCTCTATACATTTAGCAGAAGAAAAACCTGGATTATTCTCTACAGATAGAGATGAAAGACGTAAGATTGAAGAAGACCCTTCTTTTATGTATAAACAATTAACACCAGAGTTAATACTTCCTAAACTAGAAACATTTCTGTCGCATCATCTAAAAAAGAACGAATGAATATCGTCGATAAATTTCACAATTGGAGACGTACGCAACGTTGGAACAAACAATACAAAAAAAGGCCGTTGGGATAATTTAAAAGACGAAAAAAAACGTGCTAGATATGTTAAAATCGTAAATTATGCCAAGCATTATGGCAATAAAAAATCGGACATTTTAGACTTAGGTTCTGGTGATGGTGTTTTATTGGATTATTTTAATATTGAAAGTATATCTTCTTTTTGATGGCATGGATTTCTCTTCTGTTTCCATAAAAAAAGCGAATAGTAATACTAGAAAAAAGTCCTCTTTTTTTTGTGCCGATCTTCATACTTATAAGCCAAAGACCAATTATGATATTATCGCATTAAACGAAGCCTTTTACTACATTCACGAAAGCAAAAAGAGTGATGTTTTAAATACTATGATCAAACATCTTAAACCTAATAGCATTATTATTGTATCCATTTACAGAGAAGGTTTAGGCTGTTGGGAATATTTTAAAAATGATAAATTTATAGCATTAGACTTCAGTACAGTTACTACTAATGAAGAAAAGACGTATTGGAAAATTGGTGTCTACAAATTAGCTTAGCGCGTTGTTTTTGTGTCTTCTAATTTCTCAATACCATAAGGTGTTTTAATGTCTTTTGTATCTCTTGTGTTTTTTCGAATTTGTTGATTTTTAGTAATGGATTCAACATTTTTATAACCGCGTTTATGGTCTAAATGCACACAAACCGCATTGTACCTTATTTGCTTGGCTTTTATCCCCAAATTCATAAGTCTTTCTCCTAACTCTCGATCTTGACCGCCATATTGCATACGCTCATCAAAACCATTTATAGCTACAATATCAACTTTCCAGCCAGAAGCATTATGCCCATTCCAACTTGCATTAGTTGGAGTGAATTTATTTAAAAACCAAGATTTAAAACCTCTAGATGTTAATTTATTGTTTTTAAACGATCCTTTTAACCCAGATGCTTTTAACCACTTAACATTAAAACAATTTCCTTTTAAAATATCTTCTTTAGTTATTTTTGTTGAAATATCCATTGGTAACATAAAATAGCCTCCAGACAAAAAATAACCTTTTTCTCTATATTTCACATGTGTTTCAACAAAATCCATTCTTGGAATACAATCACCATCAGACATTATTATATAATCTGTTGTGCATTGTAAAATAGCTTTATTTAAAATTTGTGACTTTTGAAACCCATTATCTTCATGCCAAACATGAGTTATTGGATAAAGCATCTCAGACTTTAAAGTTTTAATTAAATCTATAGTCTCTTGTTTAGAACCATCATCTGCTATAACAATTTCGAAATTACTATACGTTTGGTTATTATAACCATGCAGAACTTTCTCTAACCATTCTGGAGAATTATAAGTACTTATTATTATTGAGGTATCTATTTTCATTATAACTGCAAATATAAAATTATTTTAGTAATTTTGAATTTTACATGAGCTCTATTACAGTAATTATACCGACTTATAACGAGGAAGCTTACATTAAACAAGCGATCCAATCTGTTGGGTTTGCATCTCAAATTATTGTTGTAGACTCTAATAGCGTAGACAACACTGCTCAAATAGCAGAAGAAATGGGCTGCGAAGTCTATTTAAGACCTTTCGATAATTTCTCCAACCAAAAGAACCACGCTTTACAATACGCAACAAGTGAGTGGATTTTATTTGTTGATGCAGATGAGCGGATTCCATATGCATTACAACAAGAATTATTAGCCGCTATAGATTCTGGTAAACATGCTGGATATAAGCTTAATTTCCCTCATTATTATATGAATCGTTTTCTATACCATCATAGTGATAATGTAACACGATTAGTTATTAGAAAAAAATGTCATTTTGAAGGTTCTGTGCACGAGAAACTAATTGTAGACGGCACTATTGGTAAGCTTAAAAATCCTGTACTACATTTTACTTACAAAGGATTACAGCATTATATAAGCAAGAAAGACAGTTATGCTTGGTTTCAGGCAGAGCAAATGTTAAACAAAGGAAAGAAAGCCACTTATTTTCATTTAGCTTTTAAACCGTTTTACCGCTTTTTTAGCAGCTATATTTTACGTGGTGGTTTTAGGGATGGTATTCCAGGATTAACTGTGGCAAGTGTTAATGCTTATGGTGTGTTTTCTAGGTATGTGAAGTTGATGCTGTTGAAGCGTGGAATGAGGTAGAAAATCCTATCCTGACTTATTTACGAAGGAAAAGAACATTGTTGGAAACAAAAAACAGTTTTGTCATTCTGAATTACGCAAGACTGAAAAACCTATTACCATTAAACTATGCTAATCTAAAGATTCTTCGCTGTACTCTGAAAGATATTGCATTCTAAAACCAGCGCTTTCCTTTCTTCAGCTTCTTCTCAAAAGCCTTCAAACTATCTTCGCCTTTAATATCCAGACGCTGTACCTGATAATTATCTTTAAACGGAAACGTATTTACACGATTGCCTATTCGTAAACCGTAAGCTATTTTATTTTCATTTAAAATATTAAAAAAGGCCAATTGCTCTTGAGTTTTTTTAGGAAAGTTACCATAAGGATATGCTAGAGTATTATTCACATTAAGGGTATTCTCGATGATAAACGCTTTACATTTATCGAAGTCCTCTTGTATTGTTTCAATGGATAAGTCGCTGTAACGTCTGTGTTCAAAAGAATGCAAACCAAGTTCTATCGTTTTAGAATCCATAGCTTTAAGTTGTTCAACAGTCATTATTGGCTCATTGTCTTTATCCCATGCGTTAACGGCTCCAATATATTGAAATGGAATATAGAAACACGCTTTCAATTCGTATTTCTGTAACAAAGGATAAGCGTATTCTAACTGATTAACATACACATCGTCAAACGTAATAATAACAGTTTTTTCTGGAAAATCTGTTGGTTTTTTCAAGCTTTGTAAATCGTCGAAATGTAAACTAGTGTAGCCGTTCTCTTTTAAAAACTTGAATTGCGTTTCTAGGTTTTTAATAGAAATAGTCAAGCCTTTGCTTTCGTTAGCATTAGCTGTAACACTATGGTACATTAAAATTGGAAGTTTTGGCATTTAATTTAAAAATATTATAATTTAGAAAACGAGTTATTTATTCAGTAATTCATTTTAAAGATTCCAAAATAAATTTGGAATAATTCAACTAGACATTTTTTTCTTAGCTTTTCAGCTTCAGAAAAAATGAGTTTCATTACTTTTGAAGCAAATATAATCGATAAATCCGATTTTAATTACATGATAAGCGCGTTAGCAATAACTTACAACGAAGAATTACACATAGAAAGCTACATTGAAAGCTTATCTTTTGCCGACGAAATTATTATTGTCGATTCTTTTAGCACAGACAATACAATTGCATTAGCCGAGAAATATGATGTAACAATTATACAACGTGAATTTATCAATTTTTCCGATCAGAAAAATTTCGCCATTTCTCAAGCCAAACACGACTGGGTTACTTTCTTTGATTTAGATGAAAAAATATCTCCAGAATTAATAAAGGAAATTGTAGACAAGGTGAAGTCTGATCCTCCTCTAAAAGCATATAATATAAAGCGAAGCTTTAATTTTATGGGAAAACGTATAAAATATAGTGGCTTTCAAACCGATGTTGCTGTGCGTTTATTTAATAAAAACTATTGCAAATATAATGGCCAAGCAGTTCATGAGTCTATTGAAACTAGTGAAGACATCGGACAATTAAAACATGCTTTAGACCACCAAACTTATAAGTCTTTCGATAATTATAACGAAAAACTAAGCCATTACAGTCAGCTTCAAGCCAAGGCGTTATTCCAGAAAAATGTACGCCCAAACTTGTACCATTTTCTCTTTAGACCTTGGTATCGTTTTATGCATCAATACTTTTTAAGATTTGGTTTTCTGGATGGCAAGGAAGGTTTTATTATAAGTTATGTGCATGCCTTTTCTGTGTATAAACGTTATATTCAGCTTTGGGCAATGTATAGAAATATTGATTAAAATGAAGAACGTTTTTTTAGAATCTCATAACATTAAAAACCAATTTAATGGTTTCGGACAGTTTAATTATCATCTAATTAAAGGGCTTTATAATGCTAAAATTTCAGATTTTAAAATGACTTTACATGCGAAGGACACTTCTCCTTTAGAAAAAGAATTTGGCGCATATTATAATTATAAAAAATACAATGGATTATCTAGAAAACCATTGTTTCGTATTCGTAAAAAATACCATGTTTGGCATTGTTTAAATCAGAATATAAAAGTAGAACCTTATCATAACATTCCTTATGTATTAACGGTTCACGATGTAAATTTCATAGACGAAGTATCTAGTGATTTAAACCATGAAACCAATAAACGTTTTATAGAAAAACTAAATCGCAGTAGTGCAATTACTTATATTTCTGAATTTGCAAAAGCATCTACGCACAAGTATTTTAATGTACCAAACGTTCCTGAATATGTAATTTATAATGGTAATCCAATTCAAGAGCTTTTAAGCTTAAACGATATCCATATAAAAGCGATAACTAATAAGCCTTATCTGTTTTTTATTGGTGGATTAACCACCCGTAAAAATGTACATACTTTAGTACAAATGCTAGAGCATTTACCAGATTACGATTTAGTATTTGCTGGAGATAACACAGACAACTATGTAAAAACGACATTAGCAGAAGCCATAACAAAAACAAATACTAAGAATAGAATACATTGTATTGGCAAAATTAATGCTGAAGAAAAGCAATACTATTTACAAAATTGTACTGCTTTTGTATTCCCATCTTTGTTAGAAGGCTTTGGCATTCCACCTATTGAAGCCATGCGTTTTGGGAAGCCTGTGTTTTTATCAAACCTCACCTCTCTGCCAGAAATTGGTGGAGAACATGCTTTTTATTGGGATAATTTTGAAGCTAAATATATGGCAGACATTTTCAAAAAAGGCATGCACACTTTTGAAACTAACAAAGCCGCTTATGAGAAGGCGTATATTGCGCGCGCAACTGGTTTTAATTGGGATAAAGCAGCCTTGGAATATGCTGAAGTTTACAGGAGTTTATTCTAAATTAAAAACGTTCTTCACCCAATTTTCTAAAATATATTTAGAAAGAATAGCCTCGTCTACTGGTACATAAGGAGAATTTACAAATGCTTCCGGAATTTCTATATGATCTTCATCTATAACCAAAATATTTTGTGGATTATAAAAATCGTAATGCACAACGTCTGCGTTTGTAGTAATTAGTTTTTTATTATGTCCTAAAGCTTCAAACACCCTAAACGATAAACCTACTTGCTCTTTTCTTTGAATTTCAATTATTATTTTAGATTTTTTTATCTTTTCCGCTACATCATCTACTGGAATCTGATTATGCATAATTGTTAAATAGGGAGAAGTTAATTCATCTGGTCCTAAAACTAAAATCTCTTTTTTCCATTTTTTTTCATGAATATATTTCGCCAATCTTTCCATTGCTTCATAACGATAGTCATAGGTAGAGACATTAAAAAATAGAATATCGTGTTTTACCACGTTACTTCTACTGAAAATATAATTGGTTAGAAACTCTAATTTATAAGTATCAACATCAATTTTATCGTAACTATATACTGTATCAAAAACCGAAATAATTTCTACTTTTCTAGGAAAACGCCTTGTGCTATCGTAGTAAAATGCTTCTAAACTTTTCGTTTTGTTTTTTAAGTGTTTTAAAGTTTCAACTTTAAGTAAATCTGGACGGATAACAAAAACAATATCCTGATTACCTAAGGCATTGATACTTTCAATGATATGAGTATTAACATACTCTTTCTTTAGGTTTTTACCTAAAAAGGCTTTAGACAAAAAGTTAGTTGTTTTGTGTCCAAAATTCCGATATTTAAACATGAATTTATCGATAAGTACAATCGAAGATTCTACATTTTCATATTTATTAAGCTCTTCATTTATTTTTCTTAAATAGCCCAAACTTGGCGGGCCAATAATTAAAATTTTCTTCTTTCGCATAATAGTTTCTTTGTTTTATAAATCAAACACATGATTTACCCAATGTTCTAATCTATACTTTTGTAAAACACTTTCTTCAATAGGAATATATGGAGAATTCACGAAATGTTCTGGCACTATTGGATTATCGGCATCTACTACCAAAATGTTTTGTGGATTATAAAAATCGTAATTTACAATATCTGTGTTATTTGTTATCAATTTTTTCTGAAGCCCTAAAGACTCAAAAATTCTAAACGATAATCCTATTTGTTGCTTCCTTTGAAATTCGACTAAAATTTTAGTCTTTTTAATGAGTTCAATCACCTCATCGACATAAATAATTTCATCAACTACATCAATAATACCTCTATTAGCCATTTCCAATTTAGGATGAAAAGATATAAATTTAAAACTCCAATCTGAAGCTTTTAAATATTTACCGAATGCTTCTAATTGTCCAAACCTGTAATCATCATCATTACCAGAAATATTAAAAAACAGATACTCAGGAGTATCGTTTACTGTACTAGATTCAAAAATATAATTCGTTATAAATTGAAAATTATATTGCTTAACATCAATCTTATCAAAACTGAATATTTTATCAAAAAAACGAATAACATCTTTCTTACGTTCTACTCTTTGAGCACTATCCCAATAATAAGCAACTAACTTAGCTGTTTGCTTTTTTACAGTTTTTAAAAAGCCATTCGTTACAAAATCTGGACGAATCATGAATATTTCATCTTGATAACCAAAAGCTTTAACTTCAGATTCAAGAAAATAATAGTTCTTTTTCAAATTAACACCAGTAAAAAGTTTCGAAAAGAAATTTAGGGTTTTCTGATAGTTATTCTTGTATCCTAAAGACTCTAAATACACAATATTCACTTCTAAATCCTCATGTTTTTTAAGTTCATTATACAAGTATTTAACATATCCGAAAGCTCTTGGGCTTATAATAAGCACTTTTCTTTTACTCATATTAATGATAGTTTTTATACCATTACAAAAGTATCTATTTTTATGGACTATTCTAAAAGTTTAATAAACAAGTTAAAAATCTTTAATGATTATTTACATTTGTAATTATGAAAGACATTTCGGTAATCATTATAAACTATAATACTGCAAAGTACACCATTGACTGTATTCAATCTGTAATAGTTAATACACGTGTAAATTTGTCTTACAACATTATTGTAATCGATAACAATTCTGAAGTTGAGGATTATAATTATCTCAAAAGCAATTTTCCGAAAAAAGAAAATATCCAGTTACATCGCAGTATCATTAACACTGGTTTTGGTGGCGGAAACATGTTAGGTGCTCAATTTTCGAGCTCCAAATACACATTGTTTTTAAACAACGATGCAATGCTTAAAAATGACTGTCTAGGGCTTCTTTTCGATTATATGGAAGATAATAATTCTGTTGGAGTATCTACTGCTCAAAATTATAATGAGTATGATGAACATGTTATATCATTTGATCATAATAAAGGTATTAGAAAACTAATTTTAGGCAGAAGTTTTTTAGAGAAATACTTCCCAAAGACGCATCCAAAAAGAAAAAAAACATATACTGCTCCTGTTGATGTAGATTTTGTTAATGGTGCTTTTATGTTTTTTAGAAGTAGTGCTTTTGCTTCAGTTGGTGGTTTTGACACTAATATATTTCTCTATTTTGAAGAAATGGATATCTGTCATAGATTAAAACAACTTAATTTTAAAAGTGTTTTAGTGCCTAGCTCGAAAATTACTCACTATCAAGGTGCAAGCACAGGAACGTCTAAAGCTATAAGTAAAGAAGGATTTTTATCGTATATCTATATCATTAATAAAAATTATTCTTTTTCAAAATATCTATTTATTAAACTCTATTATTGTTTAACCTTTTTAATAAAACCAAAGAAATGGTTCTTATTACCAGTAATATTAAAAGGTGCTTCGATCACTAAAAGTCTTAAACAAAAACAAAAAATAAAATTTTAATTCATCATTTATGTTAGCACAATTAAAAACGATAAAGAAACTAAAAGGAAATTTTAATTTTTTTGATGCTTTAAAGCTTTTCAATGGTTTAAAAAAAGAAAAGGAAACAGTGTACTCAAACAAACGAAAAAGAACACTGCATTTTAGAAAAAACACAAAAGATTTTGAAACTTTTGAAGAAGTTTTTATCACCCAAATATATAATATTGATTTAACATTTACACCAAAAACAATAATAGATGCTGGTGCTAATACAGGTTTCGCTTCCTTATTTTTTAAATTTAGATATCCAGATGCAGATATTGTAGCTGTAGAAATTGACGGTGGGAATGCAGAAATGATAGAAAAAAACTTAAAAGGTTTCTCAAACTTTGAAATTATAAAAAAAGGGTTATTTAATAAACATGCGTTTTTTAAAGTTGAAAACCCTTACGAAGCAACAAATAGCTTTGTAATAAAAGAAGTTAATCAAGATGACAATTATGACGTAGAAGCGGTTACTGTATCGCAAATCATTAAAGATAAAAATTGGGACACAGTAGATATCTTAAAAATTGATATTGAAGGCGCTGAAATGGAACTTTTTGAATCTAATTATCAAGATTGGCTTCCAAAAGTTAAAGTTATTTACGTTGAAACACACGATAGAATGAAACCCAAGTGTGCTTATACCGTTATTAAAGCCATTAACGAATTTAATGATTTTATTCTATATACATGTACCGAAGGCACCTTGGTTTTTTTCAACAAAGCACTAATGAAATTACCATAAAAAATAATGAAAGAAGAAATCAATAAAGCTATAGAAGTATTAAAACGTGGAGGATTAATAGTATACCCAACAGATACTGTTTGGGGCATTGGCTGCGACGCAACAAATGCAGAAGCTGTAGAGAAAATATATAAACTTAAACAGCGAGATGATAGTCAAGCACTTATTTGTTTAGTAAATAATTATGGTATGCTTGAAAGGCATGTAGATAATGTGCCAAGAATGGCTTATACTATTTTAGATATTGCCGATAAACCTACCACAGTTATTTATGATAATCCAGCCGGAGTTGCAGAAAATTTAATAGCTCATGATAATACTTTAGCCATAAGAATTGTAGATCATGATTTTTGTAAAAAAATGATTAGGTATTTTGGGAGACCAATAGTTTCTACATCTGCAAATCTCTCAGGAAAACCAACACCTAAATCCTTTAAAGAAATAGATGAAGTGGTTTTAAAAGGTGTGGATTATGTCGTAAATTTGCAGCAACAAAAAAATGGAGGAAATCCTTCAACAATTATTAAACTAAGTAATAGTAGCGGTATTAAGATTATTCGCGAATAGCTAGTTAGCAAAGACAATGAATCACAAAGAAGCACTGCAACACAACATCTTTAAAGTAATCTCAAAATCTGCTGCAGAATTAAACCTCGATAGCTATGTTATTGGAGGCTTTGTACGCGATTATTTATTACAACGTGGTGATGCAAAAGATATTGATGTGGTTGCCATTGGTAGCGGAATAGCATTAGCCAGACAAGTTGCTAAAAACTTACCGAACAAACCAAAAGTTCAAGTATTTAAAACCTACGGTACTGCAATGCTTAAGCTTGATGCCATTGAAGTCGAATTTGTAGGCGCACGAAAAGAATCTTATAATGAAGATAGCCGAAATCCAGTAGTAGAAAATGGTACGTTGCAAGACGACCAAAACCGACGCGATTTTAGCATTAATGCTTTAGCTTTAGATTTATCTGAAGCAAATTTTGGTGATTTATTAGATCCTTTTAATGGTGTTGAAGATTTAGAACACAAAAATATTTGTACGCCTTTAGATCCAGATATTACGTATAGCGACGATCCTTTGCGCATGATGCGAGCGATTAGGTTTGCGACACAATTAGGATTTATAATTGAAAAAAAATCGCTTGATGCTATTACTAGAAATAACGAACGTATTAAGATAATTACTAACGAACGTATTGTTGTAGAGCTTAATAAAATATTAGAAAGTAAAATACCTTCTGTTGGGTTTCTATTATTAGAAGAAACAGGATTATTAAAATACATCCTTCCAGAATTAACAGCCTTGAAAGGTATTGATGAAGTTGAAGGACAAAAACATAAAGACAATTTTTATCACACGCTAGAAGTTGTTGATAATATTGCTAAACACACAAACGACGTTTGGTTGCGTTGGGCTGCACTGCTCCACGATATTGGAAAAGCACCAACGAAAAAATTTAGCAAAAAAGTAGGCTGGACCTTTCATGCTCATGAGTTCGAAGGCTCCAAAATGGTATATCATTTGTTCAAACGCTTGAAAATGCCATTAAATGAAAAAATGAAATGCGTTCAGAAACTAGTATTTATGAGTTCACGACCAATTGTATTGGCTCAAGACGTTGTAACCGATTCTGCCGTGCGCCGTTTGGTATTCGATGCTGGTGAATATGTAGATGATTTAATGACGCTTTGCGAAGCAGATATTACAACCAAGAATCCAAAGAAATTTAACAAATACCATAACAATTTTAAAATTGTTAGAGAAAAAATAATTGAGGTTGAAGAGAAAGATCACGTTCGCAATTTCCAACCACCTATTTCTGGAGAAGAAATTATAAAGGCTTTTAATCTAAAACCTTCTAGAGAAATAGGAATTATTAAAGAAGCTATAAAAGAAGCCATTTTAGAAGGAGAAATCCCAAACGAACACGAAGCAGCTTTTAACTTAATGATAGAAAAAGGAAAAGCTTTAGGATTGAAAATTTCAGATTAATTAAGGTACTATTGTACAAAATGAGTATAAAAAAACACTTTAGAACCATAGCGAAAACCGCATTAGTTTTAATCTATTTAGTAATTATAGCCGGAGCTGTAGTGCGCATGACAGGTTCTGGAATGGGCTGTCCAGATTGGCCAAAATGTTTTGGTTATTATATTCCACCAACACAAGCTTCAGATTTAGATTTTAAAGCAAATCACGATTACAAAAAAGGTATTGTTATTATAAAAAACGAAGGTCTTTTAGTTGCCGAAACCGCATTTAAATCTTCTCAAAAAATAGATCTCAACAACTGGAAACCCTATACAAAACACGACTATGCTACTTTTAATGCAGTACATACTTGGGTGGAATATATTAATCGTTTAGCAGGAGCATTGTCTGGTATCCCAATATTAATTTTTACAATTATTTCCTTTTGGTTTTGGCGAAAAAACAAATGGATTACTATACTTTCTATTCTCACTGTTTTTGGTATGGCTTTTCAAGCTTGGTTGGGAAAAACAGTTGTAGACAGTAATTTAGCACCACATAAAATCACCATCCATATGGTTATGGCTTTGGTTATAGTTGCCTTTATATTGTACATTATTTTCGCAGCTAAAACGCGCTTTAAAAATCAAATTATAGATTCAAAATTTAAAAATATTTTACTATTTGCTATTCTGTTATCACTTATTCAAATTATTTTGGGAACACAAGTTAGACATCACGTAGACGAACAAGTAAAGAGTATTGGCTATATAAAGGAATTATGGATGCAAAACCCAACATTACAGTTTTATGTACACCGTTCCTTTTCGTTTGTAGTTTTTTTTACAAACGCTTGGTTATACATTAGAAATAGAAGTTTAGCGTTAGGTTACAACAAAATAACATTGGCTCTTATTTGTATTATTTTTGAAGTGATTTCAGGCATTGCGATGTATTATTTCGACTTTCCATTTTTATCACAACCTTTACATTTGGTGATTGCTACAGTTTTATTCGGAATTCAATTTTATGTATATTTAGAAAACAGGCGTAAAAGTATTTTTATTTCAAAGGAAAGATAGAAGACAATCGTACCTTTGCAAACCAATTATTAGTTTATGATTTACAGATTTAGAGTCATTTTAGACAACGATACCGAAGACGATGTGTTTCGCGATTTAGAGATTAAAGAAACAGACACAATGGAAGATTTGCATAATATTATAACGCAGTCTTTTGGTTTTGATGGCACAGAAGTGGCTTCCTTTTATTTAAGTGACGACGAATGGAATCAAGGTGAAGAGTTTTCACTTTTTGACATGAGTGAAGGCATGAACCAAGTGCGTTTAATGAACGAAGCTAAACTATCTGATACTGTTCATGAGGCGCAAACTAAACTTATTTACGTTTACGACTTTTTAAATATGTGGACTTTTTACGTGGAATTAGCTGAAATTGCTGAAGAAACCGAAGGTGTAGATTATCCTAATTTAATGTTTGTTCAAGGCCAAGTACCCGACGATGCTCCAGAAAAAATATTTGAAGCAGAAAAAAATGGAGAATTTGATGATGATGATGATGATGACGATTATAATATTGACGATTACGACAATTTAGATTTCGATGAACATTGGAATTAATGTTTTTTAAAGCAACAGCTTTCTATACATTGTAAAACGGCTATTTCGCATGCTTTATTTTGACATTTGTAAGAAAAACCAAAAAAATACATACTCAAAATTCCCACATTAAGCAATGCCATTATTTTTAATTTGAAATCATAAATCTACGTTTTATACAAGAATGATAATCTCAAGGAAAACATAGAGTAAAGTTCTAAAGGATTTGTTTTCGATTAAAAATGTTTAGTATTTACATTTTCATAATTACGCTTTACATAGTATAAAGCATTTTTTAAGATGCTTCCCATATTTCTACTTCTTTTAAATTTTAGATCTAATGTATAGTCATAGATTTTAGATTTAAGCATTTTTACATTTTTATCATTTGAAATTTCATCATTAATCATACAATTTAAAAGGGCTTCTATCCTATCATTAAAACTAATCATACGTTTTGCAACAATAGAACGCTCTTCAATTTTATATTGATCTATTGATTCTTTCTGAAATTTCTCAGAAACCAATTGCACCATTGTTAAATTCTCTTTAAAAAACTGCGGTCTGTATACATTAAATTTTCCTTCGTAGCATTGCTGATCGAAATCTATAGCTCTAATTTTATATACCACATGATCGAAATCATGAGTGGGCACAATTACATAATTGTAAGACCGCATATCTCCAAGAAGCCTAATCATACAACGTTCGTTAAACTTTACAAACTCCTTTGCTATTTGCGATTTCTCAGACGAAGTACACTCTGGCAATATATTCTCTATAAACTCATCTCCTGGAATTCCTGAAATATGCTCTTCTACAAGGGTCTCCTTATACACCATAAAATTCAAGTTATAGGGCGATAGCATGTGCTCTAATTCCAGTCCATAAACACGAGAAGCGTCAGCCTTTTTTACGTAAAAATAAGTGTAATTATCATTTAATATATTCCTGACTTTTACTCGAAAGGGTTTAGAATTTCCAAAAGTGCAATAGTCAACCGCATCTATATTTAAAAATGGAATGGTCTTTTCGTTCCCATCACTATGTAGCTTAGTGTACACACGCTTGAGACTTAAATCTATTTCCGCTCTATCGAATTCACTATAATATACACGAATCCAAAGGGTGTCTTTATCATTTTTATCATAAACAGTTACAGAGCCTTGAAAACGTAACAAATCGTCATAATTTATAGACGCATTAGTATTCCTATTGTATTCATCCAAATAACTATTCAATTTGGTGCAAATTGGATATGTAGGCTTCTTTTTCGAAATTTTCAAATCATTCATAGTCAAAGATAATATTCAAAATTATGATAAATAACGATATGGTGTAACAAAAGTTCAATAGATTCGTCTTACATTTATATCAAACACCTAAATATTATATTTTATAATTTTTAGTATTAAAATCAATCATATTGGAAACCATCCTTCAAATTAACAATTTAACGAAAAAATTTGGCTATTTAACTGCTGTAAACGACTTATCTTTTACTATTAAAAAAGGAAATGTTTACGGTATTTTAGGCCCAAACGGAAGCGGGAAATCAACTACATTAGGTATTACTTTAAATGTAGTAAATAAAACTAGTGGAGATTTTAAATGGTTTAATGGCACTATTTCCACACATGAAGCTTTAAAGAAAGTTGGCGCTATTATAGAACGTCCAAATTTCTATCCATACATGTCTGCTTACAAAAACCTGAAATTGGTTTGTAAAATTAAAGGTGTTGATTATTCCAAAATAGACGAAAAATTGGAACTTGTTGGTCTTACAGAAAGAAAGGATAGTAATTTTAGCACGTATTCTTTAGGTATGAAACAGCGTTTGGCTATCGCCTCTGCTCTGCTCAATGATCCACAAATATTAATTTTAGATGAACCTACAAACGGTTTAGACCCTCAAGGTATTCATCAAATTAGAGAAATAATAAGAGAAATAGCAAGCCAAGGCACCACCATACTTTTAGCATCTCATTTATTAGATGAAGTGGAAAAAGTATGTTCTCATGTTGTGGTCCTTAGAAAAGGTAAAAAATTATATTCTGGTCGTGTAGACGAAATGATTTCGAGTAATGGTTTTTTTGAGTTAAAATATGATGACGAGCCAAAATTGCTTGAGTTTTTAGAGCAACACGCTTCAATAGAAAAAACCATAAAAAAAGAAGGTCTAATTACTGCTTTTTTAAAGACGCCTTTATCGGCTTCAGAATTCAACAAACAATTGGTAGAAAATGGTATTTATATTTCTCATTTAGTGATGCGAAAGGAAAGTTTAGAAGAACAATTTCTTCAGCTTACAGATAACAACTAGAAACTAATCATCACTGAAATCACTTCAGAATAAAAACAAAAGATCATGTTAAGACTTTTAAATATAGAATTTATAAAATTGTGGAATAACAAAGCTAGTAAAGTATTAATACTCGCTTATTTTATTCTCTTGTCATCTATTGCATTAATCTCTGCCATAAAATTTGATTTTGGGGTTTTTAAATTCCATTTAGCAGATCAAGGGATTTTTAATTTCCCATACATATGGCACTTTAACACGTTTGTTGCTGGATTAATGAAATTTTTCTTATTGATTGTAATTGTATCAATGGTTGCCAATGAATACAGTAATAAAACGATTAAACAGAATTTAATTGATGGCTTGAGTAAAAAAGAGTGGATCTTATCTAAAGTATACACTGTAATTGTTTTTGCCTTTATTTCAACAATATTTGTCTTTATTATCTCTTTAGTTTTAGGCCTTATTTTTTCAAGTTATACAGAAGCAAACATCATTTTTTCTGATTTAGAATATTTAATTGCTTTCTTTATTAAGCTCTTTGGTTTCTTTTGCCTAGGTCTATTTTCAGGTATGCTAATTAAAAGATCTGCATTTGCTATTGGAGCAATAATAGTGTACTTCGCTTTTGAATTTATTTCTTATTGGGTTTTTAAAGGGTTTTATCGAGATACAGATATAGTAGATCAAGTGTATCAATTTTTACCATTTAAAGCACTTTGGAATTTAATAGACGAACCCGGCTCTAGACTTGGCGCTGTTAAAGAACTCGCAAGTGTAGCTGGGCAAGACTTAAGCTACGACTACGCAGTACATTGGTATGAAATAGCAATTGTATTAGGTTGGTCTGCACTATTTATTTTCTTTTCTTACAGATTACTTTTAAAGCGAGATTTATAATCGAGCACTTTTAAAGTAGTACTATTTTAACATTTATTCTATTGATAAGTCAATCTATTTACAATACCTTTGGTAGCGATTGCTTATAATAAATGAAAAAGATTATAATAATATTAACCACGCTTTTATGCTGTGTGTTTTCTAATGCGCAAAAAGAAGCCTCTAATTGGTACTTTGGAGATAATGCTGGTCTAAATTTTAATTTGGATACAGATACTGTTTCTGCGGTTAGTGATGGACAATTATCAACCGAAGAAGGCTGTACTAGCATTTCAGATTCTGATGGTAATTTATTACTATATACAGATGGAAGAATTGTTTATAATGCCAACCATGGTATTATGCCAAATGGTACTGGATTAAAAGGTGATCCATCGAGCACACAATCTGCCATAATAATTCCAAAACCTCAAGACCCTAATATTTATTATATTTTTACTGTCGATTCTCCGTCTACAGATGGTCAAGACTTTGGATTTAATTACTACGAAGTTGATTTAACTTTAGATGGAGGTTTAGGAGATGTTGTATCTAATCCAAATACCGAATTACTTGCCAATACCTCTGAAAAACTAAGTGCTGTTTTAAAAGACTGCCAAACACAAGCCGTTTGGGTGATTACTTTTGCTAATTCAACTGGTAATGGAAATAACAACAATACTTTTTATGCATACGAAGTAACAGATACTGGAGTAAATACAACACCAGTAACATCTTTATTAGGATTTAGTATTGGTGAAGCGAGAGGTTATATGAAATTTTCACCTAGTGGAGAAAAGTTAGCCGTTGCAAACGTTGGGCAAGGCTTATTACTCTGTGATTTCAATACAGATACAGGGATTGTAAGTTTTAATCAGGCGATAACTATAGACTTTAATTCTCCCGGTGGACAACTACAACAATCTTATGGTGTAGAATTCTCACCTAATAACAACTTATTATATGTTTCTACTTTCTTCTCTAATGGCGGAAACATTAACGACGCAAATAGCCAATATGGCGGCCTTTTACAATTCAATTTAAACGCTGCAGACATTAGTGATTCTCAAGTAATTTTAGACGAAAGACAAACGTACAGAGGAGGCCTTCAATTAGGTCCAGATGGTAGATTATATCGAGCAATGAGTGATACCTATAACAATGGCAATCCGTTTTTATCTGTTGTAAACAATCCTAATATAATTGGGACAGGATGTAACTATCAGCATAATGCTATAGCCTTAACTGATGACTCTAGACAAGGCTTACCGCCATTTATTACTTCATTTTTTAGCGAAGATATTGATATTATCCAAAATGGTACTAGCACTACTAATTTATCGCTTTGCACTGGTGATTCCTTTACATTAATGGCAGAAGACCTGACTGGAGGTGTCTATACATGGACTCAAGATGGTTTACCTTTAGCAGAAAGCGATTTCGATTTAATAATCACGGAATCTGGCTTTTACAAAGTTGAAATAGGATTTAATGGAGAAAGTTGTGGGATACTTGAAGGCGAAGCTAATGTCACATATTATGGGATTCCCGTAGCCACTCAACCAGGAAACTTACAAGCCTGTGACAATGATAATGATGGTGTTGCTGATTTTGATTTTTCAACACAAACAAGTACGATATTAAATGGTCAAGACTCAACCCTTTTTGGGGTAAGATATTATGCATCTATGACTGATGCGATTGGTAACATTAATGAGATAAATGGCACGTTTCAAAACACGAGTGCTTCACAACTTATTTATGCAAGAATAGACAATCTTGGAAATAGACGTTGTTCTGATTTTACAAGTTTTGAAATAGAAGTTTTCAATACTCCTGTAATTACTACTTCTAATGATGTCGATGGTTGTGATAATGATGCTAATCCTATGGATGGGTTTACGGCATTAACACTTTCAGATTTTAATGCAGATATCCTTGGCTCTCAAAATCCAACACAATATACTATTACCTATTATGAATCTCTAATAGATGCAGAAGCTACCAACAATAGCCTTCCAAACAATTATACAAACCAAACACCAATTACCGAAACCCTTTTTATAAGAATTGAAAACAACAATAATACAGATTGTTATTCTACAGGAAGTATTAACCTAATAATTAATCCAATTCCTGAAGCTTTTGATACTAACATATACCAATGCGACGAACAAGGTATGGTTGATGGATTTACAACTTTCAATCTTACTGAAGCTAATGACGATTTAACAGGAAACAATCCAGACCCATCTACGCAATTTTACTTATCGCTTATAGAAGCTGAAAGTGATTCTAACGAAATTAATAGCAATACTTATAATAATATTAGCAATCCTCAAACTGTATATGTTAGAGTTACAAGTAACCTAACAGGTTGTTTTAATTTTAGCACCTTAATTTTAGAAACCAGTGACACACAAATTAATGACTATAATGCGCAACCAGTTTGCGATGAGTTAGAGAGTGAAGATGGAATTAATACTTTTAATCTAGATGATTTTTCGGATGATATACTATTAGGTTTACCACCAGGATTGGACATAACTTATTATCAAACTGAAAACGATGCACTTTTAGAAAATAACGCGTTGAGTTCACCTTACCAAAATACAGTACCATATTCTCAAATATTATATGTTCGTGTAGAAAATGATAATGCTTGCTATGGTATAAATCAAGTAACTTTAACTATAAACCCAATACCTTCTTTAAGTGATGATGAAACAGTATTATATTGCTTAAACGAATTCCCTACAACGGTAACTTTAGACGCTGGATTAAGTGATAGTTCTGCGAACTATAGTTTTAATTGGTCTAATTCAGAAAGTACAGAAACAATAACTGTAAACACAATTGGAATATACACCGTAACAGTTACTAACAATATCACTTCTTGTAGTAACACAAGAACCATTAGTGTTGAACCTTCTAATATTGCAACATTAGAAGATATTGAAATTATTGATGGTAGCCTAAATAACAACCAAGTCATAATATTAACCAGTGGTGAAGGTGACTACCAATATGCAATAACAGATGAAGAAGGAGAAACATCTCCTTTTCAAACTAGTAATATTTTTACGCAATTATCACCAGGCATTTATAGTGTAATCGTTAGAGATATTAAAAATGATTGCGGCGTTACGGAAGATATTATTTCAATCATTGGTTTCCCACTTTACTTTACGCCCAATGGTGATTCTATAAACGACACTTGGCAAGTGTATGGTGTTTCAAGGCTATTTCAACCCGAATCTAAAATTTTTATTTTCGATCGTTTTGGAAAACTTATTACTCAAATAAACCCTTCAGATTCTGGTTGGGACGGCACTTTTAACGGTTTACCTTTGCCACAAAGCGACTATTGGTTTACTGTAACTTTACAAGATGGACGTGTATACAAAAACCACTTTACCTTAAAGCGTTAATAAATGGCAAAATATTCAAAAATATTAATGCTTTTTATTGCTATAGTTTTTTCTTCTTTGGCAATAGCCCAACAACAGGCCGCAAATTGGTATTTTGGCAATAATGCAGGCATTAATTTTGACGTAGCAAACAATACCGTTTCTTCTTTAGACAACGGAGAGCTAATTACTGCTGAAGGTTGTACAAGTATATCAGACGAAAATGGTAATTTAGTTTTATACACAGATGGTACTACAATTTATAACGCTGCGCATGCTGTTATGGAAAATGGTAACAATCTATTAGGAGATGAGTCTAGTACACAATCTGCTATTACCATTCCAAAACCTAACGATCCAAACATCTATTATGTGTTTACAGTTGGATCTAACTCTAATTCTACAGGACTAAATTACTATACAGTAGACTTAGCATTTAATGGTGGTTTAGGAAAAGTTATTGGCAGCAATACGAATCTACTTGGCAAATGTGCAGAAAAAATTTCTGCTGTATTAAAAGATTGCTTAACTGGAAATATTTGGGTTATTGCTTTTTCTAATGACGCTGGAACAAATGCTACAAATATGGATACGTTTCATGCTTTTGAAGTAAGTACAGCTGGAGTAAATACAGCAGCAGTTAAATCGACTTTAGCACTATCTATTTCAGATTTTAGTGGCAATTTAAAATTCTCTCCAAACAGTTCAAAACTAGCAAGTGCTAATGGCACAGGTGGTCTATTTATTGCAGATTTTGATGCTAGTACGGGAACAGTCTCTAATCCAGAATTTTTAGAAACACAATCTCCAGTAGAGTTATCTTATGGAGTCGAATTTTCCCCTAATAGTCAATTGCTTTATGTCACCACATATTTATCTCAAGAAAACCCAACAGACCCAAATGGACCGCCTTTAAATTTCTCAAATTTATATCAATACAATGCTTTTGCTACAGATATTACTGCGAGTAGAACGCTTATTACAAATCAACAACTTTATAGAAGCAGTCTTCAATTAGGACCTAATGGAAAAATATACTGTTCGCTTAGCGAAACCTACAATGAAGGCATTCCATTTTTAAGCACCATAAACAATCCTAATACTATAGGAATGGCTTGTAACTATCAACATAAAAGTGTAAACCTTAGTGGTAATGTTTCAAGACAAGGTTTGCCTCCATTTATTCAATCGTTTTTTACACAGCAAATAGATATTATTCAAAATGGAAGCGATACATTAGACCTCATACTTTGTACTAATGATATTTATACTTTAACTGCTGAAATTATTCCAGGCGCAATCTATACTTGGTCTAAAGATGGTAACCCTCTAACAGAAGTTAGTAATGAGTTAACAATAAACACACCTGGAAATTATCAAGTATTAATTGAGACAAACACCAATTGTGGTGACCAAAACGGGCAAGCAAATGTTACTTACACAGCAGGACCACAAGCTTTTGATGCTAGCTTGTTTCAATGTGGAACTTCAGATTTCTCTACTTTTAATTTAAATCAAGCAGACGAAGAATTAACAGGAGATGTAGCTGGATTATCTACTCAGTTTTTCTTCTCACAAATGGATGCCATTAATGGTACTGGCCCATTAAATGGAACTTCATATATCAATATTTCAAACCCTCAAGATATATATGTTCGTGTCATAGACGATAATACAACTTGTTTTAATATTTCTGTTTTATCTATAGGTATTAGCACATCTCAAGTTACAAATTATATAGCACCAGAAGTTTGTGACGAAACAGAGTCTCCAGATGGAATTAACACTTTTAATTTAGACGATTATTCTCCATTAATTTTAACTGGTTTACCTCCTGGCTTTGGCATTAGTTATTATAGTACATATAATGATGCTTTATTAGAACAAAACGTGCTACTTTCAAATTACAACAACGTAATACCATACTCTGAAACCATTTATTCAAGAATTGAAAATGGTAACATTTGCTATGGTATAAATGAAATACTCCTAACCATAAATCCTCTGCCACTGCTTGGAGAAGATGAAACCATTTTATATTGTATTAATAATAGTTCGCTATCATTAGTTTTAGAATCGGGATTACAAGATTCTAACACTTCTAATTACACGTTTAATTGGAGCACGGGTGAAAGCACCCAAACTATTTCCATAAATACTATTGGGGTTTTCACTGTTACTGTTACCAATAATAGTACTAATTGCGCGAACACGAGAACTTTTAATATTGAAGCTTCAAATATTGCAACAATAGATGAGATTATTATTAATGATGGGCAACTACAGAATAATAGCATCACGGTTTTAACCTCAGGAGAAGGCGAATATGAATATGCTTTAGAAGATTACGAAGGCATAACAACACCATTTCAAACATTAAACACATTTACAAACCTTAGACCTGGTGTATATAACATTATTATTAGAGATATAAAAAACGACTGTGGCACAATAGAGGCTGTCGTTTCTATAATAGGCTTTCCATTATACTTTACACCTAATGGAGATGGAGAACATGATACCTGGCATTTTTATGGCGCAAATAGCAGGTTTCAATCTAACGTAACAGTATTTATTTACAACCGTTATGGCAAATTAATTACGCAACTTAAACCTAATGGCCCTGGTTGGGACGGCACCTTAAATGGTAAGCCCTTACCACAAAGTGATTATTGGTTTTATGTCACTTTAGACGATGGTCGCGAATTTAAAAGTCATTTTACCTTAAAGCGCTAATTCTATAAAACGCTCTATAGTTGTTTTCAATTAAGGATTTCTTGATTTTTATGTTAGGGCTTATGTAGTTTCAGTTGTTATAATAGTAGTAATTTTGCAACTAGAAATATTTTTTTTTATTTCTACTCATCCAACATTCAAAATTAAAAAAAACTTAATGTTTAAAACTTCTTTAAAAACAATATTTACGCTTATTTTCTTATTTCAATCTGTCTTACTTATTGCACAAGAACCAAACGACTGTGGCAATGCTGTTACAGTTTGTGGCGATTCAGATGTAGTATTAGATGTCAGTGGTCAAGGAAATAATAGTAATGAATTTCCTGATTCTTGTAGTAGTAATGAGAATAATAGTCTTTGGTTAGAAGTTACAGTTACAACTACTGGAACATTAGCTTTTACTTTAACACCTAACAGTACTAATATAACAGAAGATTACGACTTTTTTATATTTGGACCAAACACCACTTGTGGAAATCTAGGACCAACAATAAGATGTTCAACCACAAACCCACAAGGTTCTGGACAGGCCAATAACCTTACTGGCTTAAACACTACTGAAACCGATAATTTTGAGGGTCCTGGAGCGGCTGGAAATAGTTTTGTTAGCGCTATTAATGCAACTGTTGGTGATTCATATTTTATTGTTATCGATAGACCTATTGGAGACAGTCCATTTAGTTTAACTTGGACAGGAACTGCGCAATTTAGCGATGCTCCAACTAGTGAAACCAATCCAAATGGTGGTGCATTAAATTTAACAGTCTGCGATTCAGTTGCACCTTTTAACGATGGTCAAACACCTTTTGATTTAGAAACAAACACACCTGTAATTGTTGGTACACAAACAGATATTGCTGTTGCGTATTTCGAAACTGAGAGTGATGCTAATATTAGTGTAAACCCATTAACAGGACTATATACAAGTACAAATAATGGTCAAACTATTTTTGCTACCATTACAAATACAACGACTAATTGTTTTACAATTCAAGAATTCGATCTTTTTGTTACTAATAACACGACCATAATAACACCTCCAAATATGGTGGTTTGTGATACTGATAATGATGGTTTTTCTGATTTCATTTTAAACGACTTAAATCCAATTGTATTAGGTGCTCAATCTGATGCTGATTATACAGTTTCTTATCATAACACACAACCAGATGCCGATAATGGTGTTAATGCATTATCAAACCCTTATACCAATCAAATTGCTTATCAACTAGAAACTATTTTTGTACGTATAGAAAATAATGATAACGCATTATGTTTTGCAGTGAGTTCATTTACAATAGATGTTGTTGATGGTCCTTTAGCAAATACAGTCCCAAACCAATTAATTTGTGATGATAATAACGATGGCCTTTGGTCTTTCGACTTAGTAACATTAAACACAGCTATTTTAGTCTCTCAACAAGCCTCTCAATTTAGCATTACTTATCATATTAACTCCACGGATGCAGATAATAACACGAATGCAATCACTTCTCCATATATTAATCTAGTAGCCTATCAAGCTGAAACATTATACGTTCGTATAGAAAACAATGATAATATATCATGTTTCGATGTTAGCAGTTTCACTATAGATGTATTCGATCAACCTTCAACACCCGCAATTACTTATAGTGAATGTGATAATACAACTGATGATAGCGATGACACTAATGGATTAACCGCTTTCGATTTAAGCACATTAAATGCACAAGTCTATGGTACACAAAATACAACTCAATTTGATATTAATTATTTTCTAAATCAAACTGATGCTGATGCCAACACCAATGGTATAATAAACCCAACAAATTACATTAATACAGCAGTAAATACGGAAGCTATTATTGTACGTATAGAAAATGTAGATAATTTATTATGCTATTCAACCGCTGTAATAACGTTAGTTGTCAATCCATTACCAGAAGTGCAAAATACAAATTTAGTTCAATGTGATGAAGATGGCAATCCTGATGGTTTTACTCAATTTAATTTAAATGAAGCAAATGAAAACGTAATGATTAGTGGTGACACTACTGGTTATAATTACACTCATCATTTAAACTTAGCTGATGCCGAAAACGGAATAAATGATGTTACACCAGTACCTTTTACAAACACGACAAGTCTTCAAAACATATATGTTCGTGTAGAAGATGCTATAACTGGTTGTTTTCGTACAGCCATTTATACTTTAGATGTTACTGCTACCGATATTGGTAATGCAGGACTGAATACATGTGATGATGATTATGATGGTTTCACAGAATTTACACTTTCTGATGCTGATGCAACAATTCTAGCAACTTTACCTCCTGGTTTAACTGTCGATTATTATGAAACTATTAACGATGCGCAATTAGAAATCAATCAGCTACCTAATTTATATACAAATACATCAGCTTTTGTACAAACCCTTTTTATTCGTGTAGAAAATGCAAACGATTGTTTTGGTATTGCTAATATGGATATTACGGTAGATCCTTTACCTCAAAATAATATAGTAAATGACTTTGTTACCTGTACTGATAATCCAGACGTAACAAATTTAAATTTAAATCAATTTGATGCTGAAGTATTTGGCACACAAAACCCTTTAGATTACACTTTAGACTATTTCGAAACTCAATTTAATGCAGACAATAATATGAATGCATTAACAAGCCCTTACACAAACTCAAGCAATCCACAACCACTTTTTGTTAGAATTGAAAATAATACCACAGGCTGTACAATTACCAGTATAAACTTTAATATTTTAGTTAACACAAATCCAATAGCTGTAGCTCCAACACCTTTAGTCGTTTGTGATGACAATATTATCGACGGCATGACACTCATTGATTTAACCCTGAAAAACAACGAGATTTCAGGTGGTAATCCAGCATATTCGGTAACCTATTATATTGACCAAGCAAATGCTGACGCAGAAACCAATGCGCTTCCAAATCTATATACCAACACAACAGCAGATTTGCAAACCATATTTGTGCGCGTCGAAGACGTTACTACCGGCTGTTTTGACACTACAACATTAGACTTGTTAGTGGAGCAAGCACCAATAGCGTTTACACCAACGCCCTTAGTAGATTGCGATCCAGACAGTGATGGTTTTGGGGTTTTTACACTCTCAGATACAACATTAGAAATCACAGGAGGCGCAGCAGGACTTACCGTAACCTACCATGAAACTATGGCAGATGCCGGAAATAATGTTAATGCATTAACCAGTCCCTACAATAATATTGTAGTCGATACCCAAATCATATATGTAAGAGTAGAGAGTTCAACCATTGCAACCGACTGTGCTACTTTTGTAGCATTAGTTCTTACTGTAAATCCAACACCACAAATTACAACGGCTGCTAATTTAACACCCTTAGAAGTTTGTGATAATGATGCCGATGGCTTTGCTGTTTTTAATTTATCAACTAAAGAACCAGAGATTCTAAACTTATTAGACACAGATACGTCTAACGATTTAGACCCATTATTATACACCATTACGTATTATGAGAATATGGCTAATGCTGAAGCACCAAACAACCCTATCACTACTCCAAATGCATATGTAAACACAACTATGGACCTACAAACCATTTGGGTGCGTGTAGAAGATAATAGTACAGGTTGTTATAAAACAGTAGCCTTAGAATTAATAGTAAACCCATTACCAGTACTAGTACAACCAACACCATTAGTGCTTTGTGATGTTACTAATCCTGGCGATGAGGTAGAAGCCTTTACTTTAGAAG
>NZ_JSWF01000013.1 GCF_000797445.1 Lacinutrix jangbogonensis | reverse complement strand
ATCTTAATGGTGATAACGTAATAGACAATGAACAAGACAGTTCTACCTGTTATGAAACAGCAGAGATCACCCTACAAGTCAATCCAATGCCATCCTTTACTTTAGAGGCTGAGTATTTATTATGTATCAATACTAATGGTACAGAAATTATAAATTCGCCAGTAATAGACACAGGCTTAGATGCTACATTATATACTTTTGTATGGTCATTAGAAGGCATAGTATTACCAGGTGAAACAGGTTCAAGTATAGCGCCAACAAGCGGCGGTACTTATAGTGTTATAGCTATAGATAATGCTACAGGATGCGCAAGTATACCAGTAGACACTTTTGTAACAGTAAGCGAGCCACCAGTAATAGATGCAGAAGTAACAAGCTTAGCCTTTGCAGACCAACACGATATTGCAGTAACAGCAAGTGCAAGCGATGCTACAAACAACTCCATAGCAATATACGAGTTTAGTCTAGATGGCGGTAGTTGGGAAACCAACGAGCCAAACGATAGTATGTACACGTTTACAGATGTTGCAGCAGGACAGCACACCATAACAGTAAGAGATAGGATAGGTTGTGGAGAAAGTACAATAACTATTATGGTTATGGATTACCCACATTACTTTACACCAAATGGTGATGGTTATAATGATACTTGGAACATATATGCAATTGGTAACCAACCAGATGCTGTGATTTACATCTTCGATCGTTATGGAAAGCTACTAAAACAATTAAGCCCAACAGGCGCAGGATGGAATGGTACTTATAATGGCAATCCAGTACCAACAAGCGACTACTGGTTTACATTAGAATACAGAGAGCCAAGCACAGATGAAAAGAAATCGATACGTGCTCACTTTACGTTGAAGAGATAAAAGAAATAATAATTAAATATAAAAACATTTGAACATTTGCCTAGATGTATTAGTTTAATATTTTGTGTACAAAAATATTTGTAAGTTTATATAAAAAATTGAAATGAGAACCCGAGATCTATTCTTAATATTCATATTATTTTTTCTTCATTTTGAAGTAAAAGGGCAAGACATTTCAATATTTCAACAGTTTAATGGTCGTTACGATTATTTGGCTATTGGAAACACCCTAAATCAAGCAGAAAACAACATAGTAGGTAGTTTTTGTGAAACCCTACCTTCATCTCAAGCGAATCTTAACGTAGATCCTGCTTCAACAATAATAGCTGCTTATTTATATTGGGCTGGTTCTGGCTTAGGAGATACAGAAGTTTCATTTAATGGCACACAAGTTACAGCCGAAGACACCTATAATACCATTTTTACAGATCCTACATTTGGTGATTTAAATTATTTTTCTTGTTATGCAAACATTACAAATCAAATATTAACTGAAGGCAATACAAATTACACACTTTCGGATTTAGATATTTCGGAAACTTTAGCAAATAGTCCAGGTCATTGTGGCCGGCGTACAAATTTTGCAGGTTGGAGTTTGTATGTTATTTTTGAAAATAACAACCTACCATTAAATCAAGTAAATCTATTTCAAGGTTTAGAAATTATCAATAGAAACGTTACCGAAAAAACAATTTTACTAGATAATGTAAATGTTCTTGATAACGATAATGCAAAAATTGGCTTTTTAGCTTGGGAAGGAGATAATGCTCTAAACTTTGGCGAAAGTTTATCCATAAACGGAAACATTATTTCTAATCCTCCTTTAAATTTATCAGATAATGCTTTCAATGGAACAAATACCTTTACAAATTCGGATACCTTTTACAATGCCGATTTGGATGTTTATAACATAGAAAACAATATTGCCATTGGCGACACTCAAGTAGAAATTAAATTAACGACAGGTGCAATAAATCCAGACACTGGTGGTTTTAGTGCCGATTTAATAATAATTAATAATATTATCACTGTTTTAAATAGTCAGTTGCCAGATGCAACAATTGCTATAGACACGGTAAATGCCAGCTGTACTTCAAGAGAAGTAACAATTAATTATACCATTTACAATACAAATAGTACAGATTCTTTGCCTACAAACACACCAATTGCAATTTTTATTGAAGATCAACTAATTGGACAGACCGAAACTGAAAATAGTATTCCAATAGGAGGCAATGAAAATGGGATAATTACCGTTGAAATCCCAGCTACTTTTCTAGATAATTTCCTCCTAATTATTATCGTAGATGATGATGGTTTTGGAAATAGTACAGTTATTGAAATTTTAGAAACAAACAATACAGACGAAACAGCAATTACTTTATCTCCTGAACCCGTCTTTACTAATCTAACTAATCTAGAATTGTGTGATATAGGTTTTAACACTGCATTTTTTAATTTAAATGATGCCGTATTAGAAATAGATGAAACAGCTTATTTCAGCTTCAGTTTTTATGAAACACTTCAGGATTTAGAACAAAACACGAATAGTATTATTAATCCAGAAAATTACCAATCTCTAACGAACTCGCAATCCATATATTTAAGCGCTGAAAAAAACAGCTGTTTTGACATCTTCATCTTTCAACTTAATACAGAGAATTGTCCTCCACATATTCCTGAAGGTTTTTCTCCAAACAATGATGGATATAATGACTTTTTTAATATTAGAGGACTCTATACTGTATTCGAAAATCATGAATTATTAATCTATAGTAGATATGGGAATCTTATTTTTAAAGGTAACGACGAACTAAAATGGTATGGTGCTTCAAATCAAGGAATTAACAAAGGGAAACTAGCTCCAACAGGAACTTATTTTTATCTATTAAAACTAAATGACAATAATTACCGTAATTATAATGGATGGGTTTATTTAAATCGATAAAAAACTTGTGTACAAGCTAATAAACGTTATTTTTATACATTTCATCTATATTATTATTACGTTAAAGCTTAGATTAATTGACATTACACATCAAAAAATGAAGTATAATTTTCTAACATTATTAATATTAATCTCTGCGCTGAGTGTTACACATGCGCAGCAAATAACAATAGATGATTCTCAAACACCAGAGCAATTAATTAATGCTTTAGTAGATGGCTGTGTTGATGCATCAAACATCTCTAGCCTTGTAAACGGGAGTGTTAATGGTTTTTCTAGTTATGGTTTTTTTCAAAAAGGCACTTCCAATTTCCCTTTTGAAAATGGAATAGTTTTATCTTCAGGAAATGTGAATTCTGCTGGAAATGCTCAAAACACAAACCCTCTTAACGAAGGCGAGACCTCTTGGCAAACAGATCCTGATTTAGAATCTGCTTTAGGTATTAATAACACGTTAAATGCAACTTCGATAGAATTCAATTTTATTTCTGCAACCAGTAGCATCAATTTTAATTACATTTTAGCCTCTGAAGAATACTTTGCCGATTATCCATGTAACTATTCTGATGGTTTTGCTTTTTTAATAAAAGAAGCTGGAACCGCACAACAATATCAAAATATCGCAACTATCCCGGGAACAACGACTCCTGTAAACACAAGTACTATTCATGAAGAAATTGTTGGGATTTGTAATGCCGAAAACGATACGTTCTTTGAAGGTTATAATATTGGAGACACCAATTTTAATGGAAGAACAACAGTAATGTCTGCTTCGGCAACTATTATTCCAAATGTAGAATACAATATTAAATTAATAATAGCAGATCAAACTGATAGAAATTTTGATTCTGCAGTATTTATAGAAGCCAACAGTTTTAATAACAGTGTGGATTTAGGTCCAGATTTTTCAACCTGCGATGCTTCAACTACCCTCAATGCAGAAACTAATAATCTACAGGCCACTTACGAATGGTTTTTAAATGACACTATTATTAATGGAGAAACGAACAGTTCTTTAATCGCAACAAGCTCTGGATCTTATGTCGTAATAATAACAATACCTTTTAATGGATCAACATGTACTTTTGAAGATGATATTGATATTGTTTTAAATTCCACCCAGACAACACCTGAACTCCCTAATTTTATAAAATGTGATGATGCTAGTAACGATGGCGTTGAAAATTTTGATTTAACAACACTCAATACTCAAGTTGAAGCTAATATTCCTGCATCAAACTACACGATATCATATCATATATCTAATGAAAATGCAATAAATAACATAAACGGTTTTAATGCTATAGATAATTCTGGAAGTCCACAAACGATTCATATTCGTGCTATCGATATAATCTCTGGTTGTGTATACATTTCAACAGTAAATTTAATAGTAAATCCTTTTCCTATTATTTCACCACCTGGAAACATAGAAGTATGTAGTGACGGAAGTGGCGATGTTTTTCTTACAGACACTGATGCAGAAATAACCAATAGCAATTCAAATTATAGTGTAACCTATCACTACTCCCAATTAGATGCAGATACTGGAGCAAATGCAATTGCGTCACCATACACACCCTTAAATACAACAGAACAGTTATTTATTAGAGTTTTAGATATTACTACTGGTTGTGTCGCTTTTACTAATATTACTGTAGAAGCCCTAGACAGTCCAGATGTAGACCAAAGTACACAACAAATAGATGCTTGTGAATTGGACGATGACGGATTTGAAATTTTCGATCTAACAAGTGTTATCATTGATGTTTTGCAGGGCGCAACAAATGTTACTGTTAGTTATCACCTTACTCAGGAAGATGCAGATAACGATGTTAATCCTATTTTAGATCCAACACAATTTCAAAACACAGTAGAAGAATTTCAAATTGTTTTTATAAGAATTGAAAATAATAACAATTCGTGTTACGAAATTGTACCTATAGAAGTACACGCTAACATTTTGGAAACTGGCACAAATATTAGAGACTTTGATACTTGCGATGAAGCTCCAGATGATGGTCAAGGTGATTTCGATTTAATGGCTATTACTGTTATTATTGCAAACGACTTAGAAGATGTAACAATAACGTATTATGAAACCGAAGAAGACTTGAATAATAATACAAACCCAATAGACGACACCATACCTTTCGAAACTCAAACTAATTCACAACTGTTGTACCTTTTAATTGAAAATTCAGATTGTTCAAATCCTGCACAAATTCTATTAAATGTTTTCGATTCTGTAACTATTATAAATGACGCTCCTGTTACATATTGTGATACTGACGACGATGGCTTAACCTCTGTTGAACTTGCTTCATTCAATACTGTAGTTAATGTTGATATTAATAATCCATCTGTTTCTTATTTTGAAACTGAATTAGATGCCGAAGACAATACAAACATATTACCTCCTTTTTACGATAATCCCGTAAACCCTTTTACTGTTTATGTAAGAGTTTCAAATGATGACTCAGGATGTTACGATATTAAACCTTTAGAAATAGAAGTACTTCCCTCGCCTTCTATAAATACGCCTACAGATTTTGTTATTTGTGATGATGATCAAGATGGTTTATCTATTATTGATTTAACAACTAGAAATACTGAAATAAACACAGAATCTACTACAGTAATTTCATATTATATATCTCAAGAAGATGCTAATAACACGAGCAACGAGATCACAAATAGTACAATTTACAATGCTGCAACTTCAACTGTTTATGCTAAAGTAGAAAACAACACTACAGGATGTTATACCTTAGTTCCTGTAATTATAATTATTAATACATTACCAAATTTTCCAATAATTTCAGATTTCGCAAATTGTGAAACAGATGGCAACCAAATAGCAGATTTTATTCTAGCAGATAAAGATGTCGAAATTCTAAATGGGCAACCGGACAAAGAAGTCTCATATTATACAAATGCCGTTGATGCCAATTCTGGAATAAATTTTATAGATAAAGACAACATTTTTAATAATTCATCGCAAATACAAATTATTCATGTGCGTGTAGAGAACATATCAGACACTAGTTGTTACGGTGTTTCTTCTTTCGTTATAAAAGTTGGATCAGATCCTATTTATAATGCACCTCAAGATGTTAATGCCTGTGACGACAACTCTAACGATGGTTTTGAAACCTTTAGCTTAGACGATACAACACAAGAAATTATAGCTGGTAGTACAGATAACTTAACGGTTACCTATTATTTAAATGATTTAGATGCACAAAACGAAACGAATGCAATAGTTGGCGATTCATTTACAAATACAGTTAACCCGCAAACACTTTTTACAAATATAAATAACGGCACTTTTTGTAAAGCTATTGCTACTTTTCAGTTCAATATAATACAAGTTCCAATAATTGGGAATGCACCAAATTTAGTGCAATGCGATACAGATAATGATGGGTTTGTAATTTTCGATTTAACACAGGTTGAACTAGATGTTGTTGCTATAAGACTAAATAACACTATAATAAATTATTATGCTAATGAAGAAGATTTACTCGCTAATTCAAATCAAATTACAAACCCCGAAACTTATACTAATGTTTCTAATCCACAAACGGTTTACATAGAAGTATATAATACTATTTCTAATTGTGGAGCTTCAGTTCCTTTTGAATTAATAGTGGATTTACCTCCCGAAATAGAACCTATTATCGATTACGATACTTGTGAAACAACAGATAACAGTTTTGATTTAACGCAAACAATAGAGGCATTAATTGGAACACAGCAAAATGTGACGCTTACCTTCCACTCTAGTTTTGCTAATGCTCAAAACGCCGTAAACGCCTTAAATACGGATTATACTTACACAACCAATAACGACACTATTTATGTTCGAGCAGAATTTAGTGCAACTGGCTGTTTTATTACAAGTTCATTTACACTAAGAGTTAACGCGCTACCAGTTTTAAATTTACAAGATTTAGAAGCTTGTGATGATGATTTTGATAGTATTCTAGTTTTCGATTTATTACAACAAACAACTATTCTTATCGGTAGTCAAAATCCAGATATTCATACTGTCTCATATTTTGAAACAGAAATAGACGCCTTAAATAACACCAATCCCATTTCAGATTTAAACTACGTTGTAGACAACGAACATTTACTTTATGTTGGTATAGAAAACACAACTACAAATTGTTTTTTAACAGGAAGCTTTACTATTTATGTGCTTAGAAAGCCAGAAGTAGAGATTACAGATCAAGTGGTATGTATTGATAATTTACCATTGGTTGTTTCAGCAGAAACTAACGAATCTACAGATGTTTATTTATGGTCTACAGGAGAAACATCTGCAGTAATAGATATTGTTTCTATTGGTAATTATTCAGTTACGGTTACTTCCACTTTTGGCTGTACAACAACTTCAAATTTTAATGTAATTGCTTCGCAGCAAGCATTAGCAGATTTTGATGTGTCACCAGCTTTTCAAGATCCGCATACAATAATTGTAGAAACTACGGGTATTGGCAATTATGTCTATCAATTAGACGATAATGAACCACAAACATCTAACATTTTTACTAATGTCCCTATTGGTGTACATTACATCACGGTAATAGATCTTAATGGTTGCGAGCCAACACCACCAAAACAAATTTTTGTAATTGATGCACCACAGTTTGTAACACCTAATGGAGATGGCTATTTCGATACTTGGCACATAACTGGTGTAAGCCAGTTAGAAGGCACTGTAATTAAAATCTTTGATCGTTTTGGAAAGCTTTTAAAAGTCTTAAGACATTTTGATTATGGTTGGGATGGACAATACAATGGAAACTTAATGCCCGCAAGCGATTACTGGTTTGTAGCAGATGTTGTTTTCGAAGGCGAAAAGTTTGAAATAAAAGGACATTTTACTTTACGTTTATAACACGGCTTTAACATTAATTTCACTTTATATAATTAGGTTCTTCATTATCTTTGCATGCTGTTGTTATGATAAAGAAAACTTTTATATTACTTTTCCTTTTTACTATAATCTCTGTAAATGCGCAAAACATTTCAGTAGACAGTCAAACCTATACACCACAGCAACTTATAGAAAATATTTTAATAGATAGTAACTGCATTTCTAATGTACAAGTTACCAATACTGTTGGCGGTGATTTTGGAGGAAGCGATCAGAGTTTTGGTTTTTTTAATGCTATAGGAACAACATTCCCTTTTCAAAATGGTATTGTATTAAGTACTGGAAGTCTTGCCAATGTTCCTGGTCCAAACGATAATTTAAGCGATGATGATGCTACAGACTGGATAGGTGATTCGGATCTAGAAATAGCGTTACAAGAAACAAATACTACTAACGCAACTATTCTAGAATTCGATTTTACAACCTTGGCAAACCAAATAAGTTTTCGTTATATTTTTGCTTCCGAAGAATACCAAGAAGGCAATTCAAATACATGTAATTTCTCAGATTTGTTTGGCTTTTTAATAAGACCAGCCAGTGAAACAGATTATACAAATATAGCTCTAGTTCCGGGCACACAAACACCAGTAAAAGTAACAACAGTCCATCCAGAGATTCCTGGCGGTTGCGAGGCAGAAAATGAAATCTATTTTGATACGTTTAATGACGCTGTTGCTCCTATAAACTTTAATGGCCAAACTCGTATTTTAACAGCAACAGCTAATATAATACCTAATATAACTTACCATGTAAAATTGGTTATTGCAGACGAGCAAAACTTCCGTTACGATTCAGCTGTATTTCTTGAAGCAGGTAGTTTTCAATTAAATACAGATTTGGGTATAGATAGACTTTTTACAACAAATAATGCTATTTGTGGTTCTGAGACGATTACTTTAAACGCAACTCAAACTGGAACACCAACCTACAAATGGTTTAAAGATAGTATAGAGCAAACGTCCCAAACATCAAACACACTTGATGTCACAACAACAGGAACTTATAATGTAGAAGTGACCTTGGATAATGGTTGTATTTCTTATGGAGAAGTTACCATAGAATATGCACCAATACCAAATACAACTAACACCACACTTTTTGAATGCGACAGCAATCAAGATGGCTTGACAACTTATAACCTAATTAATGCATCAAATGTTATAACAAATAGTGCTCCAGATATAGGTGTTATAGACTTCTACACCTCTTTCACAGATGCCGAAATGGCAATTAATCCCATTTCAAATCCTAATAATTTTGATAATACTAGTGTATTACAAACGGTCTATGCTTTAGTACTTAACCAAGTATCTGGCTGTAAAACTATAGCTGAAGTAATTTTAGACATCTCTACAAACACCTTAACATTACAAAATGTAGAGGCTTGCGATGATGCCATAGTAGATGGTTTTTCAACCTTTAATTTAAATGACGTTATAACCGAAATTCAACCACAAATTCCAGCAAATGCAACAGTAACATTTTACACTACAAGTGCAGATGCTTTTGCCGAAACGAATAGTATAAATGGAAACTTTAGTAATACAGTTCAAGATTCGCAAACCATATTTGCAAAAATAACTACAGACACCAACCAATGTTATGCTATTTCAGCGTTAACGCTTAATATCCTATTCACACCACAATTACTGGAAGACGAATCATTTTTATATTGTTTAAACAATTTTCCAGAAACTATTACTCTAGTTGGTGGTATTACAAACGATATTCCTAACAACCACTATTACCAATGGTTCTATAATAGCACAAATACAGGTATTACGACTCCCTTTTTTGAAGCCAACCAAATTGGAATCTACACAGTAATTGTTACAGATCCCAATGGATGCTCTAATTCTAGAGATTTAACATTAGTACCATCTAATGCTCCAACAATAGATAATTTAGAATTCACAGAACTCACAACAAATAATACAGCAACTATTACAGTTTCTGGGGAAGGTGATTATGAGTTTGCTATTGATAACGACTTCGGATTTTATCAAGACGGCAATACCTTTTCGAACATAGAACCAGGTTTTCATACCATTTATGTTCGCGATAAAAATGAATGTGGTAACACTTCTATTGCATTCTCCATATTAGGTTTCCCTCAATACTTCACGCCTAATGGAGATAATATAAATGAGATTTGGAAACCTTATGGAACGTCAAGAGACTTTAATTCTAATTTAGAGCTTCTTATTTTTAATCGTTTTGGTAAACTATTAAGTAAAACAACGTCTCTAAAAGGCTGGAACGGACAATTAAATGGTTTTAACTTACCAAGTAATGATTATTGGTATATTATCAACCACTCTAATGGCACCCAATATAAAGGGCATTTTAGTTTGGTAAGATAGCCTAGTTTTGTAATTTAGTTTTGAACACGCAATTGTGTTTAATTTAAAATAAACATTATGAATAAAACGAAATACCCAAGATCATTTTCTCACATAGGTATTACAGTCCCTGATATTAATAAAGCGGTTAACTTTTATCAAGAAGTAATGGGATGGTATATAATCATGTCGCCTTCAAAAGTCAAGAAGGAAAGTGAAACAGCAATTGGGCAAATGTGTATTGATGTTTTTGGTGAAGCATGGGAAGAGTTCGAAATTGCTCATATGTCTACCTCAGATGGCATTGGGATCGAATTATTTTCTTTTCCACATGGTGTTAAAGAGGCACAAGAATTCAATCCTTTTAATACTGGTCTTTTTCATTTTTGCGTTCAAGATCCTAATATTGAAGATTTAACTAAAAAAATAGTTGAGCATGGTGGAAAACAACGCATGCCAATACGCGAATATTATCCTAACGAGAAACCTTATAAAATGGTTTATGTTCAAGATCCTTTTGGCATTGTATTCGAAATTTACACACACAGTTATGAGCTTACTTATTCTTCTGGAGCTTATCAAAAATAAAACAGACAGAAAACGCGTTTTGCAACATTTAGGTAACAACTTACTACTGCTTTATTAATATAAAATTATAGAGGTCAGTATATAAATACGTATCTTAGACTGAACAAATACGGCATATAATGGAGATATTTACAGGACAAAACCTTCTAGAGTTTACTGAACGTTTTAAAACAAACGAGGATTGTAAGGAATACTTAGCTATTTTAAAAGCTGAATCGGATTATAAGTGTTTAAAATGTGCTCATTCTTCCTGTCAGAATCGCAAAGATTTTGCGAGACAATGTAATATTTGTGGCCATATAGAATCAGCTACTGCAAATACGCTTTTTCATAAGGTTAAATTTGGTGTGAGAAAAGCATTTTTCATATGCTTCGAGATGTCAACTGGCACAAAAAGTTTGTCAGCTAGTTACATGGGTGTCCGTTATGGTATCACTGAAAAAACAGCAAGATATTTTATGCTTAAGGTACGAGAAGCCATGTCTTCAAGTGGCAATTTTCCTATGGATGGAAATGTACATGTTGATGAATTTGTTCTTGGTGGAAAGGAAAAGTTGGTAGAAGTTATGATGGAAAGAAAAAGAAAGCAATAACTGCTGTCCAGCTTACTCAAGACGGAAAAGTAAAAAGAATGTATGCTATGAAAATAGATGACTTTTCTGCACAATCTCTTCAGCATATTTTTGTAAATCACATAAGTCGTAAAGCTAAGGTAAAGACAGATAAATGGAAAGGATATAGGCCAATTGCAAAAGCATATGACATTACACAGATCGAAAGTAATAATGGTATGAACTTTAAGGCATTACATACAATGATACATCAAGTCAAATCGTGGATAAGAACAACGTATTCTTGGGTGAGCGACCATAATCTTAATCGATATTTTAATGAATTTTGCTTCAGAATAAATAGACCTCAAAGCAAGTCGACAATATTCAACAATCTTATCAAGAGAATGGTCAAAACTGATAAAATATATCAGGTTGATTTTATAGGTAAATAACTACTGACCTCTATAAAATTATTCATATATTCCGTAAATTTGATTTCTGTTATTTTTACGAAATTTAGAATCTACAATTCATAATGAAACAAAATAGATTCCTGCTTTTTCATGAATGACAGTAATTTTGCAATTCAGAATATTGAATAATCGCTCTTATTTTTTTTTGCATTTGCAATACTAAACTAGAATTAACACTATCAAATTAAAAATGACTCTAATAGACTTCATAATTGGCGCATTATTAGCGAATGCAATGCCTCATTTAATTTTCGGACTTACCAAAACTCATTTTCTCGGTATGTTTGGATATAGCCCGAAAGCCAATATATTGTATGCTATAATTCAATTTATTCTTTGCATAATACTATTCTACTTAAATTACGGATATAAAGACCTCATGGAAAACGGGTATTTAATTGGTGGCATTACGGTACTTGGATTATATTTTATCTTCGGAAGATTTTTAGTTAAGTTTTATGGAAAGAAAAAGTAATCAATATCAAATAACTGAGTAAAAACAATCTCAAAACCTTAACGCTTCATTAAAACAAAACTCTTTTTTATTCCGTAATTTTGATTTTTATCATTCCTGCAAAAGCAGGAATCCACAATTCAAAATAAAACAAAATAGAGTCCTACCTTCGTAGGGATGACAGTAATCATGAAATTCAAAATACAGTCAGAATTCAGTCCAACAGGAGATCAACCAACTGCAATAAAGCAATTGGTAAATGGGTTAAACGCTAAAGAAAAATACCAAACTTTACTTGGTGTTACCGGATCTGGAAAAACATTTACAGTTGCCAATGTTATTGAAGAAACACAAAGACCAACTTTGGTTTTGGCACATAACAAAACACTTGCAGCACAATTGTATAGCGAGTTTAAACAGTTTTTTCCAGAAAATGCTGTCGAGTATTTTGTCTCTTATTACGATTACTACCAACCAGAAGCCTACATACCAACTTCTGGTGTTTATATAGAAAAAGATTTGTCTATTAATGAGGAGATTGAGAAAATGCGATTGAGCACGACCTCTTCTCTACTTTCTGGCCGACGCGATGTTATAGTAATAGCTTCAGTATCGTGTTTATATGGTATTGGAAACCCTGTAGAGTTTCAAAAAAATGTAATATCAGTAGAACGCGACCAGCAAATTTCACGAACAAAATTACTGCATCAATTGGTGCAAAGTTTGTATTCGCGAACAGAAGCAGATTTTAAACATGGTAATTTCAGAATAAAAGGAGATACTGTAGATGTATTTCCAAGCTATGCTGATGATGCTTTCAGAATTCATTTTTTCGGTGATGAAATAGAGTTGATAGAACAATTCGATATTCAAACTAATGAAGTGATTGAGGAATACGAAAGACTAACTATCTATCCGGCAAACATGTTTGTGACTTCTCCAGATATTTTACAAGGCGCCATAAAAGATATTCAAGACGATTTAATAAAACAGTATGATTACTTTAAGGAAATCGAGAAGCATTTAGAAGCGAAAAGACTTAAAGAACGTACAGAGTTTGATCTGGAAATGATTCGCGAACTGGGTTATTGTTCTGGTATCGAGAACTACTCGCGCTATCTTGATGGCAGAATGCCAGGCACAAGACCATTTTGTTTATTAGATTATTTTCCAGACGATTTCTTAATGGTTGTAGACGAAAGTCACGTCACCATTTCACAAGTACATGCCATGTATGGTGGCGATTACAGCAGAAAAGTGAATTTGGTCGATTATGGTTTTAGACTGCCTGCCGCAATGGACAACAGACCATTAAAATTTGAAGAATTTGAGGCCTTGCAAAATCAAGTCTTATACGTGAGTGCAACTCCTGCAGATTACGAACTTCAAAAAACCGATGGTGTTTATGTAGAGCAAGTTATTAGACCTACAGGTTTACTAGATCCTATTATAGAAGTACGACCGAGTTTAAACCAAATAGATGATTTAATTGAAGAAATACAACTGCGTATCGAGAAAGACGAACGTACTTTAGTCACGACTTTAACCAAGCGAATGGCTGAAGAATTAACAAAATACTTAAGCCGAATAAGCATTCGCGTAAATTACATTCATAGTGATGTGGATACTTTGGAACGTGTACAAATAATGCAAGATTTACGTAAAGGTATTTACGATGTTCTAGTTGGTGTGAATTTACTACGTGAAGGTTTAGATTTACCAGAAGTGTCTTTAGTTGCAATCTTAGATGCAGATAAAGAAGGCTTTTTACGTTCGGCAAGATCATTGACGCAAACCGTTGGTCGTGCTGCAAGAAACCTAAACGGAAAAGCAATTATGTATGCTGATAAAGTAACCAAAAGCATGCAGAAAACTATCGACGAAACCGAATACCGACGCGAAAAACAAATTGCTTACAATACCGAAAACAATATGGTACCAAAAGCCCTAAATAAAAGCCTAGATAGCGCTTTAGGAAAAAACTCTGTAAGTACTTATAGTTACGAATTGGAAGCTGCTCGTGCTGCAGAACCAGAAAGCGAGTATTTAACAAAAGGTGAATTAGAAAAGAAAATACGCGAAAAACGTAAACTCATGGAGCAAGCGGCAAAAGCGTTAGACTTTATTATTGCTGCAAAATTGAGAGATCAAATAAAAGCGTATCAAGGAAAGCTTGAAGTGTTATAACAGTGGTCTATTTTTGAATTATTAAATTATCTGTTTTACTAATATTGAGGAATTCAATTAGATGCGCGCATAGAGTAAACATAAAAAACCCAAGTGTATTCAACTTGGGTTTTTTAATATAATTATTGAATTAAATTATTTAATTAGTTTTAATAAACCCGCTACAGAATTAGACATTACAATACCTGGTAATTTTATAGGAGAACCTATTTGTGCTAGGAATGTTCCATTTACTTCCCCTCTTTTATACGATGTAAATCCAATTCTGTATAAACCTTTTGTTAATGCTTTCAAAGGATCACCTACTTGACTTTCATAGCGTAAAAGTGAATTATACTTACTACCGCTAGGTTGTTTAGGCATGTCACCACTATCATCATTTCTTGCAAGCGTAGTCCAAGTTGTATTTTCTGAATCCGTAATTACGTCTTTGGTAAACACACTCGATCTTTCTAAAGTAATATAGGTGTCAAAATAGTCTTTTGAACCTTTATTTTCTTCATATCCAGCTCCCATAATTGCATTTTTAGTTTTAGCTTTTCCAACAGGAGAAATCATTCTTAGTCCTAATTCAGGTGCAACCGCGGGAACCCATAAATAGATGTAGTAAAATTTCTTTCCATCTTTTATTTCGTTTTCTGTGCCTGGAGACGCATGCCCTAAATAACTAATGACATCTAAATAAGGTACTCTTTTAGTCACTGGACCCATTTTCTTTTCAATTGAACTTCCGAACGCTTTTAATTTTTGAGCACTGCTTGTGCCAACAGCGAATAAAAAAATTAATAGTAAACTTACATTTTTAATTGATTTCATGTTGTTTTGTTTTTATCTATTTGGTTAGTTATTTAGTTGATATAAAATCGCACAAACACCTAAACATGTTCATTTTAAGCGCTTTACATCATTATAATTTAGCGAAAATAAATGAAAAAGTCAAATCTAAAAAGTTGCCAAAATAGTATTGGTAGAAAAATCACACACCTTTTAATGAAGTATAAATACTATTAAAATGATTTCGTTTATATAAAAATGAGTAGATTTACACTCACTTAAAACTACTAATACATGACAAATAACGACATCTTTAAAAAATTAAGAGTAGCCCATAAGCTTAGGGATACAGATATTGTAGCCGTTTTAGAACTTGTAGATTTTAGAATTACAAAAAGCGAATTAAGTGCATTTTTTAGAAAGGAAGACCATCCTAATTATGTTGAATGTGGTGACCAAATTTTAAGAAATTTTCTAAATGGTTTAATTATCCATCTTCGCGGACCAATGCCTAAAAAAGGAGAAGAACCTAAAAAAGAAGTTTCAAGAAAAGTAAAGCCAAACCCGTACAATAATAAAAAGAATTTCAATAAACCTAATAACAAAAAAAGAGCAACGATTAAGTTGCTATACGTG
>NZ_JSWF01000012.1 GCF_000797445.1 Lacinutrix jangbogonensis | reverse complement strand
CTCTTTTTTTTGTTATATATTATCTCGAACTGAGATAGAATTCAGTAGATTCTTCACTGCACTCTGAAAGACAATTACATTTTATTAAGCCAATACAGCTTGTACTTTATCTGCAGCTTCTTGAAATTCTGTAGCACTCATAACATCTAATCCAGAATTATCAATTAAATCTTTTGCTATGTCTGCATTAGTTCCTTGTAAACGTACAATAATTGGTACGTTAATAGTTCCCATGTTTTTATAAGCATCAATTACACCTTGAGCAACACGATCGCAACGCACGATACCACCAAAAATGTTAATCAAAATTGCTTTCACAGCTGGATCTCTTAAAATAAGTTCGAATGCAATTTCTACTCTTGCTGCATCTGCAGTACCACCAACATCTAAAAAGTTAGCTGGCTCACCACCTGCTTGCTTAATTAAATCCATTGTTGCCATTGCCAAACCAGCACCATTTACCATACAACCAACGTTTCCGTCAAGATCTACATAGTTAAGTCCTTGTTCTCCTGCTTCTACTTCAATTGGATTTTCTTCACGTAAATCTCGCAATGCTGCTAAATCTTTATGTCTAAATAATGCATTAGCATCTAAAGATACTTTAGCATCAACAGCCATTATTTTATCGTCACTTGTTTTTAAAACAGGGTTGATTTCAAATAAAGAAGAATCAGACTTTACGTAAGCTGTATATAAAGACGTTACAAATTTTGTCATGTCCTTAAAAGCTGCTCCAGATAAACCTAAGTTAAAAGCAATTTTACGTGCTTGAAAAGGTAAAATTCCAGTTGCAGGATCAATTTCTTCATTAAAAATTAAATGAGGTGTTTCTTCAGCAACGGTTTCAATATCCATTCCACCTTCTGTAGAATACATAATCATATTGCGTCCTGTTCCTCTATTTAATAATACAGACATATAATACTCTTCTGGCTCAGAATCTCCAGGGTAGTAAACATCTTCACATACTAATACTTGGTGCACACGCTTTCCTTCTGCCGAAGTTTGAGGTGTAACCAAATCCATTCCAATAATATTACCAGCAATAGTTTTAACCTCGTCTAAGTTTTTAGCTAACTTAACTCCACCACCTTTTCCACGACCACCTGCGTGCACTTGTGCTTTTATTACGTGCCAACCTGTTCCAGTATCTTCAGTTAATTGTTTTGCTGCAGCTACTGCTTCATTAGCATTTTGAGCAACAGTACCACGTTGAATACGCACGCCGAAGCTACTTAATAATTCTTTTCCTTGATATTCGTGTAAATTCATCTTTAAATAGATTATTTGTCATTTCCGCGAAGGCGGAAATCTATAAAATTACTTTTTTGAGTTTAATAAATTCCGAAGAATCATTATCTCTACAAAAGTAAATAATCACAATAACTTACCCTAATATTTAATTATGAAAAAATAATATCTCAATCCATAAACCATCAGTATTTGTTAAATAATTAACAAATTGTTCAAATATGTGATATTTTGAATTAAAAATTTTTAAAAACAGGCAATAAGAATAGTTTTGATAAAAATTATTTTATGACTAATACTCAATTACTTAAAATAGCAAAAGACTTTGAAAGCCCTGTTTATGTTTATAATTCTGAAATTATTTCTCAACAATACAAACGTTTAACGGTCGCTTTTAATGCTGTTAAAAAAGTAAAGATAAATTATGCTGTAAAAGCGCTCTCAAATGTTTCAATTTTAAAATTGATGAAATCACTTGGTGCAGGATTAGATACTGTTTCTATTCAAGAAGTACAGTTAGGATTAGCTGCAGGTTTTAAAGCTAAGGATATTATTTTCACACCAAATGGTGTTTCTCTAGAAGAAATTGAGAAAGCCGCTATATATGGTTGTCAAATAAATATAGATAATCTTTCTATATTGGAACAATTTGGGACTAAACATCCAAATATCCCTGTTTGTATACGTATAAATCCTCATGTTATGGCTGGTGGTAACACTAATATTTCTGTAGGACATATAGATAGTAAATTTGGTATTTCGATACATCAAATCCCACATATTCTTCGCATTGTAGAAAACACGAACATGAATGTAAACGGCATTCATATGCATACTGGAAGTGATATTTTAGATATTGATGTTTTTCTTTATGCCAGTGAAATACTGTTTGACACTGCAAAAAATTTTAAAGGTTTAGAGTTTATAGATTTTGGATCTGGATTTAAAGTCCCCTACAAAACTGGAGATATTGAAACAAATATCGAAGAGTTTGGCGAAAAATTTTCTGAAAGGTTTAATGCATTCTGTAAAAACTATGGAAAAGAATTAACCTTAGCTTTCGAGCCAGGAAAATTCTTGGTGAGCGAAGCCGGACAGTTTTTGGCCAAAGTGAATGTTGTAAAACAAACAACTTCTACTGTTTTTGCACAGATAGATTCTGGGTTTAATCATTTAATTCGCCCGATGCTTTATGGGGCTCAACATGAGATTAAAAACATTTCTAATCCTGAAGGAAGAGAGCGTTTTTATACTGTTGTCGGTTACATTTGCGAAACAGATACGTTTGCTAACAATAGACGTATTTCGGAAATTAATGAAGGCAATATTCTAACATTCAAAAATGCAGGAGCTTATTGTTACTCTATGGCTAGCAACTATAATTCGCGTTATCGTCCTGCAGAAGTACTTTGGCATAATGGCGTGGCACATTTAATAAGAAAGCGTGAGACTTTTGATGATATCTTGAATAATCAAATTCAGATAACACTAGAGCCTAAAAAAGTAAAAGCATAGTTAATAGCACTTAATTGAAGTGTTATTTTATTTATTCAAATTCAAATTTTAAAATGACATTGGTAATCTGTGATTTTTTAATTACCTTTAGTAATACACTAATTTATAATTGTTTAGCTCTAGATAGCAAAATGTATTAATATTATTCAAAAGCTTCGTTAAGTCTAAAAAAATATTAATTGGTGAAAATTATGTAATCACTAAATCTTAAATTATGAAAAAACTGATTTTATTAGTAGGTGTTAGCTTGTTCCTATTTAATTGTAATAACACTGTACAACGTTACACACAAGATTCTCCAGAAATTGAAACCGTGAAACAAACTATTGCTTTTTACGATGTCCACAAATGGGATAGTTTAAAAATGAATTATTCCGATACAGCTAAAATTTATTACAATACTAGAAAAGATGTAATAAGTCCTAAAGATTTAAAAACTTTTTTCACTCGCAATGATAATTATATATCAACTCGTGCTTTTGAAGATGAAAGTAGAGAGTATGAAATGGTAGAAGATAATAACGGAAAAAAATGGGTTAATTTTTGGGGACTATGGAAAGGCAATTTAAAGGATAACAATAATGGCATTGTTATTCCTGTTCACATTACTTACCAATTTAATAAAGGTAAAATTGTTGAAGAATTTGGATATTGGAATACTGCAGAACTCTTGAGTGAAATTCAAGCATTAGGAAACAAAAAAATAGACATTGAAGAGATTGAATCTGATGATAACATTGAAGTAGTTGAAGACATTGAAGATATTGATTAACTCTATTTATTAATAAAAATCAGGTACTCAACTACCTTTTCTGCTATAAGTATTGGATAGGTTTAGCTTAGAATGGATTAGTTACAAATTACTTTTTAACCGTTCCATTAAAGTGATTTACTTTCGAGTTTATAGGGTTCCCTTTAGTACGTCGAAAGGAAGTCAATTGTCCACAGTGCCAAATAGCATCGCTAATTGGTCCATTTATGTTATTCCAATATGGAATTTCATTGGTCCCGAAAATGATTTTAAATTGTGAGATATCCTCACTAGTTCTTAAAATTTCTGCTGCTTGTTTTAAATTCAAGAGTGTTTGTGCTCTTAACTCTGAATATGACATTTCTTTTTTATCTCTAGCATTCGACTTTTTTAAAGTTGAGTTTAATACAATTAAAGATAAGTCATAGATGTGCTCAATTGTCTCCAAAGATGTTCTCACAGCGTCACTTGGTTTGTATGCTAAATCTTTTTCGGTTAAGTCTTCACTTGCCCAATAAAATCTAAAACCTAATGCATCCACTTGTTTTGCAGCAACGGTTCCTGCTGTATATTTCTCTGCGTTTTCTGGGAGTTCGTAGTAAGGCAGTTCCGTTTTGCTTTCTTGAGCAGATAAGAATGTTGTTATTGTTAAAGCTAGAAATAGGGTTGTATTTTTGATTTTTAAAATTTATTATTAAAGATAATTATTTGCTAGTAAAAAACACCAACTAATCCTTGATCTCCTTTACCTTATTTATAGTAGTCGTTCCATATTTATCAAACAAATAAATTAAGCTCGTCATGGTTGCCGCTCCAAGTTCTAATTCTCTTTTGTTAACTGCATCAAACGTATCGTTTGCTGCATGGTGGTGATCGAAATAACGCTGAGAATCTGGACGTAATCCTGCTAAAACTATATTCTCATTTTTTAAAGGACCAATATCGGCTCCACTATACCCTTTTTCGAAATAATGAATTAAATAAGGCTTAAACAATGGTTCCCAACCTAAAACCTTATCAAGATTAGCATCGCTACAATCGAAACTAAAACCTCTAGGAGTGAAACCTCCAGAATCACTTTCTAATGCAAATACATGATTCTCATTTTTACGTTTAGCTTCTTCGGCATATTTTCTTCCACCTCTTAAACCGTTCTCTTCGTTCATAAAAAGCACAACGCGAATCGTTCTTTTTGGTTTAATACCACTTTCTTTAAGTAACCTTATAACATCCATAGATTGTACTACTCCTGCTCCATCATCGTGAGAACCGTCTCCAAGATCCCAAGAATCTAGATGTCCGCCAACTACCATATATTCGTTTGGAAACGCACTACCAGTAATTTCTCCAATAACATTATAAGACAGAACATCTTCGAATTGCTCACAACTTTGCTTGAAATAGAATTCTAGATCAGCATCTTTTTTTAAGGCGTCGGATAATTTATTTGAGTCATTAGTACTGATTGCCGCAGAAGGCACACGTTGGTTGTTTGGCAAGTCTAAATACCCCATACTTCCTGTGTGCGGCAAATCGTCTTGACGTAAATTTAAAGAACGTACTATTACACCAACAGCTCCAAGTTTTCCAGCTTCGTAAGCCCCAGCGTATCGTTGTTTTGAACAACCACCATAAGCTTCGAATGTGTGTATTAATTCCGGGTTTAAAGCGCCATTAAAGAATACTATTTTTCCTTTAACTTTAGTCCCAAGTGCTGCTAATTCTTCAAAGCTTTTAACTTCAATTACTTTTGCTTTTAATCCTGAGGTTGGTGTAGCTACTGAACCTCCAAGCGCACAGATGTTAACATTCATTTTTTCTCCTGAACTTTCAAAATAACCGATTTCTTTTTCACCACGCTCCCACTTTGGAACCATAACATCTTGCAACCACACTTTATCTAAACCTAATTTTTCTAATTCACTTTTTGTGTATTGCACTGCTTTCTCAGCACTTATTGAACCGGACAATCTTCCACCAATTTTGTTGGATAAATGGTCTAACCAGTTGTAGGCCTTTCCATTGGTTAAAGATTGGCTGTAAATGGTTTTTAGGGTTTCTTTATCGTTCTGTGAGAAAGCGTGTATTGTAAAAATTAAACAAATTACCACTGTAAGTTTCTTCATTATATTGTATTTTAAAATCTTGTGATTACTGCGTTCGTATGAATTTTACTCGTTATTTAATTGCTGACGATAAACATCGATATTAGCTTTCGTTTTATCGTCTAATTCTGGCTCTTCTATATCTTTATATTGTCTAAGAGTATCGTACAAAATAGTGGCCACGGCTAATCTTGCAGCTGGTTTATTATCTGCTGGAATATTAAACCAAGGTGCATGTTCTTTACGTGTTCTATTAATAGCATCCTCGTAACAATCCATATAACTATCCCAAAGTTTACGCTCTTTTAAATCGCCTGCTGAAAATTTCCAGTTTTTCTCTTTTAAATCTAAACGACGCAGCAACCTAAGTTTTTGTTCATCTTTTGAAAGATTCATAAAGAACTTAAAGATAACAGTTCCATTCTCCGCTAAGTGCTTTTCGAAATTATTTATTTGGTTAAAACGTATATCCCAAAATTCTTCATTTACATCTTCTACGGATTGAACACTCGGTAGTTTTTCGCCTAAAATATAATTAGGATGTACACGAGTAACTAATACATTCTCGTAATGTGTACGATTATGAACGCCAAACTTTCCTCGCGATGGTAATGCTAAATAATGCCTCCACAAATAGTCGTGTTTCAACTCTAAACTAGTTGGCACTTTAAAACTCATGACCTCAACACCTCGGGCATTAAAATCTTTAAAAACCTCACGAATCAAACTATCTTTACCAGACGTATCCATACCCTGTAAACAGACTAAAACAGAGTATTTACCATGTGCATAAAGTGTATCTTGAAGTTTCCCTAATTTTCTTCTAACTTTTTTTAACGCATTCTTAACATCATCATCATTTGCTCCTAAATCTAGAAGCGATGGTAAGTTAGATAACTTAATTTCAGATGTAATTTTATGGTCTTCAATTTTAATCTTTTTCATGCCTTTTAAATATGGTTTAAATATAATGAAGATTTCATACTTTAGCACCTTCAAACTTTAATATGAAGCAGCCTTATATTTTTATTTCATTTTTTTTGTTTCTATGTCTATCTAGTTTCTCTCAAGAAAATAGTAGCTTAGAGCCATTTATAAAAGATAATATTACTAAACCGAGTATTTTATCTACTCATACATTTGGTGTTTATTTTTCAAGAATACAGGGTCATTTTAATTCTAAACCTTCAAAAAACAAAACACTTTCTATAAGTTTAGAGAGTGGGAATGTATGGTCTCCAAGTACAAACGTTTATATTCCTAAAAATGAAGCAGAAAGAGCAGTAACTCGAGGTTTAGATTGGGATCATGCACACACAGCATTTGATGAAAATGACATTGAAAAGGATTCTTTTAACACAAAAAATGATGGTGTAATAAAAGGCTTAAGAGGTAAAATAAACTTTAAACTTGCTAAAAAGCATGAACTTCAAATTGGGTTTAGAGCATTCTTATTAACTAAAGGAAAATTACCATTTACAATTTTTACAGGCGATAAATTCATTGAAAGTTTTCATAGTAATGTTGCAGGAGGTGAAGATCCATTTGACAGAAAAGTTTTTGGCTTAGATGAAGCTGGCATTGAATATACAGATAGAAATGGAAACAGTACAAAGGTTAATAGCGGTAATATATTCGCCACTGGTATTGAAACCGCTTATTACTATTATCCAGAAAGTCTAAAAAGTAAAAACAGCAGGTTTGCTGTCAATTTTGGTACTCACTTAGGCATTAATCTATCTAGTGACAACTCTTCTTTAGATTTTGGTTTATCTACTAATGCAATAAAAACATTTATAATAAACAACAGAAGCAACTTAAATATTGGAACAAGTTTAGGTGTTTTAAAGAAGGCTTTAACAAATTTTAAAAGTAATAATGTCCAATTTGGAACCAATGATTTTATAGCGAACTCTGAAACTGCTTTAGAATATAGTTTAAAAGCTAAAACAGGATCAGTACATAGTTTTGGACTATTTTTTTATATCCAAACGAGTTTAAACAAAAAAGACGAATTAGAATATATTATTCCTATTAGGAATCCACAAGCCGTTGATTCTTGGGGACATGGAATCACCAATTTGTACAAAAATAATGACTATTGGTCACTAATGTATTCTTACACTAAAAAAACTATAACCCTAAGCTTTTATCTTCAACAAGATTTTACTGTTATTAATATTCCAGATATTCAAACTGGGTTTGGCATACAGTTTGGAATTTAAATTTTAGATAACACTAATTATTTACTAGCGAACAACTTAACATCTTGCTCACTTACATCTGCGCCTCCGAGAATTAATAATCTTTCGATTACGTTACGTAATTCTCTAATATTTCCTGTCCAATCGTATTCTTGCAATAATTTAATGGCTTTCGCCGAAAAATTCTTTTCTGCTGTACCTTGCTCGCTAGAGATTTTCTTAGCAAAATGCTTAATCAATAATGGAATATCGTCCCTTCTATCATTAAGCGCAGGAACTTTAACAAGAATCACTGCTAACCTATGGTACAAATCTTCCCGAAACCTACCTTCTGCAATTTCCTTTTTAAGGTTTTTGTTTGTCGCTGCTACTATGCGCACATCAACCTTAATATCTTTATCGCTACCAACACGCTGAATACGACTTTCTTGTAAAGCACGTAATACTTTTGCTTGTGCCGAAAGACTCATGTCACCAATTTCATCTAAAAAAATGGTACCTCCATTGGCAGCTTCAAATTTACCAGCTCTATCTTTTGCAGCACTTGTAAAGGCTCCTTTTACGTGACCAAATAATTCGCTTTCTATTAATTCGCTAGGTATAGCAGCACAATTAACCTCAATCATTGGACCTTTTGCACGTGAACTTTTCTCATGTAACCAATGTGCAACCAATTCTTTTCCTGTTCCATTTGGTCCTGTAATTAAAACACGAGCATCTGTTGGTGCAACTTTATCTATTATAGCTTTGATTTGAGAAATGCCATCGCTTTCGCCAATCATTTCATACTTTTTACTAACTTTTCTTTTAAGAATTTTATTCTCGACAAACAGTTCTTTTCTATCTAATGCATTACGAACGGTGTTTAGTAAACGATTTAAATCTGGTGGCTTAGAAATATAATCGAAAGCGCCTAAACGCATTGTATTAACAGCTGTGTCCAGATCTCCATGACCAGATATCATAACCATTGGGATTTCTGGTTTAATTCTTTTGGCAGCCTCAAGGACTTCAACACCATCCATTTTTGGCATTTTAATATCACAAAGTACAAGGTCGAAATCTTCTTTCCTTATTTTTTCGATACCTGCTAAACCATCTTCAGCTTGATCAACTTCATATTTCTCATTTTCTTCAGATAGAATCTTCACTAAAACCCTTCTAATAGCTGCTTCGTCTTCAATTACTAGTATTTTTGGCATTATATTTTAAATTTAATTCCTGTTCTTAAGTAAAACGCGTTTACATTGTCTAATTTATAAACTTCTTCTCTATTATCATCACGTAATTGATTATTCATGCTTAATGTATAACCAGAATATGCATACCATACTAAATGGTCTGTAAAACAATATTCGTAACCAAACCCAGCAACAACAATAGATAAAGAAATATGATCTGCTTGATTACTATCAATTATTATAGGATCTTGAATATTCGCAAAATAGCCATCGATTCCTACAAATGTTTGTAAAATACTATGTTCACTAAACAAGTATTTCACATTTGTCTTAGGTACTCCCAAATTAAAAGACCAATGCTCGTTTACGCGTCTATAATAACTTACAAAAGGCAATGGTAATGGTATTCCAATAGTACTATTGTATGTCAATCCTAAAATTAAGCGGTATGGTTTATCAACAGATTCGTCTTTTGTTCTATCATTTATAGCATAGACACCTCCGTTTAACAAAATATCGTCACCAGTTATTTTATGCCTTAATGTTGAAGCTATTCTAGGTGTAATTTTTGCTCCTAAGCGCCAACCACTTTCTAACTTAAAAGTGTAACCAACATTTAAATCTATGATATGTAAACGTGATAAATTTGAAGTCCTAAAAGGATAATGATCTTTTATATCTAAAGCTATTCTACTATATTCACCACCAACAACTAAGTAGCAATCTTCTTTCGTTTTAATTGGATAATTAACTAAGCCTCTAAATCTATTAAAACTATCTTCGGAATCTCCTTTTGGTATATAAGAATACTCAAAACGTGCTAAATCTGTAAGCTGCGCATAGGCACTTTGAAATGCCATTATAAATAATACTATTACAATAAAATTAGCCGTTTGAATTTGCATAAACTATTAGATCCTTACTGTTTCGAATTCACCTTAAATTGAATATTCTGATCCTCTTTTTGAATAACATGTACATCGCGTTGTGGAAAAGGAATACTAATATTATTTTCTCTAAAAAGTCTATCGATAGCAAAACGTATATCACTTTTAGGAAATCTAGCATTAAAACTATCTCCTAATGTAAAAGCAACTCTAAAATCTAAAGAACTTTCTCCAAAATCCCTAAATATCACAACAGGCGCTGGATTTTCAAATACTAATTTTGAAGATTTTGCAGCTTCTAATAACAACTTTTTAACCAATTCTACATCACTTCCATATGCAACACCAACATCTACTGATTCTCTAGTTGAAGAACCATTTTGAGTCCAATTATACAAACTATTAGTTAAGTATAAATGATTTGGTATTACTAACACTTTATTATCTATTGTAACAGCTCTTGTAGTTCGTAGTTTAATTTCTTCTACGCGACCAACTTTGCCTTCAAGCTCTATAATATCACCAACGTGAACAGATTGATCTACTAAAATAAATACACCCGAAATTATATCTTGAAATAAAGTTTGTAGCGCTAAACCAATACCAATTAATAAAGCTGCTGAAGCTGCAAAAACAGCAGTAACATCGATACCTACAGAATCTATTGCTACTAAAAACACAATGGCATAAATTAACCACCTCACGAAAGAAAACACCGTTGTAAATTTCACCCTATCAGTGTCTGGCATATTGCGAGTTAGCAATTTTTTAGCCCAACGAAGAATGTACGTTGTTAGAATTAAGACAATTAAAATTAATAAGATATACTTTATTTTAAAAAAACCTGTTTCTATACCTTTATCATCTGTGAATGAAAAAAGTTTATAATTTAAAAACTCGATAAGCTTTTCCCAAATAGTGCTTTCAGTAATGACATCACTAAAATCTTCCACCGTTTCTCCTATTTTGTTACCTACGTTCTCTTGCATCATTAATATTTAATCCATTTTAAAAGCTCTCTATAGGTTGGTTTTTTTCCATACATTAATATCCCAACGCGATATATTTTTGAAGCCATCCAAATGGTGAACATAAATGTACCAATTAATATTAACAAAGACAGTATTTGTTGCCAAATAGGTACTCCAAAAGGAATACGCATGAGCATAACAACTGGAGATGTAAAGGGTATAAAAGAGAATACAGTTGCTACTGTACCATGTGGATCTTCAATAACGGTGAATCCTCCAACATATACTGCCAAAATTAATGGCATAATTATAGGCAACATAAACTGTTGTGTGTCGGTCTCATTATCTACTGCTGCTCCAATTGCTGCATATAACGAACTGTATAACAAATAACCACTAACAAAAAACAAGATAAAGGCTATTACTAAATTTGCTAAGGGCATATTTAAAAAGGCATTTATAAATAATTGTGCATCTGCATTTGCATTTGGATTTTGCATAGCTTGCGTGACGAGTTCTTGCTGTGGTGTATTGACTTGAGTAAAATCGATATCAAAAATTAAAGAGGCTATAATCATTAATATACTACCTAAAATTATCCAAATACCAAACTGTGTGATTCCCGCGAGTGTAGTACCAATAATTTTACCTAGCATAAGTTGAATTGGCTTCACAGAAGATATAATAACCTCAATTATTCTGCTTGTTTTTTCTTCTATTACAGAACGCATGATCATGTTTCCATAAATGATTATAAACATAAAAAGTAAGTAACCTGCAGCACCTCCAAAAATAAGTTTGACAACACTATCTTGTTTAGACGTTTTTTCTCCCGTAAAATTTTCTTGATTTATATTTATATTGACTGTAGCTGCTTTAAGGATTGCTTGATCTACACCTTTTTTCTCAAGATTAAGTTCTTTTAGGCGTTTTTCAACTTTTACTTCTAAAGCAGAAATAATACTTAGCGAAGGTGTTTCACTAGAATAAAACTCTACATCTACATTCCTTTTTTCATCTTCTCGAATGCTCGTAGTAGTACTTTTAAAGTCCGAAATATAAAGCAATCCATAATTTTCTTGTTCTTCTACAATTGCTTTTGCATCCTCTAAAGTTACAGCATCTAAAATGGTGTACTTAACGGTTTCTTTATCAGTAAAAATAGACTCTATAAGTCCTGACTCATCTAAAACAGTAATGTTTTTTTGTTTTGTATTATTTAATTGGGATAAATACGCTACTAAAGAAAAGAGAGCAATCATAATTAACGGACTTAAAAAAGTCATAATTATAAAGGCCTTATTTCTCACTTTAGTTAAGTACTCGCGTTTTATTATAAGTGGTAAATGGTTCATAGTTTTTAATTATTCTTAACAGCTTGAATAAAAATATCGCTAGCACTTGGTATCACTTCTGTAAAATGAGACACTTCTCCTCTAGTGGTTAAATAATTTAATAATTGATTTGCAGATTCGTTTTCTGAAAGCTTCACTTTTAGCTTCAATTCATTGTTTAAAGACTTAAATTCCGCTGGAGAAACTATAAATTTTTCTAAAAGTGAACGTTGTAATTCTGACGCATTCTCTGTGTTAATACCAACCTCGAAAGTATTAGACTTATATTGTCTTTTAATAGCGTTAAGATTGCCATCTAAAATTTTATTTGATTTATGAATTAACGCAATATGATCGCACAATTCTTCAACAGATTCCATACGATGTGTTGAAAAAATAACGGTTGCACCTTCCTCACGAAGTCTTAATATTTCATTTTTAATAATATCTGCATTTATGGGATCGAAACCTGAAAAAGGCTCGTCGAAAATCAATAATTTTGGTTGATGTAAAACAGTAACTACAAACTGAATTTTTTGTGCCATACCTTTAGATAGCTCTTGAATTTTTTTGTTCCACCAATCGCCAATCTCTAATCTATCGAACCAGAATAACAAACGCTTTTTCGCTTCAGCTTTATCTAGACCTTTAAGTTGTGCTAGGTATAACGCCTGTTCACCAACCTTCATATTCTTATATAAACCACGTTCTTCTGGTAAATAACCAATATTTTGAATGTGGTGCCTTTGTAAAGGTTCTCCATCTAATAACACTTGCCCTTTATCTGGCATTGTAATTTGATTTATAATACGAATTAAAGTTGTTTTCCCTGCACCATTTGGACCAAGAAGTCCAAATATACTTCCTTTTTCAACTGCAATAGAAACGTTGTTAAGTGCTTTAAAGTCACCGAAATTTTTAGAAACCGACTGTGCTTCTAATAAGTTTTGCATATAGTATAGTTGTTGTTTGCGTAAATATAGAAAATGTTAGTTGGTATGCTTTGTTGTTTAGAATTATTTTAACGCTGTAAGGTATAATATAAATAGTCGTCTAATTTAAAGATTCCGATACTATGATTTGGGTATAATTTGACTAACTATTTTTAGTTCACAATTTACGCTTCAAAAAACAGAATCTTATTAAAAACAAAACCCACCCTTTACGCAAATAAAGGATGGGAAAAAATTGCTATGAAAAAGAAAAATTACCATTGGCGCAAACCAATGATAAATCAAATATACTATTTTTTGTTTAACTATCTCTTTTTTGACCAAATAACTTGAATTTTTAACAAAAAAAAATCCGCAATACTATTGCAGATTTTTTATATAAAATACTGTAAAGGCTATGAAAACATATCTTTTACCTTTTCGAAAAACGATTTATCACTTCGTTCTGGTTTCGGTGAAAAATGTTCATCGTCCTTCATTTTTTCAAAAAATTCTTTCTGTTCTTTACTTAATGTCTTTGGTGTCCATACATTAACATGTACTAATAAATCGCCTTTACCATACCCATTAATACTTGGAATACCTTTTCCGCGTAAGCGTAAAATCTTTCCAGATTGTAAACCTGCTTCAACCTTAATACGTACCTTTCCGGTAACAGTATCTATTTCTTTAGAAGCACCTAAAATAGCATCTGGTAAACTTACGTATAAATCGTAATGTAAGTTATCACCTTCACGTTGTAACGTTTCGTGATCTTGTTCTTCTATGGCTACTAATAAATCTCCTGCAATTCCGTTACCAGGAGCATCGTTTCCTTTTCCAGTGACTTTAAGTTGCATACCATCTACAACTCCTGCTGGAATTTTAACCGAGATGGTTTCCTCTTTTACAATTAAACCTTGCCCATCTGCTCCTGCTGGTTTTTTATCTATAGTTTGTCCTGCTCCTCCACAACTGGTGCATGGACTTGCCGTTTGCATACGACCTAAAATGGTGTTTGTAACTCTAGTCACTTGACCGGATCCATTACAAGTTCCACACGTTTGGTATGTAGTACCTTCGGCCTGAACTTTACGCTTTACTTTAATTTTTTTCTCAACACCATTAGCAATTTCTTCTAGTGTTAATTTTACTCGAATACGCAGGTTACTACCTTTTACGCGACGTTGTTGGCCTCCACCAAAACCGCCTCCAAAACCAGAGAAGCCGCCGCCTCCGCCGCCTCCAAAGATGTCTCCGAATTGGCTGAATATGTCGTCCATATTCATGCCACCTCCGCCGCCGCCGCCAAAACCACCTCCGCCTTCAAAGGCTTGGTGACCATATTGGTCGTAACGTGCTTTTTTATTGTCGTCGCTTAAAACTTCGTAAGCTTCTGCAGCCTCTTTAAATTTAGCTTCTGCAGTTGAATCGTCTGGATTTTTATCTGGATGAAACTCGATAGCTTTCTTTCGGTAGCCCTTTTTAATTTCAGCAGCCGTAGCATTTTTGCTAATCCCTAGTGTTTCGTAATAATCTTTTTTTGCCATTCCCATCCTAACCTTCTTAAAGAGAAGGAAATTATTTTAAGTTAATATTTTATTGTCCGATAACTACTTTTGGGAAACGAATTATTGTTTCTCCAAGCTTGTATCCTTTTTCTACAACATCTATAATTTTTCCTTTTAATTTTTTGCTTGGTGCAGGAACTTGTGTTATTGCTTGATGTTTTTCAGAATCGAAAGTATCACCTTGCCTTACATCTATTGCTGCTAAACCTTTTTGACTTAAAGTAGATAATAGTTTTTGGTATATTAATTCTACACCTTTTCTTAATCCTTCGGCTTCTTTATCGTCTTCTATATGCAACAAAGCACGCTCGAAATCGTCTAAAATTGGCAACATTGACACCATGACATCTTTACTAGCTGTTTTAAATAGCTCTACGCGCTCTTTAGATGTACGTTTTTTATAATTTTCGAATTCCGCAAACAATCTTAAAAACTTATCTTTTTCTTGACCTAATTCTACAGTAAGCTTATCTTCTGTAGATAATTCTTCAACCTCAAAAGTCTCGGCCTCTGTTGTTGCTTCTACTTGCTCTTCGATTATATCTTCTTTTATATCTTTTGCTTTGCTCATTTGTGTCTTTATTTTATTACCATTTTAAGATTGGCAAAAGTACTGCCATTATTATAAAAATGCCAAAATGTCATTATTTTTTTTTATGTTGCCCTGAAGTTTACAGGTGCATTTAACATCTGTTAAACATCAAATTAGGTAAAACTAATTTTGCTTACAAAATCTTAATATTATTTATGAAAAAATTAAGTATTTTCCATGGAATGTTTTTTACATTTGCAGCTCAAACATAAACAAAGTTTAAAATGAGAAAACAAGTATTAAATATCTTCACAGTATTAGCATTAGGTCTTGCTGTTGTAGGTTGTAAAAAAGGAACTGAAGCAGAGACTACAGATGCAAAAGAAGTTGTTGAGGTTGAAGTTGAAGCAAAATACAAAGCCATTCCAGAAAAGTCTATGATTATTTGGAAGGCAAACAAAATCGTTGGAGGACATTCTGGTACTATAAACGTATCTAATGGTGTTGCAAAAACTAAAGGAAATCAATTAGTAGGTGGAAGCTTTATTTTTGATATTGCTACTTTAAAAAACACTGATATTGAAGATGCAGTGCAAAAAGGAAAATTAGAAGGACATTTAAAAGCTGATGATTTCTTTGATGTTGAAAAACATCCAAATGCATCTTTCGAAATCACAAGTGTTGAAAATGGAAAAATAAGCGGTAACTTAATGATGAAAGGTATTAAGAAGAATGTTACTGTTCCTGTAACAGTTGGAATGACTGGTGACATGATGACCATTACTAGTGATGTATTTACTATTGATAGAACTGAATGGAACATTAAGTATAACTCTGGGAAATTTGCAGATCCTGCAAAACTTGGAGATTACATGATTAAAGATGATGTAGAGTTAAAAATCTCTATTACAGCTAAAAAAGCATAACTAGATTTTATAAACTATTTTGAAAAGCCACATCGAAAGATGTGGCTTTTCTGTTTTTAAGAATAAACAAAACGACTTAACTTTATAAGGAACTCGCTAACTTACTTTACTTCTAACTTACTTCAATATTGAAACGGTTTTATATCAACGAAACATTACAAACTTTAAAAAAGTTAAACGTAAACTAATGGTGAAATAAATTAAAATACCAATCTAATTTCAGTTCCGTTATTCTCAATAGAGTTTGCTTGAATTTGACCTTTATGAAGAAACATAATTTGTTGACATAAACTTAAGCCAATACCACTACCTTTCTTTTTTGAAGTAAAAAAAGGTATAAATATTTTATCTAAGAGTACTTCAGGTATCCCTTTCCCATTATCTCTGATTTTAATAATAGCGTAACCCTCACTACTTGTCTTTGCAGAAATAATAATTTTTGGTTGATCTCTTTCAATGCAAGCATCGACACTATTCATTATTAAATTAATTAATACTTGCTCAATAAGTACAGCGTCCATACTAATTTGAAGTTTCTGGCTGTCTATTATAAACTGTAAGTCAATACCTTTACTTTTTAAAGAAGACTTTAATAAATTATTAATTCCATCAAACAATTCTCTCACATAAACTTTACTTGCATTTATTGTTGTGATTTTATTAAGTCCACGATAAGATTTTGAAAAATTCATTAAGCCTTCGCTCCTTTTCTGTATACTATTAACACTCAAATAAAGATCGTTCGTATCTATAGGATATTTCTTTGAATCTTCAATATTTAATTTAATTTCAGCTTGTAAGGTTTCAGCTAAAGAAGAAATTGGAGTAATTGAATTCATAATTTCATGCGTCATTATATGAAGTAATTTATTCCATGCTTCCGATTGATTTTGATTTAAAGTATTATCAATATTCTGCAACACAATTAACTTAAATTCCTCGTTATTCATCTTAAAATGAGCAGTAGAAATTAATAGTTTCGCTTTATTTTTCTCTGTGTCTATAGTTATTGTACTTCCATTGACATGTTGCGCTTCAAAAACAGTTTTAAAGATGTTTTGACTTCTCTTTTTTACAAACTTAATATTCTTTAAAGTAGGTGTTTTTAAAAGTTCTTTAAAGGATTCATTAATCCATATAACGTTTCCGGTACTTATGCTATAAGCCACAATACCTGTGTCAATTAATTCCAATATTTTTTCCAAATACAAATACTGTGTTTCCTTGTCCTTGTTAATGTCCTTAATTTTTTGATTAACAGCATTAAAGCCTTGATGAAGTTCTCTAATATCTTCTGGCCCAGATTTTTCATTGAACCACTGAGAATAATCGTTGTACTTCACAGATTCAAAAAAATCATGCATCGATTTATGCCTCCTTATAATAAATTTAAAGAGACTATTTATCAGCAAAACTAGAATTAAAACAATTGGAGCTAGGGTAATTATAGAGATTAAAGCTTTCGTCTTAAAATCTAAAGTGAGCATGCCAAATGCCAAAATCAATAGCAAACAGAAAACAGCAAAGATTCTAAGTAATAGCGATAATTTATATTTTCTATAAGCCATATTTATTTAGTCTTCTATAGAGCGACGTTCTGGTAATACCTAATTCTTTTGCTGATTTTGAGATATTGCCATTATTTTTTTCTATTACTTTTAATATCGTATTTTTCTCTACAGTGTCTAACTTTAAATCTTTTACTTGTGTGGTTTCAGAATAACTTTCTATGGGTGAAAACATTAAATCTGTAGCATTTAATACATTTGTATCCATCATGATTACAGCTCTTTCAATTGCATATTGAAGTTCCCGAACATTACCAGGAAAATGATATTCTACTAGTTTTTTCATAAAACTTGTATCGAAAGAAACATTAGATTTAAAATATTTATCGGTATACACTTCAATAAAATGTTTAGCTAATAAGGTAATATCTCGATCTCGATCTCTCAATGGAGGAATAACTATTTCGACTGTATTTATTCTGTAAATTAAATCTTTCCTGAAATTATCTTCATTTGCCAGAATTTCAAGGCTAGAATTGGTAGCACAAATCAATCTAATATCTACGGGAATAGATGTATTAGAACCCAAAGGTGTTATATGTCTATTCTGAAGTACAGTTAACAATCGTGCCTGTTGTTGCAAACTTATATTACCAATTTCATCTAAAAATAAGGTACCACCTTCTGCGGCTTCAAACCGACCTTGTCTATCCTCTCTGGCGTCTGTAAAGGCCCCTTTTACATAACCAAACAATTCACTTTCAAATAATGATGCTGTTAATGCGCCAACATCAACTTTTATAAAGGGCTTATCTTTTCTTAAAGAGTTGTCATGTATAGCTTTTGCAATGAGATCTTTTCCGGTTCCATTTTCTCCAAGCACCAAAATATTAGCATCAGTTGGAGCAATTTTTTTAACCTTATAGAATACGGCTTGCATGGTATTACTTTCCCCTAATAGTCTAAGTCCATTAACTTGTGGTTTCCATTTCTTAGTTTTATTAGATTTTTTATTAGCTAATATTTCTGTTACTGAATCTAATAGTTTTTGATTTTTCCACGGTTTAACCACAAAATCTGAAGCGCCCTTTTTAAGCGCACGTACTGCCAAGTCCAAATCTCCATATGCTGTAATTAAAATAACAGCAATGTCTCTATCTATCTCTTTAATTTTAGTGAGCCAATAGATACCTTCATTACCAGTATTTATTACACTATTGTAATTCATATCTAAAATAACAATATCAAATTTATTTTTATTTAATATTGAAATAAGGTTGTTTGGATTTTTCTCAATAACAACCTCCTTAACCTTAGACTTTAATAGCATTTTCATAGCTATCAATACATCTGAGTCATCATCAATAACCAGTATGGAAGTGTTTTTCAATAACATACTTACAAAAGTATGTTTTATTAATATTCAGATGGAGAGTTTCAAGTAAAAATGTCAAAATCCAAGAAAGTGTCACTAAACCGCACACTAGTTGTATCAAAACCGTACACATCACATGCTTTAAAAAAATGTAAAAACCTAACTATAAGGTGTTTATGTTTTTGGCACGATAATCACAATTGATTTAGTAAATAAAATAATAATGGACATACCAATTACCAAGAAAAAATTTAATCCACCAAAAATTGCTATTGCTGTTGTAGCAATCCTTTTAATATCTTTTGTAATTTACTTATCAATGTCGTTTGGAGGAAACTCTACATTAAATATTGATACCGACCGTATTAAAATTAGTGAAGTTAAAAACGGTGCATTTCAAGAGAACATTCCTGTAAACGGCACTGTTTTACCCATTACAACAATCTATTTAGATGCGCTTGAAGGCGGAAGAGTTGAAGAAATTTTTGTAGAAGATGGCGCAATTATGCAACAAGGCCAACCTATTTTACGTCTTTCGAATACCGATTTAGAATTAAATCTAGTGAATCAAGAAACTTCTGTGTACAATCTATTAACTCAAATGCAGATTTCTCAAAATGCAGCTCGTGAAAACACGATAAATAAATTAAATCGAAAAACAGATGTGGAAAATGCATTCATTGAAGCCAATAGAAAATACACACTTAATAAATCACTTTATAATGAAAAGGCAATTGGAAATCAAGAATTTGAAGAAGCCAAAAACAACTATAACTACCAAAAACAACGTATGGAATTGGCTTTACAAGTCTTAAAACAAGATTCATTATCCACCACATTAGAAGCGTTTCAATCCAAAAATTCATATACTAGAACTCAGAGTGCCTTGGCATTGATGCGCAAAAAAGTTGGAGATTTAATTGTTAGAGCACCTGTTAATGGACAATTAACATCTTTAGATGCCGAAATTGGACAATCTAAAAATAAAGGAGAGCGTTTAGGACAAGTGGATGTATTAAGTGGCTTTAAGGTACGTGCTGAGATAGACGAAAATTATATTTCAAGAATTTATTCTGGACAAAATGGAACATTTGCTTTTAACGGAAATACTTATAAATTAGTGATTAAAAAAGTATACACGCAAGTTACAAATGGTCGTTTCCAAGTTGATATGCATTTCGAATCGAAAATACCAGAAGGTATACGACGTGGGCAATCTTTAAGAACTCGATTAGCATTAAGCGACGAGAAGCAAGCGGTACTAATTCCTAAAGGAAGCTTTTTTCAAAAAACAGGAGGTAATTGGATCTTTAAACTTAGTGATGATGGCAAGAGTGCCTATCGCGTAGATATTCAATTAGGAAGTCAGAATACAGAATATTATGAAGTATTAGAAGGACTTAAACCTGGAGATAAAATTATTACATCTAGTTATCAAGACTACGGAGACAAAAACGAATTAATATTAAGTAAAAAATAAACATCATGATAAAAATCAGCAACTTAGAAAAATATTTCACGACTCAAGAATACAAAACAATTGCCCTAAATAAAATTTCATTTGAAGTAAAAAAGGGAGAATTTGTATCCATCATGGGACCTTCAGGAAGTGGTAAATCTACACTACTTAACATTCTAGGTCTTTTAGATGATGCAGATGGCGGAAGCTTCATTTTTAATGATGAAGAAGTCATTAACTATAAAGAACGTCAACGAGCTCATTTAAGAAAACATAACATTGGTTTCGTATTTCAGAGCTTCAATTTAATTGATGAATTGACTGTTTTTGAAAACGTAGAATTGGCCTTAATCTACACAGGAATAAAGAAAAGCGAACGCAAAGGAAAGGTAGATGAAGTACTTGAAAGAATGCAAATTATGCATAGGCGCAGTCATTTTCCAACACAACTTTCTGGTGGTCAACAACAAAGAGTTGCAGTTGCAAGAGCTTTGGTTAATGAACCAAAACTTATTCTAGCAGATGAACCAACTGGGAATTTAGACAGTAAAACCGGGAACGAAGTAATGGAATTACTTACAGAACTGAACAATCAAGGTTCTACAATTATTATGGTTACACATAGTGAGCATGATGCAAAATACGGGAATCGCATTATACGCATGCTCGATGGCGAAAAAGTAACTGAGAGCTTATTATCTAACTATTAAGACACCTAATTATGATTACGAACTATTTTAAATTAACATGGAGAAATATTAAAGCGAATAAGGTTTTATCATTTCTTAATATTTTAGGACTGACATCTGGTTTATTTTGTTTTTTACTTATTTATTTATGGATTTCAAGTGAAAACAGTGTCAATAAATATCACGAAAATAACGATACCCTTTATTCTGCATACCTCACGACCTCTGATGGTGCAGAATATGGTTACGGAACACCATCCCTTCTATATAAGGAATTAAAAGAAAAAATCCCTGAAATTGAAAGCGTAACTGCAATGTCTAATAATGATAGAAATTACACATTCTCTAACAATAACAAGGTTTTAAAGCAAAGCGGTAAGTATGTAAGTGAAGACTATTTTAATATGTTCTCATTTAATATTTTAGAAGGAAATGCCGCTACTGCATTAAGTAGTCCTAACACTATTGCCATTTCAAAAGACATGGCAGAGTTATTTTTTGATACTGTAAAAAGTGCAGTTGGTCAATCACTAACTTTCGAAAATTCTAAAGCCTTAAAAATCTCTATGGTGTTTGATTTAGGAAGTGAGAATACTACCGAAAAAAGTGATTTTTATTTATCCTTTGACTCACTTCTGGCCGAAAACGATTGGATGTCCGAGTGGAAAAACTTTGGCACGAATACTTTTGTTCAGTTAACCAAAGGAGCAGATGTAAAACAAGTAGAACAAAAACTAAAACCGTTTTTAAAAGATTACGTTGGTGCATTCGCTATAGAACTACAGCCTTATGGAGATCGTTATTTGTATGCAGACCTTGAAAACGGTAGTGGCAAAATAGAATATGTCCGCTTATTTGGAATCATCGCATTTTTAATCATGTTGATTGCTAGTATTAATTTTATGAATTTGGCTTCTGCCGGTTCTATGAAACGAGCGAAAGAAATTGGTATAAGAAAAGTACTTGGAGCTGGAAAAGGCAGTCTAATTGGTCAGTTTTTAGGAGAAGCGATACTCTTGTCATTATCAAGTTTGTTTTTTGCTTTAATTTTTATAGCCTTGGCGCTTCCTCTTTTTAATCAAATAACAGATAAGAGTATCGATCTAGCAAACTTACCTCTATCTACTTGGGTAATGGTCTTACTTATAACACTTTTTACAGGAATATTATCTGGAAGTTACCCTGCATTTTTATTATCATCCTTTAAAGTGACTGATATTTTTAAGAAGAAAATTGAAACGAGTTCTATAACCAAATTGATTAGAAAAGCGTTGGTTGTTTTTCAATTTACAATTTCTGTTGTCTTTATAAGTTGTATGCTTATTATTTCAAAACAAATAGATTATGTTCAGAATAAAGATATCGGTTTTGAACGTGAAAGTTTACTAGCGGTAACTCTTTCCAAAGATTTACAGAAAAATTATAATGCTTTTAAAACAGGTGCTTTGCAAATTTCCGGAGTTAGTTCGGTAACAAAAACATCACATATTTTATTGGGAGCATATGGTACTTCTCCAGAAGTTATTTGGAATGGAAAAACGGATGAAGATGGTTCTTTATTTACTGGAATGGTAGGAAGTATGGATTTCATAAAAACATATGGCGCCAAATTACATATGGGAAGAGATCTAATTCATAATAATCCTGATAATATTGAATACTTGATTAATGAAAGTGCAATGAAACAAATGAAGATGGAAAATCCAGTAGGACAAACAATCTCTTTTTGGGGAAATTCTGGGACTATTGTTGGCGTTGTTAAAGATTTCCACTTTAGTTCTTTAAAAGAATCTATTTTCCCTTTAGTTATTAGAAGTGAAGGTTATGCTGAATTTAACACCGCTTTCATTAAGTACAATTCAGACCATGTACAGCAAACATTAGCTTCACTTGAGACGCTACATACCGAGTTAAACCCAGCATTCCCGTTTGAATATAAGTTTATGGATAGTGAATACAATAAACTGTATAAAAGTGAATCTACGTTTTATACATTATCAACGTTCTTCTCTATTTTAGCCATTTTAATTTCATGTTTAGGCCTTTTTGGTTTGGTCATGTTTACAGCCGAACAAAGAACAAAAGAGATTGGTATGCGAAAAGTTGTAGGAGCTTCTGTATTTGCCATTACGTCCCTTATAACAAAAGACTTTATAAAATTAATACTATTAGGAATCGTTATCGGTGTTCCTATTGCATGGTATTTCATGAATAAATGGTTAGCAAATTATGAGTACAGAATAGACATGCCATGGTGGGCTTTTATAGCCACAGGAGGACTAATAATTGGTATCGCTTTAGTAACGGTAAGCTTTGAATCCATAAAGATTGCATTAGTGAATCCAGTAAAAAGTTTAAAAAGCGATTAGGCTACAATTCATATAAATTAATAATTATGAACAAAAGGATAATACTAATTACAGGTCTTTGGTTGAGTGTGCTCAATTTTGGGTTTTCTCAAAACGTAGCAACAACCATTTATACCTTACAGAATTGTATTGATATTGCGATAGAAAATAATCTTGATCTAAAAATCAAAGAATTAAGAGCAAAATCTTCTGAAGTAAGCTTCAAAGAGACTAGAAACAAGATACTTCCTAGTTTGAATATGAATTACAACTTGGGAATCAATAATGGTCGAAGTATTGACCCGTTTACAAATAGCTTTGTAAATCAGGAACTTACTTTTTCTAATGCTGGTTTAAGTTTAGATGCAACCATTTTTAATGGCTTTAGAATCAAAAATGAGATTAAGCAAAGTAAATTTAATATGCAGGCTTCCGAAATGGAAATTAAAGAGGTAAAACAAAACCTAACACTTAAAGTTACGCTTTTATATATTCAAATTTTAAATAACAGAGATGTATTGGAACTTTCAAAAGCAAGACTTACAACAACTAAAGTCCAGCTTAAAAGATTAGAATCACAGTACAATAATGGTTTGGGAAATCCTGCTACTTTTACAGATATGAATGGACAATTCACTAGAGATCAAACAGAAATCATTACTGCTGAGAACAATTTAAAAACAGCAGTTTTAAATCTAGTAAAGCTGTTAAATATTGATATAGATTCTAAAAATGAGTTCGAAAATTATTCTGAAATTATTAATCTAGAAAAGTATCAGGCTTCTGCTAGTACTATTTATAATGATGCGCTTGAAAATTTAGCAACCTTTAAATCAAAACAGCTGAGAATTGATGCCGCAAAAACGGGAATTAAAATTGCTAGAGCAAATTACTTCCCGGAGATCTCTTTATTTGGACAATTAAATACAAACTATTCTAGTGTTGCACAATTATTTACACAAACAGGAACGTCTACTATTGAAACAGGAGATTTTGTTTCTATTAATGGTCAAGAGCAATCGGTTATGAGAAATGAGCGTCAGTTTGAAGGTTCTAGAATCAATTATAAGGATCAGTTTGACAACAACTTAAATTCTGTAGTTGGAATAACAATTAGAGTGCCTTTATTTAATGGTTTTCGAGCAAAAAATAAAATAAGAATTGAAAAAACACAACATGAAGAAGTACAAGTAAACTTGAAACAAACTAAGTTTGTTTTTAAGCAATCTATTCAACAATCCTATAATAATATGGAAACTTCCTTTAAAAGATATCAAGTTTTAAAAAGTCAGGTAGCAGCATATCAAGAGTCCTTTCGTGTTAACGAAGTACGGTTTAATAACGGTGTATCGAATAGTGTAGAATACATAACATCTAAGAATAATATGGAGACTTCTTTGTTAAATTTAAGTCAAACTAAATATGAGTATTTACTTCGAGTTAAGATCTTGGATTATTATAGAGGAATTTAATAAACAACAGCTTGTATCGTTTATGGTTTATAAATTCCCCAACGAAGATTAATGGCACTTTTAGTATCTTGGTTTTTTAAAAACTAAAAAAACCAAAGCGTTTTTACGCAACTTAGCCATGCACATTGACAATAATAAAATCAATACTTATGAAAAAATTATTTATTATACTATTCACGCTATTCTTATCCGCAGGATGTTTTGCGCAGCAAACAAACAGAGAGCTAAAAACCGTTTCTTTCTCGGGTAGTGGCTATCAACTGGGACTTCAGCATGGCAAACAACTAAAAAAGGAAATTAGAGAAATTATAACGGCCTGGAAAGAGAACACTTCAAAATCATTAGGCAAGGATGCAAATTTAGTACTCAAGAACTTTTTTGAATATGCTAAATTTGATGACGCTATTAAGAAATGGACTCCAAAACTGTATGAAGAAATTAAGGGAATTGCTGAAGGATCTGATCAGCAACTAAATGATGTTTTAGTTTTAAATCTACTAGATGAGTTTTGGGTTTATATAAATGACCTAAATAATCATCACTGTAGCGGTCTTGGTGTACCTGCAAAAAACGGGAAGCCTGGTTTCATTTCACAAAATATGGATCTTGAAAATTTTACTGATGATTTCCAGGTACTAATGCGTTTAAACAAAACCAAGAACCGTCCAGAACAACTAATTCTAACTCACCCGGGATTAATAGCTTTAAATGGATTGAACGCGCAGGGCATTGGTGTATGCGTAAACACGATTATGCAATTAAAAGCTTCTTCATCTGGATTACCTGTTGCCTTTATAATTAGACATATCATAAATACAACAGATAAAGAAGAGGTCCTTGACTTTATTCAAACCGTTAATCACGCTTCTGGACAGAATTATATTATTGGCATTAAGGGCGAAATCTATGATTTTGAGGCATCTGCGAATAAAGTGGTTCGCTACAATCCAAATAATGAAAACGGAACAGTTTATCATACCAACCATCCTGTTGCTAATGATGATTTAAAGCCTTGGTATGCAAAATACAACCCTAATTTAAATGATGAATTAAAACCTACAAAATCGAATAGCTACCTTCGGTTTAAAGCAGTTGAAAGTCGGATGGCAGACAATTTAGAAATTAGTGATGTATTAATAAAAGAAGCTTTACGTTCTAAGGATAATGTTAAAAATCCTGTTTGCCGAACCAATAATAAAGATGGAAGAGGATTTACATTTGCATCCGTTATCATGACATTTACTAAAAACCCGAATATTCAAATTCTGGCAGGTCCTCCAGATGAGTCTGATTATAAAACATTTGAATTTAGTAAAAGCCAATAATTTGTAATGCATCTAGAAGCTATGCTTCAGAAAGTCCTCGTAAGCAAATCTGTAACTATTCTTATACAAGACCTTTGGTACTTATTAGATAGAAGTTCAGTATAATCATAATTTACCTACAATTTAACATACAATGTTTAGCTAAGTATGCATATTTGGAATCAAATCAAAAGCCAATTAAAATGATCACAAAAAAGTGTTTTTATTATTTACTCTTTTATATTTAACCACAAATATAAAAGCTCAGACTATAAGTTCTAAAAACACCTTAGGTACTAATTTTACTATTAAATCGGAGATTTTAAAAGAAGATAGACAAATTCAAATATGTGTACCTGAAAGTTATGAAGAAACGGACAAAAAATTCCCTGTTTTATACATACTTGATGGCCAACGATTATTCCCATTTGGTGTAAGCTTATTAAAATCATTTACTCAATTTAGACAAACACCAGAATTTATAATTGTTGGTATTACAAATAAATACCCAAATCGTTTTGGACATTTTATTGATGATGAAAAAAAATTCTTACACTTTATAGAACAAGAAGTAATCCCATTTGTCGATACTAGTTTTCGAACCTCAAAGGAGCGTATACTATTTGGCTGGGAATATGGCGGAAGTTTCGTAATTCAAACTATGATGGATAGACCTAATCTTTTTGATGCTTATCTAGTTGCTAGTCCTTTTCCTTTGACTCATAAAATAACAGAAATAGATAACTTTCTTTCTGAAAAATCGAGTTTTGATAAAACGTTATATTTCTCGGTAAGTCCAAATGAAAATCAGGTTAATATTGGAACTGAAAAATTAGATAGTATTTTAAAACTAAAAGCGCATAAAACGTTTAATTGGTCCTACAAAAAACTAATAAATGAAGAGCATCGTTCCACTCCATATTCAACGCTTTATTCTGGTATAAAACACTTTTATCATTATTTCCCTGAATTACAATTCAATACCCTAGATGAATTTATAAATGCCGGTGGATTAGACCATGTTTATGAGTATTATCAAAAACGATCCTTAAAATATGGATTTTCTAAAGCATTGACTGATTGGACGATGTTTAGCTTAACCAGAACTGCCATTAGAGCAAATGATTATAAGCAGTTTGATGCTTTAGTCAATGAATTTAATAAAACAGAATTTATTAGTAGAATAAAAGTTAATAGAGCGTGTTCAATTGCAGAATTTTATTTAAAAAACAAACACTATAATACGTCCAAAAAAATATTTACGCTTCTAGCAGAAAAACACCCAAATTCCGAAAGACCGCTCAAAGGATTAGGCGATTCTTATAAAGCACTTCAAGATGATAGCAGTGCTTCTATATACTATAGAAAAGCTGAAAAGTTATCGGAAAACAAATCTAACTAGAGAATAATAACAAGCACCAAAAAAGCCTCTAACTTATAAATATCTTTACCACTATAATAACTGAATAGAATATTAACAAAAAACTCTATAAAATTTAGAGATCTAGCAAAACTTGGAGATTATAGAATTTAATGTAACGCTATAAATCTTTATTTTAAAAATCCACTTCGAGAGATGTAGTTATTTTGATTTTAAAGAGAAACCAAACGACTTGACTTTGTGAGAAAACCGCTAAATTCGTTTACTTATGTTTAACTTGTATTGATATTGAACCGGTTTTTTATCAACGATATCATTGGCAACAATTCAAAATTAACATACTCCAAAATAAAAAATTCAATTTTTTTTGTCATATTTTAATAAAGCCTGTCACTAAAAGAATAGAGACACATTACAACAGATGTGCATTAAATTTTAAGACTATGGTAAATACTAAAAAAACAAAACAGTTTTTAAGCAACACTTTAATTATCAATAGCATTGTTTGGGCAACCGTGATGCTTGTTTCTTCCTTTGTTTTAGGAGAAGCGTATAGTAAAATTAATTTCATTTTACTAAGTGGCTTTTTTATAGAGTTTATGAGGTATGCTTCAGCAAAAAACAAATTGGAGAAGACGGCATCAAAAAAAAACTAAGGTAACAACACATTTTTTGATATCTTTAAATACATGAGTAAATCACAAAACACGTTTGATCAACTCTTAAAAGAGAATAAACATAAAATTTACAGGATTTGTAGAATTTATGCCGCCACTCCTATAGAACCACAAGATCTTTTTCAGGAAGTAATTTTTCAAATATGGAAATCGCTCCCTAATTTTAAAGGAAATTCTTCTATTAATACTTGGGTATATCGCATTACACTAAACGTGTGTTTACGTACTAAAACGAACCTAGATAAAAGCAATAATAAAACGACACGATTAGATGCCATTCACTTTACACCGGTAACCGAAACTGTTGAGCCTCTAGAGCTAGAAAAATTCAAATATTTAAAAGAATGTATTGCCACTTTAAATGAAAGCGACACCTCTATTATTGTAATGTATTTAGATGAATTATCGTATAAAGAAATGGCAGAAATAATAGGGCTATCAGAAAACCATATTGCCGTAAAAATGAAGAGAATACGAAAAAAATTGTTTGAATGTATTACACCAAAACTCAATTAGCATGTTAGAACAAGAACTAAAAAACATCTGGAAGAATTCTTCGGAAACAGCTCAAATAAGCATTGAAACCGATCGCTTGGTAAAGGAGTTTGATACAAAGATGACAAATATTCAAAAGAAGATTAGAAAAAGAGATGTGAGAGAAATTTCTGCTTCAGTATTTGGAATACTACTTTTTAGCTATTTCGTGTATGAAATCCCGTTTACAATTACCAAACTCTCTTGTTTCTTATCTATTCTATGGTTTATATATGTTATTTATAAATTCAAAAAATCAAATCAAAAAAATTCATCTGAGAATCTAACATTACCGATTAAAGAGCAACTCGACCATAAAAAACAGTTAATGCAACACCAATTAAAACTATTAAATTCTGCAGGCTATTGGTATGCTGGCCCTTCTTTTATTACAAACTTTATATTTATTATCGGGTTAGAAAATCCTGCTGATTATAATTGGACCAACAGCATAGCAGAAAACCTATTACCATTAACATTTAACGCCAAATTAGGCACTATAATAGGTCTAGGTGTCTTTTATCTTATTACTATAGGGGTTCACAAAATAGCCGCTAAAAAAGACGTACAACCAATTTTAAAAACCATCGAGGATATTCAGCAGCAGCTAAACAACTCAAATTAATATAACAATAATGAAAATATTCATCATATTTATACTAACAATTCTACTTACAAATACTACAATAGCACAACAAGAAACTGCTATTTCTAAAGCTGTAGCTAATGAATTTCAAAAAAAATACAGTGCTAATGATTACGAAGGTATTTTTAACATGTTTGCTCAAGAGATGAAAAAAATTATGCCACATGATAAAGCACTTGCTTTTTTAAACGGATTACAAACCGAAGCAGGCAATATAACAGAGCGAAAGTTTATAAAATACCCACAGGCCAATGTAGCCTTATACAAAACAACATTTGAACGTGTTGTTGTGGCACTATTTATTTCTGTAGATGCAAAATCCAAAATCAATGGGTTGATGGTGAAACCCTATGTAATAGAAAAGCTACCTAAACTTAAAAGGAATACTTCTAAACTTATATTGCCTTTTAAAGAGGAGTGGACGGTTTTTTGGGGTGGAGATACTAAAGAACAAAACTACCATGTTGCGTATAAGGCTCAAAAAAATGCATTTGATTTAGTAATTACTGATTCTTCTGGTAAAAATTACAAAAACGACGGAAAAATCAACGAAGATTATTATGCCTTTGGCAAAGACTTAATAGCACCTACAAACGGCGAAGTTGTGCTGGTTGTAGATGGTGTAAAAGACAATAAACCGGGAGTAACAAACCCAAATTATGTACCTGGAAATACTGTAATTATAAAAACGAATAATAACGAATATTTATTCTTTGCACATTTCAAACAGCATTCAATAAAAGTAAAACAAGGACAAAAAGTACAACAAGGAGATTTGCTAGGTTTATGTGGAAATTCGGGCAACACTACAGAGCCACATTTGCATTTTCATATTCAGAACGTAGAAGATATGAATATTGCTACTGGAGCAAAAGCATATTTTGAAGAGATTTTAGTTAATGGAGTACTAATAAAGGAACATTCGCCTGTTAAATTTGAGAAAGTAAAAAACCTCCACATTGTCAAAAAAACAAAAAAAAAAACATTAGCCGTAATTCTAAAGTTTGAACCATAATTGTCATTCAAATTAAAAAAGAAAATTATTATTTTTACAACTTTTCACATTTCTTTTACATTTTTTTGACACTTTTTTTCTGAAGAGGGAATAGTTTTACCAAAAGCTAAAACTCAAAATTAAACATCATGAAAAAAAGCATTCTAGTATTCCTGTTTTTCTGCATCTATACCATTACGGTAAGCGCGCAGGAAAAACATCAAATAGACCTTTCGAAAAGTACGCTAACTTGGAATGGAAGTAAACTCTTTGGTTTTGGAAGTCACGAAGGAACTATAAATTTTAAAGAAGGAAAAATTATTAAAAATAATAATAAAATTATCGGAGGCGAATTTACAATTGATATGAATTCAATAAAATCAAATGAGAAAGAAACCAGGGTGAAAAACCTTATAGATCAATAAAAAGGAAAAGATTTTTTTAATGTAAAGTTTAACCCAATATCAAAATTAGTTTTCACAAAAGTAAAAGATGTTGGAGACAGCTATTTACAAATTACAGCAAACCTTACTATAAACAAAGTAACGAAATTAGTTTTTTTTTGTAGCAAAATTAAATGATGCAAAAACACAATTAAATACGCGATTAAAAATTGATAGAACAGACTGGAATATTACATATAAATCACAAGGAGTAACAAGCATAAAAGACCAAATCATTTCTGATGCTATTGCCTTTAAAGCAACCTTAATCTTTTAACAAAATGAAAAATAAAATCATCGCACTAATTACACTATTATTACTTTGTTCTGTGCCTATTTTTGCACAAAAAACTGAATTTAATTTAATAAAACTTGATTCTACTTGGGGACAAGAAGTACTTCGTTTTCCAGCAAGACATATGGATTACATAGGAGTTGGAGAAGTAAGATTCCCACCTAAAGGCTGGATAAAGCCAGAACATACATTTTTTTGGTCTTACACGTATGCATGGAGCATCAATGTAAACCGAAAAATCACAAAACAAGAGTTAGAACTAGATTTAGTTAAATATTTTAATAGCCTAAATAAGGTGGATATGGATGCTACAACAGATAAACGAAAAGCATCCGCAAAAGTCACCAAAATTAAAAAAAGAAAATCCACTACTTTTTTTAAAGGATATGTTAAGACATATGATCGTTTTGCAACTAACAATCTAATTACTTTAAATGTTTTAATTGAAAGTCACTATTGTAAAAAAGAAAAAAAACAGTCATTCTATTTAAGTTTTCACCTAAAGCATTTAAACATAAAGTATGGAACACGCTGAATGAAATAGAGCTGTATTCCAGTGTTTGTTCTGAATAATATAAGATTCCTCTTCAAAAGCTCCACTTAATACTTTCAAGCAAAATATATTTTAATTTGAGTAACACTCGAGATGTTATTAAATCCCATATTAATAACCGTTTTTCAGTCCAATAAAAAGAAGGATTTGATAAAAAAGATTACCGCAATTAATACAGACACTACTATAAACTAGTTGGGAAACTAAAAGTTTTTCATAATTGGATTTGGCGTAACAAAACTATAAACAACGTCTAATTTATGTTGACGTAAAATTTATAAATCCTAAAAACTTGGTGATTGTATGATTAAAGTTAATGCAGAATTACAATCTCTATTAAAACGAAGAAAGCTTAATTAAGCTTTTAAAAAGCCACATCAAAAGATATGGCTTTTTTGTTTTCAAGCACAAACGTGCTACTTGACTTTGTCAAAAAAAACTACTAACTTCGTTTGCTTGTGCTCAACTCGTTTCAGTAGCATCTGATAAAAAACATTGAAACGCTTTTTTATCAATGAAATATTAGTAATCATTAAAAACACACATATGAAAGCAAAGAAAAACTTATTACTACTATTGGGAATCATAGTCCTATTCTCGTGTAATGAAACCGAAAAAAAACAAATAGAAAATACGGCACAAGTATATTTTGGTGGAGATATTATTACCATGAAAGGAATATCTCCTGAATACGCAGAAGCCTTAGTAGAAAATAATGGTAAAATTATTTTTGTTGGTTCATTAGAAATGGCTAAATCAATTGCAGGTGAAAATTATAATCAAAAAAATCTTGAAGGAAAAACTCTCCTCCCAGGGTTTCTAGATGGGCATAGTCATTATAGTAATTCTCTTATGGTAGCCAACCAATGTATGTTGTATGCTCCACCTTCAGGTTCTGGTGCTGATGTACCTAGCATTATTGCCACGCTCAAAAAATTTGCATCTGAGCGCGATGTAAAGGATGGAGAAATGATAACGGGTTATGGTTATGACGACACGGTAATGCCGAATGGTCGCCTTTTAAACAGAGATGATTTAGATAAAGCCTTCCCTAATAATCCAGTAAGAATAGACCATGTTTCTATGCATGGTACAGTTCTAAATAGCAAAGCTATGGATTACTATGATATAAGTGCTGAAACAGAAACACCTTCTGGTGGAATAATAGTAAGAAAACCAGGTACAAATGAACCTTATGGTTTAATAATGGAAACTGCTTATAAACCTATCGCCGAGAAAATAGAGAAGATGACTTTAGAGCAAGAGATTGAAGCGACCAAAGCTGGACAAATGTTATACGCAAAAGAAGGGATAACTACCGCACAAGAAGGATTCACACTTATTGATAATCTTGAAACAATTAAAGCTGTATCAGATGCTGGTGTCAATATCATAGATGTAGTTGCCTATCCTTTTGTTACGGAAATAGACAAATCATTTGAGCTTATTCCTCAATCTCAATGGTTAAAATATAATAACAACTTTAAAATTGGAGGCATAAAGATTACTATAGATGGATCTCCACAAGGTAGAACCGCTGCTTTTACTACTCCTTATTTAACAGGTGGACCTGCTGGCGAAAAAAATTGGCATGGCGAGCTCACCTTTTCAAAAGAATTGGTCAATAAAGCAGTAAAACGTGTTTATGACTTGAAATTACCACTTATACTTCACTGTAATGGAGATGCTGCAATAGACACTTTCCTTGAGTCATATGAATATGTGCGTAATGGTGATTATAGCCAACCTTGGAATGTTACCACTATCCATACCCAGTTTATGCGAAAAGATCATATCTCAAAATTTGTGAAATTCGGAATACGTCCTTCATTTTACACATTACATACATATTATTTTTATGAAGCTCACCTTGCCAACCGAGGTTTAGAACAAGCACAATATATAAGCCCAATGCGTGATGCCATTGATGCAGGTTTAAAACCTAGCAATCATACAGATTTTGTGGTAGCACCATTAGATCAGATGTTTATGTTGTATTCTGCTGTAAATAGAATTTCTAGAGCTGGCGCAAAAGTAGGAAGTAGTCAAAGAGTAACGCCCTTTGAAGGACTTTTAACAATGACGCGATATACTGCTGAACAATATGATGAAATTGATTCTAAAGGGACTTTAGAAATTGGAAAAAGAGCTGATTTAGTGATTTTAGATAAAAACCCTTTAAAAACAGACCCTTTAAAAATAAAAGATATTAAAGTAGTTGAAACCATAAAAGATGGAAAAACCATTTTCAAAGAATAACTATTACCAACAATAGATATAATTATTTACGTGTTCTAGCCGGCTTGGAAATTCCTGCGGAATTTCCTGTGGTTGGTTCTTTTATTAATTTAGTTGCTCGCCAACCAATTAACTTTACACAGAACCTTCATTAAACAAATGCCTTTATAGCCGATTTTAAATTAGTATGCGTAAACTCAAAACCTGGAGATTACAAGATTAAAAGTAGTCCAGAGTAAAAACCTGTTTTAAAGCAAAGAGAGCATAATTAGATTATGATAAATTATTATAAAAAGCCACTTCCTTCGATATGGGCTTTTTGTTTTCTAGAACAAACAAGCGACTTGACTTTGTAAAAAAAAAAAACATTAACTTCGTTTACGTGTGCTGAACAAATTTCAGTAACATCTGTTAAAAACATTAACTTCGTTTACTTGTGCTGAACAAATTTCAGTAACATCTGTTAAAAACATTACAACGATTTTTTATCAGAGAAACGTTGTATGTAATTATCACAAAAAGAATAGAATTATGATAAAAAAAACTTTTCAAAAAAAAACCCTTTTTATACTTGCGATAATTTTCTCTCCTTCAATGTGCTCCCAAGATGATGTTATTCTTAAAAGTGATGGCAATGAAATGCAAGGTAAAGTCTTATAAATAAAGAAGATCTTCAATTTATTTACAAAAACGAAACTATAGATCACACTGTTAATAAAGCAGATATTTTAAAAATCACATTGAACTCTGGTAGAATTGAATTCTTCAATAAAAAAGCGACTACCTCAAATTCAAACTTAAAAGAACATCATAATAAAGTAGCAATTCTACCCTTTGGATATATTAAAGGCCTTGAAACGAGTAACGCAATAATGACTAAAAAAAAGCTCAACAAGAGACGTATACAATTTTCAAAAAAAGGGCAATAATTCTGAAGTTTCAAGATCCTACAACAACAAATGCATTACTGACAACAGCCGGAGTCAATAATAACAATGTAGAAGGCTATACAATGGGTGAAATATGTAATATATTAAATGTGGAATACGTTGTTCAAGGATTAGTTATTATTGATAAATCTACAGCGACCCAATATAACAATACCACAACGACATCTAAAAACAAAAGAGCCTATATAGATCGCAAAGGAAATATTGTAGGAGATATTTGGAATAACACGGGAAACAACAAAAAAACCAGAAACAGTAGCAGTTATAGTACTGCAACACAAAATTATTCGACAAATATTACTATGAATGTGTTTAGTGATAAAGGTGACAACGTTTATACCAAAGAACATGCTTCTTTTTGGCAAACTGCAGATGCTTATAAAATTACATTAGCATTTCTTGCCAAACGGACACCCATATATAAACGATAAAAGTATTTTAGTTTGAATGAATTATGATATCAATTAAAACTATGCACAAAAACTTTTATAGTTCACTGCTGTTTTTGTGCCTACTCGTTTTCTTTTATTAATTTAGTGCTAGCAAACGCAACTAAGCATAAAAGAACTCGTTGAGTGTAATGTTGACCAAAATAAAATTATGATTTTAGAAAAAAGAATACCTATTAAATATTGGTTCAATTCTATTAAATGGAACATACTAATAGTTTCCGTTTTTTCAACGATAGTCTATTTTTTATCGAAATATTTTATTGATATTGATATTCCTATTTCAGTTGGAGCATTTTTAGGAACAGCTATAGCCTTATTACTATCTTTTAAGTTAAGTCATTCTTATGATAGATGGTGGTAAGCTAGAAAAATTTGGGGATCCATTGTTAATGATTCAAGAACGTTTGTACTGCAACTTAAAGGATTTACAAAAAGTGGAAGTAAAGAAATAACAGACAAGATGGCCTATAGACAAATTGCTTGGTGCTATTCTTATTCACAGAATTTAAGAAATGAAGATGCTTCTAAAAATATAAATGAATTTATATCCCAACAAGAATTAAAATCTATTAGAGATCAAAATAATATTCCCTTAGCTTTATTAAATAACCAGTCTCAAGGTTTATCTCATTTACATGAAGAAAAGCTAATCAATGATTACCAACAAATCCAAATAGATAATACCCTTGTAAAACTTTGTGCGTCTATGGGCCAAGCAGAACGAATAAAAAACACTGATTTCCCAAAAACATACAGATTGACTTTACACCTTTTTATCTATATTTTTTTAGTCTCACTTTCATTAGCATTAACGAAAATGCACAGTCTAATTGAAATACCAATTATGGTTTTCATCTCTATTCCTTTTTTTTAGTCCAAAAAATAGCATACAACATTCAAAACCCATTTGAAAATAAGCCTACAGACACTCCAATGACAAGTATTTCTAGAACAATAGAAATTAATATCAAAGAACAATTGGGTGTTGAAAATGTGCCTGAACCCATAACTACAGATACGTTTTATATTTTATAAAAAAAAACGATACAAAACAACCTTAGCACTTTCTTTTTGTTCTTTATGTTCTTTATGTTCTTTATGCTCTTTATGTTCTTTATGTTCTTTATGTTCTTTATGTTCTTTATGTTCTTTATGTTCTTTATGTTTAGACTATCAATTTATATATAATAAAGCCAACTTAAGACACACAACATGTTAAACAAATCTTCCTAAACCAATGCCTCCAAAGCCGATTCTAAATGAGCATACTTAAACTTAAAACCTGTATTCTCAATTTTTTTTGAGCTTACACGCTGGCTTTCAAATAAAATAATATGCATGTCGCCAAGCATTAATTTCAAGGCAAACTTTGGGATATTTGGTAATATTAAAGGCCTGTTTAATTGCTTTGCAATAGCTTTTGTAATGGTTTTATTGGTTGCTGGCTTTGGTGCAACACCATTATAAACGCCTTCTAATTTATGCTCTAAGACATGTGTGAAAATGTTTGCTAAATCTTCTAAATGAATCCAAGACATCCATTGCTCGCCCGTTCCCATTACTGCTCCAGCTCCAAATCTTATTGGTTTTGATAACTCGGGATAAGCACCTCCTTTATTAGAAAACACAATACCTATTCTTACTTTAGAAACAGCAATATTTAAAGATTTAAATGTATCGATTGCTCCTTCCCATTTTTCTACTACTTGCCCAAGAAAAGAATCGCTAATTTGTTTTTCGCCTTCAGAATAATAGTTAGTTAACGAATCTGGGTAATAGCCAATGGCACTTGCTGAGATAATTTGGACTATGGTATTGGGATTGTTTTTTACAGTGTCGTGAAGTAAAGCGGTCGTTTCTAATCTGCTACTTATAATCGCTTGCTTATGTGCTTTTGTCCAACGCTTAGAAATACTTGCTCCTACGAGATGAATAATAGCATCGACGTCTTTAATACAATCTACATCTATTTCAGCTCGACTTGGATTCCAATAAAAACCTTGATAATTAGCTGTACATTCTATTTTAGATTTACTTGTTGTTAAGTAATTTACAACAATGCCTTTAGCGTGACATTTTTTTACGATTTCACTTCCAATTAATCCTGTTGCTCCTGTAATGAGTACACGCATTTCTTTTTTTTATAAAAATACGATACTAGTTTTTAGGATGAAATAGCTTTAACATTTGTTTAGTTAAAAGCAAGTGTTTCGATTATTGGATAGCATACTATATAATTCTAGAAAGCATCATGAGGTTCCCATACTTTTTTCTATTGAAAAAGCTCGAAATAACAAACTACTCTTTAACAGCCCGAAGCATATGCCGTTTTCCCGGAGGCCCTTCAACTTTAGTAATTGTAAACCCTACCGAAATCATAGCACGACGCGCATGGCCTTGTGCACAATAAGTAACCAAGACACCATTTGGCTTCATGGCATTATACATGCTTTTAAAAACAGCTTCTGTCCATAGTTCTGGTTGCACTCGTGGACCGAAAGCATCGAAATAAACAATATCGAATTGATTTATATCTGTGATTTCAGAAAACTGCTTCTGCTGTTTCTTTACATTAAAATTATTAGAAATAGCAAAATCACTTTCCCATTTACAGTCATGAATAGCATTAAAAATGGCGTCGTGTTTTAATGTTTCAGTATAATTTAGGGCTTCTAATTCTTTTTGAGAAATAGGAAAACCTTCTACACCAACATAACTACAATTTAAGTTTAATGCTTCCGCTTTAATCGCGGTTAGAAAAGCATTTAATCCAGTACCAAAACCTATTTCTAAAATAGCGATTTGAGACTGTTTAGTATAACCTTCCGAAGCACAAAAAAAGGCTAAGCCATGTTTTAAATAAACATGCTCAGCCTCTTGTATTGCTCCATGTGTAGAATGGTATTGTTCATTCCACTCTGGTATATGAATGGTTGTAGAACCGTCTTCTGTGATTATTATTTTGCGTTCCAAAAAACTATTTAATTAGTAGTTTCTTAATTCTTGGTATTGGTCCTGTACATTCCGTTTGGTGACAAGAAATACATACACCTACTGCATTATTAAAACGCTCTTTTACAGGAAAAACAGATTCTGTATTAAAAACTTCTTGCTCTGCATCTATATATAACTTTGAAAAAGCGTCAAACTTTGCAGTCCTTTTCTTAAAATCTGAAAGTTCTGCTGTATGAATTTTTAAAAAATCTGAAGGAAATTCTTCAGGCATATTTCCTGCTAAAATGTCATTTTTAATGTTTTCATTTATGGCATAAAATTCATTCATGAGTATAGCCATTTCAGATGCCTCATACATATCATAAACCTTCTTTTCAGAAATGTCTTTTTGTTGTGCATTTGTATTAGAGTTGGAATTACAACTTAAAATAAAGGCAAAACTTATATAGCAAAGTATATATTTCATTTATTCTTCAATTAACAAAACACCATCTGCTTCAAAAGAATATGTTTTTTTAGATTCTGTTATGAGTGCAATTTCATCTGCAGATTTTCCTGCATCTTCTGCATAATGACGTAATTCGTCGACAGGCACTTCATTCACAAAGGCTTTACCATTAACTATTACCTCTTGTCCTGCGATGTTTTTAGGCATAAAGAAACCATAGTCTTTAAACTTAACCATAACCTGTTCGCCATTGTCTAAGTTTAATTTCATCCAACACCCTTTTGCTTGACAAACCTCTTCTACTTTAGCAATCATTTTGCTATCTATACTGTCGCCCATTTTCATTCCTTCATAATGTTTTACCATAGATTTTGAAACAATGGCATCGTCTGCAATAATCTCTTTTCCAAAAGACTTGTAATTTACAGCCATTTCCTTAGGCGTTTCAACAACCTCATTTTCTTGTTTTTCTCTACAAGCCACAAAGCTTAATAGTATTGCTAATGCTAGAATATAATTTTTCATTTTACTAAATTTTAATTAATTTGTTAATACTAATACAAAGATAGTATTTTAAGATGAATTTCTGATTTCTTAATTCTTAATTCTGTACTTTTGCAAGCGAAAAACACACAACATTTTCATGGTAAAAATAACTAAAGATCAAGTAGAAATCACTAAAGTAAAAAACTCAAAAATTGAAAGTATTGATTTTGACAATCTTGCTTTTGGTCAAGTATTTTCGGATCACATGTTAACATGCGATTATAAAGATGGCAAATGGCAACAACCAAAAATTGAGCCTTATGCTCCTATAACTTTAATGCCATCTGCTAAGATTTTCCATTACGGCCAATCTATTTTTGAAGGTATGAAAGCTTATAAAGACAGTAATAACGATGTGTTTTTGTTTCGTCCATTAGAAAATGTAAAACGATTAAATATTTCTGCAAAACGTTTATCTATACCAGAAATTCCTGAAGACTACTTTATGGAAGGTTTAAAAGCGCTTTTAGATTTAGAAAAAGATTGGATTCCTACTAAAGAAGGAAGCTCATTATATCTTAGACCATTTACTTTTGCAACTGGAGAAGGTTTTCATGCTTCACCAGCCGATGAGTATAAATTTATTATTGCTTGTGCGCCTTCTGGACCTTATTTCTCTGGAAAAGTAAAAGTCTTAATTGAAGAAACGTACTCGCGTTCTGCAAATGGCGGTGTTGGTTTTGCTAAAGCTGGAGGTAATTATGCTGGACAATTTTACCCAACACAATTAGCTAAAGAAAAAGGCTACCAACAAGTAATCTGGACAGACGATACATCCCACGAATATATTGAAGAAGCCGGAGCAATGAACGTTTTTGTGCGTATTAACGACACACTAATTACATCTCCTGTAAGCGACAGAATTCTTGATGGAGTAACTCGAAAAAGTATTTTAGATATTGCTAAAATGGAAGGTATAAATACAGAAGTAAGAAAAATAAAAGTAAGCGAACTTGTTGAAGCTGCAAAAAACGGTAGCTTAAAAGAAATATTTGGTGCAGGAACTGCAGCAGTAATTTCTCCAATTTCTGGTTTTGGGTTTAGAGATACAGATTTCGATTTACCAGAATTAGAACATACTTATGCTAGTCAATTAAAAGAACGTATTGTAAAGATACAAACCAACAAAACGGAAGACCCTTTTGGATGGAGAGTTAAGTTATAATCGTTAGTAAACGGGTATACAGTAGGCAATAATACTTACGCGAATAAATAGAAATAAAAAAGCAGCCAAAGGCTGCTTTTTTATTATCAACAAATTAAACAATCAACTTTATTCTATTTGTCTAAAATCACCTTAATATTTGGCTTAAAATAGTTTGGGCCTTTTAAAACCTTACCGTCTTCTCTATAAATTGGTTGTCCGTCTTCACCCAATTTACTCATGTTACTACGTTGTATTTCGCTAAAAACTTCCTCTATTTTGTGCTGCATACCATGTTCAATAATGGTTCCACATAAAATGTAAAGCATGTCTCCTAAAGCATCTGCAACCTCTACTAAGTCGTTATTATTAGCAGCCTCTAAATACTCTTCATTTTCTTCTTGCATTAAATTAAAACGCAAAGTGTTTTTAGGATTTCCTAAATCGGCTTTTGGCGATTCTAAGTGTCCTATTTTAAATGCTGTATGAAATGCCTTTACTGCTTCTATTTTATTTCTCATGGGTTCTTTAGTTATTGTTTTTTATCTTTCAAATGGAACATTCCTAAAATTATACTATTTAAATCAGGAATGTTTCATTGAAATCCATTTTTACTACTTGTAATCGTTATTTTTGCATAAAAATAATACTATGTTTAGTACAGGACAATTAATATTCGCCATTTGTTTTGCAATTGTATTTATTACAGTAATAATTTACACCTATAGAAAGGACTTAAAACTACACAAACAACATTACAAAGGTACCATTTGGGTATTGCTCGCCTTCATTTCATTTATTGGCCTTATTGCTGCTATTAAATATATTTATAAATAAGAAATTATTATTTAATAGAAAAATGTTTTATTTCATCCTTTAAATTAGAACCTAATGTAGTTTCTATATGCACTTTTCTTAAGTGTGATTATTCTGAATTAAATCTATCTGTTTTAGTGCTTTCTCCACTAAGTAAAGACATTTCATCTCTTTCTTATTTATATTCTATCTTTGATAATAATTATTCCATAAAAAATAATGAAAGCCATAAAATATATTTTCTTCCTTATTCTTATCGCTATTATTGCATTAGCTATATACATTGCAGTGCAACCTAATGAATTTTCAGTTACAAGAACGCGAACAATAAATGCACCAGCAGCTGTTATTTATAATAATGTTAACGATTATAAAAATTGGGCTTCGTGGTCGTCTTGGGTAGAAAAAGATCCTGAAATAAAAATTATACTGCCAGAATTGACTAAAGGTGACGGATCAAGCTATACTTGGCAAGATAAAAATGGTTTAGGAACTATGAGAACTGTTGAAACAAACGCTAATAAATCCATTAGTCAAATCATGCAAATAGGAGAATATCCAGAATCTCAAGTGTCTTGGAAGTTTAAACCAAATGCAGATGGAGCTACCGATGTAACATGGAATATCTCAGGAAAAAATTTACCTTTCGACTTTAAAACTTACAATGCTTTTAATGGAGGAATGGAAAAACAAATTGGCCCAGATTACGAACGTAGTTTAGAAAAACTAGACAGTATTGTTATTTCTGATATGAAAAAATTTAGCATTGTAGTTGATAAAGAGACAACACAACATAGTGGTGGTTTCTATATCTATAATACTGCTGAAACAACTTTTCAAGATTTTCAAACTAAAATGACCACAATGCTACCTGAAGTAATAGCTTATGCCAATAAAAACAATATTACTATGTCTGGCGCTCCTTATATTTTATATCACAAATGGGATGAAGCCAATAACGCCATTATGTTTTCTTGTTGTGTACCAACAACCTCTCGTGTAATAACAACTGGCGGAGAAATTTTAACCGGACAATTAGCGCCTTTCAAGGCGGTAAAAACTACTCTAAATGGAGATTATAGTCATTTAAAAGAAGCTTGGGAGAAAGCTATGAAAGCTATTAACGATAGTGGTTTAGAACAAAACGAAAATGGACCAACTCTAGAGGCTTATTTAAACACTCCAATAAACACACCTAATCCAGCAGATTTAAAAACCGAAATCTACATAGCAGTAAAATAAACATGAAGAATATACTCCTAGTTTTTATTGGTGGTGGTTTTGGTAGTGTACTACGCTATCTTTTAGGTAAGTTTTTAAATAATACTGAAACCGGAATACCGTATGGTACTTTTGTATCTAATATTTTAGGGAGTTTATTTATAGGTATTATTTTAGGTTTAGCGCTTAAAAACAATTCACTAACACAAAACCATACGTTGCTTTTAGCCACTGGTTTCTGTGGTGGCTTTACTACGTTTTCATCCTTTGCTTACGAAAACCATATATTCTTAAAAACTGGAGATTTCACGAGCTTTGCATTTTATACTATAGCCAGTTTTGTTGCTGGTTTTCTGGCTGTTTTCCTTGGTATTTTTATAGTAAAATAAAATATACGACGTTCTGCGTATGTTCTGGCGTTCAGATAATTAAGACTTTTGACATTATAAATCATAAAACTTAATTATCATGAAAAAATTTATTCTAGTTATCGCTTTACTTGCAGTAAGCTTTACAAACGCTCAAAACATTTTAATTGTAGATAACAATACAAATGTTGACACCACACCTTCTCATATGTACAGTACTTTTGCCACTGCCAATACAGCTGCAGCTACTGGAGATATTATTTATGTACAACCTTCAGCTACAAGCTATGGTAACATTAATATAAGTAAAGAAGTTACTATTTATGGTGTTGGTCATACACCAGAATTGAATGCAGGACGACGTGCTACTTTTGGCCTTATTAATGTTGCCTCGAATAATGTGAAAATTAGCGGAATCCGAACAACAGCACATATTCAATCTGTTAGTGCTAGATCAAATATCACTATTGAAAACTCTATTATTAGCACTTCTATTAATTTTAATACTGGAGTTACTAACGCTTCAATTCAAGGTAATATTGTTTTAGGAGGTATTACTCTACACAGTACAACAAGTACTAACATTACAATTACTCATAATTTCTTTGATACAGTTGCAGTAAACGGTTTATCTGGATTTAATAGTTCAACTATTTTTAATAATAACCTTATTACATTTGCTGGTGTTACAACACAATCTTTTTTTAGTTCGCCAATCGATTTAGTAGCACAAAACAATATTTTTGTATCAACAAGTAGTTTTCATGCTGCTAACTGGCAAACTGGATCTTCTCCTGTAATCTTCAACAATTGCTTAAGCTATAGTTATCAAGGCACGACTCTTGGCCTTTTAAATGGTACTGGAAATTTTGATAATACAAATCCACAATTTGTAAGTATTCCAGGAACAAACCCTAGTATTAATGTAGATAACGACTATAACATTGGTTCTGGTTCACTTGGAACAGATGGAAATGAAGTTGGTCTTTTTAGCGGGTCTTACGATTTTGACAATAGAGGCTATCCAACAATTTTACCATATTTAGAGGAAATGACCATTAGTAATAATATGGTTCAAGCTGGAACACATTTAAATGTGAATCTAAAAGCGAACGCTAATAAAACAAACTAAAACTTAAACACAATGAAAACATTATATACATTATTATGTTGCTTTTGTGTTGGAGTTACGTTAGCGCAATCGGACATTGCAAGTGTGGAATACTTTATTGATACAGATCCAGGCATTGGCTTAGCAACAACTGTAGATATTGTTCCAGATGCCGAAACTATAGATCAAAATTTTAGTATATCAACCTCTGGATTATCACTTGGTACACATAGATTATTCATTAGAGCCATAAATTTTGATGGTAATACAAGCATGTACGAACATAAAACCTTTAGAATTGCTCCAGCTGTTGTAAATAACACTAACGATATTGTTGAAGCTGAGTATTTTTTTAATCAAGATCCAGGAATTGGTTTAGCAACAATTATAGATTTAGTAGATGCTGAAACTATTGATGAAGCCTTAACGATTTCTATTGCAAGTTTATCTGTTGGAACACATCGTTTATTTGTGCGTGTTAAAAACAGTGCTAATAAATGGAGTTTATACGAACATAAAACCTTTAGAATTGCTCCAACTGTTGTAAATAACACTAACGATATTGTTGAAGCTGAGTATTTTTTTAATCAAGATCCAGGAATTGGCTTAGCAACAACTATAGATTTAGTAGATGCTGAAATTATTAATGAAGCTTTAACTGTTTCAACTTCAAGTTTACCCATTGGAACACATCGTTTGTTTGTGCGTGTTAAAAACAGCACTAATAAATGGAGTTTATATGAACACAAAACTTTTAGAGTTGCTCCACCTGTAGTAACCAATACTAGCGATATTGTAGAAGCTGAATATTTTTTCAATCAAGATCCAGGAATTGGGATAGCAACAACTATAGACTTAGTAGATGCTGAAAGTATTAATGATGCCTTAACGGTTTCAACTTCAAGTTTACCCATTGGAACACATCGTTTATTTGTGCGTGTAAAAAACAGTACTAATAAATGGAGTTTATATGAACACAAAACTTTTAGAGTTGCTCCACCCATTGAGATCAATACAGCTAATATTGTAGCTGCCGAATATTACATAGATGTAGATCCTGGTTTTGGGAACGCAACAACACTTGCCATTTCTGGTGAAATATTAGATGACAATTTAGTGATTCCAACTTCCGAAAGTATGGCTCAAGGTGATCATTATCTGCACATTCGTGTTCAAAACACCAATGGCACTTGGTCTTTATATGAGAGCACACTTTTTGAATTAGATGGCACTTTAGGCGTTAGTTCTGAAACGCTTTCTGAGATAAACATATATCCTAATCCAACTTCAGATTATATCAATATTAAGACACCAAATACTATTCAAATTAAATCAATAATACTAATTGATATGAACGGTAAAGTAGTGATAAGTTCACAAAATCAGATTGAAAAAATAAACATATCACATTTACAACAAGGTGTATATTTATTGCAAATTCATACTGATAATGGAAGTTTATCTAAACGAATTATTAAAAAATAGATTTTGTTAGTTAGTAATTAAGGCACCTACTATTCTTGTTAGGTGCTTTTATTTTTTAAACACCTTTACTCCTGCTTCAACGCTCACATCTAAAGAGTTTTCCAGAGGAACAATAGGGCAAGAATATTTTTCGTTATAAGCACAATAAGGGTTATAAGCTTTATTAAAGTCAATAATTATAGTCGTATCTTCTGGTATTCTTAAATCTATATAGCGTCCGCCACCATAACTCTCTTCTCCATTTGTATTATCAGAAAAAGGAAGAAATAAATAATCCTCAAAACCATCTTTCTCCATTAAATCTTGACCTTGATAAATTTTCAAACTAAACGCTAGATCTTTAATTTCAAAAGTTAAAACACCATAAACACGTTCTTTTGAGACTCTATTTGTTGTTGTTTTCATCTGAAACCATTTCGAATCTGGAATTCTTTTTAAGGTCGCATTTACAACATAGGTAGAATCGAATTTATAAAAATCTAAAGCTTTAAAAACCTTTCTATCCTTTTCTTTTAAAGGCGATTTAGAAGCATCTTTAAAGTCTGCATTTTGTTCGCGTTGCCATTCTGTATCTCCTAATAGCGACTCTTTTTTTTGAGCGCAGCTTAAAGCTGAAATAAATAACACTAAAAGTATAATCTGTTTAGTCATAATAAAATTGAGGCTCTGTTATATTAATTATTTGAATTAAGTGATGGATTAAAACTAGTACTCATATTAGATTTTTATGATTCTAACAAATCTAAAGATAAGGCGTCAAAAGCTTTAGCTTTAGAACGTGTATTATCATTTTATCTTTTCAAAAGTACAACTTAAAATATTTTTGTGTAGCTTTGGCACATCAAAAGATAAAAAATGAATCTGGTCATTACATATTATAAGCAAAAAACCTCTTGTAGAAATACAAAGTGGGCTTACTATATTATATGATGATCTAAATATCAATTTATACAATATTAAAAGTCCAACTTCGTAGTTGGACTTTTTTATTTTAAGTCTATCACGAATTAAACTTTTAGCAAATGACATAAACAGAAAACCAACCAAACAATGAAAAAACTATACGGCAATTACATAGACACCTTCAAAGGACTCTCTCGAGAAGTTTGGTGGCTCGCATTAATAACTTTTATTAATCGTGCTGGTACAATGGTAATTCCATTTTTATCAATTTATCTAACAGAAGACCTAAATTTATCTTTAGAAAATGTTGGTTGGATTATGACGAGCTTTGGTTTAGGATCTGTAGTAGGAACATGGATTGGCGGAAAATTAACAGACTCTATTGGCTTTTATAAAGTTATGGTAGGTAGTCTGTTTCTAACGGGCTTATTATTTATTGGAATTCAGTATTTAAAAACATTTGAGTCTTTAGGTATTGGCATCTTTTTACTTATGATAGTTGCTGATACTTTTAGACCTGCAATGTTTGTAGCAATGAGTACCTACAGCAAACCAGAGAACAAAACAAGAAGTGTAACACTAATACGTTTAGCAATAAACCTTGGTTTTTCGGCAGGTCCAGCTTTAGGTGGATTAATTATTACTACTTTGGATTATTCTGGTTTATTTTGGACAGATGGCATTACTTGTATACTAGCAACATTTGTTTTATTTAACGTATTGAATCCAAAGAAAACAGTGGTTCATGATAAAATGAAAGTTGAAAACCCAAAATCTGCTTAGACCGATAAAGCTTTGATTATTTTCTTTTTTGCCATGCTAGTTTTTGCTGTAATATTTTTCCAGTATTTTTCTGCAATGCCATTATATTATAGAGATGTTCATTTAATGACTAAAATTGAAATTGGATTACTGTTAGGCGCAAATGGATTTTTTATATTTCTATTCGAAATGCCCCTAATAAGTTGGTTAGAAAAAAGTAAATATAGTAAGGTTGGTTTAATATTATTTGGAGCTATTTTAACCGGTTTAAGTTTCCTTGTTCTAAATTTAACAACATGGTCTGGTATATTAATAATTGGAATGCTATTAATGACGATTGGAGAAATGATAGCATTTCCGTTTTCAAATTCATTTGTTATGGATCTTGCAAAAAAAGGGAATCAAGGCGAATATATGGCAATGTACATTATGTCTTTCTCTGTTGCTAGCGTTTTTGGTTTTAATGCTGGATTACAAATAATATCTGGAATTGGCTTTAATAACACTTGGACAATAATGACTGCATTGGCAGGTTTATGTGTACTTTTATTATTTATATTGAAAGTATATATGAAGAAGAAAAAAATTAAAAATGAAATTTAATAATTTTATATGAAGAATATTTCAATCTATTTATTTGCTATTTTAATGTGTTTTAATTGTTCTTCTTCAAAAAATGCAGATGAAGATTCTGCTAACAAACTCAGTAAGAATCGATACTTTAAAAATGTTAATACTGAATATAATGAAAGTTATAAAAAATCTATTGAAGAATTTTATGGCTATTTTAATTCTAAAAACTTAAAATTAATACAAGAAAAACTTCAAATAGATTCTTCAAAAAAAATAGATTTCACTAAAACTATATTAATAGAATACATGCAAAATGGTAAAAATTGTATAATTGAAGGAAACAAAGGTTATGGAATAGTTCTCAATAATATTAAAAACGGCACTATTGGTATTACTAAGCTTTACAACATAGAAAGTTTTTTAATATTCTCTCCCAAGTTTTTTCAAAGCAATTATCTAAATGAAGATGATAAATGGATTCTTGACAAAAATTTTTACAAGGAAAATATATTTATAGAAGACAAAAATTGTGCAGCATTTATTATAATTAAACCTAATGGGGATTATTATTTACGTTATGGAGAAGATGCAGGTAGTCAGGTTTCAAAAATGTTAGAAAAAAAGAAATGGCGAAAAATTAAAAGATAATTAAACTATTATAGTTGCCTTGTGAGATACTGTAAAATTGCAAGAATTAGCTATAAAACAAAGTGCGTTTGCCTTATTATGCAGCCTTAAAGCAAGTTCTTTTTGGTTAGCATTCTTTATGATTACTACTGGTTTTAGCCTAACGGTTTTAAAACTACCGCTTCCAGATGACTTGACTTCTAAATCACCTTCAGATTGATCTGTATAACTTAGTACTTCAATATTATGCTGTGCGCAAACGTATAAATAAGACATCATGTGGCAAGATGTTAAAGCAGACAACAATAAATCTTCAGGATTATATAACGAGTCGTCTCCTCTAAATGGCTTAGCGGCAGATATTTGTAAAGGGCTAGTTTTATTAGCTATTGTAACTTCATGATTTCGGCTAAAAGTTCTTGGGTTAAAAGTACTTTCACCTTGATTTATTGCCCAGTTAACGGTTGCTTTGAAGGTGTGATTTATTGACATACTATTTTTAATTTAAAGTAAAAAAAGCGTTTCACTACGAAACGCTTTTTTGTTATTTATTGAGATTCTTCGCTTTGCCCTGAATGACAGTATTTCTGTGAGATCCCAAAATAAATTTGGAATAAGCGATTCACTCAATTTTTATGAAAAATAAAAATTGGATCTCTGCTTACATGTTTCTTCTATACTGTCCTCCTACTTCAAATAACGAAGCCGTAATTTCGCCAAGTGAACAGACTTTACAAACTTCCATTAGGGCTTCAAAAATATTCTCGTTGTTAATCGCTTTCTTTTGAAGTTCTTTTAACATCGCTTTTGTATCATGCGCTTTATGTAAATGCTCCAATGTTTTAATTTGGAATTGCTTTTCTTCTTCGGTTGCACGAATAACTTCTTTTGGAATTACTGTTGGCGAACCTTTAGAACTTAAAAAGGTATTCACACCTATTATTGGAAATTCACCGTTGTGTTTTAAAGTTTCGTAATACAAGCTTTCCTCTTGGATTTTAGAACGTTGATACATCGTCTCCATAGCACCTAAAACGCCTCCTCTTTCTGTAATACGATCGAATTCTGTTAATACAGCATCTTCTACTAAATCGGTTAATTCTTCAATTATAAAAGAACCTTGAATAGGGTTTTCGTTTTTAGCCAATCCTAATTCTTTATTTATAATTAACTGTATTGCCATAGCACGACGTACAGATTCTTCGGTAGGTGTTGTAATCGCTTCATCGTAAGCATTTGTATGCAACGAGTTACAGTTATCGTAAATAGCATATAATGCTTGTAAGGTTGTACGAATATCGTTAAAGTCGATTTCTTGAGCATGTAAGCTTCTACCAGACGTTTGAATGTGGTACTTCAACATTTGCGCTCTAGAGTTTGCACCATATTTGTGCTTTAATGCTTTAGACCATATTTTTCTAGCCACACGACCTATAACAGAATATTCTGGATCGATACCATTCGAGAAAAAGAACGATAAGTTTGGCCCAAATTTATTAATATCCATGCCGCGACTTAAGTAATACTCTACATAAGTAAATCCGTTAGATAATGTTAATGCTAATTGCGTGATTGGATTTGCGCCTGCTTCTGCAATATGATACCCAGATATTGAAACCGAATAGAAGTTACGCACATTATTATCTATAAAATATTCTTGTACGTCGCCCATTAAACGCAACGCAAATTCAGTTGAAAATATACAGGTGTTTTGTGCTTGATCTTCTTTTAAAATATCTGCTTGAACCGTTCCACGAACTTGAGCAATAGTATTCTTTTTAATTTCTGCGTAAATGTCTGCTGGTAATACTTGGTCAGCTGTTACTCCTAATAGCATTAAACCTAAACCGTTGTTTCCTTCAGGCAATTCGCCATTGTAACTTGGTCTTTCTTTACCTTTATATAGTTTAGCAATTTTCGCTTCTACTTCTTTTTCTAGTCCTTTTTCCTTAATATAGAATTCACTTTGCTGGTCTATGGCTGCGTTCATAAAGAAACCTAATAACATTGGAGCTGGACCATTAATGGTCATACTTACCGAGGTCATTACATTTGCTAAATCGAAACCAGAATAGAGCTTTTTAGCATCGTCTAAACAGCAGATTGAAACGCCTGCATTACCAATTTTACCATAGATATCCGGACGCAAATCTGGATCGTTACCGTAAAGTGTTACACTATCGAAAGCTGTAGACAAACGCTTAGCTGGCAAACCTGCACTTACATAATGAAAACGTCTGTTAGTACGTTCTGGACCACCTTCACCTGCAAACATTCTTGCTGGATCTTCTCCTGTTCTTTTAAAAGGATATAATCCTGAAGTGTATGGGAATTCTCCAGGTACATTTTCTTGTAAACACCATTTTAAAATATCTCCCCAAGCTTGATACTTTGGTAAAGCTACTTTTGGAATATCAGACTGTGATAATGATTTTGTATGTGTTTCTATTTTAATTTCCTTATCTCTAACTTTAAAAGTATAGATAGGGTTTTTATATTTATTTACTTTATCACTCCAACCAGTAATTACTTCCCAATTGTATGGATCTAAGTTTAGTTTTACACGGTCGAATTCTCCAACTAATAGTTTTACGAAATCTTTATTATCTTCAGTAGACTGAATAGATTCTGATGCAAGACCCGCTTTATCCAATTCTGGTTTTACCTCTAAAACAGATTCTAATGTTTTATATATCCCGAAAAGTCTTTGCGCAACTTCAACTTGTTTTGAAGCTGTTTTATCGTACCCACGATTGCTTTCAGCTATTTCAGAAAGGTAACGTGTTCTACTTGGCGGAATGACAAAAATCTTTTCGCTCATTTCCGTTGAGATTTCGAAAGTCGATTTAAGATCAGACTCTGTTTTCTCAACTATCTTATCCATAATCGCTTTGTACAGCGTATTCATTCCTGGATCGTTAAACTGCGATGCAATTGTGCCATAAACAGGCAAGTCGTCTTGATGAACATCCCAAAGATGATTGTTACGCATGTATTGTTTTTTTACATCACGTAAAGCATCTAAAGAACCACGTTTATCGAATTTGTTAATGGCTACCAAATCGGCAAAATCAAGCATATCAATTTTCTCCAATTGTGTTGCAGCACCAAATTCTGGTGTCATAACATACAATGCAACATCACTGTGCTCCATAATTTCGGTATCACTTTGTCCAATACCAGAAGTTTCTAAAATTATAATATCGTATTCCGCAGCTTTTAAAACTTGTACTGCTTCATTTACATATTTTGATAATGCTAAATTACTTTGACGTGTTGCTAAACTTCGCATATAAACACGCGGAGAGTTAATAGCATTCATGCGTATTCTATCTCCTAAAAGTGCACCTCCTGTTTTACGTTTTGATGGATCTACAGAAACTAAACCTATAGTTTTCTCTGGGAAATCGATTAAAAATCTACGCACTAACTCATCTACTAAAGACGATTTCCCTGAACCTCCAGTTCCTGTGATTCCTAAAACTGGTGTTTTAGAATTTTTATTCTTCAGATGAATTTTCTCTAAAGCGCTTTTTGCTACTTCTGGAAAGTTTTCTGCCGAAGAAATAACACGTGCTATAGCTTTTGCATTTTTTGAAGGCAGCAATGCTACCTCTCCATTTAATGTATCACCAACAGCAAAATCTGATTGTTCAACCAAATCGTTAATCATACCTTGCAATCCCATTTCACGACCATCGTCTGGCGAATAAATTCGAGAAATACCATAATCCATTAAGTCTTTAATTTCCGAAGGTAAAATAACGCCTCCTCCTCCTCCAAAGATTTTAATATGTTCTGCTCCTCTTTCTTTTAAAAGGTCGTACATATATTTAAAATACTCATTGTGACCTCCTTGATAAGATGTTAAGCATATAGCATTTGCATCCTCTTGAATGGCTGTGTTTACGACCTCATCGACACTTCTATCATGCCCTAAATGGATAACTTCAACGCCTGTAGATTGGATAATACGTCGCATAATATTTATGGATGCATCGTGACCATCAAACAAGGCTGCTGCTGTAACAATTCTAACTTTATATTTTGGTTTGTAAGGTGTTGCTTGTATCATTCGGAAAATATAATCGGATTTAAGTCTGCAATTTACGGAATATTCAAAAAAATAGATGTAAAATCTACAATTATCTAATACTATAATCTAATAAAAGTATACTCCCATTTTTGTATTACCTTAGATTAACAATTGATTATAAGAATCCCGACTTACTGAAATTAATTAAACATAAATCTCGGAAATGAAAGAACCAATTTTCTATGAAAAAAGTTACATTACAAATACATTGCAAAGACCAATCTGGAATTATTGCAACAGTCACTAATTTTATTGCAAATAACAACGGAAACATTGTCTATATAGACCAACATGTTGATAGAGAACAGAATATATTTTTTATGCGATTAGAAAGTGAGTTCACCTCCTTTTCAATGGAAGGCTTTCAATTAAATTTTAAAACTGAATTAGCTGAACGGTTTAATATGAAATGGCGTATTTATGATGCTGAAGAGAAACCTAAAATGGCATTGTTTGTTTCTAAATACGATCATTGTTTGTACGATTTGTTGGGTCGATATAATTCGAGCGAATTACATTTAGAAATTCCTTTTATATTAAGTAACCACGAGACTTTAAAACCTATTGCAGATAGTTTTAATATTCCGTTTTACCATATCCCTGTAACTAAAGACACCAAAGTTGAAGCTGAAACACAACAACTAAAGCTTTGTAAAGATCATGGTATAGATTTTATTGTTTTAGCACGTTACATGCAAATTGTGTCTAATAAAATTATTAGCCTCTATCCTAATAAGGTTATAAATATTCATCATTCGTTTTTACCAGCTTTTGTTGGTGCTAAACCATATCATTCTGCATATAAACGTGGTGTTAAAATTATTGGAGCAACAAGTCATTATATAACCAAAGAATTGGATGCTGGACCAATTATAGAACAAGATGTAGAACGTGTGTCTCACACTTATACTATTAAAGATTTAATTGCTAAAGGTCGTGACCTAGAAAAGATTGTATTAGCGAATGCTATAAAACTACACATAAAAAGAAAAGTGATGGTGTTTAATAATAAAACCGTTATTTTCTCCTAGTTATGTTTACCCTTTAAAAAAGCTCATTAATATTAATTATGATTATTTTAACATTTTATTAAATTTATTCCTAAATTTGTGATTAAACGACTATATTAAATATAGTTAATAAATTATTTAAACAATTATTATGAAACAAAAACTATTTCTATTCTTATGCTTGGTTGCAAGTTCAGGTTATCTTCAAGCTCAAGGACTACCAACAAATCCTGAACCAGGAAAATGTTATGTTAAATGTATTACTAAAGATACTTTTAAGGAAGTAACAGAAACTTTACAAGTGTATCCAGCTTATACAACTTTAACAGTTGTTCCAGCAACTTACAAAACTGTTGAAGAGACTGTTTTAGTAAAAGAAGCTACAGAAAAGCACACGTACACACCAGCAACTTACGAAACTGTAGATGTAACTTATATAAAAAAAGAAGCGCGTACAGATTTAAAAGTTATACCAGCTTCTTTTGGTAAAAGTTCTAAAAATTATGAAACGTATCCTACTACTTCTGGATGGGAATACAAGGTTTTAGAAGATTGCCCATCTGTAAACAAAGATGATTGTGTTGCTGCTTGTTTTGTTGAATACCCTTCACAATTTAGAGATGTTCCTTTTACTACGTTAGCAGGTGATGCTAGTACAAGTACAATTCCTGTGCCTGAGCAAATGTCATCTTACAAAAAACGTATTATTAAAACACCGGCTCGTATGGAGAAAACTGTTATTCCTGCGGAGTATAAAACAATTACTAGTATTGTTGTAGATACACCAACTTCTACTACAAGCAATACAGTTGCAGCTAAAACAGATACAGTTACAAGAACTGTTCTTGACAAAAAAGGTGGTATTACAACTTGGGAAGAGGTTAATTGTGAGTTATTAGACCCAAACTTATTACCTATATTTTATGAACTTGATAGTGCTCGTTTAACACCTGCTTCTAAGAAAATTATTGATGAGAAATTATTACCAATCATGAATGATTCTAAAGTAAGTGTAGAAATCATGTCTCATACAGATTCTAGAGGTAATGATGATTACAACATGTCTTTATCACAACAACGTGCTAACTCTGTTGTTAACTACTTAGTATCTAAAGGCATTTCAAGAAGCAGATTATCTGCTCGTGGTTACGGTGAGTCAAGTTTAACTAACCGTTGCTCTAATGGTGTAGAATGTGCCGAATCACAACACCAAAAAAATAGACGTACTGAGTTTAGAGTGATTAACAACTAATATTTAGTATTACAAGTTATAAAAAAAAGACACCTTTTTAAGGTGTCTTTTTTGTTATAGTATATTGCTTGTAAGTACCAAGCTGTTTTTTGGCTATAAGACCATAATTGTCTAACAAATCTGTTTGCATAAGATTATAAAACCTATGATGAATTTGCCAATCATGTTGTAAATCATCAACTGTTCCGTTTAATGCTACAATAGGTATTTCTAATACTTTAGATAATTGGTACAGCACATCATTAAAAGTAACGTTATCTGCTTGTATTTGTGAATCATCAATAAGATATTTTGCTATGTTTTTCCCCCAATCTATTTGTTGTGTGTCCCAAAACTGAAATTGTGATACATCTAAGGATAACACATCACCTTCTTTTTCATTATAAAAATAATCTAAATTAAGCGCTTTCAAAATGTTATACTTAGCATTGCCATTGTTCTTAAAGTAAACTTTATAAGTTTTATTTAAATGTGATGGCACTTTAACTTGACTATTAAGTACTTTTAGTTGACTTGCCATAATACTTTGTAAATCGCCTTTAAGTATCGTAAAATCTTTAATTTGATTTATTTCTAGAGTTTCAACAACTTCATTTTTAAGTATTTTAATTTCAAAGTCTTTTTTAGGTAAATACGTAGGAACTACTTTTTCTTCTTTAACTTTAACTGTTTTTATAACTTTGTTAATGGCACTTGTTTTGGTGTTTTGACGTAAGAATCTGTCTAAATCGGCTTGCTTAAAATCTGTAGGATTACCTTTCCACAATATGGAGCCTTCTGCATTAATTAAAATACCATCTGGCAAAGCTCTAATCTTGTTTTTTGAAAATGTTTCACCTTCATAATCAATAGCTACAGCTAAATCTGTTGGATGTTTTACTAAAAAGCGCTTCACTTTTTCAGGGTTTTCTTCAGTTAATGAAATGATATAAAACCGATCTGGATTTTGTTGTTGCAAAACTCCTAAATATTCTGAAGCATACACACATGGCCCACACCAGGTTGCCCAAAAATCTATAAAAAATAATGAATTTTCTGTGCCATTTGCAATTTTTGAAGCTTGTATGATTTCAGAAAAACGCATTTGGCCATTACTTGATATGGGTAAAATGCAGATTAAAACTAAAAGATATTTATATAAATTCATTTTTTTGTTTTGTAGTTCACTAACTATTATCAACTATTGTGCTAAAATAGTGTTTTATAGTAATTATTTATTTATTGATGCTTTTTAAAGTTTGCTGAATTCAACCCATAAGTGCAACACACTTATTTTTTAGGACTTCAATTCGGTTATTATAATTAAACTTTCTAATGGGTCTGTAATTTAGTAATTTTTCTACTTCTTTTATTCTCTTGACAGATACTTCTCTAAGGTGTGTTTTCTTAGGAAAAAACCTTCTTATCACACCTATTCTATTTTCCACTGTTCCTTTGTCTTGAGAGGCATAAGGTCTTGTAAAATATGTTTTTGCATTCACATCTTTTGCTATTTTATGATGATAGGCAAACTCTTTTCCATTGTCAAATGTTATTGTTTTTATCCAAGATGCGCTAAAACATGTAAGTCTTTCATTCATCTTTCTATAAACTTCATCTGCATTTTTACTGCTGAGTTTTTCTATCATAGTAACCAATGTTGCTCTATCTGTCATCACTAGTAATGCTGATTTATGGTTATTGCCCATCATAAGGTCAACTTCTATGTCGCCAATACGTAAACGTTTTTCTACTACCTTGGGTCGCTTGTCAATACCCACACGACCAGTAATTGCAACACGTTTATCTTTGATATTATTTCTCTTTTGCCTCCTACCTGTGTGGCGTAGATGCTTATGTAATTTTTTATAAGAGCTATGTTTTCTATGATTGCTATGCTTTGCAGTCCATATCCATTTATAAATAGTTTCGTGGCTCACACAAACTTCTGACTCCTTACTAAGCCGCTTTGCTATGAGTTCAGGTCTCCATTTTTCATACTCCATCAAGCCAGCAATTCGCTTTTTGAGGGCTTCTGTCAATAGAATATACTTGGGCTTATTGCAATGTCTTTGCTCAGTTTTTTGTTGAGCGTTCTTTGCTATATAATTACCAGCTGTTGTACCTCTACTTGGTGTGTTACTCTTTAATCCTCTCGATACCGTGCTTTTATGAAAACCGATGATCTGCGCAATTTGAGTAATAGTTATTCCTGTCTCTAATAATGCAGAGATTTGATACCTTTGTGACAAGGCTTAATTGTTTATAATGTTTCATTCAAAACGAATATAAATATTGAGCCTAAAATAGATGGAGCTAGCCCCATCTATTTTAAATATTCGTGTTGCACTTATAACTTGAACTTAGATTTCAATTGCAAGTACTAATTAAATTATATATTTGTAACAAATAATGACATTATGTTTAAAAGATTATTAGTTTTTGTAGCTGTTTTAAATTTAACTGCTTGCGCAGAATTACAGCAGGTTGTAGACCAATTACCTCAAGGTGGTGGAGGTATTTCTCAATTAGATATTGGTAACGGATTGCGACAAGCACTTGATTTAGGTATAGAAAAGCAAGTCAGTAAACTGACTTTAAAAGATGGTTTTTACAAAAATGAATTAGTAAAAATTTTACTACCCGAAGAATTGAAAAAGGTAGATAAAGCATTAAGAAATATTGGCCTTGGAAGCTTAGCCGATGAAGGTTTAAAAGTACTAAACCGTGCGGCAGAAGACGCCGTAAGCCAAGCAACTCCTATTTTTATTGATGCAGTAAAGGGTATTACTTTTAACGATGCTAAAACAATTTTATTAGGCAACAAAGATGCTGCAACTCAATATTTAAACGGAAAACAAAAACTGCACTTTATGCAAAATTTAATCCTGTGATTAAAAATAGTTTTGCTAAAGTTGGTGCAGATCAAATTTGGTCGAATTTAATTAATAAATACAACGCAATGCCTTTTACTAATAATGTAAATCCAGATTTAACAGATTATGTTGCGAATCAGGCTTTACAAGGTGTTTACAGAATGATTGCCGTTGAGGAATTAGAGATTAGAGAAAAAGTATCCTCTAGAACAACAGGCTTATTGCAAAAGGTTTTTGCTTTACAGGATTAAAAATGGCATACTCTAAATCATACCTATTATTAATATTAAGCTAAAGTTTAGTTAACATAAAATAATAGTAATTAATATACTTTTACTGTTCAAGTTCAATACTCCATATTTACTTGAGTTAGTTTATTTGAATAAAATTATTGCCAATCTTGAATTCAAGATTGGCTTTTTATTTTTAAAAATACTCAAAATAAAACACAACTTGCTTATTACCAATATTTAACGTACATTTATTTGACTAATTGACAAGTCAAACATGAGCAGAAAAAATTTATTAAAATCACATCAACAAAAACTAAACAAGCGTTATAAGCAATTAGTAGAACAGGCATATAATTTAAGGGAAACAGATCATGCATTTAGTGATGACTCTGAGTATAAAGCCATGAAATTGTTGCACAAATTAAACCAGATTAGGTTTCTATCAAGAGATAATTCTCAACCCATAATATAAAAATTAGCATTATTTTTCTATAAAAACGTCTAAGTAGATAAATTCCACGTATTTATAAAAAGGAAACTATGAGTACACATTTTTGTAAAGTTGGAAGAATAATACCTAATTTAAATAAGTCATTTAATTTAAAGACAATTAAAGAAAGACTATCCAGTCTTTAGAAGTTGTGCGTAATAAAAACACTGCTAAAGGTTTTGACGTAGCGTCTTAAAGTAACTAAAAGACATAATAAGTCGAGATCCATACCACGAAAACAGTTCTCCATCTACAAATATTGTTTTTGCTTGATGGGAAACACTACCAATCTCGAAAGCGTGTTCGTCTTTAAATGGGTAAGGTTCACTAGACAACAATACTATTTCTGGATCGCCTTCTAAGCACAATTTTTTTAATTCTATTTCTGGATAACGTTCTCTATTTTTATAAATATTATCGAATTTATTAAGTTCTAATAAATGATTTATAAATGTTCCATTTCCTGCTGCCATCCATGGATTTCTCCATATAAAATAAGCAACCTTTAACGTCGGTTTATCTTTTATAAATGTTTTAAAATCTTGTAAATTGAAACTGATTTTATCTGAAATTTCTAATGAACTTTTTCGTTTATCGAAGATAATACCGTATTGATTAATAACCTCCAGACAATGTTCTATAGTTGCAATATCTGAAACATGAGTGTTACAAATAGCTTCACAAGTTTCTACTATTTCTTTTGTGTTTTCTTCTTTATTACAAAGAATAATATCTGGATTGAGTGCTTTTATTTTTTCAATATTAATTTGCTTTGTACCTCCAACTAATTTTTTTGTGCTTTTAGCATGCATTGGATGTACGCAGAATTTTGTAATACCTACTATAGAATCTTCCAGACCTAAATCGAAGAGTAATTCGGTTTGGGAAGGCACAAGACTTACAATTCGCTTTGGAGTTGAAGTTATGGTTAGTGCTCTATTTATTTGATCGGTAATTATCATTATTGAGATTCTTACGTCGCTATCACTCCTGAGAATGACATTACGTTTTAGCTTTTACTTAATATCACTTCCATTTGCTTTTGTAATTCCTGTGCTTTATTAGCTGCTTCCTGAGCAAAATCTTCATCTTGTGAAGCATAAATAATACCTCTTGAAGAATTTATTAGTAATCCAACATTCTCAGTAGTCATTCCATATTTGCAAACCTCTTGTAAATTTCCGCCTTGTGCTCCCACTCCCGGAACTAACAAGAAACTGTTTGTAATAATTTTTCTAATATCTGCAAAATATTCTGCCTTTGTTGCACCAACAACGTACATTAAATTTTTAGCATTTTTCCAGCTTTTAGACGTTTCTAAAACCTGCTTATACAATTCTTTACCTTCTACATTTTTTGTTTGAAAATCGAATGCACCTTCGTTAGATGTTAACGCTAGCATGATCGTATGCTTATTTTTAAAGGCAAGAAAAGGCTCTACAGAATCTTTCCCCATATAAGGCGCAACAGTTACACTATCGAAAGCTAAATCCTCGAAAAAAGCTTTTGCATACATTGTGCTTGTATTGCCAATATCTCCACGTTTTGCATCTGCTATTGTAAAAATATCTGGATTGATTTTTTGTTTAAGTATTTTGATTGTTTTTTTCTAATGCTTGCCAACCTTTTATTCCATAAGCTTCGTAGAATGCTGTGTTAGGTTTATAGGCTACACATAAGTGGTGCGTGGCATCAATAATGGCTTTATTGAATTCGAAGATTGGGTCTTCGGTTTCTAATAAATGTTTAGGGATTTTATGTAAATCGACGTCTAACCCAATACATAGGAAAGAGTTCTTTTTTTAATTTGAGATGTTAGTTGTTGTGTTGTCATTTTCGAAAATTGTGGATTCCGCATCACTCGCGGAATGACAAATAATTTAACTTTATATGATAAAAAAGCCTCTTAAAAAAAGAGGCTTTAAATTTACATTATATCACTGTTAGCCTTTAATTTCTCGGTATTATCGGCAAGCATTAATTCATCTAATATTTTTTGAATATCGCCATTTACAATGTTCTGTAAATCGTAAAGTGTTAATCCAATTCTATGGTCTGTTACACGACCTTGAGAATAGTTATACGTTCTAATTTTAGCACTTCTATCTCCAGAAGTTACCATGGTACCTCTTAAAGCGGCATCTTCCTCATTTTCTTAGCCAATTCTAAATCGTATAAACGCGAACGTAATACTTTAAAGGCTTTCTCCTTATTCTTGTGTTGCGATTTCTGATCTTGACATTGCGCCACTAGTCCTGTTGGTGTGTGCGTTAAACGCACTGCAGAATAGGTTGTGTTTACAGATTGTCCACCAGGTCCAGACGAACAGAAAAAATCGATTCTTACATCTTTTGCCTCAATTACGACATCAAATTCTTCGGCTTCAGGAAAAACCATTACAGTTGCTGCACTTGTATGCACACGTCCTTGAGTTTCCGTTTGTGGAACACGTTGAACGCGGTGAACTCCTGCTTCAAATTTTAAAGTTCCGTAAACATCATCTCCAGAAACTTCAAATTGTATTTCTTTAAATCCGCCATTTGTACCTTCACTATAATCTACAGTATCTACTTTCCAGCCTCTGCCTTCACAGTATTTACTATACATTCTAAATAAATCTCCTGCAAAAATACTTGCTTCGTCTCCACCAGCTCCTGCGCGTAATTCTACAACAGCATTCTTAGCATCTTGAGGTATCTTTTGGAATTAAGAGGACCTTTATTTCGTCTTCTAATAATGGAATTTCAATTTTAGCTTCGTCGTATTGCATTTTAGCCATTTCGACCATTTCTGAGTCGCTACCATCTGCAATTATCTCTTCAGCTTCAGCTAAATTATTTGTCTGCTCTATATACAACTCACGCTTATCCATTAACAAACGTAAACTCTTATATTCTCTAGTTAGCTCAACATAAAGTTTTTGATCTGAAATAATATCCGGTTGAATGATTAAATCACTCACCTCATCAAAACGTTGTTTTACTATTTGTAATTTATCTAACATCTATATCTAAAATTGTGTAACAAAAATACGATAATTTATCAACTAGCAATGGTTTATAACGTGTTTCAAGTTTTGAAAAATAATTGCTAAAAAATTACGTTGTATTCTATATGCTAAACAAATTTCGTGCGATACTATATTATTACAGACCACTTGCCATTTGGTCTTTTGCTGTTACATTATTACTTACTGTTTATAATCCAGGAATTGTTGGCGCTTTATTAACAAAACTGTTTTTAATGGCTTTGTTTTGGTTAATGATTAACGATAAAGGCATTAGAAAGAAGTTGAAATTCTATAAAATGGTTGGTGTATCTAATTTTAGATTAGTAGTAATGCTGTATATAATTGATTGTTTTCTTACTTGTAGCTTCTTGTTATTAATAAAAGGTTTTATTTAGAATTCCATTGTAACACCTACTCCTAAAAGCTGCTTCCATTGTAATTTGGCACCTCTTCCTACAAACACATCTACAACATCTGTTTCTTCTTGAGTTTTAATATCATTATCATATCTAATATGCGATCCTAGAGTAGCCTTAACATAGTTATTAACTTTAAAATCAAAAATCACTTCCCAATCGATGTCCATATTGCCAAAACTATTGAAATAATCGGTATATACACTAAATTGATTTCTGATGTGAATATTTTCAAACACTTCGGCTTCGTAAGTGTTTGTTACTAACAAACCCATTTCTGTTCTAGCATTTTCCCCCTTTTTAATTCTGTTTTGTAACGCATCATATTCTGCTGCTTGCACACCAAAAGATCCTGAGTCTGCTAAATCTTGATCTAAAACAAATGTTCCTTTAAAGGTTAATGGTGAGAAATAAAAGGAGAATCTCTCTAAATTTTTACCATATTCTACTCCTCCTCCAATAAATAGATAGCCAGGAGCCATAAAACGTGAAATTGGATTGTCTCTATTTGGATAATTAAAACCCTTTGAATACTGTGTTTTAAAATTTAGTCTTCCAGAATAATACCAATTGGTTAAAGTATCTTTTCTAAATCCAATAGTTGAAATTAACTCAAATTCGTCTTCCGTTTTTCTTAGTTTCTGACTTTCTTGTTTATTAACACCATAACGTGTTCTAATATAGCTTATCCAAATAAGGTTATCTTTCTTGTATCGTAAACTTGAAAACACATTAAAAAGTGCTGAAACAGAATTACTTCCACCTGCATTCCAATTAACAAATGTAACTTCATTAAGATCTAAGCCTGCTCTATTTATTTGCACCCATTTTGCAGTGTCCAAAACCTTGACAACTGAATCTTGAGCTTTTACAGCTTGAAAAGAGAATATAAAAAGAAACAACAAACAGAATCTCATTTTATTATGTTTTATAAAAGTGTAATTAATAAATAAATGTCCCGAATGGGCTCTCTATAGTAAGTTTTTTATCTTCTGAAGCTTCAACTCTTCCAACAATTTGAGCATTAACATTAAAAGATTTAGAAGTTGACATAATTTCATCGGCTATTTCAGGTGAGACATACACTTCCATTCTATGACCACAATTAAACACTTGATACATTTCTTTCCAGTCTGTTTCAGACTGTTCTTGTATTAATTTGAATAAAGGCGGAATTGGAAACAAATTATCTTTTACTATATGTAAATTATCTATAAAATGAAGTATTTTAGTTTGTGCTCCTCCAGAACAATGTACCATTCCATGTAAAGTTTCAGAATTAAACTTTGATAAAATTCTTTTATTATTGGAGCATAAGTTCGTGTTGGAGACAACACTAACTTCCCTGCATTTATTGGACTATTTTCTACCGCATCTGTTAGTTTCACTTGTCCTGAATACACTAAATCTTCTGGCACTGCAGCATCAAAACTTTCAGGATATTTTTTGCTAAATAATTATCAAACACATCATGTCGAGCAGAAGTTAAGCCATTGCTTCCCATGCCACCATTGTATTCTTTCTCATAAGTAGCCTGACCAAAACTTTCTAGTCCAACAATTACATCTCCTGCTTTTATATTAGCATTATCGATAACATGGCTACGTTTCATTCTAGCTGTAACAGTCGAATCTACAATAATTGTACGCACTAAATCACCAACATCTGCAGTTTCTCCTCCTGTTGAATGTATGGTAACACCAAATGTTTTTAAATCTTCTATAAGTTCTTCTGTCCCGTTAATTATAGCGGAAAGGACTTCTCCAGTAATTAGGTTTTTATTTCTCCCAATAGTTGAAGACAACATAATATTATCTGTTGCACCAACACATAATAAATCGTCGATATTCATAATTAAAGCATCTTGAGCGATACCTTTCCAAACTGATACATCTCCAGTTTCTTTCCAATACATATAAGCTAAAGCACTTTTTGTTCCTGCACCATCTGCATGCATGATTAAGCAATAATCTTCATCATTAGTAAGGTAATCTGGAACAATTTTACAAAACGCCTTTGGAAACAAGCCTTTATCTATGTTTTTATAGCATTGTGCACATCTTCTTTTGAAGCTGAAACACCTTCTTTGACTGTAACGTTTACTTATTTCCGAACTCATAGTTGTGTATTAAGGTGCAAAGATAGTTTTATTAGTAGTTATACTCTAAATCACGATTAAAAAAAATAATTATCAATATATACAACTCATCATTTATAACTTAAAATAGAATCTAAAATAGTTTATTTAGTAAAGAGCAATTCTCTATATTTAGTTAGCGGCCAAAGTTCATCATCAACTAATAATTCTAACTTATCGCAAGGGTATCTTATGTCTTCCAATAAGGGCTTTACAGTATTGCAATAAGCAATAGCTTTATCTTCTAAAGATTTAATTTGATTGGATTTTTTTCTAGCCTCTGTCATTTTTGTCACCAAATTGTTTATCGATTCTATATGTCTAGAAATTTCTTCAATTAAATGTAATTGCGCTTGCGCTAACTTTTTAAATTCCTTTCCATAGATATCTTTTAACCCTTTTACATTTTCAATTAATATATTTTGGTATTTAACTCCTGTTGGCACGATGTGGTTTCTTGCTAAGTCTCCAAGTACACGTCCTTCTATTTGAATACGCATAATATAATCTTCAAGTTCTATTTCGTAACGTGCTTGTACTTCGGTCTCATTCATAACACCTAAGTCCTTATATAAAGAAAATGCTTTCTTAGAAATTTTAGCTTTTAAAGCTTCTGGTGTAGATATATTATTACTTAACCCTCTTTTTTTCGCTTCCTTTTCCCATGCGTCTCCATAACCATTGCCTTCAAACAAAATAGTTTTACTCTTTTTAATATACTCTCTTAAAACATTAAAGACAGCTTCGTCTTTTTTAAGATCCTTTTTAGCTATTAACACATCTACTTCAATTTTAAAATCTATAAGTTGCTTTGCTACTATTGAATTAAGCAAGGTCATTGGGTTTGCACAATTAGCTTTAGAACCTACAGCTCTAAATTCGAATTTATTTCCAGTAAAAGCAAAAGGAGAGGTTCTATTTCGATCTGTGTTATCTAAAAGTATTTCTGGAATTTTCCCTACTACGTTAAGTTTTAAATCTGTTTTTTCTTGAGGCGATAATTTCCCGTTAGTTACGTTTTCTAATTCATTTAAAACATGTGTGAGTTGTTCTCCTATAAATACCGAAATGATTGCTGGAGGCGCTTCATTTGCCCCTAATCTATGATCATTACTTGCCGAAGCTACAGCTGCACGAAGTAATTCTTCATTATCATTCACAGCTTTTATTGTATTAATAAAAAAGGTTAGAAACTGAAGATTACTCATTGGTGTTTTTCCAGGACTCAATAAATTCACTCCTGTATCCGTACTTAAACTCCAATTGTTGTGTTTACCAGAACCATTAATACCTTTAAAAGGTTTTTCGTGAAATAACACTTTAAAGTCGTGACGCTCTGCTACCTTATCCATAACATCCATTAGCAACGCATTATGATCAACAGCTAAATTTGCTTCTTCATATATAGGAGCGAGTTCAAATTGATTTGGAGCAACTTCATTATGTCTTGTTTTTACAGGAATACCCAACAACATACATTCTGTCTCTAAATCGCGCATATAAGACATTGCGCGATTAGGAATGGTTCCAAAATAATGATCGTCTAATTGTTGTCCTTTTGCCGAATCATGACCCAACAACGTTCTTCCTGTTAATTGAATATCTGGACGAGAAGAGACCAAAGCACTATCTATTAAAAAGTACTCTTGCTCCCAACCTAAAGAAGCATTTACCTTTTTTACATTTTTATCAAAATACTTACAAACGGCTACTGCAGCACTATCAACAGCTTGTAAAGCTCTTAATAAAGGTGTTTTATAATCAAGAGCTTCACCTGTATAAGACACAAATACCGTAGGAATACATAAAGTAGTACCATATATAAAAGCTGGTGATGTTGGATCCCAAGCAGTGTAACCTCGTGCTTCAAATGTATTCCTAATACCTCCATTTGGAAAACTAGAAGCATCCGGCTCTTGTTGCACCAATTGAGTACCGCCAAATTTTTCTATAGCGCCATTGTTTTCAATAGTTTCAAAAAAAGCATCATGCTTTTCTGCAGTAGCTCCTGTTAATGGCTGAAACCAATGTGTGTAATGTGTAACTCCCTTAGCTAATGCCCAGTCCTTCATTGCTGATGCAATTTGATCTGCTATATTTCTATCTATTTTAGATCCTTTTTCTATCGCAGTACTTACACTTGTATACGCACTAGTGGTTAATGTTTGACGCATTTTAGCTTGACTATAAACATTCTGCCCAAATAATTCTGAACGTTTCTTTTTCTCAGTAATTTTGAGCGGCTTCCTATTTAGCGTTTCTTTTATGGCGAAGAATCTAAGTGTAGACATAATTATCAATTTTTTACAAATATATCAATTTGAATCTTCTTTTTTAACAAAAACTAATTATACCCCAAAAAAAATAGGGCTGTTAATAACATATTAATAAAAATAATAATTTTAACCCTTTTTTTTTAATAGCTGTTTTAAAATTAATTTATATTTGCATTTGTATTATTAACTATTTATTTACAAATAACTATGGCAAAATTTAAATTAGAGTATATATGGTTAGATGGCCACAAACCAACTCAAAACATGAGAAGTAAAACTAAAGTTGAATACGACTTTAGTGGAAAATTAGAAGATTGTCCAGTTTGGTCTTTTGATGGTTCATCAACTGAACAAGCATCGGGAGGTGCTTCTGATTGTTTACTAAAACCTGTAGCTATTTTTCCAGATCCTGTAAGAAAGAATGGGTTTTTAATAATGGCAGAAGTTTTAAGCGCAGATGGAACACCGCATTCATCTAACGGAAGAGCTGCTATAGATGATGATGATGAGGATTTCTGGTTTGGATTTGAACAAGAATACTTCCTAATGGATGCAAAAACAGACTTACCTTTAGGTTTCCCGAGAGGAGGTTTTCCTGGACCGCAAGGAAAATATTACTGTTCTGTTGGAGGACGCTATACTTGGGGAAGAGATTTTGTTGAAGAGCATGCAGACCTTTGCATAGACGCTGGATTAAACTTTGAAGGTATTAACCAAGAAGTTGCACCAGGACAATGGGAATATCAATTATTTGCTAAAGGAGCTAAACGAGCTGGAGATGAAATTTGGATATCAAGGTATTTATTAGACAGATTAACAGAAAAATACAATTACTATATAGAATACCACCCAAAACCTGTTAAAGGAGATTGGAATGGTTCTGGCATGCACGCCAACTTCTCTAACACCACATTAAGAACTTGTGGTTCTAAAGAAATTTACGAAAAAATATGTGAAGCATTTAGACCGGTTACTGAAGAGCACATGGACGTATATGGTGAATTTAATGACGAACGCTTGACTGGTTTACACGAAACTGCTCACGTTTCTGATTTCACTTTTGGCGTTTCAGACAGAGGCGCATCAATACGCATCCCTATTATTACAGTAGAACAAGGCTGGAAAGGCTGGTTAGAAGATAGACGCCCAGCTTCTAATGGTGACCCATACAAAATTGCAGGCCGTATTATAAAGACAGTAAAATCTGCCAATATTAGCTAAAACAAAAATTACATCCATAAAAAAAGCGTTTGAAAATTTTTAAACGCTTTTTTTATTTTATTAAAGATTATAAATTTACTTTAATTTTTCTATAATCGAAAGCCTAATGTTAGAGTAATATTAGAATTATTAGCATCAATGGCTACAGCGTCAGTCAATCCAGTGTTATACAATTGATGTGCTCTTGTTTGATTAAAGGCATCGTAAGTTATATCTAATTTTGTATTACCAAAGTTATAACCCAATCCAAAAGAGTACCCCTCTAAGTCTCCTACAGTTTTCCCGTTTTTATAAGGACTTTCCTCAAAACGATAACCACCTCTAAAACTAAACTGATTAACTTTAAATTCCCCCCCTAATTTATAGGTTGCTGCCGCTACTAAATTATTTGCAATAATATCGTTTTGCGCTCTAAAATAAGCATCAGACTTTGGCTTAAATTTTGTTTTACTAAAATCTCTTCTAGAATAATCGAAACTCAACACACCTTGCTTTCCAAAAATATAAGCTAAACTACCTGTTACTTTTGAAGGTGATTGCAAATTGTAATCTGGAAATAGATTTACTATTTGGGGATCTACAATTTGCAAAATATTCTCCTCTCCATCTACTCTAATTGTTTCTATATATTGAGACGTTTCTTCAGTAATAGTCATCCAGGTTGGAGAATCATATGTAAATCCAACTCTAAAGGAATTTGACAACTTATAGATTGTACCAAGTTGAAACGAGAATCCAGAACCGTTAGTAACAATATTGTTTTCGAAACCCACTTGGTTTACAACAGAGCCTGTATTGTTGTTTTGTTCATATAAAAACGTAGAACGCTCGTAATTTAGAAAATGAGAATTTAAATTCAGGCCTAAATACAAGTCATCTCCATATTGAGCACCTAAATTAAATGCGATTTTCCCGTTGTATCCAGTTGCTGAATAATTATATTCTTGATCAAAATTTCCAGCTGCAATATTTGAAGTGTACAACGTATTATCATCAGTATCGCTAACTGGTTCTAAAATATAAGAGTCGTAACCTAAATAAGCTTGCTGATAAACGTAACCATAAGCATTTCCAATACCAGCATATGCGCTAGAAGAAGACTCTCCTGGCAATGCAGAAATTTCATCCAACCTCAACCCTTGTGCATTATTTAAAAAATATTGATCTATAGAGGTTGAATTTGTTCCTCTAGACCTCCAATTATCGTCATAATTCTTGGTATTATCAAACCCTACACTAAATGCGAATTTCCTCCATTGCGAATTCTCATTTCTATTTTTAAAGACAAAAAGACCTCCTCCCTGATTTAGAGATAGATCTGAATCTGACGAAGCATTTGTTTGTCCAAAATAACCCATTTCATTATCAACATCACTAATATTTAATGAAACCGAAGCAAAACTATTGTTATATATCGCTGAACCAGCAGGATTTACACTTACCGCACTTAAATCCCCTCCAAGAGCTCCAAATGCCCCACTAAGCGCTCTATATCTTGCAGAGCCTATAATTTCCCCATTACTGTAACGTAAAGCATCGTTTATATCTTGAGCGTTAATTGTAATCATAGACATAAAACCTATGAATAAAAATATATCTTTTTTCATATTAATTATTTAATTATTTCTCTTTTGAAAAACTAACCACTACCCTCTTCGTCTTCCTCCTGAGGAAGACCTAGAAGAGGAGGATCTAGAAGAGGATCTTGTAGAGCTTCTTGGAGATGATGATCTAGTATTAGAAGTTCTAGTCCTTGGTGTTGTTGTTCTTACCCTTGGTGTAGAACTTCTTGGTGTAGAACTATTATTTCTAGTTCTTGGCGCTGTTGTTCTTACTCTTGGCGTTGTTGCTCCTCTAGTCCTAGTTCTAGGAGTAGTTGTTCTAGTTCTTGTTCTAGGAGTAGTCGAAGTTCTTGTTCTTATTGAATTAGCTCTTGTTCTAGCATGCGTTTGAACTCTTCGTCCTAAAACTGAGTTTCTACCATATACGTTACCTCTTCGTGTAGAGTTATAAGCTAAACTGTATCCATTATTCCAACCAAAACCATTGTTCCATCCAAAACCATTGTTCCATCCAAAACCATTGTTCCATCCAAAACCATTGTTCCATCCAAAACCATAGTTCCATCCAAAACCATTGTTCCATCCAAAACCATTGTTCCATCCAAAACCATTGTTCCACCCAAAACCATTGTTCCACCCAAAACCATTGTTCCACCCAAAACCATTGTTCCACCCAAAACCATTGTTCCATCCAAAACCATTATTGTTGACATTTACAATAACCTCAGTACTGTTTTCTCCCCAAGAACCATAACCTGTGTCCACATTACCGGCTTGTACATTATCCTCTGAATACTGGCCTTCATAAGAATCTATATCTACAAAAACTTCTTGATTAGCATTAGTATCCATTTGAATAGACTTCTCCCTAAAGTAATTTTTGTAGTAAGTATTGTCGCCGCTCTCTTTTGTATCAGCTTGAACAACATCAACCTGTCTATAATCCTCTCCATAAACGCCATCACTATCTTGCCCTACATATTGGTAAGAACCACAAGAAGTAAGTCCTATAGCAAATAAAATTACAGCAATCGCTGGTCGTTTGTTTAATAAGTGTTTTTTTAATTGCATAACTCTTAGTTTTTAGTGTTGAACAAAACAAAAATAGTTAGTTTTGTCGAACTATTTCTTTTTTTAACATAATCACAATATTTGTGCCAAACACTATATATGAGCAAAAAACTCACTACAAGAGCAGAAGATTATTCAAAATGGTATAATGAATTGGTCGTAAAGGCTGATTTAGCTGAAAACTCGGCGGTTAGAGGCTGTATGGTAATAAAACCTTACGGCTATGCTATCTGGGAAAAAATGCAGGCAGAATTAGATAGAATGTTTAAAGAAACTGGACATCAAAACGCCTATTTCCCACTTTTTGTACCTAAAAGCTTATTTGAAGCTGAAGAGAAAAATGCTGAAGGCTTCGCAAAAGAGTGTGCAGTAGTCACGCATTATAGATTACAAAACGATCCTGATAACCCAGGAAAACTGCGTGTAGACCCCGAAGCTAAGCTAGAAGAAGAACTTGTTGTAAGACCAACAAGTGAAGCTATTATCTGGAGCACTTTTAAAGGATGGATTCAATCTTACAGAGATTTACCCTTACTAATAAACCAATGGGCAAATGTTGTTCGCTGGGAAATGCGTACACGTTTATTTTTACGTACTGCAGAATTCCTTTGGCAAGAAGGCCACACAGCTCATGAAACAAAAGCAGAAGCTATAACTGAAGCAGAAACTATGAATAACGTCTATGCAACTTTCGTTGAGAATTTCATGGCAATACCAGTAGTTCAGGGTTTAAAAACTGAGAGTGAGCGTTTTGCTGGAGCTGACGAAACCTACTGTATTGAAGCATTAATGCAGGATGGAAAAGCATTACAAGCTGGAACCTCTCACTTTTTAGGGCAAAACTTCGCAAAAGCTTTTGATGTGAAATTCACTAATAAAGAAGGAAAAAAAGATTACGTTTGGGCTACTTCTTGGGGAGTTTCAACACGATTAATGGGAGCTTTAATCATGACACATAGTGATGATCAAGGACTCGTATTACCTCCAAACCTAGCACCTAATCAAGTAGTAATCGTTCCAATATATAAGACTGAAGAACAACTTGAAGAAATCACTAGCGTCGTAAATAGCATTATAACAGATTTAAGAGCAAAGCATATTACTGTTAAATACGATAATAGAACAACCTACCGTCCAGGAGCAAAATTTGCGCAACACGAATTACAAGGTGTTCCTTTACGTATTGCAATTGGAGCGAGAGATCTGGAAAACGGAACTGTAGAGTTAGCGCGTAGAGATACCTTAACCAAAGAGACTGTTTCTTTAGATTCATTAACTGAAAAGATTGAAGGGTTAATGACCGAAATTCAAGAATCCCTATTTAATAAAGCTTTAAATCATAGAGATACTCACACAACGGAAGTTGAAAATTTCGACACCTTTAAAACTGTTTTAGAAGAGAAAGGAGGATTTATCTCAGCACATTGGGACGGAACACCAGAGACTGAAGATAAAATAAAAGAAATTACAAAAGCAACAATTAGATGTCTTCCATTAGAAGGGAAGCTAGAAGATGGTGTTTGTGTGTATTCAGGAAAGCCTTCAAAACGTAGAGTATTGTTTGCAAAAGCATATTAAGTAAACTTTTTTTAAAAAAAGTTTACTTAGGTATTGCAAAAGTAGAAAATAGTTGTATTTTTGCATCCGCAATGGAAACGTTGTAAAGTTATTTGAAAAGTTTTGCAGAAATAAAAATATAATTTATATTTGCACACTCTTAAATAAATGGCCCGTTCGTCTATCGGCTAGGACGCATGGTTTTCATCCATGTAAGAGGGGTTCGACTCCCCTACGGGCTACAATTTTTATAATAAAGAAACAAAGAAACAAATGGCAAATCATAAGTCAGCGTTAAAAAGAATTAGACAAAACGAAACTAAGCGCTTAAGAAATAAGTATCAGCATAAAACAACTCGTAATGCGATAAAAAAATTACGTGAGTTAACTGATAAGAAAGAAGCTGAAGCGTTTTTACCGTCAGTATGCTCTATGTTAGATAGATTAGCAAAGACTAACGTTATACACGCTAACAAAGCTGCTAACTTAAAGTCTGGTTTAACTAAGTTCGTTTCAGCGATATAGTTAAATTAATTCTACAATAAATAAAAGTCTATCGAGAAATCGATAGGCTTTTTTATTACTTCAAAATTCTTTTAGTTTATAAAGGAATTTACTCGAAATAAGGTCTGTTATTTAATTTCAAAAAGTATAAATTTGCAATAATTAACCATTCACTTAAATATAACTCTTTTGGAAAACACAAACGCAATTAAGGCAATTGATAAAATTATTAAAAACCTTGATAAATCTGGCATCAATACAGAGACACTAATAGATGATATTAAAGCATTAAGAGCTTTTGCTCTGGAAGAGGAAGTGCCTTTAGTGGTTAAGGTACTTAGGCTTGCTTATGAGCACATAGAAGAGCACCAATCATTTCTTATACCCGTTCTTGAAGATGAGCCTATAGATGAAGAAGAAGATGTCGTTGAAGAAAAAAATGATGCTTCTCCAGTAGAAAGTCTTAAATACTTATTATCGCTTACAAAAAACCTTAATAACAAAGACAATATTTCAGACTTAAGAGAATACAAAGAGCTTTTAATGGCTTATTAAACATTAATATATTTTTAAATACAACGAGCAAGCCTTTGTATATAGATACAAAGGCTTGCTCGTTTATATTACTCTACAAACTCTTTTCAAGTTGATTCAAAATAATAACTAAGATTTTAGACTGCAAAAAAAAAGTCCTGACTATAAATCAGGGCTTTTTTATTTTTGGAGTGAATTCCTAAATTTAATTGAGAATAGACTTCTAACCATTCATTGAGATTAAAAACTCTTCGTTGTTTCTTGTTTGCTTAAAACGCTCGTTGATAAATTCCATAGCTTCTACTGGATTCATATCTGCAAGATATTTGCGCATTACCCACATTCTTTGAATCGTAACCTTGTCTAATAATATATCATCACGACGTGTGCTTGACGATGTTAAATCGATAGCTGGAAAAATACGACGGTTAGAAATCTTACGATCTAATTGTAGCTCCATGTTACCCGTTCCTTTAAATTCTTCAAAAATTACTTCGTCCATTTTAGAACCAGTTTCTGTTAAAGCAGTAGCAATAATAGTAAGCGAACCTCCATTTTCTATATTACGTGCAGCACCAAAGAAACGTTTTGGCTTGTGTAATGCATTAGCATCAACACCACCTGAAAGTATTTTCCCCTGAAGCTGGTTGTACTGAGTTATAAGCTCTAGCTAAACGTGTTATAGAATCTAATAAGATCACTACATCGTGTCCACATTCTACTAATCGTTTTGCTTTTTCTAATACGATATTTGCAATCTTTACGTGCTCGTGAGCTTCTTTATCGAAAGTTGAAGCAATAACTTCTCCACGAACATTACGTTGCATGTCTGTAACCTCTTCTGGACGTTCATCGATGAGTAAGATCATTTGGTATACTTCTGGATGATTGGCTGCAATTGCATTAGCAACATCCTTAAGCAACATTGTTTTACCTGTTTTAGGTTGCGACACAATCATACCACGTTGCCCTTTACCTATTGGGGCAAACAAATCCATAATACGCGTAGAAATTGTTGCTTGCTTTCCTGCAATATTAAATTTCTCTTCTGGGAATAATGGTGTTAAATGCTCAAAAGATACACGATCTCTAACCACATCTGGACTTTGTCCGTTAATTTTATTTACTTTAATAAGTGGAAAATATTTCTCGCCTTCTTTTGGAGGTCTAACATTTCCAAGTACTGTATCTCCAACTTTTAATCCGAATAAACGAATTTGAGATTGCGATACATAAATATCGTCCGGAGAAGACAGGTAATTATAATCTGAAGATCTTAAAAAGCCATAACCATCTTGCATAACATCTAATACACCCTCACTTTCTATGATAGCATCGAATTCGAAATCTGGTTCACGGTAACGGTTTCGTGTTTCACTGGTTCCGTGTGTGTTTCCGTTTTTACCTTGACTACGTTGATTAGTATTCTGGTTTTTATTCTGATTTTTATTCTGAGTGTTTTGACGATTTGGATTATTATCCTTTTTGTCGTCTTTTTTATTTTGATGATTATGAACAGGTTTTTTATGCTGAGGCTTTGGCTGTTGTGCCTTAACTGGTTCTTTTACTTGTTTATTATCGTCCTTACTATCTTTTGATTCTATACTGTCTTTAACTTCAGTAGTGTCTCTGCTTTCCTCCTCTTTAAAAGCTATAGCTTCTTGTTGTACTTCTGCCTGAGGTTTTGGTTGCACTTTTGCCTGAGGTTTTACCTGAGGTTTTGGTTGTGCTTTTGGTTGAGGCCTTGGCTTATTTGCCGCAGGACGTTGTACACGTTCTCTTTTGGGTTTCTCTTGTGCTACAGGAGCAGGAATATCTGCTTTTACAACTTCAACGGCCTTTGGGTTAGCTGCTTGTTTATCCAAAATTTGATAAACTAAGTCTAATTTTTTTAATGAACGAAACTTTGGAATACTTAGCTTTTTAGCCATGTCCTGTAACTCAGGAAGCTTCATTTCTTTTAATTGTGAGATTTCAAACATGAATTGTTTAATTGAATATTTTTTGAAAAATTATGTTGTTGAAAATTTCCGAAGAAAAATATTTTGTGATTCTGAAGAATTAACGCATTGCTAATGTGAAAGTTGCAAGTCGCCTATGCAATAATACGACTTTATTTTAAGTTTTTAGCAACATTTCCCAAAAGAAGTTATATTTTTGATGCTGAAATTATTCGATTAAAATAAATGATACAACGTATTCAATCTGTCTATTTACTGCTTGCCGCTGGAATTTCGGCTGGATTGATTTTTGTATTTCATTTATGGATAACTAACGAGGATGTAAAAATCTTCGCTATGGATGAGCTTTTATTTTTTGGACTCTTTTTAGGGTCTTCAGCTTTGTCTTTGTTATCTTTAGTTATGTTCAAAAACAGGAAGTTGCAATTTGTATTGGGACGCCTTAATATGATATTAAACTTTATTTTACTAGGATTTTTTGTATATCAATCTCTAAATGTATCTGGAGAAGCTTTGGTTTCTGAGAAAGGTATTGGGATTTTTCTTCCGATTCTGTCTATAGTATTATTGGCTCTGGCTAATAAGGCTATTAAAAAGGATGAAGATCTCGTAAAATCTGTAGATAGGTTACGTTAAACCTAACATCTTAGTAGTATTAGTGCGTGAGCCCAAGGTGAAGATCTTGGGCTTTTTTGTGCCCTAAAATTTGGGTATTATACTATATTATATTTAATCTAAATAATATTATGAACCACTTAAAAAAAATCATGATGCTTGTTTTAGTATCTATTATATTTATTTCTTGTAATAAAGATGACGTAAATAATGAAGAGCCTTCTTTATTAGACGCAGAAAAAACAGAATTGTTAAATTGTTAGAAGCTGATTTTACAACGAAAAGTTTAATCCCTATTAACTTTACATCGTCAAAACTTGTTAAAATTGATGGAGAATATTATTTAAGATCTTTTCATGGAGAAAAAGTAACAACTTCTTTATTAGAGGTAAACTCAAATAAAGTGCTTGTTTTCTAGGGAATATCTTGTACTTCTACATCATGTTCTAATAGTGAAACTGGCTGTATTCCAAACGCAAAAAAGGGATGTACTAAATGTACTGAAGGAACTAAAGATTGTACCAGAACAATAATTATTAGCGATTAAAATTCAAAAATAATTTAAACAGAGCCCAAGGTGAAGATCTTAGGCTTTTTTATTTAATGTTTTTTTGGAAACTCTATAACTTCTAAATTCTCAATCTTCTTTCCGTCTATTGTAAAACGCAACATTGTTCTTACATTATGAAAGCCGTGTTTACCTACTGCGCCAGGATTCATGTGGATTAGATTTAGTTTTTTATCTGGCATTACTTTTAAAATGTGTGAGTGTCCACTAATAAAAACACGTGGTGGATTTTTATATATTTCTTCTCTTACTCTTACATTATATTTATTTGGATAGCCTCCAATGTGCGTAATCCATACATCCACATCTTCGCACATAAACCGATTGTTCTCTGGGAATTCTAATCGTACTTTATCACCATCAATATTACCATAAACACCTTTTAGTGGTTTTAGTTTTTCTATTGCATCTGTTACTTTTAAATCGCCAATATCTCCAGCATGCCAAACCTCATCGGCTTGTTTAACGTATTTCAGAATATCGTCATCAATATGACTATGCGTGTCTGATAGTAGTAGGATTTTTTTCATTGAATTTCTTTAAATTCATTCCCACGAAAGTGGGAATTCTATTATTACTTTCAGTATCTTATTATTTGTTAAAAATAAAATTGTTTTCAAACGCACTTCGACATCCTGTGTGTGACCGTTCTTTTCAATTTCTATAATTAGAAAACGAAAGTCTTTTAATTATTATTTAGCATTTCATTAGGAACAAAAACAATTATCTTTGTTTCTTCAGAAAAAACAAAAATACAAGTTTCTTTGCGATATTTTATAGAACTTTCATACAACGGAAAAGCATATCATGGTTGGCAAATACAACCTAATGCAATCTCTGTACAAGAAATTTTAGAAAAAAGTGTTTCAACTTTATTAAAAGAACCTATTACTACAATGGGAGCTGGAAGAACGGATGCTGGTGTGCACGCCAAACAACTGTATGCACATTTTGAAACCGAAGCCTCTTTTGACATATCTACAATTACATATAAATTAAATTCATTTTTACCAGAAGATATCGCAGTTAAAAGCATTTTTAAAGTAAAGGCTGATGCCCATGCAAGATTTCATGCTCTCAGTCGACAGTATTTATATAAAATTGCCCTAGAAAAGAATCCGTTTAATACTGAACACGCTTTTTTGTTAAAACCAAAATTAGATCTTGACAAACTAAAAGAAGCAACCACAATATTATTAGACTATAAAGATTTTCAATGCTTTTCTAAAAGTAATACAGACGTAAAAACGTATAATTGTAATATAATGAAAGCCGAATGGCAAGTTGTTGAAAATGAGCTTCATTTTACAATTAAAGCAGATCGATTTTTAAGAAACATGGTGCGTGCTATTGTTGGAACCTTAATTAACATTGGTATTGGCAAAGTTGAAGTAGAAATGCTTCACGATATCATTAAATCTAAAAACAGAAGTGAAGCTGGATTTTCTGTTCCTGCTCACGCATTATATTTAACAGAAATTGAATATCCAGAAACTATAAAGTACAACATTGAGTAATAAAAAAGAAAACATATTCGACATCACGCTATTTAAACGTTTGTTTCAATACACAAAACCGTACAAAACTGTTTTTTACGGTGTGCTATTATCTGTATTAATTATTGCTGGTCTAAGTATTGCGACACCAAAACTATTGCAAATAGTAATAGACGAGCATATAAAAACTGTTCAAGAAGAAGGTTTCTTGTATTATATTATTTTAATGATTGCTTTGCTTCTAGTGCAAACAATTTTTCAATTTTTCTTTCAATTTTATGCCGCATGGCTCGGACAAAATATTGTTGAAGATGTTCGTGTGCTATTGTTTAATCATATGCTAAAATTTAAGATGAAGTATTATGACAATTCTTCGGTTGGAATGTTAATAACACGTGCTGTTACTGATATGGAGCGTATTGCCGATATTTTTGGTCAAGGCTTGTTTATGATTATGCGAGATTTAACTGTTATGTTAGTAATATCTATTTATATGCTCTCTACAAATGTAATGCTTAGTTTAATAGTGTTTGTAACCTTGCCAATTGTTTTGTATGCTACAAAGGTTTTTCAGCGTTATATGAAAACAGCTTTTGAGGAAGTAAGAACAGAAGTTTCTAACCTTAACTCGTTTGTGCAGGAACGCGTAACAGGAATGAAAATTCTTCAATTGTTTACACGAGAATACACAGAGAACAAAAACTTTAAAGCTATTAACGAGCGACATAAAAAAGGTTGGCTAAAGACTATATGGTATAATTCAATTTTCTTTCCAATTGCAGATTTCCTCGCTAGTATCACTACAGGATTAGTGGCATACTACGGCGCATTAATGGTTGTTGTTGAAAATACTGCAACTGTAGGTCAATTATTTTCGTTTATGATGATGATTCCGCTATTGTTTAGACCTTTAAGGCAAATTGCAGATAAGTTTAATACGCTACAAATGGGAATGGTCGCAGCCAAACGTGTTTTTAAAGTTATTGATACAACATCACAAATTGATGATTCAGGAACTATAGAAGCTTCACATTTTAAAGGCGGTATCACTTTTAACACGGTACACTTTAGTTATGTTGAGAATGAAGAAGTACTAAAAGGTATTTCTCTTGATGTAAAAGCTGGAGAAACAGTAGCTATTGTTGGTTCAACAGGCGCTGGGAAATCAACTATTATCAACTTATTAAATCGTTTTTACGAAATTAATAGTGGTAAAATTTCAATAGATAACATTGATATTAAATCAGTTACATTAGGGTCATTAAGAAGTCAGATTGCTGTGGTATTACAGGATGTCTTCTTGTTTGCAGACACGATTATGGCCAATATTACTTTAAATCATCCAAAAACCACTGAAGCGCAAGTAATACAAGCAGCAAAGGATATTGGTATTCACGAATTTATTTCTAGTTTACCAAATGGCTATCATTACAATGTAAAAGAACGTGGTGCCATGTTAAGTTCTGGGCAACGACAATTAATATCTTTTTTGAGAGCCTATGTTACAAATCCTAGTATTTTAATTTTGGACGAAGCAACCTCTTCTGTAGATTCGTACTCAGAAGAATTAATACAAAACGCAACAGATAAAATTACAAAAGGTAGAACTTCTATTGTGATTGCACATAGACTAGCGACTATTCAGAAAGCCGATAAAATAATTGTTATGGACGCTGGTGAAATTGTAGAGCAAGGCACTCATGTAGAGCTACTGAAAAAGAAAGACGGCTATTACAGAAATCTTTACGAGGTTCAATTTTTAAAGGTTGATGTTGCTTAATTATTTAAAGCATTTTTTGCTTTAGCAGCCTCCATCATCTCGTCTAAGCCTCCAAAAGCAAACATTAACAAACCGCCAATTATCATTGCTATTATAAAAAGAGTCGTTAGTAAAACCATAAACAGAATTGTTTTTATAGCGATACGTTTAAAACTCAGTTTAAAAACGCGCTTAAAAGCAAATGCCGTATAGAGCACCTGAATTGGTAATATTGCTATACTTAGCTCAACAACCTGTATGCCAAAAATTAAAGAAATAAAAACAATAACTATAGTTAAAATTGATAAATGAGCAGACGTGTACATGTTTAAAACCAAATGCTCAGTAAAATTATACTTCTTAATATTAAAAAACACAATTTTAGATATAAAGGCATACACCGGCACTGTGATAATAAATATTAATGATTGATATTCAGATACAAATGACATGTAATCTGCCATCGCATCTTCTTGTCCTTTTTGAGCAAATGCAGACATATCCATTAACTCAGGAAAAAACTTTTGTTGAATAAAAATTTGAAAACCACTTAATGTTATCGCAATAGCAAAATAGCTAATAACGTTAACATACTTTTTACGTGTACCACTTATATAACTATCAATAACCAGTTCTGGCTTTGTAAATAAGTGCAAGAAAGTTCTTAGAAATTGATTTTCATAATTCAAGTAACGGTATGCAAAATCTTCAAACAGATTACGGAGCGTTAACCTATTTCTAATCACTTTTGCTCCACAACCATTACAGAAGCTTATTTGTTGTGGTAATAACCGTTTACAATTTTTACAAACCATTTAAATTAAATCTTCTTTTATAATTTCTATTAATTCTGTAGGATCTTTAAAAGCGACAAATGTCCCATTTCTAAAACATGAAATCTGACCAGTTTCCTCACTAACTGTTATTGCAATAGCATCTGTTTTTTCGGTAATACCAACTGCAGCTCTATGCCTTAATCCAAAACGTTGCGGAATAGTTTTTTCGTTATTTACAGGTAAAATTACACGTGTCGCTTTTACAATATTATTTTCTATAATAATAGCACCATCGTGAAGTGGACTATTTTTAAAAAAGATACTTTCGATAATTGGTTGCGTCACTTTAATGTTCATTTCGTCTCCTGTCGTTACCAGAAAATCCAGATTATTGTTTCGCTCTAAAACAATTAATGCACCAGTTTTAGTGGTTGACATTTTATTACAAGCTGCAATAATCACATCTACATCTGTTGATAATGCCGAAACGCCATCCATTTTTAAAAATTTTATATGCTTTAGAAAACCACGTTTAGAGGCGAAGTTTGTAGAACCAATCATTAGTAAAAACTTTCTAACCTCTTGCTGAAACACCACTATTAACGCAATAAAACCAACACTAATAAAGCCACCTAAAATCTTAGTAAGTAGCACCATTTGTAAAGCCTCTACAATTAAATAAATAAAGTAGATAACGACGATACCAAGAAAAATATTAATAGCAACCGTTCCTCTTACTAATCTATAAATATAAAACAAAAGCAAGGCAACAAGAAAGACATCTATATAGTCTTTTATACCGAAGTTTAAGATGTTGTCGAAAATTTCCAATAGAAAGTGGTTTTTGTAAATTTAGTGAAATTGAGTTAATAAATGTATTCGATGTTTCTAACTATTACATTCTCCATCTCGAAATTAACTAATTTCGATTTTATATTTATATAATCTTGAAAGCTTAAGTTTCGATTAAAGCTTAAGTTGAGCGAAATAAAATCTGCTCCATGATCTGGATCATCTAAATCTAGCGAATTTAATTCTTCTTTGAGAATACTAACAACATCATTGACTTTAATGGTATTATGATTAAAATAAGAACTGATAAATATTTCGTCAAGATTTTTAATTATAAGAGAAACATGAAGCGCATCATTTGTAGGGATTATTCCTTCATCCTTATCCAGATATGTTCTATAAACCACATCAGTAAAATCAATAAATCCTAAGTTTTTAATACTGGTGTCGTTACACGTATAATAATTACGAGCACTTTTATTTTTATGTCCAGAATTTCTTTTTTTATCCTGCAACTTAATAATCGAAGGAATCGCTTGCTTTAGTGTTAAGCGCTTGTCAACATTTACTAACCAATTGGTAGTTATTATTAAATTACTTCTGTTTAATTCTAAACTGTCTGGCTTCGTTTCATCATAAAAAAGATAAGCTGGAGACACGTCTCTAATTTCAGTAATTTCAGCATTCTGTATTTCAGGAAGTAATACGGACTTCTCATTTCCGCATGAGAATACTACAAACAGAACAATTGTATATAATAGATGTTTCATTAATTAAGTTTATTATAAAGTGTAATACATTCCACAGCTTCTTTAACATCGTGAACGCGTAAAATACTTGCTCCTTTTTGCAAAGCTATCATATGTAATGCTGTTGTTCCATTTAAAGCTTCGGTTGCAGACGTTACCAGTGTTTTATAAATCATAGATTTTCTAGACAGTCCTGCTAATAATGGTAAATCTGTTATTTCAAAGCCTTCGAGCACGTTTAATAATACAAAATTCTGTTCTAATGTTTTAGCAAAACCAAAACCTGGATCTAAAATTATATCTTTAATTCCTAAAGCCCTTGCAGATGCTATTCTTTCAGAAAAATAGAATAGAATATCTTTTAGAATATTATCGTAGTTAGTCTGTTGTTGCATTGTCTGTGGTGTACCTCGCATATGCATCATAATATATGGCGCCTGAAGACTCGCAACTGTTTGCATCATATGTTCATCTAAATGTCCTGCAGAAATATCATTAACAATCGCAGCACCTTTTGCAATACTTTGTTTTGCAACTTCGGCTCGAAACGTATCTACAGAAATTAGAATCTCTGGAAAATGTTTAATCAATAATTCAATAATTGGAAGTATGCGCTGGAGTTCTTCTTCTTGAGACACTTCATCTGCATTTGGCTTAGAACTATAAGCTCCAACATCTATAAAAGTTGCCCCATCATTCAACATTTTTTGTACTTGATTAATGATTTTAGACTCGTCTTTATAGAAACCACCATCAAAAAAAGAATCTGGAGTAACGTTAAGAATACCCATTACTTTTGGAGTATATAAATCGATAAGTTTGCCTTTACAATTAATGGTCATTGATACCTTTAAGTTTGTTGTTTATAACACATTTAAAAACTATAAACGTGAAACCTTGAATTTTAAACAATTTTATGCGAAATTTACGGAAATTTGAAACAACATATGCAAGATACTTCAAAACAATATGATGCTGTTATAGAAACCTGTCGCAGTCTGTTTATTAATAAAATGAGTGACTATGGAAGTGCGTGGCGAATTTTAAGATTACCATCGCTTACAGATCAGATTTTTATTAAAGCGCAGCGCATAAGAAGTTTGCAACAAAATGACGTTAGAAAGGTTGATGAAGGTGAGCAAAGCGAATTTATCGGTATTATAAATTATTCTATTATGGCGCTTATTCAACTTGAAAAAGGTGTTGTAGAACAACCAGATTTATCCACCGAAGATGCTACCGTGTTATACGATAAAAAAGTAGCTAGTACCAAACAATTAATGCAAGATAAAAACCATGATTATGGTGAAGCTTGGCGAGATATGCGCGTGAGTTCTTTAACAGATTTGATTCTACAAAAATTATTAAGAGTTAAACAAATTGAAGATAATGCTGGTAAAACAATTGTAAGTGAAGGTATTGACGCAAATTATCAAGACATGATTAATTATGCGATTTTTGCAATGATTCATCTCGAAATATCAAATTCCAAATAACAAAAAACTAAATTCCAAACTTACTCTGGTGTTGAAAAATAAAAATATCTAAAAATTCTGAATAACGAAAAAAAATATAATCTTGAACAACGCACTTATGAATTTGCAAGAGATTGTCGGTTTTTGGTTAGAAGTTTACACAATACAACATCTAATATTGAAGATGGAAAACAATTAATAAGATCTTCAGGATCTGTTGGAGCGAATTATATAGAAGCGAATGAAAAACTTGGAGATAAAGATTTAAAATTCAGACTAAAAATATCAAGAAAGGAAGCTAAAGAAAGTGAATATTGGTTAAAATTATTGAGAGATCTAAATGAAGATAAAACACAAAAAATTGAACAATTAATTGCTGAAGCTTCAGAATTAAGAAAAATATTATCAGCAATAATTAATAAATTAAAATAAGTTTTGAATTTTTAAAAACACCTAAGCAAGTTTGGAATTTATAAATCCGATTAAGCCTTTTGGAATTTAGTTTTTGTTATTTGGAATTTAAAAATTTTTAATAAAAAATTTATGAAATACTTAGTACACATTTGCAGAATATTAGTTGGAGGATTATTCATTTTTTCGGGAATGATAAAACTAAACGATCCTTTAGGATTCTCCTACAAACTACAGGAATATTTTAGCACAGAGGTTTTAAATTTACCTTTTTTAGATCCTTATGCTTTAGGAATCTCAGTATTTGTGGTTGTTTTAGAAGTTGTTTTGGGTGTGTTTTTATTACTTGGGTATAAGCGCAAATTCACAATTTGGATGCTTTTAGCAACGATTGTATTTTTTACATTCCTAACCTTTTACGCCGCTTTTTTTCGAAGTAGTAAAAGACTGTGGTTGTTTTGGAGATTTCTTAAAACTAAAACCTTGGGAGAGTTTCAGAAAAGACATAATACTCCTTATTCTTATTCTTGTTTTGGTATTTGGAATTAAGCACATAAAACCAATTTTCGGCAAATTCCCAACCACACTTTTAGCTTTATTAGGCTTTATTGGTAGTTTATGGTTTGGATACCATGTGTTAACACATTTACCAACTTGGGATTTTAGAGCCTATAAAGTAGGTGCAAATATTGCCGATGGTATGCTTGTACCAGAAGACGCGCAAAAGGCTGTACAAGAATTCACATGGACTTTTAATGTTGGTGGAGAAAACCTAGAGTTTCTTACAGATGGAAGTTACCCAACTGTGGATGGAGACTATGTTGGTGTGGAAACAAAAATTATAGTAGAAGCTTACGATCCTCCTGTTAAAGATTTTTCTATTGAAACTGTTGATCAAGATTTCACCGCTAAATTTTTAGCTGAAGACCATCTCGTTATGGTTGTGGCCTACAGCCTTGAAAAAGCAAATGAAGAAGGCTTGAAAAACATTAAAAAAGTAACAGACAAAGCTATTAAAAATGGTTACACAGTAATTGGCTTATCGGCTTCTGGTGCTGAAGCTAAACAATACATAAAACAGACTTACGACTTAAATTTCGATTTCTACCTATGTGATGAAAAAGCATTAAAAACTGTTATCCGTTCTAACCCAGGGATTTTAAAGTTGGAAAAAGGAACTGTAATACAAAAAGAACACTTTAATGATGCTGAGGATTTAGAGCTACCAAAAGTAGAACGCAAACCAGAACCGGTTGTTTTAGATAACATCGCGTACTTTCTTAATGACGAAGAAGTAACAAAAGCAGAAATAGATGCTTTAGATCCTACTACTATAGGAGGTATGAATGTTTTAAAAGAAGGCCCAGAACTAGAAATCCTTAATTCAATGACCTCTAGCAACTATACAGGATTAATAAAAATCACATTAAAAGAATAATAATCTGCTAAGCTACCTACTAAATAAAATATTCTATGCACTACTCACATTATTTGGAGTAGTGACTGTTATATTCTTTTTATTTAATATTTTACCTGGAGATCCAGCACAAATGATGTTGGGACAAAACGAAGACAGCGAGCAGTTAGCTATCGTGAAAAAAAAGTACGGTTTCGATAAATCTATAGGTACCCAATACTTTTATTACTTAAATGACCTCGCTCCTATTTCGTTTCATTCTAATACAGAAGATGATTATACGTTTTTAAGAGACCATAAATATTCAGCAGTAAAACTGTTCACCATTGGAAATACAACAACCGCTTTAAAGTTTCCGTATTTAAGGGAATCGTTTACAAAACAAGGAAAAAAAGTAAGTACCGTTCTATCCGAAACTTTACCAAACACATTCGTTCTAGCAATTTCAGCTATTGGCATTGCTTTGCTACTAGGTATAAGTTTGGGCGTGATTTCTGCTTTAAAAAAAGACACTTTTATAGATAAAGCAATACAAATTTTAAGCACCATTGGCATGAGTATCCCTTCCTTTTTTAGTGCCATTTTATTTGCCTGGCTCTTTGGTTTTGTACTTCATAAATATACGAATCTAGAAATGACAGGCAGCCTTTTCGAACTTGATGACTTTGGTGAAAAAGTAAACATTAAATGGAAAAACTTAATACTTCCCGCTATTGTTTTGGGTATCCGTCCTTTGGCTGTTGTCATTCAGCTTATGCGAAATTCGTTGTTAGAAGTCTTTAACCAAGATTACATTCGTACCGCACGAGCGAAAGGTTTAAGCGAGTTTCAAATCATACAAAAACATGCCATAAAAAACGCATTAAACCCAGTAGTCACAGCTATTTCTGGATGGTTTGCTTCTATGTTAGCAGGAGCCGTTTTTGTAGAGTATATTTTTGGCTGGAATGGATTAGGAAAAGAAATAGTAAACGCATTAAACACATTAGATTTACCAGTAATTATGGGTTCTGTGTTAATTATAGCCTTACTCTTTATAATTATCAATATTTTTGTAGATATAATTTACGCTTGGCTAGATCCAAAAGTGAAATTAGAATAAAAAATACTATGAAAAAAATTGTCATTATTTTAATCCTTTTTATAGCAATTACAAATTGCAAGGCTCAAGAAGAACCAATAGTTTTTACTGAGAAAGCTTTAGCAGATATTTTTATTGACACAAAAGGTGATGAAATTGCTTTTTCAAAAATTTTAAAAGCATACAAGGGCAAACAAATTGTTATAGATATTTGGGCCTCTTGGTGTAAAGATTGCGTAAAAGGAATGCCAAAAATTAAGAAACTTCAAACCAACAATAAAGAGACCGTTTTTCTTTTTCTATCACTCGATAAAAGTGAAGAAGCATGGAAAAAAGGCATTAAGAAATATACCATTGAAGGGGAACATTATTTCATAAAATCTGGCTGGAAAAGTGAATTCGCATCCTTTCTAGATTTAGACTGGATTCCTCGCTATTTAGTAATTGACAAAACAGGAAACATAAAACTGTTTAGAGCAGTAAAAGCAGATGACCAAAAATTAAAATCAGCATTAAAAATATAACAGCAACAAAACCTTTTCATTATAAAGGCTTAATAAGAATATTAATATGAGAAAGAATATAGTAGCCGGGAATTGGAAAATGAATAACGATTTACCACAAACCGAAGCATTAATAGCAGACTTATTAAAACAGAATCAAACGTCGCGTGCAGAAGTTATGATTGCTCCAACAGCAGTAAATCTTTTTCAAGCGTTCCATAACACAATAAACTCTAACATAGAAGTTGTAGCACAAAACATGCACTTTGCAGAAAACGGAGCTTACACAGGAGAAGTTAGTGCATCAATGTTAAAAAGCGTTGGTATAAACACTGTCATTTTAGGGCATAGCGAACGTCGTGCTTACTTTAATGAAACTGACGAACTACTTGCTAAAAAAGTAGATACAGCATTAAAAAACGATATGCGAGTAATCTTTTGCTTTGGCGAAGAATTAAGTGATAGAAAAGCTGGTAACGAAGAAAAAGTCGTCGGGAATCAGATTAAAAATGCATTGTTTCATTTAAACGCATCAGCATTTAAAAACATTGTTTTAGCCTACGAACCTGTTTGGGCCATTGGCACTGGAGAAACAGCAAGTCCTGAGCAAGCACAAGACATGCACAAGTTTATAAGACAAACACTAAATACTAAATACAGCGAGCAAGTCTCTCAAGACATGAGCATCCTTTATGGTGGAAGTGTAAAACCGGCTAATGCTAAAGAAATATTTGGAAAACCAGATGTAGACGGAGGATTAATTGGTGGAGCTGCTTTAAACGCTGAAGATTTTTACGCTATTATTAACGCATTTTAATTAAATAATTTGGGCGTTACCAAGCCCTGCAAAAAAGCAGGACTTGGTCGCGTCTTCCATTGTATCTTTTTTTTATACTGAACTTGTTTTAGTACCGTTTTAAACTAATCTTCTTTCAATTTTTAAAAAGGATATTAACTTAAGAACAAAAAAAAGGATGCCATTACAACCGCTAACGCAGGATTACCTGCTAGAAACAAAGACTATTCAATGTCAAATACAATTTACATAGGTTATTATTTTACAGTAAAACCATTACAACCAGCAACCGAAATTCTAATTGCAGAGCTTGGTTATGCAGGATTCGAAAGTTTTGTTGAAACCGAAACTGGAGTCACAGCTTACATTCAAAAAGAAGAGTGGCGTGAAAACATTTTACAAGATATTTACGTTTTAACTAGCGAAGAGTTTGAAATCTCTTATACTTTCGATGAAATAGAACAAGTAAACTGGAATAGCGAATGGGAGAAAAATTTCAATCCTATCATTGTAGATAAACTCTGTTCTGTTCGTGCGCCATTTCACGAAAAACCAGATACAGAATACGATATTATTATCGAACCAAAAATGAGTTTTGGAACAGGACATCATGAAACCACTCACATGATGATTCAACATATAATAGCAAACGATTTTCAAGGAAAATCTGTTTTAGATATGGGTTGTGGTACAGCAGTTTTGGCAATTCTAGCAGAAATGAAAGGCGCAAACCCAATAGACGCAATAGATATAGATAATTGGTGCTATTTAAATAGTGTAGAAAACGCAGAACGTAATAACTGCAAAAATATTAGTGTTTACGAAGGCGATGCTAGTTTGCTAGAAAATAAAAAATACGATACTATTATAGCCAATATAAACCGAAACATACTTTTAAACGATATTAAAACGTACGCCAATTGCCTAAACAATAACGGCTCTCTTTTTCTAAGTGGTTTCTACGAAACTGATATCGCGATAATAGAAGCCGAATGTAACACAAACGGTTTAAAGTTAAAAAATAAGTTAAATCGTAACAATTGGGTTGCATTGCATTTCGAAAATTAATATTTTAGTGTTTGTAAAACTTTAAGAATGAGTACAAAAGAAAAAATACAAGAACATCACGAAGTTGAGACTTTAGAAAAACCTAACAACGAAATTGTTGTTTATAACGATGATTATAACACTTTCGATCACGTTATAGAAACACTTATTAAAGCTTGTGATCATACGCCAGAACAGGCAGAACAATGTACATTGTTAGTGCATTACAAAGGAAAATGCACCGTTAAAACTGGTGCTTTAAAAGAACTTAAACCAAGATGTAGTATGTTGTTAGAAGCAGGACTTAGTGCTGAGATCGTCTAAAAAACCATGAGACAAAACGACTTTAGTACGTTAAAATAATGTTTATTATTTTCAATATGTGGCAAAATTCAATTAGCATAATTTTCAATATATTTGCCCTAAAATAAATCGAAAATTAAAAAGTATTTCTAATAATAAGAAACAAACATTTTGGTATTTAACCCGCTTATTTAGAATTCAAATTAATTAACTTTTTCTTTTTCTTTTTCTTTTTCTTTTTCTAAAATCAATTTATGTCAAATTTCAAACACAACATCTAGTTTATTTAGAAGATTATATGCTAAAGACAATTCAAATATGTGCCGTAATCATAGGTGTTATAACCTTCTTGGTTATTGTATTTAAGCATAAGAGAAACACCTATCAAAAAATCTTACTTTTAGTATATGTACTCTCTTTAACTTATTATTCTGCTTTAGTTTATTTGGTAAAAACAGGTTTAATTATAAATCACCCTCATCTACGAGGCACGGGACCACCAGTTAACTTTGTACATCTTGTAACATTTATGCTGTTTGTGCGTAGTACCGTAAAAAATATTAAGGCACCAAAACGAATAGACCTAATTTTGTTGTGTATTCCTATACTAATCTTCATAGGCGTAGCTCCTTTCTATTTTCAGTCCGTTGAGTTTAAAATAGATCATATCCAATTTATACTGAATAACGAAGATTCAATATTTTATATAACCGTAGGATATATATCTGCCTATTGGAATTTTTTAACCCAGTTTATGGTAGGTATGCTATTTAGTTCTACCGCCATATATATGCTTACAAAAAGAATAAGAGATAAGAGCAAGTCAAAAAGTGAAATTATTTGGCTCATTTGCGTATCGTCACTTATGTTTATAGGAAACTTTATAGGTATAATCTCTCTCCTTTTTGATTCAACCTCCTTCGACACGCACTCACTCGCGTCTTATGTTTTTGCACTCTATATCATTATTATATTTTTATATCCTTTTTTTGAACCAAGAATTTTATATGGCGCTTTAATCGATGTTAAGAAAAAAATTAGCGGCACTCAAGACACAAATATAGAATTTGAACCTAAAGATTTAATTGGCTACCGAGAACAAATTGAAGGTTTTTTTACTTCTGAAATTAGCTACCTAAAACCTGATTTCAGACAAGACGATTTAGCAAAATTTATAAGCATTCCAAAAAAGGAATTATCTCAAATAACGACGCAACTTTACCAAAAAAATTTTCAACCAACTCATTAACGAAAAACGGATAGATGTTGTCCTAAAAAAGTTTAGTAATTTAGATTGGTTAAATTATAGTCTTGAAGGAGTAGCCCTTGAAGTAGGTTTCAAATCTAGAACCACTTTTATAAAAGCATTTAAAGAAAAAACAGGGACTACGCCTTCTCAATATAAAAAGACGATTTCATAGGCTTCACTTGAAACACTTATAAATGTTGTTCAAATTTTAAATCTTGAACAGGTTTTTCTTTAATTATACTCCACATATATTAACATCGACTTATTTTTGATTATTAATAAATTAAAAAATAAACGATGAAGCATTTTACGTATTTATTCATTTTCTTATTATGTCTAACGAGTTGCAAAGACGACAAGAGTAACAGCAAAAATGATGATAACACATCTACAGCAACTGTATATTATAATGGAGATATCGTTGATATGGTTGGAGACGAACCTACTTATCAAGAAGCACTAGTTGAAAAAGAAGGAACTATTCTGTTTATTGGAACTAGTGAAGAGGCTATGAAAATAGCGGGAGAAGGTCATAAAATGAATGACCTCAAAGGAAAAACAATGCTTCCTGGTTTTATTGACGCTCATGCACACTTTTTTGCATTTGGACCACAAGCCACTGGAACAAATTTATTACCACCACCGGATGGAGGTGTTAAAAATATAGATGAACTCGTTAATGAATTAAAAACTTGGGCAGAAACTCCGGAAAACTTGGAGATTACAGGTTGGATTTTCGGACTTGGATTCGATCAAACGCAATTGGCAGAAAAACGGTTTCCTACAAAAGAAGATTTAGATAAGGTATCTACAGAATATCCCGTTCTCATTATGCATATTTCAGCACATTTTGTTGTAATGAACAGTAAAGGACTAGAGTTAGCTGGCATTACTAAAGATACACAAAACCCTGACGGCGGTATTATTCGAAGAATGCCAAATAGTAACGAACCAAACGGAGTGCTTGAAGAACTAGCAGCATTACCTCATATCGCCACAGCTTTGGCTGCATCTGATCCAGTAAAGTTAGCAAAACAGACTAAAATGGGAGTAGAAATGGCAAAAAGTTATGGATATACGACACTCCAAGACGGAAAGACCATGGAGACATTTAATGCCTTAACAGCTTTCGCTGATCAAGGATTATTTGATATTGATATTGTGTCGTACCTAGATTATACGGTTGCACAACACATGGACACCGAATGGAATTCAAAAGATTATAAAAATCATTACAGAGTTGCAGGTTTAAAAGTGACACTAGATGGAGCGCCTCAAGTACAAACCGCATGGAAAACGGAACCTTATTTAGTGCCGCCAGAGGGAGGTAAAGCAGACTATAGAGGGTATCCAGCAATAGCAGATGAGCAAGAAATTGCTGATTTATACAAAATGGTATACAAAAACAATTGGCAAATTAATTCTCATGCCAATGGCGACGCCGCAATAGACCAATTAATTAGAGGTTTGAGAGCTGCAGAAAAGGAATATGGTAAAAAGGATTTAAGAAACGTTTTACTTCATGGGCAATACATTAGACCAGACCAATTAGATGCTTTAAAAGAGCTAAATGTTACAGTCTCACTTTTTCCTTTGCATACCTATTATTGGGGAGATTGGCACGTAGAAATCATTGGTGAAGAAGCCGCTAAGAAAATTAGTCCTACACGTACAGCTTTAGATAAAGGCTTAAGACTAACCATACATTCAGATGCACCAGTTGCTTTACCAAACTTAATGCGAGTAGTCTGGATAGCTGCCAGTAGAACATCAAGAAGTGGTATGGTGATGGGAGCTAATGAAAGATTAACGCCTTATGAAGCGCTAAAATGTATTACCGATTGGTCTGCGTACTCGCATTTTGAAGATGATAAAAAAGGGACTTTAGAAAAAGGAAAATTAGCAGATCTAGTGGTGCTCTCTGACAACCCATTAAAAGTTGATATTGATGCCATCAAAGATATTGTGGTATTAAAAACAATCAAAGAAGGAACTATTGTTTTTGAGAGAGAATAGTAAGTACTATAAGACTTTGAATTAAAATTGCTATTTTACCCGCATTAGATGACACAAGTAGAAATACTAAAGACCGAAAAACCATTAAATACAATAATGTGGTAAAAATCATTAATGAAGTACATCGTATTTCTAAAAAACAATAAAAATTAAAATGAAACAGTTTACTGTAATTTTATTATTAGCTATTCTTTCAATAACTACAGTGAATTCGCAAGAAAAAGCAACCACGGAATCAACAGAGGTTGATGCCTCTAACCCAACTAATCTTTATACTCAAGTTAATGTATTAGGAGAATATACATCTTTAAAAGATGGTACTCATCTCTACGGTATGAGGGCAAATGTTCAATATTCATTCGACCCTAACAATTTAGTCTTAGCAGAAATCCCTTTACTCTACAATGATGCCACAAGTTCTTTTGGGCTAAGTGATATTAGAGTCCGTTATTTTACAATTGCAAAACGCGTAATGACTGCAGAAAAGTTTCATGTAATTGCACCTTTTATTGACCTTACTTTACCAACTGGTTCTTTTGAGAACGGTTTAGGCTCAAGTAGTTTTGTGTTATCTGCTGGCGTTGTTTATGGGTTTTCAGTTTCTAAAAAAATTATGCTATTCCCTGGTTTGAGTGCTGTTCATGTAACAAAGCCTAGTACAGATTTAATTCCTGATGCGTTTAAATTTTCAGGTACAGGTTTTTTGACTCAAGCCAATATGAGTATAAGATTCAATAAAAGCTGGTTTCTTTTTGTTAATCCAATTGTGACCATGCTAAATACAAATGGTGAATGGAACGAAGCTTGGTCTGGGGAATTTAACTTAAACCATATGATTATTCAGAACAAATTAAAAGCGAATATTGGATACTTTCCTAATTTCACTAACGAATTGAATACCATTAGACTTGGGGCCACTTTTTTCATATAAATTTTAAAAACAACACCTTATGCAGACCAAATATTTCAACAGCGTATTAGTTTTAGTCTTCTCATTTTTTTCAACTGCACTAATAGCACAGAATCAAAAAACAACCATAGAGCAGGCCGTAAATTTGAGTAACGACAAATACGTTGCTATCTTCAAAGATATCCACGAAAACCCAGAACTAGGGTTTATGGAAATAAGAACTGCTGGCATCGTCGCTAAAGAACTAAAGTCGTATGGCTATAAAGTGACAGAAAAAATTGGTATCACTGGTGTTGCCGGTGTACTCAAAAACGGAGATGGTCCAATAGTGATGTATCGTGCCGATATGGATTGCAATGCGGTATTAGAACTAACCGACTTACCTTATAAAAGCACTAAAATAGTAAAGCTAGATGATGGTAGTGAAACACCGGTCACGCATGCTTGTGGACACGATGTGCATGTAACTTGGATGTTATCTGCTGCAAAGTTTATGGCAGAACATAAGTCGCTTTGGAAAGGTACTGTTATATTTATTGGTCAGCCTGCAGAAGAACCAATACTTGGAGCTGAGGCAATGGTTAAAGATGGCTTATACACCACACATAAAATCCCAGAACCAGATTATTTATTCGGAATTCACTCTATGCCAATTTCAGTAGGTATGGTCGCTGCTGCTTCAGGAGTTAGAATGGCAGGAACCGATCAATTTGATGTCACTTTTCACGGTATAGGTGGTCACGGCTCTAATCCGCATTTATCTAAAGACCCAATTCTTATGGCTGCTTCTGCAATCATGCAGTATCAAGCTATAATAAGTCGAGGTATTGATGCAAAAAGTGCTGCTGTGATTACGGTAGGTTCAATCGAAGCAGGAAAAGATAATAATGTAATTCCTGATACGGCATTACTAAAAGTTAATCTGAGATGGTTTACCGAGAAAGACAGAAGGTTGATGATTGATGGCATCACACGAATCAATGAAGGTATCGCTCATGCCTACGATTTACCTAAGGAAAAATATCCTACTATTAAATTTAAGGGCTGGTCGTATCCACTAGAAAATAATACGGAATTAACTAAAGTTGTCAGGGAGTCTATATATCCATTAGTTTCAGATAAAAAGTTTGTTTTAGATGAAACTGTAGTACCATCAGTTATGGGTTCTGAGGATGTCCATCATTTGGTTATTAATAATGCTAAAAAAGACTACGCTTATATCAATGTTGGTATTGCCAATCCAAAACGTTTTGAAGACGCCTTCAAAAAAGGACAACTCCCTTTTAATAATCACAACGGTAATTTTGAAGTTGATTTAACTGCCATTCCATTTGGCTCTAAGGTAGCTATAACATCTATGTTGGCGATTTTTAATCAATAGATTGTCGTGTGTTAAAATTAAAACAACTGTAACAAAATAAAAGAGTTTCTATGCTGTGCTTTTTAATGAATTGGCTTATTTGAGTCAGGCCTATTTCAGAAGAAAACGATTAAAAGCTGATACACTTAAAAACAAGCTTAAGACAGATATAGTTCATACTTTTTGATATTCATAATAACAAACATTATTTATGGCACGCATCACAACTACTTTTTACGGTACTCGAGGGTCTATTCCCATTTGTGACCCTAAATATCTTGAGTTTGGAGGTAACACCACCTGTATCGCTTTCCTTATGCATAGCACCAACCGTATTAGCATCCTAGATGCGGGAACAGGCATCAGAGCCCTAGGCAAACATATTAATGAGAATTTTTCTGAGCAAAGTGCTATTGATATCGCCTTTACTCATTTTCACTGGGATCATATTCAAGGCTTACCGTTTTTTGATCCTGCATATAATCCAAATCGAACAATTAATATTGCGGCTTTAGGAGAGGGTGGTCAATTTACAGACCTTCGAAAAATTTTCAAAAATCTCATGATAGAAGAATATTTTCCGATTCAGCTCGAAAATATGGGAGCCAAATTCAACTTTGATTTCAAAGAAGATAACATTTATGAAAACAAGGGCATCCTACTCAAAACAATTAAACAAAATCACCCTGGAGGATCCTTTGGATATCGTCTTGAAGTTGAAGGATGCATCATTGTTGTATGTACTGACCTAGAACATGGCGATACTATTAACGAAGATATCGTTGCTTTTGCCAAAGATGCTGATCTTTTAATACATGAAGCACAATATACAGATGAGGAGTTACTACGTCATAAAGGATGGGGCCATAGTAGTTTCAATCAAGCCATTGAAGTGGCAGAACGCGCTGGAGCGAAACAACTCATAATGACACATCACGATCCCGATCATGATGATGAATGTCTTAGGAAGATAGAAAAAGAATGCCAAGCTCGATTTAAAAACTGTTCACTTGCTCGTGAAGGTATGTCGATTGAACTTTGAAATAGCCAATTGAACGCTACAAATATCAAAATCTAGACTTGAAAATAATTAGAATACCCAGAACTTAACATAAAAATGAATTTTTCCTATTTGTCTTTTTAATGCTAACTTTTAATTGCGAGATCAATGAAATCCACAACACTCCTATTTCTTATTATTTCGGCGTATTCTTGGGGTCAAGAAGGCAATTATAAATTTAATAATTTTGGGAACAGATCTATTTTGCTATCTGGAAATGTTACGGGTAGTGTGTCTGATATTGGTCTCGTTTACTATAATCCAGCAAGATTAACAGCATTAGAAAATATAGGGTTTGAATTTAACGCTAAAGCCTATCAGATAAATTCTTTAAAGTTGACTACGATATTTGATGAAGAACGTCAACTAGACAATACATCCTTTGGAGGCGTTCCATCATTAGCAGGCGGAACATTTAAATTATTTGGTGAGCGCTTTGCATACTCCTTTCTAGCCCGAAGAAGATCTAACTTTAATTTAGGTTTATCTAGTCGAGAAATTACAGATAATATTACCGAATTATATCCTGATGTTGAAACCTATAATCTTAAAGCTTCAATAAACAGCAAAGTGGATGAAGACTGGTACGGTCTAACCTGGGCAAAGGAAATTTCTAAAAACTTTAGTTTAGGAATTTCTGTATTTGGATCATCCTATAGTTATAATGGCGTCAGAAGTGTAAATCATACGATCCAGTACAATGAAGATGCTGTCGCCTATTTTCTAACTAAAACAGGCTTTGATCAAAAGTCGTATGGTTTTCATATAAAGCTTGGTGCTTTTTATAAACTAAATAACATCGATTTAGGTTTAAATATTAACGTCCCGTATATAGAAATCTATAACGAAGGTGGCTATAACTTCAATGAAGTAACTTCAGGAGTAGGCAATGGATTTGATGTTTTTTATGATTACGAATTTGAGGACCTTAGTGCTAACCTTAAAGAACCATTAGGTATTTCATTAGGTGCAGGCATACCAATTAAAAGAAGCAAAATTCATTTAAACATAGATTTTGTCTCTGGCCTTTCAAATTATTCAAGAATTAATGTTCCCAATATTGAAATCGGAGATGCTTCATCAACACCCATATTTTTTAACGAAGAGCGACAATTTGTACTTAATTTTGGGGTTGGTGGTGAGGTCTATGTTAGCGATAAATTTAAATCCTATTTTGGATTTTCAACAGATTTCAATGCTTATAAATCTAGTGCTACAGTTTTTGATCTTAGTACTGATGATGCAGAGAATACAGCTATTGCAGCAGACTATTATCATTTAAGCGGAGGAATTGATTGGAAAATGTCTTGGGCAAATATTGTTTTAGGTGTGACTTATGCCTCTGGTTCTTCAAGTTTTCAAAACCCCTTTAATTTAAACTTATCAGGTTTAGACCTAAATACCACGCAAGACTCTAGCCTGTCCTATAAGCGTTATCAATTTATAATCGGCTTAAAGATTCCGCTAGCAGACAATATCAAGAACAAAATAAAAAAGGCAACAGAATAAAGTTGATTTTCTAGATTAAAAACAATCGATAATATTTATCATTTTAGTTTCCTATTAGGCTCAGAATACACAAAAAAACAGCCCTTTTTTATAGTAAGAGCTGTTTTAGAATATGGCCTGCGCATCAATCATAATTTAGAACTGATTGCTAACCTTCTCAACGATTTAAAATTTAACAGTTACAATTCTTGGGGAATAGGCTTGGGAGTAGCTTATAAGCTATAAATTAAAATAGAGATGAAAACTAGAATATTACCTGTTCGTCTTTTTATTACTAACTTTTAATTGTAAAACCAATGAGATTCATAAAACTCCTATTTGTTCTTATTTCGATATATTCTTGGAATAAGAGTCCATAATATATTTTTAAATCTCGGTAAAAACGCTATTACAGCGCTTTATAATCTGTAATTAGTGCAGAGATTATATAATCCATTCTAAATCATATCTGTTTTTAATAAATCATCTTCTTTTATTTTAAAAGATTGCCTTCAGTGTAACTTATGTTACTGCGTAAAACAAAGTGTTTTCCTATTTTTGTAAAATATATTTAACAGGAATGGCAAATAAATAAAATTCATTTTCCGAAATTTAAAATAGCCTTAAAAATGAAAACCTCAATAGTAGTACAAAACTTAAAATGTGGTGGTTGCGCAAGTACAATTACTTCAAAAGTATCAGAAATTGAAAATATTTCAGATATTAATATAGGTATAGATAAAAGTAAAGTATCATTCAATTATATAAACGAAGTAGATGCTCTAGCTGTAAAAAACAAACTTAAAGCATTAGGTTATCCTTCAATAGAAGCCAATAATTCATTGACATCTAAAGCTAAATCTTTTGTAAGTTGTGCGACTGGTAAATTTTCAAAATAATTAGAATTATGAGTAAATTTTCAGAAATAATAAACCAAGACAAACCCGTTTTAGTAGACTTTTTTGCAACATGGTGTGGACCATGTAAAGCATTGACTCCTATTTTAAAACAAGTAAAAGATGTATTAAAGGAAAACGTATCTATTATTAAAATAGATGTAGATAAAAACCAAGAGTTGGCATCAAAGTATCAAGTTAAAGGTGTGCCAACGATGCTATTGTTTAAAAACGGAAAACAAGTTTGGAGGCAATCTGGTGTATTACAAAAAGATGAAATAATTAAAATAATAGAAGCTTCAAATTAATAGATTTAATGATAAATATCATCTTTAATATAAAAGCTATATAATAATTTTACATTATTAAAATAACACTAAATTATAATACTATGACATCTCTAAGCATTGCGTTACAAAACTATAATAACGGAGTAGTAATGATCGCTGTTTTTGCACTCGTTTGTGCAATTCTTGTCGGTTTATTAATAAAATTTATGGCTACTAGTGATAGAGATAAAGATGAACCTAAAGAAAGATAGTTCACAGTTGAACTAATAATTATAAAAAAGGAGCGCATTTAAAATGCACTCCTTTTTTGGTTACCGAAAGTTATGTGTTAAAATTTATATTGTAAAAACGCTGAAAAATTTCGTCCTGGCTCTGTAATTGGAGTCCTTCCAAAATTTGCTTGATTAGTAAAAGAGAAATTTAAATGACTGTTATAAGCTTCATCTAATGCATTAATTACAGCAATACCTAGCGTTATACTCTTTATTGGTTTTACACCAAAACGGATATCTAAAGTTTGGTAGCCATCGGTTTCTGTTTCACCAAAACTTTTAGAGATATTATCTTGTTTAGAAATAAGGTTATACTTTATGTTTGCCCAAAATTTCTCTTTTTGAAAGCCTAAACTTAATTTGGTACTTAAAGGAGGTGTTAAAGGTAAAGACTCTCCTAAATCTTTGTTTTTTGCATAAACATAGGCAAACTCAGTTCTAAAATAGTAATCCTTTAAAAAATCGACTTGAGCCATAGCTTCAAACCCGGTTTTATAAGCTTCATCTATATTTTGAAACACTTTTACATATTTCGGTTGTGCCATTGGCATAAACTTGCGTGTAATTGTAGGATCTACTACTCCAACTATATAGTTTTCGAATGATGAATAATAAAAGGACGTTTCATATTTAAAACTATTAAAACCATTTTCTAACGGTTCGTTTCCTTTAAAACCTATTTCAAATTGATTATTTACTTCTGCTTTTAAATTTGGGTTCCCTAAATATTCATAAGGATCTTGACCAACAGTAAAGTGGTTAATAAAACGCTCTATCATATTAGCAGAACGCACTCCGCGTCCAAAAGCAGCTTCTAAAGTAAAACGATCTGATACTCTGTTTTTAATAGAGACTGTTCCGCTTACATTATGTTCTGTTCTTTTTTCAAGTTTGTATAACGCTGCAAAATCCGCTTCGGGATCTTTTATGTCTGAAGTTACATTGTCATACCGAACGCCAACTGTAAAAATGTTTTTAGCATTAATAGTATACTTTGCTTCCGTAAACACACCTAAATCTGTAATATAAGAATCTTGCCAAACCTTATCATTAAAAGTCATTGGCATCGGTAATGGGCTTCCGTTCATAACTTTCACGAGTCTGGTTCTTCCGCCATCTCTAGCAATATGCATGGCATCTAAACCAGAAAACACATTCAGTTTTTCTGCTGGTTTCCAATTTAATTCTAATTTACCACCAATAGTTGTTGCTTCTACTGCAGAAACTGCTTCCATCATCATAAAAGAAGGTCTATTATCGTTTGTCATTAAATGATCTACATAGCTATAATAGGCTTTTGCAGTTAATGATTTTGCTATTTCACCAATATTATCCAGTTTATAATCTAAAGCTAAAATACTACTGTTGTCATATTCAGTATCCATTGGTAAGGCAGCGTGTAAAACATCGCGACCAAAAGATTGTCTCCAATGTGCCTGTAAACGTTCGTCTTCAGACAAATTATAACCTATTTTGATTCCGTAGTCTGTACTTCTAAAAGACGAAGGTATTTCGATAGCATTTCCATCTTCATAATTACCAAAATCTCTATAACCAACATTAGCTACAATGTCATATTTCTCTTGAATGTATTGTAATTGTGCTAAGTTTACTAATGCGTCTCCATTACTTTCATATCCAGATGAAACTTTTCCGTGTAAACCATAATCTTCATAATCTGGTTTTTGAGTTACCAAATTAACAACACCGCCAAAAGTTGCTCCATATCTTACTGTGTATGGGCCTTTTATAATTTCAATTTTAGCAATTTCTTCTGGAATAATATGTGTTGTAATTGGGTCCATTCTGTTAGGGCACGCATGCATGGCTTTAGTACCACCATCGTACTGAATATTCAATTGCTCGTATTGAGATGCTCTAAAAGAAGGATCTATTGCGTAATTCCCTCTTTTTATAACAGAGAGTCCGTTGATGTCATTAAATAAATCTGCTACGTTTTTTGGTTGCACAATATCCTTTTCATAATTATTGGCAACAATTGTAAGTACTGGATCTTTTTTTAGGTTCCCAGTAATAAGTACTTCGTCTAAGGTATTAATTTTTTGTTTTGTGGTGTCTTTTTGAGTTTCGGTTTGTTCTTGCCCAAAAGACATAGCTGTAATTAGTGCGCATAACAACACACTATATAATGTTTTCATGTATAGTAATATTATAGTTAACTTAAGTAATTTTGGTAGAAAAAACTACCTCGTATAAAAGAATAACTATACTTGAGGAGGATGAAAACAATTGTTTACACTTGTAAAAGCGTATAGGTTTTGATAAACTATAGGACTTTTTTTTTGTTGTTATATTTTTGAAACACAACAACTTCAAAAGCACTTGAAAATAAAATGAGCTCTTTAAAATCGATAATACTCTCAGGTGTTTTTTGGTCTTTATCTAGAGACTTTGTAACTTTTTTTAAATGACACTTACCATTACATTTAAGTTCTGGCTTGTCTTTATTTTCGCATAGGGCCTCAATAAAACCAACAGGATCTATATTGTAATAAGCATAAGTTAATGTAACTCTAGTACTATTAAAAAGTAGTAGTGTTGTTAAAATAACAGAGAATATGTAAGCACTTATTTTCATTGGCACAAAAATAATATATCGTGTTTTTAATACAACTGATTTTTGTCATGTTTTAAATTTAGTTTTGAAAATCAAAACAAATACTAGTATAATTATTTTTTGTGTATTTGTTAACCAAATGGTTAAACCGTATAGTTGAAATGAAAAAAAAGAAAGACGAAAATACTGAAGTAAAAATACTAGATGCTGCAAAAAACATATTTCAGTCTAAAGGAATGGATGGCGCACGTATGCAAGAAATTGCAGATAGAGCTGGAATTAATAAAGCCATGCTTCATTATTATTATAGAAGCAAACAGTTACTTTTTGAAGCCGTTTTTACAAATGCATTTTCGCTATTAGCGCCGCAATTAAATGCTATTTTAAATGATGATTCCTCTATTGAGGAAAAAATAAAAAAATTCACATCTAACTATATTACGTTTATGATGAAGCATCCGTATTTGCCAAATTTTATTATTCAGGAACTTAATAGGAATGAAGATTTTATTTTAAAAATGAAGAACAACACTGGTTTTCCAAATTTAGAAAAGTTTAAAAAGCAAGTCTATGAAGAGGTTAAAAAAGACATTATAACATCCATTAGTGGAGAACAATTATTTATAAATACCCTCTCACTTTGTGTGTTCCCTTTTGTGGGCAGACCATTAATAAAAGCGCTAATTAACACTGATGAAGTGACTTTTAACCAAATAATTGAAGCACGCAAAATAGAAGTTGCCAACTTTATTATTAACTCAATAAAAAAATAAGATGAAAAAGTTAGTATTCATATTAGCACTAACGTTTAGTTTCTCTGTTATAGCACAAGAAAGCATAACTTTAAATACGTGTTATAACTTAGTTGAAACCAATTACCCTTTAGCCAAACAAAGTAAACTATTTGAAGATCAAAATAAGATAGATTCAGATGTTATATCCAATTCAAAATTACCACAATTTAGTATGGATGCTCAAGTAACTTATCAATCGGAAGTTATCGAAATCCCTATACCAAATGCTAATATAGAACCTTTAAACAAGGATCAATATCGTGCCACAGTTTCAGTAAATCAAATCATTTATAATGGAGGTTTAACGGACGCTTCATTACAGGTTAAATCTGCTCAATTAAAAACCAAACAAAAACAGGTTGAAATAAGTTTATATCAATTTAAACAACAAATCAATCAACTCTATTTTTCTGTTTTACTCGCACAGGAATCTGAATTATTATTAAACGCCAAGCAAACACAAGTGCAAGCAAAACACAAAGAAGTACAATCTGGGATTAAGTATGGTTTAATTTTACCAACTTCGGATTTAATATTGGAAGCCGAATTAATAAAAATAAGCCAGCAACTTCAAGAATTAGAAAGCAATAAAATTGCACTTATTGAAACACTTTCAAGTTTAATAAGTCAACAATTAAATGCTGCTACCCTATTTCAAAACCCACTTATAGAGACACAATTACAAACAGAAATATCAAGACCTGAATTGGAATTACTTCAACTTAAAAAAGAAGAAATTGAAAGTTCAGAAATACTAATCTCCAAGCAAAACGCACCAAAATTAATTGGTTTCGCAACTGGTGGCTATGGTAATCCAGGATTGAATATGCTCGATAATTCGTTTCAAACATTCTACACACTTGGCGTAAAATTACATTGGAATATATTTGACTGGCATTCAAATAAGAAGCAACGTGAGTCTTTAGTAATCAACAAAGACCTTATAGATAATGAAACTGAAATCTTTAAACTAAACACCAATATCAAATTAAATCAGCTCCAAAAAGAAATAGATAAAATGGAAGTGATCATTATATCTGATGCTAAAATTATTAAGCTTAGAAAAGAAGTATTAAAAACAGCCGATTCGCAACTTAAAAATGGAGTGATTACGTCTTCAGCATATGTTACAGAACTCACCAATTTATACCAAGATGAAAACACGTTGGTAAGACATGAAATTCAGTTAAAACTCACAAAATCAAATTACAATGTCATCAAAGGACAATAAAAACAGACACATGAAAAACTACAACTATATCTTAGGATTAAGCATCATGACGACTAGCTTGTTTTCATGTGAAAACGACAATGGAAAAGCAGATGGTTACGGAAATTTTGAAGCTACAGAAATAACCATTTCAGCGGAAACTAACGGAAAGCTAATGCCGTTTACTATTAACGAAGGAGATGTGCTCGAAGAAGAACAGTTTATAGGCTATATCGATACTATTCAACTGGCATTAAAACGTGAACAATTAGAAGTATCTAAAACTGTTATTAGCTCAAAATCAAAAGGTGTGCTATCTCAAATATCTGTACTAAACTCCAAGTTTAAAACAGCCAAAATAAACAAAACTAGAGTTGAAAACCTAATTCGAGATAATGCAGGAACGCAAAAGCAATTAGACGATGTTTCAGGAGAAATGGATGTTATTAAAAGTCAAATTAGAAGTGTAGAAATCCAAAATGCACCCGTGGTTAACGAACTTAAATCTATTGATATTCAAATAAAACAGATTGATGACCAAATCCAGAAAAGCAAAATTACAAATCCTATAAACGGAACAGTCTTAACCAAATACACAGAACCCAATGAAATTACCGCTTTTGGAAAACCATTGTATAAAATCGCAGATTTAAGTACCATGCAATTACGCGTGTACATTAGCGAAACACAATTAGCCAATATTAAAATAGGACAAGAAGTTTCTGTTAAAATTGATGATGCAGATACTATGAAATCTTATAATGGGATGGTTAGCTGGATAGCTTCAGAAGCCGAATTTACACCAAAAATAATTCAAACTAAAGAAGAACGTGTTGCACTGGTTTATGCAGTAAAAATTGACGTTAAAAATGATGGCAGTCTTAAAATAGGAATGCCAGCAGAATTATGGCTAACAAATTAAAGAATGAGTATTAGCATTTCTAACATATCAAAATCTTACAAAAAAGCAAAAGCTTTACAAGACATTTCTTTTGATGTAAAACCAGGTGAACTCTTTGGGCTTATTGGTCCAGATGGAGCTGGAAAAACAACGTTGTTCAGAGTTTTAACCACGCTTTTAATCGCAAATGAAGGTAATGCAACCGTTGCTGGTTTTGATGTGGTTGACGATTACAAAAGCATTAGGAAAAATGTTGGTTATATGCCTGGAAAATTCTCGCTCTATCAAGATTTAACAGTTGAAGAGAATTTAAAATTTTTTGCTACTATTTTCGGAACAACCATAGAAGAAAACTACGATTTAATAAAAGAAATCTATGTACAAATAGAACCTTTTAAAGATCGTCGTGCTGGCAAATTGTCTGGTGGAATGAAACAAAAACTCGCTTTATGCTGTGCATTAATCCATAAACCTAAAGTATTGTTTTTAGATGAACCTACAACAGGAGTAGATCCTGTTTCTAGAAAAGAATTCTGGGACATGTTAAAACGATTACAACAAAAACATATCACCATTTTGGTATCTACACCTTATATGGATGAAGCAGCTCTATGTGATAGAATTGCATTAATTCAAGATGGGAAAATTTTGGAGATTGATTCACCAGAAGCCATTGTGAAAAATTACACAAAACAAATTTATAATGTACGTGCAAATAATATGTACCTACTTATTAATAGTTTAAAAGAATACGAATACAACCATAGCGTATATCCTTTTGGCGAGTTTGTGCATTATACAAACAGTAGAACAGATTTTAATCCTGAAAATTTAAAGGTGTTTTTAGAATCTAAAAGTCTAATTGATATTGAAATTAAAAAAACAGTAGCAACGATTGAAGACACCTTTATGGAACTAGCAAAATAATGAGCAACGAAAAAGTCATACAAGTAGAAGGATTAACTAAAATGTTTGGAGATTTTACAGCTGTAAACGACATTACTTTTGAAGTTAATAAGGGTGAAATATTTGGATTCCTAGGCGCAAATGGTGCAGGAAAAACCACTGCTATGAAAATGCTTATTGGTATTTCTAAACCAACTTCTGGGAAGGCAAAAGTAGCAGGGTTCGATGTATTTAAACATGCAGAAGACATTAAAAAGAATATTGGTTATATGAGTCAGAAATTTGCATTGTATGACGACTTAACCGTTAAAGAAAATATTACTTTTTTTGGTGGTATTTATGGATTACCGAGAAAACGAATAAAAGAAAAATCGAATGTTTTAATTGAAGAATTAGGCCTTGAGCAGGTTGCAAACAAATTAGTTGGCTCCTTACCATTGGGTTGGAAACAAAAACTTTCCTTTTCTGTGTCTTTGCTTCACGATCCTAAAATCGTGTTTTTAGACGAACCAACAGGGGGCGTTGATCCAATTACTAGAAGACAGTTTTGGGAAATGATTTACAAAGCAGCCAACAATGGAACAACCGTTTTTGTAACCACACATTATATGGATGAAGCAGAATATTGTGATCGTGTTTCAATTATGGTTAATGGTAAAATTGAAGCTTTAGATACTCCAAAAAAGCTAAAAGAACAGTTTAAGGTTGCAAATATGAACGATGTGTTTTTAAAATTAGCAAGAGGATGAAACGTTTCAAAGGCTTTATAAAAAAGGAATTCTACCATATCTTTAGAGATAGACGCTCGTTGTTTATTCTCTTCGGAATGCCTATCGCACAAATATTGCTGTTTGGCTTCGCAATAACTAACGAAATAAACAATGTAGATATTGCTGTTTTAGACCATTCTAAAGATGCAACTACAGAAGAAATTATCAATAAAATTTCAGACTCAAAATATTTTAGTGTTAAACAAATGGTTGATCGCGAAGCAGATATTGCTTCGGTATTTAAAAAAGGTGAAGTTAAAGCCGTTTTAAATTTCGAAAAAGATTTCAGTAAAAACCTAATGAAAGACCACAAAGCAACGGTTCAGATTATTACAGATGCTACAGATCCAAATACAGCAAATACAATAAGTAATTATCTAAATGCTATTCTTCAAAAGTATCAAAAAGAATTAAATAAAGACATTACTATTGCATACCAAATAGTTCCACAAACACGTATGGTTTACAATCCAGAATTAAAGAGTGTCTATATGTTTGTTCCTGGAGTAATGACTATTATTTTAATGTTAGTTTCAGCAATGATGACTTCCATTTCCATTACCCGAGAAAAGGAATTAGGAACAATGGAAATACTATTAGTATCACCATTAAAACCAATTCAGGTCATTATTGGCAAGGTATTTCCTTACATTTTTCTATCCATTATTAACGCAGTAGTAATCGTCTTATTAAGTATTTTTATTTTTAAAATGCCAGTTCAAGGCAGCTTGTTTTTATTAGGTTTAGAAAGTATTCTTTTTATAATAAGCGCTTTAGCTTTAGGTATATTAATTTCAACTATTTCAGCAACACAACAAACGGCCATGATGATTTCTTTAATGGGATTAATGCTTCCTGTAATTTTACTATCAGGATTTATTTTTCCTATTACAAGTATGCCATTACCATTGCAAATGATTAGTAATATTATTCCTGCTAAATGGTTTATTATCATCATTAAAGGTATCATGCTAAAAGGCGTTGGACTCCAATATATATGGAAAGAAACCTTGATTTTATTGGGAATGACTGTGTTTTTTATAGCATTAAGTGTTAAGAAATATAAAATTAGACTGGAATAATGAAAACAATCTTATACATCATACAAAAAGAGTTTAAGCAAATCTTTAGAAATAAGGGCATGCTTCCTATAATATTCATTTTGCCATTATTGCAACTGGTTATATTATCAAATGCCGCAACTTTTGAAGTGAAGAATATCAAATTTGGCTACATCGATAATGATCGCACATCCACATCTAGAGCATTAGTCGAAAAATTTAATGCTTCTACTTATTTTGATGTATTAACAGATTTTCCTTCGGAAGCATTAGCAAGTTCGGAAATGCTAAAAGGAAAAGTAGATATTATTTTAGAAATCCCACACTATTTTGAACGCGATTTACAAAAAGAAAAACACAATAATTTAGGCATTACCATTAACGCAATTGATGGCGCAGCAGCTGGTGTTGAAAATGTATATGTCACGCAGGTTATTCAACACTTTAATCAACATTTAAAAGTCGATTTAGTACAAGTTTCAGACCAACAGGTTCAGCCTATAACTATAGAAACCATTCCACTGTTTTGGTATAACAAAACCTTAAATTATAAAACATTTATGGTTCCTGGAATACTAGTTTTATTGGTAACTATGATTACACTTTTCCTTTCAGGAATGAATATTGTACGCGAAAAAGAAATAGGAACTTTAGAACAAATAAACGTCACACCCATTAAGAAAAGTCAGTTTATTATTGGAAAACTCTTTCCGTTTTGGGTTATAGGAATGGGCTTATTAACTGTTGGATTACTATTAGCAAGACTCATATTTAATGTTCCTATGATTGGTAGTTTATCATTGATGTATTTATACACGTCCATTTATATTTTAGTGATTTTAGGCATAGGACTCTTCATTTCAAATTTTACAGACACACAACAACAAGCCATGTTTATCGCTTGGTTTTTTAAGGTTATTTTTATTTTAATGAGTGGATTATTTACACCAATTGAGAGTATGCCAAAATGGGCTCAAATATTTACCGAGTTTAATCCAATAAAATATTTTGTAGAAGTCATGCGAATGGTCATGCTAAAAGGCTCTGGATTTACAGATATTCTTCCACAACTACTAAAAACATTGTTATATGCTGTAGTTATGAATGGTTTGGCTGTTTGGAGCTACAAGAAGACTAATTAACCTTGTGTAACATTAGATACATTTTAAGCTTTTTATTAATTCTAAATTTGTTTTATAATTAATAATACTCAATGAAAACAAATACAATTTTTTCGTTTTTTATCGCTTTATTTATAATAAGCTGCAACTCTGCTCAAGAACAATCTATGGTCAAAATTGAACCATTAACAATTACAGATGCACCAGGAGTACACTCATATTCGTTAGGGAAAACAAGTGATGGAAAATGGTTAATACTAGGAGGCAGAATTGAAGGACTTCATAAAATGAGACCTTTTGAAGCCTTTAGACAAAATGAGAATAATAAAAATGTTTTCTTAATAGACCCAGAAAACAATAAAACCTGGAGTACAGATTTAAGCGTTTTATCTCCTTCTATTTTTGAGTAATTACAAGCTACAAACCAAGAATTTCATCATAGAGAGAATACATTATATGTTATTGGTGGTTATGGTTACAGTGAAACTGCACAGGACCATGTTACATACAATAATTTAACAGCAATAGATATTGATGGCTTAGCAGATGCAATTATCAATAAAACCAGCATTACTCCTTTTTTTAGACAAATAAGCAATGATAATTTAGCTGTAACAGGTGGACAGTTAGGGTACTTAAATAACACCTTTTATTTGTGTGGAGGACAATATTTTGAAGGAAGATACAATCCAATGGAACCAGATCACGGACCAGGGTTTATACAGAATTATACAGATGAGATTAGAAAATTTGAAATCCGTGATGACGGTATTAATCTTTCAATAAACAATTATTCTGCCACTAAAGACCAAAAAAACTTACATCGAAGAGATTATAATATGGTGCCTCAAATATTCCCAAATGGTGAACAAGGCTTTACAATTTTTAGTGGCGTTTTTCAATACGATGTTAATCTCCCATGGTTAAACTCGGTAGATATAAATGAAAGTGGTTATAAAGTAAATAATGAATTTCGTCAACTTCTCAGTCAATATCATAGTGCAAAAATCCCTATGTATGATTCTAAAAAAAATGAGATGTACACCATCTTTTTTGGTGGCATGAGTCAATTTCAGTTTAATGAAGCTGGTGCGTTAGTTCAAGATGACGATGTTCCTTTTGTTAAAACAATTAGCATGATAGTAAGACATGAAGACAGCACTATGGTAGAAAAAAATTTAGGCGTAAAAATGCCAGGATTTTTAGGGTCTGCAGCAGAGTTTATTCCTATAAAAAGTCAAAACATGTATTTGGAAAATGATATTTTAAATTTCAATAAGCTAAAAAAAGGAAACAATCTAGTCGGTTATATTTATGGTGCCATTGAGAGTACAAAAGAGAATATTTTCTTCAATAATAATGGAAGTCAAAGTAAAGCTAGCAGTAAGGTTTTTAAGGTAACTATTTATAAAAATTAAAATAATTAGATGATCAAAAATACAAATCAAAATATCAAAAATTTAAAACGATGAATCCAGTCATTCAGTTTTTTAAATTCATTTATTTAAATATAAAAATAATGAATGTTGTAACTGAAGATCACGGAGACACGAGAAAAGTAAACTGATGTGGTTATCAGTTTTGGTTAGTTAGTTAAAGGCATTTATAAGAAATTATAAGTGCTTTTTTGTTGTCAGTTATCTTACAACTATTCTACTTCTATTTTTAATTCCCTTTTAAGCGCAACCACAATTGAGATAACAACTTTTTTCCATCACGATTATCTTTAGGCGCCTCTACAAATTGAACATTTCCAAAACCATCTCCTTCTATTTTATACTTAAAAACAAAGTTTTGAGCTTTTGGTTCCAAACTTAAAAGACCAAAGCGTAAATCGTTAAAATAAAGACTCCCATTTTCTTTCGCTATTGTGTACCATCCTTGAGAGATAGAAATCATCCGCTGTACATTTTCGTGATTAACAAGATTACCTAATAGCTCATGGTTTTTAGGATAAGATTCAAAAGTTATTGGTTGCGTATCAAAAAATGAATAATTCCCCAATAAATAAGCATCTTCTGTTTCAATATTAGCACTCCAAAGGATTGTGTTCATTGGAGAAGGTCTAGTATCTAATTGCAAATACTCTATGTTTTGAATTTCTAAAGCAGATTGAAATTGAATAAACGCAATCCATTTTAAAAGAAATGTAAGCACTAAATAACTTGAACTCACCATTAAGCCTATTCTATTATAAAATTGACGCTTTTTAGACGTTCGCTTTTGTCGCATAGCCAAAACTAAAAACATTAAAAAAGGCAAAGTATAAAGCGGATCGATAACAAAAATGGTTTTAAAAGCCAATCTTAAATCAAAAGGCCAAAATAATTGTGTTCCCCAAGTAGTATGCGCATCTAAAATAGGATGTGTTACAAATGCCCAGAAAAACAACCAAGACCAACTTTTAAAATTTCTAAAAGTTTCATAACGCGACACAAGCCAACCAAGTATGGGCGCAAAAAGCACAGAAAACACAATAGAATGTGTAAATCCACGATGAATGGAAAGTGCTGTAACAGTATCTGTAAAGTAAGAAGCAAAAACATCAAAATCTGGAATAGTTCCAGCAATAGCACCATAAAGCATAGCCTTATTTCCAACTTTATTACCTAAAACAACCTCTCCAACTGCTGCTCCTAATATTATTTGAGTAAGTGAATCCATAGTGTTCTACAAAAGTAAATCATGCAAACCAAAAAACATACTATACTTTCTTATAAGTGCCCTTTTTGGTTGGTAACTTTTGTTACTGACTTCTACCTTTCTTAAGTATACTTTTGTAGTATCAAATTATTAGTTTAAATGAAAAACCCTTTTTATATACCATTATTACTCTCAGTTTTTACTTTATCCGCGCAAGCGCAAGAATTGGTTCCAATTACAAAAACAGAAGTCTTATCTAAAGTCTCCGAAAACAACACTAGCATTAAGATTTCTGAAGAAGAGTTTAAGCAAGCTAAAGCAGATTACAAACAAACTAGTGCTGTGTTTCTGCCAAACATTACAGCTAGTCATACTGCAATGGCAACTACAAATCCGTTAATGGCTTTTGGGTCTAAATTAAATCAGGAAATTTTAACTCAAAGCGATTTTAATCCTGCATTATTAAATGATCCTACTCAAATTGAAAATTATGCTACAAAGTTTGAGATTTTGCAACCACTTATAAATTTAGACGGTATTTATCAACGTAAAGCTGCTAAGTCGAAAATGGAAGCCATCTCTTTAAAAACAGAACGCACACAAGATTTTCTAGCTTTTGAGGTTGAGAAAGCATACATGCAGTTGCAATTAGCCTACAAAGCTGTTGCTGTTTTAGAAAAAGCGTTAACGGCGGCTAATGCTAATCAAAAATTAGCAGATAATCGTTTTAAACAAGGGTACTTACAACGTGCAGATGTTTTGAATGTTGAAGTACGCGTAACAGAGGTGCAAAACCAGTTACAAACAGCAAAAAGTAATGTGCAAAATGCTTCAAATTATTTATCTTTTTTAATGAATGACGAGTCCTATGTGATATACACACCAACAGATAGTTTGGAAGTTTCAAACGTTACAATTGAAGACAAAGTAATCTCTGAAAACCGTTCAGACATCAAAGCAATGCAACTAGCTTCAAATGCTTACGAAGCTATCACCAAAGCTGATAAAATGGCTTTTTTACCAAGGCTAAACGCTTTTGGAAGTTATGAACTGTATGATGACAAAATTTTTCAAGGTGATTCTAATGGCTATCTTTTTGGAGCACAATTAAGTTGGGATATTTTTCAAGGTTCTAAGCGTTTTGGAAAAGCACAAAAAAGCAAATCGAAATTCGAACAATCTAAATTAGAATACAAGCAATATGTATCTAAAAGCAATTTAGAATTAAATAAAGCAAAACGTGCTTTTTTAGATGCTAAAAACAAATTAAAACTAACAACTTTAGCATTAAAACAATCTGAAGAGTCTTTAAGAATTAGAACCAACAGATTTAAAGAAGGTTTAGAAAAAACATCAGATTTACTAATGGCTGAAACACAATATTCGCAAAAACAATTAGAGTATTACCAAACCATATTTGAATACAATTACACACAAGCGTATTTACAATTTTTAACTAAATAATAAAAGAGAAACAAGATAATAGAACCAAGAGCCAAGACAAATATTCTTGCTAAAAAAAATATAAGATGAAAAAAATATATACAATTGTTACACTTTCTGTGGCTTTATTATTAGCGAGTTGTGGTAGCGAAGATAAAAAATTAGTTGAGGGCAATTCGCCAGCAATAAGTGTAAAAACAAGCAAAGTAGTTGCCAATAGTAACAGTCCGTTTTTAAGCGTTAGCGGAAAAATTCAAGCAACAAATAGTGCAGATTTAAGCACCAGAATGATGGGTTACGTTAATAAAATACACGTCAATGTTGGAGATAAAGTGCGCAAAGGACAATTATTAATGTCCATAAATAATTCTGATCTACAAGCAAAACGTGCTCAAGTAAATGCAGGAATTACAGAAGCTACTGCTGCTTATAATAATGCTCAAAAAGACTACAAACGCTTTAAAAACTTGTTTGCTGATAATAGTGCATCGCAAAAAGAAATGGACGATATGACTGCTAATTTTGAAATAGCAAAAGCACGTTTAGAATCTACAAACCAAATGAAAAACGAAATTAATGCACAGTTTGTGTATAGTAATATTACAGCACCTTTTAACGGAACAATAACTAGTAAAAATGTTGAAGCTGGAAATATGGCAAATCCTGGAATACCACTAATAAGTATTGAAACTCCAGGTGATTTTGAAGTGATGGCAATGGTTCCAGAAACAGAGATATCTGAAATCAAACAAGGGACTACAGTTGATGTTTTAGTAAAGTCCATTAACAAAACTATTAAAGGAAAAGTGACAGAAATTAGTACATCTGCCAAAAATACAGGAGGACAATATTTAGTAAAAATAGATTTAGACAAAACAGATGCAAATATTTTATCTGGAATGTTTACAACGGTTCAGTTTCCTGTAGAAAGAAAAGCAAAATCAGAACTCGTTCTAATTCCAACTGAAGCAATAGTAACCAAAGGACAATTATCTGGGATTTACACAGTAAGTCAAAGTGGAACAGCATTATTACGTTGGTTGCGTTTAGGTAGAACTTTTGGAAATCAAATAGAAGTATTATCTGGTTTAAATGCAGATGAAGCCTACATTGTTTCTGCCGAAGGAAAATTATTTAATGGAGCGAAAGTTAGTGTTCAATAATTAAAAAGTTCCGTTAAGGATAGAAACGGCATCCTTTTTACGTCAGTTCGAGTGCATTTGCCTTAGCAAATTTGTATCGAGAACAAGTAAAAAGATATAGTGGATAGCCTGTTAAAACGGCCAAAAAAATACAGAATTGAGATTCTCACCTTCGTGGGAATGGAAAAAAAATAATGCAATGAAAGAAGGAATCGCAGGAAAAATAGCCAAAGTCTTTATGCAATCGAAGTTAACAATATTGTTAATGATTGTGTTTATGGTCGTTGGAGTCTATAGTTCGTTTTTAATTCCGCGTGAGGAAGAACCACAAATTGATGTGCCAATGGCAGACATTTTTATAGGTTATCCTGGTGCAAGTCCTACTGAAGTAGAATCACGTGTGATTAAGCCATTAGAGCAATTAATTTCGAATATTAAAGGCGTGGAATATGTGTATTCTACATCTATGAAAGAACAAGGAATGGTTATCGTACAATTTTATGTTGGCGAAGATATTGAGCGTTCTTTTGTAAAATTATACAACGAAATTAATAAGCACATGGACGAAATGCCAGAAGGCGTAACGTTTCCGTTAGTAAAAACACGTGCTATTGATGATGTCCCGATGTTAGGCTTAACATTGTGGAGCGAGAATTATGATGATTACCAATTAAACCAAATGGCTCAAGAGCTTGAAGCTGAAATAAAAAAGGTAAACGATGTAGCGATTACGCATAAAATTGGAGGAAGAAATCGACAATTACGTGTGGTTTTAGATAAAGATAAACTAGCATCAAGCGGATTAGATTTCTTGTCTGTTTCTAAAATGATTACATCAAGCAACAGTCAAATGAGTGCTGGAAGTTTTGATAAAAACGATACCGAATTCCTGATAAATACTGGCAAGTTTTTAGAATCTGTTACAGATGTTGAAAACTTGGTGGTTGGTGTACAACAAAACCAGCCTATTTATTTAAAGCAAATCGCAGAAATTATTGATGGTCCAGAAATACCTCAAAACTATGTGAGTTTAGGGTTTGGAAAAGGAAGTATAAAGTCTTCAGATTATAAATCGGAATATCCTGCTGTAACCATTTCAGTTGCAAAAAGAAAAGGTGCAGATGCCATGAAAATTGCTGAAATCATTATAGATAAAGTAGAACATTTGCGTGCTACTTTAATTCCTGACGATGTACATGTTGAAGTTACTAGAAATTATGGAGAAACTGCATCCAATAAAGTGTCCGAATTATTGTGGCACCTCATAGGCTCCATCTTTGCAGTAACTCTGGTTGTAATGTTGGCGATGGGCTGGCGTGGTGGATTGGTAGTGTTTTTATCTGTTCCAATTACGTTTGCATTAACGTTATTGAGTTACTATATGATGGATTATACGTTAAACAGAATCACATTGTTTGCTTTGGTATTCGTCACAGGAATTGTAGTAGATGACTCTATTATTATTGCCGAAAACATGCACAGGCATTATAAAATGAAACGCTTGCCTTTTAAACAAGCAGCCTTATATGCCATTAACGAAGTTGGAAACCCAACAATTCTAGCAACATTTACTGTCATTGCATCTGTATTACCAATGGCTTTTGTATCTGGACTGATGGGACCATATATGGCACCAATGCCAATTGGAGCGTCAATTGCAATGATTTTATCCCTATTTGTAGCCTTAACCATTACGCCGTATTTAGGTTATATTTTTTTAAGAGAAAAAGATAAAAAAGGAGCAGAAAACAAACCGGAAAAAGCTGTAGAAGACACACTTATATATAAAATCTACAACCAATTTGAACGCCCTTTATTAGAAAGCAAAAGAAAACGTTGGTTGTTTTTAATAGGAACTTTTGTGGTATTATTGGCAACAATGGTCTTATTTTTCACAAATTCGGTTGCTGTAAAAATGTTGCCTTTTGATAATAAAAACGAATTTCAAGTAGTAATTGATATGCCAGAAGGCACAACCTTAGAACGTACCGGAGTTGTAACTCAAGAGATTTCGCAATATTTAGCTACACGACCAGAAGTTGTAAATTATCAAAACTATGTTGGTACTTCTGCTCCAATAACATTTAATGGTTTGGTACGTCATTACGATTTACGTGGCGGTAGTAATATGGCAGATATTCAAGTGAATTTAATTGATAAAGGTGAACGTGATATTCAAAGTCACGGTATTGTAAAATTATTACGACCAGATATTCAAAAAATTGCTTCAAAATACAATGCTAATGTCAAGTTGGTTGAAGTACCTCCTGGACCACCTGTATTATCGACTATTGTAGCAGAGGTTTATGGTCCTGATTATAACGAGCAAATTAAAATAGCAAATAGCGTTCAGAATATTTTGAAGAATACAGATGATGTTGTTGATATTGATTGGATGGTGGAAGACGATCAAACTGAATATCAATTTGACATTAATAAAGAAAAAGCAATGTTATATGGTGTTGCTCCACAACAAATTACCTACACCATGAATATGGCATTATCAAACAGAGCAATCACCAATATATATAATGAAAATGCTGTAAACCAAATTGGATTAGTATTGGCTTTAGATGAAAAGGAGAAATCGACAATTTCTGATATTTCGCAATTAAAAGTAAAATCGAAACAAGGAAACATGGTTCCAATTGCAGATTTGGTAGACATTACAAAAACTACAGCTGCAAAAAGCATTTATCGTAAAAACCAAAAACGTGTGGTTTATGTCATGGCAGATATGGCTGGAGCATTAGAAAGTCCTGCTTATGCAATTTTAGGAATGGAAGAAAAGTTGAAAGAAATACCATTACCAAAAGGTTATGAGTTAAACGAAATGTATTTGGGCCAGCCAGATTTTGAAGATAACTATACTGTAAAATGGGATGGAGAATGGCAAATTACTTTAGAAGTATTTAGAGATTTAGGTATTGCCTTTTTAGGCGCTATTATCTTGATTTACATTTTAATTGTTGGTTGGTTCCAAAACTTTAAAGCTCCAATTGTAATGATGGTTGCAATCCCTTTATCCTTAATCGGGATTATTCTAGGGCACTGGATTATGGGAGCCTTTTTTACTGCAACTTCGTTTATTGGAATGATTGCTTTAGCAGGAATTATGGTACGGAATTCGGTATTACTAATCGATTTTATCAACCTAAGAACAGCCGAAGGTGTGCCACTTAAACAAGCAGCAATTGAAGCAGGAGCAGTACGTACAACACCAATTTTATTAACAGCTGGAACGGTTGTAATTGGAGCATTCGTGATTTTATTTGATCCCATTTTCCAAGGCCTAGCGATTTCATTAATGGGTGGAACTATTGTTTCCACAGTATTAACCTTATTGGTTGTGCCATTAGTATATTATATGATTGAAAAGAAGAATTATAAATAATTAAAACTAATAAAAATGTTAAATAAGTATTTTAGAGTTATCGTCGGTATAATGGTACTATTAAGTGCTGTACTAAGTGTTTATGTGCATCCAAATTGGATATGGTTTACCGTTTTTATTGGCGTAAACTTAATACAGTCTGCTTTTACAAAATGGTGTTTATTAGAAACTATATTAGTGAAATTGGGAATTAAAAAATAAAGAGGTTCTTGTTCTTTTAGGTAATAAATGAAGGCCTATTTCATGTAAAAATAAAAAGTCTGCACATTTCTGTACAGACTTTTTTGTGACCTCGACTGGATTCAAACCAGTAACCTCTTGAGCCGTAATCAAGTGCGCTATTCAGTTGCGCCACGAGGCCATTTTGTGGGTGCAAATATATCTTTTTTTTATATAATGGTCAAGATTATAGCATAAAATAATAAACTTAAATCAAATGAACTTTAAAATGATTGATATAATTAATCTAATGCATTTTTGGTGACGTATAACTTCCAACCAAAAATAGCCATCTGTACCTTTGTGGCTTTACTTAAATCTAATCTCCTCTTTGTATAGCTTGGTAAAATTAATTTATTCACTTTAGCAAGTATTTTAAACGTTTGTTTCTTCATAATGCATTGAAAATAATCTACCGTTATTAGGCTTCAAAATTATACTATTAATTAATGTTTGCCAAATACTGTTCTTATAAAAAAAAGTTAAAACTTATTCTAGACTAAGTTTTACAAATTTTTTATAGAAATATCCATAATATAATATCGATAATAATTTTGGCAAGTGCTAGCATAATATTTAGGTTTTAAAGGTTAATAATAACTGTATTTTCTTGATTGTTTTTTGAAGATATATTTTTTCAATATTAACCACCAAAGAAAATATCATAAATTAATACAACTGACTTTACTTTTATAACAAAATAAACGCATATGCTTTCGATATTAAACTAAATTTCTTTAAAAAAGTTTCAATTACTAACCAAATCAAACATTTTACCCATAAATACAATACAGTTGTAGAGCCTTTTTGTAGAGGTTTTTTTAAACCAAGGGCGTTTTCATTTAAAAAAGCATCACATTTCATGTTTTCATTAATCTAAATTTCAAAAAAGTTAAATAATCCTTCAAATTGATTCTGATTAAGTTATAGTCTTATATTTGCCAAAAAAAATAGTACCTATGAAAAAACATTACCAATGTATCCTTTTATTGTTTTTGTGCAATATTGCTTTTAGTCAAGATGTAGTTATTAACGAAATAGATTGCGACACACCGAGCACAGATACGAAAGAATTTATAGAATTAAAAACTCCAAATCCAAATACAAGTCTTAACGGCTATGTTTTAGTATTATATAACGGTTCTAATACAAGTAGTACAGGAGGTAAAAGCTATTATGCTCTAGATTTAGATGGATTAACTACAGATATTAATGGACTATTTGTTATCGGTAGTGATTTAGTTACACCTTTTCCACAGTTGCTCTTCAGTCAGAATCTTATACAAAACGGTCCAGATGTTGCCGTTATTTATCAAGCAGACGCCACAGACTTCCCAGATTTAACTAATGCGACCATAGCCAATGTGGTAGACATCTTAGTTTACGAAACTAACGACCCGGATGTTACAAATCTACTTGAATTCTTTAATGATGCTCCCGGTTTTGAATTACTAGAACAAGTAAATGATAATGGTACAAATGCAAATCCTAAATCCATTCAGCGTAATAATGATGGAACTTACTTTGCTGCTACTCCAACGCCAAGACAATTAAACGATGGTAGTGGAGTTATTTTTAATCCAATTACAATTTCTGTAACACAAACACAATATACCGAAGGCGAAACGTTAGACATTACCTTTACTTCAGAAACCAATGTAACTGCAGATGCTACAATTAATTTTACGTTAAATAATTCGGGCTTTAATACTTCGGATTATACAGGAAATACAACTGTTGTAATTCCTAACGGACAAAATACAGTAACAACAAGTATTACTTTGGTAGATGATACATTAGATGAAGGTGATGAAGAACTTCTTATTAAATTTTTTAATCTAACTTCTCCTTACATCCCATTTAATAATTTTATAACAGTAAGAGCTGTCGATAATGATTTCGTTGTTGCTCCTTATGGAAAACCAACGAGTCCAACTTATGGCATAGTAAGCAGTGCACAGCCAACTGGATATTACGACACAATAGATGGATTATCAACTGACGTAAACTCTAGTTTACGTAATGCGCTTCAAGACATCGTAGCAGACCCTGCAACGGTTAAAGCACAAACCTATGCAGATGTTAATACTATTTTAAAAGATGCAGATGTTAATCCAGAAAATAGCAATCAAGTCTGGCTAGTTTATACTGAGCAAGGCAGAGCTAAACTAGACATACAATCTTTAGGGAGTAGTGTTGGAAAATGGAATAGAGAACATACTTTCCCAAGTTCTAGAGGTGGTTTTGAAGAAATTGAAGGCAGTGAGATTGCAGATGGTATTAATGTTTTTTGGGCTACCGATGCTAACTTTCTAGATCACGCCTATTCCGACGCACATGCTTTAAGAGCAGCAGATGGGCCAGAAAACAGCTCTAGAAACAACCAACATTATGGCCAATACAATGGACCAACTGGTAATGCAGGAAGCTTTAAAGGAGATGTAGCTAGAAGTGTTTTATTTTTAGACATTAGATACAACGGATTAGACATTGTTAACGGTTTTATAAACGCAACTAACAATGGATTATTAGGAGATTTAGCGACATTATTAGATTGGCATAGAAACGATCCACCAGATGATTACGAAATGAACAGAAACAACGTCGTTTATACTTGGCAGAATAATAGAAATCCTTTTATAGACCATCCAGATTTGGTAGAATATATTTGGGGAGTTAACGTTGGCGATACTTGGGATAATAGTTTAAGCGTTACAGACTTTTCTACCGAAAGCATAAAGGTCTATCCAAATCCAGCAACCAATAAATTATTTATTTCTGGCACTAAACAACAGTATGATATTTCTGTTTTTTCTTCTGAAGGTCGCTTGGTATTAACAAAAAAATAGAAAATAATAACTTTATAGATTTAGAACTAGCAAGTGGCTTATACTTAGTTAAAATTGAAGCTGGAGCCGAAAGCATAATGAAAAAGATTATTATTAATTAATAATATATCGTTAAATCAAAAAACAAACTCAATGAAGTCAGTTCTTTTGTTTTAAACGAAGTTATATTGACTATTATAAATTACTAGAAGTTACAATTAATTTGTTCTCCTTTTTGCCAAACATAATTTTTGATATTCCATTATTAACTTTAAAAGTAGCACTAGATTTGTTACCATTATTGTCTGATAATGCTATTTTAATACTTGTTATTTCACCAGACTTATTACGTCTTAATTTAGAATATTTCACCGCAATACCAAGAGTCTTTAATTCAGTTTTATAGTGCTCTAAAATTGATTTAGGAGTTGTTTTAGTAATGTAAAACGTGTTGCTGTTTTTAGAAACATCTTCATCGGCTATAAATGACACCTTTGTTAACTCTAATTTCCCAGGATTCTCATTTTTAGTCGTTACAATAATAACACCGTTTTTACCATCTTCTCCGTAAAGACTTGTTGCTTCTTTAGTTTTTAAAACATGCATTGCGCCAATCATGCTGTGATCCATAGCATTTAGAACATATTGATTAGATTTTTTTCCATCAATAATTAGTAATGCTTTATTTCTATTAGAGCTATTGGTATTAAATTGGTTTATTATAAAAACCTCATTTTCTTTTTCAGAATCACTGCCAGTTATCATTCCTTTTATTTCCGAAACCTCATACTGAATTTTCCATGGGTTCTCTTTTTTAGCTTGCTTGTAATTAGATTCTTTTAATTCGTTTTTAGAAACATATACTGTATTTCCATTATTAGACAAAACATTTGTAATGTTGTTATTATTTTCAGTAGTAATTACAACAACACCATCCTTTCCTTTCTCACCATATTTTTCTCTGGCTACTTTGCCTTTTAACACGTTTACAGAGACAATTTTTTCGGCAGTTATGTTCGTTTCAATTTCTTCTACAATTATTTCATTTACAATATACAATGGTTTACTGTTGACTCCTACAGCGTGTAGTTCGCTTTTTATATTATCAACTTCTTCAGTTACTATTTCGTAGTTATGGCCACCATTCTCCTTATTATTACTAATTATTTCTATCTTTATATTGTCGCCAGAACCTTGTGTGTGAATGGTACTTGTCCTAGCTGTTTCCTTTTTTACAGGAAGTTTATCTGTAATAACACCTTTTTCTGTTGCGCGCATTATAGCATCTTGTTTTTCGTCTCCAAAAACAAGTTCTCCATTTATAATTTTTATAATAATTTTTTCAATTGGGTTACTAGCTTTACTCTCATAAGTAACGTTACGATTATAGCTTGTGTTTCCTTCCAATTTTGTTGCAATAGAAAGTGTTGTAATCTCTCCATTAGCGTTTCTCTTTAAGTTTGAAAAACTAATTTTCAAACCATCTATTTTTGCCTCTAACTTGTTTTTTATGTTTTCAAGTTGCTTGTCTGAAGCTTTTGAAGATATAATAAAGACTTCGTTTACTATTCCTAATTGTGGCGTTTTAGCCTTAACTACGTAAATTTCTTCGACATTAAAACTCATTAAAAAAAGTGCTAAAAACGGAAGTACAATAATTAGTTTTAATTTGCTGCGTTTTTTTGATTTCGATTTTTGTAACATAACAATTCGTTTTTTGATTAAAGATTGATAAAAATCATTTGATAGTGAGATTCGATTTTGACTTAAACTCGTTTTCAGCATAACGGTTTGATAGCTTTTTGAACATTCTATTTCACGTTGTGCTTCTTGATCTGCAATAAACTCCAAGTTCTGTTGTAATTCTTTTTTATATAACCACGTAAATGGATTAAACCAAAAGAAAATTGTTGCTAACTGCGCAATAATAACATCTATAGAATGAAGTTGTGTGGCATGTGCTTTTTCGTGCGAAATAATGTGTTGCAACTCATTTTTAGAAAAAAGTTCTGAGTTGTAGACGATACGATTAAAAAACGAAAAAGGAGTAGTCTCTTTATCCGTCTCAATAAAAACATAGTTCCCATTTCTAATATTTTTGTTGCTCTTAAAAAGAGTTTTTAAAGAATATAATTGAATTAATAGTTTTGCAAATAAAAAGACAACCCCAATACTATAGATATAAGTTAGTAATGAGAAAAAGTTAAAATGATACTCTGAAGTTTCTACTTGTTGAGTTGTAATGCCTTCAAATTCAGAAAAATTAATTGGAACTGGGACATATTCTATGTAAATAGGAATAATTAATAAAGGTGAAAAAATAGCAAAAAACAAACCTATTAGTAAAAACCATCGATTAGATTGAAAAAAGGTTTCGCCTTGTAAAAAAACCTTATAACATAAATAAAATAAAGTAATAATTGCTGAAGCTTTCAAAAAGTAATCCATAATTATTTTTTATTTTCAATTAAATTTATAATCTCTTTAAGCTCTGCAATGCTAATCTTTTCTTCTTTTGCAAAAAACGACACAACATTTTTATAAGAACTATTGAAGTAGTTGTCTATTGCAGTATTCATAAAGCGTTTACGATAGTCTTCTTTTTTTACAATTGGAAAATATCGATGTGTTTTTCCAAAAGCCTCATAACCAACATAACCTTTCTCCTCAAGGTTTCTAATCATTGTAGATAAGGTATTGTAATGTGGTTGGTCTTTTTTTATTTCAGCCATTACATCTTTTACAAAAGCATTTTCAAGCCTCCATAAAATACGCATAACCTCTTCCTCTCTATTGGTTAATTTTTGCATAATTTTTTCATAATTAGTATCGCACCACAAACATAACTAAAAAAATAGTTATGCAACTAAAAATATAGTTTTTTAACTATTTTTTTAGTTTTTAAAGAAACAATAAAAGACAATAAATTGTAAATAACTACAAAAACAGAATCGTTAAATCAATAATCAAATGTCTTATATTCGCATAAATTTTAATTCAATGAGCATACTTTGGGTAGTCTTGGGTCTAATACTTTTAGTTATAGGAGGCGATTTTTTAGTTAAAGCATCAATTGCCTTATCTTTTAAAATAAATATTTCCAAAATGGTTATTGGTATGACGGTGGTCTCTTTTGCAACTTCAGCACCAGAATTATTAGTAAGTCTACAGGCAGCTTTAAAAGGCTCTCCTGCCATAGCTTTAAACAATGTCGTAGGCTCAAATATTGCCAATATCGGATTAGTTTTAGGCGTCACTGCCTTAATTGGACCTATTACTGTAGATAAATCTTTTTACAAGCTTAATTGGCCTATAATGCTCTTCTTTTCTTTTATGCTATATTATTTTCTTGCTAATGATAATATGCTAACAAACTTAGAAGGTTTAATACTATTTTGTAGCTTAGTTGTATTCATAGTTATCATCATTAAGAATTCTAAATCAGATACCGATTCTAGCGATGTTAGCGATGACCTTGCTACTGTAACTAATTACAAAATTATTACTTGGTTACTTATTGGTGCAGTAGCATTATATTTCGGTTCTGTTTGGTTAGTGGATGGAGCAAAAAGTCTTGCCCAAACTTTAGGAGTTAGTGATGCCGTAATTGCTGTAACCGTAATTGCTATTGGTACAAGCGTGCCAGAATTAGCGGCTTCCATTATTGCTGCTGCCAAACAAGAAAAGGCATTATCATTAGGAAACTTAATAGGGTCCAACATTTTTAATATTGGTTCTGTTTTAGGGTTAACATCAATTATTAAAGCCATTCCTGTTACCGATGAAAAAATATTAGGTAATGACATTTTCTGGATGATTGGATTTTCAGCCATTCTATTACTGCTAATATTAATCCCTAAAAGAATGCAAATAAGCAGATACAAAGGTTTGCTTTTAGTATTAGGCTATTGCTTATTCCTATACTTATCTTTTAAATAACACCAGTTATGAAGTAAAATGAGGTCAAAATAATTTGAATTATTAAGCTTATTTTATTTGTTAATTGATAAGCCTATTATTTTCGGCGTTACCAAGCCATACTAAAAAGCATCATCTTGGTCAGACTATCCTCTATATTTTTTTTTATACGACTTAACGCGGTTCACCATCTTATTAACCTAAGGACATATATTTAAATAAGCAATAGCATTAGAAAAAAAAGGATGCCGCTTCCACCCTTAACGCGTGCTCATTCAAATAGCTCACATTATTCTTTTAACTAAAAACGCCCGAACATTAGTTCAGGCGTTTTTGGTTAAAATATTACTTGTCTTTCTTTCTCTATCTCTTCAACGTAAAGTGAGCACGTATCGATTTCTTCTCGTCTGTATTTGGTTCTCTATATTCTAATGTAAACCAGTAGTCGCTTGTTGGTACTGGATTGCCATTATAAGTACCATTCCATCCTGCGCCTGTTGGGCTTAATTGTTTTAGTAGCTTTCCATAACGATCGAAGATGTAAATCACAGCATCTGGTTGGTTACCAATAGCATATATATTCCAAGTATCATTATAACCATCACCATTTGGTGTAAAGTAATGTGGGTAATCCATAACCATAATAGTTATTGTACTTTCTCCACAACCTATCCTATCTCTTACTGTTATGGTGTGCTGTCCTGCTGCAACATCTGTAAACGTGTACATACTATCGTTTGGCTCGTTGGTTTCCCAACTACCGCCATCTAGACTAAACTCGTATATTGCTATGGAGTTGTTTGTAGCATCGCTTGCACTTGCTGTTACTGCAATATCGTGTTGGTCTGCAAAGGCTAAGCTTGTTACTTCTGCATCTATTACTGGTGGCTCGCTTACTGTTACAAAAGTGTCTACTGGTATACTTGCACATCCTGTAGCATTATCTGTAGCTATAACACTATAAGTACCGCCGCTTGTTGGCGCTATACTTGAACCTGTTTCACCTGGTAATACTGTGCCTTCTAATGACCATACAAAAGTATATAATGTAGCATCTAAGCCTGTGTCTATTACTGGCGAATTTATAATTTCTGTACCATTAGTATTGATACATAATAAATACTCAGCCTCTAAAGTAAAGGATGGCATTGGATTGACTTGTAGGGTGATCTCTGCTGTTTCATAACAGGTAGAACTGTCTTGTTCATTGTCTATTACGTTATCACCATTAAGATCTACATAATCTGCTATGCCATCACCATCGATATCGACTTGGTCAATCAAGCCATCTCCTGTGGTATCTGTTCCATTTGAGGCGCCATCTCCCGTAGTATCAATAAGATCAAAAATACCATCTGCATCTGTATCTATAGTATCTATATCGCCATCGTTATCAAAATCTATTCCTGTTGTACCTAAAGCGACTAAATCTATTGCCAATGGTCCTACTCCTATAATATCATTATCCACTCTTGCTATTATTACTTGTGGATTTACGGTATTTGTATAGGTAAATGGTAGCGGATTCGTTGCTGCGTCTGCGTCTGCTTGATTGTCGTAATACGTCACTGTATAGTTTGCTGCATCTTGACCATCTAGCACAAAATCATTTTGTGTTGTAAGGTCGAATGCTACAGTATCATTCGTAGTATCATTATCAAACGCCATAGTATCATCACATGCTTGGTAGAGTATTGCTACACCATCTGAATTTGCTTGTGCTGCTTCATCTACTCGTAAGTCGAAGGTTAGTACCGCTGTATCACATCCTGTTATTGTGTTGGTGATGTTTACATAAATAGTTTGAGGATCACTGGTGTTAGTATAATCTCCACTTACCGTTAAGTCGTTCATTGCAGTGTCTGCTTCTGCTTGCGTTTCATGATAAGTTACAGTGAAGACTGTTGCGTCTTGTCCGTTTAATATCGCAGCTGTCATGCTTGTTAAATCGAAGTCTGCAATAGCATCTGTATTGAGTTCACAAATCACATAATCGTTTACTGGAGTCACTACTGGTAATGGATTTACAATCACATCGAAACTTACCAAACTGTAACAACCTGTACCACCTAATCCTGTTGGGTCTGTACCATTGGTAAGACGTACATAAATAGTTTGTGGTGTTATGGCTACGCCTGGATTTGCAGGATCTTCATTGGTATGCATGCTTGGATCTACTATTTCATTGTTAGCCATTATAGCATCGTCTTGTGTGATATAGTAACTTGCGGTTACACCAACTTCGTTATTGAGAATAAAAGCTTCGTTTTCTGTTAAATCAAAAACTTCTAACAAATCATTTGGACCTACAACATTTATATCGTCACACAGTTCTAAATCTACTGGATTTGGACTTGGTGATGGATTTGGGATCACTCTAATAGTAACCGTTGTAAAGCTAAAGCAGCTGGTGTCGTTATCGGTTACACGTACATATAATGTTTGCGGACCTGCCATAGTATTTGTATAGGCTGTTGGGTCTGGAATAGCATTAGTATCTGCTTGTGCATCTGCTAGGATTTCATAATACGTAACAATCCAACTCACATTCAATGGACCTGTAATCTCAAGGTCTTCTACCGTTAAATCGAAACTTGTTGTGCCATTATTGGCTTCCATATAATCAGCATCTAAATCGTCACATTGCGTTAATTCATTATCGTATGCAGGATCAAGTACTGGTGGAAATTCTACTCTTATCTCGAATGTACCTGTTGTGGTTACACAGCCATTAGTATTGCTTACTAAACGAATGTAAATGATTTGTGGATTACTTGCATTAGTATAGTTTGAAGTGTTTACTATTGGATTAGTACCAGCGTCTGCTTGTGCTTGCGTTAAGTGATAGCTTAAAGTAAAGTCTGCTGCTGTTTGTCCGCCTGATAAAATTTGTGGTGTAATAACAGCATCGAAATCGAATTGGTTAAAACCATCGGCATCATCATCACAAACAACATAGTCTTCAATAGCTATTGGTACTACTGGTGATGGTAATACTTCTAAATCCATAGTAACAATAGTAAAGCAACTTGTAAGATCGTTGGTTACTAATACGTGTATGATTTGTAGGTTTGCTACAATATTGGAGTATGGACTTACTAGTGGATTGGTCATACTCATCGCATCTGCTGCTGTTTCGTAATAAGCAGTTGTAACATTTGGTTCTCCGTTTTCTATAATTACCGATTGGCTGTCTAGATCGAATAGATCATAGAATCCATCATTATCATCATCACAGGCTTGTAATGGTGCTGGTATCGCTGGTGATGGTAATGGATTGACTCTTAAATCTAAGGTGATCGTACTTACGCAGCCTGTAGTATTGTTTGATGCCCTTACATAAACCGTTTGTGAGTTTACTGTATTGGTGTACGGACTTGCTATTTGTACTGCAGTGTCATTAGTATCTGCACCTAATTGTGTACTAAAATAGGTTAAACTAATACCTGTTTGACCGTTTAGTATTTGTGCATTGGCATCTTCTAAAGTAAAGGCTTCTACCTCATCGCCAGGATTAGTAACATCACAAAGCACTAATGGTGTTGGTTGTACTAGTACTGGTAATGGGTTTACTATTAATTCTAAGGCTACTGTTTTATAACAACCTGTACTATTATCTTCTACACGCACCCAAATGGTTTGTAGGTCCATAGTTGTGTTTACATATGCATTTGGAGTAGTGATAGGGTTGTTTGGTGCTTCAGCATTAGCCATATTCTCATAATACGTAATGGTGTATAATAATGGGTCTAAATCGTTAGACGTATCTGTGTCTAATAAGTTTAGAATCTCTGGTTCTTTAGTTGATAAATTGAAAACAGCAAAGCCATCGGCATCATTATCACAAACTTCTAAGGGTGTTAAATTAGCAGCTGTTGTAATTTGTGGTGTTGGATTTACAGTAAGAACTAATGCTACAAAAGTAGCGCAGTCGGTTGCAATGGTTGAACTCTCTACTCTTACGTAAATGGTTTGTGTATCGACTACAATATTATTGTATGGACTAGTTAATGCATTAACATTATTGCCTGCATCTGCCATAGTTTCATGGTAGGTTACGGTAAGTCCTGCTGCGCCTCCTGTGATTTCTAATGTTGTATCTGAGAGTGTAAAGACTCCAAAACCATCACTGTCTGGATCGCAATCTACTAAGGGCGTTGGTGTAAACGCTATTGGTGCTTGCTCCACTAACAAGTCTAAAGTTGTAGTGTCAAAACAGCCGGTAGTAACGTCTTCGACGCGCACAAATATGGTTTGCATATCTGCTGTTGTATTGGTATATAGATTTGGAAGTGCATTGGTTTCTGCGTCAGCATTTGCTTGGTCAATATAATAGGTTACCGAATATGCTGGATTACCACCTGAAATCTCGTTGTTTTTCAGGGTTAAATCAATGAGTGTCATGCCGTCTGGTGTGCCATCATCACAAACTTCTAATGGTGTTGGGATGACTAATACTGGAAGTGAATTAACAACTAAGTCGA
>NZ_JSWF01000011.1 GCF_000797445.1 Lacinutrix jangbogonensis | reverse complement strand
TAATGTTCTGTTGTCAAACCTTGCCAACAGTATGGAACTAATCCAATTCGGATTTCAATATCATCTCTCGCTCCGGACCAACTTCCACGATTATCAATGTCTATAATTTCCAACAAGTCATTTGTCAGTCGATAATGTTTTCTGCCTTTCTTTTTAAATCCGTATTCTTTGAGGTTAGCACCAATTATTATATTCAGCTCGTTGTAAGCTGGTTTCCATTGTTCTTTTGGCAAGCTTTTAAAAACCTTAATTTTTTCAAATTCCGATTTTTCAGATTCAGAATTTGAGCTCTGCCTTTTGGTTTTCCCGAAAAGATTGAAGTTCTTCATTGTCGTTTTATTTAGCTTGTTGCCAACGTGTTGTATAAGATTAGTTGCGTATTTAGACCACTAATTTACTAAATAAACCACTAACCAAGAAAGTCTGTTTGGACTTTCGTAAGTAATCAATAACCAAGCAATTAATTTTATACTTTGTTGTGGGCAGGTTTTGAATATATTTTACAGACCATTATAAAAAAGGACTGTCCTTTGTCTATAAACCGAATTTTTTATTCTTAGAAATTCAACAACCAAAAAAATAAAGCGCTCAGATTTGATTTTACGGAAACTGGCGGATTAGAAATTTCCTTTGTTAAAAAACAAAAATTTAATTACTGATCTAGGGAAAAAGAAACTGACTAAAAAAATATTTATAAAGTTGCTCAACCGCTAGGGAACGACCTTAATAAATAAACAAAAACCTTAGCTAAAATTTTTGTTTTTGTGCGCCAAAAAAAATTGGGTTTTTATACCAGACTTTGGCGGAAATTAAATTTTAAACCCCTTAAATCAAGCTTAAATATTTTAATTGAGTACTTGCCCACAACGTCAGACTGTCTAAAAACTGAGCACTTAAATATTGGTATAAAACATTGATAATTTGTATCTTTAGTTATGAGCTACATTCAAGGTTTTAACAGAAAACAAGCCGTTTTAATTCCCGAAACAATAGAACAATTAATAGCAGAAAATAATCCTGTACGCTTTATTGATGCCTTTGTAAATTCACAAGATGTTGTTGCTTTGGGGTTTAAAGATATTCGGTTTAATAAAAATGGTCGCCCGCCATTTCATCCAAAAGATTTATTAAAACTTTACATCTACGGCTATCTTAATAAAATAAGATCTTCTCGAGCATTAGAAAAGGAATGTATTAGAAATGTGGAATTGATGTGGCTTATAAAAGGACTTGTTCCAGACCATAATACCATCTCTAATTTTAGAAGGGACAATCCAAAATCCATTAAAAAAGTGTTTAGAGCCACTGTAAATATTGCTAAGAACCTAGACCTTATTGGAGGTGTTTTACTTGCGGGTGATGGAACCAAACTTAGAGCACAAAACTCCAAGAAAAACAATTACAACCAAAAGAAAATTGATAGACATATTGCCTACATAGAAACGAAGCTTGCTCAATATTGTAATGCATTAGAAACTGCTGATGGTGATAAGAAAAAAGTGATTGAAACAAAAATTGCCAAACAAAACAAACACAAGAAACAGTATCAAGCTATTGAAAAACAATTAAAACAAACAGGTGAAAAACAATTCTCTAGCTCAGACCCAGAAGCTAGACAGCTTGTTATTAGAGGAGTTGTTACCGAAGTTTGTTATAATGTACAATCTACTGTAGACCATAAACATAAAATCCCTATTGATTACGATCTCACCAATAATAACGATAAGCACGCTATGACTTCCATGGTAGAAAAT
>NZ_JSWF01000010.1 GCF_000797445.1 Lacinutrix jangbogonensis | reverse complement strand
TCGTTTTAAAGTGTATTATCCTTTTAAAAATTCATTTATAAATTTGATTTTCCTGTTTTTAGTCAAGCCATTATGATTCCTCAATTTGTTTTTTAAATCTGAAAAATGACCATCAATCATATTTGTTGTATTAGGTGTATTTTGATCGAAATTATCATACCAAGTAAAGAGCCATTTTATATTTGTGTTTAGACTTCTATAAGCACTTCTGAGTCGTTTATGAGTATAGTAACTTTTTCCTGTTTCGAGGTTTGTAGTGCGCTCATTTAGGAAGCATTCCCATTTTGTAAACCATAATCCTAAGCCTCCAGCAAAAGATTCTTTATCTGTCTGTTTTAACAAGCTTACAAGTGATTTAAGCTCAATCGAAGCAGGCATCTTAGGGTTTTTAGTTATGTATGGTCGTATGGTTGCAACCTGATGAAACTGACAAAGCTGTACAGGTAAATTCTTAAACAATCCTATAAGTCCCTTTCTTCCATCACAGACAATTGCAACTATAATATAGCCTCTTGATATGAGGTGATTAACACCTTCTAAGTAAAGTGTATTAGTTTCTGAACGGACATAATACCAAATTAGATTTTCTTTGGTGTAAGCGTCCTTAAATAACATCAAACCAAAGCTTCTACCCCAATAGGTTGTATCCATTAAAACTACAATTTTCCTCGGAATGCGCTCTGGAATTGTAACCTTGTATAAATCCATTTTTCGCTGGATAGTTCTCTTAGAACATCCGTGCTTTCTAGCAAGTTGCTGGTAAGTCTGTTTTCCTTTAGTATAGTCTTCCCAAATGATAGCAGGAATGACTTGTTTTCCTCCTGTAAAAAACGTGCCGCAGGATAAACATTTGTAGCGTTGTTTTTCATTTCTAATCCCATATTTTTTGGTTAGGGAACTCTTACAATAAACACATTTTTTTTATTCAAAGCCTTTGATTTACTAAAGACCTAATCAATATTAGGGCTAACAAGATTATCAGCAACCATTTTGTCTATTACATCGCATATGACAACATATAAA
>NZ_JSWF01000009.1 GCF_000797445.1 Lacinutrix jangbogonensis | reverse complement strand
ATTTTTAAATTCAACGTTCACAATTACTTCTGAGTTCCGTGAATTTTTCTTTAAAATCAAAGCTTTCACAATATTGAAACTCCGTATTTATTTAGGACTTCATCAATTTATTTTTTCCAGTTCCGCTTTTTTATTTTCTCTTCTATATTTATTCAACTTAGAGTAAGCAGTTTCCAGAAATGAAAATCCAGCTACAATTATTCCAATTTTCACGTACCATAGGAACAAGCTATGTATATTCCAGTCAGAAAAAAGTATCCAAGAAGTATTAATAGAAAACCAATAATTATTGTGCCGTAGAAAGTCAAATGTGCGGACTTTTGGTTTCTACGCATTATTTCCAATTCGAGATTAGCAATTTCTAACTTTTCTTGAAATTTTTTATCAAGAGTGATTTTGGAACAAGTGTTATTAAAGTTAGGTTTTTTATTAGTCAACTTACAGGTGATTCCTTTTTCTAGACTAGTCATTTTATTTTCGCATAAATCACAATGTCTTGCTAGATTCATTAAAGTTTTGGTCCAGTTTTAAGTTAGTCTCTCGTTTTCAATGAGTTTTTGGTAAATGCACCACAACGTGTTGTATAAGATTAGTTGCGTATTTAGAACACTAATTTACTAAATAAAACACGAACTAAGAAAGTCTGTTTGGACTTTCGTAAGTAATCAATAACCAAGCAATTAATTTTATACTTTGTTGTGGGCAGGTTTTGAATATAATTTACAGACCATTATAAAAAAGGACTGTCCTTTGTCTAGAAACCGAATTTTTTATTCTTAGAAATTCAAGAACCAAAAAAATAAAGCGCTTAGATTTGATTTTACGGAAACTGGCGGATTAGAAATTTCCTTTGTTAAAAAACAAAAATTTAATTACTGATCTAGAAAAAAAGAAACCGACTAAAAAAATATTTATAAAGTTGCTCAACCGCTAGGGTACGACCTTAATAAATAAACCAAAACCTTAGCTAAAATTTTTGTTTTTGTGCGCCAAAAAAAATTGGGTTTTTATACCAGACT
>NZ_JSWF01000008.1 GCF_000797445.1 Lacinutrix jangbogonensis | reverse complement strand
CCACGACTCTAGAGAAAATTCCAGCGGAATTTTCCAGATAAGCACTAGCCAAAGCAATTAATTATACACCGTGTTGTGGTGTCGTTTTTTATTTACTTTTAATAGTCAAATTTATAAGAATTAGTTATTTTTCCTTTTGTCCAATTTTTAAATTCAACGTTCACAATTACTTCTTGAGTTCCGTGAATTTTTTCTTTAAAATCAAAGCTTTCACAATATGAAACTCCGTATTTATTTAGGACTTCATCAATTTTATTTTTTTCCAGTTCCGCTTTTTATTTTCTCTTCTATATTTATTCAACTTAGAGTAAGCAGTTTCCAGAAATGAAAATCCAGCTACAATTATTCCAATTTTCACGTACCATAGGAACAAGCTATGTATATTCCAGTCAGAAAAAAAGTATCCAAGAAGTATTAATAGAAAACCAATAATTATTGTGCCGTAGAAAGTCAAATGTGCGGACTTTTGGTTTCTACGCATTATTTCCAATTCGAGATTAGCAATTTCTAACTTTTCTTGAAATTTTTTATCAAGAGTGATTTTGGAACAAGTGTTATTAAAGTTAGGTTTTTTATTAGTCAACTTACAGGTGATTCCTTTTTCTAGACTAGTCATTTTATTTTCGCATAAATCACAATGTCTTGCTAGATTCATTAAAGTTTTGGTCCAGTTTTAAGTTAGTCTCTCGTTTTCAATGAGTTTTTGGTAAATGCACCACAACGTGTTGTATAAGATTAGTTGCGTATTTAGAACACTAATTTACTAAATAAAACACGAACCAGGAAAGTCTGTTTGGACTTTTGTAAGTAATCAATAACCAAGCAATTAATTTTATACTTTGTTGTGGGCAGGTTTTGAATATATTTTACAGACCATTATAAAAAAGGACTGTCCTTTGTCTATAAACCGAATTTTTTATTCTTAGAAATTCAAGAACCAAAAAAATAAAGCGCTCAGATTTGATTTTACGGAAACTGGCGGATTAGAAATTTCCTTTGTTAAAAAACAAAAATTTAATTACTGATCTAGGGAAAAAGAAACCGACTAAAAAAATATTTATAAAGTTGCTCAACCGCTAGGGAACGACCTTAATAAATAAACC
>NZ_JSWF01000007.1 GCF_000797445.1 Lacinutrix jangbogonensis | reverse complement strand
CCATCAGCAAGTTTTGTCTTATTTTTCTAAAGAATTTTATCATTGGTTAGCGGTTTGTCATAATGAAGCACAACGTGCTCGTGTATGGCACGTTGTTTTGGTTAAGGACTAAATTAGCAAAAAGAAACGAGCCAGAGGAAAATCCGCAGGATTTTCCGAGTACACACAAAGCAAACAATGGGTTATACACGTTGTTGGCAACTGTATCTTTAAAGAATGTTATTCAAATCTTGTCTTCCAATTATTGTCATTATTTCAACAACATCTTCGTTTACTTTGTAGAAAATACTGTCAGATCCGCAAACACAACGTCGATATCCTTTCTTTATAAAATCAACCGATTCAAATGAAAACGGTCTTTGTACAATTATGTCAAAATATTCAAAAAAAGAGTCATAGTATTTATCCGCTTGAGTTATTCCGAATTTTCTAACTCCGTAATGATGAATTCTTATCAAGTCCTCTTTCGCAGTATTACTTATTTTAAATTCAGCCATTGAGTAAGTTCTTTGATTGCTTTAGAATTTGTGCTTTACTATCAGAAGTAAACCCACTATTTTCAGCTCTTTCGAGTTTGGTCCTAATCCAATCAATTTGAACTTGTTGACTTCTTGCTTGTCTAATTAAATCGTTGACTAATTCACTTTTGCTTGAATATTCTTTGTTGTCAACTTGATTTTTAAGCCATTCATCATTGGGTTTTGTAAAGGATATACTTTGCCTTGCCATAACATCTTGTTTTGATGTAAATTTACACCAAATATGAATCAAACGCAAATTTTTCCTAATATTGTTGCCAACGTCAGTTCGTCTAAAAACCGCCAATAATTTTATAAATTTATTCGAAAATAAGCTATTTGTTTGGTTGTACTTTTAGGGGATGCATTTTCAATAAAATATACAGTTAACTTTTTTAAGTGTTCAAAAGACTTTAAAAGCTTATTTAGGCGTTTTTTTACACCTATTTCTAGCCAAAATAAGATGATATGTTTGATCAATCGATCAATACCAATACTATTCATAATTCTTTTTAGATTGTATGCAATGAAAATAAAGCCAACGTCCGCAGAGGCTCTTTCTTTGGTTTTTTTGGTCATAATGTGGTCAAATCCCCATTGCCTTTTCATAGTGCCAAAAGGATGCTCTACTATGGCTTGTCTTTGTGCGTATATTTCTGGATTTTTGCTAATGTTATTTTTGTTTATATCGAGCGCCTCTGCAAACTCGTGTCGTTCAATGATTCTTGATATTTGGCTTTGGTGCAATCGTTTTTTACTGGACATAATTTATCAATTTTGGTTTTATATTGTTTACTCGATTACACTTCTTTTTGTTGTACCCAATTTCCCATTAGTTTTTAATGTTTCACCGGTCAGGACATGCAATAAGTGTC
>NZ_JSWF01000006.1 GCF_000797445.1 Lacinutrix jangbogonensis | reverse complement strand
AGCCGGTCCTTATTCTTACAGTACCGTCAAGCTCTCTACTCGAGAGAGTGTTTCTTCCTGTATAAAAGCAGTTTACAACCCATAGGGCCGTCTTCCTGCACGCGGCATGGCTGGATCAGAGTTGCCTCCATTGTCCAATATTCCTCACTGCTGCCTCCCGTAGGAGTCTGGTCCGTGTCTCAGTACCAGTGGTGGGGATCCCCCTCTCAGGGCCCTTATCTATCGTTGCCATGGTGTGCCGTTACCACACCATCTAGCTAATAGAACGCATAGTCATCTTGTACCGTAATCTTTAATTATTAATTGATGCCAATCAATAATACTATAAGGTATTAATCTTCGTTTCCAAAGGCTATCCCTTAGTACAAGGTAGATTCTATACGCGTTACGCACCCGTGCGCCGGTCGTCAGCGGAGCAAGCTCCCTGTTACCCCTCGACTTGCATGTGTTAAGCCTGCCGCTAGCGTTCATCCTGAGCCAGGATCAAACTCTTCATCGTTAAATTTTAAAGTCTTTCGACTAATTTGCTTAACAACCAAAGAAATTTTCAAGTACTCTAAATGGTTTATTCTCTTGTTTGATTCTTACCGTTTCCAGTAATAATCTTACGCTGTCAATTCAATATGTTTATGAACTTTTATTCTTTTTTTCTAAGATATTTATCTCTTAGCGGGTGCAAATATAAAACTTATTTTTAACACCACAATGCTTTTTGAAATAATTTTAAATTATTTTTTTCGAAGCTCTCTAATCAATATTTTTACTTAGAACGTTATGAAAAAATATTGCTATTTTTTCGGATTGCAAACATACAACCTTTTTTGTTATCCCAAAACCTATTTTAAATAAAAATTAATATTAAAAAAAAAACTAGACCATACTTAACAATGCTCTCACAAGACCATATTTACAAAAGTTTATAACAAAAAAAATCCTAAACAAATTAATGTTTAGGATTCTCTAAAAAAGGCGACGACCTACTCTCCCACAAGTGTAGTACCATCGGCGCAAATAGGCTTAACTTCTCTGTTCGGAATGGTAAGAGGTGAGCCCTATCGCTATAATCACCTTAAATCTTTCGGTGTGTGTATATTTTAATATACTTAACCGTATAAAATAACATATTGAAAAAAGGACACTAGGTGTCAATTACATGAAAATAGAATAATATCTGTTGTACTTTATAAAAAAACAGGCGTACAATAAGCCTATGGGTTATTAGTATCACTCGGCTATGACATTACTGCCTTTACACCTATGACCTATCAACGTGGTAATCTCCCACGACCCTTTAAAGAAATCTCATCTTGTGGTGGGTTTCGCGCTTATATGCTTTCAGCGCTTATCCCTTCCCAACGTAGCTACTCTGCAATGCTCCTGGCGGAACAACAGATACACCAGAGGTTAGTCCAACTCGGTCCTCTCGTACTAGAGTCAGATCCACTCAAATTTCTAACGCCCACTGTAGATAGAGACCGAACTGTCTCACGACGTTCTGAACCCAGCTCGCGTGCCACTTTAATGGGCGAACAGCCCAACCCTTGGGACCTTCTCCAGCCCCAGGATGTGACGAGCCGACATCGAGGTGCCAAACCCCCG
>NZ_JSWF01000005.1 GCF_000797445.1 Lacinutrix jangbogonensis | reverse complement strand
GTGAGTTTTCGTTCCACTGAGCGTCAGACCCCGTAGAAAAGATCAAAGGATCTTCTTGAGATCCTTTTTTCTGCGCGTAATCTGCTGCTTGCAAACAAAAAACCACCGCTACCAGCGGTGGTTTGTTTGCCGGATCAAGAGCTACCAACTCTTTTTCCGAAGGTAACTGGCTTCAGCAGAGCGCAGATACCAAATACTGTTCTTCTAGTGTAGCCGTAGTTAGGCCACCACTTCAAGAACTCTGTAGCACCGCCTACATACCTCGCTCTGCTAATCCTGTTACCAGTGGCTGCTGCCAGTGGCGATAAGTCGTGTCTTACCGGGTTGGACTCAAGACGATAGTTACCGGATAAGGCGCAGCGGTCGGGCTGAACGGGGGGTTCGTGCACACAGCCCAGCTTGGAGCGAACGACCTACACCGAACTGAGATACCTACAGCGTGAGCTATGAGAAAGCGCCACGCTTCCCGAAGGGAGAAAGGCGGACAGGTATCCGGTAAGCGGCAGGGTCGGAACAGGAGAGCGCACGAGGGAGCTTTCAGGGGGAAACGCCTGGTATCTTTATAGTCCTGTCGGGTTTCGCCACCTCTGACTTGAGCGTCGATTTTTGTGATGCTCGTCAGGGGGGCGGAGCCTATGGAAAAACGCCAGCAACGCGGCCTTTTTACGGTTCCTGGCCTTTTGCTGGCCTTTTGCTCACATGTTCTTTCCTGCGTTATCCCCTGATTCTGTGGATAACCGTATTACCGCCTTTGAGTGAGCTGATACCGCTCGCCGCAGCCGAACGACCGAGCGCAGCGAGTCAGTGAGCGAGGAAGCGGAAGAGCGCCCAATACGCAAACCGCCTCTCCCCGCGCGTTGGCCGATTCATTAATGCAGCTGGCACGACAGGTTTCCCGACTGGAAAGCGGGCAGTGAGCGCAACGCAATTAATGTGAGTTAGCTCACTCATTAGGCACCCCAGGCTTTACACTTTATGCTTCCGGCTCGTATGTTGTGTGGAATTGTGAGCGGATAACAATTTCACACAGGAAACAGCTATGACCATGATTACGCCAAGCTTGCATGCCTGCAGGTCGACTCTAGAGGATCCCCGGGTACCGAGCTCGAATTCACTGGCCGTCGTTTTACAACGTCGTGACTGGGAAAACCCTGGCGTTACCCAACTTAATCGCCTTGCAGCACATCCCCCTTTCGCCAGCTGGCGTAATAGCGAAGAGGCCCGCACCGATCGCCCTTCCCAACAGTTGCGCAGCCTGAATGGCGAATGGCGCCTGATGCGGTATTTTCTCCTTACGCATCTGTGCGGTATTTCACACCGCATATGGTGCACTCTCAGTACAATCTGCTCTGATGCCGCATAGTTAAGCCAGCCCCGACACCCGCCAACACCCGCTGACGCGCCCTGACGGGCTTGTCTGCTCCCGGCATCCGCTTACAGACAAGCTGTGACCGTCTCCGGGAGCTGCATGTGTCAGAGGTTTTCACCGTCATCACCGAAACGCGCGAGACGAAAGGGCCTCGTGATACGCCTATTTTTATAGGTTAATGTCATGATAATAATGGTTTCTTAGACGTCAGGTGGCACTTTTCGGGGAAATGTGCGCGGAACCCCTATTTGTT
>NZ_JSWF01000004.1 GCF_000797445.1 Lacinutrix jangbogonensis | reverse complement strand
TATGACCTATTTAATAATTTAGACGGTTCTCCTAATCTAGGTGGTACATGGTTCCCTACTCTAAATAGTACTACTGGTCTTTTCGATCCTACTATTGATACACCAGGAACTTATACTTATACTGTTGCTACTTCTAATCCTGCTTGTAGTAACGCTTCGGCTTCGGTAATATTCTCTTTTAATATTCCTCCTGTTGCTGGTAGCGATGGCAGTCTAGACATTTGTGAAGATGACACCAATTCGTATGATTTATTTAACAATTTAGGTGGTTCTCCTGATGCTGGTGGCACATGGTTGCCTACTCTAAATAGTACTACTGGTCTTTTTGATCCTACTATTGATACACCGGGAATTTATACCTATACGGTCACCTCTTCTAGTCCTGTTTGTAGTGATGCTTTGGCTTCGGTAACAGTATCTTTTAGTATTCCTCCTGTTGCTGGTAGCGATGGTAGTCTGGACATTTGCGAAGACGATACTAATATCTATGACCTATTTAATAATTTAGGCGGTTCTCCTAATCTAGGTGGTACATGGTTCCCTACTCTAAATAGTACTACTGGTCTTTTCGATCCTACTATTGATACACCAGGAACTTATACCTATACTGTTGCTGCTTCTAATCCTGCTTGTAGTGACGCTTCGGCTTCGGTAATAGTCTCTTTTAATATTCCTCCTGTTGCTGGTAGCGATGGTAGTCTAGACATTTGTGAAGATGACACCAATTCGTATGATTTATTTAACAATTTAGGTAGTTCTCCTGATGCTGGTGGCACATGGCTACCTGCTCTTAATAGTACTACTGGTCTTTTTGATCCTAATGTTGACTCACCGGGAACTTATACCTATACGGTTGTTACTTCTGATCCTATTTGTAATGATGCCTCGGCCTCGGTAATAGTCTCCTTTAGTATTCCTCCTGTTGCTGGTAGCGATGGTAGTCTGGACATTTGTGAAGACGATACTAATATCTATGACCTATTTAATAATTTAGGCGGTTCTCCTAATCTAGGTGGTACATGGTTCCCTACTCTAAATAGTACTACTGGTCTTTTCGAT
>NZ_JSWF01000003.1 GCF_000797445.1 Lacinutrix jangbogonensis | reverse complement strand
TACGCAACTAATCTTATACAACACGTTGATGGTGCATTTGACCCAAAAAAACTTCATTGAAAACGAGAGACTTAAACTTAAAACTGGACCTAAAACTTTAATGAATCTAGCAAGACATTGTGATTTATGCGAAAATAAAATGACTAGTCTAGAAAAAGGAATCACCTGTAAGTTGACTAATAAAAAACCTAACTTTAATAACACTTGTTCCAAAATCACTCTTGATAAAAAATTTCAAGAAAAGTTAGAAATTGCTAATCTCGAATTGGAAATAATGCGTAGAAACCAAAAGTCCGCACATTTGACTTTCTACGGCACAATAATTATTGGTTTTCTATTAATACTTCTTGGATACTTTTTTTCTGACTGGAATATACATAGCTTGTTCCTATGGTACGTGAAAATTGGAATAATTGTAGCTGGATTTTCATTTCTGGAAACTGCTTACTCTAAGTTGAATAAATATAGAAGAGAAAATAAAAAAGCGGAACTGGAAAAAAATAAAATTGATGAAGTCCTAAATAAATACGGAGTTTCATATTGTGAAAGCTTTGATTTTAAAGAAAAAATTCACGGAACTCAAGAAGTAATTGTGAACGTTGAATTTAAAAATTGGACAAAAGGAAAAATAACTAATTCTTATAAATTTGACTATTAAAAGTAAATAAAAAACGACACCACAACACGGTGTATAATTAATTGCTTTGGCTAGTGCTTATCTGGAAAATTCCGCTGGAATTTTCTCTAGTCCGTATTTGTTTACTAATTTAGTTGCTTAATCACGCAACTAACCATACACATCACGTTGTGGGCAAGTACTCAATTAAAATATTTAAGCTTGATTTAAGGGGTTTAAAATTTAATTTCCGCCAAAGTCTGGTATAAAAACCCAATTTTTTTTGGCGCACAAAAACAAAAATTTTAGCTAAGGTTTTGGTTTATTTATTAAGGTCGTACCCTAGCGGTTGAGCAACTTTATAAATATTTTTTTAGTCGGTTTCTTTTTTTCTAGATCAGTAATTAAATTTTTGTTTTTTAACAAAGGAAATTTCTAATCCGCCAGTTTCCGTAAAATCAAATCTAAGCGCTTTATTTTTTTGGTTCTTGAATTTCTAAGAATAAAAAATTCGGTTTCTAGACAAAGGACAGTCCTTTTTTATAATGGTCTGTAAATTATATTCAAAACCTGCCCACAACAAAGTATAAAATTAATTGCTTGGTTATTGATTACTTACGAAAGTCCAAACAGACTTTCTTAGTTCGTGTTTTATTTAGTAAATTAGTGTTCTAAATACGCAACTAA
>NZ_JSWF01000002.1 GCF_000797445.1 Lacinutrix jangbogonensis | reverse complement strand
ATCCCCCCCCCTGTGTGCCCTTGAGAGACGCCGACCACACCACGACTAATCGTGTTGCTAAGCTTGCAAAACAAAAGGCAATAAACAATTGTCTAAAATGTGTAAAATTATTGCTGGGGACGAAATGAGACACCATCATGCATATAGCGAATTTGTAGAGCGTATTTTTGCTGTAGATCCAAGCCAGATGATGTTAGCGTTTCATTATATGATGAAACAAAAATTACAATGCCGGCTCATTTTTTAAGAGAATCTGGAGGTCAAATTGGTTCTGTTTTCGAAGAGTTTTCTAATACTGCACAACGTATTGGTGTATATACTTCTTTAGATTATATAGATATTCTTGAGAAACTAACTAAACGTTGGGAAATAGATAAAATCACAGGCCTAACAGATGAAGCTGAAAAAGCTCGTGATTACTTAATGAAATTACCATCAAGAATGTTACGTATAGCAGACAGAATGAAGATTCCAGAAAATTCTTATCAATTTAAATGGGTTGAACCTGCAAAATTATAGTATGTTAAACCATACTTTAATAGAAGCTACCAAAATATTTGTAAAAAAGAACTTGCTGATGCTGAAGGTGGACACGATTGGTTTCATATTGAACGTGTTTACAATAACTGCCTACTTCTATCTAAAGGTGAAGCTGTAAATACAGAAATAGTTGCCTTAGGTGCTTTGCTCCATGATATTGCAGATAGTAAATTTCACGATGGAGATGATACTGTTGGACCAAGAAAGGCCAGAGCGTTTCTTGAAAACGAAGATGTTGATTCTTCTGTAATTGCCCATGTAATAGCCATTATTAAAAACATATCTTTTAGTTCTAATATTGGAAAAACAAACGCTTTTAACTCTTTAGAATTACAAGTTGTCCAAGATGCAGATAGGCTAGATGCCATTGGGGCTATTGGTATTGCGCGAGCTTTTAATTATGGAGGATTTAAAAACAGAGCCATTTACAATCCAGATATTAAGCCAAATCTAAATATGACCAAA
>NZ_JSWF01000001.1 GCF_000797445.1 Lacinutrix jangbogonensis | reverse complement strand
CCTTGAGAGACGCCGACCACACCTTGACTAAAACGGCCTCTCCCCCTCCTCCAAAGGCACTATCTAAAGCAATTAATATCCAACCGCCACTTATAATTCCAAACAAGCCTGCTAAAATTGTAATAAATACTGCCTCAACTACAATTTGCCTTTTTATTTCGAAAGGTGTTGCACCTAAAGCACGGCGCACTCCAATCTCTTTTGTTCTTTCTTTTACTGTAATTAATAAAATATTTCCAATTGCAAATACACCTGCAATTAAAGTTGCGATACCTACAAACCATGTTAGAAATTGCATGCCTGATAAAAAACTTGTAAACTTGGCAAACTCTTTTCCTAAGTTAAAACTGCCAAAAGCACGATTATCTTCAGGGTGGACTTTGTTCAAATTCCTTAAAATTAGTTTTGCATCTGCTTCAATTTGAACAATATCAGACTCTGGTTTACCGGTAATCATCATAAAACCAATATTTTCACCCATATTGTATATTTGCTGAAAGGTAGAGAACGGAATATGCATATCGTCTGTTGGGCCCATGTTCGCACCAGCTGTTTCAAACATACCAACAACTTTAAAATTCATTCCATTAAGCTGTATGTATTCGTCTATCATCTCCTCATCTTTTTCAAAGAGTTGTTTATATATTTCTTCAGAAATAACAACTACTTTTCTTTTCTCATCTATATCCGTTTGGTTAATAAAACGACCGTACATCATTTTCTTTTTCTGCACTTTATCCAATAATGGATAATCACCACCAACTCGAAAGCTTCCAGATAAAAAATCATGAATAACCAAAGCTTGATTTCGATTTCTTGGCACCACAAATTCGATACCATCAACGTTTTCTTCTATTTTTTTAGCATCACTTATTTTAAGTTGAACAAATCTTCCTTCTTGAAAACCTTTAAAAGGTTTACTAGTACTTTGAGCCCAAACAAAAACGCTATTAGTAGCAAAACTACCAAACAAACGATTGAATGAGTTCTCTAAACCTTTTGCTGAACCTAAAAGCCCTATAAGTAGTAAAATCCCCCACCAAACACCAACCATTGTTAGTGCAGAA